>NZ_JACIHG010000008.1:0-464640 GCF_014198315.1 Bradyrhizobium sp. CIR48
GTCCTGGTCGTCAAACCCGCTGGCCTGTTCGGCCGGCACATCGTCAAGCGAGTTTGATCATGAGCGCTGCAGAAGAAGTCGTTGCAGAAGGCCACCAGGCGGTCGAGGCGGTTCCGAAGCGGGCCATGACCTTGGGCACCGGCACCTCGCTGGTGGTGCTCGCGGCGCTTTTGATCGTGCCGATGTTCGTCAAGAACTTCGTCATCTTCCAGATGACGATGCTCCTGATCTACGGGCTCGCCGTGCTGGCGCTGAACATCCTGACCGGCGGCTCCGGCCAGTTCTCGCTCGGCCAGAGCGCCTTCTACGCCGTCGGCGCCTATACGTCGGCGGTGCTGATGGAGCACGCCAACATCAACTACGCGCTGACCATTCCGATCTCCGCCGTGGTCTGCTTCGGCTTCGGGTACTTGTTCGGCAAACCGGCGCTGCGGCTCTCGGGCGTCTATCTCGCGCTCGCGACCTTCGCACTCGCGACCGCGATGCCACAGCTGCTGAAGCTGAACTTCCTGGAACACTGGACCGGCGGTGTGCAGGGCCTCGTCGTCACCAAGCCGGACGCGCCGTTCGGCCTGCCGATGTCGCAGGACACGTGGCTGTACTACTTCACGCTCATCGTCACGCTCGCGATCTACATCTTCTCGGTGAACCTGTTGCGCTCGCGCTCCGGCCGCGCCTTCATGGCGATCCGCGACAACGAGATCGCGGCGTCCTCGATGGGTGTCAACGTGGCGCTGTACAAGACGCTGGCGTTCGGCGTGTCCGCCGGCATCACCGGCGTTGCCGGCTCGCTCGGCGCCATCGCGGTGCAGTTCGTCGCGCCCGACAGCTACACCATCACACTCGCGATCTCGCTGTTCCTCGGCATGGTCGTCGGCGGCGTCGGCTGGCTGCCCGGCTCGTTCGTCGGCGCGGCCTTCATCATCTTCGTGCCGAACATGGCGGAGAGCATCTCCAAGGGCCTCTCCGGGGCGGTGTTCGGGGTGCTGCTGTTCCTCGTCATCTACCTCGTGCCGCACGGCGCCAGGCAGATCGCGATCCTGGGCCAGCAATTCGCCGGCAAACTCAAGAAAAACTGAAGATTGTTGGACTAAAGAAGGAGATCGAATTGTATTTTGGAAGAACACTGCGAGCCGCCGCGCTGGTCACGGCAACGGCGGCCATTGCCCTCACCTCCGGCGCTGCACTGGCCCAAAAGAAATACGACACCGGCGCGTCCGATACCGAGATCAAGATCGGCAACATCATGCCGTACAGCGGTCCGGCGTCGGCCTATGGCATCATCGGCAAGACCGAAGAAGCCTATTTCAAGATGATCAACGACAAGGGCGGCATCAACGGCCGCAAGATCAACTTCGTCACCTATGACGACGGCTATTCACCGCCGAAGGCAGTCGAGCAGGTCCGCAAGCTGGTCGAGAGCGACGAGGTACTGGCCGTGTTCAATCCGCTCGGCACGCCCTCGAACAGCGCGATCCAGAAGTACCTCAACGCCAAAAAGATCCCGCAGCTGTTCGTCGCCACCGGCGCCACCAAGTGGAACGATCCGAAGAACTTCCCCTGGACCATCGGCTGGCAGCCGTCCTACCAGAGCGAAGCCCAGATCTACGCGAAATGGCTGATGAAGGAGAAGCCCGACGCCAAGGTCGCGATCCTCTATCAGAACGACGATTTCGGCAAAGACTACCTCAAGGGCACCAAGGACGGTCTCGGCGCCAAGGGCGCGTCCATGATCATCATGGAAGAGAGCTATGAGGTGTCCGAGCCGTCGATCGACGGCCATATCGTCAAGATCAAGGCCGCCAATCCCGACGTGCTGCTGATCTATGCGACGCCCAAATTCGCGGCCCAGACCATCAAGAAGACGGCCGAGCTCAGCTGGAAGCCGCTCCAGATCCTCACCAACGTCTCGATCTCGGTCGGTAGCGTGATGAAGCCCGCCGGCTTCGAGAATGCACAGGGCGTGCTGTCGGCGGCCTATGCCAAGGACTCCACCGATCCGCAGTGGGCCAACGACCCCGGCATGAAGAAGTGGAACGAGTTCGTCGACAAGTACATGCCGGGTGCCGACAAGTCCGACACCAGCATGGTCTATGGCTACGGCGCGGCCTCGACCCTGGCCAAGGTCCTGGAGATGTGCGGTGACGATCTCACCCGCGCCAATCTCATGAAGCAGGCGGCTTCGCTGAAGGATTTTGCGCCGGATACGCTCCTGCCCGGCGTCAAGATCAACACCGGCGCTACCGACTTCGCCCCCATTGCGCAGCTGCAGATGCAGCGCTTCAAGGGTGAGAAGTGGGAACTGTTCGGCGAGATCATCAGCGGCGACGTCGCCTCTGAGTGACACGCTGACGCAATAGTCCGACCCTCGAGAAGCCCCCGCGAGCGATCGCGGGGGCTTTTTGTTGACGGCAGGCGCCAATCTTGTTCAATGCGGCGCCGATCCAACTCGGGGCAGGAGAACAATGTCCGCCGTTCGTTTTCAGGTTGCGGCCCTCTGGACCGCGCTCGCTTTGTGCACTGCGATGAGCAGCCCGGCACTGGCGCAGAAGAAGTACGACAGCGGCGCATCCGATACCGAGATCAGAATAGGCAACATCATGCCCTATAGCGGCCCGGCCTCGGCCTACGCCGCGATCGGCAAGGCCGAAGAAGCCTATTTCCGCAAGGTCAATGCCGAGGGCGGCATCAACGGGCGCAAGATCAAGTTCATCTCCTATGATGACGCCTATTCACCGCCGAAGACGGTGGAGCAGGCGCGCAAGCTGGTCGAGAGCGACGGGGTGCTGCTGATCTTCGGCTCGCTCGGCACGTCCACCAACGGCGCCATCCGCAAATACATGAACGAGAAGAAGGTGCCGCAATTGTTCGTGGCGAGCGGCGCCTCGAAGTGGAACGATCCCAGGCAATATCCCTGGACCATGGGCTGGCAGCCGAGCTACGCGAGCGAGGCGCGCATCTACGCCAAATACATCATGAAAGAGAAGCCGGACGGAAAGATCGGCGTGCTCTACCAGAACGACGATTTCGGCAAGGACTATCTGAAGGGGCTAAAAGATGGCCTCGGGCCCAAGGCCTCGATGATCGTGCTGGAAGAGGCCTACGACACGTCGGAGCCCGCCATCGACGAGCACGTCGTGAAGCTGAAGGCCTCGGGCGCCGACGTGTTCATCAGCATCACCACGCCGAAATTCGCCGCGCAGGCGATCAAGAAGGCGGCGGAGATCAACTGGCATCCGGTCCACATCATCTCCAACGTCTCGGCTTCGGTCGGCGGCGTGATCGAGCCCGCAGGGCTCGAGGTCTCGCAGGGCGTCCTGTCGGCGAGCTACACCAAGGACGGCTCCGATCCGCAGTGGAATGCCGACGACGGCATGAAGAAATTCTATAACTTCCTCGCGCAATATGATCCCAAGGCCAACAAGCTCGATGCCGGCGTCGTGTTCGGCTATGCCGCCGCGCAGACCATAGTGAAAGTGCTGCAGATGTGCGGCGACGACCTCACCCGCGAGAACGTCATGAGGCAGGCAGCCTCCTTGAAGGATTTCGAGCCCGACACGCTGCTGCCCGGCATCAGGATCAACACCGCGCCGGACAATTTCGCGCCGATCGAGCAGCTGCAGATGATGCGCTTCAAGGGCCGGAAATGGGAGCTGTTCGGCGACATCATCTCCAGCGAGATGGGCCACTGAAGCGGCGCAACCCAAAATCGTTCGCTGATTGGTTAAACAACCCAAGACAGCCGGACCTTCTCGCAGTCGCACACGGGCGCCGGCGGCCCCTGACTACTAAAGACGCAGCCCCTGCGACGCCGTCGCTGGGGCTTTCTGTTGAAGGCACCAGCCAAATCGTATTGAATTGCGGCAGCGTCGCCAAAAAAATCGAGACAAGAAAAGGGGCGCACACACATCAAGAAAATAGGGAGATAGGAATGCCCGCTGTCACCGGCAAGCTTGCAGCCGCATCACTGGCGCTTGCGCTCATTGCGGCCTCGGCCTCCACTGCATCGGCCCAGAAGAAATACGATACCGGCGCGACCGACACCGAGATCAAGATCGGCAACATCATGCCCTACAGCGGACCGGCCTCCGCCTACGGCATCATCGGGCGGACCGAAGCCGCCTATTTCAAGAAGATCAACGAAGAGGGCGGCATCAACGGCCGCAAGATCAATTTCGTCTCCTACGACGACGCCTATTCGCCGCCGAAGACGGTGGAGCAGGCACGCAAGCTGGTCGAGAGCGACGAGGTCCTGCTGATCTTCAATTCACTCGGCACGCCGCCGAACTCGGCCATTCAGAAATACATGAACTCAAAGAAGGTGCCGCAGCTGTTCGTCGCGACCGGCGCCACCAAATGGAATGATCCGCAGAACTTCCCCTGGACCATGGGCTGGCAGCCCAATTACCAGAGCGAGACGCAGATCTACGCGAAATACATCCTGAAGGAGATGCCGAATGCCAAGATCGGCGTGCTCTACCAGAACGACGATTACGGCAAGGACTACCTGAAGGGCCTGAAAGACGGGCTCGGCGCCAAGGCCGCGAGCATGATCGTGCTGGAGGAAAGCTACGAGACCTCCGAGCCGACGATCGACAATCACATCGTGAAGATGAAGGCGACCGGCGCCGACGTCTTCATCAACATCACCACACCGAAGTTCGCGGCACAGGCGATCAAGAAGATCTCCGAAATCGGCTGGAAGCCGACCCACTTCCTCAACAACGTCTCGGCCTCGGTCGGCAGCGTGATCAAGCCCGCCGGCTTCGAGAATTCGCAGGACATCATTTCGGCTGCCTACCTGAAGGACGTGTCGGATCCTCAGTGGAAGGACGACGCCGGCATGAAGGCTTTCCTGGAGTTCATGACGAAATACTTCCCTGAAGGTGACAAGCTCGACGGCGGCACCATCGTCGGTTACGGCGTGGCGCAGACGCTGGTGGAAGCGCTGAAGAAGTGCGGCGACAATCTCACGCGCGAGAACGTCATGAAGCAGGCGGCGAGCCTGAAGGACTTCCGCACCGAGGTGCTGCTGCCCGGCATCAAGATCAACACCGGCGCGAACGACTTCGCACCGATCAGCTCGCTTCAGCTCATGAAGTTCAAGGGCGAGAAGTGGGATCTGTTCGGCGACGTCATCAGCGCTGACGCCGGCGGCTAGCCTCCAGTCGGATCGCAATGTTCAAAAGGGCCCTCCGCGAAATCATCGCGGAGGGCTTTTTGCTACGCGGCGATTATGATCACGCGATTGCATATTCGAATGATGACACAGCCGGCTTACGCTTTGGCCGCCGATGCGCTAGGCAGGGGGAACGGCGGCGTGTGTCGCCAGTTTGTTCCGTCTGCCGAAGGCCATCGTCATGACCGACCGCCGTCCCCTGCTCCGCGCGCTGTACGACGCCGCCGTTGCCGCCGCCCATCCCAATGTGGTGCTGGCGCCGCACCTGGGGCCCGCGCCGAAAGGACGCGTGATCTGCCTCGCCGCCGGCAAGGGCGCCGGCGCCATGGCCGCAGCGGCCGAACGGCATTATCTCGACACGCTCAAGCTGGCGCCGGAGCGGCTCGTCGGCATCGCCACCACGCGCCACGGCTACGGCGTGCCGACGCGCAGCATCCGCGTGGTCGAGGCCGGGCATCCCGTGCCGGATGAGGCTGGCCTCAAGGGCGCGGCCGACACGCTCGCGCTCGCAGGCGAGGCCGGGCCGGACGATCTGCTCCTGGTGCTGCTCACCGGCGGCGGCTCGGCGAACTGGATCGCGCCCAGCAACGGTATCAGCTTTGCGCAGAAGCAGGCGGTCAACAAGGCGCTGCTGCGCTCGGGCGCGCCGATCGGCGAGATGAACGTCGTGCGCAAACACCTGTCGCGGATCAAGGGCGGCCGTCTCGCACGCGCCGGCAAGAATGCCGCCAAGATCGTGACGCTCGCGATCTCGGACGTACCGCATGACGATCCTTCCGCGATCGCCTCCGGTCCGACCGTGCCTGATCCGACCACGCTGGCCGATGCGCGCGCCATCGTCGCGAAATACCAGCTCGACATCGACGATGCCGTGCGCCGCGCGCTCGACGATCCCGCCAATGAAAGCTGCAAGCCCGGCGATGCCGCCTTCGCGCGCGCGCATTTCGAATTGATCGCGCGGCCCAAGCAGTCGCTCGACGCCGCGGTGAAGCTCGCGCGCGAATCCGGTTACGAGACCATCGACCTCGGCGCCGATCTCGAAGGCGAGGCACGCGAGGTCGCGGCCGCTCACGCCAGGCTGGCGCTGCAAGCGCGCGCGCAAGGCAAGCGCCTCGCGATTCTCTCCGGCGGCGAGCTCACGGTGACCGTGCGCGGCAATGGGCGCGGCGGGCCGAACCAGGAATACGCGCTGGCGCTCGCCGCCCTGCTCAAGGACACGCCTGACATCTCGGCGCTGGCCGGCGACACCGACGGCGCCGACGGCGGCGCCGGCAACCCCACCGACCCCGCCGGCGCGCTGATCGACGCGACGACGTTCGCGAAGATGAAGGCGCAGGGGCTTCAGCCGCAAGCGTACCTGGACAACAACGACGCCACGACGTTCTTCGAGGCGACCGGCGACCTGCTGCTGCCGGGCCCGACGCTGACCAACGTGAACGACATCAGGGTGATTTTGGTGGATTGAGGCGCCTGCCCCAGCAACGGTGTCATTCCCCGCGAAAGCGGGGAATCCAGTACGCCGCGGCTTCTCGATTCCAGCCGCGCCGTCTCTGGAATACTGGATCGCCCGGTCAAGCCGGGCGATGACAGCCGAGTTCAGAACTCGCTCGCGACCTTCGCGAGCATCGCGATCAGGGCTTCGCGATTGGCCTGCCCGAGCAGCTCGTTCAGCCGGGCCTCGTGCTTGGTGGCGACCAGCTTCTTGGCGCGGGCCAGCACCGCCTTGCCCTTGTCGGTCAGCACCAGGATGTGCGAGCGGCGGTCGTTGGTGGAGCGGATCCGCGCGCAAAGGTCGCGGCTCTCGAGATTGTCGAGCATGGCCACGAAGTTCGGCCTGAGGATGCCGAGGGTGGAGGCGATCTCGGTCTGGTTACGGCCCGGATTCTTCTCGACGAGCAGCAGCACGGAGAACTGCGCCGGCGTGAGCTGGAGCGAGGCCATGCAGCGCAGGAAGTTCTCGAACACCTTGAGCTGCGCCCGCTTCAGCACATAGCCGAGCTGTTCCGAGAGCTCGCCGAGCTGGAGCGCTTCGCCGGCCCCCTGACCTTGCACCTCGGCCGCGTCCTTGCGGCCCTTGGCCGTGTCGGCAGGCTTTTCAGCGGACTTTTCAGCGGCTTTGGAAACGGTCATCGCCTCGTGCTCATAATCCCGCTAAATTCGGGAGGGATCGTTCCCGCCCTTGATGTTATATTTGATAATTGTTATGGACCATATCAAATATCGCATGCGGTTTTCAATGGCTGTGAGCGGACCGTCCACCGCGATCGAGGGGACCGGTCCGTAATCTTAAGGGGGAGCGTCCGGTCTTGAATACCACCATCATGCTGTTCCTGGTGCAGGACGGCATCACCAATGGCGCGATCTATGCGCTGCTCGGCCTGGCGCTGGTGCTGGTGTTCGCCGTCACCCGCGTCATCCTCATTCCCCAGGGCGAATTCGTCACCTACGGCGCGTTGACCTATGCCTCGCTGGCCGCAGGCCAGATGCCGGGCACGGCAAAGCTCGCGCTGGCGCTCGGCATCGGCGCTTTCGCCTTCGACCTGTTCGTCGCACGCAAGGCGCTGCACGGCCGTCTGATCGCTCGCAGCGCCCTCACCAATATCGTGCTGCCGGCCATCGTGCTGGCGCTGACGATTTACTTCGCCGCCCAGAAGCCGCCGGTTGCAGTTTCAATCGCGCTGTCGCTGGTGATCGTGGCGATGATCGGCCTCTATCTCTACCGCGTCGCATTCCAGCCGCTGGCACACACCTCCGTGCTGGTGCTGCTGATCGCATCCGTGGGCGTCCATCTGGCACTGCAGGGCCTCGGCCTGCTGTTCTTCGGCGCCGAAGGCCAGCGCGGACCTGCCGTACTGTCCGGCGCGTTCACCGCGGGCTCGCTGCGCTTCACCGGCCAGAGCCTTACCGTCTACGGCATCACCATCGCCTTCATCGTCGCCCTCTGGCTGTTCTTCGGCCTGACCCTCTACGGCAAGGCGCTGCGCGCGACCGCCGTGAACCGGCTAGGAGCGCGACTCGTCGGCATCCGCACCACGCTGTCGGGGCAGATCGCCTTTCTGCTGGCATCCGTCATCGGCGCGCTGTCGGGCATCATGATCGTGCCGATCACGACGCTCTACTATGACAGCGGCTTCCTGATCGGCCTGAAGGGCTTCGTCGCCGCGATCATCGGCGGCCTCGTCAGCTACCCCCTCACCGCCGCCGCGGCGCTGGTCGTCGGCCTCGTCGAGGCGTTCTCGTCCTTCTATGCCTCCAACTACAAGGAGGTGATCGTTTTCATGCTGCTGATCCCTGTGTTGCTGCTGCGCTCGCTCGCCGCGCCCGCCGTCGAAGAAGAGAAGGACTGAGGCTGAAATGCAGAGCCGCCTTCCCATCATCGTCTTCGCAGCCGTCATGGCCGTGATCCCGTTCGTCCCCGGCATGCCTCCGTTCTGGATCGTGCTGCTCGACAATATCGGCCTGGCCGCCCTCGTCGCGATGGGCCTCGTGCTGCTGACCGGCGTCGGCGGCCTGACCTCGTTCGGACAGGCAGCCTTCGTCGGCTTCGGCGCCTATACCACCGCGGTGCTGTCGACGGCCTACGGCCTGTCGCCCTGGCTGACGCTGCCGCTGTCGCTATTGGTCAGCGGATCGCTGGCAGTGCTGCTCGGGCTGATCACCGTCCGCCTCTCCGGCCATTATCTGCCGCTGGGCACGCTCGCCTGGGGGCTCGGGCTGTTCTATCTCTTCAGCAAGCTGGAGTTCCTCGGCCGTAACGACGGCATCTCGGCGATCCCGCCGCTGTCGATCGGCACGTTCAAGATGCTCTCGCCCGGCTCGATCTATTACGCGATCTGGGTCGCCGTGATCCTCTCGGCCCTGCTCACCATGAACCTGCTGGATTCCCGCACCGGCCGCGCCATCCGTGCGCTCCGGCGCGGCCATGTCGCCGCCGAGGCGTTCGGCGTGCACACGCCGCGCGCCAAATTGCTGGTGTTCATCCATGCCGCAGTGCTCGCGGGCCTCTCGGGGTGGCTCTACGCCCATCTCCAGCGCGCGGTGAACCCGACGCCGTTCGGCGCACAAGCCGGCATCGAATATCTCTTCATCGCGGTGGTCGGCGGCGCCGGCTATGTCTGGGGCGGCGTGCTCGGCGCGGCGATCGTCGTGGTGCTGAAAGAGGTGCTGCAGAGCTATCTGCCGCTGATCCTGCCCGGCTCCGGACAGGTCGAGACCATCGTGTTCGGCATCATGCTGGTGGCGCTGCTGCAACTCGCGCCCGGCGGCCTCTGGCCCTGGCTGATGTCCTTCCTGCCCGAGCGCTCCGGTGGCAAGAAGCCCGACACCTCGCTGAAGCTGGAACAGCGTCCCCGCGCTCCCGGCCACTCCAGCATCCTGCTCCAGGTCGACAAGGCACGAAAGCAGTTCGGCGGCGTGGTCGCGGTCAACAACGTCTCCTTCGACGTGCAGGCCCGTGAGATCGTCGCGCTGATCGGCCCGAACGGCGCCGGCAAGAGCACGACCTTCAACCTGATCACCGGCGTGCTGTCGGCCACGTCAGGCTCGGTCTCGGTGCTCGGCAAGAAGGTCGACAAGGCGCCGCCGCAGGAGATCGTCAAGCTCGGCATCAGCAGGACCTTCCAGCATGTGAAGCTGGTCCCTGACATGACCGTGCTGGAGAACGTCGCGATCGGCGCGCATCTGCGCGGCCATTCCGGCCCGATCGCCTCGATGCTGCGGCTCGACCGCGCCGACGAGGCCAAATTGCTCGCCGAGGCCGCCCGCCAGATCGAGCGTGTCGGCCTTGCCGACCAGATGCATCAGCTCGCAGGCAGCCTTTCGCTCGGCCAGCAGCGCATCGTCGAGATCGCCCGCGCGCTCTGCGTCGACCCGATGCTGCTGCTGCTCGACGAACCGGCCGCCGGCCTGCGCCACATGGAGAAGCAGCAGCTCGCCAAGCTGCTGCGTGACTTGCGCGATGGCGGCATGAGCGTCCTCCTGGTCGAGCACGACATGGGCTTCGTCATGAACCTCGCCGACCGCATCGTGGTGCTCGATTTCGGCACCAAGATCGCCGAGGGCACGCCCGCCACGATCAAGACCAATCCCGAAGTGATCAAGGCCTATCTCGGAGTGGCGGCATGAGCGCGCTGTTGTCCGTCACCGACGCCCATGTCGCCTATGGCAAGGTCGAGGCGGTGCGCTCGGTCTCGCTCGAGGTCGGCGCGAATGAGATCGTCACCATTGTCGGCGCCAACGGCGCCGGCAAGACCACGCTGCTGTCCGCCATCATGGGCATCCTGCCGCTGAAAGGCCGCGTCACCTTTGCCGGCCAGGATCTCGCCCGGCTCGACATCGAGGATCGTGTCGCGATGGGGCTTGGCCTCGTGCCGGAGCACCGCGAATTGTTCGTGACCATGAATGTCGAGGACAATCTCGAATTGGGTGCGTTCCGCATCGACCGGAGCAAGGCGAAGGCCTCGATGGAGCGCGTCTACACGCTGTTCCCGCGGCTGAAGGAGCGGCGCAAGCAGTTCGCCGGCACGCTTTCGGGCGGCGAGCAGCAGATGCTCGCGATGGGCCGCGCGCTTATGGGCGAGCCGAAGCTCCTCATGCTGGACGAGCCGAGCCTCGGCCTCGCGCCGATCATCGTCGCCGACATCTTCCGCATCGTCACCGAACTCCGCGCCAGCGGCGTCTCCGTGCTGCTGGTCGAGCAGAACGCCCAGGCCGCGCTGAAGATCGCGGACCAGGCCTATGTGATGGAGCTCGGCGAGTTCGTGCTCTCCGGCAAGGCCAGCGACATCGCCGCGAACGAGCGGGTTGCGGCGAGCTATCTTGGCTTCCAGCATGAAGGCGAGAGCGCGATCTGATTTCTCTTACCCTCCCCTGGAGGGGGAGGGTCGCTTCGCCACGAGCGTAGCGATGTGCGAAGCGGGTGGGATGACGGTCCCTCCGCGTAGAACACTGCCCGTGTTGAGAGATCACCCCACCCCGCTCGCGCTCCACGCGATCGACCCTCCCCCTCCAGGGGAGGGTAAGCAAGCGCCGCGTTTACGAAGCTACCCCGCCTTCTCCTTCAGCATCGCGACCTCCGCCTCCAGCTCCGCGATCCTCGCATCCCTCGCCGCCAGCGCGGCCGCCACATCACCCGCATCGAATTTCTGCGGAATGTGCTGTGGGCAGTTGGTGTCCCAGGCTGCGATCTTGAACATAATCACCTGCTCCGGACGGGCGCGGTAGCCCTTCGGCATCAGTGACGTGGTCAACGCCTCGTCGTCCTCGACCACGCGCGCCTCGCCCCAGATCTTCACGCGGCGGCGATGGGCGTAGTCCATCACGAAAATGTAGGCCTTGGGATTCTCCGACAGGTTACCCTGGGTGATGTACTGCCGGTTGCCGGCATAATCGGTGAAAGCCAGCGTCTGCTTGTCCAGCACCTTCAAGAGGCCCTTCGGGCCGCCGCGGTGTTGGATGTAAGGCTGGCCATCGGCCGAGGCGGTCGCAAAGTAGAAGCTGCTGGCGTCAGCCAGGAATGCGGCGAGGTTCTCGTCGACCTCAGTGCGCCATCCACGCTGCTCGGCGTGGGCATAACCCCCGCGCGAGCCCTTGCGGGCCTGGATCGTCTTCACCGCCGGCGAGAACGCGACATCGCTGGCATAGGTGTGAACTGCAGTCATCGGAACATCTCCTGAAGATTCCGGCGCATTGCTGCGTCTTTCGACGACTAAAGTGGACCTCACGGCAGCTAAAACAATCTACGCGCTTGACACTTCATCATTGCGATATATGCAATAATGACATGGACCGCCTCGAAGCCATGCACGCCTTCGTCACCGTCGCCGATCTCAGCGGCTTCGCGCCGGCGGCGCGCAAGCTACACCTGTCGCCCTCGGCGATAACGCGGCTGATCGCGGCGCTGGAGGAGCACCTCGGCGCCCGGCTGCTGCAGCGGACCACCCGGCAGGTGAGATTGACCGACGTCGGCACGCGCTATCTGGAGCGCGCGCGGCGCATCCTCGCCGATGTCGAGGAGGCCGACGGCTCCGCGCGGGAGGAGCGCAATCGGCCGAGCGGACGGTTGGTGGTATCGGCGCCGGTCGGCTTCGGCCGGCTGCATGTCGGGCCGGTGATGACCGACTATCTCAAGCGCTATCCCGAGGTCAGCGGGGAATTGCGCTTGTCCGACCATCTCGTCAATCTCGTGGAGGACGCCGTCGATGTCGCGGTGCGGATCGGTCATCTCGCCGATTCCTCGCTGGTGGCGCGCCAGGTCGGCGAGATGCGACGGATCGTGGTGGCGACGCCGGGCTATCTGAAGCGCCACGGCGAGCCGAAGGCGCCGGACGCGTTGCTCGAACACCAGACCATCCAGTTCGGCCCCTCCGCCAGCTGGCACTTCGTGCAGGACGGCCGCGACATCGAGGTCACGCCATCGCCCCGCTTCATCAGCAACAGCGCCGACGCCGCCCTGCAATACGCGGAAGCCGGCGGCGGGGTGACGCGCGTGCTGGCCTATCAGGCCGCCGAGGGGCTGAAGCGCGGACGGCTGAAAATCGTGCTGGCGAAGTATGAGCAGCCGGTGCTGCCGATCCACATCATCTACCCGACTTCGCGCCTGCTCTCGGCCAAGGTGCGCGCGTTCGTCGATCTCGTGGTGGAGACGGCGGAGTGGAGGTTTGCCTAGACGTGTCCCGGACGCGCCGCGGAGCGGCGCAGAGCCGGGACCCAGAAGGCGGCAGATGTCGAGACATGGGTCCCGGCTCTGCGCAGCAGCGTTGCACGCTGCAGCGCGTCCGGGACACGGAGAGATCACCCCTTCTTCGGCACCACCCGGAACGTGCCGCTCGCCCGCGCGATCACGGTGTCGTCGGCTTTGACAAGGCACTGCCCAAAGCAGATCGTCTTGCCGGTCTTGATCACGTCGCTCTCGATCGAACACCACTGGCCGATCTCGGCGGAGCCGGCAAAATCGACCGAAAGCGAGACCGTCACGAACGACGTGGTCCAGTTGGTCACCAGCGCACAACTATAGCCCATGGCATTGTCGGCGAGCGCCGCGATGAGGCCGCCATGAATCAGGCCGCGGCCGTTGGTGTGGGGCCTGGCCAGCCGGAGGCCTATGATGACGGCCTTGTCGGTGTTCTTGGAGTAAAGCGGCTCCCAGGGTTCGGTGAGAGGACTCTTGCGAAAGAGCGGCTCGAAGCCGGCGGGAATGTCGGTGGCGGTCATGGTTGTCTCGCGTTGCCGTGTCGTCAGCATTGAACGCGATCGCGATGACGGTTGCATCAATTACAAAGTTTTAAACGGGATTTGCTCGCGTGTTTGAAACACGGGTGGCGCCATAATGACCGAGCCGTAGGGTGGGCAAAGCGAAGCGTGCCCACGCCCTTTCGCAATTATGGGAAGATGGTGGGCACGGCGCAAAGGCGCCTTTGCCCACCCTACGGCACCGTCGGCGCCGTCTTAAAACGGCAGCCCGACATAATTCTCCGACAGCGACGTCATCGCGGCCTGCGACTGCGTGACGTAGTCGAGCTCGGCGAGCTGAATGCGCGCGCCGATGGTGCCGGTGTCCGGGAATTTGTGCAGCATCGAGGTCATCCACCAGGAGAACCGCACCGCCTTCCAGACCCGCGCCAGCGCCGTGGTGGAATAGGCGTCGATCCCGGCGCTGGATTTCTCGTCGTAGAATTCGCGCAGCGCGCCCGACAGATAATGCGCATCGCTGGCGGCGAGGTTCAGTCCCTTGGCGCCGGTCGGCGGCACGATATGGGCGGCGTCGCCGCACAGGAACAGCCGGCCGAAGCGCATCGGCTCGGCGACGAAGCTGCGCAGGGGCGCGATGCTTTTCTCGATCGAGAGGCCGGTGACGAGGCTATCGGCCGCCTCCTGGTCGAGCCGGCGCTTCAATTCGTCCCAGAAGCGGTCGTCCGGCCATTGGTCGACATGGTCGTCGAGCGAACACTGCACATAGTAGCGGCTGCGTTTGGTCGAGCGCATGGTGCAAAGCGCAAAGCCGCGGGCGTGGTTGGAGTAGATCAGCTCATGGCTGACCGGCGGCGTCTCCGACAGGATGCCAAGCCAGCCGAACGGATAGACCCGCTCGAACTCCTCGATCGCCCCGGCCGGGACGCTGGCGCGGCTGACGCCGTGAAAGCCGTCGCAGCCGGCGATGAAGTCGCAATCGAGCGTGTGGGTGACGCCGTCCTTCTCCCAGGTTACGCGCGGGTGACTACCGTCGAAATCATGCGGCTGAACGTCCTTGGCCTCATAAACCGAGATCAGACCGGCGGCTTTGCGCGCGTTCATCAGATCGAGCGTGACCTCAGTCTGGCCGTAGATCATAACCGTCTTGCCGGTCGCCGCCTTCATGTCGATGCGGTGACGGCGGCCGGAAAAGGCCAGCTCGATGCCTTCATGGACCAGGCCCTCGGCATGCGCCCGCGCCCCGGCGCCGATCTGGTCGAGCAGCGCGACGGTTCCCTCCTCGAGCAGACCGGCGCGGATGCGACCGAGCACGTAATCCGGGCTCTGCCGCTCCAGAATGACATTGTCGATGCCGTATGCGTGCAGCAGTTGCCCAAGCAACAATCCGGCCGGTCCGGCCCCGATGATTGCGACTTTTGTCCGCAATACTTGCTCCTTCCGATCCTGTAGGCTTTGCTCGTGGCTCGCTTGTCGCGTTGCTCCGCGCACGATAATTATATCATATAACGGTTGGGCAAAAGGGGAGGGCCGTCGCCGGGCAGCGACAAATCCATGCAGCATGGCTGACGCAGACGGCGCGGCGAAGTGCGCGCCAGTTCCGGCTTGAACGCGCCGGCCGATTAGATAACATGTTAATTAACGAGACCGGGCCATCGAAGCCCGCCGTCGAAAACAGGGAGAGACGTGTGATGAGGAAAGCCTGTCTGGCGTTGCTGCTGGCCGCAAGCGTGACGCCTGCCTTCGCGCAGGACAAGACCTTCGATTTGAAGATCTCGCACTGGGTGCCGGCTTCGCATCCGCTGCAGAAGTCGCTGGAAGACTGGGCTGCCGCGGTCGAGAAGGATTCCGGCGGCACCATCAAAGGCAAAGTGTTTCCGGCCCAGCAACTCGGCAAGGCGTTCGACCATTACGACATGGCGCGCGACGGCATCGCCGACGTCACCTACGTCAATCCCGGCTACCAGCCCGGCCGCTTCCCGATCGTCGGCGCCGGCGAACTGCCGTTCCTGATCTCGGACGCCAAGGGCGGCTCGATGGGGCTGGACGCCTGGTATCGCAAATATGCCGAGAAGGAGATGAAGGACGTCAAATACTGCCTCGCCTTCGTCCACTCACCCTCCTCCTTCCATTCCAAGACCAAGAAGATCGTGCTGCCCGAAGATGTGAAGGGCATGAAGATCCGCCCGGCGCACGCCACCATGGCGAACTTCGTGACGTCGCTCGGCGGCACCAATGTGCAGTCCTCGGCGCCTGAGGTCCGCGACATCATCGAGCGCGGCGTCGCCGACGGCGTCACCTTTCCCTGGGGGTCGCTGGTGCTGTTCGGCATCGACAAGGTGACCAAATACGACATGGAGGCGCCGCTCTACACCACGACCTTCGTGTTCGTGATCAACAAGGACAAGTACAACGCGATGTCCGACAAGCAGAAGGCCGCGATCGACAAGAACTGCTCGGTCGAAATGGCGGGCGTGGTCGGCGAGCACTGGGGCAAGTTCGAGGATGCCGGCATCGACAAGGTGAAGGCGGAATCCGGTCACGAGGTCTACAAGCTGACATCCGAGCAGACCGCTGCCTGGAAGAAGGCCGCCGAGCCGCTGGTGAAGACCTGGTCCGAGGGCGCCAAGAAGGCCGGAGCCGATCCGGACGCCGCACTCGCGGATCTCAAGGCCTCGCTGAAGAAGTACAACGCGCTAGCGGAGTGAGGCCCAACGGCGCCCGCACACTCGCTCCACCTCTCCCGCTTGCGGGAGAGGTCGGCGCGTCCGGGCGATGCGAAGCATCGTCCCGCGCGCAGGGTGAGGGCTCTCTCCCCTTGGGGAGTCTCTCTGGAGGCACCCCCACCCCTCCCCCGCAAGCGGGAGAGGGAGCCCAGCACCGTCGTGGATGCAACGCACTCATCTTGAACAGGACCACCCCATGAAGCGCTCCTGGATGGACCGCATCATCGACACGATCGAATGGATCGCGGCCGGCTTCGTCGGCATCGTCGCGCTCGACATCTTCTTGTCGGTGCTGCTGCGCAACACGCTGAATTATTCGATCCCCGATTCGTTCGACATCGGCCGCATGTTGCTCGGCATCCTCATCTTCTGGGGCATCGCCGCGACCTCCTATCGCGGCACCCATATCACCGTGGACCTCGTCTGGGGCAATGTCGGACCGCGCCATCAGCGCTGGATCGACGTGTTCGCAACCCTCGTGCTGCTGTTCGTCGTGACGGTGCAGACCTGGACGCTGTTCGACAAGGTACGCGGCACCTACAACGACAATGTCCTGACCTTCGACATGCACATGCCGACATGGCCGTTCTTCGCGATCGCCTGGGTCGGTGACGTCTGCGCCGTGCTGCTGATCGCGATCCGCACCTACCGCCTGATCTTCCACCCCGAAGACATGCACGATCCCAAATTGAAGGCGACGGAGTAATCATGAGCACCGATGCCGTCGCCGTAATCGGCTTCGTCTCCCTGTTTGTCCTGATGCTGCTGCGCGTGCCCGTCGGCATGGCCATGGGCCTCGTCGGCGTCTCCGGCTTCGCCTATCTCGTCAACGGGACGGCGGCCCTGAAGCTGGTCGGCCAGACCTCGATGCGCACGGTGACCGACTACACCTTCGGCGTCATCCCGATGTTCCTGCTGATGGGCTCGTTCGTGTCCAATTCCGGCATGAGCCGCGAGCTGTTCCGCGCCGCCAACGGGTTCGTCGGACATTTGCGCGGCGGCCTCGGCATCGCCACCGTTGGGGCCTGCGGCGGCTTTGCCGCGATCTGCGGCTCCTCGGTCGCGACCGCCGCGACGTTCTCCGCCGTCGCTTACCCGGAGATGCGCCGCTTCGGCTATCCGCAATCGTTCGCCACCGGCGTGATCGCCGCCGGCGGCACGCTAGGCGCGATGCTGCCGCCCTCCACGGTGCTCGCGGTCTACGGCATCATCACCGAGCAGGACATCGGAAAGCTCTTCATCGCCGGCATCATCCCGGGCCTGCTGGCGATGAGCATGTACATGATCACGATCTTCCTGATCGGTTATTTCCGCCCCGACTTCCTGCCCAAGGGCAAGGTGACGCCGTGGCGCGAGCGCTTTGCCGGCCTGAAGGAGATCTGGGCGCCGGTGCTGCTGTTCGTGTTCGTAATCGGCGGCCTCTACGGCCTGCCCTATTTGCCGCGCTTCACGCCGACGGAAGCCGGCGGCGTCGGCGCCGCCGGCGCGTTCATCATCGGCGTGCTGACGGGCCGGCTCGACCGCGAGAAGATCCTGGCCTCGCTGCTCCAGGCGACGCGCACCGCCGCGGCGGTGTTCACGGTGCTGATCGGCGCGCTGATCTTCGGCTATTTCCTCACGGTGACGCAGACGCCACAGAAAGTGACCGAATTCCTCACCGGCCTCGGTCTCGGCAGCTACGGCGTGCTGGCACTGATCATGGTGATGTATCTCGTGCTCGGCTGCCTGATGGATGCCATGGCGATGATCATCCTCACGGTGCCGATCATCTTCCCCGTCATCACGCATCTCGGCTTCGACCCGATCTGGTTCGGCGTCATCATCGTCATGACCGTCGAGCTCGGCCTGATTCACCCGCCGGTCGGGATGAACGTCTTCGTCATCAAGAGCGTGGTGAAGGACGTCTCCTTCTCCACGATCTTCAAGGGCGTGATTCCGTTCGTGGTCACCGACCTGATCCGCCTCGTGATCCTGATCGCCTTCCCGCTGCTCGCGACCTGGCTGCCGACGCGGATGATGGCGCATTGACAGGGGGAAGCATGACGACACCGACGCTCAAGACGAAGTACGTCTTCACCATCACCGCGTGCATCGGCGACGTCGTCACCGCCGGCGAGACCGGCATCGGTGTCCGCCGCATCATCCCGATCATCGGCGGTGAGGTCACGGGTGCGATATCAGGCAAGGTGCTGCCGTTCGGCGCCGACTTCCAGACCATCCGACCCAACGAGCTGATCGACCTGGAAGCGAAATACGCCTTCGAGACCGACGACGGCGCCATTGTCTATGTCGAGAACAAGGGCATGCGTTTCGGACCGGTCGAGCTGCTGCAGAAGCTCAAGCGCGGCGAGCCGGTCGATCCCAAGCTGATCTATTTCCGCACCGTGCCGCGGTTCGAGACCGGGCACGACAAGTATCGCTGGCTGATGGAGCACATTTTCGTCGGCTCAGCCGCGCGCCACGCCGACCGCGTCGTGATCGACGTGCATCAGGTGATGTGACCATACGCTCTGCTGTCGTCCCTGCGAACGCAGGGACCCATACCGCGGAATCTATCGATTGCGGGCGGTGGGAGTACCGAACGGCAAGTCTTCGCCAAACTCCTCCCTGGGGTTATTGGTCCCTGCGTTCGCAGGGACGACATCGAATTTGGGGAAGGATTTTGCCCCTAACCGGTTAACTCCACGCGTCAGCCCAAGCTTGACTCCCCCAAAATTCGTTATACAACATAACTATTCTGACAAGGACGCAAATGACACAGGGAAACGCCGAGACCGCTGACGCGGGTGCCTCCGGGCTACTCCGGATCGAGAGGGCGGACCGGGTTCTGACCGTGGGTCTGAACCGGCCGGCCAAGCGCAATGCGCTCAACGATGGCATCATCCTGGAAATCGGCGAGTGTTTTGCGTCCCTGCCCGAGGATATCGGCGCGGTCGTCATTCACGGCATTGGCGATCATTTCTCCAGCGGCCTCGACCTCTCCGAGCTGACCGAGCATGACGCGACCGGCGGCCTGCTCCATTCCCAGATGTGGCACCGCGTGTTCGACCGCATCCAGTACAGCCGCGTGCCCGTGATCGCGGCGCTGAAGGGCGCTGTGATCGGCGGCGGGCTGGAGCTTGCCTGCTCGGCGCATATCCGCGTCGCCGAGCCCTCGACCTATTTCGCGCTTCCGGAGGGCCAGCGCGGCATCTTCGTCGGCGGCGGCGGCTCGGTGCGTCTGCCGCGATTGATCGGCGTCGCCCGGATGATGGACATGATGCTGACGGGCCGCGTCTACAGCGCCACCGAAGGCGCCTCCTACGGCTTCGCGCAATATGTCACGGAGGCCGGCAACGGGCTCGGCAAGGCGATGGAGCTTGCGACCAAGGTCGCCTCCAACGCTCCGCTGACGAACTTCGCCGTGCTCCAGGCGCTGCCGATGATCGCGGAGGCCAATCCGCAGACCGGCCTGCTGATGGAATCGCTGATGGCGACCGTCGCGCAGAGCGACAAAGAGGCAAAGCGCCGGATCCGCGAATTCCTCGAACACAAGACCGCAAAGGTAAAGCCCAAGTCATGAGCGCGCAGCCGTCCTCTTCCAGCATGGAGCGCGGCGCGAGCACTTTCCCGCTGCGGCCCATTTCGTTCGGCGATCCCGTCGTCGACATCGAACGCCGCGACGACGGCACGATCTACCTCAGGCCGAAGCAGCCGCTCGGCGACTATCCCGTCCGCATCACCGATCGCCTGCATCATTGGGCGGCGACGACGCCGGACCGCGTCTTCATGGCCGAGCGCGAAGGCGGCCGCGGCTGGCGCAAGATCACTTACGCCGAGTTGCTCGTCGCCAGCCGTCACATTGCGTCCGGCCTGATTGCGCGCGGCCTGTCGGCGGAGCGGCCGGTCGTCATCCTCTCCGGCAATTCGATCGATCACGCATTGCTGGCGTTCGGCGCGTTCTATGCCGGCATTCCGTTCTGCCCGGTGTCGCCGGCCTATTCGCTGGTGTCGAAGGACTACGGCAAGCTTTCTTACCTGATGAAGCTGCTGACGCCCGGCCTCGTCTTCGCCGAGGACGCCGACAAGTTCGCCGATGCGCTTGCCGCCAACGTCTCGCTCGGCACCGAGATAGCCGCGTCCTACGGCCAGGTGCCGGGCCGCGACGTCACCACGCTCGCCGACCTCATAGCGACGCCGATCCGCAGCGATCTCGACGAGGTCCACGGCAAGATCGGCCCCGACACGATCGCGAAATTCCTGCTGACGTCGGGCTCGACCGGCAATCCCAAGGCCGTCATCAACACCCAGCGCATGATCTGCGCCAACCAGGTGATGTTGCGCGAGACGCTCGCCTTTCTGAAAGACGAGCCGCCGGTCATCATCGACTGGCTGCCCTGGAATCACACCTTCGGCGGCAACCACAATATCGGCCTGACGCTCTACAATGGCGGCTCGATGTATCTGGACGCCGGCAAGCCGATGCCCGGCGGCATCGAGGAGACCGTGCGCAATCTCCAGGAGATCTCGCCGACGGTCTATTTCAACGTGCCGAAGGGCTATGAATCGCTGCTGCCCTATTTGCGCGACGACCAGGGCCTGCGCGCAAAATTCTTCGACCGGCTGCATGCGATGTTCTTCTCCGGCGCCGCGCTGTCGCCATTCATTTGGGACAGCCTCGACGAGCTCGCGGTGAAGGAAAAAGGTTATCGGGTGCCGATGCTGACCGGGCTCGGTGCGACCGAGACCGCGCCGTTCTTCATGTCGGTCAATCCGCGCACCAGCCGCTCCGGCCATGTCGGTCTGCCTGTGTCAGGCAACGACGCCAAGCTGGTGCCGAACAACGGCAAGCTGGAAGTGCGCGCCAAGGGGCCGAACGTGATGCCCGGCTACTGGCGCCAACCCGACATCAGCGCGAAATCCTTCGACGAGGAGGGATTTTACAAGATGGGGGATGCGCTCAAGCCCGCCGATCCCGATGATCTCAACGCAGGCTTCGATTTCGACGGCCGTGTCGGTGAAGACTTCAAGCTCGCCAGCGGTACCTGGGTCAGCGTCGGCCCGCTGCGCGCGCGCCTCACGGCGGCCTGCGCCCCGCTGGTGCGCGACGTCGTTATTGCCGGCATCAATCGCGACGAGGTCTCGGCGCTGGTTGTGCTCGACCTCGACGGTTGCCGGCTGATCAATCCGACGCTGCCGACCGACGATCTCGTCGTCGCGACACGCGACCGGCTGGTGCGCGAGGCGTTTCGCGAGCGCCTGGCCGGTTTCCTCAGCCAAGCCACGGGTTCCTCGACCCGGATCACGCGCGCGATCCTGATGGACGCGCCGCTCTCGATCGACAAGGGCGAAGTCACCGACAAGGGCTCGATCAACCAGCGCGCCGTGCTCGAGCATCGCACCGAATTGATCGAGGAGCTCTACGCTGCCAATCCGTCGGACCGTGTGATATCGGTCGGGTAACCCGGACATAAGCTACAGGAGAACGCCATGTTGTTGAAAGATCAGGCAGCCATCGTCACCGGCGGCGCATCGGGACTGGGCGCTGCAACCGCGCGAAAACTGGCGGCGCAGGGCGCCAAGGTCGCGGTGTGCGATCTCAATGCCAAGCTCGCGGAGACGGTTGCCGCCGAGATCAAGGGCGTGGCAATCACCTGCGACGTCTCCGATGCCGCTTCCGCTGAGGCTGCGATCGCGCAGGCGACCAAGGCTCTTGGCGCGCCGCGCGTGCTGGTCAATTGCGCCGGCATCGGCGTTGCCAAGCGCGTCGTCGGCCGCGACGGCCCGATGGCGCTCGCCGATTTCGACAAGGTGATCAAGGTCAATCTGATCGGCACCTTCAACATGCTGCGCCTGGCCGCGACCGAGATGTCCAAGCTGGAGCCGCAGGCGACCGGCGAGCGCGGCGTCATCATCAACACCGCCTCCGTTGCCGCTTATGACGGCCAGATCGGGCAATCAGCCTATTCGGCTTCCAAGGGCGGCATCGTCGGCATGACGCTTCCGATCGCGCGCGAGCTGGCGCAGTTCGGCATCCGCGTGCTGACCATCGCGCCCGGCCTGTTCCTGACCCCGCTGCTCGCGAACCTGCCGCAGGAAGCCCAGGACTCGCTCGCCGCCGCCATCCCCTTCCCGCGCCGGCTCGGCCACGCCGACGAGTTCGCCGCGCTCGCGCTGCATATGGTCGAGAACTCCTACCTGAACGGCGAAGTGGTGCGCCTCGACGGCTCGCTGCGCATGGCGCCGAAATAAGGCGCGCGACACATGTTCGTGAACCGGCGCGACGTACAGATCCAGTGGGGCGATTGCGACCCCGCCAACATCGTCTACTACCCGCGCTATTTCGCGATGTTCGACGATTCGACCTCGACCCTGTTCGAGGTCGCCGGATTCTCCAAGCAGGACCTGGTCCGCAAATACGGCCTGGTGGGAATCCCCATGGTCGACACGCGATCCAAGTTCTACATCCCCTCGACCTATGGCGACTGGATCACCATCGAGACGAAGATCGAGAGCATCAGGCGCTCGAGCTTCGAGGTGAAGCACAACGTCTACAAGGGTGACGCGCTGGCTATCGAGGGTTTTGAGACCCGCGTCCTCGTCGGTCGCGATCCCGTTAACCCCGACAAGCTGAAATCGGCACCGTTCCCGGCGGAAATGGTAGCCAAATTCACGGGGAGTTAAGTCCGGAGCTAATCGCCGCATCGCCAAAAGAGGGGGCTGAATTACCCCCCGATTTCTGCTTTCAAAGAAACACGTAAAGGGAGGAATAGATGAAACGCTTTTACTTGACCGCCGCCATCACCGCGGCGACGCTTGCCCTGCCGGCGCTGCCCGCGCTGGCCCAGACCAGCGAAATCACCATCGGCATCACCACCACCACGACCGGCCCCGGCGCCGCGCTGGGCATTCCCGAGCGCAACGCACTGGAATTCGTGCCGAAGGAGATCGGCGGCGTGCCGCTGAAGGTGATCGTGCTCGACGACGGCGGCGATCCCACCACCGCAACCACCAACGCGCGCCGTTTCGTGACCGAATCCAAGGCCGACATCATCATGGGCTCGGCGCTGACGCCGCCGACGATCGCGGTCTCCAACGTCGCCAACGAAGCCGGCATTCCGCATTTCGGCCTGGCACCGTTCCCGATCACGCCCGAGCGCATGAAGTGGTCGGTGGCGATGCCGCAGCCGATCCCGATCGTGGGCAAGGTGCTGTACGAGCACATGAAGAGCAAGGGCGTGAAGACGCTCGGCTATATCGGCTATTCCGACTCCTATGGCGACCTCTGGTTCAACGATTTGAAAGCCCAGGCCGTGCCGATGGGCATGACCATCGTCGACGAGGAGCGCTTCGCCCGTCCCGATACGTCGGTGACCGGACAGGTCCTGAAGCTCGTTGCCGCCAATCCCGACGCGATCCTGGTCGGCGCGTCCGGCACCGCAGCCGCGCTGCCGCAGACCGAGCTGCGCGAGCGCGGCTATCAGGGCCTGATCTACCAGACCCATGGCGCAGCCAGCATGGACTTCATCCGCATCGCCGGCAAAGCGGCCGAGGGCGTGCTGATGGCGTCGGGTCCGGTGATGGACCCCGAGGACCAGCCGGACGAAGCCGCCACCAAGAAGCCGGGTCTCGCGCTCAACGCCGCGTATGAGGCAAAGTACGGCCCGAACAGCCGCAGCCAGTTCGCTGGCCATTCCTACGACGCCTTTGAGATCCTCAAGCGCATCATCCCGACCGCGCTGAAGACCGCAAAACCCGGTACGCCGGAATTCCGCGAAGCGATCCGCCAGGCCTTGCTGACGGAGAAGGAACTGGCGGCAAGCCAGGGCGTCTACAACTTCACCGAAAAGGACCGCTACGGCCTCGACGAGCGCTCGCGCATCCTGTTGACGGTGAAGAACGGCAAGTACTCGCTGGTGAAATAGACGCAGCGAGAGCCGAGAGACGACGAGAGCCGGCCCGATGGGCCGGCTCTTTTGTTTGGGCGTTTGAGATCGAGTGCCGCGAGCGGGAGATCAAATCGTATCCAGGCCAACAACACCGCTCTCACCCTTCCCTCCCCCCTTGTGGGGGAGGGGCAGGGAGGGGGGTGCCACACGGGGATTCCTTCCGTCGTGCGCCGGCCTCCATGCACCATCACCAAGCAGCACCTTTTGCTGGGCTACCCCTCTCCCTAACCCTCCCCCACAAGGGGGGAGGGAACGCACCTCCTTCGGAGCACGAGAGGAGATTCATCACATCAGGCCCTAAGCCGCCTGCCGCAGCGGGGTCCAGGCGAACTCCGGATAGTAATTGTCCATCATGCGATCGACATAGGCGGTGAGGTTCGGAAAGCCCTCGGCGCGCTCGCGCAGGGCCGATTCGAAGAACGGCGAGAGAATGCCGGCGAGCATCCCGAAGGCGGTGGCATCGACGCCGCAGGGCTTTTTGCCCATCAGATAGGACTTGTCGCCGAGCTGCACCGAGAGCGCGAACAGCGAGCGCACGGCGAGCTCGACATCGTCATCGGGACCATGGCGGCCGAGGCCCGAGAGCAGATAGTTCTCGGCGACGCGGAATTGCGCGTCCTCGCGCAGCTTCTCGCGGTTGTGCTCCGGCGCGCCGTCGAAGAAATGCGCAGGCCCCTTGGCGAAATTGACGGGATCGACCCAGCGCGCCCCGACCAGCCCCCAGTAGATGTGGTGCTCGATCATGCGCTCGAACGCCCAGGCCTGCGCACGCTCGGTGAGCGACAGCCCGGCATCGAAATCGAAGCCGTAGCGGCGCTCGATATGGGCGCGAATGAAGGTGGAATCGGCCACCGCCTCGCCGCCATCGTCGATGAAGGGCAACTGCCCCTTCGGCGAGGCCGGCGGCATCGCCCGCTCCTTCCGGTAGGGCAGTCCCGCCATCTTGAGCTGCACTTCCGTCTTGGTGACGAAGGGGCTGATTTCCGGCAGGCCGAAGCCGGTGCCAAATCCGTAGAGCGTGATCATGAAAGCTTCTCCTGAACCACCGAAAAAGTTGACGGAACCTAGTGCCGGGCTGCTGCCACCATGGTGGCAGCAGCCGTGATATCTTCTGCGAAACGGGCCCCCCGCCAGGCACGGCCCATCACATGGCGGACCAGCGCGTCCGCGGCCTGGATCAGCGGGCGTGCCACCACGCTTGCGAGGGCAAACCGGAGGTCGACGGCCATGAGATCGAGCGAAACGAGGCGACCGAACGCCGACGCGGACCACGCCTGTGCCCGCAACATCGGAATAGCCGGGCCGAAATGGGTCGGAATGATCATGGACAAATCCTCTTCAGTCGATGTGTTGTCCCGGTATAGAACCCCCCTGCTGCCAACATCCTGTCAGCAGCCGCGCGCCGCTTTCTGAAAAGACCACAACAAGAGACCCGTCATGAGACGCGCCGACCGGCTGTTTCAAATCATCCAGGTGCTGAGGCGCACGCGTAAGCCGCTGACGGCGGACGCCATCGCGGCCGAGCTCGAGACCTCGAAGCGCACGATCTATCGCGACATCGCAACGCTGATCGGCCAGCGCGTGCCGATCCGCGGTGAAGCCGGCATGGGCTACATCCTGGAAAAGGGATTTGATCTTCCGCCGCTGATGCTGACGCCCGACGAGATCGAGGCGGCGGTGCTGGGCGCACAGTGGGTCGCCGGCCATGCCGATTCGGCACTGGCGCGCGCGGCCGAGGATCTGATGGCCAAGATCGCGGACACCGTGCCCGAGCGGCTGCGTCCGTTCGTGCTGGAGCCCGCGAGCCGGGCACGGCCGAGCTGGAACAGGGAGCCGGACCGCCTGGACATGGTGCGCACGCGCACCCAGATCCATGAAGGCAAGAAGATCATGCTGCGCTATCGCGACGAGCAGGGCCGCGCCAGCGAGCGCATGATCTGGCCGATCTCGGTCGGCTATCTCGAAGCCGTGCGCCTGCTGGCAGCCTGGTGCGAGCTACGTGGCGACTTCCGCAGCTTCCGCACCGACCGCGTGGTCGATGCCAACTATCTCGACGAGAGATATCCGGAGCGGCGCGACGTGCTGCGCGCGAGATGGCGGCAGAGCCTGGTCTGGGGCCCGCCCAAAGACACCTGACAAGGACATTTGAGGACGATGGAAGAGAGCTCCCCCGTCGATCTGTCGAGCTGTTGCCAGAGTTGCGGCGCCTGCTGCGGCTATTCGGCCAACTGGCCGCGCTTCTCGATCGAGAGCGACGAAGAGCTTGCCGCGATTCCGGAGGCGCTGGTCAACGACCGCCAATCCGGCATGCGTTGCGAGGGCGACCGCTGCTCAGCCTTGCAGGGGGATATTGGAAGAGCGACCGCGTGCGGCATCTATGCGGTACGGCCGGAGGTGTGTCGCACCTGCATGCCGGGCGACACCGAATGCGCGATGGCGCGGCGGAAGTTCGGGCTTCCGGCTATCGAAGCTAGTTAGGCCGGAACGGCTTCGCCGATTTCGTCGTCGATCTCGTCGTCCAGCGGTGCGAGCACCGAGAGCGGCTTGGTCGACAGCGTGATCGGCTTGCGTCCGCCCGACAGCGACGGCGAGGATTTCGCCGTGCCTTCGCGCGACAGCGCATAGAGCGTCGAGCCGACGCGGCCGCCGTTTTCGATCAGGTCGCGCTCGTTGCAGCTCGCTGCGATCGCGACCGCCAGCGAGTGCAGATGGCTGCGGCGATAGCAGAACAGCGCCAGCCTGGCGCGCGCGTCAGGGGAAACACTCTCAACCAGCCTCGGCAGGCCACTCTCGCTGGCGCGATACATCTCGCCAAGGAGCTCGTCGCGAACCGGGCAGAAATCGCTTTCAAAAGTATCGCGGCTTGAAAACATTGCAGTTCTCCCTCGTGTGCGGAAGATGCAGCGCAATTCTCTAATGAAAGGTTAACCACGCTGCCCGGTAGTCACCCGGGGTGCTTGCGCGCTCGCGGCGAATCGGAAGGTGGCGGTGGGACCGGGAATTACCGCGCTGGCTGGAGAACGGGCGGCAGCGCCTCCACGGCGTCATGGCCGGGCTTGTCCCAGCCATCCACGAACGGCCAAGACGCAGGAAGAACGTGGATGCCCGGGACAAGCCCGGGCATGACGACCTTTAGTGCCGATGAAGGCTTGCCCACTCAGAGGGCCGTCAGCCCTCAGTTCGCCGCCATGAAGATGGACAGACCGAAGCCGGTGAGATGGTGCAGCGCCTGGTCGACGCCGATCAGGGTCCAGAACCAGGGATGTGCAAGGTCGACGCCGAAATTGGCCGAGACGAACCCCTTGGCGCGGTCGATGGTGATGTGGATCACGAAGTCGATGAAGGCGACGAACCAGAATTTCGGCGCGACGATCATTATCAACGGTAGCGCAACCGCAAGGTGAATCAGGCAATGCACCAGCAGCGGCAGGGCCCAGCCGTGCTTCTGGTCCTTGCCGTGCGCCATCCAGGCGGTCTGAAGAACGAAATCGGCGATGATGTGCTTGAAGGTGAGCAGCAGCATCCAGCCAATGAGCGCTTCGACCGGAACCGCCGATGACATGGGTGGAAACGACAAAGCCGACGCCCTCATTGAGGTGACAAGAAAAATTGGAGCGTTCAGCGCAACTTCTTCTTGGACCGGTCAAATCGCCGGGACCTTCGATTTATGACATCTCCCGCGGCGGAATGCAGCCGGGGGAACCGGAAAATCGCCAAGTGTGGCTAACTGGTGATAGGATGACCTTTCGCCGCGGCCACGTCGAGTAAAGGTTACCCTCGGCTCGAAATTTGCTTTCCGGTCCCGGCGCGTTATCATTGCCGGCACAGAATATCGTTCTTTTTTCAGATGTTTAGGAATTGCAGGGCGCCCGCCGCGATCACGTCCGCGAGCCGCCCGTGACCCGGGAATAAGGCCAGAGTGCTGCCATGAGTACTGAAGGCCCCACCACATCCCCGATCGAGCCGCCGCCGCGGCGCCCGAAGGTGATCAAGACCAATCAGCAGCAGGTCTTCCTCTACGTCGTGCTGACCCTGCTGCTGTCGCTCGCCACCGTCTGGGGCGGCCGTGCCATGCTGCACAATTCGGAGACGCTGACCTTTGCCGTCGGCGCTCCCAACAGCGACGAGGCGCTGTTCGCGGCCAAGCTTGCTGCCGTGCTTAAGACCAACGCCTCGCGCTTCCGGATCAAGATCGTCAACAACGCAGACAATGCCAAGGCGCTCGCCCAGTTCGACCGCAAGCAGGCCGATCTGGCCGTGCTGCGCACCGACGCCAAGGTGCCACTGCGGGCGCGCACGCTCGCGATCCTCGAGCACGATCTCGTGCTTCTGCTCGGTCCCGGCAACAAGAAGATCAAGTCGATCGCCGAGCTGAAGAAAAAGAAGGTCGCCGTTCTCGCCGAGAACGAATCCTCCCTCGCCTTCGTCCGCAGCATCCTCGATATCCCCGACGGTCCGGACGCGGCCAAGATCCAGATGGCGCCGCAGGGCACGACGCTCGACAAGCTGTTCGCGCCGTCAAACGGCTTTGGCGCGGTGATCGCCATCGTTCATGCCTCCAGGGCAGTGCGCGACAAGGCCTATGAGCAGGTCGCCAAGCGTGGCGGCTTCACGCTCAACACGATCGACGAGGCCAAGGCGCTGGCGCGCAAGCTCCCGGGCATTTCCAGCGAGACGCTGACGGCGGGCACGCTGTCGACGTCGCCGCAAATCCCCGATGACGATCTCGACACGATCGGACTCGAATGGTTGCTGGTCGCGCAATCCAGGATGTCGCCATCCACGGCGGGCGAGCTGGCGCGCACCATCTACGAGAACAAATCCGCGCTCGGCCTCGACAACGGCTTTGCCAGCAGGATCGAGCCGGCCTCCGTCGAGAAGGACGCCTTTGTGATGGCGCACCAGGGGGCGGCCGATTACATCAATGACGACACCAAGTCGTTCATGGATAAGTACAGCGACTTGATGTATCTGGGCGCCGCCGCGCTCAGCGTCATCGGCTCGATCTTCGCGGCGATCTACGCCAAGATCACCCGGATCGCGCCGGAGAAGGCCAGCGAGCTCTCCACCGCCATCCTCGACATCGGCGAGCGGATCGAGCACGCCCACTCTCTGGATCAGCTCGAATGTCTCCAGGACGAACTGGAGGGCATTTTACGCGGGGCGGTCATCGGGCTCAGAGACGGCACGATCAGCACCGACGGCCTCGACACCTTCAAGCTCGGCTACGAATTCGTCCGCGACGAGATCGGCATGCGTCGCGACTATCTGAAACGCCATGCCGGCGAAACCGAGAAGACGGTGCAGGACGGCGGCCCTGCCCAGCACGACGACAGCAATGTCGTGGTGGTGAAGACCGCCCAGAGTGCCTGACGGCCGCCCGATTGGGCCGCCCATCAATCTCTTGTCCCGGACAAGCCGCAATGCCGAAGGCGTTTGCGGCGCCGAGCCGGGACCCAGGAACCGCAGCTTGCGCTGCTGGATGGGCCCCGGCTCTGCAGCGCATCACTCGGTGCTGCGCTGCGTCCGGGGCACAAGAGGGAGATCGTGACGGCCGGCCGTCTGGAACCCAGCCCACCTGCAACCGTTGGTTCGCGACTACAACCGGAGACCGCAGCATGCGTGCACTCCTCATCATCCTCCTTCTGGGAATGCTGGCGGCGGCCGGCTACTTCGCCTATTCCGCAATGGCGGTCGAAGGTGAGCCGATCCCGACGGAAGGCTATGTGGCGCTGGCACTGGGCGCAGGGTTTTCCGTCATTGTCGGCGTCGGGTTGATGGTGCTGCTGTTCTTCAGCAGCCGCCGTGGCTACGACGAGCCGCCGCATTTCAGGTAAGGCATTCCGCCAACGATGGCGGCACGGACCGGCCGCCCGGCGCAGCAGCGCCGATCACGCCGCCTGCCTGTCGTTGACGGCCCTCGCCCAGGCGGGCACTTTGGCGCCGGCGTCCCGCCGGGACCCGAAGACTTGTCTCAACACCGAGCCGCCTGCCCGCATGTCCAAGCCGCTGATTTCCGCTCTGGCCCAGTTCGCGGCCGCCACGGCCGGCCGCAACATGACCAAGGCGGCCTATGTGGCTGTGACCGTCGGCGTGCTCAGCATGGTGTTGCTGTCGGACAAGCGCGCCCAGGAGGCGCATGGCTGGATCAACACCCTGCTCTGGACCTGCCTCGCCTATTTCGTGTTCGAATGGCTGGTGCGGCTGCGCCACATGACGCAGCAGGGGCGGCTCTCGCTGTACATGTCCTCCTCCGCCGGGCTGGTCGACGCGATAGGGGCGCTGGCGGTGCCGGTCGCGCTTCTCCTCGGTGCCGAGCCGAAGACGGCCTGGCTGCTCAGCGTGCTCTGGGTGTTGAAGGTGGTCCCCGGCATCCCCGGTCTTCGGCAGCTTCGCCGCGTGCTGGTGCTGGAATCGGGCCCGCTGCTCAGCGTGCTCGTGATCTTCCTGATGGTGGTCTTCCTCGCCTCCGTCGCCGAATATTTCCTGGAGCGGGACGTGCAGCCGCAGACTTTTGGCAGCGTCCCCGCTGCGCTGTGGTGGGCCGTCGTCACACTCACGACCACCGGCTACGGCGACGTCGTGCCGGTTACGCCGCTCGGCCGCATCGTGGCGGCCGCGGTGATGATCTCCGGCCTCGGCGTGTTCGGCCTCTGGACCGGTATTTTGGCGACCGGATTTGCCGCCGAGACGCGGCGCGACAATTTCCTCAAGACCTGGGAATCCGTCAGCAAGGTACCGTTCTTCGCGGCGCTCGGCCCCGCCGCGATTGCCGACGTCACCCACATGCTGCGGACCATGGAGCTGCCGGCGCGCACCATGATCATCCGCAAGGGCGCGCAGGGCGACTGCATGTATTTCATCGCCGCCGGCGAGGTCGAGGTCGAGCTGCCCGGCAAGAAGGTGCAGCTCGGCGAAGGCGCCTTCTTCGGCGAGATGGCGCTGCTCGGCAACAACATGCGCGGCGCCAACGTCTCGACCACGAAAGTGTCGCGGCTTCTGGTGCTCGACCTCGTCGACTTCCGCGTGTTGATGGCACGACATCCAGATCTCGCCGAGACCATTGACGCCGAGGCGAAACGACGCGCACTCGAAAACAGATAAAAGGAGACAAGATGTCGGACATCACCGACGCAGCCACCGGCCCCGTGCTCGAACGCGACGGCGCCCGCGCCACCATCCGCCTCAATCGGCCGAAGCATCTCAACCGGCTCCAGGCCGAGGACCTCGACGAGCTCGTCAGACTGTTCGATCTGGTCGAAGCCGATCCAGCCATCCGTGTGCTGGTGCTGACCGGCACCGGACGCGCCTTCTCAGCCGGGTATGACCTCAATTCGGTCGCCGAGCGCGCCGTCAGCGCCAACGAGCAGCAGAGCGCGGGCTCTGCATTTGAGGTGGTCGTCAACCGGCTGGAGGATCTGGGCGTGCCGACGATCTGCCGGCTCAACGGCGGCGTCTATGGCGGCTCGACCGACCTCGCGCTCGCCTGCGATTTCCGCATCGGCGTCGACACCGCCGAGATGTTCATGCCGGCAGCGCGCCTCGGACTGCATTATTACAGGAGCGGCATCAAACGCTACGTCACCCGGCTTGGCGTCGACAACGCGAAGAAGCTGTTCCTGACGGCGCAGAAGATCAGCGCGCCGGAGATGCTGCGCATCGGCTATCTCACTGCGATGGTACCGGTGGAATTCCTCGACGAGGAGGTCGACAAGCTCGCCGGAATCCTCGCCGGCAACGCGCCGGAGGCGATGCGCGGCATGAAGCGCGCGATCAACGAATTCGCCCGCGGCGAGCTCGATGACCGCGCCGCCGACCAGCGCCACCGCGACAGCATGCGCGGCGACGAGATCAAGGAAGGCATCAAGGCGTTCGCGGAGAAGCGAGCGCCGAGGTTTTGAAATTTCTCTCGCTGTCGTCCCGGGACGACACCGAGTGTGGGGCTGACCTACACTCCCGCCGCCTTCGCATGCAGCGCCGCCATCTCGTCGTCCGCCGCATTGATGCGCTGGAACGCAGGCCGCGCGGTCATGCGCTCGGCATAGCGGACGAAGACGTCCTTCTTCGGCACGATGCCGAACATCATGGTCCAGCTGAACGCCACGCCCCACAACACATCGGCAGCCGTCATCCGCTCGCCAAGCAAATAGGGCCCCTTCGACAGCTGCGCTTCGAGCGCACCTAACATGGTGTCGTAGTCGGCATAGGGCGACTGCGTGATCGGCGCCGGCTCACGCTGCATGAACTTGTCGATCAGCGCCGGCTCGAAGGATGAGCCGTAATAGGCGATCCAGCGCAGATAAGGACCGCGCAGCGGATCGTTCAGCGCGGGCGTCAGACCGGCCTGCGGGAAGAGATCGGCGAGATGGATGGTGATCGCGACCTGCTCGGTCACCAGGGCATCGCCGTGGCGGATCGCCGGGACCTTGCCGAGCGGATTGATGGCGAGATAAGCGGGCTGACGCTGCTCGCCGGCCTTCATGTTGAGGACATGCAGGTCGTAGGGCGCACCCAGCTCCTCCAGCAGCACCCGCGTGCCGGTGGCACGGCTTTGCGGCGAGTAATACAGCGTGATGCGGTTCGGATCGGTCATGGCAGGTCTCCATCGGGCCAGCGGGCGGTGGCGCAGCTTGTAGCGGGCCATACCTGACATCCTGTGTCAGGTATGGTTTAAGCAATCATGCGCGCGAGCCGAATGTTGTCGATCCTCACCACCCTCCAGGCCAGGGGGCAAGTCACCGCGCCCGAGCTCGCGGAGGCCTGCGAGGTCTCGGTCCGCACGATCTATCGCGACATCGACGCGCTCGCGGCATCAGGCGTTCCCGTTTACGCCGACCGTGGCGCGGAGGGCGGCTATCGGCTGCTCGACGGCTATCGCGTGCGGCTGAACGGCCTGTCGCAGAGCGAGGCCGAGACGCTGTTCCTGGCGGGCTTGCCGGGCCCGGCGGCGGCGCTGGGGCTGGATGCGGCAATGATCGCCGCGCAGAACAAGCTGATGGCGGCGCTGCCCGTCCATCTGCGCCAGGACGCCAGCCGGATGCAGGAACGCTTTCATCTGGACGCGCCGGGCTGGTTCGGCGAGGCCGAAGAGCCGAGGCATCTGCGCACGATTGCCGGCGCCGTGCTGCGCGGAACACTGATCAAGATCCGCTACCAGAGCTGGCGCGCGGAAAAGCAGCGTCGCCTCGCGCCGCTAGGTCTCGTGCTGAAGGGCGGGAGCTGGTATTTCGCCGGCCAAGTCGACGCCAGCGTGCGCACCTATCGCGTCGCGCGCGTGCTCGACTGCACGGCGCTCGACGACGGCTTCGATCGGCCGGCCGATTTCGATCTTGCCGCCTATTGGCAGGCCGCGACGCTGCGTCTCGAGGCGGAGATGCATCCCAATGTCGCGATCGTCCGGTTGTCGCCGTTCGGCGTCAAGCTGCTCGATGCGCTGAGCCAGCCCTACATCAAGGCGCGTACGGAGATTGAAGAGGCCAGCGATGCAGACGGCTGGCGCATTGCGCGCGTGCCTGTCGGCAAGACGTCCTGGCACGCCGCGGCCGAATTGTTGCGGCTCGGCCCCGAGGCCGAAGTGCTGGAGCCCGCCGACCTCCGCGACAAGATGGCGGAGCTGACGCAGGCGATGGCCGCGCGCTATCGCGCGGCGCGGAAAACATAAGGCCGGCATATTTCGCCGCAGCCCACGAAACACTCCTGAAACACGATTCTCCTCCTCCCGGGTGAACTCATTCGCGTCTCGGCCCGACCGAGATGCAGGGACACAACAACGGCCTTAGCGCCACACTGGAGAATGAAGATGTTTCGTAAGCTTGCTCTCGGTCTGATCGCCGCCGGTTCGCTCGGCGTTGCCGCTCTCGCGCCCACCGCCGCCTCGGCTGGCGGTTTCCACCATCACCATTGGGGTCATGGCTGGGGTCCGGGCTGGGGCTTCGGCGGCGTCTACGTCAACACTGGCGTCAGCAACTGCTACCAGGAGCGCCTCGTTCAGACCCGTCACGGCATGCGCGTCCGCATCGTGAATGTCTGCGCGTACGGGATCTACTGATATCCCGCCTTCCGACAAAGCTCCGGTCGCGCCGCGACCGGAGCTTTTGCGTTGAGTTAGCCGGCCTGCCGCTGCCGGCGAAACCAGGCCCAGGTTTCGCGCGTCGTCTGGATGTAGCCGCGGCCGCGATAAACGATCTCACCGTCGACGATCTCGTTCAGCTTCGGCAGCGCGTGAAACGGGATCGAGGGATAGGCGTGGTGCTCGACGTGGTAGGGCATGTTCCACGCGAACCATTTGACCACCGCAGCGGTGTAGGTGGTGCGGGTGTTCTGAAAAGCGCTGCGAGTGCGCTCGCAGCCGGTATGCTCGGCATAGAGATAGGGCCGCAGGAACAACTGTCCGATGACGAGCGGGACGAGCCAGACCCAGAGCAACAGCGCTGACGAGAACCACAGCGAGAGCGCGAGCAGCAGGACATAGACCGCGACATAGGCACGCGCCTCTCTCACGATGACGGCGCGTCTGTTTTCGGGGATCCATGGCACGGTGACCTTTCCGGTGACGGCATGGCCGAGCATCAGCCGAAGCCGGCCGGCGACCTGGAGCAGGCCGCTATAGGCGATCGCGAGCTGCGTGTCGGAGGCCGGCTTCACGCCGACGATCAGCTCCGGGTCCTTGTCCGGATCCTGGGTGTAGCGGTGATGGTCCCAATGAAACAGGCAGTAATATTCGTAAGGCAATCCGATCAGGAAGGCCGAGAGATGACCGACGACGAGATTGAGGCTGCGGCTCCTGAACGCGGTCTTGTGCGCGGTCTCGTGCACCGCCATGAACAGGAAGGCGACGACATAACCCTGCACCACCATCAGCGGCAGCGTCCAGAGCACGCCCCACGTCGAAGAGACCTTCCAGATCAGCGCGCCCACCAGCACGATCACGCCATAATGGCCAAGGCTCTGCGCCGCGCCTCTGAGATCGGAGCGGGCCGACAATTCGCGCAGCAGGGCCGGCGTCAACGGCTTCAAGCGATGGCCGGACTCGGAAACGGCTGTGTCGGTCATGATCGGTTGCCTGCCTGCTCGCCGAGTAATTCCGCGATTTCGGCCTTGATGAAGGCCTGGTCGCGCGCATTGCCGACGGGGTTGCCGGCGCGATGGCCATGTAGCGACGGGATCGGATGCAGCACCGCGGATTTCGCGTTGACCAGCCGGCCGAGCTCGTCCTCGTTGTCGCGGACGTCGAAATAACGGTCGGTCGCCCCGGGCATCAGCAGCATGTGCGCCTTGATCGCCGCCAGCGCGCGATTGAGATCGCCACCGAACGCCTCGCAGCGGCTGATGTCACCCCGCTGCCAGATGCCGATCTGCGCCAAGAGATCATTGGCGTCGCGCCGGGCAAACGTCGCGTCCCAGACGCGGACGAGATAATCCTCCAGCGAGGTGAAGCCGGCCTCGCGCCAGAGCTCGTCGCGATAGAAGCCGTGCGACATCGCCCAGCCGGCATAGACGCGCCCCATGGCGCGATAGCCGGCAACGGGCTTGTCTGCGAAGCGGCCGTCGCGGAAGGCGGGATCGGCGGTCAACGCGGCCTTCACGCTCTCCAGGAAGACATGGTTATAGGGCGCGCAGCGGGCACTGCCGCAGACCACGGCTGCACGCTCGACCATATCATGGTGCAGCGCCGCCCAGTGATAGGCCTGCATGCCACCCATCGACCAGCCATAGACGAGGGCCAGCTTTGAAATGCCGAAACGCTCGGTGAGGAGCCGATGCTGGACCGCAATCGCATCGTGATAGGTCACCTCGGGAAACGGCGCTGCGGTATTCGACGGCGAGGACGACAGGCCGTTGCCGAACAGGTTCGGGATGACGATGAAGTAGCGCGTGGGATCGAGCACGCCGTCGGGCCCGATCAGCCACTCGGTGTCAAAATGCTGCGCGCTGAACGAGGTCGGATAGAGGATGACGTTGTCCTTTGCAGCGCTCAGCGTGCCATAGGTCTTGTAGGCAAGCTTCAGCGAAGGAAAAACGGTCCCGGACTGGAGGACAACGTCGCCAGCCTCGAAGATCTCGTAATGCGCCGTCATGAACCGAACTCCGTTTACGCGGCCGCACAGCGCCGCAGCTTCCACGATGCATCGATCATGCCCGGCCTGCAGCTGCGTCACTGCAGCAGATTTATAACTGTACTTATAGTACAGTTATTCGAGGCCGGCAAGATAAATCAGATCCGCTCGCCGGCTCAGCTGATGGCCGCGATGTAGCGCTCCACCGACGCCGCAAAGGCGGCCTTGGCGCCGCCAGCGATGTTGCGGCCCCACCAGGCGCCATAGATGCGATCGAAGGCAAGCGGCTCGACAGCGGCCGCAATCCGCCGCACCGCGGCGGCGTTGAGCGGCATGTAGTTGGGGTAGGAATACATGAAGCTGACGAAGCGGCGGTCCATCGTCACCTGGGCGATGTCGCCGGTGAGCAGCGCGCCCCTGCCCTCGGCACCGCGTTGCCAATGCAGCATGGTGGCGCCGGCGAAATGACCGCCGGTGCGTAGCAGCAGCACATCGTCTGAGATGCGGTGGCTCTCGCCGGTCCAGTGCACGATCGAGGGATGCGGCCGCGTGACGAAAGCGCGATCGTCGGCATGCAGATAGACCGGCACGCCGCCAAAGGTATCGCTCCAGTCGGCGACCGCGCCGTAGTAATGCGGATGCGAGATCGCGATCGCCTTCAGTCCGCCGAGCGCTGCGACGTATTCGATGGCCTCATCGGTTGCGAGCGGAATGCAATCCCACATCACGCAGCCGTCGCCCTGAGGCACCAGCAGCGCGCGCTGTCCGATGGCGAAGCTCGGCTCCAGGGCGATCCCGGTGAGGCCAAGATCGTCGCGTCCCACCAGTCGGTGCCCCCGCGCCAGCTCCTCGCGCGTGAGAAAGGTCTGCCCTTTCCAGTTCACGAACTGCCGCTCGTCCTCGCAGATCACGCAGGAGGCGGGCGGATTTCCGCCGTTCGGGAATTGCGCACCGCAGGTTTCGCAGGTCCAGAGAGGCATGACCAGAGCTCCGTGGGAAGATCGCAGGATGACATTGCGACCGCGCTTTCGGCAAGATCGATGAGCGCAAGGACAGACTGGAACCAACGCGGCGAGCGCCCGTTACGTTCAGGTCCACGCCGGAAGGATTGGTCAAGAGGATCGCGACACACGAAGAGCATGTTTGGGTATCGATGACATCGCGGCCTTCCTCCTCGTCCCGTATCTGGCCTCTGTTCGCGCTCAACTTCTTCATGGCCGACATGCAGTCGGGCATTGGGCCGTTCGTCGGGGTCTTCCTCCAGGAGCGCGGCTGGGCGACCGGGCTGATCGGCACCGCAATGACGATCGGCAATGTCGCGGGCATGCTGGTCACGACGCCGATCGGCGGCTTCATCGATTCCAGCCGCAACAAACGGCTATGGGTCGTCATTCCCGGCATCTGCGTCGTTCTTGCCTCCGCGATCATCCTGATCTCGCAGAACTTCTGGGCGGTGACGTTCTCGCAAGTGGCGCAATCGCTGGCGAGCGCCGCCATCGTACCGGCGGTAACGGGCATCACGCTCGGCATCGCCAAGCAGAAGGGATTCAACGCGCTGAACGGCCGCAACCAGGCGTTCAACCACGCCGGCAACATGGTCGGCGCGGCATTGTCTGGCTATCTCGGCTACAGGTTCGGCTATGTCGCCGTGTTCGTGCTGGCGGCCGTGTTCGGCGCCATCGCGATCGCCTGTGTGATGATGATCCCCGCCAAGGCGATCGACGACCGTGCCGCGCGCGGCAGCAAGGAGGACGATTCCAAGGCTCCGCCGGATGCGATGACGATGCTGCTCAAGCACAAGCCGCTGCTCGTCCTGGCACTTGCTCTCGCCCTTTTCCATCTCGGCAATGCCGCCATCGTTCCGCTCTACGGGCTTGCGGCGGTGGCCGAGGGACAGGCCAACGGCCCGAGCTTCGTCGCGACCACCGTGGTGATCGCGCAAGGCGTCATGATCGTGACGTCGCTGATCGCGATGAAGGCCGCGAGCAAGCGCAACTACTGGCCGGTGATCCTGGTGTCCTTCATGTTCTTGCCCATCCGCGGCGTGCTGGCCTTCTTCGTGACGGGATGGTGGGGCGTCATACCGATGCAGGTGCTCGACGGTATCGGCACCGGCCTGCAGACGGTCGCCGTTCCCGGCATGGTCGCGCGCGCGCTGAACGGCAGCGGCCGCATCAATCTCGGCCAGGGCGCCGTGATTACGGTGCAGGGCATCGGCGCCAGCCTCAGTCCGGCGCTCGGCGGCTGGATCGCGCAATGGATTGGCTACGGGCCGACCTTCCTGCTGCTCGGCGGCTTCGGCCTCGCATCGATGGCGCTGTGGTTCGCGTTCGGGTCGACGGTAAAGAAGTATTGAGCTTCATCGCCGTGGCCGACCTCACGGCGTAAATTGCCGGTTCAGGCCGACCCTGAAGGTGTGAAGCTCGATGTCGCCGGCGGGCATGCTGCTCGCAGGGATAGACAAGGAGAGCTGGCGGCCAAGGTTGAGATACAGATACTCCGCCTTGAACGACCAGTGCGGCGCGAACGCCCATTCGCCGCCGCCGCCGACCGCATAGCCGATATTGTAGCCGCTTGCGGAGGCATGACCGTCCAGTGCGCCGGGAAAACCGGGAATCGGGAAATTATTGGTCAATCTGACATGAGAACTGTCGAGGCTTGCCTTGACGTGGGCCCAGGCGAGACCGCCCGTGGCATAGAGCAGCCAGTTGTTGCTGGCATAGCCGATACGTCCGCGCAGCGTACCGAGATAATCGATGTCCTGGGTCACCCTCACGGTGCCGGTGTAATTGTCGAAATCGCCGACCAGGAAAACGGGACGAAACGCATATGAGCCCGATGCCCGCTCGCCGAACCCGGCAGCGCTCACATCGGCTTCGACGCCGGCGACCAGATGCCCGCTCTGCCAGTTGTAGCCTGCCTGCAGTCCGCCCAGCCAGCCGGACTGATCGACCCCCAGCGTGAACGACGCCGATGCCGTCGACGTGAGATTGTTCACGCCGGGAAACAGCGCCGGCAGCGCACCGGGATCGACCCTCGCGGCGTTGCCATCGCCGGTGCCATAGCCGGCGTGAACACCCGCATAGAACCCCGTCCAGGTGAAGCCGACCGGCGGAGGCGCAGGCGGAGCCTTGAGCGCGATGTCGGCAGCCGTTGCATCAATGGCACAAGCCGCGCCAAGGCCAAGCACCAGCAGAGCCGGCAGCAGATCGCGCACACGAGGTGTCATCCGGTCATTCCCTTCCAATCGGTCGATCACTCGCTGGCCACGATAGGCGGGAAGCGATCCGCGTTCGTGGCAGGGCGCGAACCACCGAATGGACTGAGCTGAAACGCAGCGACAGCGGCTGCGCCTGTTGCGATCCGGGCACACCGGACTGCGGCACCTGGTCGCGGTCGCAGCGCGTCATCGCAAGTGGCTTATCACGCAATTTCCCGCTTTTGCCGTTGCGGAGCAGCAGCGTGACGATACAACCTGCCGTAATCGCCAACAGACCTGCCCTTCCCGATCGATGATCCAGCCTCAACTCTCCTTTGATGGCGACCCGAATGGCCCGGCCTATGAAAGATGGCGCGAGCAGTTTTGCCGTCAGGTGGCCAACGTCGATTTCGTGCCGGTCGGGGAAGGGCGAGTCCACCGAACCATTGCGCCGGCCATTCTTCCCCGCATCAGGCTCTCGGCCTCGTTCGGCTCGCCGATATCTTTCGTGTCGTTGGGGACGAACGACGAATTGGTGATTACGACGTCGCCCAATTCGGCATTGAGCGGGACCATGGGAAAACGCCCGCTGGAGATCGCGGCGGGGGACGTCACAATTGGCGATCCCTCGATCAAAGGCGCCTACATCACTCAGACCGGGAATGGCAATTTTCGGACCGCGCTGCTGCCGCGCAAGGCGCTGCTACGCGTTTGCCCGAATGCCGAGGACCTGATTGCGCGGTCGATCCCCGGCGCCAATCCGATCACGTCGATGTACCTGCGATATTACGATCTCGCGCATGCCTATGCCGACAAACTCGCCCCGGCGGAACTTGACGCGGTCTCGCAGCACCTGTTCGACCTTTCGGTGCTGATGATCGGAGCGCGCGGCGATGTCGCCGAGCAGGCTCGAATGCGCGGCCTGGCGGCAGCGCGTCTCGAAACCCTCAAGTCCGACATCCTGGCGCAGCTCGACAGCCCTGCACTGTCGCTCACCCTGCTTTCAGCCGCGCACCGCGTCAGCCCGCGCACGATCCAGCTGCTGTTCGAGCAGGCCGGCATCACCTATAGCGGCTTCGTGCTGGAGCAGCGCCTGCTGCGTGCCGAACGTCTCCTTCGAAATCCGAGCCTGCGCACACGCAAGATCATCGAGATCGCGCATCTCGCCGGTTTCCACGACGTCTCCTACTTCCATCGCGCGTTTCGCCGCCGGTTCGGGCAGACGCCGGACGACGTCAGGAAGCTGGCCGGCGACGCCGGCTAGCGAACTCGATCACGACGCAGCCAAAAGCCGCCCGGCCTTACGCGCCAAAATTCTTCTGGATCGCCTTGTCGAGCGTCTCGCCGCCGACGAAGCGCTGGCGCAGCTCGCGCTTGAGCAGCTTGCCGCTCGGATTCTTCGGCAAGGCATCCACGAAGATGACGCGCTTGGGCACCTTGAAATGCGCCATCTGGCCGGCGCAGTGCTTGATGACGGCGTCCTCGTCCAGCTTTTCGCCGCTCTTGACCACGACGATGGCGGTGACCGCCTCGATCCAGCGCGGATCGGGCAGGCCGACGACGGCGACCTCGGAAACCGCCGGGATACGATACACCATCTCCTCGACCTCGCGGCTGGCGACGTTCTCGCCGCCGGTCTTGATCATATCCTTGACCCGGTCGACCACGGTGATGTGGCCCTCTTCGTCGACGGTGGCGAGATCGCCGGAGTGAAACCAGCCGCCGGCAAACGCTGCCGCAGTCTTCACGGGATCGTTGTAATAGCCGGACAACAGATGCGGCGAACGGTGCACGATCTCGCCGACCTCGCCGACCTCAACGTCTTCCATTGACGTGTTGACGACGCGCGTCTCGACATTGAGCACGGGCTTGCCCGCCGATCCAGCCTTGCGCAGCTGGTCCTCCGGCCGCAGCACGGTCGCGAGCGGCGCGATCTCGGTCTGGCCGTAGAAGTTCCAGAATTTTACGGCGGGCAGGCGACGCTGAAGCTCGAGCAGAACTTCCACCGGCATGATCGAGGCGCCGTAATAGCCCTTCTGCAGGGACGACAGGTCGGACTTGTCAAAATTCGGCGAGCGCAGCATCGCGATCCAGATCGTCGGCGGCGCGAAGAAGGAGGTAATCTTGTGGGCCTGGATCAGGGCCAGGATGTTGTCGGCGGTCGGCTTGCCCGTGATGACGCCGGAGGCGCCGAGATAGATCTGTGGCCCGAGGAACACGTCCAACTGGGCGCAGTGATACAGCGGCAGCGCGTGCAGGAACTTGTCGTCCACGCTCATGCCGCCGTCGATGATACAGCTGACATACTGCCACATCACGGCTTCGTGGGTCAGCATCGCACCCTTGGGCAGCGATTCGGTGCCTGAGGTGTAGACGATCTGCGCGAGATCGCGGCTATCGACCGAGGCATCCAGGAACGAGCCCTCGGAATGAAGCAGATCGTCGAAGGTGGTGAGGCCCGCCGGCGCCGACGCGGGATCCTCGCCCGGCAGCCAGATCATTTTTTCGACCGCACAGTCTTTCGCGCTGGCGGCCTTCGCCGGCTCGACGAAATCGGGACCGGTCGCGAGCAACTTTGCGCCGGAGCTTTTCAGGATGAAATTGATCTCGTCCGGATTGAGCATGAAGTTGATCGGCACCAGAACCGCGCCAATCCGCGCCACCGCGAAGCGCAGCGCGGCGAACGCGTGCGAATTGCGCGACAGCACCGCGAGGCGGTCGCCCTTCTTCACGCCGAGCCCGAGCAGACCACGGCCGAGCCGGTTGCAGATCGCGTCCATCTCGGCAAAGGTCCAGCTCACATTGCCGCAACTCACCGCGAGCTTGTTCGGTTCGCGCCCTGCCGAGCGGCGCAGGAGATCGCCGATGGAATGTTCGCGTGCCTTCGCGATGGTGGCTGCGGTCTCGCTCATGTGTCCCTCCGGGTGATGTCTTTGTTTGTTGGATTTCTTGCTTGATATCTTGCGTCTTCTCTTTTGCGCATGATCTTGCCGGAAAACCGCTTCACACTTTTCCGGATCATGCGGCGTTATCTTCGCCGGGCCGCCTGCGCGTGCTCCATGTACATGTGCTCGACCGAGCGATCGAGCGAGGCGATCTTCTCGAAGCCGCGGCGCCAGTCCTGTAAATGCCGGCGCGTCCAGAGCACGCCAGCCTCGCGATCGCGGCGGCGGATCGCGTCGATGAGATGGCGGTGCGCCGCGACGAGACGCGGGCCGCCCTCGGCGACACCCGTCACGATCATCTCGGTGGTCGGATAGAACAGCTGCGCCGCGGGCTCGCGCGCGAGCTGGAGCACGCGGTTCTGCGAGGCTTTTGCGACCAGCACGTGGAATTCGGCGTCACATTCGGCCAGCATCGCGGGATCGCCGACCACGGCCTCGCTGCGCAGCAGATTGGCGTCGAGCTCGGCGAGGTTCTCGTCCGTCGCGCGCTCCACGGCGCCCTCGATGCTGGCGACCTCCAGCGTCATCGAGGCTTCATAGAGCTCGCGGAAGGTGACCTCATGCAGCACCAGCGCGCGGCTGAGACGGCTTGCGAGCTTGCTGTAGCGCGGCAGGCAGGCGTGCAAGCGGCGCGAGGAATCGCGCCGGATCAGCCCGCCCTCCTCCAGCACACGGATGCCCTCGCGAATGGTCGAGCGATTGACGCCGAACTGGCGGACCAGATCGTGCTCGGTGCCGATGGGATCGCCGGGCTTGATGCGGCCATTGACGATCTCGCGCTCGATGGCGTCGGCGACCTTCTGATAGGCCGGCGCGACATCGATCGGTCGGAACAGCGGCGCGATGGGCAAACCGGCCTCCAATGGCGATTGTCGGACAAAGTATAGGCACCGACGATGGGTGCGTCAAACTACATCATTCATAACATCCGCCGAGGAAATTGACTCCGCCGGAACCCCACTCTAGCTTTGTCGGACAAAGGGACAGAATAGTCCCGCTCAAGAGGAAACGTATCCATGAGACCCATCGCAGCACTCGTGTCTGCGGCCGGCTTGCTGTCGGCTGCCCTGATCACCCCTGCCTCGGCCCAGCAGGCGCCGCTCAAGATCGGCGTGCTCTCCGACTTCTCCTCCGTCTATTCCGACATCGGCGGCATGGGGAATGTCGAGGCGACCAAAATGGCAATCGAGGATTTCGGCGGTCAGATGTTCGGCAAGCCGATCGACATGGTCTCGGCCGACGTGCTCAACAAGCCCGACGTCGCCTCCACCATCGCGCGCAAATGGTGGGAGACCGAAGGCGTCGACATGATCATCGACCTGCCGACCTCGGCGACCGCGCTCGCGGTGATGGAGCTGTCGAAGCAGTACGAGAAGATCATGATCGTGACGGATGCGGCCAGCTCCGACATCACCGGAAAATCCTGCTCGCCCTACACCGCGCACTGGACCTACGACACCTATGCCAACGCGCACACCGTCGGCAGCGCCATCGTCAAGAACGGCGGCGACACCTGGTTCTTCCTCACCGCCGACTACGTGTTCGGCCATTCGGTCGAGCGCGATACCGGCGATGTCGTAAAGGCTGCGGGCGGCAAGGTACTGGGCAGCGTCAAGCATCCGCTCAACACCGCCGATTTCTCCTCGTTCCTGCTCCAGGCCCAGGCTTCCAAGGCCAAGATCATCGGCCTCGCCAACGGCGGCGGCGACACCATCAACGCGATCAAGCAGGCCGGTGAGTTCGGCATCGTCGCCGGCGGACAGAACCTGGCGGCGATCGTGATGTTCATCTCCGACGTGCACAGCCTGGGCCTCAAGCTCGCGCAAGGCCTGATCATCACCGAGGCCTATTACTGGGATCTCAACGACAAGACCCGCGCCTTCGGCAAGCGCTTCCTCGAGCGCGTCAAGCGCATGCCGACGATGAACCAGGCCGCGACCTACAGCGCGACGCTGCATTACCTCAAGGCCGTGCAGGCGGCCGGCACCAGGGACACCAAGACGGTGATGGCGAAGATGCGCGAGCTGCCGGTGAAGGACGCCTTCACCGACAACGGCGTGCTGCGCGAGGACGGCCGCATGGTGCACAGCATGTACCTGTTCCAGGTGAAGAAGCCGGAGGAATCGAAGGGGCCGTGGGATTATTACAAGCTGCTCGCCGAGGTGCCCGCCGATCAGGCGTTTCGGCCCCTGAAGGATGGCGGCTGCCCGCTGGTGAAGTGAAGCGGCCTGGATCGCGGATGGTCATCTGTTCAGCAAGCCTCGCTCGTCCGCTTGGGCAATCTGTGCGGACGAGCGGCGACGATGGCGCGCCGCCCAAACATGAGGCACGGGTGCAGCGCGCCGCCGTCTGATCTGCATCAAGTTGCGATGCAAAATTCGCTGCAATGTTGGGCTCGCCCTTCCGCGCCTTCGGCGGCCGGGCGTTCGTGTCTCAACAGTGGGCGCCGCCTCACGGCGTTTTGAACAGATGAACTTCACCCCGGGTCGCGTCATCGCCGCGATCGCCGTGCTCGTTGCTGGCGGCGGCTATTACTATTGGCAGCACCGCGATACCAACACACTGCCGGCAGGCTTCGCCCGCGGCAACGGCCGCATCGAGGCGGTCGAGATCGACATCGCGACCAAGACGCCGGGCCGGATTCGCGAGATCCTGGTCAACGAAGGTGACTTCGTGCGCGCGGGCCAGGTTCTGGCGCGTATGGACACCGAGCAATTGCAGGCCCAGCGCCGCCAGGCCGACGCGCAGCTCAAGCGCGCGACGATCAATGTCGAGACCGCGAAGAGCCTGGTGAACCAGCGTGAAGCCGAACGCAGGGCCGCCGAGGCCGTGGTCGACCAGCGCATCGCTCAGCTCGACACCACGAGCCGCAAGCTCGATCGTTCCGAGCAACTGATCAGAACCAGTGCGGTATCGCAGCAGGTGCTGGACGACGACCGTTCCGCCAACGCCACGGCCAAGGCGGCGCTCGCCGCGTCCCACGCTCAGGTCGCCGCATCCGAGGCCGCGATCAGCTCCGCCCGCGCCATGGTGATCGATGCCGGCGCCTCGGTCGACGCCGCGAAGGCCGCGATCGAAAGCATCAATGCCGACCTCAACGACAGCGTCCTGAAGGCGCCGCGCGACGGCCGCGTGCAGTATCGCGTGTCGCAGCCCGGCGAAGTGCTCGCCGCCGGCGGCCGCGTCCTCAACATGGTCGATCTCGGCGACGTCTACATGACGTTCTTCCTGCCGACGGCCGATGCCGGGCGCGTCGCGATGGGCGCCGAGGTTCGCCTCGTGCTCGACGCCATCCCGCAATATGTGATCCCTGCCAAGGCCACCTTCGTCGCCGACGTCGCACAGTTCACGCCCAAGACCGTCGAGACCGAGGAGGAACGCCAGAAGCTGATGTTCCGCATCAAGGCACATATCGCACCCGAGCTGCTGCGCCAGCACATCGAGCATGTGAAGACCGGCCTGCCCGGCATGGCGTATGTGCAGCTCGATCCGGCCGCGCAATGGCCCGGCAATCTCAACATCAAGCTGACGAGATGAGCACGACGGCCGCAGCCGAGCTGCCTGCCGGGCGCGGCAGCGTGGTGCATCTCGAAGGCGTGGGCCTGAGCTATGGCAAGGCCCGGGCGCTCGATGCCATCACGCTCGACCTGCCGTCCGGCTGCATGGTCGGACTGATCGGCCCCGACGGCGTCGGCAAATCGAGCCTGCTCTCGCTGATCGCCGGGGCCCGCGCGATCCAGCAGGGGCGCATCAACGTCCTCGGCGGCGATATGGCGAGTTCGCGCCATCGCCGCAACGTGTGCCCCGACATCGCCTACATGCCGCAAGGCCTCGGTAAGAATCTGTATCCGACGCTGTCGGTGTTCGAGAACATCGACTTCTTCGGCCGCCTGTTCGGACACGACAAGGCCGAGCGGCACCGGCGGATCGCCGGCCTGCTGCGCGACACCGGGCTCACGGCTTTCGCTGACCGGCCCGCAGCAAAACTCTCCGGCGGCATGAAGCAGAAGGTCGGCCTGTGCTGCGCGCTGATCCACGATCCCGAGCTCTTGATCCTGGACGAGCCGACCACCGGCGTCGATCCGCTGTCGCGCCGCCAGTTCTGGGAATTGATCAGCTCGATCCGCGACAGCCGGCCCGGCATGAGCGTGATCGTCTCGACCGCCTATATGGAAGAGGCCGCGCAGTTCGATGTCCTGATCGCGATGAACGCTGGCCGCGTGCTGGCGACCGGAACGCCCGCCGAGCTCAAGCGGCAGACCGGGGCCGACACGCTCGATGACGCGTTCATCCGCCTCTTGCCCGAAGCGGATCGCGGCGACCATACCGATGTCGTGATCCCGCCGCGGAGTGAAGGCCACGACGAGACAGCGATCGAGGCCGACCACCTGACCCGACGGTTCAACGGCTTCGTCGCCGTCGACGACGTCAGCTTCCGCATCAGGAAGGGCGAGATCTTCGGCTTTCTCGGCTCGAACGGGTGCGGCAAGACCACGACCATGAAGATGCTCACCGGCCTCCTGCCCGTAAGCGAAGGCACCGCGCGGCTGTTCGGCAAGACCATCGATGCCGGCGACATGTCGGTGCGGCGGCGCATCGGCTACATGTCGCAGGGCTTCTCGCTCTATTCGGAGCTCACGGTCGCGCAAAATCTCGACCTGCATGCGCGGCTGTTCGAGCTGCCGGCGGACACCGTCGCCGCGCGCATCAAAGAGATGATCGGCCGGTTCGACCTCGCCGACGTCGCCGACGCCCTGCCCGATGCGTTGCCGCTCGGGCTGCGGCAGCGATTGTCGCTGGCGGTGGCCATGATCCATGCGCCCGACATCCTCATCCTCGACGAGCCGACCTCCGGCGTGGACCCGGTCGCCCGCGACCGCTTCTGGCAGATCCTCGCCGAGCTCTCCCGCAAGGACAACGTCACCATCTTCGTCTCGACCCATTTCATGAACGAGGCCGAGCGCTGCGACCGGGTCTCGCTGATGCATGCGGGCAAGGTGCTGACGTCGGACACCCCCGCCGCGATCGTGGCGGCGCGCGGCACCGCGACGCTGGAGCAGGCCTTCATCGCCTGCCTGGAGGAGGCGATCGCGGATACGGCGGAGCCGGCCGGCCAGCCTGCGATCGCATCGCCTCTACCGGCCGCGACAGCGGAGCCGCCGCGCAAGCGCGGTGCGAGGTTCAATCCGACGCGCATGCTCGCCTATTCCCGGCGCGAGGCGCTCGAACTGCGGCGCGACCCGATCCGCGCCACGCTCGCAATCCTCGGCAGCGTGCTGCTGCTGTTCGTGCTGGGCTATGGCATCAGCATGGACGTCGAGAACCTGACCTTCGCCGTGCTCGACCGCGACGACAGCGCGATCAGCCGCGACTACAGCCTCCAGATCGCGGGCTCGCGCTATTTTACCGAAAAATCCCCTATCACCGATTACGCCGATCTCGACCGCCGCATGCGCGCCGGCGAGATCGGGCTCGCCATCGAGCTGCCGGCGGGCTTCGGCCGCGACGTCAGCCGCGGCCGCCATGTCGAGATCGGCGCCTGGGTCGACGGCGCCAATCCGACCAGGGCCGAAACGCTGCGCTCCTATGCCCAGGCGATCCACGCCACCTGGCTCGCGCAGAAGGGCCGCGAGCTCTATGGCGAGGCGGCAATCGCCGGCTCCTATCAGCTCCAGCTGCGCTATCGCTACAATCCCGATGTCATCAGCGTCGTCGCCATGGCGCCGGGCATTATTCCGCTGCTGCTGGTGATGATCCCGGCGGTGCTCGCGGCGCTCGCGGTCGTGCGCGAGAAGGAGCTCGGCTCGATCGTCAATTTCTACGTGACGCCGGTGACGCGGATGGAATTCCTGCTCGGCACGCAGCTGCCCTATGTCGTGCTGGCGTTCGGAAACTTCCTCCTCCTGGTCGGCTTTGCCCTCGTCGTCTTCCGCGTGCCCTTCACTGGGAGCTTTCCGACCTACGCGCTCGCCGCGCTGCTTTACGTCACGGCGACGACCGGCATGGGGCTGGTGATCTCGGCCTTCATGAACAGCCAGATCGCGGCCCTGTTCGGCACGGTGCTGATCACGCTGATTCCGGCCATCCAGTATTCCGGGCTGATCGACCCGGTGTCGTCGCTGCAGGGGGCCGGCGCGCTGATTGGACGGCTCTATCCCGCCACCTATTTCGTCACGATCTCGCGCGGCACCTTCTCCAAGGGCCTGGCGTTCGACACCCTCCACAACGATCTCCTGGCGCTCGCAGTCATGGTGCCCGTCCTGGTGATCGCCGGCGCGATGCTGCTGAAGAAACAGGCCCGCTGACCATGCGCTTCGACAACGTATTCCAGCTCGGCATCAAGGAATTGCGCGGCCTGGTGCGTGACCCCACGCTGCTCGTGCTCATCGTCTATTCCTTCACGCTGGCGGTTTATGCCGGCGCGAAGGCGCTGCCGGAAACGTTGAACCGCGCCGCGATCGCGGTCGTCGACGAGGACCATTCGCCGATCTCGACCCGCATCGAGATGGCGTTCACCGCGCCCTATTTCTCCGCGCCGCGCCTGATCTCGCAATATGAGATGGACCGGAGGATGGACGCCGGCCTCGACACTTTCGCACTCGACATCCCGCCCGACTTCCAACGCGACCTGCTGGCGCGCAAATCGCCCACGATCCAGCTCAACGTCGATGCGACACGCATCTCGCAGGCGTTCAACGGCGGCGGCTATGTCGAGCAGATCGTCAGCGCGGAAGTCGCGGAGTTTTTGGCGCATACGCGCGATGCCCAGGCCGCGCCGATCGAGCTGGCGCTGCGGGCGCGGTTCAATCCGGAGCTGAAGAAATCCTGGTTCGGCGCCATCGACCACGTGATCACCTCGATCACGATGCTCTCGATCATCCTGACGGGTGCGGCGCTGATCCGCGAGCGCGAGCACGGCACCATCGAGCACCTCCTGGTGATGCCGGTCACGCCGCTGGAGATCATGGTGAGCAAGGTCTGGTCGATGGGGGCCGTGGTGCTGGTCGCCTCTGGGCTGTCGATCGCCTTCGTCGTCAAGGGATGGCTAGAGGTGACGATCGACGGCTCGCTGGCGCTGTTCCTCGTCGGCGCCGCGCTGCAGCTGTTTGCCACCACCAGCATGGGCATCTTCCTCGCCACCGTCGCCGGCTCGATGCCGCAGTTCGGGCTGCTGCTGATCATGATCCTGCTGCCGCTGCAGACCCTGTCGGGCAGCATGACGCCGCGGGAGAGTATGCCGCAATTCGTCCAGGACATCATGCTGGCGGCGCCCAACACGCATTTCGTGATGCTCGCCCAGGCGATCCTGTTCCGCGGCGCGGGCCTGGAGGCGGTGTGGCCGCAGCTGGTCGCGCTCGCCGTGATCGGCGGCATCTTCTTCCTGATCGCGCTGCGGCGGTTCCGCGCATTCCTGGCTTAGCGCGCGACTCTACAGCTTGTGCCCCTTCTGGCGCAGCGCCTCGATCAGGCGCTGCTTCAGTTCGTCGGCGGCCTTCTGGCTGACGTCCTGGCCGATTTGCGCACTCGCCTGCGCCAGCGCATCCGACTTCTCCAAAAACTTCTTCCCGGCCGGCTGGGCATAGAACGCCTCGATCTGGCGCAGCTCATCCACCGTGAAGCTCTGGGCATAGAACGCCGCGATCTGCTCGACCATGGACGCTACGAACGGAGCATAGATCTCTGAGCCGGGTGCCGTCACCGCATCGTAGTCGCGCTCGATCTCCGGCCTGTCCTGCGCGACCACGGGCCGAAGCTTGAGCAGGAGCTGCGGCAGCAATGCGCGGTACTGATCGGCGATCTTCAAGGTGACGACGAGCTTGCGTGCCGCGCTCATCGCCTCCGGCGACGGCGCCTGTGCCGATGCACCGCAGGCGAGAAACAGGAGAGTGCCGGCGATCGTCAACAAACGTTTGGACATTGGGCTCTCCCGGAAATGCGGACGATGCTTCAGCGGCTCGCGGGAGCCGCGCCGGCGGTCGCGGCCTGCGCGCTCTCGACCATCTCCGGCTCCTCGACCTCGGTCACCTTCACGAACAGGTTCGGCACGCGCTCGGCGCGGTTGAGCAGCCAGGCCGCGCCGACCATGATGACGATGCCGACGATGGAGACGGCGAACTGCTCCCAGACGCCCTTGGTGTATTGCGTCAGGATCCAGTGCGCCGAGAACGACAGGAACACACCGAGACAGAAGATCGGCAGCGAGTGCTGGCCGCAGAGGATCACGGGGCGCAGCCAGACCCCATGCAGCGCCCGCCATTTGCGCGAGAGGAAGTGGGTGACCCAGATTGCCAATGCCAGGAAATGCGTGAAGCGCAGCATGTCGAGGTCGGTCTTGTCGATCGGGTAGATCGCCTTGATCATCCATTTCGGGATCAGCGCCTCGAGCGCGGGGACGTGCCAGGTCATCACGATCAGCAGCGCGAACACCAGCCAGGCCGCGGCCAGACCCATCGCCGCCCTCGACCACACCCATCTGGCGACCTTGTCGATCTGGCCGACGCCGCACCAGGCCGCGAACACGAACATCAACTGCCAGCAGAACGGATTGAAGTACCAGGTCGTGCCGGGCGGGTAGGAAGCGATGTTCCAGTTGAACCAGCGCGCCAGCACGTAGAGCACGACCGAGGCGGCGAGCGTCAGGTTCGGCCGGCGCACCAGGCACCAGACGATGAAAGGTGAGGCGAGCACCAGCGTGATGTAGAGCGGCAGCACGTCGAGATTGACCGGCTTGTATTTCAGCACGATCGCCTGCCCGATCAGCTCGTCCGGATGCGCCAGGAAGTTGAACACGTTGAACTCATGCTGGTACATCGGATTGTCGAAGCGGCGCGCGGTGCGGGCGATCTGCGCGGTGAACAGAAGGAACAGCATGATGTGCGCGACATACAGCTCGGCCGCACGCCGCCACAGCCGCTTCATCGCGGCGAGAAACCAGCCGCCGGCGACGATCGGTCCGTAGATCCAGCCGACCAGATAGCCGGAGATGAAGACGAAGAATTCGGCCGCATCGCTGAAGCCGTAATTGCGCAGCGTCAGCCAGGCCACGACGTCGTGCGGGATGTGATCGAGGAAGATCATCCACAGGCCGATGCCGCGGAAGAGATCGAGCCTGAGGTCGCGCTCGACCGGCGCCAACAAAGCTGACTGGTCCCGTGTGATCATGGCCCCGCCTCATCCGGTAGGCGTCGCGCCATGGCGGCGCCGGCAAAATGCGATGCTAAAAAATCGAGATCAAAAGTCACCTGGCCCTGCGGCTAGTCAACGACGGTAGCCCACCTTGGCGTCGGTGCAAGGGGTTCGTCACTGCGGTGAGCGAGGCTGCCTCTCGCAGCCGTCTGGAGGCAGCGCCCGACCAATTATGTCGAAAACAACCCCATGCACAGTAGCTAACCCCTTGTGCTGCCTACGAGATTCGTTCGGCATTTTGGGCCGGCGGTTTGGTGAGGCGCAGACCTTGCCGGGCGCGGCGTCAGATCAGCTCGCTGCCCTGGGCGAGCACCTCGGTCAGCATCGCCTCGGCCTTGCGCTGGAGCGGCCCCGCGCCGCTTTCGGAGGCGATCGCGATGGCGGCGCGCAGCGCGGTAAGGATGGCCGCCCTGCTCTCGGTACTCGAGGCGGGCGTCACAACGGCTTCGCCGAACAGGGCCTCGGCCTCAAGGCCCGAAAACCCCTGCTGGCGGGCGGTGTTGCGCGCCTCGCGCAGCATGTTCTGCGCGGTCCTGACATCGCCGAGGCGGCAGGTCGCGAGTGCAAGGTAGATCGAGCTGCGCAGCACCGCCGAGGTGTAGCCGACCGCCTTGGCCTCCTCGCGCGCCTCGGTCAGCATGCCGCGCGCCCGGTCGAACAGCCCCTGCTCCAGATAGGCCATGCCGAGGTGGCAGGCGAGCACCGGCACGAACAGGCGGATGCCGTGCTTCTGCGCCAGCACAAACCCGTCTTCGAGAATGGCGGCGGCCGCCGCCGGGTCGCCCCGGCCGAGCATCAGGCAGCCGCCGCTATAGGCGGCGGCGACGCGGTCGTAGGGACGTCCGGTCTCCTCCGCGATCGCAGCCGCCTGTTGCTGAAGCTGCTCGGCGGTGTCGAGCTCGCCCATGACGGTGTGAGTGATGGCGTTCATCATGCAGCAGAGGAGGAGCAAGGATCGTGGAGTCGTGCCGATCGGGGCACTCGATGCCGAACCCACGAGACCGGCACGTGCCGCGGCCAGCATCTTCTCGGCGCTATGATAGCGGCCGCAGAGAAAATAGGCCTGCCCAAGACCATATTGTGCGAGATTACGCCAGCCGGGATTGCCTGAGCTTTCCGCCAGACGCACGACCTCTTCCCCGATCGCGACAGCTTCGACCGGCGTTCCGTAGAAGTTCTGCGCGCCCGCTCTCACGGTCATGGCCGCGATCTTGCGCCCGATGTCGTCGATTGCATCGGCGCGCCGTTCGGCTTCGCGTCCCAGATCCAGGGCTTCGGCGACGCGCCCCGATCCGGCAAAGGCCAAACGCGCCTCCATCCGGAGATCGATGGCGTCTGCTTCTCGCGCTTGCGTCACCGGGGTCTTGTCGAGAGACCCCATCGCGATCTCGAAATAGTCGACCGCGTCGGCATAGGCTGAGCGCACCAGACATTTTCGAGCGGCGCTTCTGCCATGGTGAAACGCCTTCTGCCAATCCTTCGCCCTCGTCGCGTGATAGCAGAGCGCGTCCGGCCCGTCGTTCGATGCCTCGTCGTCCTCGAGCGCTGCGAGGATGCTGGCATGGATGCTTTCGCGCACCTTTTCGACCATGGAATCGTAGGTCACCTGCCGGACCATCTCGTGCCGAAATTCGAGCGAGTCCTCCAACTCGCTATCGATCCTGACGAGCAGTTCGGCCCGGTCGAGCGCGGTGAGGCAATCCTGCAGCACGCCTTCCGGCAAGGCCGCGATCTTCCGAAGCAGGGCCTGGTTTGTCCGGGGACCAAACGCCGCGGCGATCTGCAGGAGCGACCGTTCCTGTCGTGACACGCGATCGAGCCGCGCCGCGATCACACCTTGAATGCTGGTGGGAATGCCGAGCTCTTCCACGGGACGCGCAAGAGACAGGTCGCCCCACTGACCGAGGAGCAAGCCGCTGTCCTTCAGACTGCGGCAGACTTCCTCGATGAACAGCGGGACGTTTGCGGTGTGGGAGATGATCCGGTTCTTCAGGTCCGCGTTGGTGGTGGCGGGGCCGAGCATTTCCGCGAGCATGGCCAGGCCCGAATCGTCGTCGAGGGGCCGCATCGCCACGATCTCTGCGTGACAGCGCGCAATCCACACCGGCATCCCGTTGGGCCGCGTGGTCAGCAGCACGAGCAAATCGGGACATTGCAGCGCGGAGAGAGTGGCCATGACCGTATCGCTGGCCCGATCGATCCAATGCAGGTCTTCGATCAGAAGGATCGTGCGCTGACGACGGGCGATGCTCTCGACGATCGCGCAGCTCGCATCCGAAATCGCGCGACCGCGCGCGTGCGGCTCCAGTTCGTCCCATTGCGGATCGGAGATCGGCAGGTCCAGGACCGCGTCGATGGCTCGCTGCTGCACGGCCGGCAACGCCCCTCTGGGATCATCCGTCCTGACCTGATCCCTTGCGGCCAAGTCGAAGATCGACAGCAACAATCGCTTGAGGGCGCTGTACGGCGCGCCCTGGAGATTCGGGCTGCACTCGGCATCGATCAGCCGCCAGCCGCTGGCGCGAAGATCCTGCGCGAACTCGTGCGCAAGCCGCGACTTTCCGATGCCGGCGTCACCCATGAGCAGAACGGTCTGGCGGCTGGCGCTGACCCTTTCGGCCGCACGCCACAGCAAGGCCCGCTCCGTCGTGCGGTCGACAAATCGGGAAACACTGCGCGCACGCCGGACCCGCCAGCTCGAAAGATCGCTCGCGCCCATGACCCGGTACACGGGCATCGGCTCGCCGAAACCGCGGAGCGTCTTGCGACCCAGGAATTCGAAGCGGACATGCCCGTCCGCCAGCTTCTGACAGGCCTCAGAGACGTAGACCTGGTTCGCCTCGGCCGCCGCTTCCAGCCGCGCGGCCAGATGCTGGGCGGCCCCGCCGATCTCATAAACCTTGGAAAATTCGCTGGCGACCATGTAGGCGACCACATGCCCCGAGTGGAGCCCGACCCGGACCTGAAGGCCGGGATCGCCCAGGCTGCCAACACGCCGAACGAGCTCGATGGCCGCGTGGCAGGCGAGCGGCGCGTGGTTGTCGTCGGCGATCGGGGCACCGAACACCGCGGCCAGCCCGTCCCCGAGCTCCTTGCTGACGATGCCGCCAAACTGGCGCACCGCGCCTCTCATCGCCGCGAGAGCCGGCTCAAGGCGCGACACCGCCGCCTCCGGCTCCAGCTCGGCAACAAGTCCAGTGGAATCGACGACGTCGGCGCGCAAAATGGTCACGAACCGCCGTTCGCTGTCGGGCTCAGCGCGCTCGCGGACCGCCGCTCCGCATTTGGAGCACCAGCTATCGCCCGGACCGATCGCCGACTGACACGCGAAGCAATGCATTCCAGCGCCTTCAAACGACTGCCTCAGCAGTCTTCGCTACCCGCGCCCGCGAGACCTTCAGCTTACATTACCAATAGAGGACTACATGGCAATTAGGCTTGCGGGATACGCGACCTTACCGGATGGTAGCTCGCTGGACGAAGTGCAGTCGTGGATGGTAGCGTGCCTGCACACAACAAATTGTGTGATCGGCCGCCGCATCGCGCGTATTTGCGGCCAGACGCTACGGTTTTTGACAATCAGACATATCGAGGAAAGAGGCGATGGCCGGACTGGTATATAGCGGCAAGGCATTTCGAGACTTGATGAACGCCAATTACTATCCCCTGGCGAACATGAAAAAGAGTGTCGCCAAGCTCAAGGCATCCGATGACATCGACCTGCCGACCCTGGAATACGGCCAATACCATTTGATCTTGAACCCGCCGTCGATATGGCCGCAGGGCAGCGCCAAGTACTGGCACAAGGAGAAGGGCCGGGCTCGGGTCGACCTGAGCACCCAGCCGAACACGGTCCCGCTCTCCAAGGACGAGCCCGGCGTCATCCCGCTGACACGATGTGACCTGCTCGATGCCTGCGTGCGGAAATGCTTCAACTCGGAGCCGCCGATCCCGATGAAGACGAAGATCATCAGCCACGCGGCAAGCGATGCCTATGCCCATCGGCACGAGATCCGGTTGGAGTGGGAGTACAAGAAGGGCTCGGACAAGCCGACGCTGCTGAATCTGACGATGGTCTGTCCGCACAGGTCTTGATCTGCAGACGCAACCGGCTTCGATCGTCGCCCGCGCACTTGAGGTGCGCGGGCGTTTTGTTTGCCAGGGTCGCGCGCGCGGCGCGCCCGTCCCCACGCGGGGGGCGCCGCCTCAAGGGAGCGACCGCGCCGGTTTGAGAGGAGCGGTCGATGCCCCGTTGGACTCTTGGAGGTCGAAGGCACCATCGTGGTCGGCCAGTTTTGGCCGGAGGGGCGGTCGGATGCCGACAGCACCAAGATCGTGGCGAGCATCGCGCCGGATGCGAGCGAGCCATCTTCGCAGGTTGCGAACGCGCAACTAGCTATCGCTCCCGAAGAACCGATTCAGCTCAAGGGCCGTCTGCTGCGGAATATCCTCCGGAAAGAAATGTCCTCCATCGAGCGGCTTTCCTTGCACGTCATCGGCCCAGGTCCGCCATAGCCCCAAGGGGCCGCCCTCGCTCGCATACCAGGAATTCAACGGGCCGCGGCGGCTCCAGAGGATCAGGACAGGGCAATCAATCCGGCGGCCGGAATTGCGATCCGCCAGATCATGCTCATGATCGATCGTCGCCGCCGCGCGATATTCCTCGCAGATCGCGTGAACATGCGCCTCATCGCGCAACGCCTCGACATAGGACGTCCGGACGGACTGACTGAAACTGTCTGCTCGCGACCCCCAGCCATGGAGCGCATTGTCGATGACGGCATCGGGGGCTGCGGACAATAGCCGCTCAGGGAGAGGTTCAGGCTGCGCGAGCAACGACCAGGGCCAATAGCCGACCGCCAGTTCTTTGTCGGCACGCTCCCAGGCATCGGCGATCGGAACGACGTCGAGGACGGCGAGCCGCTCCACGCGGTCGCCATGGTCGAGCGCGAGCCGGTAAGCGACACGGCCACCGCGATCATGGCCCGCAACCGAGAAGCGATCGAAGCCAAGCTTCGTCATGACGGACACCATGTCCCTCGCCATCGCCCGCTTCGAATAGGGCGCGTGGTCCGGGCTCGAAGGCGGACAAGCGCTGCGACCATATCCGCGAAGATCGGCGCAGACGACGGTGAAGTCTTGCGCGAGCAACGGCGCAACGTCTCGCCACATCAGATGCGTCTGGGGAAATCCGTGCAGCAGGAGAATCGCCGGCCCCGAACCGGCCCGACGGATGAAAATCCGCGCTTCCTCCGCCTGAACATCGGCGGCCTCGAAATCCTCGAACTTCATTGGACCAGCCCTTCCGAGCGACGGCGAACCAAGCAAGTCCGCAATTGCATATCGACGCCCGGATCCAAATTGGGTTCCGGCCGTAACGGCGTGTCGTTCGGGCTATGTCAAATAAGTGAGCGTAGGTGTCGGAACGAGGGGCCGCCGGACGTCTTCACGGAGAGGCCCCAACCAGAGGTCACGCCATGAATAGTTCCATACTGAAGCCTGCTTCCGAGCTCGCTCGCACGAACAAAGCTCATTTTCCCAACGAAAGCGCCGACTACCGCCGCACCCGCCAAAGCCTCCTGGCCGAGGAGATCGAACTGCGTCGTCATATCGAGCGTGTCGCTGAACTGCGCCGGTCCCTGCCGCCCGGGGGCGAGGTGAAGAAGGACTACGTGTTCGAAGGCGAGAACGGCAAAGCGAGTTTCGCCGATTTGTTTGACGGCAAGCAGACGCTCGCGATCTACAGCTACATGTTCGGGCCGCAGCGGCAGACGCCCTGCCCGATGTGCACCTCATTCATGAGCACGTGGGAACATAAATTGCCCGACATCGAGCAGCGTATCGCCTTCGTCTTCATCGCGCGATCGCCGATCGCGCGGTTGATCGAGGCAAAGAAGGCGCGCGGCTGGACACGACACAAGATCTTCTCCGACCTCTCCGGCGATTACACGCGCGACTACGTCAGCGCCGAGGACGCCGACGTGCCCGGCTACAGCGTGTTCACGCAGCGCGACGGCACGATCCAGCATTTCTGGTCCGGCGAGATGGGTGCCACGATGGCTGACCCCCAACAGGATCCCCGCGGCGCGCCCGACTTCGATCCGCTCTGGACCATCTTAGACACCACGCCAGAGGGGCGCGGCACCGACTGGTATCCAAAGCTCGCTTACTGAAGGCTTCTGTTGTCATTGATCATGCGTGCTCGCGGCTTCGCGGGCATGTCGCAATTGTTCATGGCAGTCGGCGGCCTCGGCCGTGCACGATCGCTCGATGCGGATTGACCTCGATCGCTGGCGCCCCTTGCGCGGGGCGCTCCCATCACCAGGAGTACCGCAGCGCCACTGTGCCGGCGTAGAGGTCCGAGCGCTTGGCAAATTCACCATCGAATTTGGCAAGCAGTTTCCAGTTCTGGTTCAGATACCAATCCGCACCGATCGAGGCGAGGCCGGAGTCGTGCGGGATCGGTGCGCCGAACACCGTGAAATTCGAGAGCGGCAGCGTCTGAAACGCCGCATTGAGCGAAGACGTGTCAACGAAATCGTGTGCCCAGGCCAGCCGCGCGCGCACGATCAGCGGCGTGCCGCCGAGCAGTGTCGGATGATCAAAACGGGCCCCGAGCTCGGTGCGGACATCGGTGGCTTGCTTGGCTGCATAGGTCAGGCCGAAGCCCAGATTATTCACGTCGGTCTCGCTGTAGGCGCCGGAGCGAAATGCCTGCGCCTGCGCCGCCGCATAGGGCGTGATCCCGAAGTTGGGCGTCACGGCAAGACGGTAACCTCCTTCGATGCGCGCGCCGATGCTCTGGCCGGTGAAGGTCGCGCGCAGATTGCCGCCGAGCGCGGTTCGGTCGGTCGTGAACCAGTGATTGGCAAAGGCGATCGACTCGGCGATGTAGGCCGGACCGATCACCGTCCTTGCATAGGCGCCGATTTGCGCGGACTCGCTGCGGCCGCTGCCCAGGCTATCGGACAATCCCCAATTGGTGCCGCCGCCGGCCGCAGCCAGGCCGATCACCGTCGAGGGCGAGAGGCGATAATCGATACCGCCGGCGACCCCATAGGTGCTGAGCCTGGTGTCGGTCGAACCGATCACGGGATCGCCGCTGGTCTTGCCGCTGCCGCCGAACGCAGCATTCCACAGGCTCCAGCGCTGCGCGAAGCTTGCAGGTGGCGGCGCCTTGAACACCGATGCGTAGGCCTGCGCCAAGTCCGGCGGCAGGTTGGCCTGCTCCTCCGGCGCAAAGCCGGTGACACCACCGCCCGTGGCGGCGCCGAAATGGCCGTCGACAAAGGGGTTGAGCATTAAATTGAGAAACTGGTCCATGAAGCGGAAGGAGGCGCGCTGCGCCCCTGTCGCCGCTTCGCCGTCAAGGGACGTGAATGCGGCACGCGCCTGCACAGCGGAAAGGCCCACAAGGGCGTTGAAGAGCGGTCCGCTGAAGCCATTGGCGTTGCCCGCCGCGTTCAGCGCGGACGCGACGTTGAACTGATTGACCGTCTGCGTGACCGTCGTGAAGTCCACATTACCGCCAGCGCCGTTGCCGGTAATGTTCAGGTAGACGTGCGTCGCATCGTACGACAGCGATTCCTGCAGGAAGGCTGACGTCGATGACGCGGAGAACGAGGCGAACGTGCCGCTGATCGCGCTGGCCGTGATGATGGTGTGCTGGCCGAAAGGACTGCCCGAACCGCCGGAGATCGTCGCCGACACGGTTGCGCCGGACACCGTCGCAACGCCGGTTGCGGTGATGGAATCGTTGGCTGCGCCACTGAGGCGGATGGTGTAGGCCGAACCTGGCGCCAGGAACGTCGGACCGTTGACGTTCAGCGTTGCGCCAACCGTCGAGCCGGGCAGCGCCGGCATCAGCGAACCAGCCTGCAATTGGATTCCGCCGGTGATAGTGCCGCCCGGACTGATGGCATTGGAGCCACCGGTCAGCTCGATCGCAAATTGCCTGACCGTTCCGCCGCCATCGAGACCGCCGCTGATCGTGCCGCTGTTGGTGATCGTGAGGCCCGAGCCGATGACGCCGGCGCCGCCCGCACCTTTGTTGACGCCGAATGAGGCACCGCCATTGCCGCCGGAAATCTGGCCGGAATTGATGAATGTGGCTCCGGAAGCTGCAAATTGCACGCCCGCCCCGCCTTGCCCCCCGGCGCCGCTCGCCAAACCGCCTGCGCCACCTGCGCCTCCCGCGCCGCCGGCGACCGACCCTGCGTTGTTGAAGAGCGAGTTCGTGCTGCCAAACAGAACACCTGTTCCGCCGGCGCCGCCAGTGCCCCCGGCGCCTACGTACCACGAACTGGATCTGATGAGACCAGCTATCGTATACGCGCCCCCGCCGCCGTTTCTGCCAGCACCACCGCTTCCGGCGATCACGCTACCGAGATTGGTGAAGCTGACGCTCGAACCGGTAAACACTGCACCGGCGCCGCCGATGCCTCCTTTGCCACCGTTTCCGCCGGTTGAGACAACAGTGGCGAATTCGCCCGATGCAGTGGCATCAGCGTCACCGCCATTACCTCCAGCGCCGCCGTTGCCGCCGGTTGAGGTCGCCGCATTGAGCACGGTCGCATTCGAGCCCGTGACTTCAAGCCCTGCACCGCCGTTGCCTCCGGTGCCGCCCATCGCACCAGTCGCTATCGAGAGTGCGCCACCGTCGATCAGGTTGGCAGTCGCCGTCGCGGTGGCGTTGCCGCCGGTCCCGCCCGCGCCGCCGGCGCCGCCGATGCTGTTGGCGTTGAAGGTAAAGGACCCGGCTTGCAGATTTCCGATCCCGCCATCGCCGCCGTCGGCGCCGTTGCCTCCAGTTCCGGTCGCATTCGCAGTTGCTCCCGAACCGGTCACCGTAACATCAGCGATGCCCTGGCCGCCTACTCCGCCCGCGCCTCCAGCGCCACCGACGCTGCTGGTGCTGAACGATCCGCCATGCAGATTGCCCACACCGCCGTCGCCGCCGTTTCCGCCACCGCCACCGCCGACGATGATAGTCACAACATCGCCGGCACCGTTGGACGTCGTGAAGGCCTCCGTGGCGGCGCCTGCACCGCCTGCACCGCCTGAACCGCCTGTGCCGAGGCCGAAGCCACCGCCCCCGCCACCGCCGCCGCCGGCTCCGCCCAAGGTGGTCGTACCAGACCCCGCTCCGACGCTGACGCCAGCCGCATCGCCACCGGCCCCGCCGTTACCCGCCACCGCGCCGTTAAAGCCGCCGCCACCGCCGCCACCAAGGACCCCCGCGGCTCCATCTGGAGAGCCGGCCGTGCCCCCCGCACCGCCGCCGCCTACCGATGCTCCGCCCCGGTTACCGCCATTGCCGCCACCACCCGCACCTCCGCCTCCCCCGCTGCCCCATAGGCCGAGGAAGCCAGTAGCGGTGTTCGTCGTCCCATCAGCTCCAGCCGCACCAGAATCACCGATGCCCCCCGCGCCGCCTGCAACCGGCCCGGACGCACCGCCGGTACCGCCGTCGGCGCGTGCCGCCGTCGTGAGGCCGCTTGCCAGAATCAAGCCGAGAGCCGCGCCGGCCAGCAATGCGTTTCGCCTGCGATCGAACAACGTGCTGAAATTCATGACCCCCTCCGAGGGAAACGCATTGGCGTCCCATTCCCTGCTGTCAGCGCGGCGTGCTGCGCTGCCGACAAACCCGTAACTGCGGCGCGCTCGGCGTTGAATCGAGCGCTCGGGACAATCTGGCATGGTTGGCGCGGGTGGGCTGTCGTCGAGGCGCAACATCGCTTTCCGCACGCTTGATCTAAGGCGCGACGGGCTTTGCAAATTGCGAGTCGGCGAGGGACGGGCGGCGCCGTCTCAACAGCATTGCAACCCATGAGACGAGGATGTCCACGCTTGTGCACGCGCGTCGCATGAGGAGTCGGGCGTTCGGCGCGATGGCTGGTCGTTGATCTATTGCGAACTCGCTCTTTTCTTTTTGCGAACACTTCCCCGCGCCAGCGCCGAAAAAAGCAGCATAACACCGTCGCTATGCACGTTGCCGTACTTAAGCCGAATGGTTACGGTTGCCGAAATTTCCCGGTGCCAATCGCCATGCATGTCGATGACATTGACCCAAAGCCGACGCGGTTTACGACGGACGAGCTTCCCGAACGTGACAGGCTGACCCGCTGGCGGGAGGAGTTCGGCAGGACCATCGTCAGTGTCGATATTGCGCCGTTGGCGCCGGAGGTCCCGTTCCGCGCCGAGGCCATGTTGCAGAGATTGCCGGGCGTGCGAATGGCGCTGTGCGACGGCACAGCGGCGGCGCTCGAGCGGACGCGCGCGCAGGCGGCGGCCAGTGACGACTCCGTCGGAATGATCGTCAATCTCGGTACGTCGGCACTGGCGTTTCAGCGTGGTACCGAGGTGACGCTGAACCTCGGCGACGCGGTACTCGTACGTCCGGACGAGCCCGGCCGGCTGTGCGGGACAACTCACCTCGCGCTGCTCTTTCCGCGAACGCCGCTCGCCGAGCGCCTGCATGATGTGAGCAGCGTTTTCATGAAGCCGGTGTCCGGCCGCCAGCAGGCGCTGCAGCTGTTTCTGCGCTATCTCCGGATGATCCAGGCCGATATGGAGCCGACCGATCCTGCCTTGCAGCAGGTGATCGTCAATCACATCCACGACCTTGCCGCGCTCGCCATCGGCGCGAACCGCGGCACGCTCGAGCAAGGCAAGGGCGCCGTTGCCGCGGCGCGACTTGCATCGGCCATCGAGCATATCGGCAAGCACTTCGCCGATCCTGCGCTTTCGGTCGCAAGCGTCGCGCGCCAACAGGACATTTCGCCGCGCTACCTGCAGGAATTGCTCGAGCAGTCCGGCGCATCATTCGTCGCGCGCGTCAACGAGCTGCGGTTGAAGCGCGCCTTCGCGCTGCTCACACGGTTTCCGAACCGGCCCATCGCCGAGATCGCCGCGCAAGTCGGATTCTCCAGCGTGTCGCATTTCAACCGCCTGTTCCGGTTGCGGTTCGGCGACAGTCCGAGCGGAGTGCGCAGCCGGGACTAAAGCGCGATGAGCCTGGAATGAATCGTCATTGCGCTGACGGCCCGAGACAGTTCGACGATCCGTCGCCCAAAACAAAAATGGCCCGCTTTTCGCGGGCCATTTTCGTATCGGATCCGGTGAAATCCGAATTTGGTTGCGGGGATAGGATTTGAACCTATGACCTTCAGGTTATGAGCCTGACGAGCTACCGGGCTGCTCCACCCCGCGTTAAACACTTGCTTTGCCTTCAGTTGGATCCCGGGGACGGTCGGTTGAGGCCTGCGCTGTTCGCGTGGCTTTTCTCGTCCGTCCCAAAGGCTTCCTTGGAAGGCAACCCGGGGCAAAGCCCGTCGGGTGCGGGGCGTATGTATCAAGGCGAGCTGCCTTTGGAAAGGGCTGCGGGAACGTTTTTTTCGACTTTATGACAGGGGAAGCGACCGATTTTGGCTGCGTTCCCTGTGCTCTTGCCAGAAGTTCCACAAAGGGCCAGCTTGCGGCAACAAGATTAAGGCTGAAACGCCGGTGAGGGAGGATCGCCGTGGACAAATCCCTGACGAGCGCCCCGGTCGGAGCGCTGGAGGAGGCCTTCCACAACATGGTCGTGCCGTCGCGGGACGAGCCGCCGGCCGGCCTTGCCGAGCGGCTTGACCGGCTGGCGCGGCTGCGCGCCGTGATCGCCGACAATGAGGAGCGCTTCCGGCAGGCGATCTCGGCCGATTTCGGCCACCGCTCGGCGGTCGAGACCACCATCGCCGAGACGATGTTGCTGTTTTCCGAGATCCGGCACGCCACAAAGTACCTCAAGAGCTGGATGGCGCCGCAGCGCGTCGCGACCGCGCTGCAATTCCTGCCGGCGCGCAACCGGCTGATGCCGCAGCCGCTCGGCGTCGTCGGCATCATCGCGCCCTGGAATTATCCGCTCCAGCTCACGCTCGCGCCCGCGATCGGCGCGCTAGCCGCCGGCAACCGCGTCCTGATCAAGCCGAGCGAGCTCACGCCGCACTTCGCAGGCCTGCTGAAGGAGACGGTCGCCGCGCGATTCGATGCGACCGAGCTGCTCGTCACCGGCATCGAGGGCGAGATCGCAGAGGCGTTTGCGCGCCTGCCGTTCGATCACCTCGTGTTCACCGGCTCGACCCGGGTCGGGCGGCTGGTCGCGGAGGCCGCGGGGCGTAACCTGACGCCGGTTACCCTCGAGCTCGGCGGCAAGTCGCCTGCGATCATCGACGCCTCGGCCGACCTCGATGAAGCGGCCGAGCGCATCGCCTACGGCAAGTTGCTCAATGCAGGGCAAACCTGCATCGCGCCGGACTATGTGCTGGTGCCGGAGCGCTCGTTGCAGGCCTTCGCCGAGAACGTGCGCGCCCAGATGCGGCGGATGTTCGGCACCGATCCGGCGAACAAGGACTACACCTCGATCATCTCGGACCGGCATTACACCCGGCTCGAAGGCCTCGTCGCGGACGCGGCAGAGCGCGGCGCCAAAATCCTGCAGCCGGCGAAAGCGGACGATCCGAACTGGAAGGCGCACCGCAAATTCCCGCCGACGCTGATCGTCGGGGCGACCGACGCGATGGCGGCGATGCAGGAGGAGATTTTTGGGCCGGTGCTCCCGATTCTCGGCTATCGCGATCCCACTGACGCCATCGCCTTCATCAACCATCGCGACCGGCCGCTGGCGCTGTACTGGTTCGGCAAGGACGGCACCGCGCGCGACGAGGTGCTGGCCCGCACCATCTCCGGCGGCGTCACCATCAACGACTGCCTGTTTCACTTCACGCAAATCAACCAGCCGATGGGCGGCGTCGGCGCATCCGGCACCGGCGCCTATCACGGCGAATGGGGCTTTCGCACGTTCAGCAAGTTGAAGCCGGTATTCTATCGCTCCAAGTTCAACCGCCTCGCCGATCTCTATCCGCCCTATGGCGGCAAGATCGCGCGGTTGGAGAAGTTGATGCGGTTCATGTCGTAGGGGCAGTCGTTCCGGGGCGCGAAGCGCGAACCCGGAATGACGATAGGGGGAAACAAGTGACCGATACATTCGATTTCGTCGTCGTGGGCGCGGGCTCCGGCGGCTGCACAATTGCGGGGCGGCTGTCGGAGGATGCGGCGACGTCCGTGGCGTTGCTCGATGCGGGCGGGACGAACGACAATTGGCGCATCACCACACCGTTTGGGATTGCTCTGCCCTACAAAACGGCCAACTGGGCCTTCGACACCGTGCCGCAGAAGGGACTGAACGGCCGCATCGGCTATCAGCCGCGCGGCAAGGGCCTCGGCGGCTCCTCGGCGATCAACGCCATGGTCTACATTCGCGGCCACAAATGGGACTACGACCACTGGGCTTCGCTCGGCAATGCCGGCTGGTCGTATGCGGACGTGCTGCCGTATTTCAAGCGCTCGGAGAACAACTCCGATTTCGACGGCGAGTATCACGGCAAGGGCGGCCCGCTGCATGTCAACCGACTGCGCGCGGACAATCCGATCCATGATGTCTTCCATCAGGCCGCACGCGAGGCGCAGTTCCGCATTCGCGAGGACTTCAATGGTGAGGATCACGAAGGGCTCGGCAGCTATCAGGTGACGCAGCACAATGGCGAACGCTGGAGCGCAGCGCGCGCCTATGTGCATCCCCACATCGACAAGCGCACAAATCTGCGCGTCGAGACGGGGGCACACGCCACGAAAATCCTGTTCGAAGGAGGGCGCGCAGTCGGCGTCGAATATGTGCAGGGCAAGCAGACGAAGCAGCTGCGCGCGCGCCGCGAGGTGATCCTTGCCGGCGGCGCCTTCCAGTCACCGCAATTGCTGATGCTGTCGGGCATCGGCGATGGCGATGCGCTTCGAACGCACGGCATTGGCGTGCTCCATCATCTGCCCGGCGTCGGGCGCAATCTGCAGGACCACCCGGATTTCGTGTTCGTCTACGCCTCCGACTATCCGCACTTCGTTCATGCCTCGCTCGGCCGCTTGCCGTCCCTGCTCCGTGCCATCCAGCGCTATCGCCGTGAACGGCGCGGCCTGATGACCACCAATTTCGCCGAGTGCGGCGGCTTTTTGAAAACCCGGCCTGACCTCGACGTACCGGACATCCAACTTCACTTCGTCATCGCGATGCTCGACGACCACGGCCGCAAGAAGCACAAGGAGGCGGGCTTCTCGTGTCACGTCTGCCTGTTGCGGCCGAAGAGCCGCGGCAGCGTGTCGCTGAAGAGCGCCGATCCGCTCGCAGCGCCCATGATCGATCCGGATTTTTTGGGCGAAGCGGAGGATCTCGAGGCGATGGTCGCGGGCTTCAAGACCACGCGGCGGCTGATAGAGACGCCGGCGCTGCGCGCGCTGCAGAAGAAGGACATGTTCACGTCCGACGTGAGAACCGACGACGACATCCGCAACATTTTGCGCAATCGCGTCGACACCGTCTATCACCCCGTCGGCACCTGCAAGATGGGGACGGATGCGATGGCCGTGGTCGATCCGGCACTGAAGGTACACGGCGTCGAGGCCTTGCGCGTCGTCGACGCCTCGATCATGCCGACGCTGATCGGCGGCAATACCAACGCGCCGACCATCATGATCGGGGAGAAGGCGGCGGATATGATCCGGGCGGGTTAGTCGGCCGCTGCGGTTATGTATCCCGGATCTGCGCGCGCTTGAGGCGCGCTTGTCCGGGACGCCAGTGAGACTTAGTTCAACAGGAAACCACCGTCGACGGTAATCACACTCCCCGTCATGTACCGCGACGCCTGTGACGCCAGCAGCAGAATCGCGCCGTCGAGATCGGACTCGGCGCCGACACGACGCTGCGGGATGCGCTTGGCCAGGCGCTCGCCTGCGGGGGTCGACCAGAAGGCGTGGTTCATCTCGGTGTCGATATAGCCGGGCGCGAGCGCGTTGATACGGATGTTCTGGCCGGCGAGCTCCAGCGCCATCGCCTTGGTGGCCTGGATGATGCCGGCCTTGGAGATCGCGTAAGGCGACACCGCCTTCAGGACGCCGGTGCCGAGCACGGAGGCGATGTTGACGATGTTGCCTGACTGCTTGCGCGCGATCATGCGCCGCGCGACTTCCGTCGCGAGGAAATAGGCGCCCTTGAGATTTGCGCCAATCACCGCGTCCCAATCCGCTTCGGTCTGCTCGGTGGCGAGCTTCTCGATGGCGATGCCGGCATTGTTGATCAGCACCGTGACGGGACCGAGCGCAGCCTCTGCCGCATCGACGGCCCGCGCGATCGAGGCCATGTCGGTGACGTCGAGCGCGACCGCGGCGGCGCGGCCGCCCTTGCCGCGGATTTCCTCCTCAAGACTCTTCAGCTTGTCGGCCTGACGCGCCGCGAGCGCGACGGCCGCCCCGTGGGCGGCGAGCACCCGGGCAAATTGCCGCCCCAGCCCCTGGCTCGCGCCCGTGACGAGGATGGTTTCTTTACTGACGTCGAATAGGCCTGACATTGGCGTAACCCTCGAGCTTTTGGAGCCATCAATACAGACGATTTTAGCGATCTGAAACCGGAATGATCGGTCCGGCGTTCATTCGTTCCATTGAGGCAGTTTGCTCATGAACAATTTCGATCTCGCCGTCTATGCCGCGCTCGCCATCGCGGCCGGCTTCGGCTTCAGGACCGGCCTGCTCCGCAGCGCCATGACCATCCTCGCCTATCTCCTCGCTGCGCCGATCGCGGTCGCGCTGATGCCGCTGATCGCGCCGCAAATCGCCGGCAATCCGAATGCGCCTCTGCTGCAGAACTGGATCTGGCTGTTCGGCATCTTCGTGGTGGTCGGCATGCTGTTCGGCTATATCGGCCGCCTGGCGCTGAACGACACCATCCGCGACGCCGGTATCGGCGACCGGCTCGGCGGTGCCGCGCTCGGCGCCGTCAGGGTCGGTCTCGTCGCCACCACGCTGGTCCTGGTGTTCGACCAGATCGTGCCGGCCAACAAACAGCCGCCGTTTCTCGCCGGCTCGCATCTGCGGCCGCTGTTCTCGACGGCGGGTCAGATGGGCTTCAAATCGCTGCCCCCGGAAGCGAGCTCCGCGATCGACCGCCTCAAGCAGGAGCGGCGCATCTGACGCGCGAGAAGATCGCGCCTTTGTTGTTTGGGCATGAACTTTTCGGAAAACCGATACGCACTTTTCCGGATCATGCCTGCGCATTTGCATCGCCGCGCGGACGCGCCATGCATTTTGATGCGAGCCCATGCCTTATCAGCGGCACCGATGTTGGCTAGAATAGCGGCATCCAAAACCTGCCTGACATTACGGGAGTGAAACAGTGGATCTTGGGATCAAAGGTCGCCGCGCCATCGTCTGCGCATCCAGCAAGGGTCTCGGGCGCGCCTGCGCCATCTCGCTGGCTGATGCCGGCGTTGACGTCACGCTGACCGCGCGCGGCGCGGAAGCTTTGAAGAAAACGGCGGACGAGATCCGGAAGGCCTATCCTGATGTGAAGGTCACCGAGATCGTCGGCGACATCACGACGCCGGCCGGGCGCGAAGCCGTGCTGAAGGCCTGCCCCGAGCCCGACATCCTGATCAACAATGCCGGCGGTCCACCGCCCGGCGATTTCCGCAACTGGACCCGCGACGACTGGATCAAGGCGATCGACGCCAACATGCTGACGCCGATCGAGCTGATCAAGGCGACCGTGGACGGCATGATGGCGCGCAAGTTCGGCCGCATCGTCAACATCACCTCGGCCGCGGTGAAGGCGCCGATCGACATCCTCGGCCTCTCCAACGGCGCGCGCGCCGGCCTCACCGGCTTCATCGCCGGCCTGTCGCGCAAGACCGTGATCAACAACGTCACCATCAACGGCCTGCTGCCCGGCCCGTTCGAGACGGATCGCCTGACCGGCACCGCAAAGGCCGAGGCCGACAAGCGCGGCGTCTCGGCCGAGCAGATCCTGACCGAGCGCGCCAAGCTCAACCCCGCCGGCCGCTTCGGCCAGCCCGACGAATTCGGCTATGCCTGCGCCTTCCTGTGCGGCGCCAAGGCCGGCTTCATTACGGGGCAGAACATCCTGCTGGATGGCGGCGCGTTCCCGGGGACGTTGTAACCCATCATCGCATCCGCAACGGCGCATTCCACGAAAGATCGTCATGCCCGGGCTTGTCCCGGGCATCCACGTTCTTTGTGCGGCAAAGTACGACGTGGATGGCCGGGTCAAGCCCGGCCATGACGATGCGGAGGCGTCAGAGCCCGATCATCACCGCTGCTTCGTCGGCTCGTCTTCGTCCTGCTGGCTCGGACCAGACGAGTCGGCCGTCGTGCGCTCGTCGGTCCAGTCGATGCCGAATTCGTCGAGACCATCGGCGAGCAGATCGCCCAGCATCGGCTCGCCAAGCAGATAATGCACGGTTTCGCGGCGCGGGCTGCGATATTCGGTGCGCGCCTCCACCGCGCGGGCGCGCAAATCGTCCCACTCGTCGATCGTGCCGTCACCGCGACCGAGCCATGTCAGCGCGACGAGATCGAGCTGCTCGTCCTCGTTCAGGGCGATCATGAAGCTTCCGAGTTCTTGGACGACAGGATCGGAGCCGTCATCCTCGAGAACATCGAGCGCGTCGTCATCGCTCGCGTTCGAGCCGGAATCCGGATCGGAATCGCCCTCCTTGACGTCGAATTCACGCGCCTTCTCGATGATGAAGGCGACCTTCTCCGCGGAAATCGCAAGCTCTGGCATGGCTTCCTCTTCGGCTTTTTCCTGGGGTTCCCGCGATAACGCCGCACCGCGTCAGATGATCCATTGCGCTTGATGGCGGAAACGGCGCATCTTTCGGCATCAAGGCAAAAACATGGGAAGGCGCCGGATGCAGTGGAAGGTCGGCCAAGTCAAAATCACCAAGATTGTGGAGCTGGAGACGGTCGGCTCGACCCGCTTCATCCTGCCGCTCGCGAGCAACGCAGAGGTTCAGAAGCTACCCTGGCTGATCCCGCATTTTGCCACCGAAGAGGGCCGGCTGAAAATGTCGATCCATTCGCTGGTGGTGGAGACGCCTTCGCGCCGCATCGTTGTCGATACGGGCCTCGGCAACGACAAGCAGGGCCGCAATGTTCCGACCTGGAACAACCGCACCACGCCGTTCCTGGCGACGATGATGGCGGCGGGCTTTGCGCCCGACAGCATCGACACGGTGCTATGCACGCATCTTCATGTCGATCATGTCGGCTGGAATACGCGCCTGGTCGACGGCCGATGGGTGCCGACATTTGCCAAGGCACGCTACGTCTTCGGCAAGACCGAATACGAGCATTGGCTGGAACATTCGACCGAGCCGGACAAGCGGGCCGTGTTCGAGGATTCCGTGAAGCCGATCGTCGATGCCGGCCGGGCCGATCTGATCCCGAGCGATCACCAGCTGTGCGAGGAGATCAGCATGGTCCCGACCCCCGGCCACAGTCCCGGCCATATGAGCATTCTCATCCGATCGGACGGCGAGCAGGGTCTGCTCACGGGCGACGTCGCCCATCACCCTTGCCAGATGGCGCATCTCGACTGGTCCTCGACCGCGGATTCCGACCAGAGCCAATCCGCAAAGACACGGCGCGAATTGTTCGGCCGCTTTGCCGACACGCCGACGCTGGTGATCGGCGGGCACTTTTCGGCCGGGCATATCAGGCGGGATGGAGAGGCATTCAGGTTTGTGGCGCTAGCCTAAGTCTCGTGCCCCAGATGCTGCGCAGCACGAAGTGATGCGCTGCTAAGCCGGGGCCCATGTATCTGGATCCCGGCTCTGCGCCGCGTCATTTCATGCCGGGCCGCGTCCGGGACACAAGAGCGCCGTCCGCCCATCGAATCCAGAGGGCTGCAATGCGCCCCGCTCTGGGCGGTTGAATTTCCCGCCGCCCTGTTCCATGAAGCTGTTTAACCGATCGGTCCATTCCTAGGGAGAAACGAGAATGAAGCTTGTTCGTTATGGCGAAAAGGGCGCGGAAAAGCCCGGCCTGATCGACAAATCCGGCCAGTTGCGCGACTTGTCGGCGCATCTGAAGGACCTCACCGGCGAGGCCTATTCGCCCGAGAACCTGAAGAAGCTGGCAGGCCTCGACCCCGCCTCGCTCCCGGCGGTCTCCGGCAAGCCGCGGTTCGGCGCGCCCGTCACCGGCATCTCGAAATTCGTCGCGATCGGCCTCAACTACTCCGACCATGCCAAGGAGACCGGCGCCGATATCCCGAGCGAGCCGATCATCTTCATGAAGGCAAACACATCGCTGTCCGGCCCGAACGATGCGGTCGAAAAGCCGCGCGGCTCGACCAAGCTCGACTGGGAGGTCGAGATCGCCGCGATCATCGGCACCCGTGCGAAATATGTCTCGGAAGCCGACGCGCTGAATCACGTCGCCGGCTACTGCGTCTGCAACGACGTCTCCGAGCGCGCCTTCCAGATCGAGCGCCTCGGACAGTGGACCAAGGGCAAGTCGCACGACACATTCGGCCCGCTCGGTCCGTGGCTCGCCACCAAGGACGAAATCAAGGACGTTCAGAACCTGTCGATGTGGCTGGATGTCAACGGCCAGCGCCGCCAGACCGGCTCGACCAAGACCATGATCTTCTCCATGGCCAAGTGCATCTCCTATGTCTCGCAGTTCATGACGCTGCTGCCGGGCGACGTCATCACCACGGGCACCCCGCCCGGCGTCGGCCTCGGCATGAAGCCGCCGACCTTCCTCAATGTCGGCGACGTCGTCAGCCTCGGCATCGAGGGTCTCGGCGAGCAGAGGCAGGAGATTATCGCGGCGTAAGCCGCCGCCCTCATCCTGAGGAGCGCGCAACGCGCGCGTCTCGAAGGATGCGCCACAAGCACGGTTGCCCGGCGTTCGCGCCGGGCGACGAAGAGAGCGTCCCTCGTTGTCCATCCTTCGAGACGCGCGCCAAGAGGCGCGCTCCTCAGGATGAGGACTGTGTGCCTGGATAGAGGTTATTTCCAATGAAACTCACCTTCTCCCCCGCCTCGCCCTTCGCCCGCAAGGTGCGCATCGCCGCGATCGAGCTCGGGCTGATCGACAAGATCGAGCTCGTGCCCGCAAGCGTCGCACCGGGCACGGCCAATGAGGACTATTCGAAGATCACGCCGCTGAAGAAGCTGCCGGTGCTGATCACCAATGATGGCGACGTCATCCTGGATTCCTACGTCATCGTCGAATATCTCAACGAGATCGCCGGCGGCAGCCTGATCCCGGATTACGGCCCGCGGCGCTGGAAGGCCAAGACCAATCACTCCCTGATCAACGGCATGCTCGATTCCATGCTGCTGTGCCGCTACGAGAAGATGGTGCGGCCGCAGGGCCTGCAATGGCAGGCGTGGTCGGACGACCATTGGAACCGCGCCTGGACCGGCATGGCGCGCTTCGAGAACATGCCCGAAGTCCTCAATGGTCCCTTCGACATCTCGCAGATCGGCCTCGTTTGCGTGCTCGGCTATGCCGATTTCCGCTTCGCCGATTGCGGCTGGCGCAAGGCCTATCCGAAGCTCGACGCTTTCCACCAGAAGATGTTGGAGCGGCCCTCCGTGAAAATCTCGGTGCCGCCGGCCAGCTAAAGCGCGATGATCGTCATCGCGCTTTAGCTTGATTGTCTGAGCATGATCCTGTCGGAAAACCGCTGCACACTTTTCCGGAATCATGCTGTACAACCGGAGTTCTCATGAGCCTGAAGTTCTCGGTCGGCGATCTCACCATCCATCGCGTCATTGAGCAGGAAACCTCGTTCGTCCCGGCGCTGGAGATGCTGCCGGGATTGACGGCGGAGGTGCTGGCCGAGAACCGGGCATGGATGCGCGAGAGCAAGGCGCTGGATGACCAGGACGTGCTGCTCCTGTGCTTTCAGTCCTATGTGGTGAAGACGCCCCATCACACCATCCTGGTCGACAGCTGCATCGGCAACGACAAGCCGAGGCCGCGGCCGAAATGGAACATGAAGACCGACGACACCTATCTGCGCGGGCTGGGCGCCGCCGGATTTGCGGTCGAGGACATCGACTTCGTGATGTGCACGCATCTGCATGTCGATCACGTCGGCTGGAACACGCGGCTGGAAAACGGCCGCTGGGTGCCGACCTTCCCCAAGGCGCGCTACGTCTTCGCCAGGCAGGAATACGACCACTGGTTCGCGGAGAATGCGAAGACGGAGATTCCGCCCTTCGCCGACAGCGTGCTGCCGGTGGTCGAGGCTAACAGGCACGAGCTCGTCGGCAACGATCATGAGATCGGCGATCACGTCCGCATCCTGCCGACGCCGGGCCATACGCCGGGTCATATCGCCATCACGATGGGCCGCGGCAAGGACGATGCCGTGTTCTCCGGCGATCTCATGCACTCGCCGCTGCAGACGCTTTATCCGGAGCTGTCGATCAAGTTCGACGTCGATCCGGTCGCGGCAGCGAAAACGCGCCGCAGCTTCCTGGAACGCTATTGCGACACCGACACGCTGTGCTGTACCGCGCATTTCCCCTCGCCTTCGGTGGGGAAGATCCGGCGCAAGGGCAGTGCATTCGTGTGCGCGGCTGTTTAGCGAGATGCCGTAGGGTGGGCAAAGGCGCGCGCTTCGCGCGCCGTGCCCACCACTCTTTATGGTGGGCCCGCTCCGCTTTGCCCACCCTGCGATTCCACCCGAGTGGAGAGACACGATGCCCGCACTCCCCGACATCCCCCTGCCCGCCGGAATCCGCTCGCGTTATGTCGACGGCATCAACGGCTTGCGCATGCATGTGCTGGAGGCCGGGTTCGAGACCAAGGGGCGGCCATGCGTCCTCTTGCTGCACGGTTTTCCCGAGCTCGCCTTCTCCTGGCGCAAGGTGATGCCGACGCTGGCTGCGGCCGGCTATCACGTGATCGCGCCGGACCAGCGCGGCTATGGCCGCACGACGGGATGGCGCGCGGAATACGACGGCGATCTCGCGCCCTTCTCGCTCTTCAACCTGGTGCGCGATGCGCTCGGACTGGTGTCGGCGTTCGGTTACAAGCAGGTCGATCTGGTCGGGCACGATTTCGGCAGCCCGGTCGCATCCTGGTGCGCGCTGATAAGGCCTGATGTGTTTCGTTCGGTGACGATGATGAGCGCGCCGTTCGGCGGGCCGCCGCCCCTGCCCTTCAATACCGTCGACACACCAGCAAAGCCGCCCGCCGAAGACTCCGTGCATCGCGAGCTCGCCGCGCTGCCGCGGCCGCGCAAGCACTATCAATGGTACTATTCGATACGCGAGGCGAACGCCGACATGCAGCACGCGCCGCAGGGCGTCCATGATTTCCTGCGCGCCTATTATCATCACAAGAGCGCGGACTGGACCGACAACAAGCCGTATCCGCTGAAGTCCTGGTCGGCGGATGAACTCGCGAAACTGCCGACCTACTATGTGATGGACCTGAACCAGACCATGGCCGAGACGGTGGCGAAGGAAATGCCCTCACCCGCCGCGATCGCCGCCAACCAATGGCTGCCGGACAGCGACCTCGCCTATTACAGCGCCGAATATGGCCGCACCGGATTCCAGGGCGGGCTGCAATGGTATCGCTACGGCACGTCGGGCATGCTCAACAGCGAGATGCAGCTGTTTGCAGGACGCAGCATCGACGTGCCCTCATGCTTCATCTCAGGCAAGCAGGATTGGGGCACTTACCAGCGTCCGGGCGTGTTCGAGACGATGCAGGGGCGCGGCTGCACAAGGATGCTCGGCTGCCATCTCGTCGACGGCGCCGGACATTGGGTGCAGCAGGAGCAAGCCGCGGAGGTGAGCGGGCTGCTGCTGGAATTCCTCGCCAGAACCCGCACCGCGTGATTTGACCCGGGAACCCCGGCCCCTTATATAGTTTAGAATAGTTCTAAACTATCGATACAGGGCCACCGTGAAGAATTTTGCCGATCTGACCGAGCGCGAGGTGCTTGCGGTCGCGATCTCCTCCGAGGAGGAGGACAGCCGCATCTACATGACCTTCGCCGAGGACCTCCGCGAGCGTTACCCGGACACGGCAAAAGTCTTCGAGGAGATGGCCGAGGAAGAGCGCGGCCACCGGCACATGCTGCTGGAATTATACGAGCAGCGCTTCGGCAAGCATCTGCCGCCGATCCGGCGCGAGGACGTCAAGGGATTCCTGCGCCGCCGCCCGGTCTGGCTGACCAAGAACCTGTCGCTCGACGCCATCCGCAGGGAAGTCGAGACCATGGAGATGCAGGCGGAGCGCTTCTATGTGAAGGCCGCCGAGCAGGCCCAGGACGTCGGCGTGCGCCGGTTGCTCGGCGATCTCGCCGAAGCCGAGAAAGGTCACGAGGAGACCGCCGCAAAGCTGACGGGCGAGATCCTGAATTCCGACGTCCGCGCCGAGGAGGATCGCACCAACCGCCGCATGTTCGTGCTGCAATATGTGCAGCCGGGCCTCGCCGGATTGATGGACGGCTCGGTCTCGACGCTGGCGCCGCTGTTCGCGGCGGCCTTCGCCACCCACCAGAACTGGCAAACGTTTCTTGTGGGCCTCGCCGCATCGATCGGCGCCGGCATCAGCATGGGCTTTGCCGAGGCGCTGTCCGACGACGGATCGCTCACGGGGCGCGGCTCGCCCTGGCTGCGCGGCATCACCTGCGGCGCGATGACGACGCTCGGCGGGCTCGGCCATACCGCGCCCTATCTGGTGCCGGATCATTGGGCCAATGCGTTCTGGATCGCAACCGCGGTCGCCTGCGTCGTCGTGTTCTTCGAATTGTGGGCGATCGCCTTCATTCGCTCCCGCTATATGGACACGCCGTTCCTCCAGGCGGTGTTCCAGATCGTGCTCGGCGGCGCGATCGTGCTCGCGGTCGGCGTGTTGATCGGGGCGGCGTAAGCCCCCACCCTCGCTGTCATGCCCCGGCTCGACCGGGCATCAATCGCGATCAAACGGCGGTTGCAGCATTCGGGCAAACTGCGCATCATCCTCCGACAACAAGAGCAGGAGAAGCGCCGTGGCCAGATCGGAATGGAGTTTCAAGAGCGCGGTCGAGCTGTCGGCCGCATTGACCGCAAAGAAGGTCTCCGCGGTCGAGCTTACACAGGATGCCATCGACCGCATCGAGCGTCACGACGGCAAGGTCAATGCGATCTGCGTGCGGGATTTTGATCGCGCCCGCAGTGCGGCACGCGAGGCGGATGTGGCGCTGGCGCGCGGCGAGAAAAAACCGCTGCTCGGAATTCCGGTGACGGTGAAAGAATCCTTCAACATCGCGGGCCTGCCCACAACTTGGGGCTGGACGCCGCAAAAGGATTTCAAGCCAACGGAGGACGCGCTGTCGATCTCCCGGGTGAAGAACGCCGGCGGCGTCATTCTCGGCAAGACCAATGTTCCCGTGGGCCTGGGGGACTGGCAGAGCTACAACGACATCTACGGCACGACGAACAATCCATACGATCTCGGCCGCACGCCCGGCGGCTCATCAGGCGGCTCGTCGGCAGCGCTTGCGGCCGGCTACGGACCGCTCTCGCTCGGATCCGACATCGGCGGCTCGCTGCGCGTGCCGGCATTCCATTGCGGCGTCTATGCGCACAAGCCGACATACAATCTCTGTCCCACGCGCGGCCATACGCCGCCGCCATTTCCGGCGGTCCCGATGGAACGCGATATGGCGGTGATCGGCCCGATGGCCCGCAGTGCAGCCGACCTGACGCTGTTGCTGGACGTGATGGCCGGTCCCGATCCGGTCGACCTCGGCATCGGATACAAGCTGGCGCTGCCGGACGCACGCCACGACAGGCTGAGGGATTTCCGCCTGCTCGTGATCGACAGCCATCCGCTGCTGCCTGCGAATTCCGACATTCGCGGCGCGATCGAGACGCTGGCCGGGCGATTGACGGGCGCCGGCGCGAACGTCGCGCGCGAAAGCCCGCTGTTTCCGGACTTCCGGGAGGCCTCGCGTCTCTACATGCGCATGCTGATGAGCTTCCTTGGCGCCTTCCTTCCGCCGGACATTCTCGCCGGCGCGCGGGCCGGCGCGGCGCAACTCTCGCCCGACGACAAGAGTCTTGCGGCCGAGCGCCTGCGCGGCATGACCTCAAGCCATCAGGCCTGGGTGTTCGACGAAGGCGCGCGCGCCGGGCTGCGTGCGCAGTGGCGGCAATTGTTCAGGTCATTCGATGCGCTGATCTGCCCGATCATGCCGACCCCCGCCTATCCGCATGATCATTCGCCGGAGCAGGAGAAGCGCCGGATCAATATCGACGGCAAGGACCATGTCTATCCGGACCAGCTTGCCTGGCCCGGCATCGCCACGCTGACGGGCTTGCCGGCCACGGCCGTTCCGCTCGGCCTGTCGAAGGATGGTCTGCCGGTCGGCGTCCAGATCATCGGCCCTTTCCTCGAAGATCGCACGCCGCTCAGGCTCGCTGAACTGATTGAGCGTGAGTTCGGCGGGTTCCAGCCGCCGCCATTATTCAATGACTAGTTCTTCCCGTCATTGCGAGCGAAGCGAAGCAATTCAGGATTTTTCGAGGCGACAGTCCGGATTGCTTCGTCGCCAGCGCAAAATTGCTTCGCAATCTTGTCGCGGGCTCCTCGCGATGACAGAGGACGACAACGTCGCGATTTCTGGGCTCGCGCGTCGGGCGCCACGGAATGACGGAAAGGAAGCGGCATGAGCCAGGACCTCGACCAACTCACCGCCCTCAACCGTGACTACGTTGCCTCCGTGCAGAACTGCGACGTCAAGCGTTTCGACGAAATCCTGGCGGCGGAGTTTTATTGCTCCAATCCCGACAAGACGCTGGTCGACCGTGCCGCCTTCCTGGAGCAGACGGCGCGGCCGATCGCTATCCGGAACTTGAAAGAGCGCGACGTCATCATCCGCATCATGGGCGACTTCGCCGTCATCCACGCCGCGACGAGCTACACCACGGCGGATGGCCAGCAGGCGACGGGGCGCTACACCGATTGCTGGGCGAAGCAAAATGGCAAGTGGCTCGCGGTGTCGGCACACGTGTCGCGGTGAGGAGGGGACGCTGCCGTTCCCCCCTCGCACCGCGGGATTCGACGACTGCCATAAAGCAATCGCTAACCAAACAATCTTTTCCCGAGCAATGGGCAAACCGCTCATCTGAGATTTATCCAGCTGGCAATCGTTCGCCCGTCAAAATTGCAGGCGACGAGAGGTCCCCTCAGGGCATCGATCTCGAGCATGTCACGAGGACGCGTTGCGAAGCTCGGGGTGCTTCTGGGCCCCGGCGAGGGTACTGCTCAAATCCGGCGAGAGTGATTGCGTGACAAACGATACAATTGAGATAGGCGCGCTCCGCGACACCTATCGTCGCGTCAATCAAGAGGAGACGCTGCCTCAGAGATGGCGGATTCCGATTGCGGTAGCGGTCGGGTGCGGGCTCGTGGGCCTTGTGCTCCGTTACCTCGCGCGGGAACACGCGACCGCCGACGCCGCCGAGTACATCACCTGGTATAGCTTTGCGCGAGATCACGGCATTGGCGGGCTGGCCGAGGCTTTCACCAACTACACGCCGTTCTACAGCTACCTGCTGCTGATCGCCACGCAGTTCGATTGGCTAGGCCAGCCGCTTTCTCTCGTGAAGATGATCTCGGCCATATTCGAGTTCGGCTGCGCGATCGTCGTGGCCCAGATGGTCTGGCGCGTGACAAGTGTGCCGTTGCGCGCCTCCCTGGCCTTCTGCGCGGTGTGGCTTGCGCCGACAGTGCTCTTCAATGGCGCAATGTGGGGACAGGCCGATTCGATCTGGACCTTCTTCGCGCTGATTTCCGTGGCGATGTTCATGCGGGACCGAAACGGCGTTGTGCCGTTCGCAGTGGCCTGCTCGGTGAAAGCCCAAGGCGTCTTCCTGGGGCCGTTCGTGCTTGGAATGATCCTGCGCCGCAGGATCCACCTGGCATGGCTTGCCGCTATTCCGGCAGCCTATGCGATCCTCGCCATTCCGGTTCTCATCGCCGGCAGGTCCCTGGTCTCCGTATTCGGGATCTATCTCGGCCAAGCCAACACATTTCATCACCTGACCATGAATGCAGCGAATATCTGGGTGTTCGCGGGAGGAACGCCGTACACGGTCGGCGTCGCCGCCGGCCTCGTGCTCGCGGCGGCGAGCGGGCTTGCCCTATCGATCTTCATCGCACAGTCCAGGCGGACGGGGCCGGAGTTCATTCTGCTCGTCGCGTGCGTATCGCTCATCCTCATGCCGTATTTGCTTCCGAAGATGCACGAGCGCTATTTCTACGGGTTCGAGCTTGCGGCGATCGCCCTGGCCTGCCTCAATCTGCGCTATCTGCCGTTCGCGGTGATTGCCCAAGTCGATGGCGTGCTATCCTACCTCGCATTCGAGAGCGAGATCGTCATGGGCCTGTTGCCGGCGGCGCTCTGCAACACCCTTCTCGTGTTCTACCTCGTGCTCGATCTCCGCCACGGCGAACGTGGATTTCGCCTTCCGAGGTCTGCCTGGCTTGGCTTCACCGCGTCGACTGCGGGATTGTTCTCCTATCTGCTGTTCGCGGGTCCCGGCTTGAACGTATCCCTCGCGTATATGCTCGTCGCGGGTCTCGCCACGGCCATGACGCTGCTTCTCGTCAAGGAGACACGTTGCGCCTCGGCCGATGGGCCGGCCGCGTCGCGTTGACTTGATTTTCGAGCGACGACGGCGTCCGTGGCGCTAGCTGTCGAACACGATCACGCTGCGCAACGTCTTGCCGGCTTTCATGTTGGCAAAACCCTCGTTGATCTCGGACAGCTTCAATTTCGCCGAGATCCAGTCCTCCAGATGCAGCCGTCCGCGCAGGTAGAAGTCGACCAAGCGCGGCATGTCGACGCGAAAATGGTTCGAACCCATCGAGGAGCCCTGGATCCTGCGCTCGCGCAGGAAATCGAAACCGTGCAACTCGATCTTCTGGCCGAACGGGATCATGCCGACGATGGTGGCGGTGCCGCCGGAGGCGAGCATGCCGAACGCCTGCTCGGCGGTCTCCTTGCGGCCGAGCACCTCGAAGGAATGATGCACGCCGCCATTGGTGAGATCGCGCACCTGCTTCACGACGTCGCCGTCGGCGGGGTTGATGATGTCGGTCGCACCCAGCTTGGTCGCCAGCTGGAGCTTGGCCGGATTGGTGTCGATGGCGATGATGCGGCCGGCCCCGGCGATCTGCGCACCATTGATTGCGGCCATGCCGACGCCGCCGCAACCGATCACCGCCACGGTCTCGCCGGCCGTCACCTTCGCGGTATTCACCACCGCGCCATAGCCGGTGATGACGCCGCAGCCGATCAGCGCGGCGAGATCGAGCGGCATCTCCTTGCGGATTTTGACGATGGCGTTCTCGTGCACCAGCATCTGTTCGGCAAAGGACGAGAGATTGAGGAACTGGTGCAGCTTCTCAGGCTTGGACCACTGCATCCGGTTTGAGGCGCCCGGCAGCAACTTCACGGTGGTGTCGGTGCAGAGCACCGTGCGGCCCGTGGTGCAGTTGTCGCAGGTGCCGCAGAACACCGACAGGCAGGTGACGACGTGGTCACCCGGCTTGACGTAAGTGACATCGGAGCCGACCTGCTCGACGACGCCGGCGGACTCGTGGCCGAGCACCGCGGGCAGCGGATGCGGATAGAGCCCTTCCATGAAATGCAGGTCGGAGTGACAGAGCCCGGCGACCGTGGTGCGGATCAAGACCTCGCGCGGGCCCGGCTTCGGCAGGCTGACGTCCTCGATGACGAGCGGCTGGTTGACTTCATAGAGGACGGCGGCCTTCATCGAGCTCTCCCTGTCGCGTTTCTTGGTTTGATCGTGGCGTGCAGCCTACGCTGCCAGAACCAGTTCGCCAACCTCGCTCATGCCGGCGGAGCTGTCGCCGAGCAGCAGCGCGGCGATCCTGGCTTGCGTCGCATTTTCCGTCAGCCGGAACGGATCGCTTGGCGCCACCCGATGATCGATGACGAGCCGCGACAACAGCAACCGGCGCGCATCGCCGCGCATCTCGTGGATGCGATGTGCCTCCCAGGCGAGCGCGACGGCGCTGGCGACATGATAGAGCAGGCTCGTCGCACGACGCGCATCGGCCTCGTTCTCGGATTTCGCCGCGACCTCACGCGCGAAGCCGACGGCGCGATCGACGAGGCCACGTAGATTGTTGCGCCAGGCCTGCGGCACGGATGCACTGTCATCGAGCCGCGCATGCAGATCGGCCGCCAACGCGGACTCCGCACCGTGGCGGCCGACCGCGCGCCGGAGCGCATCGATCGCGACGATGTTGCCGGTGCCTTCCCAGACCGAGCCGAGATGCGCATCGCGCAGCAGGCGCGGCGTCGCGAATTCCTCGATATAGCCGATGCCGCCGCGCATCTCGAGCGCATCGCCGCAGACCTTACGCGCATCGCGCGTGGCGCGGAACTTCAGCGTCGGGGTGAGGATGCGCAGCAGCGCCGCGGCATCCTGGCTGCCGGCCTCGGCGCGGTCGAGCGCGTCCGCAGTGAGAAAGCTCATCGACAGCGCCTGCTCGACCGGCAGCATGATCTTCAGCATCTGCCGTCGGCCGAGCGGCAGGTCGATGATGCGATTTCCGAACACGACCCGATTTGTCGCAACCGTCATCGCGTCGTGATAGGCGCGGCGCATCAGCGCGGTCGACTTGACGCCGTTGGAGAGCCGCGACGAATTCACCATCTCGGCCATCTGCACGAAGCCGCGGTCGAGCTTGCCGACCGCATAGGCGATCGCGCCTTCGAGCTTGATCTCGCCCGAGGCCATCGAGCGTGTGCCGAGCTTGTCCTTCAGACGCACGATCCGGTAGTGGTTCTGCGAGCCGTCGTCGAGGAAGCGCGGCATCAGGAACAGGCCGACGCCGCGCGTGCCGGGGCCGGCGCCTTCGGGGCGCGCCAGCAGCATCACGACTTTGGCGTCGGCATTCGAGCAGAACCATTTCTCGCCATAGAGGCGCCAATGGTCGCCCTCCTGCACCGCGCGCGTGGTCAGCGTGCCGACGTCGGAGCCGCCCTCCTTCTCGGTCATGAACTGGCCGCCTTGCGTCAGCTTGCTCATGTCGGTCTGGGTCAGGCCGTCCAGATATTTCGCCTTCAGCGCCTCGCTGCCGAAATTCGCCAGCAGCTTTGCGCAGCCGTCGGTGACGTTGATCGGACAACCCATGCCGAATTCGGTCTGGTTGAACAGGAAAGTAAAGGCGTGTTTGGCCACCACGGGATATTTGTCCGGCCAGCCCATGATGCCCTTGCGGATCGAGAGCGCATGGATGCCGAACTCGCCGAACGCCGCGTTCTCCAATTCGCGATAGGCCGGGTGATATTCGATCCACTGCACGTCGCGGCCGAACTTGTCGCGCTGGTGCAGCACCGGTGTATGACGGTCGGCGAGCCGCGCGCAGTCGTCGAGCCGGCCGCCGGCGAGTTCGCCGAGACGATCGAGATGCGGCTCGATATGGCGGAACAGATTTTCCGGGAGATGGATGCGGAGCAGGTCGGTCAGCGCGGGATCGGCGCGGTAGAAGTTCATCCCCGTGGTGTCGGGCGCCAGCAGTCCGGATGATGCGGCCACGACATTCTTCGGCTGCGCTGGGGCCGGCTTGGGCATAATCGTCCTCTTGGTTTCCGTCGTGCGGACATTTTGCGCTGATTTGGCGCTTGCCGCTTGGGTTGATGTCGATCATGCTCCAGCGGCGGATGCGGATAAAGCCGCAAATCGTCAGGGCGGCATGATCGCCGCGAGGGAGCAAACTCGCCCTGCGGAATTGTGAACGTCCCGGCTGGTTGTCCGCGCGGACCATGCATAGATCAACGGCTTCCCGTCTGCGAGAGATCACGCCATGGAACATCCGAAATACAAGATCGCCCTCATCGTCGGTGCCGGCGAAGGCCTGAGCGCTTCGCTGGCGCGCTTGCTGGCTGCGCAAGGCATTCGGGTCGCGCTGGCGGCGCGCAAGATCGAGAAGCTGGGCGCGCTCTGTAGCGAGACCGGTGCGAAGGCCTATGCCTGCAACGCGGCGGATCCGGAGGAGGTCGAGCGGCTGTTCGGCCTCGTCGAGCGCGAGATCGGCACTCCCGACCTCGTGGTCTACAATGCCAGCGGCCGCACGCGCGGGCCGTTCGTCGACCTCGTCCCTGCCGACGTCGCCAACGCGATCGCGGTCAGCGCCTATGGCGGTTTTCTGGTTGCGCAACAGGCTGCAAAACGCATGCTGCCGAACAAGCACGGCGCGATCCTGTTCACCGGCGCCTCCGCCAGCGTCAAGGGCTACGCGCAGTCGGCCTCGTTCGCGATGGGCAAGTTTGCGCTACGCGGCCTCGCGCAGAGCCTGGCGCGCGAATTGTCGCCGCAAGGCATTCATGTCGCGCATTTCGTGATCGACGGCGGCATCCGTAGCGCGGCGCGGACGGAAGCCGAAGACAAGCCGGATTCGATGCTCGATCCCGACGCGATCGCGCAGAGCTATTGGAACGTGTTGCAGCAGCCGCGCAGCGCCTGGAGCTGGGAGCTCGAGCTGCGGCCCTGGGTGGAGAAGTTCTGAGGCGAGATGCCGTAGGGAGGGCAAAGGCGCAACGCGCCGTGCCCACCATCTCGGACGCGAAAAGCAATGGTGGGCACGCTTCGCTTTGCCCACCCTACGAGAGTGGGGAGGAATAATGAGCAGTGAAACCACCATCGACACCGGCACCAACGAGCTCCTCTGCGTCATCCGCGACCGCGTCGCTGTCATCACACTTAACCGGCCGGAGGCGCGCAATTCGCTGTCGGATACGCTGACACCGGCGCTGCGCACGATGATCCGCAGCTGCGGCGAGAACCCCGGCGTCGGCGCGCTGCTGATCACCGGCGCGGGCGAAGCGTTCTGCGCCGGCGGCAACGTCAAGGGCATGGGCGCCCATCGCGACAAGGCAAAGCTCGAGATGCCGCTGGAAGATCGCATCGCCGATCTGCAGGAACGGCAACGGCTGCTCACCGGCGCGCTGGTGTCGGTGCGCAAGCCGACCATCGCCGCCCTGCCCGGGCCCGCGGTTGGCGCCGGACTCGCCATCGCCATGGCCTGCGATATCCGCATCGCCGCGCAATCGGCCTTCGTCGCCACCGGCTATGCCCGCATCGCACTGAGTGGTGACTACGGCATCGCCTGGCTGCTCACCCGCCTCGTCGGCACCGCGCGGGCGCGCGAGCTGATGTTCACCGGCGACCGTGTCGATGCCGCGCGCGCCGAGGCCATCGGCCTCGTCAACCGCGTCGTGCCCGATGACAAATTGCAAGCCGAGGCCTTCGCGCTGGCCAAATCGCTCGCCGAAGGCCCCCGCCTCGCGCTGCGCTACATGAAGGATAATCTCGACGAAGCCGTGCTGTTCGACTTCGAAACCGCGCGCGACCACGAAGCCGAACGGCTGATCCGCCTTACCACGACCGCCGATCACAAGGAGGCGGTGCAGGCCTTCATCGAGAAGCGGAAAGCGGTGTTCACGGGGAAGTAGGCGCCGTAGCCCGGATGGAGCGCAAGCGTATCCGGGGAAGCCTGCCGAGCGCGAAAAGAATCCCGGATTGCGCTTTGCTCCATCCAGGCTACGAAGAAAAAAAGCCCGGCGCTGGATGACCAGGCCGGGCTTGCAGTGTTGTCAAACCGAGGCTGAGGGGCTTTCGGCCTGACGGGAAAGGGCGGCAAGGCGCCAGCTCGCGCAGGGAATATCCTTTGCTGCGACGCTGATCTCCTTGTCGAAGCGCACCAGCTTCCAATCATCAGGGTGATTGACGAAGGCGAAACCGGATTTGCGGGCGAGCGAGACCATGGCCTCGTTGGAGCGTAGCGTGTCGCCAAAGATGTGCTCGGCGCCAAGCGCGGCCGCGCGGCATTCGAGATTCTTCAAAAGCGCTGTGGCGATGCCGTGGCCCTGCCAGCGATCATGAACCGACAGGCCGAATTCAAGCGTCGCGGTTTCGGCCTGCAGCGCATAGCGCGCCTCGGCGACGATGGTCTCGAAGCCGTCGACCATCATGGTCGCGACCACGGTGAAACGTTCGCGCTCGCCGATCTGAAGGAAGTCGTGCAGCAGTCCGTTCGGCAGCTCGCTGATCGCGCCGAAGAAACGGTTGTAGCGGGAGGGGGTCGAGAGCGAGCGGAAATAGTGCTGAAGCTCGTCGGTATCGCGCGGCTCGACGAAGCGGACATTGAGCGCCTCACCCCGCCGGGTGCGCAGCGTGTCCGAATATTGCTTCAAATCTTCGAGGCGAAGAGCGGTCATGACACATGCTCGAGACAAAAAGGGACCGCCGGCGCCCCAACAGTCAGGCGGCGCCGGCCTGGCGGCCAATCAGGCCCGCCAGAAGGGTTTGTCGGCCTCGTAGGCGATGTCACTCCAGGACAACCCGACGTCCTGAAGGTCGCGCGCGGTCCATTGGGTGAGTTCGCGCCTGTTACGGTAGCGCTCGTGCCAGACATGGAGGGTCTCGCCGATCTGCTGGACCAGGCCGGGCGCATGATGATTTGTCATCGAATTGTCAGTCAAAGTAGACATTTTCAGCTCCTGGAGCTAAGTTGACTGCTAATATCTGCTTCCTGGTGCAGTGCGACAAACGACAATTTGTACCTTTTCGCATGAATTAACGTCATGTATCCTGCTGCCAAATGACTGCCAGATTGCCGTCCCTGAACGGATTGCGGGCGTTTGAGGCCGCCGCGCGCCATCTCAGCTTCACGCTGGCGGCGGCCGAGCTGAACGTGACGCAGACCGCGATCAGCCATCAGATCCGAAGGCTCGAGGAGGAGCTCGGCATCCGCCTGTTCATCCGGCAGAACCGTGCGCTGGCCCTGACCCCGGAGGCGCGCGACTACCTCCCCGGCGTCCGCGCTGCCTTCAACGACCTCCGGCTTGCGACCGACCGGTTGCTGCGCAAGGACGACGACAAGGTGCTGACGGTCTCAACGCTGGCCTCGCTCGCCGCAAAATGGCTGTTGCCGCGGCTGACGGATTTCCAGGAGCAGCATCCCGGCATCGACGTTCGTATCACCACCTCGACCAGCTTCGTCGACTTCCAACGCGACAATGTCGATGCCGCGATCCGCTACGGCCGCGGCCAATGGCCGGGCCTGCGCGCCGACTGGCTGATGGCGGATGAGCTGTTTCCGGTGTGCAGTCCGTCGCTATTGCGTGGCGACAAGCCACTGCGCCGGCCCGAAGATCTGGGAAACCATCCGCTGTTGCACACCTCAAGCGCCAACAGCGACGATTGGCGGCTTTGGCTGACCGCGGCAGGCCTGCCGGCCGACATCGCGAGGCACCCCGGTATCACCTTCGACATGATCTTCATGACCATCCAGGCCGCGATCGACGGCATTGGCGTCGCGATGGGACGGACCTCCTACGTCCAGGACGACATCGCCAAGGGCCGCCTCGTGGTGCCCTTCAAGATCGCGCTACCGGCCGACGCCGGCTTCTACCTGGTCGCGCCCGAGGGGCGCCGCGAAGCACCGAAGCTAACCGCATTCCGCCATTGGCTGCTTGCTGCAACGCAAAATAAAGCCTGAAAAATCAGCAGCTTCCTCCGCAAAACGGATTGACTCGCCCCGCCTCGCGCGGGAAGAGGCGTGGCAGATTGTCGCAGTCTCTGTCGCCTTGCCGTGGGATGATTTCCCGGTCCGGCCAGACCTTTCCAAGGGGAGCAACGCCATGGCTGGACCAGCCGCATCGACCAATCCACCCGCGATCAAATCCCGCATCGGCGCCATCCTGCGCGCCACGTCAGGCAATTTTCTCGAGCAGTTCGACTTCTTCCTGTTCGGCTTCTATGCCGCCGCGATCGGCAAGGCGTTCTTCCCCTCCTCTGATGAGACCGCATCGCTGCTCAACACCTTCGGCGTGTTCTGGCTCGGCGCGTTGATGCGGCCGGTCGGCGCGATCGTGCTCGGCGCTTACATCGACCGCATCGGCCGCCGCCAGGGCCTGATCGTCACGCTCGCCATCATGGCTTTCGGCACCGTCGTCATCGCATTCTGCCCGAGCTATGCGACCATCGGCATCGCCGCGCCCATCATCGTGCTGGTCGGACGTCTGCTGCAGGGCTTCTCCGCCGGCGTCGAGCTCGGCGGCGTGTCGGTCTATCTCTCGGAGATCTCCACGCCGGGCAATCGCGGTTTCTACACCTCCTTCCAGTCGTCGAGCCAGCAGGTCGCAATCTTCGTCGCCTCGATCCTCGGCTACATCCTTTCGGAGGTGATGCCGGCCGACACCGTCGCCGCCTGGGGCTGGCGCATTCCCTTCTTCGTGGGCTGCCTGATCATCCCCCTGATCTTTGTCCTGCGGCGGACGCTGGAGGAGACGCCGGCCTTCCTCGCCATGAAAAAGCATCCGACGGCCAGCGAGGTGTTCGCCTCCGCGCTCGCCAACTGGCGCATCGTCATCCTCGGCATGATGATCGCGATCCTGACCACGACGACGTTCTACTTCGTCACCGTCTACACGCCGACCTTCGGCAAGACCGTGCTGAAGCTGTCGACGCAGGACGCGTTGCTGGTCACGTTGCTCGTCGCCGTGACCAACTTCTTCTGGAACCCGGTCGGCGGCGCGCTGTCCGACCGGATCGGCCGCAAGCCGGTGCTGATCGCGATCGCCTGCATGTCGCTCGCCACCGCCTACCCGGCGCTGCACTGGCTGGTGACGGCCCCGAGCTTCGGCAAGCTGCTCGCGGTCGAGATGATGTTCTCGTTCTATTTCGGCGTCTACAGCGGCACCATGCTGGGCGCGCTGGTCGAGATCGTGCCGGCGCATGTGCGCACCACCTGCTTCTCGCTCGCCTTCGCGCTCGCCGCCGCCCTGTTCGGCACCTTCACGCCGTTCGCCTCGACCTTGCTGATCGAGCATACCGGCGACAAGGCCTCGCCCGGCTTCTGGCTGATGCTCGCTGCACTGCTCGGCATCATCGCGGCCTCGACGGTGTACCGCGGCGGCGGCAAGGCGGTGCCGACATATGATGCGGTGGCCGAGCCTGTGGCGGGGCGTTGATGGTCGCTTCGATCATCGCCGCCTCTTACCCTCCCCTGGAGGGGGAGGGTCGGCTCACATTGAGCGCAGCGATAATGTGAGACGGGGTGGGGTGAAGGTCCCTCCGCATCGAACGCTGCCCCTGGGGAGAGATCACCCCACCCCGCTCGCGCTCCGCGCGATCGACCCTCCCCCTCCAGGGGAGGGTAAAGAGATGGGGCTACAGCTCCACCACCACGTAATCGCTCTCGACTTTCACCGGGATCGTCTCGGCCACATATGGCCCCTTCACCACGCTCGCGCCCGGCTCGACATGCGCCGGATAGGCCTTCACGCGGAAGCGGCGGGGATCGCAATAGGACTGGCCGGTGCGGATGTCGAACTCCCAGCCGTGCCAGGGGCAGCGGATGATCTCGCCGAGCCTGGTGTATTCGATTTCGCCGGGCTCCTTCGACTGCGCAAGACCGATCAGCGGGCCCTCGCACAGCGCCGCGCCCTGATGCGGGCAACGGTTCATCAGGCCGAAATATTCACCCTTGATGTTGAAGACCGCAATCGGCCGCCCGTCGATCTCCAGAAATTTTCGCGTCCCCGGCGGCAGTTCATCGACCGGCGCGATCACATGCCGCGCCATCAACCAATCCCGTACAGCGCGCGCGCATTGCCGAGATAGAACGCCTCGCGATTGGCCTCGCTGACGCCTGGAGGCAAGACGCGGGAGGGCTCGTCATAGTCCCAATGCGGATAGTCGGTGGCAAACAACAGGCGATCCCAGCCGATCCAGTTGATGACATCGAACAGATCCTCGCGGCTTTCAGGATCCTCCATCGGCTGCGTCGTCCACCATACCTGCTCGCGGATATATTCCGACGGCGGCCGCTTCACATGCGGCACCTCGCTGCGCAGGCGCTGCCAGGTCTTGTCGAGCCGCCAGGCCAGCGACGGCGCCCAGCCGAAGCCAGCCTCGATCATCACCATCTTCAGTTTCGGGAAGCGCTCGAACACCCCCTCCAGCACGAGACTCGCCAGCGCCGATTGCTGGCATTGCGAGTGCCCCACCATCTCCTCGATATAATAGGACGGCCAGCCGGACGGCGTAATCGGATTGCCGCCGAAGCCGAAGGCGTGGACGCCGACGGGAAGGCCGGCTTCCTCCGCGGCCTGGTAGATCGGCCAGTAACGGCGCTGGCCGAGCGGCTCGACATTGCGGCTGAGCAGCAGCACCTGCACGAAGTTCTTGTCGCCGGCGCGCTCGCGGATTTCGGCGGCGGCCGACAGCCCGTCCTCATTGCCGACGACGATCGAGGCTTTGAGCCGCTTGTCCTTGCTGGTCCATTTGTCGATCTGCCAGTCGTTGATCGCCGAACACAAAGCGGCCGAGAGTTCGTGATTGCGGATGCCCTGCCCGGTGTTGAGCGGATTGAGCACGCCCAGCTGCACGTTGTTGGGATCAAGCAGCTGCTTCTGCATGAACGACAGCGAGGAGCCCTGCGGGCCGCCTTCGGGCGGATAGGCATCGCGGCGCGAGGCGTTGGGCTGGGCCTTCGGATAGGGCGGGCCTTCCATCATGCCCTGATAGGCATGGACGCCGTAGACTTCGAGATGATGCTGCCAACGTTTGGCGAGATAGGGATAAAGCTCGGTGCGGGTGGCGCGTGCCGGATGGATGTCGCAGTCCGCGATCGCGGTTTTGACGGTCAGTGGGGAAGCGGCTTCTTGGCTCTCGCGGAATTGGATATTCATCGCCTTGCCTCCTTTGGCAGCGGGCTCATTTCAGGCGGGGATAGGTCGCATGTGGATTTTCGATCATGATCTTGCGCACGAGATCGGGGGTGAGACCTTCGGGCAGCGCGTCCTGGCCGTCGAACTGCCAGTGCGGATAGTCCGTGGAGAATAGGACCAATTCGTCGGACTGCATATGATCAAACAGGCGAATTAATGTCGCCTCGTCTGGCGGCGCATCAAATGGCTGTAAGGAGAAGCGGATGTTGCTGCGCACAATATCCAGCGGCGCGCGATCAACCCAGGGCGTCTCCATCCGCACCCCGCGCCAGAACTTGTGCAGGCGCCAGAGATAGGGAGAGATCCAGGAGACGCCGGATTCCAGCATCACCATTTTCAGCCGCGGATATTTGGCGAACACGCCCTCGACGATCAGGCTGGTGAGCTGGGCCTGGAACGCCTGGGCCTGCCCGACATAGTCCTCGATGTGGTAGGAACCCCATCCCACGGCGGTCGGCGGATTGTGATAGGCGGAACCCGCGTGAATGCCGACGGGTAGTTCCAGCCGTTCCGCGGCTTCATAGATCGGCCACAGCGCGCGCTTGCCGAGCGGCGAGTCGCCCATCACCAGCATCAGCACCTGGACGAAGCGCTTATCTTGCGCGCAGCGCTCGATTTCTGCCACGGCCTTCTCGACGCTTTGCGTCGGGATCACGATCGAGCCGCGCAGCCTCTTGTCGCGATCGAGCCACTCCTTCAGCAGCCAGTCGTTCAGCGCGCGGCAGAAGGCGGCCTGCAAATCTTCCGAAAACACCATCTGCACGCCGTAGAGTGGATTGCAGATGGCGTAGCTGAGCTGAAACGGATCGAGCACATGGCGCTGCATGTCGTCGAGGCTCTCGCCCGGCTTGCCGCTCTCGGGGCGCCAATCAGGGCGCGCCACGATCGGCGAGTTCTGCGGGTAGGATTGCGAGACGAGATCGACCATGCCGCGCGTCGTCACCTGATCGCGCCAATAGTCATTCAGGTAGGGCAGCAGGCTGGTCAGATGCGGCACGGCCGGATGCACGTCGCAATCCACCCCGCCGGCGATCAGGGACGCCATGACGTCTCCCTTCTCACGTTCCCTCGCATGTCTCTTCTTGTACCCGCCATTCAAGCAGGCCTGCCCGTCGCCCGCAACTCAGCCAAGCGTCCTGTCATATGCTAGGAAGGCTGAGCTCGGTTGCGAAGGAATGAGGGGTTGCGGAATGAAAGAGCTCGTCGGCATTGCGGAACAGGTCGCAGCCAAACTGATCGCGCGCAAACAGACCATTGCTGTCGCGGAATCTTCGACCGGCGGCCTAATCGCGGCCAGCCTGCTCGCGGTGCCCGGCGCGTCCGCCTATTTCCTCGGCGGCGCGGTCGTCTACACCCGCGATGCCCGGCGCGTGCTGATGGATATTTCGGACGAAGGCATGAAGGGCTTTCGCTCCTCGTCGGAGCCCTACGCGCAACTGCTGGCGAAGCAGATGCGAACGCGCTTTGGCAGCGACTGGGGCCTGTCCGAGACCGGCGCAGCCGGCCCCACCGGCAACCGCTACGGCGACGCCGCCGGCCATAGCTGCATGGCGGTGAGCGGACCTGTGGCGGAGGTCATGACGCTGGAGACCGGCAACAACGACCGGCTCGGCAACATGCAAATGTTCGCGGCGACGGCGCTGAAACTGTTGTTGAGAAAATTGGAGGGGTGAGCTGCTTCTCGAATGAGTAAGAATAGTCTCGCCGCAAATACCGCTGTCATGCCCCGCGGAAGCGGGGCATCCAGTACGCCGCGGCCCATCGATTTAATATAACTGTCTCGGAGTGCTGGATCGCCCGCCTGCGCGGGCGATGACACCGGAGTATGTGGCATCACCGCCCCAGATGCCGCATGAAGATCCGCACCACATATCCCTGGAATCGCGGTGCTTCGTCGTAAAGATCTGACGCGATCCGCTCGATGGTCTCGCGCAACGACAGGAACTGCGCCTGCCGCGCGCTGCTTTCGGTGCCCTGCATGCCCGCGAGCTCGTCCATCGCGGCGTCGCTGATCTGGCACTGCACGACCTCGTCGCCGCTCAGCATGGTAAAGCGAAAGGCCAGCCGTTCGAGGTCATGGCCGATGATCTTGTCGCGCGTCAGCGGCATCCAATTGTCCCGTTCGCGCCCCCGAACGGGACAATGCTGAAAATCTGACGCCTTGTCACTATCCGCGCCGAAGGACGTGGCGGTCATCCGACGCCCATCAGCAGCGGCTCGACGAACCGGCTGCTCTCCAGCTTCAGTAGACGAGCGCCGTGCCGGTCGGCCTGTCGAGCGCCGCGGCCAGCGACCGATACTCCTCGCAACCGGTCCCGCAGATGGAGGCAATCCGGCTCAAATGATAAAGCGCCTGCTCGCGATTGCCCCGCTCGAGCTGCCACAGCCCGTAATATTGCCACGTCAGCACGTGGTTCGGATCGGCCTTCAATGCGCGCTCATACCAGACCTGCGATTGCTCGTAGTCGCCGAGCTTGCGATAGGAGTAGCCGATGAGGTTGGCGACATTCGGATGATCGTCATGCCCGAGCGACTTCAATTGCGCGATCGCGGCCGCGTAGTCGTTGCGCTCGTAGATCGTGTCATAGGCCACGCGGTAGCCGGCCGCGAATGCGGGATCGCCGATGCTGGACTGATTGTTCGGCTTCTTGCCTTTCTGGGTCGCCTTGGCGCCCGGGCGCTTCGGATAGGTCGGCTGCGACTTCTGATCCGAATAAGCGCCGGCGTAGGGATCCGTGGAACTGACGCCGCCCCCGCCTCCGCCACCGCCGCCTCCGCCCGCGGCAAATGCCGGCGAGCACAATAGGGCTGCCGCGAACGTACCCAACACGACGCGCCTGATCATCGCTGCGCTCATGTCTGCCTCCTGTGTTTCAAGCGGCCCCGGACCAATTGATAACCCTGCCTCGGCGGCAATATTCCGGGACGCTGCGCTCACGGAGGCGTCAGCATGCGTACGACAGTTCCAGTGTCCTTTACTGGAAGGCCACCTCGGCAAAGCTGCGCAGCTTTCGCGAATGCAGCCGCTCCGATTCCTGCTGCTTGAGCCGTTCCAGCGCCTTCAGGCCGATCTCGAGATGCTGGCCGACGCGGCGGCGGTAGAATTCGCTGGCCATGCCCGCGAGCTTGATCTCGCCGTGCAGCGGCTTGTCGGAGACGCAGAGCAGCGTGCCGTAGGGAACGCGGAAGCGATAGCCGTTGGCGGCGATCGCGGCCGATTCCATGTCGAGCGCGACCGCGCGCGACTGCGACATGCGTCGGATCACCTCAGGCCCGGAGATCTCCCAATTGCGGTTGTCGACGCTCGCCACCGTCCCCGTGCGCATCAGGCGCTTGAGCTCGAAACCTTCGAGGCCGGTAACGTCCTCAACCGCCTCTTCCAGCGCGACTTGCATCTCGGCCAGCGCCGGGATCGGGACCCATAGCGGCAATTCGCGATCGAGCACATGGTCCTCGCGCACATAGCCGTGCGCGAGCACGTAATCGCCGAGCCGCTGCGTGTTGCGCAGGCCCGCGCAATGGCCGAGCATCAGCCAGGCATGCGGGCGCAGCACCGCGACATGGTCGGTGACGTTGCGCGCGTTGGACGGACCAGTGCCGATGTTGATCAGCGTGATGCCGCGGTAGTCCGGCATGACCAGGTGGAAGGCCGGCATCTGCGGCATGCGCGCGGGCGCAACGCCACCGGTTGCGCCGCCGCTGCGCGTGATGACATTGCCCGGCGCGACAAAGGCTTCAAGGCCGGCCTCGCCGGACTGGAGCCGCTGCTGACAGAGCTGCGCGAAGGCGTCGACATAGAACTGGTAGTTGGTGAAAATGACAAAATTCTGGAAATGTTCGGGGTCGGTGCCGGTGTAGTGATAGAGCCGGCGCAGCGAGTAATCGACGCGGGCAGCACGGAACAGCGACAGCGGCTCGGGCGCGCCGGGCCGAAGCTCGAAGGTGCCGTCGGCAATCGAATCGTCCATGGTGGCGAGATCGGGCACGTCGAACGCGTCGCGCAGCGATCGCGCGACAGGGGAATTCTCGCTCGTGGTGATCGCAGCTTCGATGTTGATGTCGCGGCGATAGGCGAAGTGGATCGGGATCGGCTCGGCGGACTCGCCGATCTCGACGGGCACGCCGTGATTCTGGATCAGGAGGCCGATCTGCTCGATAAGGTAGCTCCGGAACAAATCCGGCCGCGTCACGCTGGTTTCATGCACGCCGGGCCCGGCGACGAAGCCGTAGGCGAGACGCGAATCCAGCCGCGCATGCGTCGCGGTGGTGAGGCGGACGAAGGGATAATAGGCGCGCACCCGCGTCGTGATCGCTTCGCCGCCGACATACGCCTCGAACCGGTCGCGCAGGAACTTGGTGTTGCGCTCATAGATCTCTTCGAGCCGCGCGACGGCGAGGGAGGCGTCGGAGAAGGATTCGGTGGCGATGGAGGATGGGGATTGCATTGTTCGACCGCCGGGTTGCTGGGGCTTTGAGTCGAACTATAGCAAAGAAGGCGGTGCCGTAGGGTGGGCAAAGCGACTTGTCCGCCGTAGCTCGAAGAGCGAAGGCGGAAGCGTGCCCACCAACTTGTTCGTGGGAAAGATGGTGGGCACGGCGCGTTGCGCCTTTGCCCACCCTACGAGACCGCGTGTGCCGCACGAGAACCCGGATGCGCGCTAAGCGCGCTCCGGGATGACGCGCTTTCGCGCGTCACTTCTCCCGGAACGCCCGCATCAGCTGGTCGTGCAGCGGCTTCATCAGATAGGACAGCATGGTGCGGTCGCCGGTCTGGACGAAGGCTTCCACCGGCATGCCCGGGATCATCTTGACCTCGCCGAGACGGGCGATCTCCTCGGCCGGCATCGAGACGCGGATGGTGTAGTAGCTCTGGCCGGTGCGCTGATCGGTGGTGACGTCGGGTGAGACACGGCTGACGAGGCCGTTGAGCTCCGGCGTGGTGCGTTGATTGAAGGCGGAGAGGCGCAGCAGCGTCTTCTGGCCGATCTGGAGCTTGTCGATGTCGACCGGATTGACCTTGGCCTCGACCTGGAGATCGTCGGCTTGCGGCACGATCAGCATGAGCGCGTCGCCGGCGGTGATGACGCCGCCGACCGTGTGCACCGTGGATTGCAGCACCATGCCGTCCTGCGGCGCGCGGATGTCGATGCGGCGAAGCTGGTCTTCGGCGGCGACCTTGCGCTCGATCAGCTCGCCGATCTTGTCGTTGGTCTCGCGCAGATCCTTGGAGACCTCGCTCACAACGTCCTTGTCGACCTGGATGATCTGCAGCTCGGTCTCGGTGATCTTGCCCTTGGCCTGGGCGCGCGAAGCGATGTATTGCGCGCGTTCGCCGTTGAGACGGGCCGAGTCGCGTTCGAGCTGGGTCAGGCGCGATATCTGCACCAGACGCTTGTCGTAGAGCTCGCGCACGCCGGTGAGCTCGTTCTGCACCAGCGCGATCTCCTGATCCTTGGCCTTCTCCTGGGCGCTGAGGCCCGCGATCTCCTCGTTGAGCTGCGTGATGCGCTCGCGAAGCTGGGCCTTCTGTCCGGTGCGGCCGTTGACGCGGACGTCGAACAGCTTGGTTTCGGCGGAGAGCAGCAGCTTGACGTCGGGATCGCTGGCCCGCTCGAGCAGGGATGGCGGAAATTCGATCCTGTCGACCCCGCGCTGCTCGGCCTGCAAGCGTGCGGCACGCGCCTGCGCGGCGTCGAGATTCTTGGTGACGATGGCAAGGTTGGCCTTGGTGACGGTGTCGTCGAGCCGCACCACGATATCGCCGGCCTTGACCAGGTCGCCGTCGCGGGCGCGCACCTCGCCGACCACGCCGCCGGTCGGATGCTGCACCTTCTTGACGTTGGATTCGACCACGATCTGGCCCGGCGCGATCAGCGCACCCGAGATCAGCACGGTCGAGGCCCAGCCGCCGAGACCGACGACAAGGACCAGCACGATCACGAAGCCGAGGATCAGGTGAAACTTGATGGATTCGCGTACGGTCTTGTTCGCGGCCGGCTTCGGGCCGCCGATGGCCATCGTGCTCATGGCTTGGCAACTCCGCCTTCGCTGACGATCTTGATCGGGGCCGGCGGCGTCACACGCGGCTGCAGAACCTGGGCGAGCACCTGCTCCTTGGGTCCGAACGCCTGCATGCGGCCGTCGCGCAGTACCAGGACCTGGTCGACCGCCTCGACGCCGATCGGGCGGTGCGCGACCACGACGACGATGGCGCCGCGCTCGCGGGCGGCGCGGACGGCGCGGGTCAACGCCTCGTCGCCTTCGGTGTCGAGGTTGGAGTTGGGCTCATCGAGCACGATCAGGAAGGGGTTGCCATAGAGTGCGCGCGCCAGCGCCACGCGCTGCGCCTGGCCGGCGGAAAGCGCCGTGCCCTGCTCGCCGACTTGCGTGTTGTAGCCCTCGCGCATCTTGATGATCATCTCGTGCACGCCGGCTTCTTTCGCCGCCGCGATGATGCCCTCGGATGTCGCCTCGGGATCGAACCGGCTGATGTTCTGGGCGATGGTGCCGCCGAACAATTCGACGTCCTGCGGCAGATAGCCGATGTGCCGACCGAGCATGTCGGACGACCATTGGTCGAGCGCCGCGCCGTCGAGCCTCACCTTGCCGCGCACCGGCTGCCAGACCCCGACCAGCGCGCGGATCAGCGACGACTTGCCGGAGCCGCTCGGGCCGATCACGCCGAGGCCGTTGCCCGCGGCGAGCGCGAAGGTGATGTCCTGCACGATGAGGCGCTGGTCGCCGGGCGGCACCATGGCGACGCCTTCGACCGAGAGCCGGCTCGTGGGCGCCTGCAGCTGGGTCGGCATCGTCTGCGCCGGCATCTGCTCCAGCAGGCGCGTGAGGCGGTGCCAGCTCTGGCGCGCCGCGACGAAGGATTTCCAGTGCGCAATGGCGAGATCGACCGGCGCGAGCGCGCGGGCGGACAGGATCGAGCCGGCGATGATGATGCCGGCGGTCGCCTCCTGGTGGATGACGAGATAGGCGCCGACCGCCAGCACGGCCGATTGCAGCATCATGCGCAGCACCTTTGCGACCGCGCCGAGACCGCCGGCGACGTCGCTCGCGCGCTGATTGCCGGCGAGATATTTTTCGTTGGCCTCGCTCCAGCGCTGGTTCATCCGGCCGGCCATGCCCATCGCCACCATGACTTCGGCGTTGCGGCGGCTGGCCTGGGCGAGATCGTTGCGCTGGGCGGCAAGCCCCATCGCCTCGCGCGCCGGCTGGCGGGACATGAACTCGGTGACCAGCGTCAGCCCGACCAGGATGATGGCGCCGGCCAGGGCGGTGACGCCGATCATGACGTGGAAGGCGAAGCAGATGGCGAGATAGAGCGGCAGCCAGGGCAGGTCGAAGAACGCGCTCGGGCCCATGCCGCCGAGGAAGGAGCGGACGTTGTCGAGATCGCGCAGCGGCTGCAGGCCCTCGTTGCGGCTGCCGACCAGCAGCGGCAGGCGCACGATGGTGTCGAACACGCGCTTGTTGAGGGCTTCATCGAGCGCGGTGCCGATCCGCCCCAGGATCCGGTTGCGGATCATGTCGAGCACACCCTGCGCCATGTAGAGGAAGCTGGCGAGGATGATCAGGCCGACCAGGGTAGGGACGCTGCGGCTCGGCAGCACCCGGTCGTAAACCTCCAGCATGAAGATCGACCCGGTCAGATAGAGCAGGTTGATCATGCAGCTCATCAAGCCGACGCCGATGAACGCCGTGCGACAAGCGCGCAAGGCGTCACCGAGTTCTGAACGGCGGACGCCAGGACCGGCTGCCATCAGTCTGATCTCTTTCAGGTGGGGGCCAAGGCCCCTGATTTCACGGGCAATTCAGGATACTCGCCCCGGATTAACATCATGTTCGCGCTGCGTCCAACGCAGCCGGGTTCATCCAAAACCCTGATAGCCCACATCTACCCCTGATGGCCCCGCACGCAAGTCCGGTAATTCACAGTCTTTGCGGCTTTTTGGTGCAGTGGCCGCCGCCGCCTCCCCGGTCCTGGAGAGGCGGCTAGTTCCGATCGATCGAACCGGGCGGTTGCTAGAACCGGCCGCCGCCCCGCACCAGCCGCACCACCAGCAGCAGGATGACCGCGCCGATGGCGGAATAGACGATCTCCGAGACCAGGCCTGTGCCGAGGCGAATGCCGAGCTTCGGAAACAGGAAGCTCGCCACCAGCGCGCCGGCGATGCCGACCACGATGTCGCCGATGATCCCGAACCCCGTTCCGCGCACCACCTTGCCGGCGAGCCAGCCGGCCACCAGGCCGACGAACAGGATGACGAGCAGGCCTTCGTTGGAAATGTACATAAGTCTGGTCCCTCTCCATGAACGGCCGCATGGAACGGGAACCGGGATGAATGGGGTGTGAATGCTAGCCGCTTCACCCGCTCCGGCAAAAAGTCGAAAACAACCCCATGCAAAGTAGAACGGCTCTTGCCTGCGGTCCCCGGTGAACTGTGACAACTAGGTGTTGCCGTGGAGGAATTTCAAAGGAAGGAGCGCTGCTGCAGCGCCGCTCGAATATTATGACAGCGCCGCCGCGTGCTCCGCCAGCACACATCGCGCCGCCCGGCCCGGCCCGACCGGCACATTGGCAGGCAATTGCTCCAGGCAACGGGGCTGCGCCACGGCGCAGCGCGGGGCGAAGGAGCAGTTGTGGGGTTTCTCGGCCAGCGAGGGCGGCGTGCCGGGGATGGTTTCGAGCCGGGCGCCACGCTTGGCGCCGTGAATAGTCGAGGCGAGCAGGCCCTTGGCATAGGGATGCACCGGGCTGCGGACGATGTCGCGCAGCGTGCCCTGCTCCACGATCTGGCCGGCATACATCACTGCGACACGGTCGCAGATCTCGATGGCGACGCCGATATCGTGGGTGACGAAGATGACGGACATGCCGAACTCGCGCTGCAGCTCGCGCAGCAAGAGCAGTATCTGGATCTGCACGGTGGCATCGAGCGCGGTGGTCGGCTCGTCCGCGAGCAGGATTTTTGGCCGGCAGGCGAGCGCCAGTGCGATCATGGCACGCTGACGCATGCCGCCGGACATCTCGTGCGGATAGGCGTCGAGCCGGCGTTTTGCGGAGGGAATGCGCACAACCTCGAGCATTTCGAGTGCGCGTGCCCTGCCCTCAGCGTAGCTTTTGCCCTCGTGGCGCACGACGCTTTCGGCGATCTGCGCACCGATGGTGTAGACCGGATCCAGCGCCAATGCCGGCTCCTGGAAGATCATCGACACGGTCTGGCCGCGGAAGGACGACAGCTCCTCGTCGTTCATGGCGAGCACGTCGCGGCCCATGACGTTGACGGCGCCGGAAATCTGCGTGCGCTTCTTCGGCAACAGCCGCATCAGCGCACGCAGTGTGACGCTCTTGCCCGAACCGGACTCGCCGAGCAGGCCCAATACCTCACTGTTACCGAGCGAGAGACTGAGATCGTTTACGGCATAAACCGTGCGCTCCCCGGTGAAGCGGATGTTGAGGCCTGAAATCTCGACGAGCTTTGTCATGACGGCAGTTTCGGCAATCGATCGTGATAGTCAGTGACGCGCTGGAAGGCGGCGCCGATGGTGAGCAGGGTCGCTTCGTCGAAGGAGCGGCCGATCAGCTGCATGCCGACCGGCAGGCCGCTCTTCGTGAAGCCTGAGGGCACGGTAAGCGACGGCAGGCCGAGGAAGTTGACCGGGCGGGTGAACAGCGTCAGCCGCTGCACCATGGCCGGTGCGTTCGGCCCACCGCCGACATCGCTCTCTTCGATCGTCGGCGCCGGCACTGGTGAGGCCGGTGCGATCACCGCATCGACGCCGGCGGTGGCCGCATGGTGCGCAGCGAGCGCGGGGCCGCGCCAGCGCATTGCCTCGAGATAGGTGATGGCGGGAACCGCGAGACCGTTCTGCAGCCGCATCAGGACCTGCGGGCCATAATCCTGCGGACGCTCGATCATCCAGCGCTTGTGGAATGCCGCAGCTTCTGCGGCGAGCACGAGCTGGCTCGCCGAGGACAATTGGCGCTGGTCCGGCAGCTCAACCGTGACGATGTCGGCGCCCTCGCGCTTGAGCACGGCGATAGTCTCGTCCAGCACGCGCGCGACCTCGCTGTCGAGATCGTCGACATAGAACGAGCTGGGCACGCCGATCTTCAGGCCCTTCAGCGAGCCCTTGGTCGCGCCGACATAGTCCGACAGCGGCTCGTGGCTGCAGGTGGAGTCCGCAGGGTCCGCGCCGGCCATCAGCGCCAGCAGTAGCGCACAATCCTCGGCGGTGCGGGCGAGAGGGCCGACGGTGTCGAGCGACTGCGACAGCGGCATCGCGCCGGCCCGGCTGACGCGACCGACCGTGGTCTTCAATCCCGTGACGCCGCAGAAATGCGCGGGCATGCGGATCGAGCCGCCGGTGTCGGAGCCGAGCGCCGCATAGGTCAGCCGCGCCGCGACCGCCGAGCCGGAGCCGGACGAGGAGCCGCCGGTGATGTGCGCGACGTTCCAGGGATTGCGCACCGGACCGTAATGGGCGTTATGCCCGGTCGGGCCATAGGCGAATTCGGCCAGATGCAGCGTGCCGAGGCGGACCTGGCCGGCGTCCTTCAACCGCTGCAACGCCGTGGAGGTCACGGTCGGCACGAAATCACGGCGGATCAGCGAGCCGCAGGTCGCGACGTGGCCGGCATCGTAATACATGTCCTTGTGCGCGAGCGGCACGCCATGCAGGGGACCACGGACATTGCCCTTGGCGAGCTCGGAATCGGCGGCCTCCGCCGCTTTCAATGCAGCCTCGGCCTCGATCGACATGAAGGCGTTGAGATGCGGCTGCCACTGCGCGACGCGCTGCAGCAGCGCGCGCGTCACCTCTTGCGAGGATAGCTGCTTCATCGCGATCGCGCGCGCGACCTCGGTGAGCGTCATCAATGCAGGCTCAGCGCTCATTTCGACACCTTCTGCGTCTGCGCAATCGGATAGAGCGCGGGCTCGAGGTCGAACGGCAGCGTGCCGGCAATGGCTGAGAAGCCTTCGAAGGCAGGCCCAATGGAATTGGAGATACGCGTCGCGATCTCGTCGTCCACGGGGACGCCGGCGATTTGCGCGATGGGCTTGATCTCTTTCGGTGTCGGTCTCGTCATGCGGTCTTCTCCCTGGGCGCGCGGCTATGGCCTGAACCCGGAATCGCCATGTAGCACGCGGCCTCGTGGCCCATATTATCGAGCGCGGTGAGCTTTGGTGTCGCATTTGCGCAGAGCGGCTCCGCAAACGGGCAACGGGTGTGGAAGCGGCAGCCCGGGGGCGGGTCGATCGGATTGGGCGGATCGCCGGTGATCGGCGGCTGCTCGGTGCGCCGGTCGGGGTCGGACGACGGCATCGCCGCAAGGAGCGCGCGCGTGTAGGGATGCGCAGGACTATCCCAGACCTGGTCGACCGGGCCGAGCTCGACGACTTCGCCGAGATACATCACCAGCACGCGATCCGAGATGTAGCGCACGACGTTGAGGTCGTGGCTGATGAAGAGATAGGTCAGCCCGAACTCGCGCTTGAGGTCGGCGAGCAGGTTGAGCACCTGCGCCTCGACGGATTTGTCGAGCGCGGAGACCGCTTCGTCCAAGATCACAAGTCGCGGCGACAGCGCCAGCGCGCGTGCGATATTCACGCGCTGGCGCTGGCCGCCGGAGATCTCGTGCGGATAGCGGTTGGCGAAGTTCTCCGGGCGCAAGCCCACCTTGCCGAGCAGCTCGCGCGCCAATGCGCGTGCCGCGCCATCGGCCATGCCGTGCACCTTCGGGCCGAAGGCGATCGATTCCTCGATCGTCAGGCGCGGGTTGAGAGAAGCGTAGGAGTCCTGGAACACCATCTGCATGCCGCGGCGCAATTCACGCAGCGACAGCGACTGACCGACGGTCATGCCGTCATAGATGATGTCGCCGGTGTCGCGCGGCATCAGATGCATCAGCAGGCGCGCGGTGGTGGACTTGCCGCAGCCGGATTCACCGACGATGCCGACGGTCTCGCCCTTGGCAACGGCGAAGGAGACGTTGTCAACGGCGCGCACGGTGCGCTTGGCGGCGAACAGGCCGCCGCGTACAGGGAAGTGCTTGGTCAGCCCGTTGACCTGCAGCAGCGGCTGCGCGACGCCGCCGCGGTCTTCGACCGGCTCCAACTTTTCGACGGATGTGTTGGTTTCGCTCATGGCCTAGTTCCTGATGTCCATGGCGCTGCGCAGGCCGTCCGAGAGCAGGTTGAAGCAGATCGAGACCGCGAAGATCATCGCGCCCGGCAATGCGGCGACCCAGGGATTGACGTAGATCGCGGTGCGTAATGTGTTGAGCATCAGGCCCCATTCCGGCTCCGGCGGTTTTGTGCCGAGACCGAGGAAGGAGAGACCGGCGGCGAGGATCATCGAGACCGAGATCAGGCTGGTGGCATAGACGAAGATCGCGCCGAGAACATTGCCGAGGATGTGCACGCGCATGATGGTGATGGGTCCGGCGCCCGAGGCACGCGCGGCCTCGACGAAGTCCATGTTGCGCACGCCCGTGGTGACGCTTTCGGCGACGCGGGTGATCTGCGGCACGAACACGACCGTCAACGACACGATGGAATTGAGGATGCCGGCCCCCAGCGCGCCGGAGATCGCGATCGCCAGCAGCACCGAAGGAAAGGCGTAGAACACGTCGATCGTGCGCATGATCGCGGTGTTGAGCCTGCCGCCGACATAGCCGGCGACGAGGCCGAGCGAGGTGCCGATGCAGAAGGCAAGGATCACGGGCAGAATGCCGATGACCAGCGACAGCCGCCCACCATAGATCAGCCGCGCCAGCATGTCGCGGCCGAGCTCGTCGGTGCCGAGCGGGTAGCCAACGGTGCCGATGTGGCGCAGGCGGCGGATCATGGAGCCCTTGTAGGGATCTTCCAGACCCAGCCAGGGCGCGAGGATCGCGGACAGGAAGATCAACAGCAGCACCAGCGCGCAGGCCATGCTGACCTTGTCACGCCGGATGCGGCGGCCGACGGTCGCCCAATAACCCCGCGCCTTGGTCGCGGGCGCGGCCTGCAGCGCGGCATCGGCGGTGGCGGACAACGGAAGCTCGCTCATTGGCTGGCTCCCAGTCGTTGGTACGATCGATGCGAGCCAAGGAGGTGGTGCACCTCTCCCGCTTGCGGGAGAGGTCGGCGCTCCGGGCGATGCTAAGCATCGTCCCGCGCGCCGGGTGAGGGTTCTCTCCTCTTGGGGGTCCTCGATTGCGGAGACACCCCCACCCCGCCCCTCCCCCGCAAGCGGGAGAGGAGGAGCACCTTTTGCGTGGCGACAGCTGAACTCATTATCAGCCCCGCTTGATGCGCGGATCGATCGCGGCTTGCGCGATGTCGACCATGAGATTGAGGAAGACGAAGAACAGCGCCAGGATCAGGATCGTGCCCTGCAGCAGCGGCAAATCGCGCTGGAAGATCGCCGAGTTGAGCAGGAAGCCCGAGCCCGGCCAGGAGAACACGGTCTCGATCAGGATCGAGCCGCCGAGCATGTAACCCAATTGCAGCCCCATTACCGCGAGCGCGGTGGGCGCGGCGTTCTTGATGACGTGGCGGAACACGCCGCGCTCGTGCAGACCTTTGGCGCGCAAGGCCTCGACGAAATCCTGGCTCAGGATGTCGCCGGTCAGCGCGCGCACGGTGCGGGTGACGATGCCCATGGGAATTACCGATGTCGTGATCGCGGGCAGCACGAGGTATTGCAGGTGTGCCCAGTCCCAGGCCCAGGTGGCGGAGCCGCCGGGCCCGGCGCCGACCGCGGGCAGCCAGTTCAGCTGCACCGAGAAGATGATGACCATCACCATGCCGAGCCAGTAGTGCGGCACGGAGACGCCCGCAATGGCAAAGGACGTCGCGACCTTGTCGATCCAGGTCTCGCGGAAGTAGCCGGCGATCAGGCCGAGCAGGATGCCCATGGTGAAGCCGATGATGGCGGCGGCAATCGCCAGCGTGACGGTATTGCTGACGGCGCGCATGACTTCGGCGAGCACGGGGCGCCCCGTCGCAATGGAATTGCCGAGATCGCCGTGCATGGCGCGCATCAACCACAAGCCGAACTGCACCGGCAGCGGGCGATCAAAACCATAGGCGGCACGGAGCTGCGCGGCGAGCTCCTGCGAGGCATCTGCGGGGAGCACGGCAACGAGCGGATCGCCCGGTGTAATGTGCACGAGCAGGAAACACACCAGCGCGACGCTGATGACGATCGGAACGACGTAGACGATGCGTCTGGCGATATAGGCGAGCACGTTTGGTTCTTTCTTCCTTCTCCCCTTGTGGGAGAAGGTGGCATAGGCCACCTCCGGCGGCCGTTTTTAAGTCGACGCCGAAGCGAAGCTTCGGCTACGGCGCCGGATGAGGGGTTCTACCCGCGGATACAGCGTTATCGAATGAGAGAAAGGGTCACTCGCGGAGAGAGTCCCCTCACCCGGCTTCGCTGTCGCGAAGCCCCCTCTCCCGCAAGGGGAGAGGTGCACTGTTCGTGTGATGCGAACTACTTCATCGACACCAGCGAGAAGTCGATGAACCAGCTCTTCGGCTGCACGACGCCCGTCACCTTCGGGCTCATCGCGCGGGGGCCGACGTCGTGGGCGACATAGAGGAAGGCGGCATCGTCGACCGAGGCCGCGTGCAGCTCGGCGAGCGCGGCGTCACGCGCGGCGGGATCGAAGGTCTGTCGCGCCTTCTTCACCAGCTCGTCGAACTTGGGATTGTTGATGAAACCCCAATTGTTCGAGACCGGCGGCGCCATGCCCGATTGCAGGAAGCGCACCAGCGCGAAGAACGGATCCATCGCCGCATAGGTCACGTTGGTCGCGTGCGAACCGTTGGCCGACGGATCCTTGGCGCCGCGGCGCCAGTTGGTGAACAGCGTATTCCATTCGATGACGTCGAGCTGCACATCGAAGTAGCATTCGGCAAGGGCCTGCTGGAGATACTCGTTCATCGGCAAGGGCTGCATCTGGCCCGAACCCGAGGCGGAGGTCTGCGTCTTCACCGTCAGCTTCTTGTTGGGGCCGAAGCCGGCCTCCTGCATCAGCTTTTGCGCAGCCGCCTTGTCATACTTGATCTCGAAGCTCGGCTTGCCGCGCCAGGGATGGCCGGGCTCGAAGGTGCCGGTCGCCGGCACCATCAGGCCGGCGAGCAGGCCGTCCTTGAGGCCTTCGCGATCGACGCAAAGGTTGGCGGCCTTGCGCACGCGGATGTCGTTCCAGGGCGAACCCTCGACGCGGGAGAACTGCCACGGCCAGACATGCGGCTGCTCGTTGGCGTAGAGCTTGAAGCCGCGCTGCTTCAGTTCGGGCAGCGCGTCCGGCGCCGGCGCCTCGACCCAGTCGACCTGCCCGGAGAGCAGCGCCGCGGTGCGTGCGTTGGCCTCCGGCATAGGCAACAGCACCATCTTGTCGACCTTGGGCACGCGCGCCTTGTCCCAATAGCTCGCGTTCTTCACCAGCTCGAGCCGCTCGCGCGGCGTGAAGCTAGCCATTTTCCACGGGCCGGTGCCTGCGGCGTCCTTGGCGAAGGCCGTCCACGCCGCCTGCGATTTGGCCTTGGCGTCGGCGCCTTCGGCCTTGTCGTAGAAATGCTGCCACTTCGCCGGGCTCGCCATGAAGAGATTGGTGAGGTTGATCGGCAGGAAGCTGTCGGGCTCCTTGGTGGTGAGCTCGACCGTCATGTCGTCGATCTTCTTCGCAGAAGCCAGCGTCGGCATGCGCGAAGCCGTGACGCCGACCTGGCTGGCGTCGAACTGCGGCGCGTCCTGCTTCAACACCTTCTCGACGTTCCACACCACGGCATCCGCATTGAACGGGGAGCCGTCATGGAAGGTCACGCCAGGGCGCAGCTTGAAAACCCACTTGGTCTTGTCGGCATCGTCGACCTTCCACTCGGTGGCAAGGCCGGGAATCACCACGCTCGCCTTCTCGGCGGAGGACAGGTCCCAGCCGGTCAGCGCGTCGTACATGGTGAGGCCGGTGAAGCGGTTGCCTTCGAAACCCTGATCCGGCTGGCCCAACGTGCGCGGAATATCGGCAGCGGTCATGCCGATGCGCAGCACGGTTTCGGCACTGGCCTCACGCGGCCATGCGGCCGCCGTCGTTAGAGCGAGCACCGCGATCAATGCCGCGCGCGTGTTCTTCTTCTTAGTAAGCATCGCCTCAATCCTTTTCCGGCTTCGATGACTATTTTTGATGCAATCGTATGCAATGGCTATGCCAAAGAGAAACTTATTCTGCGATTTGGCCCTGCGACGACAAGTCCTTGTAGGCCGCGGGCGGGTGCACGCGCCGCGCTGCCTATTCTGGCATCAAGATTGCAAGTTCGGTCCCGAAATCCCCTGGGAGCTTTGGGCCATGCGTGTTCGTCTATCGATTTGTCTCGCCGTGCTTGCGCTGGCGTTGTCCGCAATCTCGGCGCGCGCCGAAACGGTGGTGCGCTACGGCATCTCGATGGCCGACATTCCGCTCACCACGGGTCAGCCCGATCGCGGCGCCGGCGCCTATCAGTTCATGGCTTACACGATCTACGATCCCTTGGTCGCCTGGGAGATGGATGTCGCCGACCGGCCTGGCAAGCTGGTGCCGGGGCTCGCCACCGAGTGGAAGGTCGACGATGCCGACAAGACCAAATGGCGCTTCACGCTTCGCAAGGGCGTCAAGTTTCACGACGGCAGCGAGTTCAACGCCGACGCCGTGATCTGGAATCTGGACAAGGTGCTCAACGACAAGGCGCCGCAATTCGACAAGCGGCAGAGCGCGCAGGTGAAGACCCGCCTTCCCTCCGTTGCGAGCTACGCCAAGGTCGACGATTTCACCGTGGAGATCACCACGAAGACGGTCGATTCCTTCTTTCCCTATCAGATGCTGTGGTTTCTGGTGTCGAGCCCTGCGCAGTACGACAAGCTCGGCAAGGATTGGGACAAGTTCGCCAGCCAGCCCTCCGGCACCGGCCCGTTCAAGCTGACCAAGCTGGTGCCGCGCGAGCTCGCAGAACTCAGCAAGAACCCGGACTATTGGAATAGGAAGCGCATCCCGAAGGCCGACAAGATCGTGCTGGTGCCGATGCCGGAAGCACTGACCCGCACCAACGCGCTGCTTGCGGGACAGGTCGATCTGATCGAGACGCCGGCGCCGGATGCCGTGCCGCAGCTGAAAGCGGCCGGCATGAAGCTCGTCGACAACGTTACGCCGCATGTCTGGAATTATCATCTCAGCGTGCTGCCGGGCTCGCCCTGGACCGATATCCGCCTGCGCAAGGCGCTGAACCTCGCGATCGACCGTGACGCCGTGGTCGGGCTGATGAATGGCCTTGCCAAGCCTGCCAAGGGCCAGGTCGACCCGTCGAGCCCGTGGTTCGGCAAGCCGGGCTTCGAGCTGAAATACGATCTGGCTGCAGCGAAGAAGCTGGTCGAGGAGGCCGGCTACTCCAAGGCCAAGCCACTGAAGGCCACCTTCATCATCGCGCAAGGAGGCACCGGCCAGATGCTGTCGCTGCCGATGAACGAATTCCTGCAGCAGTGTTTTAAAGAGATCGGCATCGACATCGACTTCAAGGTGGTCGAGCTTGAGACGCTCTACACGCACTGGCGCAAGGGCGCGGCCGACGAGATCAACGCCGGCATCACCGCCAACAACATCGCCTACGTCACGTCAGACCCGCTTTACGCTATCGTCCGCTTCTTCCATTCGGGCCAGATCGCGCCTGTCGGCGTCAACTGGGGCGGCTACAAGAATCCGAAGGTGGATGCTCTGATCGACGAGGCCAAGCAGACGTTCGACAGCGCCAAGCAGGACGAGCTGCTGGCACAGGCACACGCGCTGATCGTGGACGACGCCACGCTGGTCTGGGTCGTGCACGATACCAACCCGCACGCGCTGTCGCCGAAGATCAAGCAGTTCGTGCAGGCCCAGCACTGGTTTCAGGATCTGACGACCATCGGGATGGAGTGAGGGGAACACAGGTGTCGCAGGGTGGGCAAAGCGCAAGCGTGCCCACCATTTCTACATTGCCGAGCAAGATCGTGGGCACGGCGCTACCGCGCCTTTGCCCACCCTACGAGAGTTGATATTTGGTGCTCACGCATCAAAACTCAGCTGTCGTCCCGGGCAAGCGCAGCGCAGACCCGGGACCTATAACCACAGGGAGTGGTTTGGCGAAGACTCGGAGTTACCCGCTCGCTGCCGTAACCACTCCCTGTGGTTATGGGTCCCTGCGTTCGCAGGGACGACAGCGAATGTGAGGCGTTAGCCGGGACTACACGCTCGAAACACTACTTCGTCAGCAGCGCATAGGCCCCGGTCCAGCCTTCCGGCGGCGGGTTGAACTGGAAATCCTTGATCCTCGCCTCGTAGAGCCCGAACAGCTTCTCCAGCGTATCGGCGTCTTCGCTGTGACGGCCGCGTTCGATCGCATCGAGTGCGCCCTGCCAGTCGCGGCCGCGATAGCAGCTGAGCATCTCGATGGTGATGTTGCGCAGGCGCTGGAAGGCGCCTGAGTGCATCACGTCCTCGCGCCCGGCGATGGCGTAGATCACCTCCGGCTCGGTCTTGCCCTTGACCATGATGAAGTCGAGCTCGAGGATCGCGAACCTGTCCTTGGCGGCGAGCGCGGTGCGAGAGCCGACGATGATGGGAAAGCCGTATTCCTTGGTTTGCCCTTCGAGACGCGATGCCAGGTTTACGCTGTCGCCGAGCACCGAGTAGTTCTTCTTCAGGTCGGAGCCCATGTTGCCGACCACGCCGATGCCGGTGTTGAGGCCGATGCCGACATTGAGCGGGATGTAGACGCGGCCGCCCTCGGCGGCTTCCTGCTCGCGCTCCTTGTTGACCGTGTCGATCTGCTCCAGCATCTGGATCGCGGCCTCACAGGCGTTGATCTGGTGCTCGGCATCGTCGAGTGGCGCGTTCCAGAACGCCATGATGGCGTCGCCCATATATTTGTCGATGTAGCCCTTCCGCTCGATGATGACGTCGGTCAGCGGCGTCAGGAAGCGGTTCATCAGCTCGATGAGCCCTTGTGGATCGTGCTTGTAGCTCTCCGAGATCGTCGTGAAGCCGCGCACATCGGAGAACATGATCGTCATCTCGCGCTCCTCGCCGCCGAGCACGAGCTTCTCCGGCGATTGCACGAGTTGCTCGACCAGCACCGGCGACATGTATTGCGCAAATTGCCCGCGAATCTGCACGCGCTGCCGCTGTTCGCGCACGAAGCTCGCAAAGATCAGCGTCAGGTAGACTGCGGTGGTCGACAGCAACGGGTAGGTAAAGTCGATGAGATAGCGGTATTGTGCGTAGAAGAACCAGGATACGCCGACCAGGATCGCGGCGAAGGCCCCACCCGCAAGCACCAGCCGCACCGGTCCGAGATTCGGCGTGAATATGATCACCAGCAGGCCGATGATGAGCGCGGCGAGCAGCTCGACGCCGAGTGCGTAATTTGGCTGCGAGATCGCCGCGCCGCTCAGCACGCTCTCCAGTACCTGGGCGTGGATCTCCACGCCCGGCATGGTCGAGGATACCGGCGTGGTCTTGATGTCGTTGAGCCCGGCCGCGGAGGTCCCGACTAGTACCAGCTTGCCGGCGAATTTGCTCGGCGACGCGCTGTTGTCGAGCACGTCGGCCGCGGAGACGTAGATCGAGGGATCCCGGCGGGCGTAGTGCACCCAGAACTGGCCGTTCTTGTCAGTGGGGATCTCGACGCCCTTGAGGCGCACGGCCCGCACGCCAGTCTTGTCGGTCCTGACCAGCAGCGTCGGCGTGCCCGTGACGACCCGCAGGATCTCGAGGCTGAGCGAGGGCATGATGTTGCCCTGGGCGCGCATGATCATCGGCACGCGGCGGATGAACCCGTCCCGCTCTTTCCTGATCGAAAATAGGCCGCGGCCGGCAGCAACCCTCTCGATGATCGGCACGTTGCGCAGCAAGCCTGGAAATTCGAACAGGAAGCGTTCGGCGCCCTCCTCGCCGACGGTCGCCACCCCCGTGAGCGGAAGTGATTTATCAAGCTCGGTCAAAACCTCGGGAAGCCCGGTCTCGCCCAGCACCACGCGCGAGCGCTTGATCGCATCGGAGAGTATCTGGTCGTTGCTCGGCAGCTCGCGCAGCTTGGCGCGGGTGGCATCGTCCAGATAGCGCATGTGGCTCGCGACCAGGTCCGGGTTGAGCCGGTCGGGTTCCGAGAACACGACGTCGAAGCCGATCGCCACCGCGCCATTGTTGGTGAGGTTCTGGATCAGGTCGGCGATGCGCGTGCGCGGCCACGGCCATTGTCCGAGCCTGGCGAGGCTCTTGTCGTCGATGTCGACGATGGTAACCGGCCGCGCCGTCTTATGGCGAGGATCGATCAGCTGGAACATGTCGAAGGTGCGCAGCCGCAATTCCTGGATCGGCGGCGGGTCCCACAGCCGCGCGCCGGCGAACACGACCAGCAGCGCAAGGCACATCAGCCGCGCAAAGCCGAACTTTCGCGCAAACCACCGTCGCAGGATCTTGAGACGTTTCATGCTGGTGGAATATCACGCTTTGACGACGAGCGGCAGCTCCGACCTGGTGTGCCAACGATCGGCTTCGCCCAGGGGTGTCAGGAATGCACTATGAAGTCGCTCGCCTGAAGACTGACACCCTTGACGAGGATGGTGTTCGCCGCATCGAGCGTGATCAGAGTATCCGTTCCAGACGCAGCTACGTGCTGAGCCATCCAGTCGGACACGCTGGCGGTGGTCACGACGGCCGACAGGTCGATGTGGTCCTGATTGTGCGTGAAATCCAGAATGATGTCGCGATTCGAATTGGCCGCGAACACGAATTGATCCTGATAGCCCGTCCCGAACAACACATCCTTGCCATCTGTGCTGGCGAGGGTCACCGGGCCTTGTTCGGCCAGATTGAAGATCAGGTTGACCGTATCGCTCGCACCGTGGCTGTCGGTGACGGTGATCGTCAGCTTATCCGTCGCAGGCGCACCCTGGCTCGGCTCGGCGTATGTCAGATATTGAAGGGCCGAATTGACGCTCGCCAAGGTATCGGACGCCGATGCTGGCTCCACATATGTGCCCGAATCCGCCGCCGCAGTGAGTATGAAGGTTTCATCGGGAGCAGCGTCGGCGTCGGCGACGGTGATGCCATGGACGAACACCATGTCGCCTTCCTGCGTGACGTAAATCTGGTCGACGTCGATCACCGGAGCGTCGCTCTCGTCCGCGCCGGTCACGTCCACGGTGAGCGTGGCCGTGCCGGTTGCACCGTGCACATCTGTGGTCTGGACCGTGAAAATATCCGCGTAGGAGCCGTCGGCCAGCGCGTTGATCGCGGCGGCGTTCGGAACGTAGCTGTAGCTGCCATCGGGATTGACCGTCAGCGTCCCGTAGAGTCCGCCAGCTGTCGTCGCCGCGTGGTGATCCGCGTTGATGACGGCATAGGTCAGCGTCGCCGTCTCGCCGGCATCGACATCGTTGCCCGCCAACGTCCCGGTCAGATCGCAGAAGGTGTCGTCGGCCGTCGTATCCTCGAGCGGTCCGATGTGGAGATCGGCCAGCGTCGGCGCGTCGTTGCTGCCGGCGATGTTGACGGTAACGACTGCGCTCGTGCCAGCGCCCTCGGCATCCGACGGAACGATCGTGTATTGCAGCGACAGCGTCTGGCCGGCGGCGAGGAAATCGAACGCCTGCCCGTGCGAATTGAAGGTCCAGGTGAACTGCGTATGAGTCGCGGTGCCGTCGAGGATATCACCCGAGGGGACAGTGAGATCCGCGAGGAGGTCGGCATTCGACAACCCGCCGACGCTGCCCGTTTGCAGCACGCCGTCGAGCGTAACCTGCACCTCGCTAACCGCCACCGTGACGTGATCGGTCGCATCGACGTCGGAGACCACCAGCACGCCATGCGCAAGCTGGCCGGCATTGGTTTCCACCAAATCGGCAACGGCGCCGCCCGGCCCGGAGGTGCTGCTTGCCCAGTCCGGATCGCCCGCGATGGCGAGGCTCTTGGCGGGGTTGACCGCATTGGAGGCCGTGGTCCCACCGCCGTCGGCGAGCTGGTAATACGCGGCCAGATTGGCCTCGTTGCCGGTGAGCGCGGTGAAGTCGATCGACTGGATCTGAGCTTGCGTCAGCGCGGTGGTCCAGACGCTGACATCGGCGATCGAGCCGGTGAAGCCCTGCGCCCCGAAGCCGGGGGCGTACCTGTCGCTTGCGGCCCCGATCATCATGTAGGACGGATCCTGGCCGCTGCCGACCGCGTTCACGCCTCCACTGTGGGAGTAGACGGCGTTCCCATCGACAAAAAGCGTGAAGGTACCCTGATCGCGCGTCAAGGCGAGGTTATGCCATTGCCCTGCAGTGAGCGCGAAGCCGGTATCAAGGATATCGACGCCTCCCTCGAGAATTTCGATCTCCAGATTGCCGCTGACGACGGTACCGATAAGACCGAAGCCGGCTGTCGAGGTATTGCCGTTGTAGAACAAGACCTGGCCGTCGGGCGCAGCGGCTCCGTTCCAGTTTACCCAGCCATCCAGCGTAACCCCATCGGACGCGACGGTCGGCACCTCGCCGACCGCGATGGTCTGGCCGTCGAAGTTCATGTAGTCCGACGTGACATAGGACACCGCCGGCGCATCATTGGTGCCGGTGATCGTGACGGTAACGTCCTGGCTGATCTTGCCGCCATGCTGGTCGTCGAGCGTAACGGTGTAGACCTGGATGATGGTCTGCCCTTCCGCCAGCGACTGCAGCACGGGATCGTTGTTGTCGAGCGTGAAGTGCCAGCCCAACGTCGCACCGTCGTCGTTGTCGCTGCCGGATTCGGACACCGCATCGATCGTGAAGGTGCCGATATGCGAGCTGGCTCCGAAGCCCGGCAGGTCCGAGCTGACGGACGAAGATTTGAACGACCATGCCGCCGTGTGGGTGTCGGTCAGGTCCAGATCCTGGATCGCCAGCGTGCCGTCCGCCGTGAGCGAGGCGCACTCATCCTCGGTCACCGCGCCCGTCGCTGCGGCGGCATCGCTCGTGATCGTCGGTGCATCATTGACGCCCGTGATCGTGACGGTGACGTCTTGGCTGACGATACCGCCATGATGATCGTCGAACGTAACTGTATAGACCTGCGTGATGGTCTGGCCCTGCGCCAGCGACTGCAGCATTGCATTGCTGTTGTCGAGGCTGAAATGCCAACCCAGCGTCGCGCCATTGCTCGTGTCGGTATTGTACTCGAGCACCGACTGATCGATCGTGAACGTGCCGATGTGCGTGCTGTCGGCATCGAAGCCCGGCAGAGCCGAGCTGATGGACGACGACTTGAACACCGCCTGCGCCGCATGGGTGTCGATCAGATCGAGGTCTTGAATCGCCAGCGTGCCGTCGATCGACAGCGTCAGGCCCGCGTCCTCGACGACATGACCTGTCGCCGCCGCGGCACCGCTGGTGACGGTCGGCGCGTCGTTCTTGCCGGTGATGACGACCGTGACGTCCCGCGTGACGGTCCCACCGTGATGGTCGTCGATCCTGACGGTATAGACCTGCGTGATGGTCTGCCCTTCCGCCAGCGACTGCAGCACCGGGTCGTTGTCGTCGAGCGTGAAGGTCCAGCCCACTGACCCGCGGGAGCTGGCGCCCGGGCTTTCATTCACTGAGCCGAGGCTGAACGTGCCGATATGCGAGGTGCCGTCGCTGAAGCCCGGCAGATGCACGCTCGAAATCGTCGACTTCAGCGAAAAACTCGCGGTGTGGGTGTCCGTGAGATCAGGGTCGTTGAATGTGATGGTGCCGTTGGCGGCGAGCGTGGCCGCCGTATCCTCGGTCACCGCACCGGTCGGCGTGGTCAGATCTTCGACGATCGTCGGCACGTCGTTGGTGCCCTCGACATTGACGTCCGCACCGTCGATGGACACGGTAACCGGCGTGCTGACGACACCGCCATGCCCGTCATCGACTTGCACCACGTAGTTGAGGGTCAGCTTCTCGCCTTTGGCGAGGAAATCGAACAGATGGTCGGGAACGCTGTAGGTCCAGGTGGCCGAACCGTTATTGCTGTTTCCCGCGCCCTGTACCACGGTCAGCGGCACCTCGACGGCGGCGATCGCCGCGAGCTGCTGCGGCGTCAGCGTCGACGTGATGTCGTGGCCTTGCGCATCGAGATATTTGAACGGCTGGGTCGACGAGAGCGCCGCGCTCACGATCGGGCGGTCGGTCAGATCGACGTCGGTGAAGGTGACGGTGCCCGTGATGGTATCCAGAGTCTCGTTGCCGGTCCCGACCTTCTCGATGACGGTTCCGCCCAACGTCGTGACGGTGGGCTTGTCGTTCGTTCCCGTGACCGTGATGGTGATCGGGATGAACTTGGACTCGGGATTGACTGCGAAATTGGTGTCGACGCGGACCATATAGGTCAGCGTCAGCGTTTCGCCGGCCGCGAGGAAGTCGAAGACTTTGTCCGGGATCGTGTACGTCCAGACCGCCGAGCCGTTGTTATTGTTGCCGGCGTCGGGGGCGACGTTGATCTGGATCTGGGTCGCCGCGATGTCCTGCTTCTGGAGCGCCGAGAGCGAGCCGGTGACGTCGTGCTGGCCGGCGTCCTTGTAGACATAGTTCGGCGCTTCGGCGAGGCTGATGCTCACCGTCGGCCGGTCGCCGAGGTTTTGATCGACGAATCTGATCAAGCCGGAAATCGTATCGGAATGCGTGTCGCCGGTCGCGTCAGCACGCTCGGTCAGCGCGAACGCCGACTTCACATTGCCGCCGGCGTCGAAGCTCTGCACAATCGGCTGGCCGGGGATACGCACGATGGGCGGCGTGGACGTGCTGGGCGCCTCCGATCCCTGCGGATTGAGATTGACGAATGTCGCGGTCGCGACGGCGCCGCCGCCCGACTTGAACACCACGTCCAGGCTCATCGGCGTGAGCGTGTCGGTGAAGTTCGTGGTCAGCTTGGTGTTGGTGTTGTTGTCGGTGAACTTCAGCGTGAAAACGTCCGTGATCAGCTTCTGAACGTCCGGCGACATCAGCGCATTGGAGATCGAGACGTTGCCGCCGCTGATCTGGATCATCTGGCCGGCCTGGTTGACCGTCGCGATCGGCAGCAGCGTGACCTTGTCAAACAGGATGTAGGAGCCCGTCGTGCCGTTCGGTTCGACCAGCACCTGGAAGCTCGCCTGCGGCTGCGGATCGCCGCCACCGGCGGGAACGACGAAGTTGATCTGGGTCAGCACGGCGGTGCCGCGGATGCCCATGGTGGCAACCGGCGTGTCGATCTTCATGTCACCGTGCTTGGCGGTCTCGCCGGCGACGAAGGTGATGGTGCCGGCGACGAGGCTCAGCAGCGAGGAATTGCTCGACCCGTTGGGGTCGTAGACCATCTCGTTCAACACCATCCGCGCATTCGAGGACAGGCCGAACACGGTGCCGTCGATGAAGGTGATGCCGAGCGTGGAATCCGCGCCGGTCGAGACCACGTCACCCTTCTCGACATTGTCGCCGTTGTTCAGGATGACCGAGACGCCGTTGCGGATCGCCGTCGCGCTGCCCACGAGCTTGGTGACATGGCCGATGACCTGGGCTGCGGCCGCGCCGCCGGGCGCGGCTTGAGCAACCTGGACATGGCCCGTGAGCGCGTTGACGATTTCGCCGGTGAGATGGGCGCCGTCGGGGGAGGCGAGCGCGGCGCGCTTGTCGCCCCTGAAATAATCGTGAACGACGAACTCGTGCCCCTCGTGGGACAGCACGAGATCGAGACCCGCGCGCTTGAATTCGCCGTTGAAGATCAGGTTGGGGTCGGGAACAACGAACGCGCCCTCGGGCACGTGGCCCTGCGCTTTCGCCGTAAAGGAATCGACATGAGCGCCGCCGGGCGAACGGGAACCCTGGCCGTCCAAAGGAATCGCGGCGTCAAATTGGCCAGCGTAATTCAACCGGTCACCGTATAAAGGGTTAAAATTTAGGTAAGTATCAACTGCCTAAGCTTGCATAGCATTAGCCAGTCCTTAGCGATACCATCTATTGCTTGTGTGATTTCGCATCACTTGGCCCCAGGAGGCCCCACCGCCTGGCGCTGCTGCAGAGAAACGAAAGTAATCGTTGAAATACTCGGAAGTCGAATCTGGCCTGTTTCCACGCATTTCCAGTCATCCAAAGTAATCTGCCGTATAGTGACGGAACAGATACTTGCGCTATCTTTCCTTCGCGAGGTCCCGCTGCATCCTGCGGCAAATACGGAGTTAAATCTGTGACCTAACTAACAGAACCCCATGAAATAGGGGGTCGGTAAAGCCATAGGGCCCAGATTCGGCACTGCCACAACTTGTGTCTGCAATTGGCTCGATTTCGCGGCGGCCGGACACCTCTAGCCGGCGAATCGTAAAATTTTACGCAATTTGGACGGGCCCGTTTCAGCCTGTTCCCCGGTTTTGGAACCCCAGCCGGGCGCGTTAAGCAGAACAAAACGGCCCGTCTCGCACTATCTCCGCGAAAGCAACAAAGCCCGGCACGTTCAGGTCGAGGGGGATCTGGCGAAGCTGGAAGGGGATGTCAGATGGAGACCGCTGCTCGCTCGCGCGCCTGGCGCGCAATCCTTGTCCTGTGCGGATTGGTCCTGTGTGGGTCGGCCGCCGAGCTTCGCGCCGGCACGCTGCTGTCGCCGGGCGCAGGCCTACTCGTGCGCAAATCCGCCGAGCCGTTCGGCGTGTTCGCCTTCGCCATCTCCGCCGGCAGCCTGCAACAGAAATGGCTCCTGCTGAAGGACAAGCTCGACGGCGACATGGTGCAGCTCGCGCTATGCGACGGTGACCGCGACAATTGCGCTTCGCCCGCGGCCCTGAAGCTGCTTGCCATCGTCGACCAGGCCCGCGCCCGCGACGGCCGCGCCCGGCTCGGCGAGACCAACCGCGCCATCAACCTTGCCATCCGGCCCGCCAATGATGGCATCGACGACGTCTGGAGCTCGCCGCTGGCGACCTTCGCGCGCGGCGCGGGAGATTGCGAAGACTATGCCATCGCCAAGCTGGCCGCGCTGCGGCTGGCGGGCGTGGCCGCCGAGGATCTCCGCATCGTCGTGGTGCGCGACGTCAGGGCCGGCGAGGAGCATGCGGTTGTCGCCGCGCGCCTCGATGGCCGCTGGCTGATGCTCGACAACCGCCGCATGGCGATGGTCGAGGACGACGCTGCGCGGAGCTACCAGCCGCTGTTCGCGCTCCATCGGTCGGCCGTGATGAAATATGTCGACGAACCGATGCAGGTCTCGATGATGGCCGTCGAGGCGCGCTGAGCCATCTTGTAGTGCGGATGGAGCGCAGCGAAATCCGGGGCGCGGTCGCTTATCGCTCGAATCCCGGATTACGCTTCAGCCGGGCTACGAACCTCGGTTCACCAAAAACCCATTCCACGACGCGATCCGGACGGCTAGCATGGCCACGGCTTTGCGGGGGCGACGGGAATGCGGTTCATCGTGCTGACTGTGATTGCGTTGCTGGCGCTCGCCTCACCCGCGTCAGCGCAGTCCGACCGCTCCATCGCCGATCGGCTGCCGCTGTTCGCCAAGAACAATTGCCAGCAGATTCGCGACCCCGGCAATCAATTGTTCTGCGGTGATGCCGCGCTTGCCACCGCCGCCGAGAAGCTGAACACCGCGATCGAGGCGCGGCTCGCCCGGCTGCCCGATCGCCTTCCCGCGATCGAGGAGAATGCGATCTGGATCCGCCAGCGCAATCTCGGCTGCGGCATCGTCGGCCAGGCCGCGATCCGCCCCGACGATTTCGAGCGGGTAAAGGCGTGCCTGCTCAAGGTGACAGAGGAGCGCGCCGCGATCCTGCGCGATCCGGATTTCGACTGCCTCGCTGCCAACACCGCGGCGGGCGCGGTGATCTGTGCGGACCCGTCGCTGGCACTCGCCGAAACGGAGCTCAATGGCCAGGTGCTCGGCCTGATCGGCAAGCTGGACCCGACCGCAGCGCGCTTTGCCTTCGCCGAATATGGCAGGTGGACACGAGAGCGCGATCGCAAATGCAATCTGGTCGGCAAGGAGAACGTGCCGCTCCAGGAGCTCGAATCCGCAGAGGATTGTCTCTCCGACCATCTAAAGCACAAGGCCGACGAGATCCGCACGGCAAAGGGCGACCCCAGAAAGGTGTTCGGCCGGCAGGTCGCGGCCCGCATCCCCGACACCGACGCGGTCGACTTCTGCGCGGCGCGGATCCATGCGGCCAATTCGTGCGGCAGCTTCCTCCGCATCAACCGCGTCTACGCGCTCGACAGCCAGGTGACCGAACAGGAGGCGCAGGTCACCGGCGAAATCGAGATGGCGGTGCTGGCGCCCTTCACCATGTGCAGCAAGGTCGCATCCAGCTGCACCGGCACCTGCTGGGACGCTAGGACGGGCCTCCCGCAGCCGAGCGCCGCCAACAAGGAGCGTTCGGCAGAAGCCTTCAACGTGACGCGCCGCCTGAGGATCCAGCGCACTTTTGCGTTCGTCAAAGCCGCCGACGGCTGGCGCTGCCGCGAGGACGAGTTGGCACCGGTGAATTCGGGGACGGCGAGCGGGGGATCTTGAGTTTCGCTCAGCTTGGCGAGCTTCTTCCTTCTCCTCTTGCGGGAGAAAACGCCGAAGCCAAGCTTCGGCTCTGGCGCCGGATGAGTTGTTTTTCCGCTCGCTAGGCTATTCGTGAGGATAGAGACCCCTCACCCGGCTCGCCGCTTTGCGGCGATCCACCCTCTCCCGCAAGGGAAGAGGGTGCACCGTTCGTGTCGCGAGAGCCGCCCTTCATCAAAACATCAGATTGTCCTTCACCAGCACCCAACGGCCGTTCTTCACCTGCTGCACCTGGGTGACGGTGGTGGCGAGATGGTTGGTCTTCGAGAACACGGTCGGCGGCGAATTGAAGATATCCTGGAACTTGTCGCCGGACTCCAGCGCGTCGAGCATCTTCTGGCCAGTGAGATCCTTGCCAGCCTTGTTGGCATAATGCGCGAACGTCATCACCGCATTGTAGCCGATGATCGCCTGAGTGTTGGCGTCGGCGTTGAACATCTTCTTGTAATTGACGAGCCAGTCCTTCACCTTTCCCTTCGCGGTGTCTTCGTAGGGGATTTCGAAGTTCGAAGCGGCATACAAGCCTTCCACCACTTCCTTGCCGAGCGCCGGCACTTCGAGCACGTTGACGGGCGTGGCACCGAGGAAGGTGACCTCCCAGCCAAGCTTCCTGGCCTCGGTCATGGTGCCGATAGGCTCACGGAGGACCGCGCCGAGCACGACGAGGTCGCAGCCGTCGGACTTCATCTTGGCGACCTGCGCCGAGAAGTCGGAGGCGCCGCGCTTGTAGCTCGTGATCGAGGCCGGCTGCACCTTCATGGCGGCGAGCTGCTGGTTAAAACCATCGAGCACGTTTTTTCCGTACTCGTCGTCCTGATGCATGATGCACGGCTTCTTGAAATTCTTTGCCTCAATCATGTATTTGAGCGCTGCGCGCGTGCTCTCGACATAGGGCAGGAGGTTGTTGAACTTCAGCCGCTCCTGCGGCTTGGCCGCATCGAACTTGAAGGTGAACTCGGCCGCCGTCAGCGGGAAGAGCTGAAGCACGCCGGCGTCGAGCAGGATATCCTGCGCAGCGAGCACGGTCGGCGATCCCATTGGTCCCACCATCGCGAAAATCTTGTCGCGCTCGATCAGCTTTTGCGAAGCCAGCACAGCTTTCTTCGGATCGTAGCCGCTATCCTCGACGACAAGCTTGATCTTGCGACCCTGGACACCGCCCGCCGCGTTGATCTCCTCGACCGCCATCTTCATGCCGTTGGAGACCGGCACGCCCCAGCCCTTGATCGGGCCCGACAGGTCCTGATGCGTGCCGATGACGATCTCGGATGCCGAGATGCCTTCATTGGTGACCTTGGTTTGAGCGGCGGCCGGCAGACAGGTCAGCGCAAGGGCGCTCACCGCCAGGCCCAGCGCCTTCAGCGATTTCGACATTGCAGTCCTCCTTCAGTGGCCCGTGTTGAGCGAAGGATCGGGCCTCTCAAGCCTTCGCCGTTTTCTCAAATCCATCTCTCTTGAGCATGATCCTCCGGATCTTGCTCAAGCAACCGCGCGCTCGCGATACATCGCCTCGATCTCGGCGGCGTAGCGCTTGTTCACGAAGCCGCGCTTCAGCTTCATGGTCGGCGTCAGCTCCTCGTCCTCCGGTGTGAGCTGGCGTTCGATCAGGTAGAACTTCTTGATGGTCTCGACGCGGGCAAAATTGCCGTTGACCTGCTCGATCTCGCGCCCGATCAGGTCCTGAATCTCGGTCGCCCGGCACAGGCTCGCGTAATTGGTGAAGGGAATGTCGTGGTCCTGGGCGAACTTCTCGACGTTCTCCTGGTCGATCATCACGAGGCAGGTCAGATACGGCCGCTTGTCGCCGATCACGACCGCATCGGAGATGTAGGGCGAGAATTTGAGTTGGTTCTCGATCTCGGACGGCGTGATGTTCTTGCCGCCGGAGGTGATGATGATGTCCTTCATCCGGTCGGTGATGCGGACAAAGCCTTCATTGTCGATGGTGCCGACGTCGCCGGTGTGCAGCCAGCCGCGCTGATCGATTGTCTCGGCGGTCTTCTCCGGCTGGTTCAGGTAACCCATGAACAGGAAGTCGCCCTTGATCAGGATCTCACCCTCGGGCGACAGCGTGACCTCGCCCCAGGGCACGGCGGTGCCGACCGAACCGAGCTTGATCCGCTCCGCCGGCATCATGGTGGCGACACCGCAATTCTCGGTCTGGCCGTAGAGCTCGTGCATGTCGATGCCGAGCGCGAGATACCAGCGGATCAGCTCCGGCGCGATCGGCGCTGCGCCGGTGAAGGCGACGCGGCAGCGATCGAGCCCGATCATGCGGCGGATGTTGCGGAATGCGAGCCGGTAGGCGATCCGGCTTGCGAGGTGCAACGACAGCGGCGGCGGCTTGCCTTCGATCCGGTAATCGACCATGCGGTAGCCGATGCCGATGGCGCGGCGATAGACCCATTGCTGCAGCGGGGTCGCATCCTTCAGCGCGATGGTGATGGCGGAGTAGAATTTTTCCCAGATGCGTGGGACCGCGAGGAAGACGGTTGGCTGCACCTCGCGCAAATTGTCCGGCACGGTTTCCGGGCTCTCGGCGAAATTCATCACCGAGCCGAGTGCGACCGAGATGTAGTAGCCGCCGATGCGCTCGGCGACGTGGCACAGCGGCAGGAAGATCAGCCTGTCCTCGTCCTCCTGCGCCGGAATGAAGTCATTGGCGTGACGCATCTGGTGCGTGACGCTGCGGTTGGCGTGCATCGCGCCCTTGGGGGGACCGGTGGTGCCGGACGTATAGACCAGGATCGCGAGATCGCCGGCGCCGCGACTGTCGATCATCTCCTGCCACAGCGCCTCGCGGCCGACCATGTGATTGCGGCCGAGCGCGCGAAACTCGTCGAGCGACATCACCATGTCGTCGGAGAAGCCGCTGAGGCCCTCCATGTCGAACACGATGATCCTCTGCAGGCTCGCGCAGCGCGAGCGGCAGGCGAGGATCTTGTCGAGCTGCTCCTCGTCCTCGGCGAAGATCACTTTGGTCCGGGAATCGTTGATGAGATATTCGACCTGGGACGACGCGTCGGTCGGGTAGATGCCCGAAGCGACGCCGCCGGCGCACAGGATGCCCATGTCGGCATGGACCCATTCCGGCACGGCGTTGGCGATGATGGAGGCGACGTCGCCGGGCATGAAGCCGGTCGCATGAAGCGCGTAGGCGATCTCTTTCGATATCGCCAGCCATTCGCGCCAGCTGGTCGGCTGCCAGATGCCGAATTTCTTCTCGCGGATGGCCGGCCGATCGCCCCGCGTCTCCGCAGCGCGCAAGAAGCTCTTCGCGATCGTATCAGCGACCGTCAGCACCGCCGGTCGGGCCATGCACGTCTCCTCCTTGTCGCCTGCCTCCGCTGCCTGCCTTGCCGGCGGTCTTGATTGCGGATGGCAAGCTCATCTTACTGCCAGCTCTTCCTCACCGCCACGTCTTCTTCTTTTTCCAGCGCCGCTCGCCTCGCGCACCCGCTTCCTTGGCGCCAAGGTAGAACTCCTGGATGTCCTGGGAATGCATCAAGCGGTCGCAGGTGTCGTTCATCACGATACGGCCGATCTCCAGCACATAGCCGTAATGCGCCGTCTCCAGCGCCACCTTGGCGTTCTGCTCGACCAGCAGGATCGACATGCCCTGCTCCTCATTGACGCGGCGGATGATGGTGAAGATCTCCTTCACCAGCAGCGGCGACAGGCCGAGCGAGGGCTCGTCGAGCAGCAGCAGCGTCGGCCGGTTCATCAAGGCGCGGCCGATCGCCAGCATCTGCTGCTCGCCGCCCGAGAGCTGGCCGGCCGGCTGGTTGATGCGCTCCTTCAGCCGCGGAAAGTAACCATAGACGCGCTCGAGATCCTCCGCGACACCGGCGCGGTCCTTGCGCGGATAGGCCCCCATCATCAGGTTCTCGCGCACGGACAGGAACGGAAACACCTCGCGTCCCTCCGGCACATGGCTGAGGCCGAGCCGCACGATCCGGTCGGCCTCCATGCGCTGGATCGGCTTGCCCAGGAATTCGATCGAGCCCTTCTGTGGGTCGAGAATGCCCGAGATGGTCTTCAGCACCGTGGTCTTGCCGGCGCCATTGGCCCCCAGCAGGGTGACGATGCGCCCGCGCGGCACTTCCAGCGAGATGCCGCGGATCGCCATGATCGGCCCGTAATAGCTCTCGATGTTGGAGAGTTTTAAGATGATCTCGGGCGTGACGGCGGCAACCATGCGTCAAGCTCCCAGATACGCAGCGACGACGTCGGGATGCTGCTGGACTTCGGCGGGCGAGCCCATCGCCAGCACGCGGCCGTAGTTGAGTGCGATGACGCGATCGGAGACGCGGTTGACCAGCGACATGTCGTGCTCGACCATCAATACGGTGACGCCGAGCTCGCTTTTCATGTCGCGGATCCAGAACGACATGTCGTCGGTTTCCTCGACATTGAGGCCGGACGATGGCTCGTCGAGCAGGATCAGCTTCGGCTCCGAGCACAGCGCGCGCGCCAGCTCGATCACCTTGCGCACGCCGTAAGGCAGGCCGGAGATCAGCTTGTCGCGATAGGGTTCGAGGTCGAGGAATTCGATGACCTGCTCGACCCTGCGGCGATGAACCTTCTCGTTGGCGCGCACGCTCGGCAGGAACAAGAGCTCCTGCCAGAGCTGCGTGGTCGAGTGCCGGTGACGGCCGACCAGGAGGTTCGACAGCACGGTCGCATTCTCGAACAGCTCGATGTTCTGGAAGGTGCGGGCAATGCCGAGCTTGGCGATATCGTAGGGCGGCTCTTCGGTGATATCCTGATCCTCGAAGAAGATGCGGCCCGAGGTCGGCCGGTAGATCCGCGAGATCAGGTTGAAGATCGAGCTTTTGCCCGCACCGTTCGGCCCGATGATCGAGAGGATCTCGCCCTTCTCGACCGCGAAGGACACCGCATCGACGGCCTTGAGGCCCCCGAAATGCAGCGACAGATTCTCGGCGCGGAAATAGCTCATCGATTCCGCTCCGACTTCACGTAGATCTTCTGCCGCTTGAAGGTGGCGCGCTTGTAGAGCGGGAACAGCTGGAAGAAGAGTTTTATCTTCAGCCAGCGGCCGTAGAGACCGAGCGGCTCGAACAACACGAACAGCACGATGATGATGCCGTAGATCGCGCCTTTCAGGCCGTTGAGCGAGGCAAAGGCCGCGACCTTCGACTGGATGTTGCCGGCGGTGGCCGGGCCGGCGCCGAACGTCGCCGCAATGCCCGCGATCAGGCCGGGCATGTCGTCCTTGAGATAGGTCAGGAACGGATCGATCATCACGATGAAGATCGCGCCGAGCACCGCGCCGTGCAGGCTGAAGGTGCCGCCGATCAGGATCACGATGATGAATTCGATCGAGAGCTGCAGCGTGAACATCTCCGGCGAGATGAAGGAGAGCTTGTGCGCGAACAGCACGCCGGCAAAGCCGGTGATTGCCGCCGAGATCGCAAAGGACTTCACCTTATAGAGCGCGACATTGACGCCCATGCTGCGCGCCGCCGTCTCGCTGTCGCGGATCGCGACGAAGGCGCGGCCCGTCGGCGAGCGCAGCAAATTGAGCGTGCCGACGATGGTCAGCACCAGCACTGAGAGGCAGAGGAAATAGAAGGTGGGGCTGTCGCGCGGGACGGTGACGCCGAGCAGCGACAACGTCTTCACCCGCATGCCCTCGTTGCCGTGGGTGACGCTTTCCCAGCGCGCCAGGATCTCCTCGACGATCAGGGCAAAGGAGATGGTGGCGATGACGAGATAGATGCCGGTCAGGCGCAAAGCGGGAAAGCCGACCATCGCGCCGATGATGCCGGTCAAACCTCCGGCGGCGAGGAAGTAGATTGGGAACGGCACGTTGTACTTCTGCAAATATGCCGCCGTGTAGGCCCCGATGGCGAGGAATGCAGCGTGGCCGAGCGAGGCCTGGCCGGTAAAGCCGGTCAGGATCAGCAGCGCGACGCCGACGATCGCATAGATGCAGACGAAGACGAGCTGGCTCATCAAATAGCTGGAGAGCACATAGGGCGCGATCAGCAGCAGCGCGAGCAGGATGCCGTACGAGACCAGATAGCCCGAATGCGGGAACAGCTTGATGTCGTCCTCATAGTCGGTCTTGAACAGGAAGCGCATGGCGTTCAGACCTTCTTGCGGACGTGGTGGCCGAACAGGCCTTCGGGCTTCAAGAGCAGCACCGCGAGCAGCACGAGATACGGCGCGACATCCTTCCAGCCTTCGGGCAGGTAGAAGCCGGCCATGCTCTCGATCACGCCGATCAGGACGCCGCCGACCACGGCGCCCGGGATCGAGCCGAAGCCGCCGAGGACCGCAGCGGGAAATGCCTTGAGGCCAAGCACGAGGCCGACATTGGAATGGATGAAGGTGATCGGCGCCAGCAGCACGCCGGCGCAGGTCGCCACCGCCGCGCTGATCGCCCAGACGATCGACACCACGCGCTTGACCGGAATGCCCATGTAGTAGGCCGCGAGCATGTTCTCGGAACTGGCGCGCATCGCGGTGCCGAGCGTGGTCTTGTTGAAGAACAGATAGAGCAGCGTGCACAGGATCATCGTCGCCGCGATCACCGACAGCTTGTCGTAGGCGAGCACCAGCGAGCCGATGCGGAGCACGCCCTGGCTGAACGGCGTTTCGATCTTCAGATCATCGGTGCCCCAGATCATGCCGGCGACCGAGCGCAGGAAATAGCCGAGGCCGATGGTGGCCATGATGATGGAGAATTGCGGATAGCCGAGGATCGGCCGCACCACCACGCGCTCTGCCAGCATGCCGAACAGCGCCATCGCGGCCACCGCACCGGCAAAGCCGATCCAGTAGTTCAGGCCCATCATGCCGATGAAGGTGAAGGCGAAGAAGCCGCCGAGCATCATCAGATCGCCCTGGGCGAAATTGACGACCTCGGTGGCCTTGTAGACGAGCACGAAGCCGAGCGCGATCAGGCCGTAGACGCAGCCGAGCGCAACACCGCTGACCAGCTGCTGAACGAAATCCAGCATTGACGCGCGTCCTCCCGATACAGCCGGCGGCTCTTCCCGACCGCCTTGCCGCATCTTGTGTCCAGTCACTACGCAGTCGTTTCGCTGCGTTAGCGCCCTTTGTCCGGAACCAATTCAGCCTGAACCGCTCCGTACTGTCAACAAACGGTGACTTGCCATTAGTCGAAACCGGATGGCGGAATTTGTGGGCCGTAGATTCACGGTGCCGAAACATCTTGGGATCATGGTCGCGAGCGATGCAAAACCGGATAGTGTGGGCGTCATGAAGCGGGACAAGTCGGCGCTGGAAGTCCTGGGGTTAACGAAGCGTTTTGACCGTCTGGCGGTCGACAGCCTCGATCTCACCATCCACGCCGGCGAATTCTATGCGCTGGTCGGTCCCAACGGCGCCGGCAAGACCACCACTTTGCGCATGGTCGCGGGCCTGCTGCGGCCCGATGCCGGCGCGGTCTCGATCTTCGGCATCGATGCGCTCGAAAATCCCGTCGCCGCCAAGCAGGTGATGGCGTGGGTCTCCGACGAGCCGATGATCTACGACAAGCTGACCCCGCTCGAATATCTCGAATTCGTCGCCGGCCTCTGGGGTATCGCGCCGTCGGTCTCGGAGCCGGTCGCGCAGGACCTGCTCGGCTCGCTCGGCCTGGAGCCACATCGGCACGAGCGCTGCGAGGGCTTTTCCAAAGGCATGCGCCAGAAGGTCGCGCTCGCCGGTGCGCTGGTGCACGATCCCCGCCTCATCATTCTCGACGAACCGCTGACGGGGCTCGATGCCGTCTCCGCCCGCCACGTCAAGGGCCTGCTCGGCGAACGTGTCCGCGCCGGCTGCACCGTCATCATGACCACGCATATTCTCGAAGTCGCCGAGCGCATGGCCGACCGCATCGGCGTGATCGCCTCGGGCCGCCTGGTGGCCGAGGGCACGCTGACCGAGCTGCGCCAGCAGAATGGCCATGCCGATACCAGCCTGGAGGATCTCTTCATCGCGCTGGTGACGCTTCCGGAAGCCGCATGAGCTCGGCCACCGCGCTCTCCTGGTTCGCACGCCACGAGCTCCGGCTCGCCTGGCGCGAATGGTTCGCCATGATGACCGGCGGACGGCGCAAGCGGGCGCGCGCCGCCGTCATCGGCCTCATCTGCTTCGCCGCGCTGCTGCACCTGCCGGCCTGGGCGGTGATCGGCCGTTTCGCCGATCTGCAGCTGCCGCTCGACAAATCCTCGCTGATCGTGATCTCGGCGACGATCTTTCTCGCCTGGACCTTGATGCTGTCGCAGGCGATCGAATCGGTGACGCGGGTGTTCTACGCCCGCGCCGATCTCGACCTGATCATGTCCTCGCCGGCGACGCTCGCCAATCTGTTCTCGGTCCGCATCGCCGCGATCGCGCTGACCGTCACCGCGATCGCGCTGCTGTTCTCGACGCCCTTCATCGACGTGCTCGTGATCGGCGGCGGGGCGCGTTGGCTCAGCGCATTCGGGGTGGTCGTCGTCATGGGCCTGTCGGCCGCGGCGGTCGCGATCGCCGTCACCATCCTGTTGTTTCGCCTGATCGGCCCGGCGCGCACGCGCCTGATCGCCCAGATCCTCGCCGCGATCATCGGCGCCGGCTTCGTGATCGCGCTCCAGATCGCGGCGATCATGTCCTACGGCACGCTGTCGCGCTTCACCATCCTGACCTCAGGCAGCGTGGCCGCCCATGCCCCCGATGTCGAGAGCATCTGGTGGTGGCCGGCGCGGGCGGCGATGGGCGACAGCGAAGCGCTGCTGCCGCTCCTGGCGCTCGCTTTGGTGCTGCTCGGAAGCGTCATGGCGATCTTCTCGCACCGCTTTGCCGACACGGCGATCGATGCCGCCGCTTACGGCACCTCCGGCAACAGGCGCGCGAAGGAGCGCCCGTTCCGCGCCGGGTCGCGGCAGCAGGCGCTGCGGCGCAAGGAGTTCTCGCTGCTCTGGCGCGATCCCTGGCTGATCTCGCAGACCCTGATGCAGCTGCTCTATCTGGTGCCGCCGGCGCTGCTGCTCTGGCGCAATTTTGCCGACAGCTCCGCGGCGCTGACGCTGATCACGCCGGTCGTGGTGATGGCGGCCGGACAGCTTGCCGGCGGACTGGCCTGGCTGACCATCTCGGGCGAGGACGCCCCCGACCTGGTCGCGACTGCGCCGCTGACGCCATCCGCCGTTATCCGCGCCAAGATCGAGGTGGTGCTGATCGCGATCGCCGTCATCTTCTGCCCGCTGATTGCCGCACTGGCCTTCGCCGCACCGATCCAGGCAGCAGTGAGTGCCGGCGCGATCATCCTCAGCGCGGCCTCCGCGACCGCGATCCAGCTCTGGTTCCGGGTGCAGGCCCGGCGCAGCCAATTCCGCCGCCGTCAGACCTCGTCGCGGCTCGCGACCTTCGCGGAGGCGTTCTCCTCGATTGGCTGGGCCGCAACCGCGGCACTGCTGCTTGCCCTCCCCATCGCCGGCCTCATCAGTGGCCTGATCACCGCCAGCCTCGTTGCGATCACCTGGAAGTTCAGCCCAAGGCGGGACAAGAAGGCGTGAGAGGCGCCTTGCCTGCCTCACTTGAAAGTAAGGCTAAATTACCTTACCTATCGGCTATCAAGAATTGAGGATCCCATGGGCACGCTTACTGTCACGGCAAAGGGGCAGGTTACGCTGCGGAAGGATCTCCTGGAGCACCTCGGTGTGCATCCCGGCGACAAGATCTCGATAGAGAAGCTTCCTGGAGGGCGGGTTGAGGTGAAGGCAGCTCGGCCCGTCGGAAAGATTTCGGACGCCTTCGGTTTCCTGAGAGGAAAAACGAACGGTCGATCATTGTCGATCGAGGAGATGAACGAAATCATCGCTGACGGCTGGACCGGCAAGCGATGAAGATAACGCCCGACACCAACGTGTTGGTGCGCGTTCTGGTCGGGGATGACGCCGAACAGAGCAAGGTGGCCGAAGCCCTTCTCAAGAAGGCAGACCTCATAGCCATCTCGATTCCCGCACTGTGCGAACTGGCCTGGGTTCTCTCTCGAGGCTACAAAACTTCGGCTGAGAATATCTCGGCTTCGATCCGGCATTTGATCAATGCCTCCAATGCGGTCGTCGATCGGCCGGCAGCCGAGGCTGGATTGTCGTTCCTCGATGCCGGGGGCGATTTCGCCGATGGCGTCATCGCCCATGAAGGCAATTGGCTTGGAGCCGACACTTTCGTGTCCTTCGACAGGAAAGCCGTGAAACTGATCGAGGCAAGCGGCGGATTGGCGCGGCTGGCCGGCACCACATGACGCGAGGATGATTCGTCGATACACTCAGCAGATCGTCGATGAGCGGCGGACGGTTCTGCATGTTTCGACCATTGCTGACGGCTCTTGCGTTTCTCAGTTGGCTGGCCGCCCCTGCCCTCGCCCAGCAGCCACAGCGCAGCGAATGCCTGGCGATGGCCAACGCGGCCCCGCGTATCCTGCCGGTGGCGTTCCGGCCGGCGGCCGGCACAGGCGGGGTCGAGATCACCTATGCCGGCCATTCCACCTATTTCATCGACACCCCCGGCGGCCTGCGCATCGCGACCGATTATAGCGGCGCCTATCAGGTCGGACGACTGCCCGACGTCGTGACCATGAACCGGGCCCACAGCACGCACTACTCGCTGTTTCCCGATAAGCGCATTCCTCACGTGCTGCATGGTTGGGGCGAGGACGGCAAGCCGGCGATCGTGTCGGAGCGCATCAGTGACGCCTTCATCCGCAATGTCACGACCGACATCCGCCGCTATTTCGGCGATGATGCCGGCGCCGACATGATCCGCGACGGCAATTCGATCTTCATCTTCGAGGTCGCGGGGCTCTGTATCGGCCATCTCGGCCACCTCCATCACAAGCTCGACGACAGCCATTTCGCCCAGATCGGACGGCTCGATATCGTGATGGTGCCGATCGACGGCACTTACACCATGTCGCTCGAAGGGATTTCTGACATCACCAAGCGCCTGCGCGCCTCCGTCGTGCTGCCGATGCATCGCTTCGCTACCCCGCTCGACGATTTCATGCGCCGGATCGGCCAGCAGTTCGAGATCGACCGGCGCTCCGAGCGGTCGTTCCGGATGTCGCGGGATGCGCTGCCGTCGAAGCCGACGGTGATCATCCTCGACGGGGTCTGACGCGCAATTTTCTCCAAGCCGGCGATCGGCCGGTCGTGCTGATCTGTCTGAAACAGGAGATCGACATGACCGACTTTGCCAGACTCTTGCACGCGGATGGACCGAACCCCGAGCACGCGGCGGCGCTGCAGCTCTATGGCCGCTTCGTCGGGGATTGGGTTGCCGAGATCACCGCCCATGGGCCCGGCGCAGCGAAACACACGGCAGCCGGCGAGATCCATTTTGGCTGGGTGCTGGAGGGCCGCGCCGTCCAGGACGTCTGGATCATCCCGCGCCCCGCAGGCAGCCCCGACTTTCCGATTGCGGGCAATTGGTACGGCACGACGCTGCGCGTCTACGATCCGACCATCGCTGCGTGGCGGATTTCCTGGTTCGATCCCGGACGCAGCGTCTTCCGCCAGCAGATCGGCCGGCCGCGCGGCGCCGACATCGTGCAGGAAGGCACAACGGAGGCCGGCGAGCTGACGCGCTGGAGCTTTACGGAAATCACCGACGATTCCTTCCACTGGCTCGGCGAGGCCAAGCCGGCCGATGCAAGTGATTGGCGGCTAATGGTCGATGTGAAGGCGAAGCGGCGGAAGGGCTTAGGCCGATTGGATTTTGATTGAAACGATCCGGCGTCAAACTCGCTGCAACCTCTCCCGCTTGCGGGGGAGGTCGGCGCGTAGCGCGGGTGGGGGCTTTCTCCGCATCGGGAATGTCCCATTGCGGAAGCTCCCCCACCCCAGCCCTCCCCGCAAGCGGGAGAGGGAGCGCACCTGCTCCACCGCTGCGTGGGGCTCTGAGCAATGCGCGCTGCTGTGCGTGCGCGTGAGATGCTAGGCTCCCGACACAAAATTTAGAGGGAGCGAACACGCGATGGCTGCAAGCAGTGTGCCCGCGAATACGAGCGGGCTGTTCGTCGAGCCGCGCGAGGACTGGCTCGCGCTGCATCAAGAGGAGATCATTGATCCCTTGCGGCCGATCGTCGATCCCCATCACCATCTCTGGAATCGCGGCCACCGCTATCTGATCGAGGAAATGGTGGCCGACATCGCCTCCGGCCACAACGTCATTGCCACGGTCTATGTCGATTGCCGCTCGATGTATCGCGCGCACGGGCCGGAGGCGTTCCGGCCCGTCGGCGAAGTCGAATTCGCCAACGGCGTCGCCGCGATGAGCGCGAGCGGCGCTTACGGCAAGGCGGCGATCTGTGCCGGCATCGTCAGCCACGCCAATCTGCTGCTCGGCGACGCCGCAAGGACGGTGCTGGAAGCCGAGATCGCCGCCGGCAATGGCCGCTTCCGCGGCATCCGGCATTCCTCGGCCTGGGACGAGGATCCTGTCGTCGCCGGCATGTATGCGAACCGACCGAAGGGCCTGTTGCAGGATCCCGCTTTCCGCAAAGGCTTTGCCTGCCTGGCACCACTCAACCTCAGCTTCGATGCCTGGCTGTTCCATCCACAGATCGGCGAACTGACCGAATTGGCGCGCGCCTTCCCCGACACCAGGATCGTGCTCGACCATTGCGGCGGCCCGGCCGGCGTCGGCCGCTTTGCGGGGCGGCGCGAAGAGGTGTTTGCGCAATGGCGCGCCTCGATCCGCGAGATCGCGACATGTGAGAACGTGGTGGTGAAGCTCGGCGGCCTCGCTATGTGCCTGCTCGGCTACGACTTCCACATGCGCGACAAGCCGTCGTCATCCGAGGAGCTTGCTGCGGCCTGGCGCCCTTACGTCGAAACCTGCATCGAGGCGTTCGGACCCAAGCGCGCGATGTTCGAGAGCAACTTCCCGCCGGACAAGGGCCAGTGCAGCTACCAGGTGATCTTCAACGCCTTCAAGCGCATCGCCGCACCCCTGAGCGAGGCCGAGAAGACCGCGCTGTTCTCGCAGACCGCCATCGACGTTTATCGGCTCGAGCTGCCGTCATGACGAGAAAAGGGGCCGGGATGTTGATCCCGACCCCTCTTCCGTCGTGGCCGCTGGGAAGCGTTCTTGAACTGAGACTATTGTTTGAGCATGATCTTTTCGGAAAACCGCTGCACACTTTTCCGGATCATGCTCTAGCCGGCGCCCATCAGCGAGGCCGGACGGCGCTCGCCGGTGGAGGTAAAGATCTTCTTCAGCTTGTTGACGACGCGGATCAGGAAACCGATCATCACGGGATTGGTCTTGCGGCAGAAGGCGATCTTCTTGACGTGGCCTTCGACATGCCATTTGGCATGCGCGCCGTCGCGGAAGAAGATCACGTCGCCGGGTCCGTAGCGCTTGGGCGGCATGCCGTCGCTTTCAAGCACGATCGATCCTTCCATGATCATGATCGTCTCGTCGATATCGTAGTACCAGTTGAAGCGGCCTTCGGTGCACTGCCAGATAATGGTCGAGGCGGTGCCGTCGGCGCTGGTGGACAGGATATGCGAGCGCGACACGGGATTGCCTTCGATGATCCAGGATGGCTCGATCGGCCGGAGCTCGAGATCCACGTTACAACTACCGATTTCAATCAATGAGCGCGACATCTTCTTCCCCAGGGGATATAATTAAGTATGGCCGGGTCTCGGCCCGCATTGTTTCGAAAGATGTCGGGAACGCTAGTCATCCGTTTTTAATTCTTTCTTACGCAGGCCTCGAAAATCAGCCGCAAGTTGCAGGCGCGAAACGGTTAACGTCGGGATTTCCCTGCAAATTCGCGCACATGAACCGATCCTTTTTGGGGTGCGACAAAGTGCGCGGAAGCATAAAACGGAGCCACGCCGATGCCCCTCACGCCCGAGGTTCTGACAGCCAATCGTGAGGCCGTCGCCTGGCTGTTCAGCCTCGATGTCTCCTTCGCGCCCGACGAGGAGCCCTGGTTCACCATCGACGGCATCGAAAGCCCCCGGCAGGTCGGCAGTGACGGCTCCGGCGGCACCTTCGTGCTGCTGCCGTCGCAGAACGTGCTCTACGTCTCATCGGAGGGCCGCGCGGGAATTATCGCCGATACGTTCGAGGCGTTCGTCCAGCTCGTCGTCGCCCGCCCCTATTGGCTCGACATCCTCAAGTTTTCCGGCGGCGGCGACCTCGCGGAGATGCGGCGTGCGGCGGAGGCGCTGGAGGCGACACTCGACGACGAGGACGAGATCAACGAGGCCCGCGAGGAGATCCGCATGAACCTCGCCCTGGGCGAGGCGGACGATCCCGTCGGCGCGCTCTACGAGGCGATCGCCGCTTCCGACGCCATCGTGCGGGCCACGGACGGCAGCCCGTTCACGACATTGTTCAACCGCTTCAGCATCGACAACAATCCGATGCTGCGCAACGCGGCTGCGTGAGGCGGTTCGTCAGAGGCCTGAGCGCGCGCCTCGTCCTTCGAGACGACCGCTTCGCGGTCTCCTCAGGATGAGGCCGATCGACTTCGGTGCCCGCTGGAGCGACGGCCGCGCACTCCGTCCTCATCCTGAGGAGCCCGCCAGCGGCGGGCGTCTCGAAGGATGGCCGCAAGACGCGCTACTTCGCCCACTCGCCCTTGCGGAATACGGGTACCTTGCTGCCATCGGGCAAGATGCCGTCGATATCGGTCTCGGCCGAGCCGATCATCCAGTCGATATGGATCAGGCTCTGGTTGCCGCCTTGCGCGGCGATCTGCTGCGGGGTGAGCTGCGCGCCGTTGACGAAGCATTTCGAATAGCACTGGCCGAGCGCGATGTGGGAGGCTGCGTTCTCGTCAAACAGCGTGTTGTAGAACAACAGCCCGCTCTGCGAGATCGGCGAGGAATGCGGCACCAACGCTACTTCGCCGAGGCGGCGGGCGCCCTCATCGGTGTCGAGCACCTTGTTCAGCACCTCCGCGCCGCGCGAGGCTTTTGCATCGACGATCTTGCCGTCCTCGAAGCGCACCGCGATGTTGTCGATCAGCGTGCCCTGATAGGACAGCGGCTTCGAGCTCACGACATGGCCGTAGACGCGTCGGCAATGCGGCGTGGTGAAGACCTCTTCGGTCGGGATGTTGGCGTTGCAGCTGATGCCGTTCTTGGAGAGCGAGGCGCCGCCCTCCCATTCATGGCCGTCGGCAAGGCCAATGGTGAGGTCGACCCCCGGTCCGTTGTACTGGAGCGCACGGAAGCGCTGGCCGTTGAGCCAGTTGGTACGCTCGCGCAGCACCGCATTGTGGCTCGCCCAATTGCCCATCGCATCCTCGCGATCGACGCGCGAGGCCGCGAAGATCGCATCCGCGAGCTTGCCGATCGCAACGTCCTCGGGATCATCAGGGAATACCTGCCTGGCCCAGGACGGGCTTGGGTAGGCGATGATGTTCCAGTTGGTGTCGAAATTGACGATCTTTTCCAGGGCGGGCTGATAGGCCATCGAGTTCGCCTTGCTGGCGCGCGCCACCTTGGAAGGATCCTCGCCCGACAGCAGCATCGGATTGTCGCCGACGATGGCGAGCCGCGCGGTGTTGTCGGAGAACGCCTTGGCCATGCCCTCGTAGAGCCAGCCGGCGGCACGATCGAAACTGCTGTCGTGACCGTGGCGGTAGCGCGCCAGCGTCATCTCCTCGTCCGACAGGATCGGTGTCACGATGCCGGCGCCGGCCTTGTAGGCATGCACGGCGATCCGCCGCACCAGCGGCAGCGCGATCGCGGGCGCCGTCAGAAGCAGATCCTGTCCCGGCCGCAAGCCCAGGCCCACCTTCACCGCCACCTCGGCCAGCCGGTCGAGCTTCACGGGATCGATGGAAGTGGCGGAATTGCGGTGATCAGTCATGCGGGGCCCTCTGCCGAAGTCTGTCGTTCAATCTAAGTCTAGCATCGCGGGACGCAAGTGCGCGAGCACCTTGCGACATGGAGAAGATACGCAGTTTCACGCATTTTGGTTTTCAACGCGTTGCCGATTTCAGCACCCGGTCAACCATGGCGGGCGCGAGCCCGAGGTAATTTTTCGGTGAGGTGAGCGCCTCGATTGTGGCGCGATCGATGCGGCTCGATATCCGGGAGTCCACGGACAGCGCGTCGGCCAGGCTCATGCCCTTCTCGTTGGCCTGACGGCAGGCGTCATAGACCACATCATGGGCCTCCTGCCGGCCGAGCTGCGGCGCGAGCCCCATCATGACCGCTTCGGCCACGATCAGGCCGCGGCTGATCGCGAGATTATCGTTCATCTTCGCCTCGTCGACGATGAGACCTGCGAGTGCGAACTTCGCCTGGTGCAGCGCGCCGGCGGTCAGCACGAAGCTTTCGGGAATCGCCATCCATTCGGCGTGCCAGGGGCCCGTGGCGCGCTCGAAATCCTGTACCATGGCGTCGAGCATCAGGCCGGCGTGCTGGCGCACCGCCTTGGACGCCGCCAGCATCAGCTCCGACGAGATCGGGTTGCGCTTCTGCGGCATGGTCGAGGAGGCGCCGCGTCCCTTGACGAAAGGCTCATAGACCTCGGCGAACTCGGTCGAGGCCATGATCATGATGTCGAGCGCGATCTTGCCGAGCGAGCCGGTGACGAGCGCGAGGAAGTTCACGGCCTCCGCAAAGCCGTCGCGCGCGACGTGCCAGGTCGAGGCGGGAACGCCGAGCTTCAGCTCAGCACACAGCGCCTCCTGGACCTCAAAGCCCTTGTCGCCGAGCGAGGCCAGCGTGCCGGCGGCGCCGGCGAACTGGCCGACCAGCACGCGCGGCTTCAATTGCGTCAGCCGCTCGGCGTGGCGGTCGAACATGGCGAGCCAGATCGCGGTCTTGTAGCCGAAGGTCACCGGCAGCGCCTGCTGGAGATGGGTGCGGCCCGCCATCGGCGTGTCGCGGTAACGCTTCGAGAGGTCGGCGAGGATACGGCGAAGTTCGGCGATGTCGCGCTCGACGATCCCGAGCGCGGCGCGCAGCTGCAGCACCACGGCGGTGTCCATGATGTCCTGCGTGGTCGCGCCCCAATGCACGTAGCGGCCGGCCTCACCGCACTGCTTCACCATCTGGTGCACCAAAGGGAGGATCGGATAGCCGACGATGTCGGTCTCCTGCCTGAGCAGATCGAAATCGAGCGCGGCGACGTCCGTCCGCGCCGCGATCTGCTCGGCCGCCTCCCGCGGGATCACGCCGCGATTCGCCTCGGCCTTTGCCAGCGCCACCTCGACCTCGGCATAGCGCGCCACCAGCGCGACGTCGGAAAACACCTCCCGCATCTCGGGCGTACCGAAGGCGTCGCGGAACAGCATGGAATCGAGCACGGTGGTGGAGGCAGGAAAAGCAGGCATCGGCGTTTCTTCGTGGTTGGTGTTTGTGTGGGCGACAGCTTACGCAGGGCACACGGTCCGGCAAAGGACATTCGCGGCTCGTCGCACATTCGTCCCGCACGACGACATACGGCGCACTCGCACGATCGCCCCTCATCCGCAGGTGCCGGAGCGAAGCGGAGGCCTCGAAGGATGACGGGTCGATTGCGGAGGGAGATATCCGGTCAACACGTCACCCCCAGCGATCTGACCCCAATCGCACGGCATGGCTGCCATCACGCGATCGCGATGAACCAAACGTCCCCTTCGGCAGACTCACAGTTTTCGACCCAAATTTTCATTTTGTCGTTTGCTACCCAAATTCGTAATGAGGCCTGAGTTTCGACGTGCAGTTTCTGTTCCGGGATCACCTTCTCGATACCGACCGGCGCGAGCTGAGCCGCGAGCAGGTTCCCATTGCCGTGGAGCCACAGGTTTTCGATCTCGTCGTCCACCTCATGCAGAACCGCGACCGGGTGGTCAGCAAGGACGAGCTGATCGACAAGATCTGGCACGGGCGCAGCGTCTCCGAATCCACCTTGACCAGTCGGATCAACGCGGCACGCAAGGCCGTCGGCGACAGTGGCGCGAACCAGGCCCTGATCCGCACCATCGCCCGCAAGGGCTTTCGCTTCGTCGGCGATGTCGAGGCCAAAGGTAGCACGATGGGTGGCGCGATCGCGCCGGAGCCTGGCTACGCCGCACGGGTGCAGCGCGCCGCACTCGCGCTTCCCGAGCGGCCCGCGATCGCCGTGCTGCCCTTCACCAATATGAGCGGCGCGGCCGAGCAGGACTATTTCTCCGACGGCATCAGCGAGGACATCATCACCGCGCTGTCGAAGCTGCGCTGGTTCTTCGTCATCGCGCGCAATTCCTCCTTCGTCTACAAGGGCCGCGCCGTGCACATCCGCGAGGTCGCGCAGGAGCTCGGGGTTCGCTATGTGGTCGAAGGCAGCGTGCGGCGGAGCGGCGAACGGGTGCGCATCTCGGCTCAACTCAACGACGTCTCGACCGGCAGCCATCTCTGGGCCGAGCGCTACGACCGCGAGCTCGCCGACATCTTCGCCGTGCAGGACGAGATCACCGAGGCGATCGTCGCCGCGATCGAGCCGCAGCTCTACGCCGCCGAAAGTTTTCGCGCCGAGCAGAAGCCGCCGGGCAGCCTGGATGCCTGGGACCTCGTGATGCGCGCGCTGTCGCATCACTGGCGCAGCACGCGCGAGGACAATGCCGCTGCGCAAGGGCTGCTCGAAAAGGCCGTCGCGATCGATCCCGCCTATGGCAAGGCGCTGGGCCTGCTCGCGACCAGCCATATCTTCGGCGCGCATATGGGCTGGGCCGACATGGCCGCGACAGTGCCGATCGCCGAACGCGCGGCGCTCGCGGCGGTGGAGGCCGATCGCGAGGATGCCTGGGCCCATCACGGCCTTGCCTACACCTACCTGTTCCGCCGCCGCTTCGACGACGCACTGGCGGAGTTCGAGCTGGCGCTGACGCTCAACCCGAACTTCGCGATGGCGCATGCCTTTTACGGTGTGACGCTGTGCTACGCCGGACGATGGCAAGAGGGCGATGCCGCCGCACGTCGCGCACTGCGGCTGAGCCCGCGCGATCCGCTCGCAGCGATCTATTGCGGGGTTGCGGCCTATGCCCGGTTCGTCGGCCGCGACTATGACGGAGCCGTGCAGATGGCGCGGGAATCGATGCGACAGCGCGGCGATTTCGTCGGCGCGCACCGTGTCTTGACGGCGGCGGCCGGAATGTCAGGAAATCCGGCGCTCGCAGCGTCCGCCCTGGAAGGCCTGCGCCGCGCCCAGCCCGAGGTCTCGCTCGGCTGGATCACGCGCGAGCTGCCGATGCTGCGGGATGAGGATCGTGCGCATTATCTCGAAGGATTGCGGCGCGCCGGAATGACGTGACGATGCGCGCGGACATTCTCCCAGCGCAAGCCGCGATCGCGGGCTCGGCGCTAGTCGTCGTCGGGCCCGAACAACCTGATCTGCGGGAAGCCGCCGCGCGGCCGGCTGGCGTAATCACGCACATCGGAATCTTCGCGAATGTTGCGCGCGACGTCGTCCCAATCGGTGCGGTCGCGCAAGCCGCGCTGCTCGCGGGAATCGTAGTGGCGGCGCTCGGTCCAGCGCTCGCGGCGCTCCATCCGGCGCCGCTCGGACGCAGCGCGCTTCGCGTCGGAGTCCCTCGCCTTGGCATAGGCGTTCTCGGGTGAAGAGGCCGGCTCGGTCGAGGCCTGCTGCTCAGCCGGCTTTGCGGCTTGCGGAGGCGATGCGATTGCTGACCTCGACTGTTCCTTGGACTGTTCCTTGGGCGGCTCAACCGCGGCCGCTTGCGAAGGCGGCGGCGCCGGCGGTCCGGCATTCGCCTGAGTGGTCTGCGTGTCGGGCTTTACAGCTTCCGGCTTCGCTTCGGCTTGCGCCGGCGCGGCAATCATTGCGCCGAAGGCTTGCGAGCCGGTGAGATAATTGACGCGTTCCGACGGCGCGCTCGTCTGTGCCGGCGCGCCCGCGGACTCCGCGCGCTGCGCCATCTTGCTGGTGTCCGGGCCCTGTTTGGACGCGACCGGATTCATGATGTTGCCGGCAACGATGCCGCCGCCCAAACCAATGGCAATGGCCGCGACAATGGTTCCGGCACCGACGAAATAAGCTGTCGTGGCGCGCATTAACCCACTCCCTGTTTGGAGCGAGCAACGCCGTGGGATTACCGGATGTTCCTGATGGCGAGCGGTTCCTGGGAAGGAACGCCGCGTCAGATCTGCTGCGCGACTTTTTCGAGCCCGATGAGGCGGGCGAGCTTGCGCACTTCTTCCTTCTGATCGTCACGCAGCTGGAACAGCAGCGGCATGGCGGCCGACTTCAATTGCTGGACCTCGTCGCAGTTCGGATCGATCTGCGCGCTGGGTGGCGCGTTCGGATTGGAGAGCTTGTTGGCCGAGATCTTGCGGACAACGTTGCGCAGCGCGGTCTCGACCGAAGGCCAGTAATATTCCTGCGATGAGGACAGCTTCAGGCGATCCCGGATGCCGGAGATCTGTGCGTCCGACAGCAGGGTATAGTGTTTCTGCGGCTGCGGCTTGGCCACGACCTTCGGCTTGGCCGGAACTTCGACGGCAGGAACTTCAGCCGCCGCGGGCGCTTCGGAGAGGCTCGACGCCTTGGGCATCGGGAAATCGGATGGCGTGGCGGCGGCAAAGGCCTGGCGCAGCGGCTCGGCCAGCACGGGCGCCCGCGAAAGCCTGTCGGCCGGCACCTGGACCGGCTCGAACGCGGCCGAAGCCAGGGCCAGGGTCGGAACCAGACGGTCGGCCTTGGCGGCGCGGTTGGTGGAGAGCGGCTTGGCCGGAGGCGTCTGCGCGATCATCTCTTCGCTGACGCTGGGCACGCTGTCCCGGCCAAGAATGGCGGTGGTGGCGGCGCCCAGGACGAGGAAACAGGTCAGCACAACGATGGTGATGGCTTTGGACAAACGTCTCTCCGCGCCCAACTTCAAGTCCACGTGATCACTGCCCGACAACTGGGCGATAATTAAGGCTTAACCGTGCCATCGCGGCGGCAATCGCGCGGACTGCGGCGACATCGCCCGGAAAGTTCAAGGAAATCAGGCAGCTGCCGAAAGGTCGTAGGCGTCCTGGATATCGGCGACGATCTCCGAGGCCTCCCATACCGCGCGCGGCTCGACCGATTGCAGCGTCACCGTCCAGTTGCCGCCCCGACGGGTGCGGGGGACGCTGACGATGTCGAAACGGACGTTGCGGCACAGCGGGTGTCGCGCCAGGGCATGAGCGACGCGGACGCGGATTTCGTCCAGCGAAGCCGCTGTCTTGCTGTTGAGAAAATCGAAGTCCATCGCCTGTCCCTCTCGGCCCTGATTGGCGGCCGTGAGGGGATTCTTGGCCGGCGATGGTTAATCTGCCGTTAAATAAGGGGGGCGGACGAGCCCGGGATTAACCGTGACCCACACCGTCGTGGCCGGGCTCGACGGGCTGCGCCTACGGCCCGCCCGCCGCACGATATTCGGCGAGCGTCCGCGCAACCAGCTCGTCAACCGCCGGCACGTCCGTCACCCCCGAGGTCGAGTGCCCGCCGCTCCAGATGTCGCGCCAGCGCTTTGGCCGGCTCTCGCGCGCGGCAACGTCGATATCCTCAGCGATGTCGATCGCCCCGCGTGCCGGGAGATCGTCGGGATCGAGGCCGGCGGCCACGATCGACGGCCTCAGCATGCTGGTCTGCAGACCCGTGAACGCAGTGGCGAGCAGAATGTCGTCGGCGCAGCTCTCGACCAGCATCCGCTTGTAGCGATCGTCCGCCATGCTCTCGCGCGTCGCGATGAATTTCGTGCCCATATAGGCGAGATCGCAGCCGAGCACTTCGGTCGCGTGCAGCGCACGGCCATCGCTGATGCCGCCGGCGAGCACGATGATGCCGTCGTAGAATGCACGCACCGCGCGAACGAAGGCAAACGGGTTGAGCCAGCCGGTCTGCCCGCCCGCCCCCGCCGTGAGCAGCACGAGCCCATCGGCACCTGCCTCCGCCGCCCGTTCGGCGTGGCGGATGGAGGCGACGTCCGCCAGCACCAGCGCACCGGCGTCATGCAGCGGCTTCAGCACGGGCGCTGGCGAGCCGACCGAGGTGATGACGATCTCCGGCCTGTGCCGCAGCAGCACGGCGAGATCCTGCGCCAGCCTTGCATTGGAGCGGTGCACGATCAGGTTCGGGCAGAGCGGCGCGACCTTGCGGCCGGTTTGGTCTTCGTGCTGCCGCAGCCGCATCGCGATCGCGGAGAGCCATTCATCGAGCTGCTCCGTGCTGCGGCAATTCGCGGTGGGGAAGCTGCCGATCACGCCGTTGCGGCAGGCCGCGACCATGAGCTCGACGCCCGATACCAGGAACATCGGCGCTGCGATCAGCGGCAGAGCGAGACGATCGCCGAAGCGTTGCAGTCGATCTGATGGCACGCAAATCTCCTCGTCACGCTTGCCTCCCGTGCGGGCTTTGTCGTTTCCTCCCGCAGTCTCTGTGCTAGCGTCATCGGCAAACATTGGCACGCCAGAAGCCGGTGACAAAGCAACGAGGAAACATATGTCCGATCCGCTCCACGCATCGTCCCCGACTTGTGCGCAGACGCTACGGGCGCTGTCGCGCTATCCCGGCCGCACTGCTTTCGCATGGCCCGAGGGATCGCTGAGCTATCAGGGCACTATCGACCTGATCGGACGCATCCAGGGCGTGTTCATGCGGCTTGGCCTGCAGCCCGGTGCGCGCGTCGCTTTCCTCACCGCGAACCGCGCCGACACCTGGTGCGCCGGCGTCGCCGCGCAATTGTCGCGGCTGTGCATCACCTGGCTTCATCCGCTGGGATCGCTGGAGGACCAGCTGTTCCAGCTCGAGGACTCCGAGGCCGAGATGCTGGTGGTCGATGCGGCCGCCTTCCGCGACCGCGGCGGCGAGCTTTCCGCAAGGGCGACCCGGCTGAAGGCGATCTTCACGACGGGACCAGCCGGCTACGGTGTCAATCTGCTGGCGGCCATCGAGAGCGCGGGACACGCCAGCGCGCAGTGCCTCGCCGGCCTCGATGATCTCTCCACGCTGAACTACACCGGCGGCACCACCGGCAAATCCAAGGGCGCGCTGCGCTATCACCGCGAGAATGCCGGAGCAGCCGCCGCGATCCTCGCCGATTTCGAGATCCCCGACGCCGCCCGCTACCTCACGGTCGCCCCGATCAGCCATGTCGCCGGCACGAAAGTGCTGCCGACCCTGATGCGCGGAGGCACCGTGCACATGCTGAAGGGATTCGATCCCGAGGCCGTTCTGACCACGATCGCGCGCGAGCGCATCAACTTCACGCTGTTCGTGCCGACCATGATTTACGTGCTGCTCGACCATCCTGCGCTTGATAAGACCGACCTGTCCTCGCTCGAGCTCGTGCTCTATGGGGCGTCGGCGATGTCGCCGAGCCGGCTGGTCGAGGGCATCGAGCGCATCGGACCGGTGTTCTCGCAGCTTTACGGGCAGACCGAATGCTATCCGGTCTCGGTGCTGCGCAAGGCCGATCACGATCCCAAGACGCCGGAGCTGTTTTTGTCCTGCGGCTTCCCGATCGCGGCCTGCGAGGTCAGGATCCTCGACGACGACGATCAGGAGGTGAAGACCGGCGAGGCCGGCGAGATCTGCGTGCGCGCCCCGCATGTGATGGCGGAATACTGGAAGCGGCCCGACATCACCGCCGAGACGCTGAAGAACGGCTGGGTCCACACCGGCGACATCGCGCGCAAGGACGAACGCGGCTACATGTTCATCCTCGACCGCAAGAAGGACATGATCGTGTCCGGCGGCTTCAACATCTTTCCGCGCGAGGTCGAGGACGTGCTGTCGCAGCACGCCGACGTCGCCATGGTCGCGGTCGTCGGCATCCCCGACGAGAAATGGGGCGAGGCCGTCACCGCCATCGTCGTGCCGCGCGAGGGCGCAAGGCCCGATCCGGACGAGCTGATCAACATGGTGAGAACGCGAAAGGGTTCTGCCCATGCCCCGAAGCAGATCCAGTTCGTCAAGCAATTGCCGATGACCGGCGTCGGCAAGGTCGACAAAAAGGTATTGCGTGCGGGGTTCTGGAGCGGGCGGGACCGGATGGTGGGGTAAAACCCCGGGATTTTACGGTGTGATTGTGGCCCCGGCACCACAACGAGCAACGGAGTATGCGCCGGCGATAGCCGCCCGATTGCCGGCGAATCAGGGAATCACCTAGACCGCTGATGGGGCTGGGAAGCGGAGTAAGACATGCGAGTCGCTTCCCTGGAAAGTGCAGTCGCCGCGGTCACGTTGATCACGGCTATCATCGTGGTGCTGTGGGAGATCAAGATCTTCTACGGAATGTGAACTGGCAGGATGCTCTGGTCGACACGACCAAACATCCCTTCCGCGGCGGCGGAAGCCTGCCGTTCATTCGGAAGGAGCCATCGCGGCCCCGCCGTCACGCTTGCCGCTTCTCGATCACCAGGCTCTGCACCGCGCGGCCGAAATAGCCTTGCCGGTCCGCCAGCCGCGACATCGCGAGCCCCGCGCCGTCGGGGCCGATCCAGGAATCGCCGTCGAGCAGAATCCAATCACCGATGGGCTGGCGCGAAAAGTTCACGGTGAGATCGGCGTTGATGTAGGTCCAGGCGCGGAAGTCGAGCGTCGAGGCGGTGCCGTTGGAGAAATCGGCGGCGACCACGGCACGCATGGCCTGTGAGATTGCTTCGCCGGCAATCAGCGGATGGTCGACGCGAAACCAGATCGCGCCGGCGCCGGCCTGGCCGAAGCGGCCGCGCGCGGCGCGCATCGAGACCGAACGCACGAACGGGCTGGTGGCGGCGTGGCCATCCTCGGCCAGCGAGTCCTCCGGCATGGGCAGCGTCACCGGCAGCGCCTTGACGTCGTCGGGCAACGACAGCGCCTGGCGCCTGATCTTGAGCACGGTGGCGCCGACGACCTGCACACCGTCGGCGAGCAGCTTGATTTCGCAGAGCTGAATCTTGCGGCCCTCACGCAAGACCGCAGTCTCAATCGTCAGCGGCGCCACCGGCACCGGGCGCATGAGATCGATGGTGACGCGCGCGATATCCATCGGAGCAGGCGTCGGAATGCGCTCGGCCGCCCATGTCACCAGCGACGCCGGCGCCGAGCCGTGCTGCATGCGCCGGTCCCAGGGACCGGCGGCATCCGGGCTGGTGACGACGCTGTTGCCGTCGACGCGGTAGATGGGGGGCATCGCTCAAATCTCTGTTGGCTTGGACAATCGGAATTCAGCAAAAAGTGTCGTCCCTGCGAAAGCAGGGACCCATAACCCCAGGAAGAAGTTTTGACGCGAGACTTACTACGAGTTCTTCGCCAAACTGCTCCCTGTGGTTATGGGTCCCAGATCTGCGCTTCGCTTGTCCGGGACGACGGATGAGGGATTCGCGCGCTACGATAACCGCCGCTTACAACGGCGGATCGATCGCCTCGTCGTATTCCTTCTTGAAGCGCGCGATCAATTCGGCGGCGGGCAGGATGGCCTCGACGCTGCCGATGCCCTGGCCCGAGCCCCAGATTTCCTTCCAGGCCTTCGGCTTGGCGCGCTCGCCGGAAGCGTCGGTCCCGAAATTCATCTTGGAGGGATCGGAGGTCGGCAGGTTTTCCGGATCCATGCCGGCGGCGAGGATCGAGGGTTTCAGATAATTGCCGTGCACTCCGGTGAAGAGGTTGGAATAGACGATGTCGTCGGCGGTCGATCCCGCGATCATCTCCTTGTACTTCTCCACCGCGTTGGCTTCCTTGGTCGCGATGAAGGCCGAGCCGATATAGGCGAAGTCGGCCCCGAGGATGCGCGCGGCGCGGATCGCCTTGCCGTTGCCGATCGCCCCCGACAGCGCGATCGGGCCATCGAACCATTTTCGTGTCTCGGCGACGAAAGCCAGCGGCGAAATGGTACCGGCATGGCCGCCGGCGCCGGCCGCGACCAGGATCAGGCCATCGGCGCCCTTCTCGATCGCCTTGTGGGCGAATTTCTGGTTGATCACGTCGTGGAAGACGATGCCGCCCCAGCCGTGCACGGCCTGGTTCAGCTCCTCGCGCGCGCCGAGCGAGGAGATGATCATCGGCACCTTGTACTTGGCGCAGAGCTGCATGTCGTGATCGAGCCGGTTGTTCGACTTGTGCACGATCTGGTTGACCGCAAACGGCGCCGACGGCTTGTCGGGATGGGCGCAGTCGTAGGCCGCGAGCTCCTCGGTGATCCGCGCCAGCCATTCGTCGAGCAGCTCCGGCGGCCGCGCGTTCAATGACGGAAACGAGCCGACCACCCCCGCCTTGCACTGCGCGATCACGAGATCGGGCACCGAGATGATGAAGAGCGGCGAGCCGATCACGGGGATCGACAGGCGTCCTTTGAACAAGGCAGGCATGGACATTGCGGGACGATCCTCTGTTGGCAAGTCAATGGAAGGTTGACCGCCATACCAACAAGGCAATCTTTCCACTGTCAAGTATTGCGTTTTGTCGCCGTGGCGGATGCCTGGGCAGCAATTTCCAAGCAGCGGAATTCCTTCCCATCTTCTCCGTCATTGCGAGCGCAGCGAAGCAATGCAGGCTGTCTCCGCGAAGGTCCTCTGGATTGCTTCGACGCAAGAGCTCCTCGCAATGACGAGGCGAGAGTTGCGGATGACGGCCGCCTACCCGATCAGATCCGGATTGATCAGCCGCTCGAACGAGAACATCTCGTCCCACTTCTCCTGCATCAGCAGCTTGCGCTCGACCACCACGATCTGATGCAGCGACTTGCCGCTCTTGTAGCCCTCGCGCGCGATCTCGGCGCATTGCTTGTAGCCGAGCAGCGGCTTCAGCACCGTGACGATGCCGAGCGAGTTGAGCACCATGTTGCGGGTGTGCTCCTCGTTGGCGGTGATGCCGACCACGCAATTCTCGCGCAGGCTGTTGACCGCGCGCTCCATGGTGCGGATCGAGAAGAACAGCGCGAACGAGATCACCGGCTCCATCACGTTGAGCTGGAGCTGGCCGGCGGATGCCGCGAGCGTCACCGTGGTGTCGAGCCCGATGACGAGGAAGCTGGTCTGGTTGACGACCTCGGGGATCACGGGATTGACCTTGCCCGGCATGATCGAGGAGCCCGGCTGCAGCTGCGGCAGGTTGATCTCGTTGAAGCCGGCACGCGGCCCGGAGGCGAGCAGGCGGATGTCGTTGCAGATCTTGGTCAGCTTGCTCGCGGTGCGCTTCAGCACGCCCGAGAGCTGCACATAGGCGCCGGTGTCCGAGGTCGCCTCGACGAGATCGCCGGCGAGGATGAAGTCGACGCCGGTCAGCGCGCTGAGGTGCCGGACCGCGAGCTTGGGATAGCCGATCGCAGCAGTGACGGAGGTGCCGATCGCGGTGGCGCCGAGATTGATCTCGCGCAGCAGCGCACGCGCTTCCGAGATGCGATCGACCTCCTCGCCGATCGTGGTGCCCCAGCCCCGGAATTCGGCCCCGAGCGACATCGGCACGGCATCTTGCAGATGCGTGCGGCCCATCTTCAGCACACGGTCGAACTCGCGACCCTTGGCGAAGAAAGCTTCCTGGAGCTGACGCAGCGCGGTCATGTAGCTCTCGAGCCGCAGGATCAGCGCGAGACGAAAGGCGGTCGGATAGGTGTCGTTGGTCGACTGACCGTAATTGACGTGATCGTTCGGGCTGACGTGCTGATAGTCGCCCTTGCCGAAGCCGAGCGATTCCAGCGCGAGGTTCGCGATCACCTCGTTGGCGTTCATGTTGGTGGAGGTGCCGGCGCCGCCCTGGATGAAGTCGGTGACGAACTGGTCCATCATGTCGCCGGCGATGACGCGATCGCAGCCGAGGATGATCGCGTCCGCGACCTTGGCATCGATCGCGCCGAGATCGCGATTGGCCATGGCGGCTGCCTTCTTGACGTAACCGAGCGCCTTCACGAAGTAAGGCTCCTGGTTCATCGGAATGCCGGTGATGTGGAAGTTTTCCTTACCCCGGATGGTCTGGACGCCGTAATAGATGTCGTCGGCGATCTCACGCTGTCCGAGGAAGTCCTGCTCCGTACGGCTCATGGGCGCTCCTTGTTGCTGCGCGACGTCCTTTAGTTCTGGCACAGCGCGCTGGTCACGAAAGTATCGGTGCGGCAGTCGTCCGGCTTGCGAGCCCTGCCGGGAATCAGGACCTTGGCCGAGCATTTTTCCGCGGAGTCGGCATTCAGGCTCTTGCCGTCCTTGTAACCCTTGCTCTGGCAGAGCTGGTCGGCGGCCTGCTTGCAATCGGGCGCACCGTTGGACGAGGCCGGACAGGCCACCCGGCCCGACACCATGGTCGAGGGCTTCGCCAGCCGCGACAGATCGTTCATGGTCTCGTTCGGGCTTTTGATCGGCGGCAGGATCGAGGGCAGCTTGTCGAACAGCTTGCCCATTTCATTGATCAGCCCGGGATTTTCCGCTGCCGCCGGCGGCGCCGATGGAGCGGGTGTCGACGGCTGAGGCGCAGCCTGCGGCCCCTGCTCCTGCAAGCCAAGCGCCGGCGGAGCGGATTTCGGCCATCCGGTCCCGGCGGCACCGAGCAGGACCAGCAGCACTGCTGATATCAGCGTCCCGAGCCGCAAGGCCGGATTGCCGGATCGAACCATCATGGCGGCAACCGTAGCCGAACCCGGCCCGGCGGCAAAGCGCGGGTTACCAAGTGAGCATGATCTTCTCGGAAAACCGCATCACACTTTTCCGGATCATGCTCTAGATCAGCTTGATCGCCACCACGAAGCCGAGCACCAGCAGCGCAGCACCGATCGCCACCCACAATCCAAGACGCTCTTCGAGCTTGTGCCGGATCCAGTCGCCATAACGGTTGAGCAGGATCGCAACGACGAAGAATCGTCCGCCGCGCGCGACGATCGAGCAGATCGTGAACAACAGAATGTTGTAGCCGGCAAAGCCCGAGGTGATCGTGACGAGCTTGTAGGGGATCGGCGTCAAACCCTTGAGCAGGATGATCAACGCGCCCCACTCCGCATAGGAGGCACGGAAGGCGTCGACCTTGTCGCCGAGGCCGTAGACCTGGATCAGCCAATGACCGACCGAGTCGAACAGCAGCGCGCCGATGGCGTAGCCCAGAATGCCGCCGAGCACCGAGGTGATGGTGCAGACGGCCGCGTAGAGCCAGGCGCGCTGCGGGCGCGCCAGCGACATCGGGATCAGCATCACATCCGGCGGCACCGGAAAGAAGGAGCTTTCGGCGAAAGACACCGCTCCCATGATCCAGAGCGCGTAGGGCTTGTGAGCGGCGTCGATGCACCAGTCGTAGATACGTTTCAGCATGGCGCCGCGATGAAGCACCATGGGACGGATTTGTCCATGCCGAGATTGAGGCGAATTATGACGTTTCGAGCATGATCCGGAAAAGTGTGCGGCGGTTTTCCGGAAAGATCATGCTCAAACAAGAGGCTAAAGCGCGATGAACCATTCACCGCGATCCCATCGCGCTTTAGTGGCGCTTGCGCGCGGCACGCCCCTCGAGCGCGACAATTGGCCGCCTGGCGGCCACGCGCGGTGACGCGACTTTGGGCAGCTTCATCGACGATTTCGGCAGCTTCTCGGCGATGCCGAGCATGTCTTCCCGCCGCGCCATCTCGCGCCAGACGTCCTCGGGACGCACGCCCGCAGAGGCCCAGAGCACGGTGAGATTGTACAGGAGATCCGCGCTTTCCCGGATCACGGCGTCGGCGTCGCCATTGACGGCGTCGATCACGACCTCGATGGCCTCTTCGGCGAGCTTCTTTGCCATTTTCGAGGGCCCGCGCTGAAACAGCCGGGCCGTACGCGATGTTGCCGGATCAAGATCCCTGGCCGCGAGCACAGCCAGATATAGCCGCTCAAGCGAATCACTCATGGTACTCAAAACTACTCTAAACAAATGGCGGGCGTGTTAACGCGCGGCAATAAAAGCAAAAAACAGGCCGGCGCAGCAAGCGCGACGGCCTGTCATGGTGAACTCCAGCTGCCAGAGCTAGTAGCAGTTCTGGTAGTAACCCTGGCCGCAGAACTCGGACGGAGCGGTGCCGCCATAGCGCTGATATTGGAAGTTCGGGCCTGGACCATAATAGGGCCCGTAGGCTGGGCCGCTGTAATAGGCGGGACCGCCGTAATAGCCATAGCCCGGACCGTAGTCATAGGCATAGGAGTCACGGGTCGCGGCGATGGCAAGACCGGTGCCGATGGCCGCGAAAGCCGCAGCTGCGGCCGCGCCGCCTCCACCACCATGCCAGTGACGGCCGCCTGCATAGGACGCGGTCGGGGCAAGCGCGGTCAGCGCCAGCACCGCGGCGGTGGCCAGAACGGCCTTTCGGCCCGCAAACTTGGAGAATCGCTCGAACATGTCTTGGGCCCTCCTTGGGACCTGGAATGGACGCCTGCGGACAGGCTCATGCCTTTAAAACCCGCACAGCCTAAGTTGGGTTCCCCAACCCCAACACAAGCTGAACGGGGTTGCGTAATCGTGCCGCAACCGCCGCTCATCTGCCGTTCATGTTGGCGCGGAGAGACTGGCCGCAGCCGGGCGCCGCGAAGCGTCACGAAACCATAACAATGCGGAACCGGCGCGATCGATGTCAGGATTTAAGACGACCGCCCTCCGTTGCCTGCTGGCTCTCTCGATCTCGCTTGCAACGCTCGTTGCAGGCGATGTCAGTGCGGCCGAGACCGCTGCGCCGTCCGTTGCGATTCACTTCACCTTCGACCGCCCGTTGGACGCGAGCATGGCGCCGTTCTTCCTTGCGGCGAAGGACGGCAGGTTCAGCGCCGAACGTCTCAACGTGTCCTTCAACAGTGCAGCCGGATCGCCGGAGGCGCTCGCACGCGTCGCCAAGGGCGACAGCGAGCTTGCGCTGGTCGACATCAACGAGCTGATCCGCCTTCGCGACAAGGAGGACTCGGCGCCGGTCAAGGCGGCGTTCGTGCTGTTCAACCGCGCGCCCTACGCGATCGTCGCGCGCAGGAGCCGCGGCATCCATGTCTTGCCCGATCTCGACGGCAAGACCGTCGGCGTTGCCGACGGCGATCTGTCGATGCGACTGTGGCCGGCGCTGGCGCAGCAGAACGGTATCAAGGCATCGCGCGTCAAATTCCACAAGATTGGCGCTGCGGTCCGCGAGCCGATCCTGTCCGCGGGACAGGTCGATGCGGTCGCAGGCTTCAACTATCTCTCCGCGGTGAACCTGCGCGACCGCGGCGTGCCCGGCGCCGATCTCGTCGTGCTGCGTTATGCCGACTATGGCTGCGAGGCCTATGGCTTCGCCGTGGTGGTCAATCCCGCCTTCGCCGCGGCGAAGCCGGACGCCGTGAAGGGCTTCATCCGCGCCTTGATCGCCGGCATCAATGCGACCATCAAGGAGCCGGCACGCGCGGCGGACGAGGCCGCGGGCCGCATCGACGACGGCGACCGCGACCTGGAGCTGGAGCGCCTGCGCACCGTCCTCGTCGACAACATCCTGACCGATGAGGTCAAGCGCAACGGCCTCGGCGGCGTCGAGCCCGCGCGCCTGGAGCGCTCGATCGACCAGATCGCGCAGGACTTCAAATTCCGCAAACGGCCCACGGCTGGCGACATCTTCGACGACCGGTTCCTGCCGCCGGTGGCGGGGCGGCTGATCAACTGAGAAAAACTGACAGCTTCCGCTATATCTCCCGCGCGATCCCTGCTTAAAATACGGGCTCCGTTATCCGCTCGAGTTCGTCGCCCGCATGCCCATCCTCCGTCTCTATACCCGCGTTCTCGAGCTGCTCGGCAAGGAGGCGCGGCTGGGCTGGCTGCTTGCGGTCGCCAACCTCCTGCTGGCGGGCTCGCAGTTCGCCGAGCCCGTGCTGTTCGGGCGGATCGTCGACGTGCTGTCGGGCAAGACCGTGGCCGGGTCGAGCTCGGCCTGGCCGTTCCTGGTAGCCTGGGTCGCGTTCGGGCTGTTCACCATTCTCTGCAGCGCGCTCGTGGCCTTGCAGGCCGACCGGCTCTCGCACCGCCAGCGCCAGGCGGTGCTGACCGACTATTTCGAGCACATCCTGCAATTGCCGCTGACCTTCCACTCCGGAACCCATTCGGGCCGGCTGATGAAGGTGATGCTCAACGGCACCGACGCCTTGTGGCGACTGTGGCTCGGCTTCTTCCGCGAGCACTTTGCCGCGATCCTCTCGGTCGTGGTGCTGCTGCCGCTGTCGCTCTACTTGAACTGGCGATTGGCGATCCTGCTGTTCGTGCTCTGCATCGTCTTCACGGCATTGACGACCTTCGTGGTGCGCAAGACCTTCGGCATGCAGATGGCGGTCGAGGAGCAATATAGCGAGCTGTCCGCGCGCGCCTCCGATGCGCTCGGCAATGTCGCGCTGGTGCAGAGCTTCGTCCGCGTCGAATCCGAGGTGAAGGGACTGCGCTCCGTCGCCGACGAGCTGCTCGCCGCGCAAATGCCGGTGCTGTCGTGGTGGGCGCTCGTCACCGTCATCACGCGCGCCTCCACCACCATCACCGTGCTCGCAATCTTCACGCTCGGCATCGCGCTGCACGACCAGGGGCTGACCTCGGTCGGCGAGATCGTGATGTTCGTGAGCTTTGCGACGCTGCTGATCCAGAAGCTCGAGCAGGTGGTGAGCTTCATCAACAACGTGTTCATGGAAGCGCCCCGCCTGCGCGAGTTCTTCAATGTGCTCGACGCCGTGCCCGCGGTGCATGACCGGCCCGACGCGATCGACGCCGGCAGGCTGTCCGGTCTCGTCGAGTTCAACGACGTCACCTTTTCCTATGACGGCAAGCGGCCGGCGATCGAGGACCTCACCTTCACCGCACTGCCCGGCCAGACCATCGCGCTGGTCGGCCCCACCGGCGCCGGCAAATCCACCGCGATCGCGCTGTTGCATCGCGCCTTCGACCCGCAGTCGGGTTTCATCAAGATCGACGGCATGGACGTGCGCGGCGTCACGCTGACCTCGCTGCGCCGGAATATCGGCGTCGTGTTCCAGGAGGCGCTGCTGTTCAACCGCTCGATCGAGGAGAATCTGCGCGTCGGCAAGCCGGACGCGACCGAGGCCGAGATGCGCAAGGCGGCCGAGCGGGCGCAGGCGCTCGATTTCATCGAGCGCAGCGGCGGCTTCGAGACCAATGCCGGCGAGCGCGGCCGCATGCTGTCCGGCGGCGAGCGGCAGCGGCTGTCGATCGCCCGCGCGCTGTTGAAGGACCCGCCGATCCTGATCCTGGACGAGGCGACCAGCGCGCTCGACGCCGTCACCGAGGCCAAGGTGAATGCCGCTCTCGACGAAGTGATGAAGGGCCGCACCACCTTCGTGATCGCCCACCGGCTCTCCACCATCCGCAACGCCACGCGGATCCTGGTGTTCGAGAACGGACGGGTGATCGAAAGTGGAACTTTCGATGAACTGGTGGCCAAGAGCGGCCATTTCGCCGAGCTCGCCAGGGCCCAGTTCATGGTCCACGAGACCACACGGGCCAGTGTGACAGCCGCTGAGGCTGCTGCGACTGCTGCCAAATCCCCCTAGCAAGTCCCCACAGGATCGTCGAAATTCGGCCTATTTCATTGCGGAATACCCCGTTCATGCCCCTGTTCTCGACGCACCAGCCGGTATAGGTTTGCGGCGCCGCAAGCGGCGGCGCTGGATTTCAGAACCGACACTCAGATCACGAGCACCGCCCGGAACTGGCGGGTCTCCAAGGACCGGAATCGGATAGTGCACGCCCTACGCCCGCTGCTTCGCAAATCCCTGTTCAACCTGTTCGCTGCAAGCCTCGCATGTGCCGCGCTGCTGGCGCCGCGCGCGGTGAGCGCCGAAGCGCTGCTGCTGATCGAGGCCGACACTGGCAAGGTGTTGCAGGCCGAGAACGCGACCATTCCCTGGTATCCGGCCTCCGTCACCAAGATCATGACAGCGTATGTGACGTTGAGGGCGGTCAAGGACGGCAGGCTGACGCTCGACACGCTGCTCACGGTTTCGCCGACGGCGGCCTCGCAGTCGCCCTCGAAGATGGGGTTCCGTCCGGGAACGCAGCTCACCGTCGACAACGCTCTGAAGATGATGATGGTCAAGTCGGCGAACGACATGGCCGTGGTGCTCGCCGAAGGCGTCGGCGGTTCGATCGACGGCTTCTCCGCGATGATGAACGACACCGCGAAGAAGCTCGGCATGACGCAGACCAGCTACGTCAATCCGAACGGCCTGCCTGCCGACGGCCAGATCACGTCGGCGCGCGACCTCGGCATCCTCGCCCGCTCGTTCCTGCGCGACCTGCCGGAATACGAATACTTCGTGCACATCCCGGCGATCCGCTTCGGCAAGCGTACCACCGGCAATTTCAACAAGCTGATCGGCCGCTATCCCGGCGCCGACGGTTTCAAGACCGGCTTCATCTGTGCCTCCGGCTACAACCTCGTCGCCTCGGCCACGCGCAACGGCCGCCGGCTGATCGCGGTGGTGCTCGGCGCCAATTCCGGCACTGCGCGCGCGGTGAAGGCGGCGCAGTTGCTGGAGCGCGGCTTCGGCCAGGACAATCTGACGTGGCTGCGCCCCTCGCTCGGCACGGTCGATAACCTCGTGCCGGTCGACGCCTCGCCGCCGAACCTGCGCGACGAGATGTGCGGCGGCCATCGCAAGCGGCCGGCCAGCGACGACGACGATGCGCTGATTGCGGCCAATGGCGGCACCAGCGGATCGGCCTCGGCCACCGGCGGCGAAGCCCAGGTGACCTTCTTCACCGCCGGCCTCCAGCCGCCCCTGATGAAGGCCTCCGAGCTGATGGCCTCGGCTCCGGCGGCGACCGAGCCCGTGCTGGTCTATACCGGCCCGACCCGCACCGGCACCGCCCTGATCGCGGCGGTCGCGGCCGATGCCGACCAGCAGACGGCGTCTAAGCCGCGTGGCAAGAAGTCGCGCGTGGCCAAGAAGCCTGACGCGGCCGACAAGCCGAAAGACGTGGGCAAGGACGCCGCGAAGGACACCAAGACGGCGGCCGTGAAGCCTGTTGCCAAGCCGGCTGAGGCCAAGAAAAACGATAAGAGCAACGATAAGAGCGACACGAAGACTGCGGCTAAGCCGGCGGCGCCCAAGCATGCCGCCGCCAAGCACGATGCGGCAGCAAAACCCGCCGAGAAGCCTGCGGCAAGCAGCGAACCGAAGCCCGCCAAGCCCAAGGCCGCAACCAAGCCCGCGGCCAAGCCGGCCAACAACAGTTAACGGCGCGCCGAACCGGGCCCCCCCGCGCTTCGCACCTGCGGCAGCGCGGTATCGACGATTCCAGTAGCCACTTCCTGACCTATGTCTTAAGCCTCGACGACTTGCCACCCGTTCCGGCAGGCTCGATACTGGCGGCAATGAGGCAAGCCCGAGACACAACGGGCTCTGGTAGATGAGGGGAGTTTTCCATGGAGCGCATCTGGCTCAAGCAATATCCGCCCGGCGTGCCCGCCGATATCGAGCCGACCCAATACGCATCGCTGGTCGATCTGCTGGAGGAGAGCTTCACCAAGTTCGCCGACCGCAAGGCGTTCATCTGCATGGACAAGTCCATCAGCTACCGCGACCTCGACCAGATGTCGGTCGCGCTCGGCGCCTATTTGCAGGGCCGCGGACTGCAGCGCGGCGCCCGCGTCGCCATCATGATGCCGAACGTGCTGCAATATCCGATCGCGACCGCCGCGGTGCTGCGCGCCGGCTTCGCGGTGGTCAACGTCAATCCGCTCTACACGCCGCGTGAGCTCGAGCACCAGCTCAAGGATTCCGGCGCCGAAGCCATCATCGTGCTGGAGAATTTCGCCCACACCGTCGAGCAGGTGATCGCCAAGACGCAGGTCAAGCACGTCATCGTCGGCAGCATGGGCGATCTGCTCGGCTTCAAGGGCGTGATCGTCAATCTCGTCGTCCGCCGCGTCAAGAAGATGGTACCGGCATGGTCGCTGCCGGGCTCGGTCTCTTTCAACGATGCGGTGTCGGCCGGCCGCGGCATGACCTTCAACAAGCCAAAACTCTCGCCGGGCGACGTCGCCTTCCTGCAATATACCGGCGGCACCACCGGCGTCTCCAAGGGCGCCACCCTGCTCCACCGCAACATCGTCGCCAACGTCCTGCAGAACGACGCCTGGCTCCAGCCGGCGCTCGCCGCGCCGCCGCATGTCGACCAGCTCATGATCGTCTGCGCGCTGCCGCTCTATCACATCTTCGCGCTGACGGCCTGCTACCTGCTCGCGGTGCGCGCCGGCGGCTGCAATCTCCTGATCCCCAACCCGCGCGACATCGCCGGCTTCGTCAAGGAGCTGGCGAAATACCAGGTCAACAGCTTCCCGGCCGTGAACACGCTCTACAACGGCCTGATGCACCACCCTGATTTCAAGAAGCTCGACTTCTCCAAGCTGAAGATCTCCAACGGCGGCGGCATGGCGGTGCAGCGCCCCGTGGCCGACCAATGGAAGGCGATCACCGGCTGCTTCATCGCCGAGGGTTACGGCCTGTCGGAGACTTCGCCGACGCTGACCTGCAATCCGGCAACGGCAACCGAGTTCACGGGGACGATCGGCATTCCCGTGCCGTCGACCTACATCTCGATCCGCGACGACGACGGCAACGAAGTGCCGCTCGGCCAGGCCGGCGAGATCTGTGCCAAGGGTCCGCAGGTGATGTCGGGCTACTGGAACAGGCCCGAGGAGACCGCGAAGGTGATGACCGCGGACGGCTATTTCCGTACCGGCGACATCGGCATCATGGACGAGAAGGGCTACACCAAGATCGTCGACCGCAAGAAGGACATGATCCTGGTCTCAGGCTTCAACGTCTATCCCAACGAGATCGAGGAAGTGATCGCGAGCCATCCGGGCGTGCTCGAATGCGCCGTGATCGGCATCCCCGATTCCAAGTCGGGCGAAGCGGTGAAGGCTTTCGTTGTGAAGAAGGATCAAAATCTCACTGCCGAGGCCGTGATCAAATTCTGTCACGAACAGCTCACCGGCTACAAGGTGCCCAAGCACATCGAATTCCGCAGCGACCTGCCCAAGACCAATGTCGGCAAGATCCTGCGACGCGAACTGCGCGACGAGAAGAAAGCTCAGGCGGCGTAAGCGCGTCTGCGGTTCATGACTGTCGTCGACGATATCGCGCCATCAGGCATTCTCGCCTTCTGGCGCGAGGCCGGCCGCGAGCGCTGGTACAAGCGCAACGACGCCTTCGATGCCGAGGTCAGGCGCCGCTTCCTTGCTTTGTGGCAGAAGGCGGTCGCCGGCGAGCTCGCGTCATGGGAGGCAAGCGATGACGGCGCACTCGCGCTGGTCATCGTGCTCGACCAATTCCCCCGCAACATGTTCCGCGGCACGCCCCAGGCCTTTGCCAGCGATGCCCAGGCCCGCGATGTCGCCCGCCGGGCGATCGATCGCGGGGTCGATGGCAGGATCGATCCGGTCCTGCTCGAATTCCTTTATTTGCCCTTCATGCATTCCGAGCACCTGCCCGACCAGCTGCGTTGCGTCGCGCTGTTTCAGAACACCGAGAATGCCGAAAACCTGAAATACGCCCGGGAGCACGCCGACATCATCCAGCGGTTCGGCCGGTTTCCCCACCGCAACCGCCTGCTCGGCCGCGACAGCACCGAGGAAGAGCAGGCCTTTCTCGACAAGGGCGGCTTCGCCGGCTGATGACATCACGGTGAAAGGGGCCCACCCTCACCGCTTCGCCCGCCGGCAATATTGTGCAGGCCCTCCGCACGGTCTAATAAGCGGGATCGATATTCAGGGAGACCGACAATGGCGATCCAGACTGGCGACAAGCTGCCCGAGGCGAAATTCCGCGTGATGACGGCGGAAGGCCCGCAAGTGAAGACCACCGACGATATCTTCAAGGGCAAGAAGGTGGCGCTGTTCGCGGTGCCCGGCGCTTATACCGGCACCTGCCACAAGATGCATCTGCCGAGCATCTTCCTCAACGCCTATGCCCTGAAGGACAAGGGCGTCGACAGCATCGCAATCGTCTCCGTCAACGACGCCTTCGTCATGAACGCCTGGAAGCGCGACACCGACCAGCGCGACGAGGCCATCTTCCTCGCTGATGGCAACGCCGATTTCACCAAGGCGATCGGCATGGAGCTGGACGCCTCCGCCAACGGCCTCGGCATCCGCTCCAAGCGCTATTCGATGCTGGTCGAGGACGGCGTGGTCAAGAAGCTGAACCTCGAGGCAATGCCCGGCAAGGTCGAGGTCTCCGGCGGCGATACGCTGCTCGGGCAGCTCTGAGCCGCGGCGAAAGTGCCGTAGTGCCGTAGGGTGGGCAAAGCGAAGCGTGCCCACCGACTTCCCATGAGAGAAAGGTGGTGGGCACGGCGCTGACGCGCCTTAGCCCACCCTACGAAACCTGAGAATGGAGCGCCGACAACGCGTCGCTACTCCGCCAGCCGCTGCTGCAACCGCGCCTTCACGATCCCGTCGCGCGCCAGCTGGTCCGCGCGCTCGTTCTCGGGATGGCCGGCATGGCCCTTGACCCAGTGCCAGCGGACCTCGTGCTGCTTCAGCGCAGCATCCAGGCGCTGCCATAGCTCGACATTCTTCACGGGCTTCTTGTCGGCGGTGCGCCAGCCGTTGCGCTTCCAGCCGAAGATCCAGCCGGTGATGCCCTGCCGGACATACTGGCTGTCGGTGTAGAGATCGACCGTGCACGGCTTCTTCAGCGCCTCGAGCGCGGAGATCGCCGCCATCAGCTCCATCTGGTTGTTGGTGGTGTGGCGCTCGCCGCCGTTCAGCTCTTTTTCCTTGTCGCCGAACTTCAGGATCGCGCCCCAGCCGCCCGGCCCGGGGTTTCCCGAGCAGGCGCCATCGGTATAGATCGTGACGATGGGCTTTTCGCTCACGCGACCAATCCTGACGGCATCAGCCCGTAATCGCGTACGCTCGTCACGCTCTGGTGGAAGCGCAGCTTGCGAAAATATTCCAGCGGGTCCTTCGGCTTGACCAGCGCGCCGGGCGGCACGTTGAGCCAGTCCACCAGCCGCGTCAGCAGGAAGCGGATCGCAGCGCCGCGCGCCAAGAGCGGCAGCGCGGCCTCTTCCCCCTCCGAGAGCTTTCGCACGCGGCCATAGGCGTTGAGGAAGGCACGCGCCTTGGTGACGTTGAAGGAATGATCCGGCTCGAAGCACCAGGCGTTGAGGCAGATCGCGACGTCATAGGCCAGCATGTCGTTGCAGGCGAAGGTGAAGTCGATGATCCCCGAGAGCTGGTCGCCAAGGAAGAAGACGTTGTCGTTGAAGAGGTCGGCGTGGATCACGCCCTCAGGCAGATTATCCGGCCAGATCCCGCTCGAGAGATGGTCGAGTTCGGTCGCGAGAAAGGCGCGCAGGCCCGGCTGCACCTCATCGGCACGGTTCGAGGCCGCATCGAACAGCGGCCGCCAGCCCGCGACCGACAGCGCGTTGGCGCGCCGAACCGCAAAGTTCGCGCCGGCCAGATGCATCTTCGCCAGCGCCGCACCGACGCCGGCGCAATGGGCGACGTTCGGCTTGCGCGGCCACATGCCTTCGAGAAAGGTGATGATCGCCGCGGGACGCCCCGACAGCTCGCGCAGCGCCTCGCCGTCTCTTCCCTTCACCGGCAGTGGGCAGTTGATGCCGTGCTCGGCCAGATGCGTCATCAGCGCGAGGAAGAACGGCAAATCGTTCTTCGCCACGCGCTTCTCGTAGAGCGTGAGGATGAACGACCCCTGGCTGGTATGCAGCAGGAAGTTGGTGTTCTCGACGCCCTCGGCGATGCCCTTGTAGGAGAGCAATTCGCCGAGCTCGTATTGCTTCAGGAAATCCGCAAGCTCGTCGGCGGCAACGTCGGTGTAGACCGCCATAAAAGTCTACTCGGCGGCGGCTTCGGGGCGCACCTGACGCGGCAGCGGGAAGAACTCGTTCTCCTCAGCGGCCGAGACCGTCTCCACATGCAGCGTGTAGCGCTCGGCGAAGGCGTCCATGATCTCTTCGACGATCACTTCCGGCGCGGAGGCGCCCGCAGTGATGCCAAGGCTCGAAATGTTGCCGAACTTGTCCCAGTCGATGTCGGTGGCGCGTTGCGCCAGCACCGCGATCCGGCAGCCCTCGCGCTCGGCGACCTCGCGCAGGCGCTGCGAGTTCGACGAATTGGGAGCACCGACGACGATGAGCGCGTCGACCACCGGCGCCACCTTCTTCACCGCGAGCTGGCGGTTGGTGGTGGCGTAGCAGATGTCTTCCTTGTGCGGCCCGTTGATGTTCGGGAAGCGCTCCTTCAGCAGCGCCACGATCTCCGCGGTGTCGTCGATCGACAGCGTGGTCTGGGTCACGAAGGCGAGGTTGTTGGGGTCCTTCGGGGAGATCGTCTTGGCATCCTCGGCGGTTTCGATCAGGGTCACGGCGCCGGTCGGAAGCTGGCCGAGCGTGCCGACCACCTCGGGATGATGGGAGTGGCCGATCAGGAAGATCTCGCGGCCACGCTTGAAGTGGATCGCGGCCTCGCGGTGCACCTTGGTGACCAGCGGGCAGGTCGCATCCAGCGAGAACAAATTGCGGGACTGGGCGTCGGCCGGAACCGATTTCGGCACGCCGTGGGCCGAGAATACCACCGGCGCGGTGGTGTTTTCCGGGATTTCGGCGAGCTCCTCAACGAAGATGGCGCCCTTTTTCTTCAACCCGTCGACGACATATTTGTTGTGCACAATCTCATGGCGAACATAGACGGGGGCGCCGTACTTATCGAGCGCCCGTTCCACGGTGTCGATCGCCCGGACCACCCCGGCGCAGAAGCCACGGGGAGAACAAAGCACGATCTTGAGGTCTGGTTTGGCTGACATTGAGCGATCTCGGGACCGAATCACCTCGCCAAATGGGCGGGAAGCGGTCGATGAATGGAATAGGGCTTGGGTACGGGCTTACAGGGAATTGGGCCCCCTTTCGGGCGCTGTCAAGGCACTATCTATAGCAGAACCATTGCGTGGCTACCCCCTCCGGGCTTATATAGCGCGAATTCCCAGTCATCGCTGATGACCACCGGTTTCGCCTCCAGAGGGGTGGGCGAAGCACAAAGGAGATTTGCCATGAGCAACGCACCTCTGATGCCCAAGGCGACCGCCGTCTGGCTGCTCGACAACACCGCGCTGACCTTCGATCAGGTCGCCGATTTCACCAAGATGCATCCCCTCGAGGTGCGCGCGATCGCCGACGGCGATGCTGCCCAGGGCATCAAGGGCATGGATCCCCTCTCCAACGGCCAGCTGACCCGCGAGGAGATCGAGAAGGGCGAGCGGAATCCGGATTATCGGCTCCGCCTCCAGGAGAGCAAGGTGGTGCTGCCGCCCCAGCCCAAGCGCAAGGGCCCGCGCTACACCCCGGTCTCGCGCCGCCATGAGCGTCCGAGCGCTATCCTCTGGCTGCTGCGCAACCATGCCGAGCTCAAGGACGCCCAGATCATGCGCCTGGTCGGCACCACCAAGAGCACCATCGCGAGCGTACGGGACCGCACCCACTGGAACACCTCCCAGCTGACCCCGATCGACCCCGTCACCCTCGGCCTCTGCTCGCAGATCGAGCTCGATTTCGAGGTGGCGCGCGCCGCCAAGGAGAAGCCGATCGACGCAGCCTATGGCGGCGCCACGCTGCTGCCGGCTTCCGAGACCACCAAGAAGGACGAGTTCGAGCCGGCCGAGCGATCGAGCGACGACCTCAACCTCGACGCCGTGTTCGCCAAGCTGAAGACGCTCGGCGGCAAGAAGCAGGAAGACGAGGAGGAGTAAGGCTCCGCGCCTCGCGCCGAACGTCCAAATCGATTCGAACGCGGCGGAGCCATCCGCCGCGTTTTTGCTTGATGGCGGGACGACCCGGCCCGGACAGTCGAGCCCCAGGACGAAAATCAGAAGGGACGTGGAGCGGATGGCACGCAGGAGCTCAGCCGAGCTCGATCACGTCGTCGACTTCGTGGACGAGTCCGACGCCATCGATGGTCAGCACCATCTTCGTCTTGAGCTTCTCGTGTCCCTTGATCCGGCCGGCGGCGATCGCATCGCGCACGGCCTTCTCGATCTCGCGCTGAGAGGTGACCCCGACCTGCTTGAGGAATTTGCGCAAAGACGTGTTGAACTGGTCCTCGTTCATGAATCCCTCCGTTAACCGGGCGACCTACGGCCGCTCGGGATGGTTCAACATGTATTCGCCGAGGTCGCGCTGGCGGCGATCGGCACGGGCGGTGGCGGCGTTGCGCTGCACGTCGCGATCCTTGCGGCAGGCCACGTATTCCGGCGAGCCCTGCGCATTGCCCCGGCTCAGGCAGACCGCATCGTCATCGTCGCCGCCCACCGCCACCGGCGTCTGGTAGCGCGCGGAGCAGGCGGAGAGAGCGATGGCGAGAGCTAAGGCTGCAAGCAGGCGCGGCGCGGCGGCGAGTGGCATACGAGGTCCCCTGTTGGCCGGCCCTGTTTAGCGCGGAATGAGGAGATTGTAAGTCGGCAACACCGTCATTCCGGGGCGGTCCGCAGGACCGGAATCTCGAGATCCCGGGTTCGGTCCTGCGGACCGCCCCGGGATGACGCTTCGCGTCACACCCGCCCCTTCAGCGCCTCCCCGATCTCGTCGAGCGTCTTGGGATCCTCGATCGTCGCCGGCATGGTCCAGGACTCGCCGTCGGCGATCTTCTTGATGGTGCCGCGCAGAATCTTGCCGGAGCGCGTCTTGGGCAGGCGGCCGACGGTGATGGCGAGCTTGAAGGCCGCGACCGGGCCGAGCTTGTCGCGCACCAGCGCGACGATCTCCTTCTCGATCTCGGCGGGCGCACGCTTCACGCCGGCCTTGAGCACCAGGAAACCGCAGGGCACCTCGCCCTTGATCGCATCCTTGACGCCAAGCACGGCACATTCGGCAACATCGGGATGCGAGGCCAGGATCTCCTCCATGCCGCCGGTGGAGAGCCGATGGCCGGCGACGTTGATGATGTCGTCAGTGCGGCCCATGACGAAGACATAGCCGTCCTCGTCCTTGTAGCCGGCATCCGAGGTTTTGTAATAGCCGGGGAATTCGCTGAGATAAGCCTCCCTGAAGCGCGCATCCTGATTCCACAGCGTCGGCAGACACCCCGGCGGCATCGGCAGCTTGATGACGATCGAGCCCATGATGTTGGGCCCGACCGGCTTTGCCGCCTCGTCGACCACGTCGACCTGGTAGCCCGGCATCGGCACCGTCGGCGAGCCGTGCTTCACCGGCAGCATGCCGAGCCCGACCGGATTGCCGGCGATGCACCAGCCGGTCTCGGTCTGCCACCAATGGTCGATCACCGGCACCTTCAGCTGCTGCTCCGCCCATTCGACCGTCGGCGGATCGGCACGCTCGCCGGCGAGGAACAGGGTGCGGAATTTCGACAGGTCGTATTGCCGGATGAACTTTCCTTCCGGGTCCTCCTTGCGGATCGCGCGGAACGCGGTCGGCGCGGTGAAGAACGCGACCGCCTTGTGCTCGGCGATCACGCGCCAGAATGCGCCGGCGTCGGGCGTGCCGACCGGCTTGCCCTCATACATGATGGTCGTCGCGCCGTGCAGCAGCGGGCCGTAGACGATGTAGCTGTGGCCGACCACCCAGCCGATGTCGGAGCCGCACCACCACACCTCGCCGGGCTTGACGCCGTAGAGGTTGAACATCGACCATTTCACCGCGACGAGATGGCCGCCATTGTCGCGCACGACGCCCTTCGGGATGCCCGTCGTTCCCGAGGTGTAGAGGATGTAGAGCGGATCGGTCGCGGCAACAGCCGCGCATGCGGCCTTCTTGCCGTCGTTCATCGCCTTGCGGCGCAGGCTCGCCCAATCGTAGTCCCGCCCCGGGGTCAGGTCGCAAGTGAGCTGCGGACGTTGCAGCACGATGCAGGCCTTCGGCTTGCTGCCGGCAAGCCTGATCGCCTCGTCAAGCAGCGGTTTGTACTGCACGATGCGGCCGGGCTCGATGCCGCAGCTTGCGGAGAGAATGAGTTTCGGCTGCGCATCGTCGATGCGGGTGGCAAGCTCCTTCGCGGCAAAGCCGCCGAACACCACGGAGTGCACCGCACCGATCCGCGCGCAGGCGAGCATGGCGACCACGGCCTCCGGCACCATCGGCATATAAAGGATGACGCGATCGCCCTTGGCGACGCCGAAATCCTGCATGATGGCGGCGAGCGCCTGCACCTCGTTCAGCAGTTCGGCATACGTGAATTTGGTGACGCTGCCCGCCAGCGGGGAATCATGGATCAGCGCGACCTGGTCAGCGCGGCCGCCTTCGACATGGCGGTCGAGCGCGTTGTAGCAGGTATTGACGACGCCCCCCGTGAACCAGCGGCCATAGGTTCCCTGCGAGGGGTCGAAGATCAATTTGGGCGGCTCGATCCAGTCGATCTCCTTCGCCGCCTCGGCCCAGAAGCCTTCGGGGTCGGCCAGCGAGCGGGCATGGACCTCGTCGTAATTGCTCTTGCCCTGGATGTTCATTCCCGCGCTCCCGTTACCTTTATCAGCCTGACCTTGAACCTTGCGGCAGGACGGGTTGTCCCGCCATGACCCGGATCAAGTGCCAGCCTTGTTTGAGAGGTATTTTCCCGGGAACGGGCTGCGGTTCAAGCTGAAAAGGATGGGCCTCGTCGAAGCGACAAGCGAGCCGTGGAGATCGAGGCAAACTAGCGCGACAGCATAGGTGGGCTCTCTCCCCCTTGTGGGGGAGAGCCGGAGAGGGGGGTAGCCACGAACTCCGCTCCGAGTTCGTGGCTACCCCCCTCCCTAACCCTCCCCCACAAGGGGGGAGGGAACGTCTTGTGGGCGTGGCAACGACTAGCTCTCCATCGCGTTCAGCTTCTGCAACCGGTCCTGCATGACCTTCCTCAGATCATAGCCCGGCCGGCCGAAGCTGACGTTGCGGAGGCTAAGGAAATCGCGCTGGGTCTTGCGCAGCTCGCCGGCCGAGCGCTTGCCCGCCGACTTCAGCACGCGCTCGTAGGTCTCGGCGATCTGGCGGTCGAGCACGCCCAGCTGCGGATCGGCGCAGATCACCTTCTCGACCTCGCGCCTGGCCGTCGCGCATTCGAAGGACGGACCATTGCCGGACGCCGCATTCAGCGCCCGCGGCGGCTCACCGCCGAATTTCGCGATCTCCGCGATCGTGCTGCGGCGGCCGTTGGCAGCATTCTCGTTACCGGGATCGAGCTTGAGCGCCGTCTCGTAATCGGCCAGCGCCTTCGTGCGCTCGCCCATCTTCTTGTAGAGCACGGCGCGGTTGTTGTAGGTCTGCGCGAAATTCGGATCGAGCTTCAGCGCAGCGTCGTAGTCGCTGAGCGCCGCTCCGAACTCACCCTTGGACTGATAGGAATCGCCACGGTTGGTGAAGAAGTTCGGCCGGGGCGCCAGGCGCAGCGCCTGGTCGTAATCGGCGATCGCCTTGTCGTACTCTTTCATGGCGGCATAGGTGAGCCCGCGATTGTCAAAATATTCGGGCACCTTCGGATCGAGCCTGATCGCCTCGCCGTCGTCGGCCACTGCCTTGTCGAGCTGGCCGAGCTTCTTGTATGCCGCGCCGCGGTTGGTGTAGGTGCGCGGACGGTTGGGATCGAGCCGCAGCGCCTCGCTGAGATCCTTGATCGCCTTCTCGTTGTCGCCGCCGAGATAGTAGTTCACGCCGCGGTCGGACCATGCCTGTGCATCATCCGGCTTCAGCTTGATCGCCTGGTCGTAATCGGCGAGCGCACGGTCAAGCCTGCGCTGGGTGGTGTACACGACACCGCGCAGCTCGTAAGCCTCCGCATCGTGCGGATCGAGCTCGATCGCCTTGCTCAGATCCGCCGCCGCGCGGTTGAGATCGCCGCCGGCCTCGCGCAAGAGGTCGCCGCGCAGGCGCCAGGCCCTTGCATTCTTGCCGTCTATTGCGATGGCGCGGTCGATGTCCCGCAGGGCTTGGGTGAGGCCGCCCGAAGTCCGCGCATTGGCGTCGGCACGAACCAGCAGCGCCGCGGCGCGGTCGGACGCGGGGCTTGCGCTCTGGTCGATGATGACGGTGCAGGCCGGGATCAGCTCCGCGGGAGCAGCCTTGCTGCCCATCACGCAATCGGTGCCCGCCGAGGCAGGGGCTGCAAGGACGAGGCTCATCGCCGCCCCGAGAAGAAGGGCGCGAAGCGAGGTTTTGGGAAGCGAAGGCGCTTGCGCGGAAGAATGCGTGCCGCACATGGCATAGGGCTCCGTGGCGTCGGGTTCTCACCGTTGTCGCGGCAGAAAGAGGGTGGGTTCAAATCGGGCCTGTCAGGGACGCACGGGCCCGTGTACTCCCTCGCCCCGTTCTTACGGGAGAGGGTGGGGTGAGGGTGACGCAAATTCCGGCCTCTTCCCGTACGCGGGGAAAGGCGAAGAATCGTCAATGCCCGTCCACGCCATTCAGTCGCTGCAGTCGCTCCTGCATCGCCTTCTTCAGATCGTATCCTGGCCGGCCGTACCCTGCATTGCGGCGGGCGATAAACTCGTCCTGCTCGCGCTGGAGGTTCTTTGCTTCCGCCGGATTGCGCGCCTCCCGGATCACCCGGGCATTGGAGGCAAAGATCTCGCGGTCGAGATCGGCGAGCTCGCGGTTGCCGCAGATCGCCTTCTCCACGGCACGGGCCGCACGCCTGCAATTGAAGCTGGGCTTGCCGGCGACCGCCATCTGCGCGCCGATCCGCTCCAGCTCGCGCGCCATCGCCTTGTGATTGGCCTTGGCCTTCTCGTGGTTCGGGTCGATCTTCAGCGCCGCGCCGAAATCCTGCACCGCCTTGGGCTTGTCGCCCTTCTTCAGCCAGAGCTCGCCGCGCGCATTCCAGATGTCCGCGAGCCCGGGGTCGAGCAAAAGTGCGCGGCTGTCGTCGGCGATGGCGCGGTCGACCTGATCGTGCCGCGCATAGAGCGCCGCGCGCGCGATCAGTGCCTTGATCAGATCGCCCTTCGCCGTCTTCTCATTGTCGATCACGGCGGCACAGGCCGTGGCGGCCTTGTCCATGTCGTCCGCCGCGGTCGCCGCGAGGCATGAGGCGACATCGACCTGTATCACCGCAGCCGGCTCACCGCCGGTCGCAGCCCGGGCGGCATTGAGCGACAGCGCGCAAAACAATACGGCACCTGACGATTGAATGAGTTTTCGAAAACGCATGCTCGTTGCTGTCGGACGTCTGCTTTCGGTCTTGCCCTGAGCCTTGCCTTAAGTCTTGCCTTAAGTCTTGCCTTAAGTCTTGCCTCGCGGCCGTACTATCCGTCATACGGCCGGATTGGTGCTAGCTTGTGGCGCCGCGCAAACCGGCTTCGGGGATCATCGTGTCGACATTCGAATGGATCATCGCGCTTCTGCTCGGCGCCGTTGCCTTATCGGCGCTGGCGCGGCGGATCAAGGTCCCCTACCCGACCTTTCTCGCCATCGGCGGCGCGCTCATCGCCTTCGTGCCGTCCAGCCCGTCCTGGACACTGGAGCCGGACCTGGCCTTGGCGCTTTTTGTCGCACCGGTGCTGCTCGATGCCGCCTTCGACACCTCGCTGCGCGATCTGCGCAACAATTGGGTTCCGGTCTCGACCCTGGTCGTCGCCGCGGTCGGCCTGACCACGGCCGGCGTCGCCTTCGTCGCGCACCGGCTGATGCCCGATATGCCGTGGGCCGCCGCGGTCGCGCTCGGCGCCATCGTGGCGCCGCCCGATGCGGCCGCTGCGGTCGCGATCCTGAGCCAGGTCAAGCTGCCCCACCGCATGGTGAAAGTCCTGGAGGGCGAAAGCCTGCTCAACGACGCGAGTGCGCTTCTGATCTACCGCATCGCGGTCGGTGCCATCGCCACCGAGCATCTGACATGGAGCCAGGTCGCGCCGACGATGGCGCTGGCACTGGTCGGCAGCGTCGTCGCCGGCCTGCTCGCGGGCTACATCATCCCGCTGCTCCTGGAGCGGGTCAAGGAAGCACCGAGCGCGATCATCGTGCAATTCGCCACAACCTTCATGGTCTGGATCGCCGCGGAGCATCTCGGCCTGTCCGGCATTCTCACCATCGTCGTCTACGCCATCACCATGGCGCGTACGGCGGGGGCGCGCATGCCGGCACGTTTGCGGGTGCCGTCTTATGCGGTGTGGGAAACCATGGTGTTCGTGCTCAACGTGCTCGCCTTCATGCTGATCGGCATGCAGATGCGGCCGATCTGGACGCGGCTCGATGCGGACGTGCGCTGGGAATATTGCGTGGCCGCGGCCTGGATCCTGCTGACGGTGATCCTGGTGCGCCTCGCCTGGGTGACGTTCTATCGCACGACCCTGCGAGTGCTGGTCGCGCAGGGGATCTATCATCCGAACGATCCCAGGGCCGTCGCCTCGCCCAAAGGCGGCCTCATCATCTCCTGGTGCGGCATGCGCGGCCTCGTCACGCTCGCCACCGCTTTCGCCTTGCCGGAGAACTTCCCGTATCGCGACTTCATCGTCTTCATCGCCTTTGCGGTGGTGCTGGGATCGCTGGTGATCCAGGGCCTGACGCTGCGGCCGCTGATCCTGGCGTTCGGCCTCAGGGACGACGATCCCGTCGGCACCGAGGTTGCGCGCGCTCGCGCCGTCGCCTATCGCGCCGCGCTCGATGCGATCGAGAGCGATCCCTCGGAGGAGGCGGAGATCCTGCGGCTCGAATATCGCGCCATCCTGATGCAGGCCGGGAGCGATCCCAACGGCGGCATCGCCAATGGCGAGCTGCCCGCCGATCCCCTGCGCCGCCGCGCCATCGCGGCCGCGCGCAAATCGATCTTCGACCTCCGCGCCACCGAAGTGATCGGCGACGATGCCTTCCACCGGCTCGAAGAGGAGCTCGATCGCGCAGAATTGAGCGCGGGGGGATGAGGCTAGCGGAAGCTACAAACTCCGGTGTCGTCCCGGACAAGCGCGCTTAGATCGAGCTTGTCCGGTACGACGACGGTTTGAACCAAACCCCACCTTCCCAGACTCATTCCTGATGACGACTCTGACCGACGACCGTCGTGTACGCGCGCGAGATGCGTCGCCTGCGCGATATTTTTATCTGCATATGGCCCTGGCCTGCGCGGCCACCGCATTTCTCGGCTTCGCACCGACCTATTGGGTTCCGCTCGCCAACCGGACGCTGTCCGCAAGCCCCGTCATTCACTTTCACGGACTGTTGTTCTTCACCTGGTCTGTCTATTTCGTGCTTCAGACCTGGCTCGCGGCCTCGGGGCGCGTGGTCAATCACCGTTCACTCGGCATCGCCGGCGTGTCGCTCGCCACCGCGATGACGATCTTCGGCTTCCTCGCCTCCGTGCACGTGATGCAGCACTCCGCCGCGCTCGGGCAGAAAGAGGCCGGCATCGGCTTCTCGATCGTGCCGATGAGCGGGATTGCGTTCTTCGCCATCGTGTTCGTGCTGGGGATCGTGAACACGCGCAGGCCCGAGATTCACAAGCGCCTGATGCTGCTCGCCGCGGTCTCGATCCTCGATGCCGCGATCGCGCGCTGGTTCCTGACGTTCCTGGCGCCTCCGGGACCGCCCGGCCCGCCGCCGGTGCCGGTGACGATCGCGCCGGCCGTCGTCGCATCGCTTCTGCTCGTCGTCGCCATGGTGCGCGACTGGCGCAGCGAAGGCCGCGTGCATCCGGTCTACATCTACGGCACACTGGCCCTGCTGGCGGTGAAGGTCCTGAACTGGCCGATCAGCGAGAGCGCCGCGTGGCATTCGTTCGCCGGCGGAATTCTGGCACTGGCGCAGTAGGCGCTTTAGCCGCAACATCCATGTAACCCCGTCACCCTGAGGTGGCCGCTTCTTCAGCGGCCCTCGAAGGGCGACGGCCCGGCTGCAGCGGGGCCGCTCATCCTTCGAGGCTCCCGGCGCGATGCTTTTGCATCGCGCCACTCGCACCTCAGGATGACGGGGCTAGCCGGAATAAAATCACGCCCCCGCCTTGCACGTGATCCCGCCATCGACCACGAGCTCGATCCCCGTCACATATTTCGACTCGTCGGACGCCAGGAACAGCGCGGCGTTGGCGACGTCGAAGGCATCGCCCATGTGACCCATCGGCACCTGCGCATCGCGCGCGCGCCACATCGCCTCGACATCGCCCTTGGCGTAGCTGGCGGCAAGGCCGGCAGAGTGTTCGACCATCGGCGTCTTCATCAGGCCGGGCAGGATCGCGTTGACGCGCACATGGTGGCGCGCAAACTCGATCGCGGTGGTGCGCGTCATCTGGTTCATCGCCGCCTTCGAGGTGCCGTAGGTGACGTAGGAGATGCCCATGTGGCGGATCGAAGCGATCGAGGAGATGTTGATGATGGAGCCGCCGCCCTGTTTCACCATGACAGGGATGACATGCTTCATGGCGAAATAGGCGCTCTTGAGGTTGACGCTGAAGACGCGGTCCCAGCTCTCTTCGGTCACCTCGACCACGCTGCCCATCTCGGCGATGCCGACATTGTTGTCGAGCACGTCGATGCGGCCATAGGCCTTCAGGCACGCCGCCACCATCGCCTCGATCTCGGCAGACCGGGACACGTCGGCCGTGAACGCCGTCGCCTTGCCGCCTTCGCCGGTGATGATCTTCGCGGTCTCCTCCGCGGCAGCACCGTTACGGTCGACGCAAAACACCTGCGCGCCCTCGCGCGCAAAGGTCACGGCGGTCGCCTTGCCGTTGCCCCAGCCGGGTCCGATCGAGCCGGCGCCCACCACCATCGCAACCTTGCCCTTGAGCCGATCCATCGTGTGTCTCCTTTATTGTTGTTCTTGTTGTAGCCCGGATGGAGCGTAAGCGTAATCCGGGGCCACTGTCCCGGATTACGCTGCGCTCCATCCGGGCTACGGATCGTTGCAAATCTTCATCGTGGTGACGTTAGCACCAATGGGATGCCCGACAATCTCCGACAGCGTCTGGCATTGCCCATCATGGCACAGCCGCCATTCGCCGGCCGCGCCCGAATTGCCGAGCACGACTTCCTGCATCGGTGCCTGCGCGGGCTGCCACTGAAACCAGCCGTCGATCAGCCGCGCCTCGGGCGGCGGCTCCATGCCGGGGCCGGTGCCCTTGACGCGGGCCTGCACCAGTTCGAGACCGGCGGGGGTGACGCGCCAATCCTCCTGCCAGTCGACTTTCGCGATCGAATGCGTCCATGCAAGCGTGAACGCGGACAGCGCCAGCGCCTTCACGCCGAAAGCCGTTGCGAAGCAGAGGCTCACGCCGCCTCGACCGTTACAGGCGGGCGCTGCCGCCATTGCCACAGCACGACCCCCGCGGCGAGCACGAAGCCGGCGGTGTCGCTGAACGCGAATTCGCCGAGCAGGCAGAATGCAGCGCCGAGTGCGACCAGGCGCTCGATCAACGTCAGCCGCGTGAACAGGAAGCCGATCGCCACCATGCCGAACAGGCCGATCGCCACCAATGCCTTCAGGCTCGCCAGCGCCACCGCACCGTAGAAGCCGAGCTTTGCCGCCATGGGGTCGCCGGCCTGGAGCATCAGGGCTGGCGAGTAGACGAAGATGAACGGAATGACATAGCCGGCGAGCGCGATGCGCATCGCCTCCCAGCCGATCTTGTCCGGGTTCTCCTTGGCGATCGGCGCCGCCGCGAGCGCGGCGAGCGCCACCGGCGGCGAGAGGTCGGCCATGATGCCGTAGTAGAACGCGAACATGTGGCTCGCGATCAAGGGCACCCCTAACTTGGCCAGCGCCGGCGCGGCAAGCGCGGCGGTGATGATGTAGGTCGGGATGGTCGGGATGCCGGTGCCGAGCAGGATCGACAGCAGCATGGTCATGATCAGCGCCAGGAACAGGCTCTTCTCGCCGAGACCGATCACCCAGCCGCCGAAGATGGTGCCGACGCCGGTCTGCGACATCATGCCGATGATGACGCCGACGATGGCGCAGGCCATGCCGACGGTGATCGCGGATTTGGCGCTCTCGGCCAGCGCATCGCGGCAGGCGCGCAACGCCGCAAAGCCGCCGCGCACGAAGGCGGTGATCACGATCAATCCGACCACGACGCTGGCGACCGGCACGATCTTGAGGCCGTCACGCGAGAGCGCGGCGACGACGAGCGCAAGGCCGATCCAGAAGATGGTGCGGATCACATTCGAGGAGGCGCCGGTGGTGATGGCGGTGCCGAGAATCAACGCCACCGTCAGCGCGAGGCCCATGCTGCCGGCATAGAGCGGCGTAAAACCCTCGAACAGCATGTAGACGAGGGCGGCAAGCGGCAGCACGAGGTACCAGCGCGTCACCAGCGCCCTCCAGGCGCTCGGGATCTCCGAGCGCTTCATGCCGACGAGGCCGTGCTTGCCGGCCTCCAGATGCACCATCCAGAAGGCGGACGCGAAATAGAGGATGGCGGGAATCGCGGCCGCCTTGACGATCTCGGAATATTGCACGCCGAGCGTCTCGGCCATGATGAAGGCGACCGCGCCCATCACCGGGGGCATGATCTGCCCGCCCATCGAGGCCGTGGCCTCGACGCCGGCGGCGAAGGCGCGGCGATAGCCGAACCGGATCATCAAGGGAATCGTGAACTGGCCAACGGTCACGACATTGGCGACGCCCGAGCCGGAGATCGTGCCCATCATGCCCGAGGCGAACACCGCGACTTTCGCAGGTCCCCCGCGGGTGCGGCCGAACAGGCCGAGCGAAACGTCGGTGAACAGCTGGATCATGCCGGCTCGCTCCAGGAACGAGCCGAACAGGATGAACAGGAAGATGTAGGTCGCCGACACGTAGATCGGCACGCCGTAAAAACCTTCGGTGCCGAACGACAGATGCGTGATGATCTGGTCGAAGTCGTAGCCGCGATGATTGAGCGGCGACGGCAGGTACTGGCCGAAGAACCAGTAGACGAGGCACGCGCCGCACATCAGCGGCAGCGCCGCGCCCATCAGGCGCCGCGTGCCCTCGAAGATCAGCACCGCCAGCACCGTGCCGACCACGAGATCAAGCCGCGTCGGATCGCCGTCGCGCGCGATCAGGTCGGCGTAGAAGATCCACTGGTAGAGCCCGCACAGGAAGCCGGCGCCGCCGATCACCCAGCCGAGCGCGCGGCCGGCGTTGCTCTTCGCGGTGAAATTGGCGATCAGGCCGAAGGTGAGCAGGACGAGGAAGCCGACATGGACGCCGCGCACCACCTGGCTCGGCAGATAGTTGAAGGCGGCGACATAGAGCTGGAAGGTGGCGAAGGCGATGCCGATCCAATAGGCGAGCTGTCCCCACCAGCGAGGGCCGAAACCTTCCGGGAAACCGTGCTCGAAATTGTCGAACTCGACCTTGACCTTGTCGGGCGCCGTCGCCGTGCCCTCTGCCTTTTCCAGCATCTTATTCGTCCTCAGCCCTGTGGCTTATAACATCGAGGCATTGCTCACCACACCGTCATGGCCGGGCTTGTCCCGGCCATCCACGTCTTACGGTGTCTCCAAGAACGTGGATGCCCGGGACAAGCCCGGGCATGACGTTCGCGGATAGAGCGCGTCTTACTTGATCAGCCCTTTTTCCTTGTAATAGCGGATCGCGCCGGGGTGCAGCGGAACCGGGCTGCCGCTGGCCGCGGTCTCGAGCTTGATCTCCTTGCCGGCCGCATGCGCGTTCTGCAATTCCGGCAGCGATTCGAAGACCAGCTTGGTCATCTGATAGGCGAGATCGTCCGATACGGCGGAGCTCGTGACGAGATAGTTGATCACGGCCGCCGTCGGCACGTCCTTGTCCTGGCCGGTATAGGTGTTGGCCGGAATGATCGCGGAGACGAAGGGCGGGCCGATCTTGTCGACGGTTTCCTTCGGCACCGAAACCACCGTGATCGGGCTCGAGGTCGACAGATCCTTCAGCGAGGCGACGCCGAGGCCGGCCGATTGCAGCGTGGCGTTGAGCTGGCGGTTCTTCATGAGGTCGACGGATTCGGCGAACGGCAGATATTCGACCTTGCCGAGGTCCTTGTAGCTCATGCCGGCGGCGGCCAGGATCGCACGCGAATTCAGCTCGGTGCCCGACTTCGGCGCGCCGACAGAGAGGCTCTTGCCCTTGAGGTCGGCCAGCGTCTTGATGCCGGACTCGGTGGTCGCGACGATCTGGATGTAGTTCGGATAGATCGCGCCGATGGTCCTGAGCTTGTCGAGCTTGGTCTTGAAGCCCGCTTCCTCCTCGCCGTCCCAGGCGGCCTTGAGCGAATCGCCCAGCGTGAACGCCAGCTCGCCGCGGCCCTGCTGCAGCAGGATCAAATTCTCGACCGACGCCTTGGTGGCCTGCACCTGCGTCTTCACGTTCGGAATCTTGTCGCCATAGATCTTCCCGATCGCGACCCCGAGCGGATAATAGACGCCGGAGGTGCCGCCGGTCAGCACGTTGATGAAGGATTGCGCCTGCGCGCAAGGTGCCGACGCCGCCAGAGCAAGAGCCGCGGCCGCGCCGAAAATGGTCCGTTTCATGGTTGTTGTTCTCCCCAAACCGGCGGCGAAATTGGCCGGATGAGGGATGCGGGTCAACCCATCCAAAAGACAAAACAGGACTGCGGTAAACGGCCGATCCGGCTGGGTTTTTGGGAACCTGTGGGTGCGGCGAGGTGGCGCAGCCGTAGTCCGGAGCGGCGCCATCGCCATCGACGTTTCACTGGAACGTCATGTCCAGGCACTTGGAGATGTCGGAACCGAGGCCGGAGGAGATGATGATGCAGCCGCGCACCTTCTGCGCGCTGACATCGGCCGCCCACACCGAATAGCCGCCGGGGCCGAAGAACGAGTTGGTGTTCGGCGGCTCGGTCTCGGTCGCGTCGAAATCATACTTCCCATCGGTCTCGAAGATGCGCGGCTTCTTGATGCAGCCACCGTCGGTCTGGACGTTGATGACCTCCTTGTTGTCGCGGGTCAGCGCCAGCGAGACCTGGCAGCGGAAATATTCCGAGGTCTTGGTGTTGAACAGATAGGTGTAGGACTTGCAGGTCGCCGTGTTCAGCTTGCCCGGGGCAAGGCCGCGGCTGCACGAAATGCGCTGGTTGTGGCTGAGCTGATAATCATCGGCCCGGGCTGCCGGCGCCAACGCCGTCAACGACAATACAGCAGCCCAGCAAAGTTTAATCACATGGCGCATCCGAATCATCCCCACCAATAATTTTGTCGAGTTGCGTTCTAGACGGAAAGCGGAACATAGTCGCGAGGGGACGAAGGGAAAATCACAAACTGCTGGGCAAGACGTGATGCGCTGCGGCGCTTTCGCAAATTGACCCGGATACGCCGTTCGTGATTTGTTCAAGCCGGGTACCCCAGCGACGGGGAGGATGGATGATGGCATTTTCAACCAAGACATTTGCACTTGTTTCGGCTGCACTCGTAACGGTGCTCGGCGCATTCGCCGCGCCCGCATGCGCACAAACCCCGGCAACGCCGTGGGAGCTCAAGCCCGACACGGGCTACGCCTATGACAGGGAGGGCAAGACCTTTTCCTACAAGATGGGCACCAGCAACGCCGGCGAGCTCTTGAAGGGCGCCAAGAAGGTCCCGAAGGGCACGCTGTTCTTCATCGGCCATAACGGCCAGCTCTACATGCGCAGCGGCCCCTATCTGGAAGGCGACGGCAAGTTCAAGTTCGGCCCGGATCAGTAGGAGCGGCGGCTCTCGCCACGAACGAAGCTGCCGTAGGGTGGGCAAAGGCGCGTTAGTGCCGTGCCCACCATCTCTCCCTATCGCAAAAGGTGCGTGGGCACGCTTCCGCCGCCGCTCTTCGAGCTATGGCGGACAGGTCGCTTTGCCCACCCTGCGGCAGCTCGCCAGCTCCCTAAAACGCCCCCGCCAATTCCCTTGCGCCGGGTTTGCTGCTGTTCGAATCCATCCGATCGTCCGTCACCGCCAGCAGCTTGGCCACCGTGTTGTGGCGGATCGCGACCGGGTTGCGCTCGTAGCCGCCGCGCTGGAAGAAGTTCGAGGTCGGCACCTGCTCGCGCATCGCCTGCGGCATCGTCACCATGTCGAGCCCGGTGCCGTCGCCGGTGAGGTTCATCATCTCGAGCTCTGCCGCGGTCAGCGGACGGGTGTAGCCCTTGGCGCGGGCGAACAGCACCGAGGTCAGGAGCTTGTGGGTCTGCAGCATCGGACCGACGTCGATGTCGAGCACCATCGCGTGCATGGCCCAGCCCTGCGCGGTGTTGCCGATCTTCTCGTGCTCCGACCAGGTGTCGGGCACCGACTTCGCATGCGCCACCATTTTCTTCAGCACGACGAGCTTGTGCTCGAGCGACTGGCGCGCCGATCCTGATGTCCGCGCCACCTTCTCGGAGAGCGCGCGAATGAGTTCGTGGCCCTGCTCGGCCAGCAGCTCGACGCTGTTGGTGGTCAGGAGCTGGTTGTAGCCCATCGCGGTCGAGATCGCGCGCTTGCCGCCATGCTCGATTCCCGCCTGCACGTCGTGGCTGCCGGTGCCGCCGGTCTCGAACGAATAGACCCGTACGGCCTGCTCGCGCGTCAGCCCGGAGGCGAGCGCATAGCGCGCATAGGCGCGCTTGAATTCGATCTCGCTCGCCGGGCGCTGCGGTGTGAACTGGTAGAGCTCCTGCGCCGCGCGCAGGAAATCGGCAACCACGGGAATCGGTTTTCTGGGGGGGCGGTCCGGCGTTTCCTCCGGCTCCGGATTCACCGGCTTCTTCGGCCCGTTATAGAGCGGCGGATGCTCCAGCACGTAGTCGTCGAGCGTCACCTGCTGCCCGCTGCGCCGCTTGGCATTGCGGCCTTTCCGCTTCTCGGAGATTTGGCTCCAATAGGCGCCAGCCTCGGCGTCGAAGGCCGCGCGCGCCGCCTGATATTCTGCGAGCTTGCGGCGATATTCGAGCACCGCCGGGGACACGCCGCCTTGCGCGAAGAATTGCGACAGCAACTGGGCGTTGGCATCGCGGACGGCAGGCGGCAGCGCGTCGATCTCGCCGCCACGCGCGGCGGGCGCGAGCAGGACGAGTGCGAGTGGAACCAGCGCAAGGCAATTTCGAGAGAGGCTGTTTCGAATCGAATGATGCATGCTGCCCTCTTAGCAGGCATCCGGTAACCGTCACGTTAACGCGCCGTTTACCATCGTCACTTCCAGGCGAACACCGGTTGTTCCAGCTCCGCCACGCGGGTGTGCCGGCCCGCAAGCACCTCGCGGAACTGGTAGATCAGGGCCGCGGTCGGCGCGTGGATCAGGCTTTCCTGATGATGGAAACGGATCACGCGGCGCGCGCTTTCGGGGATGGCGACGAAATCGAAGGCGTCGTCGCGCTCGATGGTGTCGAGCGCAATGCGATGGACCGAAGCCACCTCGTCCGGGTTCGGCCTGATCGCGGCACTGTCGGCGGCCCAGACCACGACGGGCGTGATCAGATAGCCGGAGCGGGTCGGGTAATCGTCGAGCGTACCGAGCACCTGCGCGCCGGTGAGGCGAAGGCCAAGCTCCTCGTCGAGCTCGCGCAGCGTCGCCTCGACCGGCGTCTCGCCGGCATCGCAGCGGCCGCCCGGCAGCGCCCATTGGCCGCGATGGGCGCGCAGATGCGATGCGCGCAGCGTGAGCAGGAATGCGGTGTCATCGCCCTCGCTCGCGGTCAGCACAACTGACACCGCGGCACGCTTCAGCGTCGTCGGCACTTCACCCGCCGGCAGCCGCATGAAGGCCGCGCAGGCATTCGCGATATTCCGCCGTGTGGCATCATCGAACGGTCTCATGATGCTTGACTACACCACGTCCGGCCTCGATGAAACGGGATCGCAAGGCCCGCACCGGAATGGACGACGAGATGACCAACAAGGCCGCCGCAAGGCTGAAATCAGACGGCTGGAGCATCCTGGAGACCACGGGCTTCATGCACCTGATCGGCCCCCTGTGGGAGCGCAAGGTCGACGGTCATTACGAATTCGCGCTCGCGACCGAGGACAAGCACCACAATCGTCGCGGCATGGTCCAGGGCGGCGTGATGATGACCTTTGCCGACCGCACCTGCGGCATGACCGCCCGCTATGTCTCCGGCAAGGAGTTCATGGCCACGGTGCAGCTCGACACCCATTTCGTCGAGGCCGGCCAGATCGGCGACATCCTGATCTCCCGCCCGCGCGTCGTGCGCTCGACGCGCAGCCTGATCTTCATGAGCACGGAAGTGACGGTGGATGGTCGCTGCATCGTGATGGCGAATGGCGTGTTCAAAATCTTGAAGGGGCCGGGGTAGCGCGCCGTCGGGCCGCCCCCGCAGCCCTCCACACACTCCGCCGTCGTCGCCCGGCTTGACCAGGCGACCCAGTACGCCGCAGCCTCTCGGCTCAACCATAGCCGTCTCTGGAATACTGGATCGCCCGATCAAGTCGGGCGATGACAGTTGTGAGGATGGCGGGCAGTTTCCGCCACGCGTCATTGCGACGAGCTCTTGCGACGAAGCAATCCAGCATCTATCCGCGGACGCATCTCTGGATTGCTTCGCTGCGCTCGCAATGACGACTGTAGCTGGCTATGCTGATCTCCATAAAGAAATCGAGGACCCGCCCATGCAATACCGTCAGCTCGGCCGCAGCGGCCTGAAAGTGTCGCCGATCTGTCTGGGCACCATGATGTTCGGCGGCCCCACCGATGAAGCCACGTCAAAGCGGATCATCGACAAAGCGCATGGCGCCGGCATCAACTTCATCGACACCGCCGACGCTTACTCGAAGGGCGGCTCCGAGGAGGTCGTCGGCCGCGCGATCGCGGGCAACCGTCACGCCTGGGTGCTCGCCACCAAACTCGCCAACCCCATGGGCGACGATCCCAACCGCAGCGGGCTGTCACGGCGCTGGGTACTGCAGGCCGTAGACGAAAGCTTAGCGCGGCTCGGCACCGACCACATCGACATCTACTATCTGCACAAGGAAGACCATTCGACACCGCTGGAAGAGACGGTGCGCGCGATGGGCGATTTGATCCGCGTCGGCAAGGTGCGCTATTTCGGCGTCTCGAACTACCGCGCCTGGCGGGTCGCCGAGATCTGCAACATCTGCGACCGTCTCGGCATCGACCGTCCCGCGGTGAGCCAGCCCTATTACAATGCGATGAATCGCATGCCCGAGGTCGAGCACTTTCCGGCCTGCTCCTATTACGGTCTCGGCATCGTGCCCTACAGCCCGCTGGCGCGCGGCGTGCTCACCGGCAAGTACAAGCCCGATTCCGCCCCGGACAAGGAGACGCGCGCCGGCCGCAACGACACCCGCATGATGCAGACCGAATGGCGGCCGGAATCGCTCCAGCTTGCGCAGGAGATCAAGACTCACGCCGAGAAAAAGGGCATCACCGCCGGCCAGTTCGCGGTTGCCTGGGTACTCAACTCCGCCTTCGTCTCCTCGATCGTCGCAGGTCCCCGCACCGAGGAGCAATGGGACGGCTACATCAGCGCGCTCGACTACCGCTTCACTGGGGATGACGAGGCGCTGATCGACCGGCTGGTCGTGCCGGGCCACCCCTCGACGCCGGGCTACAACGATCCCGCCTACCCGATCGAAGGCCGCCGCGCGCGGACGGCGTGAAACCGGGAGACGACGATGGCGCTCGAAGACCGCTACGGCCTGCCGCTCTCCACCACATCCGATGCGGCTGCATCCGCCTATCGCGAAGGCGTCGATCTCATGCTCGCGGGCTGGACCGGCATGGCGGAGATGCTGGAGCGCGCGATTGCGACTGATCCGGATTTCGCGCTTCCCCATATCGCCCGCGCCCGCGTGCACGCCTTCTACCAGCAGGGCGATCTGGCACGGCAAAAAGCGGCGCTAGCACGCGAGCTGGTCGCAAAGCGCGGCACCGAGCGCGAGCGCTCGCATGTCGAGACGCTGGCGCGGGCGATCGAAGGCCGGCTGCTAGAAGCCATCGCGTCGACGCTGAGGCATATCGAGAGCTGGCCGCGCGATGCACTGGTGCTGTCGCTGCCGCTCGGCGCGTTCGGCCTGTTCGCCTTCTCCGGCATGGCCGACCACGACCGCGCCCGGCACGAGCTGTGCGAGCCGCTTGCGCAGCATTATGGCGAGGATTGGTGGTTCCTGACCATGGCCGGCTGGGCGATGACCGAGAACGGCGACGTCGCACGCGGTCGCGCCATGACCGAGCGCGGCTTCAATTTACGCCGTCAGAATGCCCACGCCGCACACGCGGTGCTGCATGCAATGTTTGAGGACGGCTCGATCGAGGCGGCCGACCGCCTCGTCGACGACTGGATCCCCTCTTACGACCGCGCCGGAATTCTGCACGGCCATATCAGCTGGCACCAGGCGCTCGGCGCGCTCGAGCATGGCGATGCGGCTCGCGCGCTCGCGATCTATGCCGACGTGCTTCAGCCATCAGTCACGCAGGCGCCGCCGCTCAACGTCATCACCGATGCCGCCTCGCTGCTGTGGCGCCTGTCGGCTTACGGCCATTCCGTGCCGAGGGAGCTGTGGCTCGACGCCGACGCCAGCGCGCAAAAGCTGTTTCCGAAGTCGAGCCTGTCTTTCGCCGACATCCACATGGCGCTGTTCGCGGCAGCGACGCAGAATCACGCGGCGCTCACCACGCGCCTTGCGGCCATCGAGCAGCGCCTCGCCGAGGGCAAGCTGCCGGCCGGCCCCGTGGTGCCGGCGATCTTCCGCGCGCTGGCGGCCTTTGCGGATGAGGATTACGCCTCATGCGCGCAAACGCTGGCGCCGGTCCTCGGCGAGGTCGTACGGATCGGCGGCAGCCATGCCCAGCGCGAGCTGGTCGAGGACACCTACATCGTCGCCCTGATGCGCAGCGGCGAGCTGGCCCGCGCCCGCGCCGTGCTGGACGCCCGCCTGCACCGCCGACCCTCACTTCGCGATGCGCGCTGGCAGGCGGCAATGGCCTGAGTTCCGCCACGAAAAAAACACCGGCCTGACGGCAAGTGCCTGCGGGACGGTTTGGGCGATGTGGACGCCGTCGGGGGTGGCGCGGTGGTATTCCTTACGGGACTTGCAGGACAAACGGGATCGCAACCAATTTGCGGTTCGATCGTTATGGTGCGGAACCCGACCGTGGTTCCCTGGCACGTGAGCCTTCCGATGCGCCTCTGCCGACCGCTTCTGGCCGCCACGCTAGTCTTCGCCGCGCCCCTTGCCGCGTTGGCAAGCCCTTGTTTTGCCGAAACTTCCAAGCCGATCCCGGTCAACAACCCGCCGGCGCCGCAGAATGCCTTCATCGACCTGCTGGCGCTGATGTCCGGCCACTGCAAGACCTTCAAGGTTGCCGGGCGCACCTTCGCCTGCAAGACGGTGGCCTACGCCCACGGCGACAAGGGCCGGGTCAATTTCGCGGTCGCGGTCGACGATCCCTCCGACGACAGCCACGTCGTGTCGTTCTCCGGCGAGAACGGCAAGCGCGCCGACGACAATTCCTACGAGCTGCCGATCGACCGCATGCTGCTCAACTCCAAGGACCGGCCCAGGGTCGACGGCCTGCCGGTGCCGGCCGAGCAGACCTCCACCGGCCTCTGCCGCCAGACCGGCAATTTCGCCGCCAGGAAGGTGACCGACGTCACTTGCTCAGCCACCGACAGTGAGGGCCGGCGATATGAACTGCTGTTCGTCTCCGACGGTACGCCGGTGAGCGTGCGCCGCATCCGGCAATCGCTGCCCTCGATCCAGGACCCGTTCAAGTAGCGGCACTTCGTCTCGCCTGCTGTGTCAGCGAAGTGAAAGCGCATCCTTCCGTTTGAAACTCCAGGTCCGGCTTGTATGCTCTCGCGCGCGTCCTCACCGAGGAAGCCCGATTGCAACTGGAGGCGGGGCCGAGAGCCCGGCAATGCGTATGATCACCGGGCTCATGCGCATCCTGTTCATCTTCCTCCTCGCAAGCCTGTCGCGTGAATGCATCGCGGCCGACGGCAAGCGGCAGCGTTCGATCCTGGTTCTGGAAGAGGCTGATTTTCGCTCACCCTTCTATTCCGAGATATTTGCCGGCATCCGCGCCGTCGCAAAGCCGAACGGGACGAGTCACACGGTGACGTACGGCGAGAGCCTCGATCTCGCCCGCTTCCCGGGACCGGACTACGAAGAGAGCCTGGTCGGTCACTTCAAGACCAAATATGCGCGGCAGCCGATCGACGTCATCGTTTCGATCGGAGTTTCATCGGCGAAATTCCTTCGGAAGCGCAAGCAGGAGATCTGGCCAGATGCGCCGGTCGTCTACGGCTTCGTGCCCGATCTGCCCGAGACGCGCGCGCTGTTCCTGCCCAACACGACGACCGTCTTCACACGGGTGAGACCGGCGCAGCTGCTGACCGCAGCCCGCGCTGTCGTTCCCGACCTCAACCGGGTCGTTCTCGTCGGCGAGGCCTGGAAGAATCCGCTGACATACGGACACTGGAAGCAGGACTTCGCGGCGGCAATGCCCGACCTCGAAGTCACCGATCTGTCGGGCGCGGTGCTGCGCGAGGTCCGCGCTCACGTCGCGTCCCTGCCCGCCCGCTCCGCGATCTTGACCTCGGCGATGTATTCCGACGGCGAAGGCACCTATTATTCCCCGGCCGCCGCGCTCGCACGCATCGCCGAGAGCGCCAACCGCCCGATCATCATCACGTCCGATACGTTCCTCGGACGCTCGGGCGTGGGCGGCTTCCTGCTGCTGCCCGAAATGATCGGACGGGAAGCCGGCGAGGTCGCCATGCGGATTCTCGGCGGCGAGGCCCCGTCGAGCATCGTCCCCTTCGGCGGGAATAACGTGAAGCCGATCTTCGACTGGCGGGAGCTGAAACGCTGGAACGTGGACGAGGCCCATCTGCCTCCCGGCAGCGAGGTGCGTTTCCGTGAACCAACCTTCTGGGAGAGGTATCACTGGCACGCCACCATTGTCGCCAGTGTCGTTCTGGTGCAGGCGCTGATGATCGCCATTCTGCTGCGCGAGCGCCGCTTGCGCTTCGTGGCCGAGGTCGAGGCGCGGCAACGCATGTCGGAACTCGCCCACATGAATCGCCGCGCCACCGCGGGTGAGATGTCCGCCTCGCTCGCCCACGAGCTGAACCAGCCGCTCGCCGCCATCCTGATCAATGCCGAGACGGCCCAGCAGATCTTGCGGAATCCGGCGCCCGACCTCGGCGAGATCGGGGACTTATTGGACCACATTCGCCGGGACGATCAGCGGGCCGCCGACGTCATCAGCCGGCTGCGCTCGTTTCTGAAGCGAGACCCGACCGAACGGCGCGAGCTCGATCTCAATGCGATGGTTGGCGAGGTGTTTCGATTCCTCTCCGTGCAGGCCCTGACCCACGACGTCGAACTCATGACCGAACCCTCATCCGCGGATATCCGCGTTAAGGGCGATAAGGTTCAGCTCCAGCAGGCCATCCTGAATCTCGTCGTGAACGGCATCGATGCCGTGGCGCATCTCCCGGACAAGCGGCGCCGCGTCATCGGCCGAACCAGTCTTGCCGACGGTAATGTGGCCCTCGTCTCGGTCGCCGATGCCGGCGACGGGATCCTGGCGGAGAAGATGACGGAGATCTTCGAGCCGTTCTTCACGACCAAGACCCAAGGCATGGGCATCGGCCTCTCGATCGCCCATACCATCGTCGAGGCGCATGGCGGGCGCATCTGGGCAGAGAACGCGCCGTCAGGGGGCGCCGTCTTTCACGTTAGCCTGCCGCTGGCAGCGTTGCGATAGCTCCTATCGCAGGCGCCAGCGACGCTGGCCAGCCGTCACGCGAACGCCTTTTCCAGCGTCGCGAAGATCACCGCGAGCGATTTGTCGTGACGCGTGACCGGCGGTACCGGGCGATCGATCTTCATGAGCTGATAGACCGCCATCTGCGCCGCGCGCACCGAATATTCGACCGTGAACACGACGTCGTCGGGGATTTCGACGAACTGGCTGACGAAAGCGAGGTTGACCGAATTCTTCGGCACCGGCAGCGGCCGGTCGGCCAGATTGCGCGGCATGAACATGCTGGTGATGTAGGGCATGCGGCAGGGAACGCAGATCGCATCCGCGAACACGCTCGAATCGAAATTCAAATGGCCGCACAGCTCCTTCAGGATCTCCGCGCCGCCGCAATCGGACATCGGCTTGGCAACGAAATTGCCGACGCGGTCGGGATGTAGCGCATAGCCCCAGAACACCTGCACATTCTTCGGCTGTCCGGCGAAATGCGGCTGGTGATAGAGCACGACCGACATCAGCCAGTTGGAATCCTTGAACGTGACGAGGCCGCCGGTGCCCGCCCGGTTGCCGGAGAACGCCTCCATCTTCTCGAAGAAGAGTGGATCGCGGCAGGTGACGGTGAAGGACAGCCAATAGGATTCGGGGATCGAGCTGTTGAACGCGGCGGGATTGCCGAATTCGGGACGCTCCTTCGCGATCGTCTCCCACAGCGCCCACCCCTGGCTGTCTTTCTTGGTCAGATGCGGCGGCGGCTCGGTCATGGTGCCGAGGCTCGAGGCGTCCGTCATCGAGCCGTTCTGGAAAAACACGAGATCGCCGTCCTCGAGCCGAACGTTGGCGATGCGGCCGTCGCGATCGAGCACGAGCTGGCGCACCCGCAACCGTCCGTCCACGCTCTCGATCGCCATGTCGGTGACGCGGGTGCCGCGCACGAATTGCACGCCCTGCCGCTTCAGCCAGTCGGCAAGCGGCCGCACGATCGCATCATATTGATTGTAGACGGTGCGCTTGACGCCGGCGAGCGTCTCGATGCGCGGAAATTCGTTCATGAAGCGGTGCAGATAGCGCTTCAGCTCGACCGCACTGTGCCAGGGCTGGAACGCGAAGGTGGTCTGCCACATGTACCAGAAATTGGACTCGAAGAATTTTGGCGAGAGCCAGTCGGTGATGCGGCTGTTGCCGAGCGTCTCCTCCGAAGCCTCGGTGAGCCGCAACAGCTCGAGCCGGTCGCGCGCGGAAAAGCCCATATGCGAGACGTCGACCTTGAAACGGTTGCGATCGACCAGCCGCGCCTGCGAGTGCGCCGGGTTCTCCAGGTTGAACGCGATGGTCTCGTCGCGCACGCTGCGGCCGGGATGCTCGAGCGAAGGGATGCTGGAGAGCAGATCCCAGGTGCATTCGTAATGGTCGGTGGTCAGCATGCGTCCGCCGCGCAGCGAATAGGCGCCGTTCGCGAGCAGCGCGCCGTCGAGGCTGCCGCCGACCAGCGGCTGCGCCTCGTAGATCACGATGTCGCGCCCGGCCTGTTGCGCGTCGCGGATCAGGAACGCCGCGCCCGCGAGCGACCCAATGCCACCGCCGATGAAATACGCCTTCATGACTTGCCTCGACTGCCGTTCGAATTCACGAGCGACATTGCATTGCGAGGCAGCGGCCGAAGTTGCGCTGGATCAAGCGGGGGAGGAGACGAAATCACGTCGGCGTTATCGCCGCGGGCTTCTTCGCATAGACGTGTTCGATCTCGTCTGCGAAGCGGCGTTCGAGTGCGGGCCGCTTGTTCTTCAGTGTCGGCGTGAGCAGGCCGCTCGCGATGGTCCACGGATCCAGCGTCCACCACACCGCGCGCGGTGTCGCGTAGGACGGATAGGCCTTCACGGCCGCGGCGATCCTGGCCAGCAGGGCGGCCCGTTCCGCCGCGCCGCCTTGCTTGCCGCTGGCAGCTAACCGTTCCTTCTCCTGCACCCAGGCCTTGGCATTCAGCACGACCAGCGCGGTAAGGAACGGCCGCTGCTCGCCGACCACCAGCGCCTGCTCGAACAGGGGATCGGCGAGGATCGCGGTCTCCAGATCCACCGGCGCGATCTTCTCGCCGGTCGACGTGACCAGGATGTCCTTGATGCGGCCGGTGATGGTGATACGCCCGTTCTCAATGCGGGCCTGGTCGCCGGTGTGCAGCCAGCCGTCGGCGTCCTTGACGCGGCGCGTCTCGTCCGGCTTGTGCCAATAGCCGAGCATCACACTGGGGCCGCGCACCAACAATTCGTCGTTCTCGCCTAGCCTCGCCTCGACGCCGTCGAGGACGTGGCCGACCGAGTGCGGATCATTGTCATCGATGGTGTTGACCGACACCACCGGCGAGGTCTCCGTCATGCCGTAGCCCTGGAGGACGTCGAGCCCGAGCGCGAGAAACAGGCGAATGACGGGCTGCGCGATCGGCGCCCCGCCCGAGACCGCGACGCGCAGGCGGCCGCCGAGCCGCGCCAGCACCTTATCGGCGACGAGCCGCTTGAGCAGCGGCCAGGCCAGCCGGTCCAGCAGCGACGGCACGCCATGCCGCTGCCGTGCATCGAAACGGCGCCCGCCGACGGCTATGGTGAGGTCGAGCAGCGCGCGTTCGATACTTCCAGCTGATGCGCGATGCTGCATGATCAGCGCGTAGATGCGCTCGTAGATCCGCGGCACCGAGATCAGCACCGTCGGCCGCACACGCTTCAGGTCCTCCGAGAGTTGCGGCACCGAGCGGGCATAGGCGACGCAGGCGCCGGCCGCGATCGGATAATAATAGCCGCCGGTGCGCTCGAAGGTGTGCGAGAGCGGCAGGAAGGACAGGAAGACGTCGTGCGGTTCGGCGGCGATGCGATGCGCGATCGCCTTCACATTGGCGACGACATTGCCGTGCGACAGCATCACGCCCTTCGGCCGCCCGGTCGTGCCCGAGGTGTAGACGATGGCGGCGAGATCGTCCGGCTGGATCACGACATCGGGCAGCGGCGCGGTCGCGCCGGCTGCTTGTGCGAGCCAGTGGTCGAGCCCGACGATGCGCGCGTCCGGCGTGATGAGCCCGCCTGCGTCCGCGCAGACGACGCGCTTGAGATGGTCGAGCGGCTGGCCGGTCGCCACGATCGCCTGCCAGCGCTCCAGTGTATCGACGAACAGGAGCAGCGCACCGGAATCGACGAGGACGTAGGCGATGCTGTCGGGGTTGTCGACGGCATGCATCGGCACCGGCACGAGGCCGCGCGACAGCGCGGCCTGGTCCATGGCGATATGCGCAATGCCGTTCGGCATCAGGATGGCGACACGCTCGCCCGGCGCGAACTCCTCCGCGGCGAGCGCGCGCCGCCACAGCTCGAATCCCGCATCGATCTCGCGCCAGGACTGGCTGACCCAGCGCTGCGCGGTCGCATCGAAATGGCGGTAAGCCTCCGCCGCCGGCGTCGCCTTGACGCGCCAGCGCAGCAGCTGCGGCAGCGTCCTGATCCCGGCAAGTCCGTCCGGTTGACTCGTCGGCCCCGGCATGGCGTCCTCTCGCATCTCATCGATTCCCAACCATTTGGTGCCTCGACACTAGGCCGGCCAGCCCTTGCCGCTTTGATCCTCAGCAAGGCGGCCATGCAAGGACGCGTTCCTCGCGGCGCTCTCCGAACGCCACGGCTTTCCCAATCCGCATCCGGGCTACGGGGCTCGAAACGAGGGAAGATTGACATTGCCCGTCGTCGTCTTCGCCTCGCATAATTGACTCAGCAATAGAAACCGAAAGCACCTCCATGCCTCGCTCCCTCCCCGCCCTCATCGTCGTCGACGTCCAGCGCGCGTTCGACGAATGGGAGGCGGCGGGACAGCGGCGCAACAATCCGGATGCGGTGGCGCGGATCGCCAGTCTGCCGCAGGCATTCAGAGCGCGCGGCGCGCCGATCTTTCATATCCGCCATGAAGGCACCAAGCCGAATTCATCGTTTCTGCCATCGCGTTCCGGCTACGCCGTCAAGGACGAGGCGCGCGAGCAACCGGGCGAGACTGTCATCATCAAGCGCGTCAACAGCGCCTTCATCGGCACCGACCTGGAACAGCGCCTGCGCGCGGCCGGCATCGGCACGCTCGTGATCTGCGGCGCCACCACCAATCATTGCGTGGAGACGACGACGCGGATGGCCGGCAATCTCGGGTTCGACGCGCACCTCGTGCGCGATGCGACATGGACGTTCGACCGCGTCGGGCCCGACGGCGACAAGCATTCCGCCGAGCAAATCCATGCAATGACGTTGTCGAACCTCAACGGCGAGTTCGCGCGCATCGTCACCAGCGACGACGTGCTCGCCTCGTTCGCGGCCAAGTGATGGCAGCAATGCGATCAATGCGGATGTTGCGACAATAAATCTCACGATGTGCGTTCACGCGCGCGAATCGGACGTCGCGATACTGCGTCGTTTCGACGCCCGCACTGGCCGGAACGCAGCCGACGCCCATCTGTTGTCACACGACATTCAACTGGAGTGATGACACCATGAAGTATCTCATTGTCGCGATGGCGGTCGGTGCTGCGGCGCTTGCCGGCGGATCGGCGGCGAACGCGGCCAATAATCCAGGCGCGAAGCAGAACGCGCCAGCCGGCCAGTCGACCGACATCAGCGCGCAGCACCGGCACCATGGCCACCGCCATCACCATCACTGGCGCCATCATCACCACCATCACGGCTACTATCGTCCGCACTACCGGAGCTACGGTTATTACCCGCGGCACCACGGCTATTACGGCGGCGGGCCGTACGGATATTACGGCGGCGGCGGTCCGGGCGTGACGTTCAGCTTCGGCGGCGGACGCTGGTAAAAGGAAAGGCCCGCGATGCGCGCCTTTTACTTACCCCCGCAAAATCATCTCTGCCGTCTCCTGGCCGCTCGCCAGTGCCGCTTCCACCGTGCCCATGTCACGGCCGCGATAGAGAGCTTCGCCGGAGAACAGCACCAGGCCATCGGCACGCGCGAGGACCACTTGTGCCGCGCGCGTCCGCGGCGTCGCCCAGGAATAGGCGCCGCGGGCAAAGGGATCATGCGCCCAGTTGGTCGCCGTGGCCGCCACAAGCTCGCGCGCGACGTCCTCGCGCGGCAGCTTGAAGATGGCAGCGAGCGAATCGAGCCCGGCGGCGATCAGTCCTTGTGGATCGAGGCTTTCCAGCTCCGCCGTGCGCGGGCCGCCGAACCAGCCGGTGAGCACGGCCTGCCCGCTCGGATATTGCGTCCACCACACCGGGATGGTCCGGTCGGACAACAGAAAGGTCATGGCTGAGAGATCCTGGTGCCGCTCGCGCCACCACGGCCGCGCAAACCGCAGCAGGATCTTGATGACGTTGCCGAAGCCGATGTCATCAGCAGCAGCAAGCTTCGCGCGCGCACTCGCCGGCAGAGCCATCTCGCGCAGCAGCGGCAGGGGCACGGTGAGGATCACGCGATCGCAGGCGTGTACATCGCCGCCGCCGCAGCGAACCGCCGCCGTGTCACCGTCCTCCTCGATCGCCGACACGACGGCGCCGAGATGGATGGTCACGCCAGACTTGCGGCAATCGGCGGCCAGAAAGTCGATCAGCGCGCCATAGCCGCCATCGATGCGCGCCTGCGGCGCGTGTCCGCCATCCATCCATTCCTCGCGCAGCGCCAGCGTCGAGGCGCGCTCGGGGTCGGCCGCGTCATAGCCCTCGACCATCCGTTCGATCGATTGGCGCATCGGCGCATAGTCGTCCCCGGCGAAATGCCGGCGCAGGAATTCGGCGACCGAAAGATCGTCCTTCAAGTCCTTCAGCACGGCCTGAAGCTCCGCCTCGTGCGGATCGTCGCGCTCCTCGCGCAAGAGCGCCGTGCCGTCAAAGCTCCACTGCTCGCCTGCGATCTCGTGAAGGGACAGCCCGGCCTCGCGCAGCAATCCGCGCGTGACGGGCGCCTCGCCATGGACAAATTCGGCGCCGCCCGCGGCGGGGTAGCCGAACTCCGAGACCGGCAGCGGAAGGATGCGGCCGCCGCAGCGCTCGCGCGCCTCCAGCACCGTCACCCTGCGGCCGGCCCGCGCCAGCTCGCGCGCCGCCATCAGGCCGGCCGCGCCGGCGCCGACGATGACGATATGCTCTGTTGTCTCGGGCATGGCCGCGCGTTACCGGCTCGCGGCTTGCGGATCGTTCGTGATCAGATAGCGCAGCAACAGGACGCCGCCGCCGAGCTGGCGCGTACTCTCCAGCGTCATCGCCGTGATCGGTGCGCGCTTGTCGCTGTCCGCCTCGGTCGAAGAGAACACGAAGGGCGCGCCCTCTGCGCCATCGATCGCTGGGCTGAGAATCAGGTTGAACTCGTCGATCAGACCGGCACGCAGGAACGCGCCATTGGCGACGCCGCCGCCCTCCACCAGCAGCCGCTTCACCCCGAACTCGCGGCTGAGAATGTCCAGCGCCAGCGCCAGATCGAGCTCGGACTTGCCGGCGAAAATGTAGGACACGCCCTCGCCGCGCAGGCCGGCGAGATGCGAATCCGGCACGCTCTCGGTCAGCACGACGACGATGGGATCGCCACCGATGTCCGAGCGGCCCCAGCCGATCTTGCCCTGCGCATCGAGAACGATTCCATAGGTTTTCGCATCACGCCGCGCGAACCAGTTTTCACGCGGCAGCTTCGCATTCGTCGCGGGATAGGGCTGGCCCTTGGCGAACTCCGAGCCGGTAACGCGGCCAATCACCCAGGCATCGCCGCCGAGCTCGTCATGGATCTTCTCGAACCAATCCGTGCCCGCCCCCTTCGGGCGCCAGCGGCTGGGATGCGTGCGGCCGTCGAGGCTGGAGTGCATCAGACAGATGACATAGGGCTTCATGCGATTCTCCGACGCCGCGCTTCACACTGCCGACCCATCGCCCTTCTCATCGCTCCTGGCGCGATCGTTGACGATCACCGCGAGCGGATTGAGCTTCGGCGGCGCGACGAGCTGCAGCGTGTTGGTGTCGCGATGGTCGAACGGCGCGCCGCGGACGAACAACTCGGTCTGGATCAGATAGGTCCAGCTGCCGTCGTCGTTGAAGGTGATGTCGCAGCGATAGGAGTCGGTGCGGAAGGCCTGTTCCAGAAAGTCGGTCGAGCAGATCCCGTAGGCGGTGTCGCCGCGCTTTGCGGTGACCGAGATCGTCTTGTCGTCGAGCCCGGCCTTGCCCGAGGCCAGCAGCACCTGCCCGCGCGGAATCGCCAGCGTCTGCATGATCAGCCCGGTCGCGGGCTCCCACAGCCAATAGCCGACCTGGTCGTGGAAGGTGATGTCTTCCTCGGGCGTGTTGATGTGGATGTGATAGCGCAGCCCGTACAACAGCTGCGGCCCGTTGGCCTGCGGATCGATCGGATCCATGCGGATGCGCTCGATGAAGGTCCGCCGCTCCGGCCCCTCCGCCTTCGGATTGATGTCGATGCCCTTGTCCGCCTGCCAATGCCCTGCGAGACGGCGGAGCGGGCCGAGATTGGCGAGGCCGTCGGGCGAGACGTCCTCGGGCTCGGTGAAGATATCGGCGGGAATGGGGAGCATGGCGGCCTCGCGGGAAGTTGCGGAGGCAGCAATAGCATGGGAGCGCGGGCGTGGCTCGTGCTCAGGCCTCACAATCGCGAATGGACACCGGCGTTGTGCGCGGGACGATTGTCGGGCTTTTCGACAAGACGACGAAGCCGAACCCGTTCGGTTCGGCTCCGCCGCCGGAACGTTAGTGGCGATGATCGCGGACCTCGGGTTGAGTGCGGTGGTCCCTGACGATGGTCTGATTGCGATGGTCGCGCACGATGGGCGGGTCGCGATGATCGCGGACGATGGTCAGCGCGCTCGCGGGTGTCACCACGCTTGCCAAGGTGATCGCTGCGAAGGCCACAAGGATGGTATTGCGCATAAGTCTTGTCCTCTTCCCGGTGGATCACTGCGAACCACCTGACCGCAAGCTAGATCGACCCGCGAGGAAGATATGTGTCACCGGTCACGCGATGATCATCGCTCCTGCTGGTGACCGTGCGTCGTTCGATCGGAGGAAGAGGCACGAGAGGAGCCGCCGCGACTTCAACGCCGGCCCGCAGCGAGTGCCACGCTGCTGCAATACGCTGGGCGTGTCCGTCAGCACGGTGCGAGCCACCTTCTTCATTTCTTCGAGAAGACCGGCTGCCAGCGCTCGGTCGACCGGGAGAGGCTGGCGAAGTCGCTGACGTTTCCGGTGAAGCGCGAATCCTTGTCGGAGGCCGCTATGGAGCTTCCCCTCCTCGATGTCGGCGCGTCTCCGCCTCAACCCAGCGCTTCAGTTGCGCGGTCGAAGAGGGTCGGATCGCCCTGTGCGCTGGCCATCAGGATCGCGCCTTCGAGCGTCGCGAGCACCTGGGTCGCACGCTGTTCGGTGAGGCCGCCGGCGACGAGGCTGGCGATGCCCGCCTGGAAAAACTGCCGAACCTCATGAGCCACGTCCGGCGCCAGGTCGGGGACGGTAGCGCCGAGCGATCCGCAGAGGCACATCTTGGCGCCATCATCGAGGGCGCTGCGAAACACCGCCCGCCAGGCCTGGACCACATTCTGTCCGGTGGCGACCCCGGCATCGGCGGCCGCGACCACGCGTTGGTTGTAACGTCGAGCCACAGCGGCCGCGAGCGCGCTCTTGGTTGGGAAATGATAGTAGATGCTCGCGCTCTTCACCCCGACGTCGGCGGCGACCTCTCGAAAACTGAAGCCGCTATAGCCAGCCTCCCGGATTCGTCGCTCCGTCGCGTCCATGATTGCTTCCACCGTGTCGGTCATAGCCTTCCAGTCTGCCAAGTCGTTCACCTACCTGTTAACAGGTAGATCTTGCTATCGGGCCTGACAAGCTGTATGTGCGTGATCCATTATCTACCTGTCGACAGGTAGATATCGCAATCTCTGATCACCCTGAAGGAAAATTTATGGGCACTGGCAACCGACAAAAGCGCATCCTCCTCATCATGTCGTCGGTCGACGAGATGGGGATCAGCGGCAAGCAGACGGGCACCTGGTTCCACGAACTGGCGGCCCCCTATTACATCCTCACCAAGGCCGGCTTTGAGGTCGTCTTTGCTTCCCCACGGGGCGGCGAAGCGCCGATCGACCTCCTCAGCATGAAGTCGCCGTTCACCACCGAATATACCGAGCGCTTCCTCGCTGATCCGGTCGCAATGTTCGCTGCCCGCAACACCCGGAAGCTGCGCAATATCGACTACCGCACGTACGATGCCGTGTTCTTCCCCGGTGGCTATGGCCTGCTCTGGGATCTCGCGTCGGATTCCTACGCGATCAAGCTGATCCGTGACTTCCACAATGCGCAGCGTCCTATCGCGATGGTCTGCCACGCGCCCGCTATCCTGCGCGACGTCAAGAAGGACGATGGCCAATATCTCGTCAACGGCCTGAACCTGACCGGCTTCAAGAACGCGGAAGACACCGAAATCGAGCTGTTGCACCATCTTCTGTTCTCGCTCGAGGACGAGCTCAGGAATCGCGGTGCCAAATATCAGAGCAAGGCCAATTGGGAGCCGAACGTGGTCGTCGATGGCGTGCTGATGACAGGTCAGAGCCCCGCCTCCGCCGTGCCGCTTGCGGAAGCTCTCGCGAACCGCCTCGCCTGAATCATCGAAGGGTGCTCTCGGGAGCACCCTTCAACATGATCGTCACAGCGACACACGTGGACCGCACACGAGTTGCGAAAAATGAGCATGCGAACCAAGGTAGCCATTGTGGGCGGCGGTCTTGCCGGCCTTTACGCCGCGCGTCTGCTCGATGCGGCCGGCATCGACTTCCATCTGCTGGAGGCGAGAGATCGCTTTGGCGGGCGCATCCTCTCCGTCGACAGTGCGGGAGCGATCTCTGACGATGGCTTCGATCTCGGCCCGTCCTGGTTCTGGCCCGGCTTGCAGCCGGCGATGGCAGAGCTGATCCATGAGCTTGGACTGAGCGCTTTTCCGCAAAACGGCGACGGCGACGCTCTGTTCGAACGCATGTCGAAGGAGACAGTCCAGCGCTTCAGCGCGATGAGACAGGAGCCGCAATCGATGCGGCTGACTGGCGGCACCGGAGCGCTGATCCGTGCGCTGGTCGCGGCCCTGCCGCCGCGGCGCCTCCAGCTTCGATCGGCAGTGACCAGTATCGCACTGACGCGCGACGGGGTGACCTTGGCGATGAAAGCGGCGGATGCGTCTTCTGCCATACTGGTTGCCGATCAGGTGATCCTCGCGCTGCCGCCCCGTCTCTTGGCACGGACGGTTTCGTTTCAGCCAGGCCTCGAGCCTGCGACCGCATTACTTTGGCAGAGTACCGCGACCTGGATGGCGCCGCACGCCAAATTCTTCGCGCTGTACGATCGACCATTCTGGCGAGAGAGGAGTCTCTCCGGCACCGTGCAGAGCATGGTCGGCCCGATGGCGGAGATCCATGATGCGACGACCGCGTTCGGATCGGCCGCGCTGTTCGGCTTTCTCGGTGTCGCCGCGGATCAGCGCCTCGCCGTTGGCGAGGATGTGCTGGTGCAGGCCTGCATTACCCAGCTCGAGCGTCTGTTTGGACCTGAAGCGGCGCAGCCTCGTGCCACCTTGTTCAAGGATTGGGCCACCGATCCGCTGACCGCAACCGACGCCGACCGCATCGGCGGAGCGCATTTGCCTCCCGTCCGAACGTCCTGGGTGAGCGGCGCCTGGGCCGACCGGATCTCGCTCGGCGGTAGCGAGACTAGTGCGACCGAACCCGGGTATCTCGCCGGCGCGATCGATGCTGCGGCTCGCGCCGTCGCCGAGGTCCTCGCCCGATTGATCGATGCACAGGAGACCATCACATGCTGAACGGAAAGACCGCGCTCATCACTGGCGGCAATAGTGGCATCGGCCTTGCCACGGCCAAGCGGCTTCGCGCTGAGGGCGTCCGCATCGCCATCACCGGCACTGATGCGGCCAAGCTGGAGGCCGCGCGTCAGGAAGTCGGCGGCGATACGCTCACGATCAGCGCCGACGTGCGCTCCCTTGCCGATCTGAAGGCGATGGTGCAGATCGTCGGCCACGCCTTCGGCAAGCTCGACATCCCCTTCGCCAATGCCGGCGTCGCCTATGGAACGCCGATTGAAACGACCGACGAAGAGAGCTTCGACCGCCTGATGGACATCAATGTGAAGGGCGTATTCTTCACGGTCCAGGCAGTGCTTCCGATCATGGCCGATGGCGGCTCGATCATTCTCAATACCTCATGGCTGGGTCAGGTCGGCACGCCGGGCCGGGCGGTCTTGTCTGCCTCTAAAGCGGCCGTACGGTCCTTCACACGCGTGTTGGCGGCGGAGCTTGTCGCCCGAAAAATCCGCGTCAATGCAGTCAGCCCAGGTCCGATCGACACGCCGATCCATCGCGCACCCGGGCAGACCGAAGAGGAGTTCAGGGCTTATGCTGATAAGGTCGGCTCCAAGGTTCCAGCCGGCCGCATGGGTAAACCGGAGGAGATCGCGGCGGCGGTGACATTCCTGGCCGGCGACGATTCGCGCTACCTGCTTGGAGCCGAGATCAATGTCGACGGCGGATTTGCGGAGATCTGATCATGCGCATCAATGACGACCTTTCTCGCCCTGTCATCGCCCACGCCTCGCAGGAGGACTGGATCCCGAGTCCGGCGCCCGGCGTCGACCGCCGCATGCTGTTTCGGATCGGCGAGGAGAAGGCGCGCGCCACCTCGATCGTCCGCTATGCGCCCGGCAGCGCCTTTGCGCGCCATGTGCATAGCGGCGGGGAGGAGTTTCTGGTGCTGGAAGGCGTCTTCCAGGACGACGAGGGCGATTATCCAACCGGGACCTATGTGCGCAATCCGCCGGGCACCTCGCATGCACCCGCATCACAGGGCGGCTGCACGATCTTCGTGCGGCTATGGCAGTTCCGCGCTGACGACAGGGCGCAGACCGTCCGCCTGCCGGGCGAAGGTCAGCCCGCGGAGCCGCGCCCCGGCGCAAGCGCCGCAACAGTGTTGTTCGATGATGGCCATGAAACGGTTCTGCTGGAGGACTGGCGGGCGACCGCGACCGTCATAGTGGAGAATTCGGGCGGCTTGGAGTTTCTGTTGGTGTCGGGCGGCCTCACGGTCGACGGCGAGGCGATGAGCCCGCAGGATTGGGGGCGTCTGCCGGCGGGCGTGAATCTGCATGCGCAGGTTGGCGCGGAGGGCGCCCGCGTTTGGATCAAGCGGGGACCGCTATTGCATCCTGACGTGTGCGAATTCTAGATCATGATCCGGAAAAGTGTGCAGCGGTTTTCCAAAAAGATCATGCTCAAACAATAAACTGAAGCGCGATGATGTTTCATCCTAATCTCATCGCGCTTTAGCACGGCCGTCGCGATGAGCTTGCGGCGGAGAACGGCGGAAGCACTTCGCCCCATCATTACGATGGCGAGGAGGTGTCGATCGCCCGGCTGATGCCGTCGCGATCGATCGCCGCCATCAATTGGTGGCCGCTCTCAAGCCGCTTCCGACACCGACTTCGCACGCTGCTCGAGCACGCCGATCGTGGAGACCAGATTGTCGCGCCGCGCTCGGAGGTTGAGTGCAAGCAGCGGATAGGTCGGCTGCTGCACGTCAAACACCCCGGCTTTGGCTTCCTCCTCGAGAATGTCGGTATTCAACAGCCGAACGCGCCACCACAAATCGGCGATCAGCGCATCGAGCCGGAGTTCTCCGGCAGTACCAGAACGGGACATTTCTTGCATCGCATGCCTCAACCTGAAACGGGCCTCCCTGCCGAGGCCCGGCTTTGGTCATGACTCAGCAAGTGGAGTGCCAGGATCGGCGGGTGCGATTGGGCTCGGGAATTGGTTCCGCGCGGTGCGGTCCTTCGCCTCTCAGCGGAAGCTTAACGTGCCAGGGAACCACCAAATCTTCCCCCTTCCAAGCTATTCAAAGGGAGCCTTCACCTGCTCAGCTTTCCTGCTCTTGGGCGGCGGGCGATGATGGCAAACGCCGGAGGCATTCAGCTCACGCCGCCCGCCGTTTCCGTCGCGCCGGGGGGCTTTGCCACGAGAGGCCGGCGAACGGCACGGGCTTGCTGAAGTGAAATCCCTGGCCGAGCGGGATGCCGAGTGACTGGAGCCGTTTGACCTGCTCGAAGGACTCGACCCCCTCGGCGACGATCGAGAGCTTCAACGTCTTCGCGAGCTGCACGATGGACTTCAGCACGGCGACGGTCTCGCAGCGATCGATCCTGTCGATGAACGATTTGTCGATCTTGACCTTGTCGAAAGGAAAGGCCGTCAAATAGGACAAAGACGAGTATCCGACACCGAAATCGTCGAGGGCAATTGAGACGCCGAGCGCCTTGAGGCGCTGGAGCGTCTTGAGGTTCTCCTCGGTGTCGGCGAGAAATACGCTCTCGGTGATCTCGAGCTCGAGCCGGGTTTGCGGAAGGCCGCTCTGCGCCAACGCAAACGTCACGGTGTCGACGAGATTGGTGCCGGCAAATTGCAGGGCAGAGAGATTGACAGCGACCTTGACGTCGGCCGGCATGCTCATCGCATCGCGACAGGCCCGGGCCAGCACCTGATTGCCGAGCTCGACGATCAAGCCCCCCGCCTCCGCAACCGCAATGAACTCAGCCGGAGGAATGTAGCCCCTGGTGCCGTGATGCCAGCGCGCCAGGGCTTCGACCGATTTTACCCGACCGGTGCCGAGCTCGATCACGGGCTGATAAAACACCTCCAGCTCCTCGCGCCAGATCGCTTCGCGCAGCTCGATCTCGAGCACGTTGCGCTGATCCGCTTCCGCCTTGAGCTCCGCTGAATAAAGGTGGAAGCAGCTTCGGCCGGCATTCTTCGACCTGTAGAGCGCAAGATCGGCGTTGCGAAGGATCTCATCGACCCGCGTGCCGTGCTCGGGCACGAGCGCAAGGCCAATGCTACAGCCGATCACGACGGGATGGCCATCGATGTGATAGGGCTCGGCAATGGCCTGGACCAGCCGCTCTGCCAGGCTTGCAGCGCCGTCGCGCATCGCGGCCACGATCACGGCAAACTCGTCGCCGCCAATTCGCGCCGCCGTATCGGCATCACGAATCTGCGCCTTGATCCGGTCGGCGACCTGCTTCAGCAACGCGTCGCCGCATTGATGGCCGAGCGCATCATTGACGGACTTGAACTTGTCGAGATCGAGCAGGAGTACGGCGAACCCAGGCTCCAGCCGGCGCGAGCTGGCCAGCGCCTCGTCGATGCGCTCCTTGAACAGGTTGCGGTTGGCAAGGCCGGTCAGGCTGTCGTAATGCGCCAGCCGCTCGATGCGGTCCGCCGACGCCTTGCGCTCGGTGATGTCCTCATGAGTAGCGACCCAGCCGCCACCCTCGCGCCGGCCGTAGGAGATGTAGACGACCCGTCCATCGGGAAACTGCACGGTGTTCGAGATCTGCTCCGACCGGGCGAGCCGGTTCTTCAAATCGACGAGATAGGTCTCGACGTCGAGCACGGCGGTCTGTTTTGCGAATATATCCCGGAAATGCATGCCGATCCGAATGTCTTCCGGCAGGAGGCCATAGAGTTCGAGCCATTGCGGGTTGAATGCGATCAGGCGGTCGCGGCCATCGAACATGCTCAAGCCCTGGGGAAGGTTCCGGAGCGCATCCTCGAACTTGCTGGCAAAATCGCGCCGCTCGCGGTGAGCGCGATCCAGCGCCTGCTGCCGTCGCCAATGGAATGTCGTCGCGGCGAGGATAATGAACGTCAGCAGCAGCGCGCCGCCGAGATAAACCTTCTGCCGGACGGCGGAGCGGGAATAAATCTCCTGCCCCGAAATGCCGACGGTGAAGATGAGCGGAAACGCACGCGACCTGCGCGCCGTGGTCAACCGGTCGCTGCGGTTTGGTCGGTTCTCGTTCCAGTATTGCACATAGAAGCCGTCACCCAGCTCGCCCTCGACGCGGCTGGGTGCGTGTTGTCCCAGCACGGAGCCCTGGTCCACGCCCCGGGCGGCGAGCACGACGTAATTGGCATTTCTGAGCACCAGCGTTCCGCCGACGCCGAGCTTTGCCGTGTCGTAGAACCTGCCGACCACGTCGACGCTGATCGAGCCGACGACCACCCCGGCCGGATTCCGCGCGAGGTCGAACACCTTTCTTGCGAGCTGGATCGTCCATTTGTTCGAGGCCCTTCCCAGCACCGGCTTGGCGACGTAGAGGCGATCGTCGGCTTGCGCCATGACATTGATGAAGTGCTCGCGATCGCCAAGATAAAGCGGCGGGCCGGAATAGCCCGCGGTCGTCTCGGTCATGTATCCGTTCGATCCGATCAGTGCGAACTGAACCACGTCGCCGGTCGCAATGCGGGCTTTGTCCGACCATGACTTCAAGCTGAAGGTGAGCGGATCCTGGGCGTAGAGCGCTCGCACCACCAGCAATGACTGATCGACGCGCTCGAAGATGCGTTCGGTGTTTTCCTCGAACAGTTCGGCGACGCTGTTGCCGTGCGACCGCGCCTGCTCGACCGCGTCCATCCGCTCCGACGCGGTGATTGCGAAATAGCCGATCCAGACCAGGGGCAGAAAGAACAACGCGATCTGCAGCGGACCATTCCGCAGGATCGTTCTTCCGGCTTTGCGGACTGCCCCTGCGGGAATCACGACGCGCACCCCCGCTTCGGCCGCCAGGGCAGAACTGCGCTCGCCCGCAGTATTGGCATCGCCTTGTCTCCGCCTCGACTGCACAGGGACACCCGCGGCCGAAAGCGGCGCGCGGGTGCTGTTCATAGCGCAAAGGTAGCTGAAACAGCCTTAAGTTTGTGTTTGGGTAAAGCTCAATTCTTCAGATTAAACCATCCGTATCATCACGGAGGTCGGCTGGCCTTGAGCAATCAGGCACATGGGCATGTCGAAAGCCGCACATTTTTGGCCGCCTTTGGGCCTTTTCAGATTGCGCGCGCAAGAACGATCGCGCCGGACAGGATGAGGACCCCGCCTGCCGCATAGCTCAATCTTCGGCCGAACGGCAGCAGCTTCTCGCCGGCGACATAGAGCGCGATGCCGATGATCCAGGCCGGGTTCATCACGCCGCCGACGAACAGCAATACCATCAGAAACCAGCAGCAGCCGACGCAGTAGCTGCCGTGGCGAAGTCCCATTCGCAATGCGCCGCGCGTGCCGGGCCGCCAATGTCGGCTGAGAAACAACAGCGGGCTCTCGCAGTAGCGCAGGCACGCCTGTTTGAAAGGTGTGAACTGATATACCCCTGCTGCAATCAGAATGCCGCCACCCAGAATCGCGCTGGTGCTTGCCATCGCCATCGACAGCAATCCGAAGCGTTCGAACGCTCCCTGCACCACCACCGCCGCGAGACTGAACCCCGCCCACGTCACGAGATAGCCGGCGAGAAAGATCCAGGTATCGATTGCGGCGCGGGAGGCAGTCTCCTGTTTGCGCTTGACGGTCGCATACAGGAGAACGGTGGGCACCGCGCTCGGCGCCATCATCGCGACCATCATCACCCACCACATCACGAACAGCAGCACGCCATAGAATGGCGTCCACGGCATCGGCGCCATGTCCGGCATGTCGGCCATCATCTCGGTGTCCATGCCGGCGCCCGCGGCGAGATAGGCCCAGGCGAGCGCCACCACTGCGGCGGTCCCGATCGCGACGATCAGCCGGTCGCGGTGGAGCAAATGTTCCAGTATCGAGCGCCCCTGCATCGACTTGTCCATGGCGATGAGGAGCTGACACCGAGGTTTTGTCTCGGTGTCAGCGCCGCATCATGCCGCTACGCCCTCGGGCGTCTGCACGACATTGGCGAGCGAGCTATGCGTACCGCGGGTCTCGAACGGGATCGCGCCGGTCGAGCGGATGTTGGCGGATGCGACCTCGGCCGCCCGATGTTCGAACCCCTCGGGCATGACCACTTGGATGCGGTGCGGATCACCGGTCACCGGATTCTTGATCGGCTCGACATCGGTCTCGAGCACGCCCCTGGCGATGAGTTTTGCGACGCGTCCTTCTTTGTCGAAGGAAAACTCGAACGGCGCAAACACCGGATCGTGGATCTTGGTCACGATCATGCTGACGATCTGAAAAAGCGTGCCTTCGGCCGAATGCTTGCCGGAAAAGATATCGAACAACGCCTGCCGCTGCTCCGCCGTGGCGCGTTCGTCGATGATGGGCTGGATTGTCCCGTTGCCCTCATGAAGTGGCCCAGGGAAATCGACCGTGATCGCAAAGCAGAGACCATCGAGCCTGGTCCCTTCGAAATGTCCCTTGGCGATCCGCATGGCGACCATTCCCTTGCAATAGCCTTGGGTCGGCCGTGCGTTGAAATCGCAGGGGCAGCCAAACGCGCAGGTGCAGTTCTTCATCCATTCGCCTTCGAGACGCCAGTCCGATGCAGCCATGGCACATCTCCCAATGTGAGCGGGGACGCGGCAGCCGTTGACAAATTTGTTCAGCGTTCTTGTCGAAGCAAGGCGAAAAGGCGCGAGCGGGATCGAGGTCCGATCAGAAGGCCGGCATCGCAGAAAAAGTATGGTGGCGAGCTGCCGTTTACCCAATGGCGAAAAGCATATCAGCTGTGGCCCTACGCGTACAGCGAACGCATGCGGCGAAGCTAGGGGGCGTCCGAAACTGAGAGGGATGGTGCGCCACTCCGAACAAAACTGAGAACTCGTATGCCATTGAATACACTTATGATTTCTCGTGGCATCTGCGACCCGGCCGTGTCGTAGGCCTTTTTGCCGCGGTTCCGCGCGCCTTGGCCGCCGGAGTGGTAAGATCAGGTGCCGAGGGCAGATTTCGCGGCGCCGGATCTCGGTCAAGATAACGGCGCTCGAAGCGATGAAACTCCAGAAGCAAACTGATGATCGCGGTTGCGATCGGACGATGCGAGAGATGGAGGACGTTATGGAAGCGTGGCGTGACGACAAGGCCCGGTCGACCCTGATTCGCAATGCTGCGGCCAACGTGCAGCTAGGCAACGCGCCCCGGACTTTTGCCGAACTCCTGTTCGGCCACACCAATAGCGAGGATCTCGCCAACCACGACGCCGCTTCGCTGGCCTTCCTGGCCGAGCAGGCCTGGGAACATGTACAGCGGCGCACGGCGGGGCACGCCGATATCCGCATCGTCAATCCGACGATGCCGGATGGCCGCGAGATCTCCGTGCTCGAAATTCTCAACGACAACATGCCCTTCCTGTTCGACTCCACTTTGGCCGAGCTAGCCGAGCAGGGCATCGAGGTCGCCCTGGTCGCCCATCCGATCATCGCCGTGGAGCGCGACGAGCAAGGCAAGCTGATGCGCTTCCATGGCGAAACCCTGCCGGCGGGAGCAAGGGGCACGCGCGAAAGCCTCATCCATCTCCACATCGCCCGCATGGACGTCGACGCCGACCGCCAAAAGCTGGTCGATGGGTTGACCATGGCGTTGAACGACGCGCGTGCCTGCGTCACCGACTGGAAGCCCATGCGCGCCCGCATCGAGGAGGCGATCAAGATCTTCTCCACCAATCCGCCGCCGCTGCCGATCGACGAGATCGCCGAAGCCAGCCAGTTCCTGCATTGGCTATGCCTGGACAATTTCACCTTCCTGGGCGTGCGCGAATATCGCTTCTCCCCCGACGGCGATGCGTCGGATGACATCACGACCGGCGAGGGCCTCGGCATCCTGCGCGATCCCGAGGTGAAGGTCCTGCGCCGCGGTCGCGAAATGGTGGTGATGACGTCGGAAATTCGCGAGTTCATGCGGGAGCCGAGCCTTCTCATCGTGATCAAGGCCAACGTGTCCAGCCGCGTTCATCGCCGCATCCGGATGGATTATGTGGGCATCAAGCTCTATAGCCCCGACGGCCGGCTCGAAGGAGAATTGCGCCTCGTCGGTCTGTTCACGTCCGGCGCCTATACCCGATCGGTCAAGCAAATCCCTTACGCCCGCCACAAGGTGGCGCAGGTGCTACAGCGCGCCGGCTTCGACCCGAACAGCCATTCGGGCAAGGCGCTGACGCATATTCTCGAAGATTATCCGCGCGACGATCTGTTCCAGATCGACGTCGACACGCTCTACAATTTCGTCATGGAGATCCTGATCCTCTATGAGCGCCCCCGGGTCCGGGCGCTGGCACGCGTGGACAAGTTCGATCGCTTCGTCTCCATCCTCTGCTTCATTCCGCGCGACAAATACGATACCGACGTGCGCACGCGCGTCGGCGCCTTCCTCTCGCAGGTCTACAAGGGGACCCTGTCGGCCTCCTACGTGTCCTTCCCCGAAGGATCACTGGCGCGCGTCCACTACATCATCGGGCGATATGAAGGTAAGACCCCGGTCGTCGAGCGCGAGACACTCGAAGCCGGGATCAGCGCCATTGCCGAGACCTGGGCCGACAAGTTGAAGGTCGCGCTCGCAGCGTCTGCCGACGGCATGCGGGCGCGCATGCTCGCAAGCCGCTATGCCCAGGCCTTTTCCGGCGGCTACACCGAGATATTCAGCGCCGAACAGGCGATCGCCGACATCACCACCATCGAAAAGCTCACCTCAGCCCGACCGGTGACGATTTCGGTTTACCGCCTCGCGGGGGACGACGATCCCAGACGATTCGGCCTGAAGGTCTTCTCGGATGCCGCACCGCTGTCGCTATCCTATCGCGTACCGGTGATTGAAAATCACGGCTTGAACGTGGTCAACGAACGCACCTATCAGATCGTGCCGCGCACCAGGCAGGCGCCGGTATGGCTGCACGATATGACAATCGAGACCAGCGACGGCAAGCCGATCGCAATCAGCCGTGAATTCAACCACCGTCTGGAAGCCTCGATCATGGCGGTGGTCCGCGATCGCGCCGAATCCGACGGGTTCAACGCACTGATCCTGCGCACAGCCCTGAGTTGGCGGGAAGTATCGACGATCCGCGCGCTGTCGCGCTACCTCCATCAGATCCGCGCTCCGTTCACCCAGGACTATATGTGGGAGACCCTGCGCAGGAACGCCGCGATTACCGCCAACGTCGTCGCCCTGTTCCAGGGCCGCCTCGATCCGCGCCTTGGACTCACGATTGCGGAGCGCTCGGCGCGCGAGATGGCTCTCGTCGCCGAGATCGAGGAGCAGCTCAAATCCGTCGCCTCGCTCGATGAAGATCGCATCCTACGCCGCTTCACCAATCTCGTGCAGGCAACCATCCGCACCAATTTGTGGCAGGTCGGTCAGGATGGACATCCGCATCCGGTGATCTCCTTCAAGTTCGACGCCCGCAAGATCGAGGCCCTGCCGGCACCGCGACCACTGTACGAGATTTTCGTCTACTCGCCCCGCGTCGAAGGCATTCATCTGCGCTTTGGCAAGGTCGCGCGCGGCGGTCTGCGCTGGTCCGACCGGCCGCAGGATTTCCGTACCGAGATCCTGGGCCTCGTGAAGGCACAACAGGTGAAGAATGCCGTGATCGTGCCGGTCGGCGCGAAGGGCGGCTTCGTGCCCAAGCGCCTGCCGTCACCCTCGGGTCGCGACCACTTCATGGCGGAAGGCACCGAAGCCTATCGTATCTTCGTTCGCACGCTGCTCGAACTCACCGACAATCTCGACGGCGACACCATCGTGCCGTCCGACTCGACTGTGCGGCATGACGGCGACGACCCCTACCTGGTCGTCGCCGCCGACAAGGGCACCGCCACCTTCTCCGACATCGCTAATGCGATCTCGGCCGAGAAGCACCATTGGCTCGCCGATGCCTTCGCCTCCGGCGGCAGTCAGGGCTATGACCACAAGAAGATGGGGATCACGGCGCGAGGCGCCTGGGAGGCGGTCAAGCGTCACTTCCGCGAGCTTGGCGCCGACATCCAGACCAAGCCGTTCACGGTTGCCGGCGTAGGCGATATGTCGGGCGATGTCTTCGGCAACGGCATGCTGCTATCGCCGGCGACGAAGCTCGTCGCGGCGTTCGATCACCGCGACATCTTCATCGATCCCTCGCCTGATCCGGCGGTCAGCCTCGCCGAACGCAAGCGCCTGTTCAGCCTGTCGCGATCGAGCTGGCAGGACTACGACAAGTCCCTGATCTCGCAAGGCGGCGGCGTGTTCTCGCGCTCGCTCAAGGCGATCCCGCTTGCGCCGGAAGTGCGCACACTGCTTGATCTCGACAAGCCGCAGGCCACGCCTTTCGAGGTGATGACAGCGATCCTCAAGGCCCGCGTGGACCTCCTGTGGTTTGGCGGCATCGGCACGTATATCCGCTCGTCCTCGGAAAGCGATGATCAGGCCGGCGATCGCGCCAACGATCCGATCCGCATCACAGGCGCCGATGTCCGCGCCCGGGTGATCGGCGAAGGCGCCAATCTCGGCGTCACCCAGCGCGGCCGTATCGAGGCGGCACAGAAGGGCGTGAAGCTCAACACCGACGCCATCGACAATTCGGCCGGCGTGAACACGTCCGACGTCGAGGTCAATATCAAGATCGCGCTGGCGCGCCCCGAGCGCGAGGGGCGCCTCAGTCCAGGCGACCGCAACAGCCTGCTCGCCGCGATGACCGAGGAGGTCGGCGCGCTGGTGCTGCGCAACAATTATCTTCAGACGCTGGCGCTTTCGCTGGCCGAACGGAAAGGGGTGGCCGAGATCAGCTTCCTCACCCGACTGATGCAGTCGCTAGAGCAGCGCGGCCTGCTCAGCCGCGCCGTGGAGTTCTTGCCCGACGATGCGGCGATCACTGAGCGTACGAGACGCAGCCAGCTCCTGACGCGGCCCGAGCTTGCCGTGTTGCTCGCTTACGCCAAGCTGACGCTGTACGACGACCTGCTTGCGACTGGCGTACCCGACGATCCCTATCTCGCCCGCGAACTATCCCAATATTTTCCGCGCCAGGTGCAGGAGCAATTCCCGACAGCGGTACAATTGCATCGGCTCCGGCGGGAGATCATCGCCACCAGTCTCGCCAATGCCGTGATCAACCGGGGCGGCCCGGCCTGTGTCGTGCGCCTGACCGACGAGACCGACGCCGATATCGCCACCATCGTCATGGCCTTCGTGGCGGTGGACGAATCCTACGGCCTCAAGCGGCTCAATGCCGGGATCGATGCACTCGACACCCGCATCGACGGGCAATTGCAACTCGGCCTCTACGCGGCGATCCAGGATCTCCTGCTCTCACGCATGGTCTGGTATGTGCGCAATGCTGATTTCAAGGCCGGTCTGGACGCCGTGATCGCACGCTTCGGCCCCGGAATCCAAGAGATCGCCGCCGGGCTCGACAAGACCCTGCCGCAGGATTCGCAGGCTGGGCGCACCAGGCGGCGGCAGGATCTGATCGATGCCGGTGTCCCGGCGGGCCTTGCCGCAGAACTCGCCGATCTCGATGCGCTCCTCTCCGCACCGGATATCGTCACCGTCGCGGAGCGCACCAACCGGGCCATCGGTGACGCCGCCACGACCTTCTTCGCCGCCGAGGCCGAATTCAGACTCGATCGGATCATCGCCGCCGCGCGCAGCGTGCCGGCCAACGATAATTACGAACGTCTCGCCATCGATCGTGCCGTTGGCCAGATCGCGGCCGCGGAAAGAGCACTGGTCGCCAACATGCTGGCAAACGGCGAATCCGGCCAGCAGGCCACCGGCGACTGGCTTGCGGCTCATCCTGAGGCGATGCGCGTTCGCCGCTTGGTCGAGGAGATCGCGGCCAGCGGCTTGACGCTCGCCAAGCTGACGGTGGCAGCCAATTTGCTGGGAGACCTCGTCCAGGCCTGAGTCCCGACGGCCGACCTCACTCGAAGTGATAGTCTGTGATGTCGACGCCAACGAGGCCGCCATGGGCCTCGATTGCCTGCTGCTGAAGATCACGCGTCTGTCCCCTCCCTCACTCGTCCAGGGTCGCGATCTCTGCCGGAAATCGCACCGCAAGGCGGCGCCAGTCGCCGCTATCGGTCGGCCAGGGCTCCAGTTCCTCGGTCTCAACTCTCGGTCAGGCGAGCAGGAACGGCATGTTCAGATAGGTCTACATGGCGCAGCCGGCGAAGTAGGCGAGTTGCAGTTCCGTCCACGGCGTTTGCAACTCATGGCCGGCAAAGCTCGCCCGCGGTTCAAGCAGCTCTTCGAGCACCGTTCCGTCGTCAGCTTCCAGAGCCACCCGGCTTGGCTCAAAGCGCGAGCGCCGATTGTCAGCGCCGAACGGAGCGTGTGACGCCCACTCCCTCTTCAGACCCGCGGTGACCTTGGTCCGCTCGAGGGTGACAGCCTGTCCCTTCAAGGACCACAGGACGCCGCCCTGCACGAGATCCGCCGACACCTGCTCGAACTGCCGCCACCGATCGAGGCCTCCATGAGCTTCGATGGCAATATCTTTGAGTTGCTTCATTATTGGGCTCCTGCGGAAGCCGCGCGCGATCGCGCGGCCTTTGTGGCGGGAGCCTAGGCGGTCGGCCAAGCCTGCCGAACGACTTAGATGCCTTGATTCCAGACACCGCCGCGAGCCGCGGTTTTCCAAATGCCTCTTCCACGCGTCGCTGCTTTGAAGGCGCCGGTACGATGCCGTTTCGAGCTGGTCGACGGTCAACAGATAGTGTCGATCGCGGAGGCCGGCGTGGAAGGGCGTGCGGAAGCGTGGTCCTGAACGCTGGATTTGACGTACATAGACTTAGCGAGCCCTAGGAAGAGAAATACGCGAGCGCGCTTCGCGCCGATCATCTGGCGAGGCGCAATCGTACAAGATCGTGCTCCAGCGTGGAAAAGCGTAGATTTGGTGCGCCACTCAGAATAAAATTACGAACTCCTATGCCGTTGAAATTGCTATATAATGCCAACAGTCAGGCCTTTGGCTATCCGCCGATGTCCGCAAGTTGCCCTCGCCGCTCACCATGCGTACCGCACCACGCCCTTGCCGGCATAGGAGTGGGTAACGGTGGAGAACTCACCTTCGAAGGTGCCACCCAGCGAAAAGCCATTCAGCCATTTGAGTTCGGCGGACGCCGTGGTGAGCGTGCTGTCATGCGCCGGCGCGGCGCCATTGACCACGAACGATGCACCCGGCAGGGTCTGGAATGTCGCGGCGACGCCGCGCTCGGTATTGAAGTCATGTGCCCAGGCGGCGCGACCGCGCAGGGTCAGGATTGCATCCTGCATCGCGAAGGATTTGTCGGCGCGAAGGCCCAGTTCGGTGCGGGTTGCAGTCACATCCTTCGCAGCATAGCCCAGCGCAAATGTGCCGGCCCCGGTTGACGCTCGTTCGGCATAGGTCGGCAGATCGAACCGTGTCACTTGTGCCGCAGCATAGGGGGTCAGCCCCATCCAGGGAGCCACAAAATGCCAGCCGCCCTCGAGACGGCCCGAGAGCGCGTTAGCGTTGAACTTCGCGCGCAGTTGATCGGTGCCGATGGCTCGATCAGTCGAGACGTCCTGCCAGCCATAGGCAAGCGCGCCGGAGAGATAGGCATTGCCGGCATTGTGTCGCACGAACGCACCGGCCTGAAACAGATCCGATGACCCCCGACCGAGGCCATTGGCAATGCTGAATGAAGTTCCGCCGCCAGCGAGCGCGAAGCCGACGAGCGTCTCGGGGGAGAGTCGGTAATCCGCGCCGACTGCGGTGCCGTAAATGCGATTGGTCGCGGTATTCGATCCGGTACTCACGCTGCCGTTCGTGGTCTGCGATCCGCCGTAGCCTGCGGCCCAGACACTCCAGCGGTTGACGGGCTGAGCCGACAAATATGGGTTGCCCGCCCCCGCCTTGACCGCCGCTGCATAAGCGTCTGCATTCGACCTCGGGCGTGTCGGATTCGGGGCTGGCTCCTCCGCAAACGAATTTGCGCCGGCGTGCGACGCGATGGCGGGACGGCGACCCTCGATGAACGGGTCACTCAACACGCCCATGAACTGGTTCATTGCATTGAATGTGCTCTGTTGCGCACCGGTCGCCACCTCGCCGGAGACCCGCGTCAAGCCGGCCGGATCCAGCGCACCGAACATCATCGGAATGCCGCCGCTCGTGTTGAAGAACGTGGTCAGCGCATTGGCGACGTTGCGCTGGTTGACGTTGAGGCCGGATGACGGCGAACTGAAGTTCAGCGCCAGATCGAGATAGACGTTGCTGGTATCGTAACTCAGGCTGGATCGAAAGCCAGACGGCAGATTGGTGTTGGCGAGCGCGCCGAACGTACCGCTAACACCACCCGCTGCGTTAAGGATCGTATACCGCTTGGCGACATAGGTCCCCGAGGCGAACGACGCATTCACCGTGGCGCTGCCCAGCGTCGCCGTTCCCGTGACGTTGGTCCGGTCCGCCGAAGCAGGCGACACCTCGACCATGTAGCTTGATGCAGCGGCGAAGGTAAGACTGCCCGCAACCTTCAGCGTTCCGATCGAGTTGCCTGGCGCCAGCGCGCCGCCGCCGTTGATAACCGTGTTTCCCACGGTGCCGGTGCCGCCGAGTGTGCCGCCGGCATTGACCGTCGTCAGCAACGACGATGCGATCGAGCCGTTCACCGACAATGTGCCGGCACTTACTGTCGTTGTGCCGGTATAGGTGTTGACACCGCCGAGGATGAGCGTACCGAGGCCCTGCTTGATAAGGCCGACCTGTCCGGCATCGTCTACGATGCGGCCCGCGAAATTACCCTCGCTTCCGACGGTCACATAGGAGGTCGTGTCGCCCGCGGTATTGGTGATGACGCCCCCGCCGAACAGAGAGAGGGCGCTGGCGCCGGCACTGTTGCCGTTAAGGTCGTAGGTGGCGCCCGGATCGACCTCCAACCCGCCGCGGCTGCTGGAGAGACCGAATTCGCTGGAGCGCGCCAAACGCACCGTGCCTGCCCGAACGTTAGTCGTGGACTTTTCGCCGACGAACGCCGCCGAGTCGATTTCGATCGTACCGCCGAAGCCATTGACGCCGAGGTACAGTATAGACCCTTTCCCCGCTCCGAAGGAGCCGCCATTGGCGATCTTCAGGCGCAAGGTCTCGCCGTTACTGACCATGAACCGGCTGATTATCCTATCATCCTGGCTCATGCCGCTGATGGTCAGGCTGCCCCCGGCCTTGAAGCCGACGTCTCCTCCGGAGAGAATAAGCTTGCCGCGGCCCAGCGCACCTTGCGCGCCGAACAGGAGGAACCCACCGGCTAGCCGAGTGTCACCAACGTAGTCGCTTACGCCGGACAGCACTAGGGTCCCAGACCCGGTCTTGTTGATGCCGTTAGCGCCAATCACGTCGCCGGATTGAAATGCGGGGTTCCCGGGGGCGACGTTGAGTGTGACGTCGCCCCCATCCAGGTCGATCGGAATACCGCGGACCTCGCCGCTCGCATAATCGATCGTCTGGGCGCGCGCTGCGGGGCTGGAGCTCAGCGCGGCGGTAACGAGTGAGCTCGTGGCCAAGAGAAATCGCACGAAGGTCTTTGGTCTGAGCACGGCTGTCCTCGCAATTTGCAAATCGCAGGCACAGGCATGCTCATCCGGTCGCGCGAAAGCGCGCTCGGGTTCACAGCGAACCTTGCGGTGGATCTGGGACCTCTCAATGAGGTCTGGTGTTGTCCTATACCGAAGACAGGACGCGACCAGCAGCCTGGATCAATTGCAATTTTTTGGTCGACTCACGTTCTGGACGCAAAGACGCAATGGCGATGACCGGCGCCACGATCAGACGGCAAGCGGTCTAGTCGCACGTTGCTTCGTCGTGGTCGATCGCCTCGGTCGGGCAGAAGACGAATCCATGCTGGCGCGCGATGTCGACCCGTGCCTGCAGAAAGGTGCGGCCGATCTCGGCGAGGCGCTCCGTAGGCACCAGCAGCAACCGCCGCCGATCCTTTGCGTCGGGAATACGCCGCAACGTCCCCGCTGCCTCCATGTCGTCGATATGGCGGCTTACGGTCGCCTCGGTGGCGAACAGCTGGAAATGGGTCGCCAGTTCTTTCAGCGTGATGGGATGGTTCTCGAGCCAACGAACAGCGACCATGCTGAAGATCATGTCGGCTTCGAAAACGCTGCGCCAAGGGTGTTTCAGCACGCCTTCCCGGATCATGCGCCGGCGAGCTCGGTGCGCCAGGCTAACCAGGCAACATCGAGGGCGAGTGCTGCCCGCTGCTCCCGCGTTAACGCGGTGTCGGGGTCCTGCACCAGAGCCGTATCCTCGTCCTGACCAACACGCTTCGGAGACTTCACGACGCCGCCGTCGGTTGTAAGATTCGGTTCAGGCCGATCCGCAGAGCCCTCGATCATATCGTCTTATTACCGGCCAACGGGACGCCATTTCTTGGCTGGGAGGGACCGCCCCCTTTGCCGAGAGCGACAATAATGGTTTCGGCCTCCTCTCGGCTCTGCGATATTGGCCTCGCAAACGACAATCATGGCTTTCATGACCACACCCGATGACATTGGCCCGTTGCGCCTCTCCACCGCTGACATACCTGAGCGCGACCGGTTCGCGATCTGGCGCGAGGTCTATGGGCGCTTGATCCACCAAGTCGAGATTGAGCCACTGGACGGCGAACCTTTTTGCGCCGACCTCACGCTGAGGCTGTTACCTGGCCTCGGTGTCGCTTCCGGCCCCTGCTCGGCTGCCAATTATCGCTCGACGCCGCAACTAATCGCACAGAGCACGGACAGTATTGGCCTGCCTATTCTGTTGAGTGGCTTCGGAGTGATCCAGCAGTGCGGCCGCGAGACCAAGATCGGTCCCGGCGAAACTGTTGTCAGCACGACGGTCGACCCAGGCGTGTGGGCACTGCCGGAAGGAGGCTCATTCACCGTCATTCGCATTGCCCGTGACCTGATCGCGCCGCTGGTGCCCGATTTGGACGCAGCCGTCGGCCGCCCCATTCCGCATGATACGGATGCCCTCCGATTGCTGATCAATTATCTGAGCCTGTTTCGGGACCACGCCACCATCACCGACCTCGCGGTCCAGCGCGTCGTCACAACGCACATCGTCGATCTTGCAGCACTCGTGATCGGGGCTCGCCGTGATGCCGCGGAGGTCGCCGGGCATCGCGGCATGCGAGCGGCGCGATTGCGGGCGATCAAGGCCGACGTCATGGAGAACATCGGACAGCTCGACTTTTCGGTCACTGCGGTAGCAGCACGCCACCACGTCACGCCGCGTCACATCCACAGGCTGTTCGAAAGCGAAGGAGCCAGTTTCACCGAATTCGTCAACGGCCAGAAGCTTGCACGCGCGTATCGCATGCTGGTCGATTGGCGCTATCGCGCGAACCGCATCAGCGACATTGCCTACGATGCCGGATTCACGGACCTTTCGGCCTTCAATCGCATGTTCCGCCGACGCTATGCCACCACGCCGTCTGATGTCCGAAACCGGTCGCGCAAACCGTGAGACGGACCGGCTACAGCATGATCCGAAAAAGTGTGAAGCGGTTTTCCGAAAAGATCATGCTCAAAACAATAACCTAAAGCGCGATGACGATTCATCCCAATCTCATCGCGCTTTGGAGCATCAGCTCAGTTTCGTACAAATCGCCACGTGATTGCCGCTGCAACAGGCGCGACCACCGATCCGGAATTATGAGAGACGCTGCCTGCCTTTTCGATGCGCCCAGCACCTTGCCATGAGCGGGCCTGCGGATCGATCTTCTGATCCAGTATCTCCAAGTCGCCACCACCTTCGCGGAACGGTACCGAAGTCTCGTTGGTAAAGGCCTGGCCTTCGAGGCGGACAGGCACAGGTATCGCACCTGCCCCCACTCTCAGACTCAATAGGCCGCTCTGGCGGTCGACAGTGACATCGGCGCGGCAGAGTCTTTCGATCACCACGGCGGTCTCGACGGGCAGGGTAAGCTTGCCGCTGCGCCTGAAGCGATAGGGTGCAGCAGGTGCGGGAGGCGCAATGTTGACGCCGTCGCCCTCGTCTTCCACCGTGATTGTGCCAGTGGCGCAGACGCCGCGACGGTCGGGTATCCAGTTCTCGTAGCGTGTATCGTCCTGCTTCAGCTCGCCAAGCGCGCCGGGATTTCCTTTCAACCGTTGGCCGATCACCGTCATTGCCCGCGCGCGACAAGACTCATCCTCCCCGCACGCTGCGATAACTTTCCCGATCGCTTGCATACCGACGGGTATTTGTACGTCATCCCTCGTTATGCCGCCGACCTTGACCGCGGGTACCGTGCTCGCCCCTGGGACCAGCATGGCGAGTTCCACCTCGAGCTTGCGGCCGACCTTGAGGCGCGACCATTCAACCTTGTTCGGCAAGTCGCGGCGGCCTGCCCCCTTGAGCTCCACGGAAATCGAGAGGCGCCCCGTTGGGGCATTGGCAAACGGGTCTCGCATCTTCTCCTGCGAAAATGCTGATCCGACCGAGATGCCAATCGAAATGGCGAGTGCAATAGCGGTGGCAGAACATCGACAGACGCTCCGCTGCAATAGTTTCTTCGACATCTCGTTGCGTCCCGCCCACGCGCATTCGGGCTTGTCTCGAAAAATTTCCTCGGATCTTTTCGAGCTATCTCGTTCCGCAGGCCAGACAAATCGGTTGCAAAAATGAGGTCAATCTCCAGGTAGCTTCGGAACCTTTCGATGAGACCGAACACGATGGCCTTATGAGATTCGCAACCTTCCCCGTAATTGCCGCTTGGGAGGAAGGATCGGCGGGGCGCCCGATTCTGAAGGGCTTTTCAGAGGACGTCGACGTCCAGCGGATGGCAGGAACGGCGGACTGACGTTCAAGAGGCTATAGGCGCTCAAGCCAGGTATTCGGACCTAGCGTCGCGATTCGCGCTTCTCGCTCTGAATAAGAACAATTGGTGCCCAGGGGCGGAATCGAACCACCGACACTGCGATTTTCAGTCGCATGCTCTACCAACTGAGCTACCTGGGCGTGCTCCAAGAGAGGGGCCAAAGCCCATCGAGCGGGCGGTTTATAGTGGGCCGGAAGCGGCCTGTCCACCCGGCTTCGCCAAGAGGCTTCGCCGGGCGCGGCCCGGCTGTGCACAAGCTGCCGCCGCTGGCGCGCGGCGCGTCGACCGGCCGCATAAGCCCATGAAATTATTTACTTATTCCACGTCATCCACGTCGTCGTCGCGGCCGGGGATGACGTAGGAGCCTTTCAGCCAGCGGTTCAGGTCGACGTCGCGGCATCGCGAGGAGCAGAACGGACGGGTGGCCTCGGACTGCGGCTTGCCGCAGATCGGGCAGGTTTTGAGCGGGCTGGCGGGCTTTTTGACGTGGTCGTCCATGATGTCGGCGGCTTGCACGGGGTGAAGGGGTTCAAGAGCCTGTCGGCACACGGGTTCCTCGTACCGGCGGCGCATGCGCCCCGTCAGGCCATTCTACTGTGCATGGGGTTGTTTTCGCGATTTTGTTGGGCCGCGGCTGGTCGGCTCACACCGCGGTGGCGTTGAGCCAGCCGAAGCGGATCGGAAAGCCCTCGCCGCCGAGCAGCGTGGTGGTCTCGTAGAGCGGCAGGCCGACGACGTTGCTGTAGGACCCCACCATCTTCACCACGAAGGAGCCGGCGATGCCCTGCACGGCGTAGCCGCCGGCTTTGCCGCGCCATTCGCCGGAGCCGATATAGGCCTGGATGTCGTCTTCCGAGAGGCGCTTGAAGCGGACGCGGGTCTCGACCAACCGCTGGCGGAACGCCTCGCGCGGCGTCACCAGGGTGATCGCGGTGTAGACGCGGTGGTTGCGGCCCGACAGCAGCCGCAGGCACTGCGCCGCCTCGTCCACGAGATTCGCCTTGGGCAGGATGCGGCGGCCAACCGCCACCACCGTGTCGGCGGAGAGGATGAAGGCGCCGCGCAGCTCGTCATCCAGCTGCACCGATTTGAGCGCTGCGTCCGCCTTGGCCCTTGCGAGGCGATTGGCACAGGCGCGCGGCAGCTCGCCCCGCTTCGGCGTCTCGTCGACGTCGGCCGGCCGGAGCGCGTCCGGCTCGATGCCGGCCTGGTTGAGCAGCGACAGGCGCCGCGGCGAACCGGAGGCAAGTACGAATTTGGGGCGGCCAAGCATCAGGTGATTTGGGGGATGAGCAGGGGGTGAATTGCGCGCGGAACCTATCGGAAGGGGGCTGATTTCACAACCCGGGAACCCGAGCTTTGGTGATTCGAGGCTTCCGACAGCATGTGCCCACGGTGTGTGCCGGCGGTGTTACGGGTGCCGAATGCTACCCGCTCGCCGCGCCCACCTTGGCAAAACGCCGGCGGATGCGCATCAACAGCTGGTCGCAGACGTCGCGATAGGCTGCCAGCTTCTGGTCGCGGCTGCCCTCGATGGTGGTGGGATCCTGCGTCGGCCAATATTCGACGTCGGCCGCCAGCGTCCGCGTCAGCTCCAGCGCCTTGTGGTGCGCCTCGGGCGAGAGCGTGATGATGAGATCGAAATTCAGCCCCTCCCAATCCTCCAGCTCCTCGAAGGTCTGCGGCTTGTGGGCGGAGATGTCCTGGCCGAGCTCGGCCATCACGGACACCGCGAACGGATCGAGCTCGCCGCGCCTCGCGCCGGCCGATTTCACGTAGAGGCCCTGCGGAAACATGTGCTGCAACAGGCTCTCGGCCATCGGCGAGCGCACGCTGTTCATCGCGCAGGCGAACAGCACCGATTGCGGATCGCGTGCGCGTGGCGGACCCGCCATCGCGCTTAGCCCTTCCAGTGCAGGACAGTAATGAGCGTGAACAGCCGGCGCGAGGTCTCGAAGTCGACCCGCACCTTGCCCTTCAGCCGCTCCTGCAGCGTACGCGATCCCTCGTCATGGATGCCGCGCCGACCCATGTCGATGGCCTCGATCTTGTCGGGGGTCGCGGTGCGGATCGCCTGGTAGTAGCTGTCGCAGATCATGAAATAGTCCTTCACGATCCGCCGGAACGGCGTCAGCGACAACAGATGCGCGACGACAGGCGTGCCGTCGTCGCGGCGGATGTCGAACATCAGCCGGTTGCCGGTGATGCCGATATGCAGCGTGAACGGGCCCTTCCCGTCGGCGCCATCGGGCGCGAACAGGTTCTGCTCGATCAGGTCGTAGATCGCGATCGCGCGCTCATGCTCGATATCAGGCCCGGAACGGCCGATCGATTCTTCGTCGAGCGTGACGCCGACGATGCGATTGGTCGAGTCGTCCTGTTCGGGCAGCACTGTCATGACAGATTGAGACGCAATCCAATCGAACGCGAATGGGCGTCCAGCCCCTCCGCTTGTCCGAGCGTCATCGCGGCAGGTCCGAGCGCGCGCAGCTGATCCGGGCCGCACTTCAGGATCGAGGTGCGCTTCGTGAAGTCGTGCACCGACAGCCCTGAGGAGAATCGCGCCGAGCGCGCCGTCGGCAGCACATGATTGGAGCCGCCGACATAGTCGCCGATCGCCTCCGGCGTGTGGGGCCCGAGGAACACCGCGCCGGCATTGCGGATCTTCGCAGCGAGCGCATCGGGATCAGCCGTCATGATCTCGAGATGCTCGGCGGCAATCGCATCCGCGAGCGGAATACTGTCGCTTAAGTTCTTCACCATGATGATGGCGCCGAAATCGGCCCAGGACGCGCCGGCAATCGCGGCGCGCGGTAGCGTCTTCAACTGCGCCTCGACCGCCCTTTCGACGTCGGCGGCAAGGCGCGCCGAATCGGTGATCAGGATCGACTGCGCGCTGGCATCGTGCTCGGCCTGCGCCAGGAGATCGGCGGCGATCCAGTCGGCATTGCCGGTGTCGTCGGCGATCACCAGCACCTCGGAGGGGCCGGCGATCATGTCGATGCCGACCTTGCCGAACACCAGCCGCTTGGCGGCGGCGACATAGGCATTGCCGGGGCCGACGATCTTTGCGACCGGCGCGATCGTCGCGGTGCCGTGCGCCAGCGCCGCCACGGCCTGCGCGCCGCCGACGCGGTAGATCTCGGTGACGCCGCCGAGCGAGGCCGCCGCCAGCACCAGCGGATTGAGCTTGCCGTCCGGCGACGGCACCACCATCACCAGGCGCGAGACGCCGGCGACTTTTGCAGGCACCGCGTTCATCAGCACCGAGGACGGATAGGCCGCGGTGCCGCCGGGCACGTAGAGGCCGGCCGATTCGATCGCGGTATAGCGCCAGCCGAGCTCGACGCCGAGCGGGTCGGTGAAGCGCTCGTCCTTCGGCAACTGCCGGCGGTGATAGATTTCGATGCGGTCACGCGCGAGCTTGAGCGCATCCAGCGTCGCAGGCTCACAGGCCTTGTTCGCGGCCTCGACTTCGGCGGCCGAGACGCGCAAGGAGGCCGCATCCAGCGTCAAGCGGTCGAACTTTGCGGTGGCCTCGAGCAGCGCGGCATCGCCCCGCTTTGCCACGTCGTCGACGATGGCGCGCGCGGCGGCTTCGACGTCGGCCGAGACCTCGCGTTTGGCGGCGAGGAAGGCCGCGAATCGCTGGTCAAAATCGGCGCTGCTGCGGTCGAGGCGAACGGGCATATCTGGCTTGGCTTCTGGCTGGTCTTTGGGGCGGATTGGCGCACCAGGTCCCCTGCTCAATGGCGCGGCGGGGAAGCGGCGTCAACCCTCGCAAGCCGCCGTTCTGGCGCAGGCGTGAGCCGGTGCGGCTGGTATACAGGTCACCTCATCCCTCCCCTTCGATCTCCAACCCCGTTCCCAGCGTATCGGCGCCGAGGTCGGTCAGCTCACATTCCAGGCATTCGACGTCGAGCCGGATGGCGCCGCCCTCGGCGAACAAGAGCAGGGCGCTGCCGCCGGGCTCCTCGTCACGCCCGTCCCGGGGATGAAATTCGATGCCGACGAGGTCCAGGACCTTGTCGGGAGCCGCGAGCTCGATGTTGCGCGACTTGCAGGCGAGCACGCGGTCGAAGCGGAGCGCGGCGACCAGCCGGCGCGGCTCGGCCTCGCCCTCCAGCGTCTGCTCCCAGTCCAGCCGGCTCATCCCGACCACAAGCCGCTTCTCGCTCTGCCGCCAGATGATGTCAGAGGCCTGGACACGGGCGTCCTGGACATGGGTCGAGATCACGGCGAGATCGTCGGCGTCGAGGGCGATCAGTTTGAGCTGGGGCGACATCGCCGACGCTTCTCCTTCGAAATGGACAGGGTTTAACGCGCACAGGCCCCGAAATTTCCGCTCAAACTAACGGGCAGGCAGGCTAGAGGCTATTGATATCCTCCATCTCGAGAACCTTCCGCGGATACCCCTCCCGGGCGACGCGGATCATGGCGCGGCCGATCTGCTCGGTCGAGGTGACGAGCCGCGGCGAGAGCCGGCGCAGCACCGACCAGAGCGGCCAGGTTGCGGTATAGACCGCCTGCACCCAGGCGGTCTTGGAACGGGCGCCGTGCAGCGGCTGGATCGCGCCGGGCCGGAACATGTAGGCGGCCCGGAACGGCAGCTTCAAGAGATCGTTCTCGGTCTTGCCCTTGATCCGTGCCCACATCCGCGAACCCTGCTCGGTGGAATCGGTGCCGGCGCCGGTGACGTAGGTGAAGACCATCTGCGGATTGAGGCGCGCCAGCGTCGTCGCAGCCGCAAGCGTGAGGTCATAGGTGAGATGGCGGTAGCGATCTTCGCTCATGCCGATCGAGGACACGCCGAGGCAGAAAAAGCAGGCATCAAAGCCGGTGAGCTGGGGCTCGATCGTCGAATAGTCCAGAAAATTGTCGTGGATGATCTCGGTGAGCTTGGCGTTGCGCACGCCGGTTGGGCTGCGGCCGACCACGAGCACGCGGGCGATGCCGGTGTCGACCAGGCATTCGCGCAGAACGCCCTGCCCGACCATGCCGGTCGCACCGAAGATGATGACTTGCATCGGGATGTCCCTGGCGGGCTCGCGGCTCATGCCGCGGCCGCGATCTCGTCGAAGGATACACCGGTCAACGTCGCCGAGACATCCCACAGCATGGCAGCGGTGGCGAAATCCTTCGCGTATGGCATCATCCGCGCTGGCGCTGGCGCCCCCTTCATTTCGTAGAATCCGTTCGGGCCGTAATAGCTGCCAGGCTCTGCCGCGGGCGAAGTCGCGGCGAGCAGCGTCGGCAGCGCACCCTCGGCGGCGGACTGGCTGAACAGCGGCTGGAGCAGCCGGCCGATCCGCCACTGGAACGTGTTGGCGCCCGGCCCGTTCGCAATCAGGTCGGTGCGCGCAAAGCCGGGATGCGCGGCAATGCTGCTCACGCCCCAGCCGGCCGCGTCGCTGCGACGTTGCAATTCGAGGGAAAATATCAGCATCGCCAGCTTGGACTGGCAATAGGCGCGCCACGGACGATAGGAATGCTTGCTCTGCAGATCGTCGAAATTGATCGTGCCGGAGCGGTGCGCAAGGCTCGAGAGATTGACGACACGAGGCGCCTTCGCGCGGCGAAGCTGCGGCAACAGTTGCGCCGTCAACGCGTAGTGACCGAGATAATTGGTGCCGAGCTGCATCTCGAAACCATCCTCGGTCTGCTGCCGCTTCGGCAGCGCCATCACGCCGGCATTGTTGACGAGGAGGTCGAGCTGCTCGTTGCCGGCGGCAAAGCGCCTGGCGAAATCGGCGACGGAGGCGAGGCTGGCGAGATCGAGAGGCTCAAAGGCGATCAACGCATTGGGAAACCGCTCGCAGATGCCTTCGATCGCCCGCAGGCCCTTTGCGTCGTTGCGTCCGGTGAGTATGACAATGGCACCGGCGCCTGCCAGCGCTATCGCCGTCTCGTAACCGAGGCCACCCGTCGCCCCCGTCACGACGGCCGTCTTGCCGGCGAGAGAGGGGATGTCTGCCGTGGTCCAGTCGGTCATGCCATGTCTCCGTTCGGGGCTGGAACGAGGCCCGCGACCGGTCTAAATGTGCACTTAGTGCAATTTTGCAAGAGGTGAACCGATTTGAAGGCTTCGAAGGTGGTCCGGAAACGCGTCAAGTCATTGTCCGGGGGCGGAAAATCCCCGGCCGCGCCCGGCCTGCGCCAGCGCAAGCGGCAACAGACCCGCGAGCGGTTGACCCGCGCGGCGATGGCGCTGTTCCTGGAGCGCGGTTTCGAGGCCACGACCATCGACGATATCGCGGCAGCGGCGGACGTGTCGCGCCGGAGCTTCTTCCACTATTTCGCGTCCAAGGAGGACGTGGTGGCGGCCTGGCAGGAGAATGCCGCCAGCGCTCTGGTCGCCGAGGTCGTCGCGCGGCCCGCGGACGAATCCATGCTGACGGCGGCGGAGAATGCGATCGCGGCGGCGGTCAAGCGGCTCGATCCGGCGGAAGCGGCGGCGATGTCGCGGCTCAAGCGCGACAATCCCGCGCTGCAGGCGCGCGATCAGCTCAAATACGAGAAGCTCGAGCGCGCGCTGGCCGAGGGCCTTGCCCAGCGCGGGCGAACCAAATCCGACCGGCTGCAGGCCCGGCTCGTCGCCATGATCGCCACCGGCGCGATGCGCGTCGGCGGCGAGAGCTGGATCGGCGAAGGCGCGCGGGAGAAGCCGGAGGCTTTCGTCAAGCGCACCTTCGATGCGATCAGGGCGATCCTGAAGTGAGTGATGCGTTCACCCTCCAGTATCGTAGCGTGGGCAAAGCGACTTGTCCGCCGTAGCTCGTAGAGCGAAGGCGGAAGCGTGCCCACGTTTTCTTCGTAATCGATGGCAGGTGGTGGGCACGGCGCAATTGCGCCTTTGCCCACCCTACGTTTTCGGACTTGCGAAGAGAGACCCCTCACCCGTCTCCGCAAGGAGAGGGGGTAGGAGTCATCCTGCTCACTCCCTGAAAAACGCCAGCAGGTCCGCGTTGATGGTTTCGGCGTGCGTGGTCGGCATGCCGTGCGGGAAACCCTTGTAGGTTTTCAGCGTGCCCTTCTTGAGCAGCTTGGCCGACAGCGGCGCAGAATCGGCATAGGGCACGATCTGGTCATCGTCGCCGTGCATCACCAGCACGGGCACGTTGATCTTCTTCAGGTCCTCGGTGAAGTCGGTCTGCGAGAACGCGACGATGCCGTCGTAGTGGGCCTTGGCGCCGCCCATCATGCCCTGGCGCCACCAGTTCTGGATCACCGCTTCCGAGGGTTTTGCGCCGGGACGGTTGTAGCCGTAGAACGGGCCGGCGGGGAGGTCGCGATAGAATTGCGTGCGGCTGGCCGCGAGCTGCTTCTGGAGATCGTCGAACACGCTCTTGGGCAGGCCACCGGGATTGGCCGCGGTCTGCACCATTAGAGGCGGCACCGCGGACAGGATCGCCGCCTTCGCCACCCGGCTCTCGCCATGGCGCGCGATGTAGTGCACGACTTCGCCGCCGCCGGTGGAATGGCCGACATGGATGGCGTTCTTGAGGTCGAGATGCGCGGTGACGGCCGCGAGATCGTCGGCATAGTGATCCATGTCGTGACCGTCGGAAACCTGCGACGAGCGGCCATGGCCGCGGCGGTCATGGGCGATGACGCGATAGCCGTTATTGACAAAGAAAATCATCTGCGCGTCCCAGTCGTCCGCCGACAACGGCCAACCATGGCTGAACACGATCGGCTGGCCACTTCCCCAATCCTTGTAGAAGATCTCGACGCCGTCTTTGGTGGTGATGGTGGGCATGGATTGCTCTCTTTCGGTGAGGATCAGTGACGCTGCACGTGCGCAAGCACGCGCCGGTGATGCGCAGATAGTCGCGCGAGACCGCGAATGCGATGCCGGGCATCAACAGGGAATGTTGAGAATCCTGTGATCAGGCAAACGCCATCGGCTTGAAGCGGCGCCAGGCGCCGATGGTGAGCACGACGAAGAACACCAGCACGATGCCCTGCACCGCCGCGAACACGGGGCCCGACGGCGGCGCCGGCGCTACGGCCGGCGCGAGCGCGGCAAGCGCCGGCACCTTGAGGAACGACTGGATCACCAGCACGAAAACGTTGAAGTAGAGCGAGATCATCGCGGTCACGACATAGACCGGGCGCCACGCGCCCGCGAGCTTCATGCCGTACAGCGCGAAGCAGGCGATGGCGAGCAGCACCAGCGAGATGATGCCGATGATGTGCGAGGGCAGCAGCTTCTCGAACGGAAACAGGAAGCCGGTGGCGCTGGTCAGGATCGTGAACAACAGGAAGATCGCGGTGAGGCCCGGCATCGACTTCGACCCGAGGAGGCCGAACATCACGACGAGGCCGGCGGCGATGGCGATCAGGCTGATGACGACATGGACCAACGTGAGGGCGGGCAAGCTCAAGCCGAGGACCATGACATCTCTCCTACTCGTCTGGCGTCAAGATTCAGGAGAGTAGTATTACGACCCTCATGGGATTGCCACCTGCGTTGTCGTCACATGCATGTGCGAAGCCATGCGTCATCGTGCGAATCGACAAACGCATGGCTGAATTTTTTGCACCGCTGTCACAAGCGGCGGCAGTTTGTGGTTCGTAGCGCGAATTTTGTAGCCCGGATGGAGCGCAGCGTAATCCGGGAATCGTGCCACAGGAAAGCAGGTCCCGGATTACGCTTCGCTCCATCCGGGCTACGAGATCTTCAACGAAAGTCGAATCGAGTCTCACACTTCCTTGGTGTCGAAGATCAAGAGATCGGCACCTCCGCTGGCGAATTTCGGCACGTCGGCGCCGGTGGCCTTGCCTTCCGGACTGCCGAAGGCCGCCTGGATGTCGCCCACGCTGTCGAAGGTGAGAATGGCAACGAGATGGATTCCGGAAGGACCTGCGGGAGATGCGACCGGTCCCTTGCTGACGGCGTATTTCTTCAGGCCGGGAAGTTTCTTGGCGAGCGGAATGTGCGTCTCGGCGTAGTACTTGTCGAAAGCCGCAGCATCCTTGGGTGTCTTGTAGAGCACGACGACTTCAGCCATTTAGTCCTCCCGATTGATCTCTTGTTCGTTCCGCGGGCGATACGCCTCGCGGGTGCCGCGATAGTCCGCAGGACGCGGCACGATGGCAAGCCTCATTCGACTTGCCATTCGCTTGTCTTGTCCTTGACTAAAGCGCCGGTTTTGCGGCGTCGCCGAGATAGCCGTGCAGGGAGGCCACCACCTGGGCGCCCTCGCCGATGGCGCCGCCGACGCGCTTGACCGAGCCGGAGCGGACGTCACCGACGGCATAGACGCCGGGCACGGAGGTCTCCAGCGGCGCCACCAGCTTGCCCTGGTTCTGCTCGGACTGCGCGCCCGTGACGACGAAGCCGCCGCGATCGAGCGTCACGCCGCAGCCGTCGAGCCAGGCGGTGGCGGGATCGGCGCCGACGAACAGAAACAGATTGCGGATGTCGGCAGAATCCTCGTCATCGGACAGCCGGCTCTTCCAGCGGATGCGCCGCAGCAGCGCGGCCTCGTCGCCCTCCAGCGCGGTGATCTCGGTGTTGAACATCAACTCGATGTTCGGCGTCGCTTCGATGCGCTCGATGAGATAGCGCGACATGCTGGCCCCTAAGCCACCGCCGCGGATGATCATCAAGACTTTCTTGGCGTGCCCCGACAGGAACACGGCCGCCTGGCCTGCCGAATTGCCGGCGCCGACCAGCGCCACCTCCTCGCCGGCACACAGCCGCGCCTCGACCGGCGAGGCCCAATACCAGACGCCGCGCCCTTCGAACTTGTCGAGGTTCGCGATCTCCGGCCGGCGATAGCGCGCGCCGCTCGCAACCACCACCGCGCGCGAGCGCAGGGGATCGCAGCCGTCGAGCGCCACCGCGAATGCGCCGTCCTTGCGCGTGCAATCGAGCGACTTCACCGTCACGGGAATCATGATGTCGGCGCCGAATTTCTGCGCCTGGGTGAAAGCGCGCGCTGTCAGGGCCTGGCCCGAGATGCCGGTCGGAAAGCCCAGATAATTTTCGATGCGCGCGCTGGCGCCGGCCTGGCCGCCGAAGGCGCGGATGTCGAGCACCGCGACGGACAACCCTTCGGACGCCGCATACACGGCGGTGGCAAGCCCGGCCGGCCCGCAGCCGACGACCGCAACGTCGTAGATGCGGCCGTCCTTGGCGCCGCCGATCATACCGATGGCGCGGGCAAGCTCGGTCTCGCTGGGGTTGCGTAGCACCGCACCGCTTGCGGCGACGACCAGCGGCCAGTCTTCGGGTTTGGGCGAATAGCGCGCGATCAATTCGGCCGCGTCGGAATCACGATCGGGATCGAGCAGATGATGCGGCTGACCGTTGCGAGTGAGAAAGCCCTGCAACCGCACCACGCCGGCGGAGTTCGACGGCCCGATCAGCACGGGGCCGCCGATGCCGCCCTGGATCAGATTGACCCGGCGCAGGATCAGCGCGCGCATGATGCGCTCGCCGAGATCAGCCTCGGCGACCAGCAGCGCGCGCAGCCGGTCCGGCGGCAACAGCAGCGTCTCGACATCACCCTCGGCGCGGCCGTCGACCAGCGCCGGCTGGCCCGAGAGCTGGCTGAGCTCGGCCAGAAATTGCCCCGGCCCCTGGTCGATCACAGGGGTGACGTGGCCGAGGCCATCGCGCTGGGTGATGGCGACATGGCCCTTCAGCACGACGAACATGCCGGGCCCGGGCTTGCCGGTCTCGAACAGGAACTCACCGTCCGCATAGCTGCGGACCTCGCCGAAATGCCTGATCCGCTCGATCTCGGCCGGCGTCAGCGTCGGAAAGGTCTGCTCGGGGCGGGTGAAGCGCGACATCAGCGCCTCATCACCGGTTGGTTGCTGTCCGTTCTGCCCCATCGTCATGCTCACTCATTCCAAATTCTTAAGTGCCGGCTTTCCCGGCGGCCCCCTCATTTAGGGAACCATCGTCGTTCTGCGAGGGGTCCGTGCTTGCGGCGCGTTCGCGCGCCTGCAGCTTCCGCCGCTTCAGGTTTTCGCGCAGCGCCGATTTCAGGCGGTCATCCCGGGACGTCCTCGCCTCGTTCGTGCTCTTGTCGGTCTCGTTAGCCATCACGGGTCCATCACATCGATCGGCGGCAGGATGCCACCGAATGGCGACAGCTCAAGAGGCGAGCGCGATCCATTCGTGCGAAACGCGAAATGGATCGAATCCGAGGCCTGGGGCAACTGGCCAGTTGGCGGGGGATATCGGGGCCCGATTCGGCGGGAAGTCGGTGATTTTGCGTCAAAATGGGCATTTTGGCCGCGATATCGGCCCGATTTTCTCGGTTTGACGGGCCTAGCAAGCTTGCACAGGAGGGGGGCTTGTGGCAGATATCGGCCCGCTTGGTAGCGCCCCTCGGGCGCCCGATTCTTCACCAGCACATGCTGCCGTAGCTCAGTGGTAGAGCACTCCATTGGTAATGGAGAGGTCGACAGTTCAATCCTGTCTGGCAGCACCATCCATCCTATTGGATGCATTGATTTTCTTGGAAATTCGGTCCTGAGTGCCACACGAAAGTGCCACACAGACCATGGTTTCTCTGAAGTTTGCAATGTCCAAGCGTGCCGGTTCGACCGTTCCCCAATTCCGAATTCGTGTTCCCACCAAGATCGTCGATCGACTACGCGGCAAGCGCGTGTTGCTTAGCATCAGCACACCAGACGACTATCCATTCGTCCGGACGGTGACGATCGGAAACGACGTAGCGTTTAGCCTCGGGACGAACGACAGGACCATTGCCGAGGCGCGACAGGCCAACGCTCTAGATCATCTTCGCCGGTTGTTTGATCTGACCGAAGCGGCTCCGATCAGCCTCAGTCACAAGGACATGGTCGCGCTGAGCGGCGAGACGTACCGGCTGTATCAGGAAATCCACCGCGACAACCCCGGCGAACCGGACGCATGGATGTATCACAAGGCGCTCAGTCGCGCGGCGCTTGAGGGTCGCATCAAGAGTCCACCGCCGGCAGCCTTGATGCCGAACGAGGCGAGCACCGCGACGGAGCTGTTTGGGACTGGTGATCTGACTGCGGCTGTCAACGCCTTCCCGGCCGATCAGTATGACGTGCTCGAAGATCGGTTCGGGCTTCTCGCGGATTGGGTTCTGATCCGACAGCGCATCCACCTAAACCCAAGTGATCGGCGACGCTTCCTGCGCTTTGTCGGAACGGCCAGCCTCGATGCGGGCTGGCAGCTACGGCGCAATGCGGAGGGTGACTACAGCCCTGATCCGAAGGCGCAACGCTTCCCGGCGATCGAAAGCGTAGCAGCGATCAAGCCGCGGCAGACGATCACCGGCCTGCTCGACCTGTGGTGGGCTGAAGCCAAAGCAACTGGCCGGAGTCGGACCACCTATGACACTTACAAGGGCGCCGTTGATCGACTGGTCAAGCATCTTGGTCATGACGATGCCAACCGCGTGACCGAGCAGGACATGCTTGCATTCAAGGATGCCCGTCTGAAGGTCGTGACCGCCAAGACCTTGAAGGATGGCGATCTGCCGGGGATCAAATCCATTTTCGGCTGGGCCGTAGACAATCGGAGGCTGACGAAAAATCCGGCCGACGCAGTCAAGGTCAAGACAGAGAAGAAAATCCGGACCCGTCCGAAGGGCTTTACAGATCAGGAAGCCGGCTCGATCCTCGAGGCCTGCCGTTCATACGTGCAGAAGCCGAAAGAGGACCCGATGACTGCCGCCGCCAAGCGGTGGGCTCCGCTGATCGCCTGCTACACCGGCTGCCGTATTGCGGAGGCTCTACAGCTTCGGAAAGAGGATATTCGCACCGAGTCAGGCCACCATGTTTTTGATCTCAATCCACTTGCCGGGAGCATCAAAACAGGCACTTACCGGCTGGTCCCTGTTCACCCACACCTGATCGAATTGGGGTTGTTGCGCTTCGTCGCTAACTCGGGAGACGGCCCGCTGTTCGCGAGAAGCAGCTACAAACGTGTTCTTGATTTTGTTCGGGCAGTGGTAACCGACGAACGGGTCCAGCCGAACCACGCATGGCGGCACCGCCTCAAGTCAGTCAGTCGTAACCTTGGATTCGATCCACGAGTCGTCGATGCCATTCAGGGCCACGCGGCCCGAACATCTGGCGAGGACTATGGCGACGTGTCGGTGTTCGCTATGGCCCGCGTGATTAATGCCATTCCACCAGTTACGCTTCCCGCACCCTCAAACGGATCCCACGATGGATGATCGCGCGGGACCGTCAGGTCCTACTGCGAGTGGAGCGCCTGCGTGTCGATGAGGCTCGACGATCAGGATCATGCTTTCCCGTGAGATTTCGGCGAGGAACTCTTCGGTTTTGTTTTGAGGCTTCGCTCGAGTCTCGCCCGCAACACTTCCCGAGGAGACCAGCCTGCCACTGTCACACCTCTCACCGTCACGCATGACACAGACGGCGCGCGGACCTTAGCCTCGATGCGACACCGCTTTCTCATTTCGTCGATATCAGCAAGCGTGGTGTATTGTTTTCCGGCGATGACTTCGTAGGCGAGGCGGCCACGGGCAATTTGTCGGCGCAGCCCGCGTATCGTTATCGACCCATCGGGAAACGCCAACCTTGCAGCGACCTCAAGCCGAAGCGGTGACGTTGGCGAAATGTTGCGTAAGTCATCGTTTGCTGGCTTGAGAGCTCTCTTACCACTTTTAGCCATGTTCCGCTTATACCGACTGAGTGGGTGCGGTTGAAGCCGATAGGATGGAAACACCAGCGTGTCGGTTTCGGTACGCGAGATGAATGTGAAGAAGTCCGCGTTTGCTTTCAAGGCTCTTGCATTTTTGCAGTCGAGCAAACGAGAAGCCGGCCCGCGAAGGCCGGCTAATGCTTACGTGTACTCTGACTCGCTGTCGTGAGCGCGCCAGTTCATAGACTCGTCGACGCGGCGCTGGACCAACGTGGCGAGGGCTTCCGGATCGTGGCTGTTGCCGTTGATGTGGATCGCGACAGAGCCGCGGCCACCGCCGCCGAAGTCGCCCCTCATCGGGACGCCGGACTGCGGAGCAGCAGGTACGTTCCTGATCGTGTCGGCCTGCGCGGGGACCTGACCGATGGGATTGCCGCGGCGAACCATCAAGTTCCTGTCCGCGTCGATCCAGTGCTCTCGCACGGAGTCGTCGTCGTTGCCGGCCAGCATCTTGATTTGCAGCCGGCCGTTGACCATGCGCGTCTCTCCGGTCGCGAAGCCAACATGACCACCGGTCTGCATGTAGCCTTTACCGCCCGTCTGGAGCAGAACGTCATTGCGCATGACGTCGGGCGGTTTGATCGCGGAGCCCCACTTCTGGAAGCTGTTCGCCACCGCGCTGCCCGAGCCCTTACCTCCGGCCGCGTCCAACGCCTTGTTGACGAAGCGAGCACACCAAGCATTCGACTTGCCGCGCACGTCGCCGCCAAGGGCTGCCGCCAACACATGGTTGTCGGTATATTCGTTCATGCCCTTGTACTTTTCGGCCCACGCCACAGCATCGCCGCTGCCGGCTGATCCACCGCCGGACAGCGCGCTCATCTGCTTGCGCACGCCGGCGGGCCAGCCACCGTTCAACCTACGTGGATCATTCGCGGCACCGACCGGTGCATAGCGCTCTCCCATCTTGTCGAGGTCTCCACCGGCCAGACGGTAGTTCTTCGCGACCACTTGGCCCGCCCGGCTGATCCCCCCATCGAGGCTGGCGAATTGCATCTTCTTCGCCATACCGGTTGCGGGGTCCATCAGGCCGGCCACGTTGTTCCCCGACAGCACATGACCGTTGCCGGTTTCGTGTGCGATCACGCCCGCCAGCAGCGCAGGCGAGATGCCGTTGGCTGTGGCTGCCGCCACGATCTGATCGTACTTGCCTGCGAGAGGAGTGCCGGCGAACTTCTTATCGAAGGCCGACCTGCTCATTTCGTCAACGCTGCCACCTCCGCCGTTGAAGGAAGGGATGTTGCTGCGCTTGATGATGCCGCCAGAGCCAACACCGAAGTTCGGAAGGGTGCCGCCCGGTGTTACGTTCTTCCACAGAGCATCGGGAGTGCCGACGCCGCTGACGATCCGGTTCATGTTGGCGCCGATCGCCGTGCTGCCGCTCAGTCCTCCGCCGCTGTAGGTGCGACCGCGGGAGCTGAAGTCAGTGCTCATGAACGAGGCGCGTTCGATCTTCCCACCGAGATTGTCCAGCTTGTTCCCGATGAAGCTCATCGGGTGAACGTCCGCGGGGTTGAAACCATCGCCACTCTGCTTTTGGTACAGGTCTTTCCTGTGCTGGCGTTGACGCTCTCGCCATTGGCTTGTCGTCTCGCCCGGTCGTTTCTTTGCGGCATCCGATAAGCCGGTGTCGTTGTTCTCCGCGAGGAGCCACGCGAGGGCAGCAGCGGTGCCAACAGGGTTGGCGCTGGCGGCACCGAGTAAAGCCCGACCACCGAGCAGGCCCGCGATGCGGCGGATGATGCCCACCAAGCCGGCGAACACGGCCATGACCGGGGCGAGTGTTCCGAGCGCGACGGACAAGGCAACAATCTGCCCGGTCAGCCTCCCCAGGACTTCAGCGCTGTTGCCGTCCTTGCCCATCGCGGTGGCCACGCCCTTCAGCAGCGTGGTGATGGTATCGAAGACAGACCTGAGCCCGCCCGCGAAGCCCGACACGAAGCCGATGATCTTGTCCACGTCTACGAACGACAGTTTCGCGGCGATCTTGTCGAGTGCGTCGCCCATGTTGGCGACGCCAAAGGCCTTCTTCAGCCGATCGACAAGGTCTCTGGACTTTTCCGCGATCTTGCTGGAGGTGAAGATGCCGGTATGTCGATCGAACCAATCGGAGACCTCTATGAAGCTCTGCTCAAAGCCGCTCCCGAATTTCTCCCATGCGAGCCCGAACATGGCCTTGATGCGGTCCCAGCGCTTCTGAAGCGAGTTCAATTTCGTCGCTGAGAACGCGGACGCCGCGTTGCTCTTTTCGTCGATCTCCTTCAGCGTCTCCCGGATTTGAACGCCGGCCTTTGCCATCTGGACCAGTTCATCGCGCCACTCGCGCATGCCGGCCAAGTTTGCAAACTTCGCGCGGGTCTGCTCGGTCATGTTCCGCATCTTCTCGAACATGCTCAACATGAACTCGGTGGGTGCAGATGCCATGCTCTGAGCCATCTGCGCTCGGCCGCCGTACCCGATCATCCGCGCAGCCTGATCCAAATCTTTCCCGCGCTGCCCGCGAGCGTTGCCGGCGTTTGCAAATTCGGAGGTCAGGAAGCCTAGGAACGTTCCGGCCTTGTTGCTTTGCAGGCCTGCCGAGATGCCGACCGACGTGAACGCGGACAGGTCGGTTTCCTTGATTTTTGTGGTGCTCAAGGCGGACAGAGCGCGCTTGTTCGCTTCCACCACTTCGTTCGGGTCAGCGGCGGTCGCAGCGGCGGCCACAGCGACCGAGGTCATCATTCGCGCCACGCGGGCAGGATCGGCGTTGCGGACGTTGCCATAGAGAGCGGTTGCGGTCTTACCGGCCAACTTCATCAGTCCGCCGATGTTCATTTCGAGCGCCGATGACGCTTCCAAGGCGTTCTCTGTGACCTTTTTTGCTGCCGTGGGATCGAAGCCTTGCTTGAGCGCCTCGGTGTAGCTGTCCAGCACCGCGGCTGCGGACTCGCCGAACTTGATCGCGACTTGGTCAGACCAGTCACCACGCAGCCGCTTCACCTCAGCCTGCGACAGCCCGCCGAAGATTTGGGCCTTGGTCTCGGCGACGTCGGCTTCCATCCGTTTCTTAAAGGCAGATGCGACGCCTGAAATGGTGATGCCCCCCGCTATGAGCGCGGTGGTTGGCGACGTGCCACGGGGCAGCGCGCCCCGACCGCCGGAGCTGACACCACGACCAACGGTGCGTTGCTCAGCCTGCCGGGAGGTCTGCCGGTCGAGGCGGTCCAGCTCACGATGGAATGCCCGCGCGTCACGCAGGCTGTCTGCGTAGGCCGACTTCCATTCAGTGCGATAGGTCGCAGCGGCCTTCCGAGCGTCGTCGGTGATCTTCTGGAGGCCGGCTGAGACACTGTCGGGAAGCAGCTTGGATGCTGAGATGCCGTTGATGGACTTAACTGCGGCCTCAAGCTTACGAACGTTCCGGAGGAGTCCGGCGATGACGGGGCTCGCGCTGTCGGTCGCCGTCAATGATGCGTGGACGCTGATGATCTCTGACATGTTTCTCTTCTTGTTGGCGCGGCTGGCGCGCGGACCGTGACGGCTTAAGCCGCCTTTTGGAAAATGCGCTCATACGGCGCGGAAAATGGTGACGCCCGATTATTTCGGGGGGTGGGGTCATGATGATGCGTGAACCTCCCGAACCGAGTGGGGTACATCGCAAAGGGCGGGGGTCGGAAGTCCGCTTTTTGTTGGTGGCTGCGGAGCTGGCGCCTCTCACCCGAGTCCCATGCCGCATAAAAAATCACGGCTTCACCCCTCCCGCGCTCGCGACCGCTAGGAAACCTTCGCTGCCGGTGGCAACAGGATGATGCTGAGACCGATGATGCAGGCGGTGGCGGCGTCCTGCCGTCCTGATTCGTTGACCTAGATCAACGTGGCTGTGCAACCCGTCGGAGCGCCAACCTCAACCAGTCCAGACCGGAGCACTGCCGACGCAAGAGCCTGCGCCCTCGGAAGAGATGCTGCGAACGATCCATGAGTATGCAGAGGACTTGCGGGTGATCATCAGGAGGCTCCGCCGCCTGAACTAGGGCCGCCAGCGGCGCCTCTTGGTTCACATTTCATTCGCTCAAGGCCAGAGGACGCAGGCGACGCAGCCGCCACGAAAACGCCGCTTGCGATCAGGTGCGACCCCCCTGTATAAGATCAATACGTTCGATTTGAACTTATATTTGAGGCACTGAGATGACCGAAGCCCCCGCAAAAGCCCCCCTGATCGGTTACGTTCGCGTGAGCACCGGTAAGCAGGCCAAGAGCGGTCTCGGCAAGGCGGCACAGGTCGCGGCGATCCAGCGCTTTGCTGACGCCGAAGGATTCGAGATTATCGGCTGGCGTGAAGAGACAGAGACCGGCAAGGGTCATGACGCTCTTGAGCGCCGTCCGCAGCTTGCGGCTGCCCTGCGTGATGCACGGCGCGCCAAGGCGATGGTCTGCGTCGCGAAGCTGTGCCGGCTGTCACGCGACGTTGCCTTTGTGAGCGGCCTGATGGCTCAGCGGGTCTCGTTCGTGGTCGCTGAACTGGGGAAGGACGTCGACCCATTCATGCTACACGTCTACGCCGCCCTCGCGGAAAAAGAGCGCAACATGATCGCTATGCGGACCCGTGAGGCCTTGCAGGCGAAGAAGGCGGGCGGAGCCAAGCTTGGCGGCCCCAAGCTGGCAGAGGCCCGCGTGGCCGCGATGGCTGCGAAGAAGGAGGAAGCGGACCGGTTCGCTGTGAACATCCTTCCGAACATCGAGGCAATTCGGAAGGCTGGCGCAAAGACCTTGCGCGAGATCGCGGAAGCGCTCAACGCCAAAGGGATTCACACCGCGAACGGCGGTGATTGGCATCCGACGACGGTCAAGAACATCCTAGACCGCGCGGCGTAGGATCATCGGAGCGCTTTGCAGTAGTCCCCGCTGGCGAATGTGGCAGCCGGACAGGGAGCTCCCTTGATCTTTGGGTAGGCCCGCGGTGTGTCCTGGTGGAGCGCCTCGCACTTGTTGCCCAGGCCGACGTACCCGGTCGGGCAAGCCCCCGTGCGCTGGATGCGTTCACGGCCATCGCGGGTCGGCGTTGTATAGGAGCTATCAGCCTTAGCCAGCCAGAGGGATGGAGGCGTGGCGGAGAGAGCCGCGAACGCCATGATCAGGGCTATTCGAGCATCAATCATCCACCACGCCTCCAATGGACCGCAGGACTCAGGGAAAAGCTGAAACCGCGGTTCCGAACATCTAAGCAGCCGGCGTCGCCGCTGCTACCTCCCTTTCGACTGCGTCGAACTTTGCGCGGGCGGCCTTGAGATCGGCCTCGGCCGCCGGCACACTGGCCAGGGCTCGCTCATGCGCCTCAAGCGCGGCTGCCACGGCGGCCTGAGCGGCGGCAAGTCGCTGGCCTCGTTCGCGGGCCACGAGATGCTGAGCCCGTTGCTCCCGCGCATCGGGCGGAATCGCTTCGATGGCTTCCCTGGTGGCAACTGCACTTCGTAGTCTTCGATAGGTCATGCGCGGCTCCTCGCGATTTCGTCCATATGTTGTGCGGTGACGCCAGAGACTTTGGCGCGGCGGTCATGCCAGGCGGCGTCGAGCGGTCGCTTCCGGCGAAGCTCCGCGACGGTCCGTTCGGCGACCTGTTTGTCTGGCTGTTGCAGTCGGCTGAACCCGGAAGGTGCACGGTCACGCAAGTCGCGAACATAGTCCTGGACGGACAGCGAGCCCTTGCCGGGGATCGTGATGAGGTCACCGTCCAACTTGCTTCCGGCGAGGTCAATCGCGACCGTCGCCATGGTCGTGGAGTTGATCGCGTAGCCCTTGGCGCGTGCGGCAGAGACGACGGCGTCCTCAATTGGGTCGGTGGTCATTTCAGGCTGCCTCATGTTCGCGGCGAAGGCCGGCGATCAGATATCGGCGCATCTTCGAACTTCGGTTCGCGCATGACGGATCGTCTTGCCGGGCGGCGGCATCGATTTTCTCGAGCAGAATCTTGGGCAGCTTCAGGGCAACGTGCACCATCGGCGAGCATACAAGCTCGTCCGGGGCGAACGGGTCGGTTTTCTTCATGGTGTTCTCCAAAGAAAAACCCGCCGCGCCAGCGAAGGCGACGACGGGTGTTGGCAGATATGACAAAGGGCCCGCTGGGGGGCCCTTCTGGCAAATGCTAGGATCAAACCCAGCGTTTAATCGTATGGCATTCTGTTGGATTTAGTACTCCCATATGGCCTGGACGTCAACGAATTTTAGGTTGTGTTTTCCGATTCTGTCGATAAGTAATTGCGTCTTTTATGGACCGTGTAATCCGCGAGACGACGGACGTTTTCATACTCCGACGGCAGTCGGGTACAGCGGCTCCGTACAGCGCGCTTCCCCAGCGAGAGCTACGCGGTACCTCCCTCTAGAAAAATGCACCAGCGATCGTTACCCGCTACGTCTGGTCACGGCTCTGCGGTGGTGGTCGCCACTCAGAAACCGGTCCCTTTGTTTGGTCTTCCCGAACGTCGAGTTTTGGGAGTGCGCCCACCCTGCCGATGCGGCGAAGGCATCAGTTAGATCCGCGTGACGCATCTCGACAACGGCGGAAGGGTTCGCACCTTCACTGGGCAGGTACCGAGCCGTGGATAGGAGAGGCATACTAGAAGCCGGCAGGGTCGATCCATCTGACAGAGTGGCTTCGGCCATGCCGGTCATCAGCCTCGCGGATGGTGATGTGGTGGCCAGCGAGTTTCCCTGAACGCCGGGAAAAGGTGACGCGGCCGGTGGGCTGGTCAAGTGAAGTCATCATCACAAACGCCTTCGGCCGGTGACGCGCTCTGGCGACCCAGCACGGAGATGACGGGGATAGGGAGCCGGCGGCGGCACCGGCTGAGGGACCACGAAGGGACCGGCAGAGTGCCGTTGTGCTGCTGCCGGTCGCTAAGCTGAAGCTAGATCGCCATCGCCATCTCTGGTCGGCGTCGGTTGTCGTGCTGGAAGCCAGTCCAGAGTCGATTTCTCAGGAAGTTTTCCGGGTTCTTGATCCACTGTGGATCGGTGCTGGCATTCTCGCGTTTGTAGTTGCTCGCTCCCCTCAGTATGTCCCGAAACTCAGTTTTTCCTTCCCGCCGGATCTCCTCTAAGGCTTGGGCGATTTTGGTACGGTCGCCTCCCTTCGGGTAGTACGACAGGAATTTGTCCACCATGACGTTGATATCATCCGGCCATGGCTCGATCTTGGCATCCTCGGTCGCTGGCTTGGACTGACGATCATCATCAAGCGAACCAACAGGCCCGCGCTCGCCGGACGCGGCCGCAGCTTGAGGCGTGTCTTTCGGTGGGGTCTTTGAGAAGGGTGCATCAGCAGAGTCGTGTGCAGCGGGCGCACCCTTTTCCGGTGCCGGCTGCACCGTTTCCGGAGCTGACTGCACCGTTTCCGGAGCCGGCTGCACCCTTTCCGATTTACCAGAGGGTGCACCGCGCTCACCATTTTCCGACTCATCCACCGCGCCAAACTTGTTCCAGCCGGGCAGCCAGTATTCATTGACATTGGACCGACCTCCCTTCGGCCGGCCATCATCCGTCAAGTCGCGCCTCACCTTCACGATGCCGGCGGCTTCAAGCAAAGGCATGTTGTTCTGCACCGCCCTCTCAGAACAGCCGGATTCTTTTGCCAGCGTCTCGACCTTCATCCAGGCCTTTCCCCACAGTTCTGAGTCCTCGTGCGTGCCTTCATTCGACATGTCGACCAAGGGCACCAGCATTCGAAATTGAACGTGGGTGATCTTTTCATTCCGGCATAAATCTCGGATGAACTGCATCTTATTGCCGCCTCGATTGATCTGAATGAGGTCTCCATCCGGCGACTTGAAAGCCGGATTGTCTTGCTTGTTTTTTTTGAACGGACGCTTCATATTGTGACTGTCATATCTAGAGTGAATCTCTCTCTCAGCCCCGGCGCTCCAACGCTGGGACTCTCGCTTTATGGTGCTAGTTACTTCGCAGCGGCTTAGAGACGTTGCAGACGCTCCTCGATGGCCTGCCTCACGAACTTCGACCTGCCCTGACCTAGGCTCAGGCGTGCGTCATCCAGCGCGGCCAGTTGGTGCGCTGACAACCGGAAGCCGACGTATGGCCGTGCGGTGTTAGGGTCGTAGAAAGGCGGTTGCTCATGGCTCCTCCAAAAAAAAAGCCCCGGCGGAATTGCCGAGGCGCGGATAGGATCACGCAAAAAACCCCACCTACGGCGGGGCTTTTCTCTGCGAAATAATCGACGATGTAGGGCTTTGTTGCACAAAACGAGAACGACGTCAAATGTTTGAGCAGTGTGGCGGACTGCCGATAGAGCAGACCGATATTTTCCCGGGTGCGTGAAGCCCGAGTCCTTCTGCCCTTACCCCATCATAGACCAATGTCTCACTTCAGCAGGCTTCAACTCAACGAGACCGTGCAGTATGCAGGAAGCACAGGAGTAAGTGGCGATGTAGGTTTGGTAGGGCTGCGCTATAGAATAAATTTGCTGGTGCTCGACAAGGCCGCAAACGGCTTGCTCGGCACCTGAGGATAGCAATTCTTGCAAGTGGTATTCCGAGCGGGCTGATGCCTTCAGGCAGCGCAGATGCGCAGACCCAAAGTGATCTCGAGGCGGAGATCAGCGAGCTTTCAGCTGCTATTTCTCGCAATCCACGTGACGCCAAGGCCCATCGCCGCCGAGGCCTCCTCAAAGCCCGATGTCAGAGATACGACGACGCGCTGGTGGACTTGGAGCGAGCGCTGAAGCTCGCGCCCGACGACGGTCACGCGTATGGCCTCAGAGCGCTGGTCTGGGAAAAGAAAGGCGACCGTGAGCGCGCGCTCCGCGACTTCGACGAGGCGATCCGGCTCGCCCCGCGCGACGCGATCCTGTTCCGGTCCCATCGCGAACGCGTGCTGTCGGAGGGGCGCGGCGGGCCGATCGCGGGAGGCGACTTCAATCTCCTCAAGAATCCCTTCGTCCTCCTCGGACTGCCGCCCGACGCCAAGCCCGCGGCGGTCAAGGAAGCGTACGAAGACGCGGTCGAGGATGAGGCGGACGAGCCGGACGTCCTGATGCGCGCGCAGCAGACGCTCCTGACGCCGAGGCTCCGGATCGAAGCTGAAGTCGGCGGCTTCCTCGACGTCGATCCGAGCCTGGCGACCCAGATCGTGTCCGATATCCGCACCGGAAGGCCGATCGGCGAGATCAAGGAGCGTCTGACGCGCCTCCACTCCCTCCCGAGATCGAACGTCATCGCCCATTACGGGTCGGCCGGGCCGCTCGGCCTCGATCACCTCCGTGATCTGATCGAGGCTCAGGCCGCCGTCGCGCCGGGCGCCGTGTGCGACGCCATCAACGACGTGCGCCAGGAGATCGCATTGGGCCGCGTGGACCGCGACGCTGTCAGCGATGCGCTGTCCAAGCTGTTCGACCAGCAGACCAAAGCGGTGATCGAGGCCTTGGGCTTCGGCGACCAGGCGGTAGCACTCTTCGATCTGTTCGTCTCGAGGATTGTCGCCGGCGGCGACAGTGCGGCGGTCTTCAGGCTCGACGTCTACGTCTCGATGTTCCGCCAGGCCGTGGCAGCCGAGCTCTCCAAACGCAGCGAGGCCGTGGTCGCGGCTTGCGACGAGATCCGCAAGAATCAGAAGCCAGATGCAGCGTACCGCAAACTCGACAAGGCACTGCGCTTCTGGATGGCGCTGGTTCGGCCCGTCCAAACCTACGAAACGCACCGCCAGCGCGAGGACACCGCGACTCGGGAGATGTACGGGACCGTCCGGCAGCTTGCTCTCGATCTTTCAAACGATCAGCGCGAGTTTGAAGGCGCGGAAAAGGTGGTTTCCATCGCGTCCGGGGTGTTCGGCCATCTGCCGCGCGCCGCAGACCAGATGGCCGAAGACACGAAACAACTCGCCGAGCTCCGCAACGACAAGCTGGCCGACGAGCTGCTCACGCCGCTGCTGCAGGCCTGCGAGCAGGCCAACAATTCGCACCGCGCGATCGAAGGCGAATTGCTCAAGGGCGGTTTCGGCCCCGGGTCCGTCGGAAGCGTGAGGTCCATCTTCGACAAGTTCGCAGCCGCGGTCGATGCGTGCGCCAAATTGCCATTCTCGGATGCACCTTGGCGCCTGATCCGCTCGATCGCCATTTCGCTGAACAACGACTCGTCGTCGCCGCAAGCTGCGGACAGGATCGTCCAGGGACTTCTCGACCACGCGATGCATAAGCCGCCCTCGCCGGATATGCTCGCGATGCTCCGGGAAGACCAGCGCGCGGCCCGCAAGATCCTTGTCGAGAACGACCTGACGAAGAATTTGCAGGCGCAAAAGTGGAAGGAGACGGAGCAGCTCGCGGAGAGGCTTCTCACGCTGGAAACGGACGAAGAGAACCTGAGCGCCGTGCGGACCATTCGGGATGCCGCGGCCGCCAAGCGCAAAGCCAATACCCGAGTCATGTGGTTCTGGGGCATCGTGGTCGTAGGCGGCGGGCTCTGGGCGATTCTGGCCAACGGGGGAAGCAACTCGGGATCCCAGACGACCCAGTATCGGCCGCCATCCTCTTCCAATACGCAGACGTGGCCGCAAACCCCGGCCCCGTCTCAGACGACTACCCCGGCTCCACAAAGGACCGAAAGCTTCGATACCGGCGAGACGATGCCGTCGGTCGGCACCGGTCTGGCGCTGACCCGGGCGAACATCCGTTACTGCGCCTTCCAGCGCGTCCGGATCGAGGCCGCCCGGCCCCTGATTCAAGCCGGCGTGCAGGGCCAGCGCTTCAGCGCGGCGGTCGACGACTACAATACGCGCTGCAGCGACTATCGCTATCGGCAGAGCGACAAGGATGCCGTCGATGCCGAGCTGATCGGCAAGCGGTACTCGCTGGAATCCGAGGGACGCGCTCTCGCGGCGTCATGGCGACCATCCGGTCCGCCGGCGACGCGGCGATGAGCGAGCAGGAAAGCAATGCGCGCGAACGAGGGGCGATCATGACGGACGGCGAAGATACGATGGCGCGGCTCGCGGTCGAGTATTGGAAGCTGCTGCGCGTACTTGAGAGGGCCCTCGACAGCGTTCCCGAGGACCGGCGCGAGAGATACGCCTCGCAGGGGCGCTACGCGGCCGACCGCCTCGACGAGCTTCTCCGAGATCGAAAGATGTTGGTTCAGTCGTTCGATGGGATGGACTTCGAAGTCAACCTGCCCGTATCCCCCGTCAACGGGGACGAGTTTCAGGGACGCACCGACGTCGTGGTGGCCCGCACCATCGAGCCCGCCGTCATCGCGGACATGCGTCCGGTTCTGATGGGCAAGGTCTATCTGGCGAGCAAGGAGTGAGCATGTATCTCGGCATCGATTTGGGAACGTCCAATTCGGCCATCGTCGGCAACGACGGTCGGGAATTGCGCCTCTACAAGACGGTGGACGGATCGGACGTGCTTCCCAGCGCGATCATGATCGACCGGCGGGGCGGATTGTTCGTCGGCAAGCGGGCCTACGAGCAGGATGCCTTCTCGCCGGAAAATGTAGGCAAGAAGTTCAAGCGCCTCATGGGGACCTCGAGCCCCATCGAGTTCAGAAGCGCGGACCGGTCGATGAGCGCCGAAGAGGCGAGCGCCGAACTGCTCAAGACGCTCCTGGCGCAGGCCAAGCTGGCGGCAGGTCAGTTCGATCTTGAGGGCACCGTCATCACGATCCCGGCGGCGTTCAACCAGATGCAGTGCGAAGCGACCATGCGGGCGGCGCAGGCCGCCGGCATCGGCCGCGTCGGCCTGGTCCAGGAACCGATCGCAGCCGCGATGGCGTCGATCGCCGATCGTCAACGACGCAATTCGGCGCTGAAGGACGGTCAATTCCTCGTCTACGATCTGGGAGGGGGTACGTTCGACGTCGCCATCGTGCAGAGCGTCGGCAGTACGATCAACGTCGTGGGTCACGGCGGCATCAACATGCTGGGCGGCACCGATTTCGACCGCCGCGTCGTGAACGAGATCGTCCGGCCCTGGCTCATGGACCAGTTCGATCTTCCGGACGACCTGCAGAAGGATCCGACCTATCAGCGCGTGCTCAGGATCGCGGCCTTCTATGCGGAGAAGGCCAAGATCGAATTGTCGGCGCAGCCCGCCACGCGCATTTCCGCCGACGAAAGCCAACTCGCGTCCCGCGACATGGCCGGGAAGGAAATCTACCTCGACATTCCGTTCGACCGACGGCAGCTCGAGGATCTGGTCTCCGATCAGGTCGACCGATCGATCGACGCGTGCCGGAAGCTACTCAAGGAGAACGGCTACCAGAGCGGCGACATCGATCGCGTCGTGTTCATCGGCGGTCCGACGCGCATGCCGATCGTGCGTTCGCGCGTGCCGGATCAACTGGGCATCACCGGAGACCTCGATTCCGATCCGATGACCGCGGTCGCGTTCGGTGCCGCGATCTTCGCCGAGAGCCGCGACTGGTCCGGCGAAACCGTGACAGCCAAACCGACGCGGGCGACGGCCAAGGCGGGTGGGGCGGTCAAGATCGAATACGGCTATCCGGAGCGCACTTCGGATGCGCGGATTCGGATAAGGGTCAGGCCGCAGCCGGAAGCGCAAGGCCAAGGCTATCGCCTCCAAATCGACAGCGACATGGGTTGGACCAGCGGGCAGCTGCCTCTCGACGGCACCACTTCCGTCAACGACGTGCCCGTCGCGCGCCGGGGCGACAACCAGTTCCGGGTGATGGTGTTCGACCGATCCGGAAATCCCGTGCAGGAGGCCGAAACCAGGCTCGTGGTGAAACGCACGGACGCGTCGTCTTCAGGCACGCCGATCACCCACACCATCGCCGTCAAGGTGGTGGTCGAGGAAGGGGGTCTCCCCAAGAATACGCTCCACGAACTGGTGGCGAAGGGACAATCGATTCCGGCGTCCGGCACCGAGACCTACCGAGCCGCGAACGATCTGAAGGGTGGAGAGAAGGCAGGGCTCGATTTCGAGGTCTACCAGATGGAGGCGGGCGTGACAGATCCGGCCCTCAATCTCCATGTCGGAAGCTTCCGGGTCGAGGGCTCCCAGCTGGAAATCGGCGATATCATCCGTCGCGGCGACGTCGTCCGCGTGCACTGGAATCTCGACGAAAACGGCCTCCTGAACTGCGCGCTCGAAGTGCCCTCGATCGGTCGTCGCTTCGACACCGGCAAGATGTTCACGGACCACGGGGCCAGAAAGAGCTTCGAAGGGCAGGAAGGCGAGGAGCTCGCCAACTCCGTCCTCGACACGACCGCGACCGAACTGGAAGAACTCGAGCGCGCCCTCGGTGCGAAGCGCAGCGCCGAGACGCAGGAACTGAACCGGCGGCTGGACGAGCAACGCGAGAATCTGAGGACGTCCTTCGAAGCGGATACGCGGCGGTCGATCGCCGAGGAGGGCCGCGCCATCAGGCAGGAAATCTCCCGCATCAAGAACCGTCCCGAAAACGTAGGCGCCGTTGTGACGGAAGAGACGGATCGTCTGGTCCAGGACTACGATTCCATCGTCCGGCCCCACGCGCCCAAATCCACGAACGATCGGTTCGACGCGCTGCTCGCGCAGGTTCGGGAGGCGCTCCGCCATGGCCGGCCCGACGACGCGCGAAAGTCTCACTCCGAAATGTTCGCGATCTTCATCAATGGCGCCAAGGAGCATCCTGGCTTTCAGGTCGACTTGTTCCTCGCCTTCTCCCGCGAACGCCACCTGGCCATCGACAAGGCGCTGCACGACAGGCTGGTCGCCGACGGACAGGCAAGCATCGACCGAAACGATCTGGACGGATTGCGCCGGACCATCGGACGAATTCTCGAGAACCAGATACCGACCACCGCCAAGAACGCGGCAAGCGCGGCTCTGGCCGGCCTGATGAAGTAGCATGTCCGGCTTTCCTTGGTTTCCGATCGGTCACAAGCTCGTATCCGGAACGGTCGGCAGGCTGCGGGCGGAAGGGCCGGGCTATCAGGTGCTGCAGGAACAGACGGGCGACGCCCTCATCCTCGTTCTCGCCGGCGGTGAGCCGCCCGCGGATGACGCGGCCCGGATCGACGGTGCCTCGCAGTTCGCCGAGTTCGAGTTCGGCGGCCGCCGCTTCCTGACCATGCCGGTAACGAAGTCCTCCGAGCCCGTGCCGTTGCTTCACTGGCCGAAGCGTTTTGGACTTCCCACGACCAGCGACGTCAGAGCCCTCGGCAAGGCAATCGCCGACATGCGCCGGCGCGCTCCGTCGGCCGAGGTGGCGAGCGCCCTGTTTCTGCCGGCGCTGGAAGCGTGCCTGCCGGTGAAGGACGCCGAGGCAGCGGAAGACATGAGGCAGGTAGCCGGGCAGATACTTACGGCTTCGCGGGCATCCGCCCTGGACGTCGGATCGGTGCGCGGCGCCAATCCTTGGGTCTCCGCCGACGACATCTCCTTCTTCCTGTCGGCACTCGGTGTTTCCGAACTCGCGGAGCCGGTCGCGCCAGAAGCCTTCGCCTTACCCGGTCGCCCTTCCCTCGAGGCTTTCTTTCGCGAGTACGTCATCGAGCCGAGCGCCGATCCCGATAGGTATCAGGCGCTGAGGGTGCAGTTGCCGAACGGAATTCTGCTCTACGGACCACCCGGATCAGGCAAGACCCACGCGGTGGATACGCTGGTCGCCGCGCTGCGGCGGCCGACCTTCAGGCTGGATCTCGGCGAGATCGGAAGCCCCTTCATCCATCAGACGACCGTCGCGATGCGGCAGGCCTTCGAACAGGCCAAACGCAGCGCCCCGTCGCTGCTCGTCCTGGAGGAGATTGACGCTGTCGCGTCGGCGCGTGGGCCGATGTCTCAGGACCACAAGGTCGAGGAACTGACCGAGATCCTCAGAATGATCGAAGCGGCCGCCAAGAACGGCGTCCTGGTCCTGGCAACGACGAACAGGAAGGAAGCGCTCGATCCCGCCGTCTTGAGAACTGGACGGTTCGACCACTCGGTGCTTGTCGACTACCCCACGAAGGAGGAAGTCGAACTTGCCCTGAAGGGCATGCTGAAGGAGCGGCCGCACGACGCGCTGGATCTGTCAAAAACCAGCCAGGCGTTGGCGGGGCGCCCGATGAGCGACGCCGCCTGGGTCGTGAACGAAGCCGCACGGCTGGCTGCCCGCGCTAAACAAGATAGGATCAGCGGCGTCTTTTTGAGCGAAGCACTCACCCGTCTTCGCTTCAGCACTTCGATCACGTAAATGTCTGGCGCACCACCGTCGGTCGATAGCAGCCAATCCTACCCGAGCACGCGCTTGACACAATGCCTTTCCGAGCTGACTTGCAGCATGGTCGCCCAGCAGGTCCCTCTTTTCACCTGCCTATTGCCCGTTTAGGCTAGGGTGATGGGGCTTTTCAAAAACCTTGGACTTTCAATCAAAACGTCGGCTGGCCGATCACTTTCGCGCGCCGACATCTACAGCTATTGCGACGGTTTCATAAAAGAGCCGCCCGTACCTCCAGAGTTGCTTGCTACCATGGGCCGAACGCTCTGCAACGTGAACGGCGTGCCGACGACTGTCACGGAGTATTATCGCGAGCAATTCCTCAAGCCATCTCTCGACAGGATCGCCGAGGGCGCAACTGTCTCAATGCAGCGCGCGGCCTGCCTCACCGAGATCATGAACCAGATCATTTGGCGCACTATGTATGTCTGCCTTCACAAGGCGAAGACCGACATCGGCGCTCAGATGATCCGCAACCGCTACCTCCAAATATTTCCCGAGGCCACAAACGATCATCTTGCGTTCCTGTCTGTTGGCTTTTACGTCGTCTCAGTAACGACAGACGCTTGTCTCTCTACGCTTGGAAAGAGCTTGCTTGGTATTGGCGAACAAACAGAGAAACAGATCGATCTCTGCCGCTCGTACGCTGAAGACATCATGATGCTCGACGTGAACATCATGGACTACATTTGGGATAACCATAAAGACAACCCAGAGTATGCAAATGACCTCGCGGGTTGGAAGGACGATAATTTAAATCCGATCACTTCCCGCATGAGCCAGCTCCTCGAAGCGTCCAAGAACCACGTTGTCTATGGGACGTTCGATCTTGCCGACTTCAAGCGCAAGTCGAAGGAGCTAGATGACGAACGCGCCGAGCTGGTTGGGCTGCTACCATAGGGCAACCAAGCCGCTCGATCAGCTCCGTCAGCACGTACGGTGCGAGCGTGTTGATCGACAGCGTGCTGCATGGTCTTTCGGAGTCGAGGCACTGCCTGGCTGCGTGTATACACCGGCGTAATAGATCACTGCATCATGCGCTACTGGCGTTGACCTGATCCGCCACGCTTTTCCCGCCCAGCGGCTCCCGGGAGCTCATGCGCCGCGCAATCGGCCTTCACTTCCTTCGCCTGTAAGACCACGAGGTATCCTTCTCCTCCATCATCTCCGCATCCGTGAAGGTGAGCAGGGTGAGAATTTCGTCGTTCGGCAAAGGAAATGTGTGCTCGAGCATTTGATAGCGCTCCGCGCCGCGGCGGTCGAACCAGGCATCGGCATCGATCTTTCTCGGATGGGTTTGCTCGACCTTGGAGCCGTAGAGCGTCTCGAACGCGTAACTTTCTCGATCGAGTTCGTCGCGCGGAAACCAGTGATCGGGAACGCAGGGAGGTCTGAGAAACCAGCGCCGCCCCTTCTGGCCATGACACACAAGCATGGCGTGAAATTTGTTGCTCTGAACTAGGCGAATGGCGGTGGCGGTGCGGCTCGCGCCGAAGGCGGTCGAAATTTCGCCGACGGTCTTGAGGTTCAGGGTCTTATACTGAGCTATGATTGGCCGGAGTATGTAGGCGGGCAGAAGCAACTCAGAAGCAAACTGATCGGCTACGAATTCCGGATCGGTCGCCCCCTTACGGAACCCACCGAAGCTCCCGATGTCTCTCGTCCTACAGACCAGAAGCTGACCGCGGTGGTAGGTCCAATGCCCGATCTCGTGAGCGACCGAGAATCGTCGCCGCTGCGGAATCTTCGTGTCGTCGACGGAGATGATCGCCTTGTCGCCGCACCCGCAGATGCGCGCCTCGCACGATTTCAGGGGACGATATTTGACTTTCGCGCCGATGCTCCAGGCGACGGCCTCCAAGTCAATTTCTTCGGGTTTTTCTATCCCCAATGACCGCAACAAGCGCTCGGGCGCCGAGTAACTCATTATGTCTCTCCTTCGCCCTCCCCGGTAACGGCTCCCAATTCTATGAAGTCGGCCAATATTCCTTCGGCGTCGTCGTCCAACGAACCTGATTCGTTGCGGGCCGCCATGGTCAACTTGCTGGCGGCTTCCCGGTTGCGCGCTAGGATGCCCTGAAGATCGGCTTGGGACGCGCCACGTACGGGCTTTAACGCGGGCTTCCGGGCGTCGAGCTCCATCTCTCGCCTTATGACCGCCATGCGCCGCTTTCCGACCATCAGCTGCGCCCGCTCCAGCGATGCAAGTCCGGCCTCGCCCACCGCAGTCAGGTCGACACCGTCTTCCATCGCTTCCTTCAGCAGATCCTCGTCCGAAATAGAAAAGATATCCTCCAACACGAAGTCGTCCATCCGTTCGACCCGAACTCTCGCCTTCTTGGTCCCGTCATCCGACATGGGGATTCCTTTCGGCATAGTTGTTCAAACGGCGCCGTACGAGACGCCTTTTGGAATCGAAGTCCTTTTGCGGAAGCTCCAAAAGCTCCCTAAGTTCCTGTCCTTCAATTCCATCGATCATCCCCTCGAATAGCATCTCGCTCGTTACGTCTCCGTCAAAGACCGAGATCACTTCGGCGAGGATCTTCTGGGCATCCATGGTCGAGGCGGCAGGATCGGCCGGCTTGGTCAAATCCGTCAATCCCGACGGACCACTCTGCTGCGCCTCCAACTCTTCGGACAGGTGCACGTGGCCGTCGGCTCCATGGACCTCGGACGCGATGCTGCGGATGACATTCCCGAGAAATGTCGTCACCGCGACGTCCCTAGGACAATTTCGACGGCCGTCCAGGCTTCTGACCAGTGCCTCGTTCTGAAGTTCGCTCCATTCGACGCGGCAGCGCTTGGAGAAGTACATCGCGGCCTTCCTGACGCGCAGCCAGTCCAGAGGGGTGAAAGCGGCAATCAACGCCCGAAGCTCGTCCGGCGAATAGGTCTCGCCGGCGGGCCGATCTTCCGTCGATTCCTCCGTCACGCTCGTCGTCATCCAGTCCCCGGCATGTCGTCACACTGGCTTAGGCGCGGCTCGCCGCCCACGCGGACACGGAAAATTCGTGTCCGCGTGGGCGGGCAGGGTGCGCCTAAGTGGATGATGACACAGTTCCCGCCGCCTACAACCAGGGAGTTCAAATGACCGCGAAAATTACTTTCTTTCCTCTCGGCAATGCCGATACCACCAGGATCGACCTGGCCAACGGCCAGACGATCCTGGTCGACTATGCCAACATGCGCTGCGCCGAAGACGATACGGACCGCCGGTGCGATCTGCCGGCGCTTCTCCGGCAGGCCCTCAAGGATACGAACCGGGACGATTACGACGCCGTCTGCTTCTCACATCTCGACAGCGACCATGTGAAGGGGGCCGCGGACTTCTTCTGGTTCAGGCACGCGTCGAAATACCAGGGCTCCGACCGTATCAAGATGAACGAGATGTGGGTCCCCGCGGCGGTGATCACCGAGGAGGGGCTCGACGGCGATGCCCGCATCATCCGGCAGGAGGCCCGGTACAGGCTGGAAAAAGGCGAAGGTATCAAAGTCTTTTCCCGCCCGGCGCGCCTTCACGATTTCCTTGCCTCCCGCGGGCTGACCGTCGCCGACCGCGCCCATTGCATCGTCGACGCTGGCCAGTTGGTGCCGGGCTTCAGCAAGGTAGGCAGCGCAAAGGCCGAATTCTTCGTGCACTCGCCGTTCGCCTGGCGGGTCAACGACCGGGAAGTCGAAGACCGCAACCAGGATTCGATCGTGTTTCAGGTCACCTTCGACGAGGGCGGCAACGAGACGTATGCGATCTGCGGATCCGACGTCGACTACGACACCCTGTCGAAGATCGTCCAGACCACGAAGCGGCACAGCCGCGAAGATCGTCTGCTCTGGGACATCCTAAAGCTGTTCCACCATTGCTCCTACCTGTCCCTCGGACCGGATCGCGGTATCGACGAAACGGTCGCCGTGCCCGACGTGAAGTGGCTGTTCGAGAGCCAGAGCCGCGAAGGATGCATCATCGTGTCGCCGAGCTACCCGATCCCGGCCAAGGGCACGAGCGAGGACAAGGATGTGCAGCCGCCCCATCGTCAGGCCGCCAATCATCACCGCCGGGTCGTCGACGACAAGGCAGGCGACTTCAAGGTCACGATGGAGTCGCCGAATGCGGCATCTCCCAAGCCCCTCGAAGTCGAGATCACCAGCCGGGGCACCCGGCTGAGCATCGTGGCGCCGACGGTTATCGGCACCATCACCTCGACCTCCGCGCGGGCCGGCTGACATGTTCCACCCGTGGCTCGGTCAGTGGGGCGAGGCCTGCGATCCGGCCGATCTGCAGATACTGGTCGCGTCGCAGCTCGTCCGCCTGCTTTCGACCCACGGCGCCGGCGTCGCCGGGATCCTCGGCGCGCGCCGAGGCGGCGCCGCCGAGGTGCTGGTGCTCGAGGTGCAGACCGCGCGACCCCAGCGTCCTGCCTATCCCCTGAACCGGTCGGAGCCCGTCGCGATCCTCTTTCCGCAAGAATGCGCAGCGCCGATCGTGCTGGCGTTGCGGCCCGACTTTCCGGACACCCCCCATCAGAACTGGGTGCCTGAGCAAATCCCCGCCTGCCTGTGCGTCGACGACCGTCCTTGGGTGGAGGCCAGACTGACCTACACCGCGGGACAGCTGCTCTTCCGGATCCTGAACTGGTTCAAACTGGCCGGGATGGGCGAGCTGCACGAGACCGGACGCGCGCTCGATCCGCACTTCACCGGCGTAACCTTCGAGATCATCCTGCCTGCGTCGGTGTTCGCTCAGGGGCCGGCCGGCAGGGCCGATCTCGTCGGCTTCATCCAGGCCGGCAAACGGCATCCCGTCATCATCGCCGAGACATACTCGCCCGAGCGCCACGGCGCGGCCTCCGTCGGCGGCATCGTCATGACGACCTACGAGCTACCGCCCCAGAACATGAGGCGGCTCCGTCACGTCCCGACCACGCTCGCCGAACTGGTGCGCGAATTGGCCGATCACGGCATCGACCTCGTGGCCGATCTCGGCGGCAAGATCGACAGTTGGGCGGGCATCCAGCGAAGGGACGTCTTCCGCCTCACGTCGCGGCTCGCGGTCGCGCTGAAGGTGCCGGTCATCGACCCGGCGACCGGCACCGTCACGCGAACGGACAACCTGGCATTCGTGACCGATCAGTCTCTCGGCGAGGTCGGCGTCGCACTGGGCCGCCTGCTCGAGAACCGGTCAGACGTCGGCATCCAGCAAGGGTTCGTGCGCCAGATCGTGCCGGCCGCGCCCGACCCGCTGCGGCTCGCCTCGATCTCGCTCGGTACGGCAATCGCCCACGTCGAATTCGATGCGGAAACGGCCGCCACGATGTCCGGCCTCGCCGCGCCCGACCGGCGCAAGGCCGTGATCGTGGGGGCCGGATCCATCGGATCGAATCTCTCGGAGGCGCTCGTCCGCGAGGGGCGCTTCGATTGGACCGTTGTCGACAAGGACTATCTGCTGCCGCACAACCTGGCGCGGCACACGCTGACTCTGCAATCGGCCGGCGCGTTCAAGGCGGATCACGTCGCCGCAAGGCTGCGGACGCTGCGATCGGGCGTTTCATGCGAGGCGATCGTGGCGGATTTTCTGGACGTCCACGACGACGAGATGGCCGCCGCTCTTCGCGCAGCCGACGTCATCATCGACACTTCCGCCTCCATCCCCGTGGCCCGGGCGATCGCCGACCTGGACATCGGCGCGCGCCGGGTCAGCGCGTTCTTCAATCCGGCCGGCACAGCGGCCGTGCTTCTCGTTCAGGACCGGGAAGGGAAGACCGATCTTCGCGCGCTGGAGGCGGCATATTACGCGCAGATCCTGACGAAGGAGGAACTCGCCGACCATCTCTCCCAGTCGGCCAACGCGATCCCCTATGCGGGTGCCTGCCGCTCAGTGACCAATCGCATTCCGGCGGCAAGGGCCGTAGCCTTGAGCGGGCTGGTCGGGATGGGGCTGTCGAAAGCGATCGATCGCGACGAAGCGCTCGTTCAAATCTGGTCGCTCGCGGAAAGCGGTGCGGTCGGAGTCTGCGCCCGGCACGTGGAGCCGCCACGGGTCCACCCTTCGCTGTGGCGCGTCTTCATCGATCCCGGCGTCGAACGTCGTCTCAAAGGCATGCGGGCCGAGCACCTTCCGAACGAGACCGGCGGCGTGCTGATGGGCGTGGTCGACGTCGCGGCCATGCGGATCGACGTCGTCGATGCGTGGGACCAGCCGCCGGACAGCCGCGGCTCGCCCGCGATGTTCGAGCGCGGGACAGGCGGCCTCAAGCAGCGCGTGTTCGACGCGATGGAGCGCACGCTCGACCAGGTCAGGTACGTGGGCGAGTGGCATTCCCACCCCCGGAACCATTCCACCAACCCTAGCCACATCGACGTCGCCCAGATCGCCTGGCTGACGGACAGCCTTGCATCCGACGGCTGCCCCGCGTTGATGATCATCGTCGGAGACGACGACATCCGCGTCTGCATGGGTACGACGGTGGAAGCCCTCAAGGCGGATCTGTCGAAATAGGCCGCATCTGGGCTCAGCGCGGCCAGGACCTCTTGGCGCCGTAGCGCTGGCGAAGCGTGTCGCCGTTGGCGTCGAGGATGCCGCTCTTCTTGGAGTACAGGCCTTCGACCCGCGACGATTCCTTGGTCGACCTCCCGATCAGATTGATCACCTCGTACCCGCCGGTGTGTTCTCCCGTGGATCGGATGATGACGTCGCCGGTCTTCGTCGTCTTCAGGTGGATGCCCTGCTCGTGCAGCAGTTCGCAAATCTCCTCGCGGGGATGATCGTACATGTTGTCGTGGTCCGACGAGCAGATCGCCACGTCCGGTTCGATGTGATTCAAGAATTTCTTGGTCGTGAACCCGTTGTCGGCGCCGTGATGAGCCAGGATCATTACGTCGACCTCGCTTCTCAGCACGCGCTGCCGGCGAAGCCTCGCGCCGATGAGCGGCGACTCCACGTCGCCCAGACTGAGCACGTTGAAGCTGCCCTTGCGGAACAGCTTGACGGTCGAGTTGTCGTTGGCGTTGTCGCTGATGTGCAGGGGGTTGTACAGCGTGTCCCGGAAGGCCTTCTCCGACGCATGCTCGAGGCCTTGGATGTATTTCGGAGTGATGTGCCGGATGATCGGGGTGCTGCCCGTGTTGCGGCGCCTCGCCCGGTATTCGGCGATCATCTCCAGGCATTCCTCTCCATGACCGTAGTCCTTGTGCGGGTCGTAGCCGGGGCACTCGATCTTCATCGGCCTAATCAGGTTCAGCAGGTCGGGGAGCTCGAACTTGTTGCAGTGGTCCGCATCCCAACTGGTGATGTGCAGGACGTCGGCGTGTTCGACGCCGCACTTCTCGAACATCTCGCGTTCGACCTGTGCTCGGCTCTCGTCCGTCAATCGCGCCTCGATCATCGTGAAATGACCGTCGGCGAAATATGAGAACGACGACCCCGGATTTCCGAGATGATATGCGCGGAAGCGCGTCCTGATTCCTCTCATGCGCGGTCACCCCAGCAGTGCGATTTCGGAAAGCCTGTCGCGGCGTAGGTCGTGAGCGTTGCGTCGGCGATCTCGAAGCCGTGCCGCGCCAGATCGTCGAAGGCAGTGAAGGAAAGGGCCTTCAGGTCGGTGGGGTGCCGCAGCGCCATCGTCGCCTGCTCGTCAGTCTGAAAGCGGTCGTAATAGCCGACGGGCCGGACAAGATCGTTCTTGACGTCAACCGCGCGTACCGAGTTGCCCATGCGCAGCAACACGCCGTCGATCGTCTTCGATGCGATGTCGGCGATCAGCACCCTCGAGCGCAGCGCGCGGATCTGGTCGCCTGCGACGTCGAACAGGCGCGGACTGGTCAGCCCGCCGCCGAACAAGGCCGCCAGCGGCGAACGGCCTGGCGCAGCGAGCGGGCCGGAGGCGTCGCTGCAGATCAGGAAATCGCAATGCCGCAGACCCTTGCCGGGCTTGGTGACGGCCTCAAGTCCCATGTTGTCATAGGCGCCCCCATCCCAAAGCCGCACCTCGCGTCTGGCAGGTTCGCGAGAGCGTACCTGCCTGCCGGTCGCCGGATCGGTTTCCCACCAGCCGGCGGCCGGCAACGACAGCCGCATCGCGCCGATCACGTAAGGGACTGCCGCGGAGGCGGCCGCCGCGACCGACAGCGCGACCTCGGGTGCATAGTGTCGCCCGAAGCTCCAATCTCCCATCTCGCGCTTGGCAAACCGCCAGTTCTTGCCGGTGTCGAAACAGGTCGTGTTGATCAGCCAATGCGGGGCATCCGGCAAGTCGGCAAGCGTGCCCGAGACGCCCCAATTCCGCTCCAACAGCCTGGCGAGCACGGACGCCCGATTGCGGGCGAGATCCATGTTGAACTCGGCAAGCCCGCGCCAACCGATGGCCTCGAGGCTGAACAGGTCGCGCGACGTCATCCTGCTCCTCATCGCAGGATAGACATCCTCCATGAAATCTTTCGAGGACGGCCATTTCATTCCGGCTGCCGCCACGACCGCAGCCGTCACGAGGCTTCCGCCGGAAACCGTTGACACCACGGAAACCCGTTCCAGCGCACCTTCCGCAGCGAGACGTCTGAGGACACCAAGGTGGAAGGTTGCGGCGCGGACGCCGCCGCCGGACAAAGCGAGACCGATGCGCCGCGCGCCACCATCCGGAACGATCGACGTTACCGTGCCATCGCCAACCCTATTCGTGCTCACAACGGACGTTCTCCACGGCTCCAAAATCGTCAAAGGCTTAGGCGCGCGGCGTGGGCGACGCGGACGAGAAATCTCTCGCCAGGCCCGGAAACGACTCGACATATGTTCTTGATATGTTCTAATTCGACATGACCGACCGCCCCGCCAGCTGGCGCATGCCGACCCGACGACAGATGGAACAGATGGCCTCCGCCGTCGGCAGGAGGGCCCCTCCCGCGCCCGGACTGGCTCCGGACGCCGACCTGCCGCCGGAATACTGGCAGGCACTCCTGGATGACCCCCGCGCCGACGCTGGGGAGGCGGGCCCCGGCGCGTCCGGACGCCTACAGCAGCTAAGCCAAGTTCCGCAGCATTTACTGAGGGTGTCCTGCCGACGCTGCGCCCGGACCGTCGAGATCCAGAAGGTCGACGTGATCAGACTGTACGGTCAGAACGCGATCTGGCGGGACGTCGGCCAGCGCCTGCTGAACAACACCTGCATCAACCGGACCGGGCGGCATGAGGAAGACGGCTGCTGGCCGTCGTACGAGACGCCGTAGTCGATGGGACCGGCCGTGGCCCCAAAGCACCACCCGACCCCTCTCTCTGGCGGCGACCGCAAGGCGCTGCATAAGGAATTGGGGAAGGCCCGCGCGATGACGACGATCCTCGCCACTCAGGCAGCCGAAGCCCGGGCCAAGGGCGAGGCCCTGATCAAGCAGGCCGACCGTCTCCTGTGCGAGTCCTGGAACGAACGCATGTGGGCCGACGGCGAGCCCATCGACCCGTCTCCGACGATCGACGAGGCGATCAATGGCGGCTACGCATGGCTCGAGATCGAATGCTCGCGCTGCAAGACACGGCGCGACGTCGATCTCGCAGCCTTGCGGCACCCTCCGACGACCGCAGTCCATGACCTGGCGAGCCGGCTCCGCTGCAGCAAGTGCGCCAAGGCCAATCGCAGGCCGGCGGCCACGCTGCTACAGTTGGTGCAGCGCCCTCGCCAGGCCGCTCCGGAGACCTGACGATGTGCAATCTCTATTCGATCACGACCAACCAGGTCGCCATCAGTGCGCTGTTTCGCGTCGTCAACCAGTACGTCGGCAACCTCGCCCCGATGCCCGGCGTGTTTCCGGATTACAAGGCGCCGATCATCCGGACCGGCGCCGACGGCCGGGAGCTCGCGCTTGCCCGCTGGGGCATGCCGTCGTCGTCGAAAGCGCTCATGGACGCGACGAAGAAGCGGGCCGAGAAGCTACAGGCCAAGGGCAAGACCGTCGATTTCAAGGAATTGCTCCGGATGGAGCCGGACAGCGGCACGACTAACATCCGGAACGTGAAGTCGAAGCATTGGACCCGCTGGCTGGGTACGGAGCACCGCTGCGTGGTGCCGTTCAGCTCGTTCAGCGAGTTCAACAAGGCCGAGGGTGGCGACATCTGGTTCGCGCTCGACGAGGCCCGCCCGCTCGCCTGCTTCGCCGGCATCTGGGCCAACTGGACGTCGGTCCGAAAGGTCAAGGAAGGCGAGACCACCAACGACCTCTTCGCGTTCCTGACGACGGAAGCGAACGCGGAGGTTGGCGCGATACATCCGAGGGCGATGCCGGTGATCCTGACGACGCCAGAAGAGGTCGAGACCTGGATGACCGCGCCCCCGGACGAGGCCCTGAAGCTGCAACGGCCGCTACCCGACGGGACGCTTCGCATCGTCGCCCGCGGCGTGAAGGAAGACACGGCTGTCGCGGCCTAGGTCTCAGTCGCTGTCTTGGCACTGCTTGAGCTTGTCCACGACCGCCGAACTCTCGACCACCTTGCCGTCGCGGCTGAGCGGCACGTATGCGGCCTTCCGGCCCTCGGCGTCGGTGACTTCGATGACTTGCGGCATCGTGTCGGGGTACTCGCCGGCGTGCTCTTTGGTCTCCACACGGAAGCCCTCGAAGCGCATGTCGCTGCCGTCCATGCCCGGATCCTGCGGCCGCTTCTCGGGTGGCATCGGCGGCAGGTCGGGATCGGCCGCATTCCGGGGCGGAGAACTCCATGAAGGCGGACTTCGGTCGAGAAGGCGCCGAAGCTCGTTGACGGCCTCCCCGCGCCGTTCGAGCTCCTCCACCGCGGCGACGACCTCGTCGCGATCGAGAACGTCGAGCAGGTCGTTGATCGTGCGCTCGCAGTCCCGCTCGCCCGGTTCCACGTAGCGCGCCAGGATGGCCTGGGCCCGCTCGACGGCGTCCTGCACCAGCTTCTCGGCGGTCATCGACCAACTCCACGCAACTCGCACTCGCCGATTCAATGGGCGCGCCGGGCGCCTTGTTCCTCGGTCAGCACCGGGGGAACACGTGGAAAAGCGCGGTGCCGCGATTTCGAATCCCTGGGCTGTGGTAGCAGCGCGGAACGCACGGTGGCTGACAAGGATTCGGTCGAAGGCCAAGGAGCGATTTCGATGCTGATGTTCAAGGAGAGGCGGCCTACGATCCGGACGCTGCGCGGCTGGGCGATCTCGGTGCTGCAGGAGGCAGGCGCCATCCGCGAATGCGAGGAGCACGGCTGGATGCAGGACCGCGCCGACCCCCATGCCCGCCAGAGAGCAGTCGACCTCGCCTGCAAATATCCGCCGGCAGGCATCTCGACCGATCATGCCGTCGCGGCGATCCTCGAAGTGCTCGATTCCATCGGGGACACGTGCCCGGAGTGCCCCGCGAGCGAAAGGGGTCCGGAGGACTGAGCGAAGCGGTTCCGACAACTCGGAACGACTTCACCTTAGCGCCGGCGCGCGACCCAGACTCCAACCAAAAAGGCGGCCAAGAGCGACCGCAGCGGGGCATTCATCGCTGTCTCGCGCAAGCGATCCGCCAAGCGCAGGGCGACGTCTTGAGATGGGCGCGGTCGTCGCAAGTCGGCGGCCGTTTTCGCTTCGGCATTCAGCCTGGCCGCAACAGCCAACTCCGCGCCTTCTGGGTCGTTCACCAGGCCGGAGGCTTCCGTCATCGCTGAGGCTTCCTTCATGTCCATGCGAACCTCCTACCACTAGTTTCAGGCCGACTTCTGCTGCGGCCTGGCGGCGGGTTTCTTCGCGGCCGCCTCCTTCGCAGGCTTCTTGCCGGCGATGGGCATCAGCATCTCCTTCTGGCCCGCGGACGCCTTCTTCGGCTTCTTGGCGGGCTTGGCCGCGTTCGCAGGCGCGGCCTCCTTGCCGACTGACCGGCGCAGCGCCTCCATCAGATCGACGACGTTGCCCGCCGCCGGCTTGGACTTTGGCGTGATCGGCTTGCCGGCGCGCTTCTGGTTGATGAGATCGATCAGCGCGCTCTCGTAGTGGTCCTCGAACTTCTCGGGATCGAACTGCCCCGCCTTCTGGTTCACGATGTGCCTGGCGAGGTCCAGCATGTCCTTGGTGACTTTGACATCCTGGATCTCGTCGAAATATTCCTGCTCGCTGCGTACCTCGTACGGATAGCGAAGCAGCGTGCCGACGAGTCCCTTGTCCATCGGCTCGAGCGCAATGATGTGCTCGCGGTTGGTTAGCACGACCCGACCGATCGCGACCTTGTCCATCTCGCGGATGGTCTCGCGGATCACCGCGAAGGCGTCATGCCCAACCTTGCCATCGGGCCGGAGATAATAGGGCCGGATCAGGTAGCGCGGGTCGATGTCGGATTTGTCGACGAATTCGTCGATCTCGATGGTTCGCGTCGATTCCAGCGCGATCTCCTCGAGCTCCTCCTTCGTGACCTCGATGAACTGGTCCTTCTCGAACTGGTAGCCCTTGACGATGTCCTCGTTGGGCACCTCGTCGCCGGTGTCCGCGTCGACCTTCAGGTACTTGATGCGATGGCCCGTCGCCCGGTTGAGCTGGTTGAACGAAATTTTTTCGCTCTCCGACGTGGCCGGGTAGAGAGCGACGGGGCAGGTCACGAGGGACAGACGCAGGAAGCCTTTCCAGTTGGCACGCGGCGCCATGGTACGCAGAACTCCGTTTGGGTTGGCCTGGATTCAAGACGAACGGCAGATGCCAGTTCCGACAGGCCAGCCTTTCCGGGCGAAGATTCATCCGCACGGTCCCTCGCAACAAGCGGAATCCAACGGAGAGCCATTGACTCATTGGAACAAATGAAGAACATGGAAGCATGTCCGCCGCTTCCGAACCTGCTGCGCCCGCCGAGGGCGATCTTGAGCTCGCCGCCGATCAGGCCATCGAAGCCTGCGGCGGAGATCCCCGGGAGGCGGTCAAGGCGTTGTTGATCGCCATCGACTTTCTCGAGGCCGAGGCCAACGAGCTACGCGCGGCGGTCTCGAAAGGATATTCACGCGGGCGGCATAGCCCGCAGCGCGAACGCAAGGAGTGACTGCGATGGACGTCACCTACTACGTGGCATTGCCGTTCGTCATGGCCGACGACGGGGTCGCGCCCGGCGAGGCGATAGAGTGCCTCAGCGCCAACGCCGCCGTCATGCGCGCCGAAGCGCTCTCGCGGAAACCAGGCTGCGCCGGCGCCGTCGCGTTTTCGCGGACAGGAGACCCGTCCAGCGGCGATTTCAGCGACGCCAAGCTGATCCGGAAGTTCGGCGAGGTGCCGGACGATCTCAGCGCCCTATGAAACTCCACTGGATCCGGAACGAGATCGCCCGCATGCGCGGCCAGATACCCGCCCAGGAGCGCGAACCCAGATGCTGCAGCGCGCGGGCATCGGGACGGCGTCGGCCGAGCTCATGCTCACCCGGAGGCGGGTCAGGGCCGCGAGCTTTGGCATGAGCTGGATCGGAGCAGGCCTCGCCGGCTACCCTCCGATCTTGCTTCCTACCCGTTTCGTTGCGCGGTCCAATATCCCGAGCAGCGCCCCCCTGCTGCGTGGCCACTCCAGCTCCCGCGACCGGCGTCTCGCGTCAGTCTCCCGGACCCTGCTGCGTATTTGTCGTGGACCGTAACCGACGCGTGAACCGCGCCCGAACGTCCGACGTGGCCGGCAAACTTCACCAGATTGGGATGCGTGACGAATCCGTCGTTTATGTTCACGGAAAAGCTGTAGGTCGGATCACAGCTGCCGCGCTGCGTCACGAAAAGAAGATTCCAGGATCCATCGTAAGAGGTTCGGGCCTCGGCGGCCGTCGCCAAGGTAAGGCAGGCACAGCCAACGACAGTCGCGAGTAGTCGCTTGTTCATGATCTTCTCTCCAGATGTTGGTTGATGTTCGGTACTAGGGGGTCGCAGCTGGGAGCACCGTCGCTTGATCTAGCGCAGGTGTTCGCGAGCAATTCTTTCGCGGTCCGCTTCCCAGTGTCTGATGTTTCGGCGACTACGCGGCCGTCCAGCCGCCGTCGACGGAAAGGTTGGCGCCGGTGATCTGGGCGGCGTCCTGGCTGCACAGGAACAGCGCCAGCGAAGCTACCTGTTCCACGGTGACGAATTCCTTCGTCGGTTGGGCCGCGAGCAGGACCTCGCTGATCACCTCATCCCTCCTCATGTTGCGCGCCACCATCGTGTTCGGGATCTGCTTCTCCACCAGCGGCGTCCAGACGTATCCGGGGCTGATGCAGTTGCAGGTGATCTTGGACCGGGCGAGCTCCAGCGCCACCGTCTTGGTGAGTCCCACGATGCCGTGCTTGGCGGCGACGTAGGCCGACTTGAAGGGCGAAGCGACTATCGAATGCGCCGAGGCCGTGGTGATGATCCGGCCCCAGCCGCGCTTCTTCATGCCGGGCACGGCTGCACGGATGGCGTGGAAGGCGGACGACAGGTTGATCCCGATGATCGCATTCCACTTGTCGACCGGAAACTCCTCGACAGGGGCGACGTGCTGGACGCCGGCATTGTTCACGAGGACATCGACGCTGCCGAAGGTGCTTTCCGCCAGCGCGATGAGCTCGGCGATCTGGTCCGGGCTGTCCATGTCCGCAGCCGAATAGACCGCCTTGACGCCAAATTCCCTCTCGATCGCAGAGCGCTCGTTCTCGACATCGGCCCGCGCCCCCATTCCATTGAGCACGACGTTGGCCCCGGCGCCCGCGAAAGCACGAGCATAGCCTAGACCGATGCCGCTGGTTGAGCCGGTCACGACTGCGACTTTACCTTTCAGTATACTCATTTGGTCTTTCCTTCTTGTGAGGTGCTGCGGCTCCACGCCGCGGTGTTTCCGGACCTACGCAGCCCGTCGAGACCGTCACTCAGGTGACAAGGGCTCGCTCGTAGCTCCCGACCGGGCGCCGGATCGACTGCTGCAGATAGTCGTGAACGACCTTGCCCAATCCCAGCGTAAGGTCTGCGCGGATGTGAACCGCGGACACGATCTCGAGCACCGGCAAATCGGACACGGGAGCGAGGGCGTGAGGCGTCAAGGAGAGCGCGGCGGGGCCGGTCCACGCGCCCTTCAGGACGAGTTGCTCGAGGTGATATTCGACGAGCTCGCAAATCCGCGGAGTGCCGTCCACGTGCGGGATGATCTTGAGCAGGAAGTTCGGCTCCTCCAGAGCGGCCTTGACCTGCGCCAGGTCGGCTTCGCGGTGCTTGTATCCCATCGTGCCGGTCGCCACCCGCAACGGACCGTAATCCAGCGTGCCGATGAGCGTATCGAGTTCGGTCCGCAGCGTCGGCTGGCCGAGCTTTTTCGGAAAGCCCCAGAGCTCCCGGCCGCCCGCGATCGGTCCCTCATCGTTCAAGAACATGCAGTGGGTGTAGCCGCCCTTGCGCCCGCGGAACGACACGGGGATCACCTGGCCGCTCTCGGTATAGTCGCCGAATCCGTTGGAATCCGGCATGCGGATGAATTCGTACTTGACCAGCGCTTCGTGCTCGTCAAGTTCGAGCGGAGCCGGGATGACCGATCGCAGCTTCGCCGGATCGGTACGATAGGTGATGATCAGGTATTCGCGGTCGACGAAACGATACGGTCCCGGCGGATATGCCGGATTCGTCAGCGGCATGGCGAACGCACGCCTCACGACTTCACTCTCGCGCATTTGAATTGTCCTGTGATTGGGAAGAGCCGGCCTATTCGCGACCGTCGTGCTCAAGATCGAACGTGGAGACGCCGTCCGCACTCGTCGGGCGGGCCAGCACCTCGGGATGCCGAAGGGTGCGCAAGGCGTCGTGATAGCCGGCGCGCCAATGATCCTGCATCGACAGACGGGAAAACTCGTAGTCCTTGGAGTGGCCTTCGTAGTCCCGCGCGCGATAGATCAGGTGGACCAGGCTATGCACGTTATTAGAGGCGGCGGTCCTGAGCAGCTTGACGTCCTCCTGATCGCGCAGGTCTTCCGGCAGCCTGCTCAAGAGAGCCGCCAGGTCTCGCTGCAACCGGTGCAGGCTCTTGAACTGGTCCGTGCTCGCCCGCGTGCGACTGGAGTATTGGATTTCCTTCTGGCGAGTGATCACTTCCGCCATGTTGCCCGGAATCTGGCCGCGCGCGCTCCAGAGATCGACCTGAAACACAAGCGTGTCCTGTCGGGCGCCGCACTCGATCACCCACTGCAACGGAGTGTTGGATACGAGCCCGCCATCCCAATACTGTTCGCCATCGATTTCGACGGCCGGAAAGCCCGGCGGCAGCGCACCGCTCGCCAGGATGTGCTCCGGCCGGATGGTATGGGTGGCAGTGTCGAAATAGACCATATTGCCGGTCCTCACGTTCACGGCCCCTGCGCTGAACCGCGTCAGACCGGCGTTGATGCGATCGAAATCGACCAGGCGCTCCAGCGTCGTCTTCAGCGCGCTGGTGTCGTAGATGCTGGTGGCGGCAAGCGTTCCACCCGCTTGCAGCCAAGGCGCGAACGGCCGCGCGGAAAAAAATCCGTTCGCCCCGAACACCGCCGCAAAGCCCGCATTCACCTGATTGAGAAAATTGCGGTTGTGATCGCCGTTCATCAGATCGGTGAACGGCGCGTCCAGCGTCACCTGCGTCCAAAATTCGCGGAGCCGGTCGACCCGGGCGTTCGGCGGATTGCCGGCGATGATCGCGGCATTGATCGCCCCGATCGAAATGCCGGCGATCCAGTCTGGATGGATGTCGGCTTCGGCCAAGGCCTCGTAGACGCCTCCCTGGTATGCCCCCAAGGCGCCGCCGCCCTGCAGCAGCAGGGCGATGCAATCGAACGGCAGATGCCGGTCGGCGGTCGCGAGATTTTGTCGAGGCTGAAAGTTCATGGTTCTTGCCCTTGATTTGCGGTTGTTCAAGCCGGCGGCTCGTTCCGCCGGCCGGCCCGCATAACCAACTATTTAATGAACTATACGGTATAGTTTATTAAATAGTCAAGACACTCGCGTTCACATGCGCGTGCTGCAGCTGATAGGTCCCGGGTGCGGAGTCGTCAGCCACGCCGATCTGTTCGGCGGGCCGACGCGACCCCAAAGGACGGACTTTCGTGGTCGTCAGTCGCAGACCAGAACGCGACGGTGGCGCGTGTAGGTGTAGTAGCAGTCGCTATCGGACGAGTAGCCGCGTCCATACGCGTAACCCGCAGCGGCTCCCGCGTAAGCGCTCGCCGCATACGCACCGCGATAGCCGTACCGCGATCCATCGTAACGGGCGTAGCCGCCGAAGCGGCCGTTACCGACCGACGCGCCTCGGGTGGCGTTCGCCGGTCCGCCCCTTCCGACCCCTGCGAGATCGCCGCGCGCCGCGGGTCCGGCACCGAGACGAGGCGCCCCGCCGGCGAGGCCGGCACGCGGCGCACCGCCGCCGGGTCCCATCGCAGGACGAGCCGCAAAGGCCGGAGGGCCCCCGCCTGCGAGCGGCGGCTGACCGCCGGCTACAATCGGCGGAGGTCCGGCCATCGGAGGCGGCGGCGGAAACTGCGCGAATGCGGCATGCGGCGACAGCGTCGCTGTTGCGAGCGTCGCGGTGAGCGACAGCATCAGTGTCTTTCGTGTCATGGTGTTCTCTCTCTCAGGACTGGGTTTCGAGGACGGGCGTCGGCTTGGACGCGGGAACGTGTGCCGGCGTCGGCGCCTCCGGACGGGGGGCGTCGTGCGCTGTCACGGCAGGCTCCTCCGCGGATGTTTCATGGTCGAGATCGGGCTGAATGCGGAACCAGGCCACATACAGCGCCGGCAGGAACAACAGCGTCAGCAGCGTGCCGACGATGATGCCGCCCATCATTGCGTAGGCCATCGGGCCCCAGAAGATCTCGCGCGCGATCGGAATCAGAGCGAGACTTGCGGCGGCGGCCGTCAGCAGAATCGGTCGCATGCGATGCTCGGTCGCCTCCACCACGGCGTTCCAGGCCGGGCGTCCCTCCTTCCTGAGGTCCTCGATCTGGACGATCAAGATCACGGAGTTTCGGACCAGGATGCCGATCAGGGCCAGCACGCCGAGGATGGCGACGAAGCCGAGGGGCGCTCCGCTCGGCAACAGAGCCATGACGACGCCGATCACGGCGAGCGGGGCGACCGCGAACACCAGGAACAGGCGATGGAAGCTCTGCAGCTGGATCATCAGCACCGTCGCCATGACGAACAGCATGAGCGGAACGATGGCCACGATCGGCGCCTGGCTCTTGGCGCTCTCCTCCACCGAGCCGCCGATATTCACCGAGTATCCCGCCGGCAGCTCCTTCATGAACTCCGCCACCTTCGGCGCGAGCTGATCGACCACGGTCTTGGGCTGCGCGGTGCCGACGATGCCCGCCTTCAAGGTGATGGTCGGGATCCGCGCGCGCCGCCAGATCGTCGGCTGCTCGAGCTCGTAGCGCAGATTGGCCACGGCCCCGAGGGGCACGGACTGACCACCGACGCCCGTCAACTGCAGATCGCGCAGAGTATCGATGGACGCTCGTTCCGCCGCGGTCGCCCGTCCCGTGACATTGACCAGGTAGATGCTGTCGCGCACCTGGGTGATCGGCGTGCCCTCGAGCACCGAATTCAGGGTGGTGGCGATGTCCTCGGAGGTCACGCCGAGTTGGCGCGCCTTGTCCTGGAGAACGTCGACCTTGACGACCCGCGCCGGCTCCATCCAGTCGAACACGACGTTGCCCAAATCGGGGCTGCTCCGGACGATCCCGGCAAGCTTCTGCGAAAGATCCCGCAGCTTGCCAATGTCAGGCCCGCTCAAGCGGTACTGCACGGGACGCCCCACCGGAGGACCGACCTCGAGCAGCTTGACGTAGGTGTCGGTGCCGGGGAACGTCTTCTTCAGGTACGCCTCGAACTGCGCCTTGACCTGGTCACGCGCCTTGATGCCGCCCTTGGTCACGACCACCATCTGGCCGAACCAGGTGTTCGCCGTCTGCACGTCGAAAGACAGGACGAAACGCGGCGAGCCGGTCCCGACATAGGTCGACCAGTGATCGACCGAATGGTTGTCCTGAAGCTGTTCGCGCTCGAACCGGGCCATCTGGACGTTCGTGTCGGCGATGGAGGCGTTCTGCGGCAAGTTCCAGTCGATCACGAGCTCGGCGCGGTCCGAGGACGGGAAGAACTGCTGCTGCACGAATTGAAGACCGAACAAGGCGACGAGGAAGGCTGCGGCCGTCACCGAGATGGTCGTCCAGCGATGATGCATGCAGAACAGAAGCAGACGCGCAAACAACTGCGCCACGCGGCCCTTCTCTCCATGATGGCCCTTCATTTTGGCGGGCAGGATCGTGACGCCGAGCAGCGGCGTGAACAGCACCGCGACGATCCAGGACACGATCAGGGAGACGGCGATCACCACGAATAGCGTGAAGGTGAACTCACCGGCATTGCTGCTGTTGAGCCCGATGGGGATGAACCCCGCCACCGTGACCAGCGTGCCCGTCAGCATCGGAAACGCGGTCGACGTATAGACGTGGGTCGCGGCCTTCTCCAGGGGTTCGCCGATCTCTAGCCGCGCCACCATCATTTCGACGGCGATCATGGCGTCGTCGACCAGCAGGCCCAGCGCGATGATCAGCGCGCCAAGCGAAATCCGCTGAAGCGAGATCCCGGCATAGGCCATCACGACGAAGGTGATGGCGAGCACCAGCGGGATCGCAACGGCAACCACCAGGCCTGCGCGCAAGCCCAGGCTGAGAAAGCTGATGCCGAGCACGATGATCACGGCCTCGAACAGCGCTTCCGTGAAGCCGGAAACGGCATGCTCGACGATGACGGGCTGATCGGCGACCTGGTGAACGCCGACGCCGACCGGCAGGTCGGCGATGATCTTGGTCATTTCCTCCTTCAAGCCCTCGCCGAAGTGAAGCAGGTTTGCGCCGGACTTCATGCCGATGGCCAGCGCGATCGCCGGCTCGCCGCTGTACCTGAACAGCGTGCTTGGCGGATCGGCATAGCCCCGCGTGATGGTTGCGACGTCGGTGAGGGGAAAGAAGCGATCGTTGATGCGAAGGTTGACCGCCTTCAGGCTTGCCTCCGAGGTGAACTGGCCGTTCACCCGCACGCTGATCCGCTCCGGCCCTTCCTGGAACACACCGGAGGGCGCGACCGCATTCTGCCCCTGCAGCGAGGCCATGATGGCGTGGACGTCGAGGCCAAGGGCCGCGATCTTCCGGGTCGAGAATTCGAGATAGATCACCTCGTCCTGCGCACCGAGAATGTCGACCTTGCCGACGTCCGGCACGGTCAGCACCTTGGCGCGGATGTCTTCGACGTGATCGCGCAGCTGACGCTGGCTCAAGCCGTCGCTGGTGAAGGCGTAGATGTTGCCGAACACGTCGCCGAAGCGATCATTGAAGCCCGGGCCGATCACCCCTTGCGGAAACTCGCCCTTGATGTCCGCGATCATGTTGCGGACCCGGATCCAGGTCGGCTTCACGTCGGCGGCCTTGGTGGTGTCACGCAGATAGACGAAGACGGTGGTCTGGCCGGCGACGGTGACGCTCTTGGTGTAGTCGAGCGATTCCAGCTCCTCGAGCTTCTTCTCTATCCTGTCGGTGACCTGCCGGGTCATTTCCGCGGGCGAGACGCCCGGCCACTGCGCCTGGATCACCATGGTTTTGATGGTGAAGTCTGGGTCTTCCTGCCGGCCCAGCTGAAGGTAGGCAAACAGGCCCGCCGCCATGAAGGCGATCATGAAATACCAGACGAGCGAACGATGACCGAGCGCCCAGTCGGAGAGGTTGAACGACTTCATGGCTTCTGATCCTGTTCGATGCGGACTTGCTGTCCTTGCTTGAGGCTGTGGATTCCGGCGGTGACGACGCGGGCGCCGGGGGCGAGACCGCCGACGACGCGGAGACCGGTTGGATCGGCAACGACGTCGACTTTTTGCAGCGAGGCCGTGTTGGCGGTCTGATCGACCACCCAGACGAAATTTGCGTCTTCCTTGGCGAGCAGCGCCGAAGCAGGCACGTGCAGGGCCCGGGGTTGAGCCCTGTCGAGCTTGGCGGTCACGGTCGCGCCAAGCCGAAAGCTGTCGGGCGGATTGTCGAGGGCAATCCGGACGCGCCGCAGTCGGGTGACCGCATCGGCTTGGGGCGCAATCTCCCGGACGGTCCCCTGCACCTGAACAGCGGGAAGAAGCTGCAGCGTGACCGTGAACGGGAGCCCGATCTCCAGCGCTAGAGGAAAGTCCTCGCCGATATCGACGACGGCTTCGCGAACGTCCGGCCTTGCGATCGTCACCACCGTTTGACCAGGGGACACCACCTGGCCGACTTCCGCGCCGATCGCGGTGACCACGCCGGCGAAGTCGGCCTTGATCTGCGAATAGCCGAGCTGCTCCATCGCTTTGGTTAGATTTGCCTGTTCGCGCGCTACCGTTGCTTCGCCGCCGGCGCGCGCCTGCTCGGCATTGTCCAGAGTCTGCTTCGTGGTGGCGTCGGTGGTGATGAGCGTCCGCTGCCGTTCCTCCGTCGCTCGAACCGTCGCGAACTGCGCCTCGGCCTTGGCCAGCTGCCCTTTGGCGGCGCGAACGGCCAGTTCGAGGGCCGTCGCGTCGATGGTGCCGATCGTCTGTCCCTCATTGACGAGATCACCGACGTAGACGGGACGGCTCGTCAGGCGTCCCAGCACGCGGAAGCCGAGATTGGTCTTGTAGCGCGGCTCGATGACGCCCACCGCGACCGTATCGGCGGAATGATCGGCCTGGAGAAGCATCGATTGGACGGGACGCGTGGGCTGAGGCGCGTTCGCCTCCGGCTGACATCCGGCAAGCGCAAGCGCGCATGCCAGCGTGCCGGCGATGGTCACGGGGCTCGTCATGAATGATCTCCTTCGTAAGTCACGGGCTGGCCCACGCTCAGGAGTTTGCCGCCGTCCACCACCACGCGCTCGCCGGGCTCGAGACCCGCCTTGATCAACACTTCCCCGGCCTCGTAGCCACCGACGATCACTGGCTTCAGGGAGGCGATCCGCGTCGCCGGATCGACGGTCCAGACCGCGGGTCTGGTGCCCGCCGCCATCAAGGCGCTCCATGGCAGGGCGACCTGCCGCTCGGCCTTTACTTTCACCGTTCCCGCGACGGCGCTTCCAAGCGTCATCGTGGGGGGCGGAGCCTTGATCGCCACCTTCACCCGAATGGTCGAACTCCTCGGATCGACGGCCGGAGAGATCTCTCGAACCTCGCCGTTCGCGGTCACGCCCGAGTCGGCCACCAGCCTCAACGAAACGTCGCCGCCGTCGGCATCTCCAAGAAACATCGACTCGTACACATCGAAGACCGCGTCCCGTTCGCCGTCTTGCGCCAGCGAAAAGACCGGCTGCGCCGCCTGTACGACTTGACCGGTTTCGAGGTTGCGGGCGGTGACGACGCCGTCTGCCTCGGCCCGCAGCGCGGTGTAGCCGAGGGCGTCTTTCGACGTCCCCAGCAACGCTCGCGCCGATTCAAGCGCACCTTCAGCGGTTCGCAATCCTTCCTGCGCCTGGTCGTAGGCCGTGCGCGTGGTGAAGCCGCTTGCGATCAGCGACTTCTGGCGCTCGAAAGTCGTCTTCGCCACACGAAGCTGGGCTTCGGCCGCCAGCACTGCGGCCGTCGCGGCATCGACATCGGCCTCCTGTTCGGCCGGGTCGAGCAGTGCCAACACTTCGCCCGCCTCGACGTGGGTCCCGACTTCGACGAAGCGCGCGATCACACGTCCGCTGACACGGAACGACAGATCGGCGCGGAAGCGAGGCTGGACCTCACCAGTCAAGGTGATCGAGGCTTGCCGATCCTTCGGCTGCACGATTTCCGTGCGCACGAAGGCGGCGCGGGCAGCGGGAGCGGCCGCGTGATCGTCGCAGCCTGCGAGCGCGGCGGCAACGAGCGCGAGTGTCAGTCCGCTGACGGGCCTCATCAAGCGCTTGTCACGGACGAATTTGGGACAGGGAGGTTTCATAGCGCGACCATGCGGTTGGGGGATGCGAACAGCTGACCCAAGGCATCGGACGGTTTCGGATCCGGCTTGGCTGCAACGGGTTGATTGGCTTGGTGCGAGACGGGGGCAGGCGAAGGAACAGGCGCGGGGTCGGCCGCCTTGGCCTTGACGGGCCGAGTCAATCTCATGCGCCGCGTCGCCATCCCCCAATTCGTCTGCCGCTCGCGTTCGGTCAGCGGAAACGAGAGAACGATCGACGTGAACTCGCTGCCAAAACCCTGTTCGATCCGACCGCCCAGGCTCCTGGCCAGGTCGTTGTCGGTCCGAACGCGCCGTCCGGCATCCGACCGCACCGAACGCGAGCCGTTGTCCAGCACGACGCAGTTCACCAGTGCGCCGCGACGGGTCAGCTTGACCTTGATCTCACCGGCACGCGCATCGAAACAGGCGTGTTTGGCCGCCGTCGCGATCAGGTCATGGACGATCAGACCAAGCCGCCAGCACCGCTCCGACTGAAGGGGGACGCACTCGGTGTCGAAGATCAGCTGGATCTTCATGCCGTCCAGTCGAGACCGGCGCATCGCGCAGCCCAACTTGCGGACGTGCGCTGCGGCATCGACGAGGGCTTCGCCTTGAGGCCGCGCGAGCATCAGATGCACTTCGGCATGTCCGTGCAGCAGGGAGGCCACATCGCTCAAGGCGGCCTTCGCTTCGGCCCCCTCGGCCCGGACGATCGCAGCCGAGACCAGATCGAGCGCCGAGGCGACGCCGTCCGAGACCCTGTGATGCGACTCCCGCAACAGGACGCCTTCCGGCAGACGATGCGAATCTTGGCTCAAAAACGGCACTGCGTTCTCCTGAAGTGGATCGGATGATCGGCCGCGGCGCGAAGGCTCTTGCGGCCCCGATCACCCGAAGGCGCTGCAAAGCGTTAATCAAACTATACCGTATATTTTCTTTTTCTTGCCTTTCCGTGCCGCCTATGTCAAGTGGCTTCTGCGTACGCACAGACTCGTGATTGGGAGACCGTCGATGACGAAGAAGACCACCCCGAAACGGGGCCGGCCGCCGAAGGAATTCGCCGGCGACGTCCAGGCCCGGATCCTCGATGCGGCCCAGCAGCTTTTTCTCGACAAGGGCTATCGCAGCGCCAGCATCGACGACATCTCCGAGCTGGCCCCTGCGAGCAAGCCGACGATCTATGCGCATTTCCAGGGCAAGGAGGCGCTGTTCGCGGCGGTGGTGGCCCGGACCATCAGCGGCCTGTCGGATTTCGAAGGCTTCGAGCCGGAGGGCCGCACCCTGCAGGACAAGCTCATGAGCCTGGGCACCGCGATCGTGGAGAAGGTAATCGAAGAATCTCTGGGGATGGTTCGCGCCACCATCGCGGAAGCGCAGCGTTTCCCGGAGTTGAGCCGCAACGTCCACGACGCCGCGCGGGATCGTTCCGTCGGCGCCATTTCTCAGCTGCTGAACGAGACGACCCAGAAGGTCGCGCGCGCACCGAAAGGTCCCTTCACCGGAAAGCGCAGCATCGCCACCGCTCAGATCTTCCTGGATCTGATCCTGCTACCGATGCTTTTCCGTTCGCTGGTGGGGGAAACGCCGAAAGACCTGCGACGGGAGTTGCCGTCTTTCGTGCGGGAACGCGTCCGGTTTTTCCTGTCAGCGTGCGAGGCGGATTGGACGCCTTGAAGCGGGCCTCCGCCGGACGCTAGGCCCGGCACGTCGCGCGGTAGTGCAGCGGCTGGCTGGCGACCTGCGCCGGCGCGGCGCTGCGGAGCGCGCCCGAGCAGAAGCTCATCATCTCTTCGAAGGCCGTCCTACCAGCCACCGTTCTCATGCGCGACGGATCGAGGTATGCACCCATTGCCTCGCACGTGCAGCGAGCCAGCGCCGTCGCGCTTCCTGCCCGGAATTCGCCACTCGCCTGCCCGGCCGCGATGATCGACCCGACGAGGCCGCGGACCCTCTCGCCGTAGGACAAGACGACCGGCCAATTCGCTTGTCCTGCGGCAACCACCAGTTCGTGCAGCCTCGAATCGTGCGCCAGCCTATGTTCATGCCGCTGGCAGATCGTCCAAAAAGCGGCGTCCAGGCGCTCTTCGCCCGAGACATTACTGCGGGCCTCGATTCCCGCGCCGGCGCACACCTCGCCGAGGAGTCCTGCCACCACGGCCTCCTCGACCGCTTGGCGGGAAGGAAAGAACCGATAGATATTCGCCGGGGACATGGAGGCGCTGCGGGCAATGTCCGCAACGGTCGTCTTCCGATAGCCGATGGCCCGGTACAGTCGAATGGCGGCCTGCACGATTCTTTCGCGAGGGCACGGCGATCCGCCCGGGGATACCTGGGTCTTGTTCATCTTCGGGCTCAATGCGGCGGAATTGCCTGCACCTCGCGCCGGCAAGCCTCGCCGAATTCACGCAGCGGATCCATCTCCTCGAGGAAGCCCGGCAGGTCGACGAACGAGGTGTTCGGTGCCAGGTAGGTCTCGATGATCAGCCGTCCCGCCCGCTCTGCGGCATGGACCACCTCGTCGTCCGACAGTATCCGCATGCGCCCGATCAGCGCATAGAGATTCACCAGTGCCGGAATCTCCGATTTGTCGCTGGTCAGCGCGTCCGCATACAGCCGGGACGCCTCCTCGATGAAGCATCGATACAGCTTTTCACGTTTGACGAACGCGTGAGCATGATGGCGTTCGCGGACCCTCCGACGGCGGGTCGCCCACCCCGTCACGATCGTGGAAATCGCTCCGAAGGCCGAGCCTCCGAACGCGGCGAAAGCGGGGAAATAGATCGTGTTCATGCGATCACTCCTCATCTTTTGCGCCGCGATGCCGACGCGCTTCCATCGTTCTGATCGAGGCTGCGGCGGCGGCTGCCTGGTCGAAGACGGCCCCGCAAGCTTCGCTCAGGTCCGACCTTCTTTGCCGGAGACAGGCTTCCACACCGGTGGGGTCGGGAATGTAGCCGATGCACAGGCGAAACGCGTCAGGCGCGCAGGCGGCCCTCTGCTCGGCCGTGCCCCGGCCCTCCTGCGCGAACGCCGCACTGGCCACTGAAACTAGCGTCACACCGACGAGCGCTGCTCGCTTCCTAAACATATCCGATCCCTTTCACCGGTTGATTCATTCGACGGCGCAGCGTCGCTCGGCCCGAAGTCCCGCGGCCGAGCAGCGCGAACACGCGCTTGTGAGTCTCTGCACTTGACACTTTCGCGACCCATGCGGTATGCGAAATATACGGTATAGTTTATTTAATGGTGGAACGATGTCAAGCCTGCTGTTGACGCTCGCAAGGGAAAATCCCTGGCCCGGAATCGCACTCGCATCTCTCAATTTCATGGTCGCCTTGTCGCTCGTGGGCATGAGCCTGCTGCTGACGGTGACCATCGGGGCACTCGCCTGGCTTCACGAGCTTGCCGACCGGGAGCCCGCGCCCCTGCGATGTGGCGAGCCGACCGGGCTCCGGATGCCTTCGACGACGCTCGGTTGCACCCCACGACAATCCTGGCGGAAATTCTGACATGCTCGGCGTGATCGAAGTCTTCGACGTCATGCACCCGGATCCGGCCACCGGCCATCCAGTGTGGACCGGCCTCACGGGCACGCGCACAGCCCTCAAGCGGGACGGGCACGAGATCGATCCGAAAGCCATGGCCTATTGCCCGGTCGAATGGATCGACGAGCGCGGGTATCTCGATGCCCAGCTCGCGCGCCGGCATCCGCGACCCTGGGGCATCTGACAATGAGAAGGTCTCGTGCCATGTCCAGGATCGAGGTGCCATGAGCAGGCAATCCATGCTGCCACGAAGTGCGAGCGGCCTCGTCGAACCGGAGCTACCCCTGCGGGGCTATTTTCTCTGGGTCGGAGGCGCGCTGCTCTTGCTGCTTCTCGCAGCCGGTTGGGCGCTGCCTGCTCCTGCGCCGAGCCCACTCACGGACTCGCGTTCTGCGCTGCCGCCGATCCGGATCCGCTCCGACACCAAGGCACCGGAGGCGGTCGTCATCGATACCAGCGGGTTCGGACTGCGCGCGAGGGCTGCCGAGCATGACATCGCTGCCGAAGCTCCATCCCGGCTGCCCGAAACTCACCTCGAAAGTAGTGACGGCAGTCCTACACAGCCGACTGATCTGCGCCTTCGGCAAAGCCTAGCGCAGTCGCAGCCCGACGTTCACGACCACGCAGGCCAAACCGCCGGTCGAGAGGAGATCGGGGCGCGAGAGCGTAAACTCGCTCGAGCGCATCCCGTAAAGCGGCGGCACGATCTGCATCCTGCTTTCGCAAACGGGCTTGGTGCCTGCGGTTCATCGATCCGCGAGCGCCGCCATTGCCGAACCGCATGGTCGCGGAACTATCACCCAGCCATTTTTGAATGAACACGAAAGGACTATCCGATGCCAAAGATGCAGTTACTTGCCCTCATGGTTTGCTCCGCCGCCCTGACCGGGACGGGAGCGATGGCCGACATCACCCAAGCTACCCAAGCTCCTTCCGACGCTGCACAGCAAAGCGCTGCCGCGCAGGACGATGTCGACGAAGCGGCCATCCGCCGAGTGATCGAGCAGTTCCATACCACCCGCGTGCCGCTGGATCAGGCGATGACGATCGCCGAGCGCTTGCACGACGGCTCAAGGACCGCTGACGTCAACTTCGAGATATCCGGTCCGCCCGTCTACCGCGTACGCACGGTCAAGAACGAGCATATCTACGAGAACGTGATTGATGCGAGCACCGGGAGCGTGTCGCAGCGCGAGATTGCATCGTCATTGAAGGAACTCGATCGAGAAGATCTCGCCAAGGTCGTCGCCCTGAAGTGGATCAAGCAGGAGCTGTCGGATGCGGTGCGGGTCGCGGAGAAAGCGGCGGAGGGAAAAGCGCTCGCTGGCGGACTGGTGAAGCAGGACGGCAAACTCAATTTCGTTGTCGTCGTCGCCACCGGGGACCGCTTGAAGGAAGTGCTGCTCGAGCCGCCCAAGATCGGGCGCCGGGAGTCAACGCACCGCTAGGCCGCTGCACCGGGGTGGCATGCGATCGTCGACGGCGCGCCTGCGCCTCGCGCGGCTTGTACTTACTGATCGCTTTCGCCTTCGCCTCAGTAGCCGTCGCGAGGCCGCTCTCGCTTCGCAAATCACCCCGAGGGTAGGGGTAGCGATTTCGCCTTCGATGGAGTAGCCTTCGGCGCGCGGCGCCACTCAAGAGTGCCACACAAAAACAGATCATCGGACTGAAAAACGAAGTAAAATCAATACCATTTAGGATTGATGCCTCAGTTCAATCCTGTCTGGCAGCACCATTTTTTCCCATTGCAGCGAGCCCGCAACACCCACGGATACGATCGTGATCACACGTTCCCTGCCCTATGAAGGATTGCTCCACGAGATCGTCGAGCATAATGGCGTGCTTTATCTCGGCGGCATCGTCCCCGAAGATGCGGGGCTCGATATGACGGGCCAGGCCGACGATGTGCTGCGCCAGATGAAGACCCTGCTCGAGGGGGCCGGCTCCGATCTCTCCCGCGTTCTGCAGGTGACGATCTTTGTGGCTGATCTCGCCGACAAGGCGGCGTTCAACCAGGTGTGGAAGCGCTATTTCCCCGCGGACCATCTGCCGGCGCGTGCGGCCGTTGGCGTTGCGGATCTCGGCCCGGGCGTCAAGCTGGAGCTGACGGCGATCGCCGCCCGCCGCTGACTGGAGCGACACGGGCGAGGCGAGAGCGCGCGGTCATTCCAGTGTTCACACATCGAGCAGCGTTCTCGCGGCGCGAAGCGTCCGAGTTTTGCTGTTTTCCTTGACCCTCTTCCTTGAAGAGGGCGCAGGGAAGACCGGGTGCCGGCTGGCACCCATGACCCGCTGCGCGAAGAATTTGCACACGCAAATGCGCAAGCGGACAACAGGTGGGCCGGAAAACACCCGGCCTTCCCTGCGCGATGGGTTGACGGCCTATGCCTGCTCTCCCCGGAGCCGAATTCCTTCTGGCCTCCGTCACCTCGCGAAAACCGATGCACCGCGTCCGGTCGGCCGATGCATCTTCGCGAAAGCTTGGCTGTAGCAACGACAGCCAGGACCACATGGTTTAGCCGTACGCGACTGCTTCGTTCGTCACACGGAGAAGGACCTCACGAGGTTCACCCGCCCTGGTCCCGCCTTCCCGTGCCCGACGCAGCCGCGTCCACCGCACCCCGGCCCACGTTCGTTGCGACGTACGATCGCCCCTCTCCTCGGGCCGGGATGGCGGGAATATGCCGCAATTCCGAATTTCGGTAAAGTGGAATCTATTTGCGGGAAGGGGTTGACGGGATTTGGGGTGTTTTGCCCGACGGGTCAGAAGCGTTGCGGTCAATATCGGGTTTTGACCCGATGCAGGAATCCCAACCACCGGCCATGGCGTCCTAGATCACGTGGTATTTAGACCATTGTTGGGGTAAATTTCTGTTGCGACTGATAACCGCGAGCGGTTCTTCGCCGCGACATCGAGGGAGGACGATCATGACCTTCCGCGCACGAAGCCATCTGGCTCTCTTCGCTTCATTCCTGCTCCTGACTACGGCTGACGCGGTTTGCGCGGGCAGCGAGGACGAGGTGAAGGCTCTTTTCGCAAGATTTGTTGCCGCACAAAACGCTCATGACCTCAAGGAGGTTGGTGAGCTTTTGCAAGATTCAGCTCAGTTCTTGTGGATCACCCGTGGCGCCCCTGTCTGGGGTCACGCCGCAGCCATCAAGCGCTTTGAGACCCTGTATCAAGGCACTTGGTCCCTCGACCCGAAAATGGACGAACTGAAGGTCATCGAATTGCAGACGGGGGTGGCGCAACTCTATGTGCCGGTGACCTTTATGATTTCACCGCCTGGGCAGGCTGCGCAGCCGACACGGTTCCTGATGAATCAAGTGCTGGTGAAAACGGGCGACGGTTGGAAGATAACAAGCATCTTTCCAATTCCTGCGCCTCAGCCATAGACCAAATTCATTTGCCGAATGCTTCGGAACAATGGCGCCAGTTGGTTCGCATCGCATCAAGCGAGCCACAAGAGCTGATGGCTCTGCGTCCGATTGGGCGCGGCCGCTCGGGGTGAACCGGGCGGCTTATAAGATGCCGTTGCACTGCACGTTGACCCCTCGTTTCATGGTGATAATCTTTGGCTCGCAGCCTGTCCGGGAGGACACAATGGGATGGTTCGACCGCCTGTTTGTAAGGATGTCGGAGCCGACGACCCCTCTCTTTGCGAGATTTCGGCGGAAATCGAAGGCACCGACCGACCCTGATCTTCTGAAAATCGCCAAGGACCGGAAGGGACATATTTCCCGCAGAGCCGTCAGGGACGAGTATAATCGGCTGGTCTTGGAGAAGTACGCGCACGACAAGTCGTGACTGCCAAGATCCGTCGAGGCCGATCTCAGCGGCGAAACATGATGGTTTCGCAACGGCTCTGCCCCCTGCGCACCATCCATTTTCGGCCATTCATCTGCAGTGCCGCGAACCGCTCATCCGCCCGCGCAGCCGTTTGTTCGGGCCAAGGCACGATGGGTTTCGCTGCGCCCCGCCCATCCTGCGCGCTGATACCGGGCTCCGGCCGGTTTGGCTGCGCTGGTAAGGTTAATCCTTCCTTTCGATTGTCGGTAAAGTTTTATCTATTATCGTCTTTGTCGTGGATGACGAACCAGAGGCTTCGATAGTGTTTGCGTGCTGCCTGATCGTGACCGGGATTGCGTTGCTTCTCTCCGGCATTGTTGCCTTCGGCTTTCATAGAAACTCACTGCACGCGATGGCGTTGCTGTAGCCGTATCAGGGCATACCCATCCGACGCACCATCAATTGTCGTTACCCGCTGCACGTCGGGCAAACCGCTCATCCGCCCGGCGCAAGCGCCGGCATAGCTCACGATTGATGTTCTGCAGGACGATCACATAGGAGTGGATGTCGGCCTTGTAGCAGGCGTAGAGATTTTGGGCGGTCAACTCGTACAGCACCGTCGGCACCTCCGCGACCACCGTTGCCGAGCGGTTTTGCATTTCGATCAGCGTCATCTCACCGAAGAAGTCGCCGCGCTCCAGTACCGAAATCGGGATGACGCTGCCCGCATTCGCCCGCTTGCTCACCGCGAGCCGGCCGGATTTGACGATGAACATCGAGCGCCCCGGCTCGCCTTCCGCCACGACGGTTGCGCCGGCGTCGAAGCTGCGCTCGACCAGCATGGACATCAGGAGGTCGAGACCTGGCTCCGGAAGACCGCCGAAGAACGGCGTCGCGAGCAGGAACGCTTCCAGATCGGGAGCACTGACAGCCATTGCGCAAGGATACGCCCCGTCGCCATCAGCGGCAAGCAGAGCGCCGTAGCCGAATAGAGCGTTAGAGTAATCCGGGGCCCTCGGCCGCGGACCGCGCGCCACTCTCCCCGCGCAGCGTCCGTCGCTTTCGCCAAACCTGCAGGTCGATCATGACTTTCACAGTCACCGCAAGGACCAACACGCACAGCACGACCTTCGAGATCGTCTCCATCGTTCCCTCGATCAGGAGGCAATGGACCACGCTGCCCGCGACGATGACGATCGCCAGCGGAATATGAATGATGCGCCAGGTTCGCGGTCGCAGCTCCAACCGCCGGCGCAGGGACGCCAGCAGCGCAACAATGAAGATGGCCCACATGGCGATCACGCCGAAGGGGGAGAAAGGCGTCGGCGATGAGAAGGTGAGAGCGTCGATCATGTCGGGCGGGCTGGTGATCCAGAGGCCGGCAACGTGGATCACCACCGCGAAGGCGAGCGTGCCGCCGATCCAGTGATGGGCACGCCGCCCGCGATAGGCCGACAGCGGCGCCAGATATCCGCCGATCAGCAGCGGCTGAACCAGCACGAGACCGAGCGCGATAATCCCGGCGAATCCGGCGAGGATATAGACCGGTCCACGCCATGCGAGTTGCTCGCTCGTCGCAGCAGCTGCGATCGGAACGCCGATGGCCAGGGCGAGGGCAACCCAGATCAGGATCGCCCGGGCCAATCTCCACCCCGTCATTCGCTGGCCCGATCAGGCCGGCTGCAGGACGAAATGCGCTTCGAGGCTGGTTTCCTTGGCGCTGCGCATCACCGGCCGCAGGAAGACGGTTTTGAACTCGCCGCTGTCATAGGCGAGGTGTCCATGCGGCTGGCCGAAGATCGGAATGATCTGCGGCATCTCGAGCCGGAACTTGCCGTCCTTGTCGGTGAGGGTGGCGCCGTGGCTCTGCGGCTCATGCTCCTGGCCTTCGACCGTGTGCGCCCAGATCTGGATGCGCTGCCCGGCGAGCGGCGCGCCGTCGCCGGCGCGGCGGACGGTGCCGCTCATCCAGAATCCACCCTTGCCGATGCGATCCACGATCGCCGCGCCCTTGCGGTAGTTGTTCGCACCACCCGACATCGTTTCAGTCGGCGCGAGGCCTGCCGCACGGGCCGGCAGCAGGAGGCCGGACACGCCGGTTGCCAGAACGGCGCCGCCGGCGGCGAGAAGATTGCGGCGGTTGAATACGACCGTGGTCATGTCAGTTCCTCCGGGCGGTCGGCGCGATGGCGCGCCTTACGATGATTTCTCTGCCCCGGACGCGGTGCAGCACGCAGTGATGAGCTGCAGAGCCGGGGCCTAGCCTGATGGGTTCCGGCTCTGCGGAGCAGCGTTTCACGCTGCACCGCGTCCGGGACACGCGACTACCGGGCAATTGCTGCTTCAACGATACAACAACAGGCCTGAAACGCCCAGTTACGACGCAGGGCGCAACGGGTCGCAATAACAGTGTTGTGAACGGGTGCGCGGCCGCTCGAACAGCTTCGTAGCATGGGTCAAGCGGAGCGAAACTCATCTGGCTCGTTCGGCGGCGAAGGATGATGGGGTTCGCAAGTGCTCTACCCTTCCTGCGCACGGACACTACATGTGGTGGAACAGCTCCTTCTCGCCGGTACCCTCCTCATGATCCCCTTCTCCGTGCTCGACCTCGCGCCGATTTGCCAGGGCGGCGACGCCGCGCAGGCGTTCCGCAACTCGCTGGATCTCGCCCGGCACGCGGAAGGCTGGGGCTTCAAGCGGTTCTGGCTGGCCGAGCATCACAACATGACGGGCATCGCGAGCGCGGCGACGTCGGTGGTGATCGGGCATATCGCGGGCGGAACGAAGACGATCCGCGTCGGCTCTGGCGGGATCATGCTGCCGAACCACTCGCCGCTGGTCATTGCCGAGCAGTTCGGCACGCTGGAATCGCTCTATCCCGGGCGGATCGATCTCGGGCTTGGGCGCGCGCCCGGCACCGACCAGTTCACCGCGCGGGCGCTGCGGCGCGACCTCGCCACCAGCTCCGAGAACTTTCCGCATGACGTGCTGGAGCTGCAGGCGCTGCTTGGCGACGTGCAACCGAACCAGGCGATCCGCGCCGTGCCCGGCATGGGGACCAGGGTGCCGCTCTGGATTTTAGGATCGAGCACCTTTGGCGCGCAGCTTGCCGCGATGCTGGGCCTGCCGTTCGCCTTCGCCTCGCATTTCGCGCCGCAGATGATGATGCCGGCGCTGCGCGAATATCGCGCGCGCTTCGAGCCATCGGCGCAGCTCGACAAGCCCTATGCGATGATCGGCGTCAATTTGTTCGCGGCCGATAGCGACGCCGAGGCGCAGCGGATGTTCTCCTCGCTGCAGCAGGCATTCATCAACTTACGCCGCGGCACGCCGGGGCCGCTGCCTCCGCCGGTGGACGACATGGACGCGCTGTGGTCGCCGGCGGAAAAGGCCATGGTCGGCCAGTCGCTGTCCTGCTCCGCGGTCGGCTCCCCCGATGTGATTGAGGCGAAGCTGAAGGCGTTGATCACTGATACCGGCGCGGACGAGCTGATCACCACCGGGCAGATCTACGACCACACCGCGCGGCTGCGCTCGTTCGAGATCGCGGCCGAGGTGCGGGACCGGCTGGCGAAGCAGCCGGCGGCGTGAGCCCTGCGCGCCGCGAGCGTCGCGGCGGCTTAAGGGACCGCGCAGGTGAAGTTCTCGGCCTGCTCGATGCTGCCAGTGCCGAGATAGCGCGCCTGGCGCGGATAGGGGCACAGCGGCCGGCTGCGCTCCGGCCAGGGCGTCTTCGCGCCCGCGCGAGCTTGGATGCGCTCCGGCGCGCGGCCCTGCTCGACCCAATTCACCAGCGGGGTCAGCACGTCGAAGCTGTCGGTGGCAGGCCCTCCCGAACAATGGTTCATGCCGGGCACGAGGAAGAGGCGGGCGAAGTCGGCCGTTTCTTTTTCTCCGCCCACCGCATTCGTGAGGCGCTTGTACCAATCGAGCGTATCCAGCGCGGAGAACGTGGGATCGCTGACGCCGTGATAAAGCAGCAGCTTGCCGCGCCGCGCACGGAAGCCGGAGAGATCGACTGCGTTCGCCGAGATCGTCTGCACGGAGCTTTCCGGCATCGCCGCGCTCGTGCCGAAGATTTTCGCGTGGGCTTCCGTCACATCCACGGAGCGATAGAAATCGTAGACGGCGTCCGCTTCGCTCGCCAAGGGCGCGTGGGGCGGCGTCATGTAGAGATAGGCCAGCGTCGCGCCAAAGGAGACGTTGAAGGCGTTGACGCGGCTGTCGGGTGCGTTGCCGAGAATCCAGCGCCGCCATCCCTCCGTGGCGATGCCGGAATCATAGGGATAGGGCGCATAGATCCGGCGGCCCTGTGCCGTGGCCGGTCCCTCGAAATAGTTCTCGACCGCTGTGACCTGCGCGGCGGAGAGACAGCTCGCGGTCTTCTCGGCGGAACACTGCAGCGTGCGCGGCGAAAAACGACAGGCCGGCACATTGTCGATGATGCCGTCGGCAAGCCCGTCGGCTGCATCGCAGGACTGAACGATCGCCTTGGAGAGCAAGTCCATATCGGCCTGGGACAAGGCCTGCGCCAGGATGGGGCGGCCGTCCGGCGCCTTCGGTGCGATCGCCGCAAAGGCTTGCGTCACGGCGGCGCCCGAGAGCCCCTTCTCGGGCATTCGAAACGCCGGCGCACCGGCCGCCACGCCATCGAAATGGTCGGGGAAGCGCTGCGTGATCGCCATGCCGTGCCGTCCGCCATTGGAGCAGCCCAGGAAATAGGAGTATTTTGGCAAGCGGCCGTAGTAAGCCTGGATGAAGTGCTTCGCCCGCCGTGTCACGACATCGTCGGCGCGGTAGCCGAAATCGATCCGCGCCTGCGGATCGAGGCCGAAGCTGGCGCCGCCGAGAGGGCCCGGCGCGTTGCTGTGTCCGGCGTCGGTCGTAACCGTCGCGTAGCCCTGATTGAGCGCACTCGGCTGTCCGCCGCCGGGCTGTGCATCGCCGCTGCCGAGAATGCCGTCGGTGCCGCCCTGCCCCTGGAACACGAAGCGGCCGTTCCATGCGTCCGGCAATCGGAGATGCAGGCCGATCGCAAACTTCTGGCCGTCGGCGCCGGTTCGCTCGTCGAGATAAGCGATCACCTCGCAATGCGCGGCGAGGCCGCCGGCCGCTGGACGTGATTGCGCCTCGCTGACGCGCATCGTCGGACCGGACTCCTGGTGGAGCCGATCGCATGCGGTCACGGGCGGGATAGTGTCGCTTGCTGCTGCGATTGCGGTGGCGGCAATGCTCGCGATGCAAGCAAGCGCTGCCTGCCAGACCGGCCGACGCAGCCTACGTGCCGAAACGATCAACATGCGGTCCCCCGACCGTGAATGCTCCGACTAGTCCGGAAAGCCGAACAGCTTGGCCGGATTGTGGACGAGAATCTTCTCCAGCTCCGCCTGGTCCGGGGCGTAGCGGTACATCAGCTCGAGCAGATCGGCGTCGTTGGGCGGCTGCTTGACGGAGACCGGGTGCGGCCAGTCGCTGGCCCAGACACAGCGGTCGACGGCGGCCTCGATATAGGCGCGCGCGATCGGGATGACGTCGTCATAGGGCGGGCCGGCCTTCGAGGTCTTCTCGCCGAGCGACAGCATCACCCAGAAATTGCCCTTGGCCAGCAGCTCGAGCATCTTGCGCAAATTCGGATCGTTCCTGCCGGCCTCGGGATCGGGGCGCGCCATGTGATCGATCAGCACGGGGACGTCGAGATTCTCGTACTTGGCGACGCTGGAGACGATGCCGTCCTTCTCCGGCTGGATCTTGACGTACCAGCCGAGCTCACGGATGCGGGCGATGGCGCGGGCGAAATCGGCATCCGAGAGCACGGCGCCAAGCTCCTGGCGGAAGCTGAAGCGCGCGCCGCGCACGCCGGCGTCATGCAGCTTGGCGAGATAGGCGTCGTTCGCCTCCGCGAACACCAGTGCGTTGGCGCAGCCGCGATAGTTCGGGCCCATCGCGGCGAGGCCGTCAAGCACGACGGCATGGTCGGCGCCGTAGGTCGTGGTCTGCACGATGATGCCGCGCTCGATGCCGAGCGCCTTGTGGACGCGCAGCGCGGCCTCCCAGGTCGCGGTCGGCATGCGGTAGGCCGCGCCGGGTCGTTCCGGATATTTGTCGATCGGACCCAGCACGTGAAACTGGCTGTCGACCGTCTTCGGCGGCGGCGCCTTGATGGGGCGGCGCGGATTGGGATCGAACGGCAGATAGGTCGGCATGCGCTAAAACTCCTTCAGTCGATCACGGCGGTGAAGTCGCACTGCACCAGCGCGCCGCCGTCCATATTGTCCATCGGCAGCGCGTGGCGCGCCGGGCGCGAATGCTCGTCCGGAAACATCTTCAGCCATTCGACATTGACCGGGCCGCGCTGCGTGCGGTCCTTCAGCCATACCGTCATCTTGATGATGTCGTCGGTGGTGCCGCCGGCAGCTTCCACCGTCGCCTTCATGTGCGCGAACATGTTGGCGCATTGCGCATCGAGACTCTCCGGCATGACGCCGGCGTTATCGCGGCCGAGGATGACGCCCGACATCACGAGATTGCCGATGCGGCAGGCGTTCGGAATCGGATTGACGTGCTTGAAGCCGCCGATATGAATGCTCTTGCGTCGCGTGTGACCACTCATGGTGCGCTCCCTCCTTGTTATTGATTCAGACGAACTGGCACGACACCGAGCCGAAGGCGCCATAGTCGGCATGGAACGTGTCGCCGCGCCGGATGTCCACGGGGCGCGTGAACGAGCCCGCCAGCACGATTTCGCCGGCCTTCAGATGCTCGTCATGCGGCGCGAGGCGGTTGGCGAGCCAGGCGATGCCGTTGGCGGGATGATTGAGCACGCCGGCCGCGAGCCCGGTCTCCTCGACCTCGCCGTTGCGGAACAAGAGCGCGCCGATCCAGCGCAAATCCGCATCGAGGGGACGAAACGGCCGGCCGCCGAGCACCAGCGCGGCATTGGCCGCATTGTCCGAGATCGTATCCATCACTTTTCGCGTCTTGCCGGTCTCGGGGTCGACGCGGTGCATGCGCGTTTCCAGAATCTCCAGCGCCGGCGTCACATAATCGGTGGCGTTGAGCACGTCGAAGATGGTGCAATCGGGCCCGCGCAGCGGCGCCTTCAGCACGAAGGCGAGCTCGACCTCGATCCGCGGCGCGTGGAAACGATCGAACGGAACAGGCGTGGCGTCGGCATAGAACATGTCGGCGAACAGCACGCCGTAATCGGGCTCGTTGATGCCGACCGCGTTCTGCATCGCCTTCGAGGTCAGGCCGATCTTGTGGCCCTTGATGATTCGGCCGCGGCCAAGCTGGAGCTTGGTCCAGGCGCGCTGGACGGCGTAGGCATCCTCGATGCTGAAATCGGGATATTCCTTCGTGAACATCGGGATCAGCGACTTGGTGCGCTCGGCCTCATCCAGGCGCGCGGCGAGGCGCTCGATCGTGGCGGCATCCAGCATGATCTATTGCTCCGCCGCCACGGTGTTCCGGAGCACGCCGATGCGGCTCGACTCGACCTCGACGACGTCGCCGACCTTCAGCCAGCGCGGCGGATCGAAGCGAACGCCCGCCCCCGTCGGCGTGCCCGTGACGATCATGTCGCCGGGCTTCAGCGTCGCGAAGGTCGAGAGATAGGAGATCAGATAATCGAACGGGAACATCAGCCGCTCGGTCGTGTCCTGCTGCCGCACCTCGCCGTTGACGCGCGTGACGATGTCGTGCGGGCCGCGCGGGTCGAGCTCGTCCGACGTGACGACCCACGGACCAATGCTGCCGGAGCGATCGAAATTCTTGCCTTGCGTGACGTTGAACTTGCCGTGACGCAGCCAGTCGCGAATGGTGCCCTCGTTGCACAACGTCATGCCGAAGATGTGCGACCATGCTTTTTCGCGCGGAATGTGACGGCCGCCCTGCCCGATCACGATGACGAGCTCGCCCTCATAGTCGAGCTGCTCCGAAACTTTGGGCTTCTCGAGCGGCTGGCCGGAGCCTGTCATCGACGACATGCTGCGCACGAACAGGCTCGGATATTTGGGCAGGTCCGAATTGTCTTTATATTCCGCATTGCGCTCGGCGTAGTTGACGCCGATGCACCAGAGCTTTTCCGGCGCCAGCACCGGCGGCAGCAGGACGAGATCGTCGAGCGCATAGTCCGGCTTCGCGCCCGCGATCGCTTCCTGCGCGTCGGACAGCGCGTTGGCCGCGATCAGCGCCTTGACGTCGGAGAAGTCGCGGCCGATCCGCCTGGTCAGATCGATCACGCCGCCTTCGACGGCCGTGCCGTAGCGCGGTTCTCCGTCCACGAGATAGCTCAGGAGTCGCATGGTGGTTCTCCAATTTGTGTCGGGCAGCGCGGCGGGCGGCGCGCTCAGTCTTTCGATTTGGGCGTCTGAAATACGGTGTTCAGCGTCACGATCTCGCCGAGGCGGGCATAACGGGGCCCGCCGATGCGCGCGATCGGGTCGAGCGCCTTGGTCTCGACCTTGCCGTCGTTCACGAGGCCGTCGCGCAAATGGAACATCACGACTTCACCGACGATCAGCCGGCTCTTGGCCTCACCGAATTCAAGGCACTGCCGGAAGCGGCATTCCATCGCCACAGGCGCGGCGGCGAGCCGCGGCACCTTGATACGCTCGCTCGGAATCGTCTCCAGGCCAAGATGCTCGACCTCGCTGATTTCAGGCGGATGCTCGACGGAACTGTCGTGCACCGCCGACATCAGCGGCGTATCGGCGATGTGGATGACGTATTCCTCGGTGTCGAGGATGTTGTGCGCGGTGTCCTTGTAGTCGGCGCCCTTGCGGCCGACGCTGATGGCCAGCATCGGCGGCTTCTGCGAGACGAAGGTGAAGGCGCTGAACGGCGCGAGGTTGAGCACGCCCTTGCTCGACAGGCTGGTGACCCAGGCGATCGGACGCGGCACCACGATGCCGGTCATCAGGCGGTAGATGCGCTCGGCGCCGAGTTCGGTCGGATCGATCCGCATCGATCAATCCGCCCTGATGTTGGCCTTGCGCACCACCGGAATCCACTTGGCGTCCTCGCGCTCGAGGTAGGCCTTGAACTCGTCCGGCGTCATCGGCGTGGCTTCGCCGCCGAGCTTTTCGAATTTGTCGACCACGGCAGGATCCTTCAGGATCGCAACCAGCGTCTCGTGCAGCTTGTCCATGATCGGCGCCGGCGTGCCGGCAGGCGCGAACAGGCCGGTGAAGGTCTGGCCGTCAAAATCCTTGTAGCCGAGCTCGGCGAAGGTCGGCACGTCGGGCAGCGACTTCAGCCGATGCGGGCTGGTCACGGCGAGCGCGCGGAACAGGCCGGCCTTGATGTGCTGGAGGCTGACCGTGAGCTGGTCGAATGCGAACTGCACCTGGCCGCCGAGCAGATCGTTGATCGCCGGCGCGTTGCCGCGGTAATGCGCGGTGACCCATTGCAGCTCGAGGTTCGACTGCATCAGCTCGCTGAGCAGATGGTTGGTGGTGCCGGGGCCGGGCGAGGCCATCGTCAGCTTGCCGGGCTCGCGCTTGGCGAGATCGAGGAATTCCTTCAGCGTCGTCGCCTGCACCGACGGATGCACCTCGAGCACCAGCGGCGTCATCGAGATGGTCGAGATCGGCATGAAGTCCTTTTTCCAGTTATAGGCTTCACGCTTGTTGATCTCGGTTGCGAACAGCACCGGACCGTTGGCACCGACGAACAGCGTGTAGCCGTCGGGCGCGGACTTCGCGAAGGCTTCGCCCGCGATCATGCCGCCGGCGCCGGCCTTGTTCTCGATGATGAAGGGCTGGCCGAGCTTTTCCTGCAGCTTGTCGGCGACGATGCGCGCGGCGCTGTCGACATTGCCGCCGGCCGGATAAGGCACGATCAGCTTGACGCTGCGGGCCGGCCATTGCTGGCCCGACGCGGGCCCTGCCAGCATCGCGGTGGCGGCAGCTATGGCAATCCAGATTAATCTCATGTTAACCTCCCGGCAGCGCTTCCAAATTCACGTCGAGTGCGGCGATGCGCGCGGCAGATCGACCGGGGCGCAATCTCCAGACGCGCGCTTGTCCTGTCGAGTGAATTGTGGCGTTCTTGTCCATATTATGGACAAGACGAAAATCGCCAGCAACGCGACATCACCCCGACAGGGCGCGCAGGCGATCCGGCGCGCGCTCGCAGTGCTGCGCATTCTTGCCGCAGGCCGCGAGGACGGTGTGCCATTGGCCGAAGTGATCCGGGCGACCGGCCTCACCCGTCCGACCGTGCACCGCATCGTCCACGTGCTGATCGAGGAAGGCATCGTCGAGCGGCACGAGCGGACCGGCCGCTACGCGATCGGCAACCAGGTGCCGGAGCTGGCGCTGGCACGGCCACGGCCGTCGCGGCTGCTGATCGCTGCCAATCCATCGCTGCAACGTGCCTCCACCGAAATCGGCGACACGATGTTCCTGACGGTGCGCACCGGCAACGACACGCTGTGCGTCGATCGCAGGATCGGAATCTATCCGATCCAGGTGCTGTCGATCGAGATCGGCGCGCGCCGCCCGCTCGGCGTCTCCAGTGCCGGCGTCGCCATCCTCGCGGCGATGCCGGCGCCGGAGGCGCGAAAGATCGTCGCAGCGAACGAGAAGCGGTTCGAGGCTTACAAGACCGATATGGCGACGGTCCTCGGCGAGGTCACCGCCGCGCGACGGCTGGGATATGGCCTGAGGGAGATCGGCCTCGTGCAGGGCACGAAATCGATCTCGACCTGGATCAAGACCCCGGACGGGCGACCGGCTGCAGCCATCACCGTCTCCGCGGTGCGAACGAGGCTCGGCCCCCGCCGCGAGCAGGAGGTCGCGGAGATCTTGTTACGGGAGGCGCGGAGTATCGAGCAAGCGATCGGGGGTTAGGCGCGGACGGTGCTAGTTCTTCGTCTCTCCCGCCTGCGGGAGAGGCCGACGCGCGAAGCGCGGCGGGTGAGGGCTCTCGCCACGCAGGGACATTCTCCGCAATCAGCAACAATCCCGACGCGGAGACACCCCCTCCCCAGCCCTCCCCCGCAAGCGGGAGAGGGAGCGCACCGTCATCGCGGCCATCAATGGGCTAACTTCGTGTGCATTTTTATGGCACAACGCCTCCTCCGCCGACCGACAACGAGGCCCCCGCATGCCCGCGCCGAAACCGCCCGCCTTCGAGACCCTGAGCCTGCATGCGGGCCAGCATCCGGATCCCGTGACCGGGGCCCGCGCGGTGCCGATCTACCAGACCACGTCGTACGTGTTCCAGGATTCCGATCACGCCGCCGCACTGTTCAATCTGGAGCGCGCCGGCCACATCTATACGCGCATCTCCAACCCGACCACCGGCGTGCTGGAGGAGCGGCTCGCGGCGCTGGAGGGCGGCGTCGGAGCGATCTGCACCGCGAGCGGCATGGCCGCGCTGCATCTGGCCATCGCGACGCTGCTCAATGCCAGCGACCACATCGTGGCGTCGAGCTCGCTCTATGGCGGCACCATCAACCTGCTGGCGCACACGCTGCCGCGCTTCGGCATCACCACCACTTTCGTGAAGCCGCGCGATCTCGATGCGTTCCGCGCGGCGATCAAGCCGAACACCAAGCTCGTGATCGGCGAGACCATCGGCAATCCCGGGCTGGAAGTGCTCGACATTCCCAAGGTCGCTCAGATCGCACATGACGCAAAGATTCCACTGCTGATCGACAACACCTTTGCCACGCCCTATCTCAGCCGCCCGATCGAGCTGGGCGCGGACATCGTCATGCATTCGGCGACCAAATGGATCGGCGGCCACGGCATCGCGATCGGCGGCGCGATCATTGACGGCGGCCGCTTCGACTGGCGCGCTTCGGGCAAGTTCGGCGTGCTGACCGAGCCCTATGGCGGCTATCACGGCATCGTCTTCGACGAGCAGTTCGGCACTGCCGCCTTCATCATGCGCGCGCGGACCGAGGGCTTGCGCGATTTCGGCGCCTGCCTGTCGCCGACCAACGCGTTCCAGCTGTTGCAGGGCGTCGAAACACTCGGCGTGCGCATGGACCGCCACATGCAGAACACGCATCTCGTGCTGGAAGCCCTGAAGTCCAACAAGGCCGTCGACTGGGTGCTGCATCCCTCGCTGGAGACGCACACGGACTATCAGCTCGCCAAGCAGCTCCTGCCGCGCGGCGCCGGCTCGATCATCTCCTTCGGCATCAAGGGCGGCCGCCCTGCGGGCCGCAAGTTCATCGAATCGCTGCGCATGATCAGTCATCTCGCCAATGTCGGCGATGCCAAGACGCTGGTCATTCATCCCGCCTCGACCACGCATCAGCAGATGGATGCCGAGCAGCTCAAGGCGGCCGGCATCGGCGAGGAGCTGGTGCGGCTGTCGGTCGGCATTGAGGCCGCCAGCGACATCATCGACGATCTCGCGCAGGCGCTGCGCATCTCGCAGAAGGTCTGACACCATGAAGCTCTCCGTCAACGGCGCTGATGTGTTCGTCGCAACCGGCGGCCGCGACTTCGACAAGTCCCTGCCCGCGGTCGTCTTCCTCCACGGCGCCGGCTTCGACCATTCGACCTGGGCGCTGCATACGCGCTGGTTCGCCCATCACGGTTTTGGCGTGCTGGCGCCGGATCTTCCCGCTCACGGCCGCTCCAGCGGACCTTCGCTCGGCAGCATCGCCGAGATGGCCGACTGGACCGCAGCACTGCTCGATGCGGCAGGCGCCGCGAAGGCGCATCTGATCGGCCATTCCATGGGATCGCTGATCTCGCTGGAGACGGCGGCGCGTCACCCCGACAAGGTTTCCGCGCTGAGCCTGATCGGCACCGCCGCGACCATGACGGTCGGCCCGGATCTTCTGAAGGCCGCCGAGGCCAACTCGCAGGATGCCAACGACATGGTCTCGATCTGGGGCCTCGGCTTCAACGCCGAGCTCGGCGGCAGCCTCGCGCCGGGCCTGTGGATGCATGGCGGCGCGCAGGCGGTGCTGAAGTCTTGCGAGCCCGGCGTGCTGTTCAGGGATCTGTCGGCCTGCAATGCCTACGCGAATGCGCTGACCGCCGCAGCGAGCGTGAAGGTGCCGACGACATTAATTCTCGGCGAACGGGACATGATGACCCCGGCGAAGGCGGGCAAGGCTCTTGCGGCCGCCATCCCGCATGCAAAGACCGTCATGGTGCCGGGCGCCGGGCATATGATCATGGCAGAGCGGCCGGACGAATTGCTTGCGGCCTTGCGGAACTGAGAAGGATCAATCGATCATTCTGCGCGTTGCGGTGAGACATCCCTGTACATCTTGAGGGAACTCACCCATGCCAAGACAAGAAGTGATCCGCAAAGCGAAGCGGGACAAGCGCGCGGGCAAATCGGCAAGCACGCAGGCCGGCGAATTCGTCAAGGACGAGATCGACAGGATCCGGAAAGGCAAGCACGGCGCACGGTCGACCAAGCAGGCCATTGCGATCGGCCTGTCCGAGGCGCGCCGCGCCGGCGTCGATCTGCCGCCGCCGCGCAAAGGACGAACCAAGAAATCGACACGCCGCAGCGCCAAATATGCTTACGAGGTCGGCCAAGGCAAACGCACACCGAAGCGCCGGCCGAAAGTGTCGCGCGCGGTCGAGAACGTCCTGAAGAAAGAGCCGCGCTCGACCGCATCGCGCAGCGCGCTGTCGAAGCAGGGCAAGCGCGCCGCGAGCCGGCGAACCGCGGCGTCGCGTTCAGCTGCCGCGCGGAAGGCGAGCCAGACCAAGGGCGCCAAGACCCGCTCCGCTGCCGCGAAGAAAGCGGCCCGCACCAGGGCACGCCGCCGGAGCTGATCAGCTCAGGCGATTGCGACGCTCCGAGAACACGGCGCGGGCCGCGCGCTCCGCCTCGCGCGCCGAGCGGAACTGGCGGCCTTCGAGACTGTCGAACAGGCGCTCGGAGGAGAAGAAGCGGAAGCCGCGGGCATCCCTCGTGATGATGCCGGCGGCACGATCGTGGATCTCGATGATGTAGGCGTTGGACTGGGTGTGGGACATGACTGCTCGTTCGCCGGAATTCCGGCGCTCCTGTCTGGCAATTGCGATGTGGATGCTGCTAGGATGCGGTCAGCAACAACAACAGGCACCCGTCGCCGCCGAGAAACAGCGCCGCGTCATGCATGCGAGCATGTCGTTCTGATTGCGCTGGCGATCGGTTCTCATGGTGCGGCTTTGACTCGAGGAGCAGTTTCGATGTGCGACTATCGAGCGATTGCCGCGATTGGTCAATGAAATGGCTATCCATATTTGCCGTGAGCGCGCTGAAGCGCTTCTCCCGCGGTGAGCAGTGGCAGCCGGATTTACCTCGCGCGGCTTCGCTCCTCTTCCTTCTCCCCTTGTGGGCCTGTTGCGCTACGGCCTTTTGAGGCAGGAGACGTAAGGAGAGAGGGCTGTGTTGACGCCGATCGTCAGGCCGAGATCTGTAGTTGGTGCCCTTGGCGGGCGTCTCAGGCGGCGATCGCAGCCCACCGCCTCATGTTGAACGCGATGGAGGCAAGCAGGACTTGCCCGCTTGCCTTGGCGAGACCGACGTAGCGAATGCAGGTAAGCCGCATCCGGCGTTTGAGGGTGGCAAAGGTGGTCTCCACCGTTGCTCGTCGTCGTGCGATGAGGAGATTGTAGCGTTTGAGCCTTGGCGGCAGTTCCGGGTGATGCCTGTTGGGACGACGGGCGATGCGGGGCTTTTTGCCTTCCGCCTTCAGCCGGGCTCGTCTGGCATGGGTGTCGTAGGCCGCATCGGCCCACACCACGGCTTCGTCGCCGCGGATTAGCTCATCAGCCGGCGTTGTATCGTTGACATTGGCAGGCGTGGTCAACACCGCGCGGATCAGGCCGGACCCCTCGTCGACCCCCACATGCGCCTTGTAACCGAAGGTCGAGCCGCTCTTGCCCTGCCGCTTGGTGAAGCGGGCGTCGGGATCGTTTGAGGGACGATCCTCCCTCGGAGGAGCTGACACCGCCTGGATCAAGGTTGCATCCAGCATCGTGCCGCGCTTGAGGATGACGCCGGCATTCTCAAGCTGGCGATCCAGTTCGCCAAACAGCTTCTCCAGCAGGCCTTGTTCAACGAGGTGGTTCCGGAAGCGGTTCAGGACCGTATGATCGGGCGCGGCATCCTCGAGGCTCAAACCAACGAAGCGCTTGAATGACAATCGGTCGCCCAGCGCCTCCTCCAGTTCGCGCTCCGAAAGACCGTAGAGCGACTGCAGCAGTACCGCGCGAAACAGCACAAGCACCGGATAGCCTGGACGACCGGGGCTCCCTTCATCCCGCAAATGGCCGATCAGCTTCTCGAACCGGTACCACTTGACCAGGCCAGCCAACCGATCCAGCGCCGCATTGGCGCCGGCGCCCTTCGGCATCAGCGCTTCCACAAAGCTCGGCTGTCCTGTCCGCTTCACCGCCATCGATACCTCCAAGGCTTTGCCCTAGGGAATCACAACTGGTGGATTACGCAACAGGCCCCTTGTGGGAGAAGAAGGTGGCGCGAAGCGCCGGATGAGGGGTTCGTTCCGCAGGTTCAAATGAGAGAGACTAGCGCGCGGAGAGAACCCCTCACCCGTCTCGCCGCTATGCGGCGAGCCACCCTCTCCCACAAGGGGAGAGGGGAAGAAAGTCTCACCACATCGTCGCAGCGGCGCGCTCGGGCCAGATGCGATCGTACTCTGCGCCGCCGACCTTGTTGTCGCTCATCTCGGCGAGGATCTGACCGGGCGTCGGCAGCGTCTTGGGATCGATACGCTTGTCGGGATTCCAGAGGTCGGACCGGACGATGGCGCGAGCGCACTGGAAGTAAATCTCGGCCACCTTCATCACCATCACGCTGCGCGGCGCCTTGCCCTCGACCTTGAACGAGGCCAGCAGCTCGGGATCGACCGAGAGATGGGCGCGGCCGTTGGCGCGAACCGCATTGCCGGAGCCGGGGATCAGGAACATCAGCGACACCCTGGGATCGCGCACGATGTTGCGCAGGGAATCGACCCGGTTGTTGCCGCGACGATCCGGCAGCATCAGCGTCTTGGGATCATGGATACGGACGAAGCCGGGCAAGTCACCACGCGGCGAGCAGTCGATGCCCTCGGGGCCGATGGTGGCAAGCGCGGCGAACGGCGCCTTCTCGATGAAGACGCGGTAGAGCGGCGTGACGTGGTCGGCGACTTTCACGGTCGAGGCGTCGTTGGTGGCGCCGTAGATGGCCTCCAGCTGTTCGATCGTTTCAATCACCGACATTCCGTTCTCCTTGCTGTACTGGCTAATCGTGCCAGCCTTCATTCCTGATCACGCGCACGAGCTGGCGGGCGTGATAGTCCGCGCTGCCGGCATTGAGGATGGTGACATCAGCCTGCGCCGACCTGTCGTCGACGCTGCGGGTGAGGCGCTCGGCGATGTTGCCGTCGCTTTGTCGCGCGCGCGCAGCCAGCCGCGCGGCCAGCACATCCGGCGGCGCCGTGATCGCGACCACCACGATGTCAGCGTAGGTCTGGCGCAGCGCGCCGATCACCGTGCGCGAGACGTTGGCGACGACCGTACGGCCGGCGCGGATATCGTCGTTGACGTCGAGCGGCAGCGCATAGGAATGCCCGTGCGCGTCCCAATGCACGGCGAAATCGCCATGCTCGCAGGCGCGGCGGAATTCGTCGGGACCGAGCGCGACATTGTCTTCGTCGGCGGAGGATTCGCGCGTCACGATTCGGCGCGGGAAGACAATGTCGTGATCATCAGCGCAGGCCGCTTGCGCCAGCCGCAGCAGCGTGTCCTTGCCCGCGCCACTGGGACCGACCACCAGCACGAGCCGTCCGGGCCCGATCGCGCCGGTCCGCCCGCCCGCCATGGTTGCGCTCTCGCTCATGCGACACGGATTCCTTCGCGCCAGACACTGCGGACGACGGGAACGTGGCCCGCGACATGCACGCGAATGAGGTCGGCACGCTTGCCGATCGCGACCTCGCCGCGGTCGGTGAGGCCAACCGCCTCCGCAGGTGCCTTGGTCACGGTGCGGATCGCCGCGGCAAGGCCGATCGCAGGCACATGCTCGGGCAATTGCAACGCCCCCATCAGGAGGCTCGACGGGATGTAGTCCGACGACAGAATGTCGAGTAGGCCCTCGCGGGCGAGATCGACCGCGGCGATGTTGCCGGAATGCGAGCCGCCGCGCACGACGTTCGGCGCGCCCATCAGGATGTCGATGCCGGCCTCATGCAAGCTGCGCGCGGCCTCGAGCGTGGTCGGGAACTCCGCCACCGAGACGCGATCGCGCACGGCATCCGCGACGTTCTCCTCGGTGGTGTCGTCGTGGCTTGCGAGCGGGATCTTGTACTGATGCGCCAGCGCCACGATCTCGCGCATGTTGCTCGCGGCATAGAGCTTCTGATATTCGAAGCGCTTGGCGAACAGCTCGTCGAGCTCGGCATCGGTCTTGCCGCCGCCCTTGCCGCGATAATAGTCGCGCAACTTGACCTCGTCACGGAACTGACGCTGGCCGGGCGTGTGGTCCATCAACGACATCAGCTTGACGTCGGGACGGTCGATCAGCTCCCTGGCCTCCTCGACCACGCTCGGCATCGGGATCTCGCAGCGCAGGTGCAGGAAGTGGTCGGCGCGCAGCAGGCTGGCGTCGCGCGCGGTCGTGATCGCGGCGGCGAGCACGCCGGCGCGGCCGTCGACCTCCTCGGCGCCGTCCTCGCGCCAGACCCGGAGCGAATCGAACACGGTGGTGATGCCCGAAGTCGCGAGCTGGCCGTCATAGGAGATCACGGCCGCGACCGGATTCCAGAACACCTTTGGCCGCGGCACGTAATGGGCTTCGAGATGGTCGGTGTGAAGCTCGATCAGGCCCGGCATGATCAAATCGCCGCCGGCATCCTCGGCGCCCGCAGGCGCAGTCCCATCGCCGATCTCGGCGATGCGCCCGTCGGCAAGAGCGAGCCAGCCCTGCTCGATCACCCGGTCAGCCAGCACGATCCTGGCGTTGGCGATCACAATGTCCTTCGGCTTGGCGTTCATTTCCATTTCCTTCAGGCCGCGGCGGCAAAGCTGGTGACGTCGACGATGCGGTCGGCAATCAGATGACGGATTTCGTCGTCATGGACAATGGCAACCATGGCGACGCCCTGGCGCTTCTTCTCGGCGACCAGCTCGACCACGACCGCGCGGTTGGCGGCATCCAGCGAGGCGGTCGGCTCGTCCAGCAGCAGTATCGGCAGGTCCGAGATGAAGCCGCGCGCGATGTTGACGCGCTGCTGCTCGCCGCCGGAGAAGGTCGCGGGCGGAAGCTGCCACAGACGCTCGGGGATGTTGAGGCGGTGCAGCAGATCGCCGGCGCGGGCTTGCGCGTCGGCGCGTGGCATGCCGTTCACGATCAGCGGCTCGGCGACGACGTCGATAGTGGCCACCCGCGGCACCGCGCGCAGGAACTGGCTGACATAGCCGATGGTGGCGCGACGGACGTTGAGCACCTGGCGCGGCTCGGCGCTGGCGAGATCGATCAGCGCGCCGCGGTGGCGGATGCCGATGCGGCCGCTATCGCAGCGGTAATTGCCGAAGATCATTTTCAGGATCGAGGACTTGCCGGCGCCTGACGGCCCCGACAGCACGACGCATTCGCTCGCGTTGACCTGGAAGCTCACGCCGCTGACGACAGGCAACTCGATGCCGCCCTGCAGGTGCATGGTGAAGGTCTTGTTGGCATCGGTGACGTCGATCATGGCGGTCATTGGAAAGCTCATATTGAAAGGTTCATGGCGGCAGGATCGAGGAGACGAGAAGTTGCGTATAGGGCTCGCGGGGATCGTCGAGAACCTGGTCGGTGAGACCGGTCTCGATGACGCGGCCGCCCTTCATCACCATCACGCGGTGCGAGAGCAGCCGCGCCACCGCGAGGTCGTGGGTGACGATGATGACGGCGAGGTGCAGCTCGGCGACGAGATTGCGCAGGAGGTCGAGCAGGCGCGCCTGCACGGACACGTCGAGGCCGCCGGTCGGCTCGTCCATGAACACCAACCGCGGTTCGGTGACGAGGTTGCGCGCAATCTGGAGACGCTGGCGCATACCGCCGGAATAGGTCCGCGGCGCATCGTCGATGCGGGCGGTGTCGATCTCGACGCGGGTGAGCCAGTCGGACGCGGTCTCGCGGATGCGGCCATAGTGATTCCAACCAACCGCCATCAGCCGCTCGCCGACATTGGCGCCGGCCGAGACCGCCATGCGCAGGCCCTGGGCGGGATCCTGATGCACAAAACCCCAATCGGTGCGGTACAGGAAGCGCCGCTCGGCTTCGCCGAGCGTGGCGAGATCGCGGGCGACACCGTCGCGCATCCGATAGGACACGTGTCCGCCGCTGGCTGCGAGCTGACCCGACAGGAGCTGCAGCAGCGTCGACTTGCCCGAACCGGATTCGCCGACGATCGCCACCACCTCGCCGGGATAGAGCGAGAACGAGACGTCGCGGCAGGCTTTGATGCGGCCGAAGGATTTGCTGAGGGATTTTGCGATCAGCAGCGGCTCGTCGTTGTCGAGCAGGTCTTGATCAGCCATTTGACGTCTCCTGCGCCTTCTCCTTGTACGGCGCGGCGCTGAGGCTGCCGTGATGGCCGGCGGCCTGGCGGCTCTCGCAATAGTCAGTGTCCGAGCACACGAACATCCGTCCGCCCTTGTCGTCGGTGACGATCTCGTCGAGATAGGAATTCTCCGCGCCGCACAGCGCGCAGGGCGCGTTGAAGCGATAGGGCTCGAACGGATGATCCTCGAAATCGAGCGACACCACCTTCGTGTAAGGCGGGATCGCATAGATGCGCTTCTCGCGGCCGGCGCCGAACAATTGCAACGCCGGGCAATTGTCCATCTTGGGATTGTCGAATTTCGGCGTCGGCGACGGATCCATCACGTAGCGCGCGTTGACCTTGACCGGATAGGCGTAGGCGGTGGCGATGTGGCCGAAGCGGGCGATGTCCTCATAGAGCTTCACATGCATCAGGCCGTATTCGGCCAGCGCATGCATCCGCCGCGTCTCGGTCTCGCGCGGCTCGAGGAAACGCAGCGGCTCCGGGATCGGCACCTGATAGACCAGCACCTGGTTTGCGTGCAGCGTCGCCTCGGGGATGCGGTGGCGGGTCTGGATCACCGTCGCTTCGTCAGTTGCGGTCGTCGTGGCAACGCCCGCGGTCTTGGCGAAGAATTTCCGGATCGAGATCGCGTTCGTGGTGTCGTCGGAGCCCTGGTCGATCACCTTCAGCACGTCGGCGGGACCGAGGATCGCGGCGGTGACCTGCACGCCGCCGGTGCCCCAGCCATAGGGCATCGGCATCTCGCGGCTGGCGAACGGCACCTGATAACCGGGAATCGCGATCGCCTTCAGGATCGCACGGCGGATCATCCGCTTGGTCTGCTCGTCGAGATAGGCGAAATTGTAGGCGGGCGCGTTCATTCCGCGGCCTCCTTCATGGCATCAGGCGCCTGGGCGTCAGTGAATTCCTTGCGCAGCTTGCGGAGCAGGCCGAGCTCGGACTGGAAGTCGACATAATGCGGCAGCTTCAGATGCTCGACGAAGCCGGTGGCCTGGACATTGTCCGAATGCGACATCACGAATTCTTCATCTTGCGCGGGGGCGAGTGCCTCCTCGCCGAGCTCGCGGGCGCGCAACGCGCGGTCGACCAGGGCCATCGACATGGTCTTGCGCTCGCTCTGGCCGAAGGCGAGGCCATAGCCGCGGGTGAAGCACGGCGCTTCCGTCGCGGAGCCCTTGAACTGGTTGACCATCTGGCACTCGGTGAGCTCGATCGAACCGAGCGGCACGGCGAAGCCGACATCTTCCGCCGAAAATTCCACCTCGACCTCGCCGAAGCGGATCTCGCCGGCGAAGGGATGGTTGCGGCCATAGCCGCGCTGGGTGGAATAGCCCATCGCCAGCAAGAATCCTTCGTCACCGCGTGCGAGATTCTGAAGGCGCAAATCACGGTCCGCAGGGAAGTTCAGCGGCTCGCGGGTGAGGTCGCCGACGCTCGCGCCCTCCTCGGCCTGCGGCGAGGATTCGATCAGCCCGTCGCGGCCGAGGATGTCGGTCACGCGCGGCGTCGGCGCCGTCGAGGCCTCCGCCGTTGCCGGCGCCTCCGGCACGAAGCCTTGCGCGAGCGCGGGATCGAGCAGGCGATGGGTGTAGTCGAAGGTCGGCCCGAGGATCTGGCCGCCGGGAATATCCTTGAAGGTCGAGGACACCCGCCGCTGCACGCGCATCGCACCGGTGTCGACCGGCTCGCTCGCGCCGAAACGCGGCATCGTGGCGCGGAAGGCGCGAACCAGGAAGATCGCCTCGATCAAATCGCCGCGCGCCTGCTTGATCGCGAGGGCCGCGAGCTCGCGATCATAGAGCGAGCCTTCGCTCATGACGCGGTCCACGGCGAGGCCAAGCTGCTCCGAGATCTGGTCGAGCGTGACCTCCGGAACGCCTCGGTCGCCGCGCCGCTTGCCTGCGAGCAGGCGATGGGCGTTCTCGATGGCGCGTTCGCCGCCTTTGACTGCGACATACATGCTTCTAGCTTCCCTTGCTCACGATTCGCGTGGTGCGGGGGATCGCGACCACGGCATCATCGGCCACCAGCACCACATCGATGCCGCGCGGAAACAGCGCCTCGTTGATGTGCATACGCTCGAACAGATCGAACGGCTTGATCGACGCATTGAGCATGGCGGCGCCGTCGATGCCGGGACCGCGCAGCTCGAAGCTCCGTCCGGAGTCGAGGCTATCGACCTGCAGGATCACCGTGGTGGACCGATCCGGATATTCGCTGGTTCCGAGCGCGAAGCGTTCGAGCGGCGGCAGCGCACCGCCGTCGCTGATCAGCGCAAAACTCGCGATCGAGGAATCCTGCACCACGGGCGCGCCGGTGTGAAACTTCAGCCATTTCACCACGTTCGGGCTCTCCGCCAGCCGCGCGTCGAGCCAGAGCGGCGTGTCGTGGTCGAACAGCGTCAGCGCGATCGCGGCCGTGCCGCGCATCATCCTGTCGGGCGCCCCCGCCCCCGGTACGATGCGCTGGACCGAGCCCGGCCGCGCCATCGCGTCCATGACCGAGCGAAAGGTCGATTGCGCCGACAGCACCTTGTCGGCGAAGCCCGGCGGCAGTTCCGCAATCGTGGTCATGATCTCACCCCTCACCGCGCACCATGGTGTAGAAATCAACCTTCGTCGCAGCGGTCTCAGCCGCCGCCTGCTTGCGGCCAGCCATAAGCTGTTCACGCAACGGGGCGATAACGTCCCGCTCCACCACTCCGCCAAAATCCCTCGACTGCACCAGGGCGTCGCACAAAGCGATCAGCCGCGCTTTCTCGCCGTCGCGCCCGAGCGTGTAGCCGAATCCCACCTCGCCGCTCGCAAGCCGCACCGCGGCGCGCGACACCGTGGCTTCACCGAGATTGAACGGCGCGCCGTCGCCGCCGACCCGGCCGCGCAGCATGACGAGACCGTTTTCGGGCGCGCGCAAATCCTGATGTGCCGGGAGCGCCAAGTTGCGGAGGCGGGCGGCGATCTCGCCCGCCTCCGCGTGCGCCAGCACGGCCATGGCGGCCTGGCGCTGGGCTTGCTGGTTGTTGTGCAGGGTCACCTGATCCACCGAACCTTTGACAGAACTTGCCGCGCTGAAGTTGTCTATGATAATAGACAACTTCATACGGGAGCGCCATGACTGTTTCGTGACAAAGCTGTGATTTCTGGGCTAGGCTGGCCGGCGATATGAGCATGCAAGACACTGCGTCGTCCGGCGTCGCGCTATGGCGCCTCGTTGCCGACGGCATCGAGCGCGGCATCGCCGACGGCCGTTTCGCGGCCGGCGACAAATTGCCGGGCGAGATGGAGATCGCCGAAACCTATCGGGTGAACCGCCACACCGTGCGGCGCGCGCTGGCAGCGCTTGCCGAGCGCGGCCTGGTGCGCGCCGAGCGCGGCAGCGGAACTTATGTCGAAGCGCAGAAGCTCGCTTATCCCCTGCGCTCGCGCACGCGCTTCTCCGAGATCGTCGGCGCCGGTGGCCGCGAGCCGCGCGGTCAGTTGATCGAGGCGACCGACGATGTCGCGACCCACGAGCTGGCGCGTGAGCTCGGATTGAAGGCCGGCGCGCCCTTGGTGCGGATCGAGGCGATTCGCCTTGCCGACCGCACGCCGATCTGCGTCTCCACCACATGGCTGTCGGCGGAATTGTTTCCCGGCGCCGGTGCCGTGTTCGCGGCGACGCGCTCGATGACGAAGCTGCTGGAGCATTACGGGGTGCGCGACTATCGCCGCGGCGCGACCCGGATCACCGCCGGCATCGTCGACGCCACCGATGCGGCCCGGCTCGATCTCGCGCTCGGACGGCCGATCCTGGTGGTCGATGCCACCGACCACGATCTTGACGGCAAGCCGCTGATGACCAAGCATTCGCGCTTCGCCGCGGAGCGCGTGGAGTTTCTGGTGGAGTCGTAGGGGCTCTCTCCAAGAAACCGGAGCCGTAGGATGGGCAAAGGCGCACTTCGCGCCGTGCCCACGATCTTTCTCGATCGTTAAAAATCGTGGGCACGCTGCGTTTTGCCCACCCTACGGCACTTTTGATCAGGCCACGGCCCTGCGCCCAATGATCGCAAAGCGCAGCTTGCCCGAGATGAAATCGATCGCGGCGACGGCGACCAGGATCATCAGGATCAGGAACGACACCTTCTGCCATTCCAGCACGCGGATCTGCTCGGCGAGCTGCAGGCCGATGCCGCCGGCGCCGACGATGCCGATGATGGTGGCCGAGCGGGTGTTGGATTCGATGAAATAGAGCACCTGGCCAGCGATCACGGGCAGCACCTGCGGCAACAGCCCGAAACGGATCTCGTGCAGCGCACTGCCGCCGGAGGCGCGGATGCCCTCGACCTGCTTCTGGTCGGCGCCCTCGATCGCCTCCGAGAACAGCTTGCCGAAGGCGCCGAAATCCGACACCGCAATGGCGAGCACGCCGGCGAACGGGCCGAGCCCGACGACGTTGATCCACACCAGCGCCCAGATCAGCGTGTCGACACCGCGGATCGAATCCAGGACGCGGCGGACAGGAAAACGCAGGAGCTTCGACGGCACCACGTTGCGTGCCGCGAGCAGGCTGACCGGAAGCGCGAACACAGCGGCCAGCGTCGTGCCGAGCAGCGCGATCGACAGCGTCTCGCCGAGCGCCTTCAGATAGATCGGCAGTGAGGAGCCGGGATCGGGCGGGATCATCATCAAGGTGATCCAGCCGAGCTGGCTGAGACCTGCGAAGAAGCGCGACGGCGAGAAGTCGAGATCGACCAGGCCGTAAACGAGGATCGCGAACGCCGCGACGATCATCGCGGGTGTGGCAAGCCGCGCCGAGGCCGGCCGGTCGAACACATCCGGATAGCGCGCGCGAAGCTCTCGCGTGTCGACCGTTTGCCGCCTCGTCACGTCCGCGCCTCCTTGCCGAACAGGCGGCCGCGCAGCCAACCGGTGCTGATATCGATGATGAACACGGTGACGATGATGGTCAGCAGGATCGCGCTGACGTCCGAATAGTAGAATTTGCGGATCGCGACGACGAGCTCCTGGCCGATGCCGCCGGCACCGACGAAGCCCATCACGGAGGCTTCACGGACGTTGATCTCGAAGCGCAGCAGCGCGTAGCTCGCATAACCCGCGGTCACCTGCGGCACGACGGCGAAGCGCATGCAGGACAGCCAGCTCGCGCCGGTCGAGCGGATGCCTTCGACCGGCTTCATGTCGGCGTTCTCGACGATTTCCGAGAACAGCTTTCCGAGCGCGCCGGTGGAGTGGATCGCGATCGCGAGCACACCCGCCATCGGCCCGAGCCCGAACGCGATCACGAAGATCAGCGCGAAGACGATGCCCGGAACGGTGCGGGCGAACTCGAGCAGGCGCCGGACGACGAAGCGCAGCCAGGGTGCGGGCGAGGTGTTTTCAGCGGCGAAGAAGTTCAGGCAAAATGCCAAGGTCGCGCCGATCAGCGTGCCGACATAGGAGATCAGCAGCGTTTCGCCGAGCATCTTCAGCCATTTGCGCCAGCCCCAGAGCCATTCGCCGACATCGGTCCAGACGCGCTGGCCGTTGTCGAGCGTGAGGATGCGATCGAAATAGCTGATGAAATTGCCGAAATAGGTGAAGAGCGTGCGCAGATTCACTTCCGCGCCGATTCCCGCGAGAGCCAGCGCGGCGGCGAAGACCGCGATCCCCAACAGCAGGCGGAGCCGCCTGCGCCCGACCGCCTGGCGATAAGCGGCGTTGAGCACGGCAAGCTGCTGCTCGGGGAGGATCGAAACCGCTGTTGTCATCGGCCTGAGATGAGTTCCGTCAAAGAAAGAGCCGGGTCCAGGGACCCGGCTCCAGTTGCATCGCCCTGAGATCAGGACGCCTTCTTCTTACGCAGCGCATCGACGAACTTGATCAGCTCGATCGTGCCATCCCAGTCCTTGGTGGTGGCGGGATGAAAGCCCTTCTTCTGACCGTCGGAGAGGCGGTCGAACGCGGCCTTGTCCTTGGCCGGGGCGTCGAAGAACGCTTTCGCAATGGCAGCCTTGGCGTCTTCCGGCAGGTCGGAATTGTAGGCATAGGGGCCGTTGATGATCGGCGCCGACTTGTGGATGATGCGGAAGTCGTCCTTCTTCATCGCCGAACCGTCGGCATTCTTCAGCATGCCCTTGGTCAACATCTGCGCCAGCGTGGAATCGTCGTCGCTGGTCCACTGGTTGGCGGCAACGTCGACCGTGCCCTGCGACAGCGCCAGCATCGCGTTCTCGTGACTGCCGGTGAAGACGACCTTGCCGAAATAGCCGTCGGCATCGGGGATGCCCATCTTGTCCAGCTCGAAGCGCGGCACGTTGTTGCCGGAGGTCGAGTTCGGATCGACGAGGCCGAGGTTCTTGCCCTTGAGATCGTCGACCTTCTTGTAGGCGCTGCTCGCCTTGACGAAGAACACCGAGTAATAGCCGGTCGAGCCGTCGGCGTTGATGTCGTTGGCGAAGGCGTCGGACTTGACGCCGGTCAGGCGGGCGCGGGCGAACGAGGCCGAACCGTAGCTGGCGATGTGGATGTTGCCGGCGCGCTGGCCCTCGATGACGGCGGCGTAGTCGTTGGCGATGCGCAGCGTGACCTTCACGCCCAGTTCCTTGGAGAGATAGTTCACGAAAGGCGCCCAGCGCTCGGTGACGCCGGAGGCGTTCTCGGCCGGGACGACCGCAAAGGTCAGCTCGGGATATTTCGCCTTCCAATCGTCGGCGGAGGCGGAGGCGGTGAACGCGAGCGCGGCGGCGCCGGCAAGAATTAATCTGCGAGTGATCATGATACCCTCTTCATCCGTTGGGGTCGGTGGACGCAAAACTGGCAACAAAAGATGTGGCGCGGCTCAGGCGGCCGCGGCGGTTCCGAGCGCCGGAACGCCCTCGGGCGCCGGGACGGGCACGGTGCCCATGACGTCGGCGGCTTCGAGATCGTAGAGCTCGCGCGCGACGTGGTCGGTCAGCGCGGACGGCGCGCCGTCGAACACCACGCGGCCCGCAGCCATGCCGATCAGGCGGTCGCAATAGCTGCGGGCGAGATCCAGCGAATGCAGATTGCAGAGCACGGTGATGCCGAAATGCTTGTTGATGCGCAGCAGCGCATCCATCACGATCTTGGTGTTGCGCGGATCGAGCGATGCGATCGGCTCGTCGGCGAGGATGATGTCGGGCTGCTGCACCAGCGCACGCGCGATCGCGACGCGCTGCTGCTGGCCGCCGGAAAGCTGGTCGGCACGCTGGGCGGCGAGCGACGCGATGTCGAACTGTTCGAGCGCCGACATCGCCAGCGCCTTGTCCTGCTCGGGCCACACTTGCGACAGCGAGCGCCAGGCCGGCATCGTCGCCAAGCGCCCCATCAGAACGTTGGTGAGGACATCGAGCCGGCCGACCAGGTTGAACTGCTGGAAGATCATGGCCGACCGCGCTCGCCACTGCCGCAGCTCCTTGCCGCGCAGCGCGGTGACGTCAATGCCGTCAAACAGGATGCGGCCCTGCGTCGGCGTCGCGAGACGATTGATGGTTCGCAGCAGCGTCGACTTGCCGGCGCCGGACCGTCCGATCACACCGACGAAGCCGCCGGGGGAAATTTGAAACGAAGCGTCGTCCACCGCGGCTTTCGCGCCGAAGCGACACGTCAGACCTTCCACCACCAGCATGCGGGACTCCAGATTAGCTGGAGCCAACCGCTAACGCCCGCGCTTGACACTTGTGTGACACGGGCGTTGCGGTGCGGCGATCCTACACAGCTCATCCCCTGTCATCGCCGTGTCATGACATCGTCATCAAGCCGCTCGAAGAGGAACGCCCGCCCTCGCGCTTCGGATGCAACATGGCCGCCAAGATTCTCTCGGTCCAGCCGACCGTCGACCCCTCGGCCAAGCTGCACGAGACCAGGCTCGGCGCCTATACCGAGGTCGGCGCGCGCACCATCCTGCACGACGTCGCGATGGGCGATTACTCTTATGTCGTGAACGATTCCCAGATCACCTACACCACCGTCGGAAAATTCTGCTCGATCGCGGCGATGACGCGCATCAATCCCGGCAATCACCCGATGCACCGCGCGACGCAGGCGCATTTCACCTATCGCTCCAGCGCCTACTTCGACGGCGAGAGCGACGATGCCGAGTTCTTCGACTGGCGGCGGCAGCACCACGTCCATATCGGCCACGACGTCTGGATCGGTCACGGCGCGATCGTGCTGCCGGGCCGCAACATCGGCACCGGCGCGGTGATCGCGGCCGGCGCCATCGTCACCAAGGACGTGCCGGCCTACACCATCGTCGCCGGCAATCCCGCCCGCATCGTGCGGCGGCGATTCTCCGAGGAGATCGCCGGACGGCTCGCGAAGCTCGCCTGGTGGGACTGGGATCACGACAAATTGCGCGAAGCGCTGCCCGATTTCCGCAAGCTCGGGATTGAAGATTTTCTCGCGACATACGAAGCACGGGCGACTCCCCAGACCAGATCCCTTACCAGCAAACGAAACGCGGTCGCGTGACAGACATTTTCCTTGAAGGCGGCCGGGCCCTGATCGGCACTGAGGTCGTCGAATCGTCATTGGCGGTGTCCGGACAGGACATCGCCCAGATCGATGCTTCACGGGGCCGGGCGCGGCTGGCGATCGATGCGCGCAACCTGCTGGTGCTCCCCGGCATCGTTGACCTGCATGGCGATGCTTTCGAGCGGCAGATGATGCCGCGCGCCGGCGTCGACTTCCCGATCGATGTCGCGCTCGCCGACAGCGACCGCCAGGCGATCAGCAACGGCATCACCACGGTGTTTCACGCCACGACTTGCTCGTGGGAGCCGGGCCTGCGCAGCGCCGACAATGCGCGCGGCCTAATGGAGGCCATCGAGCGGCAGCGCCCGCAATTCGCCGCCGACACCCGCTTCCATCTGCGGCACGAAACCTACAATCTCGACGCCGAGGCCGAGATCAGCCAATGGCTCACCGAGGGCCGCGTCGATCTGTTCGCTTTCAACGACCACATGGATGGCACCGTCGCCGACATGGCCAAGCCGCGCAAGCGCAACCGCATGGTGGAGCGCACGGGGCTTTCAGCTGAGGAATTCGACCGGCTGGTCGAACGCGTGGTCTCGCGCGCCGACGAGGTGCCGGCTTCGGTTGCGCGTCTGGCCGCCGCGGCGCGCGCGGCCGAGGTGCGGATGCTCTCACACGATGATGCGACGCCGGCGATGCGCCAGGAGTTTCGCGATCTCGGCGCTGACATCGCGGAGTTTCCGATCAACGAGGAGACGGCGCGGGCGGCAGCAAGCCACGGCGACGCCATCGTCTACGGCGCGCCCAACGTCGTGCGCGGCGGCAGCCACACTGGCTGGACCAAGGCCTCCGACATGATTGCCAAGGGGCTCTGTTCCGTGCTGGCCTCGGACTATTATTATCCTGCGCAGCTGCTCGCAGCGTTCCGCCTCGCCGCCGACGGCGTGCTGCCGCTGACGGACGCCTGGAATCTGGTCTCCGCCGGCCCGGCGCGCGCCACCGGTCTTGCCGATCGCGGCGTGCTCGCGGAAGGACGCCGCGCCGATATTCTGCTGGTCGACGACACCGTGCCGCTGCGGCCACGGCTGATTGCGGTGATCGCGGGCGGAAGGCTTGTTCATCTCACCGATGCTACGCGGGTGCTCACTGCTATGGCGACGCCGCGCGAGACTGTCGTCGCGGCCTAAATTGGTTATGCTGAGGCGATGACAGGTTTCCCCCGCTACGCGATCTATTTTGCCGCCGGCAGTGATAGCGCCCTCTCCCGCTTCGGTGCCGAACTGCTCGGCTACGATGCCTACACCGGCAACGAACTGGCCTTTCCCGCCGACGCATTGCGCGTCGCGCCGGACTGGCGTGACGTCAGCGCCGATCCCCGCAAATACGGCTTTCACGCCACGCTGAAGGCGCCGATGGCGCTCGTATCAGGCAGGACCGAAGCTGAGCTGATGGCCGCCTGCGCCGCATTCGCCGGCAAGCCTCGGCCGCTTCCCGTGATCCTGCCGGTGGTCGATTCCATCAGCGGCTTCATCGCCGTCATTCCAGCCGAGCCGGTCGAGGCGCTCCAGCAACTCGCCGCCGATTGCGCCCGCGATTTCGATTCCTTCCGAGCCGCGCTGTCGGCGGACGACCGCGCGCGACGCAAACCCGAGAAGCTGAGCGAACGGCAGCGCGACTATCTCGACCGCTGGGGCTACCCTTACGTGATGGAAGAATTCCGCTTCCACATGACGCTGACCGGGCGGCTGGATGCCGAGCGCCGCGGGCCGATCCTGGAGATGCTGCGGACGCGGTTTGCAGCGCTGGGGATCGAGACGCTGGCGATCGACCGCATCGCGCTGTTTCGGCAGGATGATGCATCGGCAAGATTCCACATCGTCGACGAGTGGCCGCTGGCGCGATAGACCTCAGCGCCAGCTCGCAAGATTCAAGCCGAGCGCCACCGCGCCAACCAGAACGAGGCTGGCCGCCCAGACTGCATCCAGATTGAACCAGCTTCGCGAGACGAACTTCAATCCAAGATGGCGGTAGACCAGCCACGCCAGACATCCGCCGGCGCCGACCATGGCGGCGACGTGCACCAGGGACACCAGCAGCGCCATCCCGAGACTTGTCTTAAAAAGACTTGTCTTCATCAGCGCGCCGGCCGCCTCATGGCCGGCATCGAATTCGAAAGCCTGGCAGAGCCCGAGATAGATCGGCACGAGCATCAAGGCGGCGCCGTGAGCAATGGCGACGGCAAATGACCAGAGCGCCAATTGCGTCGGCGGAATTCGTGCCAGCGCGCGTGGATGACGCCGCGCGATCAGCCGATAAACGCCGAAGCCGACGACGAGAAGGCTCGCGCCAATCTGGATCGAACGCTGCCACTCGACCAGCACCAGCAGGAACGCGAACGGCAGCAGCACGAGAAATGTTGCCAGGAGATGCCCGGCCGCCAGAGCCCACAGCGCACGGAAGAGTGCGGATGGACTCTTGTCCATGAGCCCGGCCGAAACGGCGAGCGGCCATCCCATCCCCGGATTGACGCCGTGGTAGAGACCGCTCGCAACAAGCGCGAGCCACAGCCAGCCAAGCGCCGGGCTCGCGTGCCCCCAATCTAGACCGACGGGTAGCAAAAGGAGTCCGTCGAACAATCGCCGCCCTCCAGCCTGATCTGGTGCGCGCGATAGCCGTCGGGGAAACTCACGAAATAGTCCTTGTGGAGCTCGAGGCCGCCGTTGCGACCGACATTGGCCATGACCTCCACGCCCGGAACCCCATCGGGATAGAACTGGTCGTCCCAGGTGGAATAGAGCGAGTTGGTCCAGTACACGCGCCTGCCGTCGCGGCTGATCTCGACCATTTGCGGGCCGGCCGCAAAGGCCTTGCCATTCGGATGCGCTGTACGGCGTGCGATGCCGCCGATGTGGACCGAGCCCGCAAGCTTCGGCTTCCTGGGATCGCTGACGTCGTACTGGCGCATTTCACCGGTGCCCCAGCAAGAGACGTAGAGAAACCGGTCATCCATCGACAGGTCGATGTCGGTGACCAGCGGTGGCACGGCGCCAAATCCCTGCAGCAGCGGCGGGAGCTTCTCCTTTGGTGCGGGTTCGGGCGGGATCGTTGCCGTCTTCTCGGCATGGAATTTCCCGCCTTCGCGCCACCAGGTCCAGATCGATGCTTCGAGATTGGTGGTGTCGACCACGACGCCCACGAAACCGTATTCGCGAACCGGATCGTGCGCAGGCCGCACCTCCAGCGCCATCTGATGATTGGCGCCAAGGTCAATGGTCTGCACATTGCGCCGGGCGCGGAGATCCCAGAAGTGGAGACGATGGCCGTATTTATTCGACAGCAGATCCTCCGGGACGATCCCGTTCTCGAACTGCGGCGGCAACGCCCATTCGCTCGTTACCATGTAATCGCGCGGCAGGTTCCACCAGAAGTCATAATGCAGCGTCTGCGGGCCACGGTCGATCTCCCATCGTCCGAGGACCTCGAACGTCTCGCAATCCATGATGAAGACGCCGGGAGGCCCGTTGGTGCCGTCCTTGCCGCCGCCACCCAGCGTGCTCACGTAAATGCCGTCCGGCCCGCAATGGATGGTGTGCGGCCGCGAGTAGCCGGTCTTCTTGAATATTTCCTCGGGCTCGATGACTTTGTGGATCTTGGCTTTGGTGGGATCGGGCTTGGTATCGATGATGTAGATCCGCGACGAGCGGATTCCGGGGATGATGAGATAGCGCCGCTCGATAAAGGCATGTCCGGCGAGCGGCGACAGGGCGGAGGAGCAGGCATTCCAGCCGAAGTGATGAAATTCGTCGCCCTTGTTGGGCATCGTCACGGTGTGGACGATCTGGCTGTAGGTCGGCGATCCCGGCTTGACGTCGATGACCGCGAGAGCATCCGGCTTCGAAAAATCCGGACTGAGCAGCAACGTGTAGGCAAAGTTCTCCGCAGGTGCTTCCATCGCAAGCCTGGGCGATGCGTGAAAGGTGGGGTCCGGCCTCATCGTCATGGCACTGCCTCCCTGATCTGTCGGTTCGCGCCAACCTGGCTCGGGATAACGGCATTATGAAGAGGTGTTACACGATGGCTCGAGATGCTCCGCGGGGCTTGGTTGGCGACGTATATTACTTCATCGCCGGGCCGCGGGAAACGGCTCGAATCGCGCAAATTCGACGCCGTCAGGCGAAAGGGGCGGATGAGATGAAGCGAGCGCGCAACTCCCCTTCGGGGTCGTTCCGGCAAAGGCCGGGACGACAGCTGAAATATTCAGCCTTCGTAGGGTGGGCAAAGCGGAGCGTACCCACCACCTGTCGCCGTCAGTAAAGATGGTGGGCACGGCGCTCCGCGCCTTTGCCCACCCTACGACAGCGACGCGTTTGGCCCGTTACTTCCCCCACCGCAGCGCCAGCGCGTCGCGTTCCTTGGCGAGTTCCAGCAGGCCCGCGCGCGTGGCCGGATGCAGCGGCTGGAGCGGATGGCGCACCGCGTCCGACTTGATCACGCCGCCGGCCTGCATCATCGCCTTGCAGGCGATCAGGCCGCATTGACGGTTCTCGTAATTGATCAGCGGCAACCAGCGCTCATAGGCGGCCTTCGCTTCCTCGCGCTTGCCGGCGAAATAGGGATCGATGATCTGGCGGATGCCGTCGGGATAGCCGCCGCCGGTCATCGCACCGGTGGCACCGGCATCGAGATCGGCGAGCAGCGTGATCGCCTCCTCGCCGTCCCAGGGTCCCTCGATGTCCTTGCCGCCCGCCTCGATCAGGCTGCGGAGCTTTGAGGCCGCGCCCGGCACCTCGATCTTGAAATAACGGATGTTGGCGAAGTCGCGCGCCAGCCGCGCCAGCAGGTCGACCGACAGCGGCGTGCCCGCGACCGGCGCATCCTGGATCATGATCGGAATGGAGATGGCGTCCGAGAGCACCTTGAAGAATTCGACGATGCCCTTCTCAGGGACCCGGAAGGTCGCGCCATGATAGGGCGGCATCACCATCACCATGGCGGCGCCGGCGGCTTCGGCTTGCTTGCTGCGTGCGGCGCAGACCGCCGAGCTGAAATGCGTGGTGGTGACGATCACGGGAACCCGGCCCGCGACATGCTCCAGCACCGCATGCATCACGGTCTCGCGCTCGGCATCGGTGAGCACGAACTGCTCGGAGAAATTGGCGAGAATGCAGAGGCCGTTCGAGCCGGCATCGATCATGAAATCGATGCAGCGGCGCTGTCCCTCGAGGTCGAGCTCACCGCGCTCGTCGAAGATGGTGGGCGCGACCGGGAACACGCCGCGATAGGGGCGCTGGGCCTTGTGTGGGGTGACCGGCATCGAACTCTCCATCCCTGATCTGTCTTACGTCTGGCGCTGCGCTCACGGAGCGAGGCGGCACAGATGTAGCCGCCGCGCGGACCGGCGGCAATGCCGAACCCACGACGTCAGGTTGGAAGAATGAGGCGAAACTACGCGATCTTGACCGCGCCCAAAAAGCCCTCGACCGCGACGCGGAGGCGGTCGGCGTCGGCTGACATCTTCATGACGGATTCCGACAACACCGTGCCGGCGTTGCCGGTCTCCTGGTTGAGCCTGGCGACGCTGCCGATGGTATCGGTGACTTCGCGCGTACCCTGCGCGGCCTGCTGGAAATTGCGCGAGATCTCGGTGGTGGCCGCGCGCTGCTGCTCGACGGCGGCGGCAATCGCCGTCATCTTCTCGTCGATGCCGCTGATGGCGCCGCCGATGGCGCGGATCGCGGTCACGGCCTGGCCAGTGGCGCCCTGGATCTCCTCGACCTGACGCGAGATCTCTTCCGTCGCCGTCGCCGTCTGTGCGGCGAGGTTCTTGACCTCGCCCGCGACCACGGCAAAGCCCCGGCCCGCTTCGCCGGCGCGCGCGGCTTCGATGGTGGCGTTCAAGGCCAGGAGGTTGGTCTGGCCGGCGATGGCGTTGATCATCTTGACGACTTCGCCGATGCGGCTTGCAGTCTGGTCGAGGATCTCGACCGTCGCGTTGGTCTGCTCGGCCTGCGACACGGCTTCGCGAGCCTCGCGGGCGCTCGACTGCACCTGCGCGGAGATCTCGCCGACCGATGCGGAGAGTTCTTCGGTCGCCGCCGCGATGGTCTCCAGATTGTTGGTGGCCTGCTCGGCGGCGGAAGAGACCGCCGCGGTCTGGCTGCTCGATTCCGACACCAGCGAGCGCACGCCGGCTGCGGTGTCATCGAGCTCCCGCGTCGAGGCCACAACGCTGTGGATCACCGCCTGCACGGTGTCATCAAAACTGCGGCAGGCCTCGTCGACGGTACCGGAGCGGGCCAGCTGCAAGGCCTGCTGCGATTCGCGCTCCCGGCCCAGGCGCTCGGCTGTCGCCGCGCTCTCGCGCAGGCTTTCGAGCGCCGCGGCCATGGTGCCGAATTCGTCGGGATGCCGGGATTGCGGCACCGGCGTCGCATAGTCGCGCGCGCTGATGCGGGCGATGGCGTCGAGAATGGCGCGCACCGGGCGCATCAGGCGATTGCGCACCACGTATACGCCGGTCAGGGTCACCGCGAGCGCGAGCAGGAAGGCGAGCGACTGTACCATGAGGTTGGTGAGAGCCTTGGCCTGAACGGCCTCGGCACGCGCGATCGACTGATCCAGCGCCTTGGTCGCGACGCCGACAATGAGCGCGAACGGTGACTGGCAGAGCGTATTCCATTCTGCCGCAGGGAGCGCCGGTTTGCCGCTGCCGTCAAAATTTTTGGTGAGCTCGTTGATCTGCTTGAGGACGCCATCGGTCTTGGCCTTCGCGTCCGTCGCTGCCGTGACCAGCTCCGCCGACACACCGGGCGCAGCCAGCAGCTCGGCCATGCCGGCCCATGCGGAGGTGATGATGCCGTCCCATTGCGCCACCGACCGCTTCTGGGCGTCGTCGAGCGGCTTGCTGCTGTTGACGTTCGAGCGCAGTGACGAACAATGGATGCCATAGCGGTCGCGCACCTGCCAGGCGAAGCGGCGGACCTGGATCATGCGTGCGATATAGGGATCGTTCATCCAGGCGCGGTTCGACACCGCCGTGGAGGCGAGGTTCGCGGTGTCGATGACCTTGGTGACGGAATCGTACCAGGAGTTGGTTCGCTCAAGCTTGCGCTCGGCGCGCGGACGCTTGGCCTCGTCGTAGAACAGCTGGAATTGCGGCGCGGTCTCGCTCCAGCGCTGCTTCAGCGTGCCGGCGAGCTCGTCGCGGCGGGCGAAGTCGACGGTCGAGAGCGCAGCGCCGACGGCCTCATAGCCGGCCTGCTCGGCCTTCTCCGCCGCTTCGAGCTTGGCGCGCGGATCGTCCTCGCCGAGCAGCGCACTCTGGGCATCGCCGCGATTGGTCCGCAGCGACAGCACGCCCTGGAAGATCGCCTTATCGGCAGCGGCAAGCCGCTCGGTCTCGAGACTTTCGCTGTAGCGGCCAAAAGCCCCGGCCATCTGGAACGCCGTCGAGGCCAGCGCGCCGGCAGCAAGGAGGGCCATCAGCGTCAGGAGAAGCGAGCTTACCGATTTCTTAAACATTGCCATGGGTCGGGGGCCTACTCTTCACGAGCGGCCACCTTGCATCGCGACATGCCAAGGTTTGGTTAAGACTTTAATCAAGTACCTGCGGTTGTGCCCGCCGCGCCTCCTGGCGGGCCGCGTCCCTCACGCGACCTTGGTGAAATCCGGCGGACGGCGCTCGGCAAAAGCCGTAAACGCCTCGCGCGCCTCGGCGGTGCGCAGGCGCTGCGCGAACTGCTCGCCTTCGGCCTGCATCTGCGCGAGCAGTGCTTCGCCGCTGCGCATCAAGCGCTTGGTGGCGGTGAGGGCGCCGGCTGGCTGGCGGGCGAGACGTTGCGCCAGCGCGAGCGCCTCGGCATCGAGCTTGTCGAGCGGCACCACACGATTGGCGAGGCCCCATTCCAGCGCCGACTTGGCGGGAACGGTCTCGCCGAGCGCGAACATCTCATAAGCGCGGGCATGGCCGATGCGCGCCGGCATCAACAGGCTGGAGGCGGCTTCCGGCACCAGCGCGAGGCTGACGAAAGGCGTCGACAATTGCGCGTTGTCGGCGAGCACGACGAGATCGCAATGCAGCAGCATCGTGGTGCCGACACCGACGGCGCGGCCTTGCACCGCGGCGACCAGCGGCCTTGTGCAGCGTGCCAGCGACTGGATGAAGCGCCATACGTTGCGGCTGCCTTCGGACTTGCCGGTTGCGACCGCGGCAAATTCGCCGACGTCGTTGCCGGCGGTGAACATGTCGCCCTCGCCACGGATCAGGATTACGCGGGCCGACGGATCGAACTCGGCGGATTCGATGCTGTCAGCAAGCTTGCCGTACATCGCATCGGTCAGCGCGTTCTTCTTGTCGGGACGCGCCAGCGTGAGGGTGAGAATTCCGCCATTGTTCTCGATCCGGACGTGCTCGGTCATCGCTCTCTCCTTTTATTCGTCTGAATGTCTTGTTTCTGAAGATCTTGTATCTGAAGGCCTTGGAAACTTGTCCTGAATGCTCGTCAGCCAGCGCGCGACGATGTCGATCTCCGCCGCCGTGAATCCATCCGTCAGGGCGGCGTTGACCTCGGCCGCCCCGGCTTTCGCCTGCGCCAGGGCGGTGCGCCCCTTCGGCGTCAGAAAGATGCGCCAGGCGCGCCCGTCCTCGCGATCGGCCCGTCGCTCGATCAATTTCGCCGCCTCGGTGCGGTCGACGAGGCCGGAAATGCCCGCCGGCCCCATGTCGAGCGCCGCGCCCGCCTCGCCCATCAGCACGCCATCCTGCTTGCCGAGGATGAACAGCAGCCCTGCCTGCGCCGGCGTCACCGCGTTCTCCGGCCGCGCCGCCATCCAGCGCTGCAGCCGGCGCTGCGCGACGCTCAGCAGGTAGATCAGCCGATGATGCCGCGCGTCGGCCGGTTTATTTCGCATGCGAAGCAAATAGCGCCTGTCGGTCTCTTTGTCAAAGCGCTTGACGTTCTCGCGCGTTCATGTTCCTTATTTGTTCCAAACTCGTTCTAGTTGCAACAGAAAGGTGAGCCGTGGCGCAGAAGCTGGAGCAAGCGGAAGAGCAAGACCAAGAACACGAAACGGAAGACGAACTCGCCTATGGGTTCGGGGTTCTGGACGCGTACTTCCATGGCGTTCCGCTCAGCAAGCTCGTCACGACCACCCGGCAGTTTCCCGGCCACATGCGAGTGGACGTCCAAGCCGCCCTCGACAAGCTGCTGGCAGCGCACGTCGACTTGTTCGGACTTGCCGAGGAACACTACGAAACGCTGTCGTTTGCGCGCCTGCTCCGCGACGATCGGAGCGCCGTGGCGATCGCCCCGCTGCAATATTCCGACGTCGATGTCGGCGAGAGCAGTCCGTCGCGGTGCCTCGACAACGGCTTGTGGCTCTGCGAGCACGACGGCTTGCGCCATGCCGTCCTGCTCTGCGCCGACCGCGACACCCGTCGCGAGCCCGGCATCCGGATCGAAATCATGGTGTCCGCGGGAAGCACGGGGGCGGCCGTGGTTCAGCATTGCTTCGGCGCGCTCGAAGACGCCGTGCAGGCCGCGCGCACCTATCGCGGCAAGATCCTGTCGCTCGAGGAATCTTCCGACTACCGCGGCCAATCCCGCGGCATCAATGTGCACCGGCTACCGACCGTTCGACGCGACGAGGTGATCCTGCCGGAGCGGACTCTGCGGCTGCTCGATCGCAACGTGCTCAATTTCGTTGGGACGCGCGAGCAACTGCGGCGGCTCGGACAATCGACGCGCAAAGGCATCCTGCTTTACGGACCGCCCGGCACAGGCAAGACCCATACGATCCGCTATCTCGCAACGCATCTGCCTGGACATACGACCCTGATCATCACGGCCGGGCAGATCGGCCTTCTCAGCGCCTATATGGGCCTGGCACGGCTGCTGCAGCCCGCGATGGTGGTGATCGAGGACGTCGACCTGATCGCGCGCGACCGCCGCAACATGGGGCCGTGCGAAGAAACCATGCTCAACAGGCTGCTCAACGAGATGGACGGATTGAAGCCGGATGCCGACATCCTTTTCGTTCTCACCACCAATCGGCCACAGGACCTGGAAGCTGCCCTGGCCGGTCGCCCCGGTCGCGTCGACCAGGCCATCGAAGTGCCGCTCCCGGATGAAAATGGCCGCAGCAAGCTGGTGCGCCTCTATGGCAAGGGATTGCCGCTCGACGACGCGATCGTCATCGAGGCTGCCCGCCGCAGCGAGGGGACGAGTTGCGCCTTCATCAAGGAACTGATGCGGCGGCTGGCGCAAGCCAGCTTGGCGCGCAACGGCGGCAAGTCGATCGTCTCGGCCGATATCGACGAAGCCCTCGACGACATGCTGTTCTCTGGCGGCCGGCTCAATGCGCGTCTGCTCGGCGGGGCGCAGGCGATGGCAGCGGAGTGACTTCGCGGTCATCCATCCGGCCTGTGCCGCCTTACGGCGCGCAGGTGAAGCTTGCCGCCTCCGTTACCGGTCCCGCTTTGTAGTGCGGCCAGGCCGGCCAGCGGCACAGCGGCAGCGCGCGCAGCGTCGCGAATGAGGGCGCCTCGATCTTCGGCTCGCTGACTTCGAGATCGCCGGGCGCCTTGCCTTTCTCGACCCAGTCGACCAGCATGCTCAGCATGTCGACATTGGCCGGCGCACCGGAGCCGACATGATCGACGCCGGGTGCGGTGTAGAGCCGCGCGAACTCTGCCGTTTCGGCCTTGCCGAGCTTGCGCTCGACGCTCTCGAAATAACGGATGCCGGCATAGGGGCTCTGCGCGTAGTCGGCCATGTGCTCGAGCATGATCAGCCGGCCGCCACGCGCGCGGAAGCGGCTGAGATCGGGATCGGTCGAATCCATCAGCTTCGAAACCTCGAGCAGCCGCGCCTTGTGCTCCTCAACCTTGTAGGTGGTGACATCGAGCTTGGGATCGCGCGCGAAGACATATTGAATGCCGCCGGCGCCGTAGATCCAGGCGATGCCGTTGTTGGGTGCAGGCGGCTGCGTCGGCGGCGCGGTGCCGAGCCACCACGCCACCCAGCCGCCGGTCGGGCCGATCGCCGGCGTATCCTCGCCCGACACGCCCCAGCCGGGATAATCGTCGAGACCGTTGGCGAGCGCGAACGGGAATTTGTAGGTCCCGTGCAGGGTATCGATCGCCTTGATCTGCGCATCGGTCAGGCACTGATCGCCGCTCTTTCCGGCCTCACAGCGCAGCGTCTCGACCTTGAAGGCCGCCTTGCAGGCGACGGGATCCTGCACCAGCGCATCGTCGGAGCCATCGGCCTTGTCGCAAGCCGCCCGCACGGCATCGCCGACGAGCTTAACCTGCGCCGGATTGATCCAGCCCGCGCCCATGGTGACGAGACCCGAACGCGTGCCGGCATGCTGCAGGCCGACCCAGTTGATCACGGGCACGCGTGCGAAGATCCCATCGAAGTCATCCGGGTAGCGCTGCGCCATGGTCAGGCCTTCACGGCCGCCCTCGGACGAACCCATGAAGTACATCTTCTCAGGTCTCTTGCCGTAGGCGCGCTCCATCAGCCCAACGGCCACATCGCGCACTTTCTTGTAGGCGCGGTGAGCAAAATTCTCGAAGGCTTCGTCGTTGAGCGCGAAGACCTGCGGCGGCTCACCTTGCTTGGTCTCGTGACCCGAGTCGGTGCCATAGGTGACGAAGCCGCGCGCCAGCGGCGACGGCTTGTCGAAGGGATAGGCCGGCGGCAGCGCAAGGCCGGTGATCAGCACACCGTTGAAACCACCGCCGCCATATTGCAGCGAGCGGCCGTTCCATTCGACGGGAAGGTTGACCTGGAATCTGATCGGCGGCGCCTTGGGATCGACAGGGTCGATATGACCGAGCACCTTGCAGAAGGCCGGATTGGCCGGCGTGACGCGCCCTGACGGCGTCGGTCCGCGTTCGGCAACGGCGATCGGCGAGGGCGCCTGCAAGGTTGCGGAGTCGATCTTCACGGCATCGGCCCCGCCGACGAGACCCTTGCAGACCACATCGGCGTCTTCCGCCAGCGTTGCCGCCGATGCCGTGCCCGCATCCAGTGCCGCCATCGAGCTTACAAGCAGCGCACACAGCTTCGCTCTCTTTCGCGTCATCGTTTCCACCCGGCTTTCTCGATTTGTTGCGTCGACGGCTGGCCGCATTCAATGCAACCTTCGTCCTCCCGTCAATCACTCACGCCAAGCCGCCCATCAGAATGATCCGAGCGCGCTCCCCAAGGCGATCACGGCCACCAGCGCCAATAGCGACGTCACGATGCCCACCATCACAATGTCGAGATAGCTGTCGCGATGGGTCAGGCCGCAGATCGCGAGCAGGCTGACCACCGCACCGTTGTGGGGCAGGATGTCCAGCGTCCCCGAACCGATCACCGCGACGCGATGCATCAGCGCAAGGTCGATGCCGTTGCGCGCGGCGATCTCGACATAGGTCTGGCCAAGCGCGTCGAGCGCGATCGTCAAGCCGCCGGATGCCGAGCCGGTCAGCGCGGCCAGAATATTGGTCGCAACCGCGAGCGAGACCAACGGGCCACCTTCGATCGCAAGCACCCAGTCGCGCACCGTTTCGAAAGCCGGTAGCGCCGCGATGACCGCGCCGAATCCGACGAGGCTGGCGACGCTGAGCGCCGGCAGAACCGATGCATTGGCACCGGCGTCCATGGTCTGCCGCAGAGAGGGAAGCCGGGCCCAATTGAGGAAGATGGTCGTGACGATGGCAGCACCCAGCGCGGTGCTGACCGACCACACACCAGCGACCGCCGCCAACGATGTACCGCCGAAGCGCTGCTCGCTCAGATACGAGACATCGAGCCGCGGCAACACCAGCAGCGACATCACGAGATTGACAGCCACGACGACGGCCAACGGCAGGATGGCACTCACCACCGGAGCAGACATTTCACCGCGCCGTCCATGCCGGATCTCGGCCGGATCGAATTCCCGTGCGGTGGTCGCGTATTCGCGGACCAGTTCGTCGTCGACGGCACGTTCGGCCGCACCCTCCATGTCCTCGCCATAGCCTTCCCCCGCTCGTCGAGCCGCGGCCTCGGCGCGGCGCAACCACCACAATCCCGCGCCAACCATGATCAGGGAGGCGATGATGCCGAGTCCGGGCGCGGCAAAAGGCGTCGTGCCGAAGAACGGCATCGGGATCGCGTTCTGGATCGATGGCGTGCCCGGCAAGGCCGACATCGTGAAGGTGGATGTGCCCAGCACGATCGCGGCCGGAATCAATCGCCGCGGAATCGCGGCGGCACGAAACAGCGAGCGGGCCATGGGGACGATCACGAAGAACGCAACGAACAGGCTGACGCCGCCATAGGTGACCATCGCACCGGCGAGCACGACCGCCAGGATCACGCGGCGCTGGCCGAGACGTCTCGCCATGAAGGCGGCAACCGAGGTGACCGCCCCGCTGTCGTCCATCAGTTTCCCGAATACGGCGCCAAGCAGAAAGATCGGGAAGAACTGCGCCAGGAATGCAGCAGCATTCACCATGAAGATCTGCGTCAGGTTCGCAAGCAGCGGCTCGCCGCCGAACAGCGCCGCGACGAGCGCGGCGAACGGCGCCAGCAGGAGGACGCTCCAGCCGCGAAAGGCGAATAGGACGAGAAGGCCAAGCCCGACGAGAATGCCGAGAAGCCCCACTTCTCAGCACTCCGACAGCAGGATGTCGAGATCGGCGGTCGAGCGCCGACCGATATCCGGGCCGTGCTCGTCGAGGAACGTTTCGGCCGCCCGACGTCCTTCGCCGTGCAGCATCGAGACGAACTCCCATTCGGCGTTGAGCTTGGACGAGGCGCCGAACTTCGCCAGCATGTCGCTCTTGACGCGGTGGGTCCGCATCTTCGCCCAGCGCGCGCCCTCGCCGCTTCCCGGGTCGGCCGCCTGACGCAGCAACGCGATCATACGCAACTCCTTCATCAGCGGCGAGTTGAACGAAATCTCGTTCAGCCGATTGAGTATCTCCGCAGCCGTCCGCGGCTCTTCCGGCTTTTCAGTCGGATTGATCTGCACCAGGATGGTGTCGTGCGCGTCGCTTTCGCGAATGAGCGGTGTGATGGTCGGGTTGCCGGCATAGCCGCCATCCCAATACGGTTCGCCATCGATCTCGATCGCGCGGAACATGGTTGGCAGGCAGGCCGACGCGAGCAACACGTCAGCCGTGATCTCCGCGTTGCGGAAGATGCGTCCTCGCCCGGTGCGCACCCGCGTCGCAGTAATGAACAGCTTGATCGGCGAGCGCGCGAGGCGCTCGAAATCGATGCTCTCAGCCAGCACCGCATGCAGCGGATTGTAGCCGGTCGGATTGAGGTCGTAGGGAGAGAGCACCCGCGACATCAGGTCGGTCAGGATGTAGGCCGGCGAGGTATCGAGCGTCCAGCGCCCCATCAGCCGGTCGAGCGGCGAGCGCTGGAGCGGGCTGAAGGCCGCCGCCTTCGAAACGCGGCGCCAGTATCGTTCGAGCGCGTCACGCGCACCCTCGGCGCCACCGGCGGTCCACCCATCCGCCAGCACCGCTGCGTTCATCGCGCCCGCGGACGTCCCGGAGATCGCGGCGATCGTAAGCCGCTTCTCTTCCAGCAGGCGATCGAGCACGCCCCAGGTGAAGGCGCCGTGCGAACCGCCGCCTTGAAGCGCGAGATCAATCAGTACGGTGTCCGGTTCCATCGCGGCACTCTCGCAACTGAAGCTCAAATCCGACGCGATTTGTCACGTGCGCGTCGAAGTCGATGGCGTAGTGTAGAGAGCCTTGCCGAAGAAATGCAACCGGAACGTGGGCCCCGCGCCGTCTAGAGCGCGATGCGATGAGGATGAATTGTCATCGCGCTTTAGGTCGTTGTTTAAGCATGATCTTTTCGGAAAACCGCTGCGCGCTTCTCCGGATCATGCTTTAGTGCTCGAACACCAGCCGCGCGCCGACCGTGCCGTCGAGGGCGCGGATCTGCTGGAGCAACGCCGCGGAATCCTGCCCGCCGAGATCGGCGTCGAGCACGACGTAGCCGAGGTCGCCCGCCGTCTCCAGATATTGCGCGGCGATGTTGATGTCGCGCTGGAGGAAGACCTCGTTGAGCCGCCGTAGCATGCCGGGGACGTTGCGATGGACATGGCTGAAGCGCGCGCCGGAGGGGCGCAAATGCAGCTGCACTTCCGGGAAATTCACCGCGCCCATGGTCGAGCCCGTGATGAAATAGTCGACCAGCTTGCGCGCGACCTCGCCGCCGATGCGCTCCTGCGCCTCCTCGGTCGAGCCGCCGATATGCGGGGTGAGGATGACGTTCTCGAGGCCCTGAATGGGGCTCTTGAAGCGATCGGAATTCGACGACGGCTCGACCGGAAACACGTCGACGGCCGCGCCGGCAAGATGGCCGTCGCGCAAAGAGCGCGCGAGCGCGTCGAGATCGACCACGGTGCCGCGGCTGTTGTTGATCAGGAACGAGCCAGGCTTCATCGCCCGCAGCTCCTTCTCGCCGATCATGCCCGCGGTCTCCGGCGTCTCCGGCACGTGCAGGCTGACGACGTCGCTCTGCGCCAGCAGCTCTTCGAGCCTCTCGACCGGCTCGGTGTTGCCGTGGCGGAGCTTGTCGGTGCGATCGAAATAGATCACGCGCATGCCGATGGCTTCGGCGAGCGTCGACAGCTGCGAGCCGATATTGCCGTAGCCGACGATGCCGAGCGTGCGGCCGCGCACCTCGCGGCTGCCGGTCGCGGACTTGTCCCAGCCGCCGTCATGGGCCGACACCGAGCGCGGAAAAATCCGCCGCAGCAGCATCACGATCTCGCCGATCACGAGCTCGGCGACGCTGCGCGTGTTGGAGAACGGCGCGTTGAAGACGGGAATGCCGCGCTTGCGCGCCGCCATGAGATCGACCTGGTTGGTGCCGACGCTGAAGCAGCCGACGGCGAGAAGCTGATCGGCGGCTCCGAGCACATCATCGGTGATCTGGGTGCGCGAGCGGATGCCAAGCAGCGACACGCCTTTGAGCGCGCGCCGCAGATCCTCGCCGTCCAGCGCCTTGGTCAGCCGCTCGACATTGGTGAAGCCCGCGCTCTTGAAAAGGTCGACAGCGCTGTCATTGACGCCTTCGAGCAGCAGCGCCTTGGCACTCCGCTCAGGGCTTTGGCCTGGGGCTGGCATGGTATCTCCATAGATGATGAGCTTTTGTCGCAGCTCATAGACCGCGGACGGTGCGCGGCACAATAGGGGTCGGATACGGGGAGAAAATGGCGGGTGGCCCATCATGCTCGCATCAGCCACTCCGTCATCCTGAGGCGTGAGCCCTGCGGTGCGAATGCACCGCTGGGCGAGCCTCGAAGGATGCACGGCCCCGATGCAGCCGCGCGGAGAGGTTGGGCCGTCGCCCTTCGAGGGCCGCTAAGAAGCGGCCACCTCAGGGTGACGGATAATCCACCCGTTCAAGGTCAAATCACATAAAACCCGTGCGAGCCGTCACGGCGGAGTTGCTCGACCAGCCCATATTCCCAATCGAGATAGGCCTGCATCGCGGCTTGCGCGACGTCGGTGCCTTCATAGGGTCGGCGGTAGCGGTGGGCCGGATCGGGCTTGGGCAGCACGCGCGGCGGGCCGATTTCGAGCGCGGCGTCATATCCCCCTTCCAGCACATAGACCTCCCAGCCCATCTGCGCCAGCCACGACGCCGTCATGTCGGCACGGACACCCCTGTCGTCGCTCAGCACAATGCGAGCGCCACGCACGGGCGCGGCCATGTCGGTCTCCTGGACCAGCTGGCCGCCGGGATAATGGCGGAAGCCCGCGAGGTGACCTGCCGCATACTCATCGGCATCGCGAACGTCGAAGCGATAGAGCGTGCGATCGGTCTGCGCGACGAGCGCGGCCATCTCGCTTGCGCCGATATGGCGAACACCGGCGCGATAGGCGACGTCGCGCGCATTGGCCGGGCCGCTCTCGAACGAGCCGATCGCGCCGCGCCTGTCCGCACCGTGATTGAGCGTGTGCCGCGCCAGCGTCCAGCCGATGGTGCCGTTGCGCAGCGCCCGCACCTTGTTGGGCATGCCGGCATTGATCAGCGACTGCGTGCCGATGATCGAGCGGGTGCGGCCCGCGCAATTGACGATGATGGTGGTCTCAGGATCGGGCGCGGCCTGCCCTGCCCGCAGCACCAGCTCCGCGCCGGGCACGCTGATCGAGCCCGGAATGTTCATGGTGGCATATTCGTCGAAACGGCGGACGTCGAGGATGGCGATGTTGGCCTTGTCCGCGATGAGCTTTGCCACCTCGTCGGCGCTGAACGATGGCGTGTGCCGCCGCGCTTCGACCAATTCGCCGAACGCCTTCGAATAGGAGTTGACGTCCTCGAAGACTTGATAGCCCGCGTCGCGCCAGGCCTTCAGGCCGCCATCGAGCGCGCTGATACGGGTGTAGCCGAGCGCGGCGAGACGTTCGGCGCCGGCCTCGACCAGCCCCTCGCCGTCATCGTAAAGCACGATCGCCACGTCCTTGCGCGGCAGCCGCACCTCGGCTTCGACCTCGATCCGGTCCACGGCCATGTTGGCTGCGAACAGCGGATGTCCGGTCGCAAAACCTGCCTCGTATCGGAGATCGAGCAGCGCGATTTCTTCGCGCAGCAGCAGTGTGCGGCGGATATCGGCGGGGGTGACGGTCGGAAGCTTCATGGCACGGACCTTGAGAAGAGGGCCAGAAGCTTTTGACCGATTAGAAGCGCGTTGGCTAGCCTCGTCCGCTCACTCGCCAGGAACGAGCCGCCCGAGCGGCTGCTGTGCCGGACGGCGCAGCTTGCGGCGCGACAGGTAGAGCAGGATGCCGGTGATCGCGAACAACGGCATCGACATCGCCGCAATCATGAACGCGAGCTTGCCCGGCCAGCCCAGGATCTCGCCGCGATGGATGTCGTAGATGGCCGCGATGATCTTTTCGCCGAACGTCTTGTCAGCAAAGCGCTCCGCAGAGACCAGCTGCCCGGTCACGGCGTCGATGCGGAATTCGTCCCGCGTGGTCTCCAGCAACGAGGCTTTCCCCCACGACCGGATCCGCAACGTCGTACCCTGCGCCGGCAGCGTCAGCAAAGCCCTGGAGAACCGATCGCCCTCCTCACGCTGGAACGTCATCCAGGCCTGATCGAATCCAATTGGCGCCGCCGGTTCGGAGTTGGCCGCACGCGGCAGCTTTGCGGGCATTTTCGCTGCTGTGACGTGCGGACGCGCGAGCAGCCAGGTCACGCCGTCCTTGTACCATTCGAAGGAGAAATACAGACCGGTGAGCGTCATCGTCAGATAGACCGGAAGGACCCAGGTGCCGATCACGGTGTGCAACGACCGGTGCAGGGCGCGGCCACCGAGCCCAAGATTCGGCTTCAGCCACATCTTCACGCTGCCTGCACGGCGCGGCCAGCGCAGCACGAGGCCCGAGACCAGCATGACGATCAGGCCGAGCGCGACCGTGCCGGTGATCGGACGTCCCCAGCCCTTGCCATCGCCGGGAATGAGCAGCCAGCGATGCAGCCGGCGCACGGTCGCGAAAAACGCTTCGCCGCGCGGCGAGCCGAGCACGCTAGCGTCATAGGGATCGACATAGAGCGAAGTCGGCCGGTCGCCCCGGCCGTCACGCGCAAAGCGGACATGAACCGCCGCAGACGGATCGCTCGACAGTGTGACGGCGGCGACCTTGCCGAGATCCTGCGAAGCCTTCAGCCGCGCAACCAGCTCATCAGGCATCAGCACCGGCGCCTGACGCGGCGCGACCTGCATGATGCCGGCGTTGAGATGATCGACGATCTCGTCCTCGAAACTCATGATCGCGCCGGTCAGCGCGATCAGGGACACCAGCAGAGCAAGGACCAGACCCGCGATGGAATGGACCTGGAACAGGACCGCCTTGATGGTGTGTCCGAGCCGCGCGGCCATGGCTAGAACTTCACCGTGGCCGACAGCGAGATGCGCCGCGCATCGCCGATCGCGACGTTGAGATTGTTGACGGCTGAGGGATAGTAGACGGTGTCGAACAGGTTCTTGACGTTGAACTGATAGATCACCGGCGTGTCCTGGTATCTCGTCTCATAGGTCGCAAAAATGTCGGCGACCACATAGGACGGCAAGAAGAAGGTGTTGGTGGAATCGCCGGGACGGTCGCCGACATAGCGCGCACCGCCGCCGAGGCGGAGCTGACCGGGCAATGCGGTGCCGAAGTCATACACCAGATAGAGCGATGCGGTGTTCAGCGCGACGTTCTGCAGCTTCCTGCCGAGCAGGGTCGCATCCTCGGACGCCGTCACGCGGGCATCAGTATAGCCATAACTGCCGATCAGGGCCCAGCTATCGGTGAGCCTGCCGGTGACGTCCAGCTCGACGCCGCGCGAGTGAGCCCGGCCGACGGTGTGGAGCTCCACGTTGCCCGCGCTGTTCGTCTTCGTCGTCTGCACGTTCTTCTTGTCGAGATCGTAGAGCGCCAGCGTACCGGAGATGCGCTTGTTCAGATCGAATTTGACGCCGGCCTCGTATGACACGCCCTCTTCCGGAGCGATGTTGGAATCGATCACCACGCCGATCGGCGCAATGGTCGAGTTCGGCTTCAAGGACTGGGTGTAGCTCGCATAGAGCGAGATCTGGTCGGTCAGCTTGAAGATGGCGCCGCCGAGCGGAAGTACCTTGTCCTGTGACACATTGGTATTGGTGTTGAACGGCTTCCCGCGGCCGGCGATCTGCTCATAGTCCATGTAGCGCGCGCCGCCGACCAGCGCGAAGCGCTCGGTCAGATGCAGCGTGTCCTGGACAAACAGAGACCACTGGCCGAGCTTGTCGGTCTGGGCGCTATCGCTGTTCGACGCCGTCGTCCCGGGCCCGATCAGCCCATAGACAGGATTGTAGACATTGAAGGCGGGCGTCGTCTGCCGGATCAGGGTGTCGCGGTAGATGGTGCGATACTGACCATCGCCGCCGAACACGACGTCATTGCGCATGTCGCCGAGCCAGAAGCTGCCGGAAATATACGACGTTCCGTAGCTGACGTTGCTGAGCGAGCTTCCCGTGCCATCGTTGCTGCGCGTCTCCCTGCCGGTCGTGAAGTCAATACCGGTGATACGGAGCTGGTTGGCGCTGAAGGTCTCGGTGTTGTAGCTGTAGCCAGCGTAGAGCTTCCAGTCCTGGTTGAAGCGATGCTCGACCGAGGCCTGCATCAGGTCGGACGTACCCCACGTGTTGTTGAAGGGCTCATCTAACCGGCGCGTGGCGGGCACCGCGAGCGGCGCCTTGGTCACCGGGTTGAACGCCGTGCCGCGATCGAACGGGTAGATGAACTCGCGATGCTCGTAGTTGAGCTGGACCGTGGTGTCCTGGCCGTACCAGGCCAGTGACGGCGCGATCAACATCTCGCGGTGGCGACCGAAATTGCGCCAATAGTCCTCGCTGACACCGTAGCCGATAAATCGATAGGCGAGACCTTGGTCGCCGATCGGGCCGGTGACGTCGAGCAGGCCGTCGGCGCCGGTCTTGGAGGCGTTGAAGGCCGAGCCGAGCAGCGTGACCGAGCCGTGCTGGTAGAGTTCGGGGCGCTTGCTGATGGTATTGACGATGCCGCCGGGGTCCATGATGCCGTAGAGCAGCGAGGCTGGTCCCTTCAGCACCTCGACACTTTCGACGGCGGCATTGAGGCTGCGGCCCTGCACCAGCGGCATGCCGTTGCGCATGATCGAGCCGTCGCGATTATCGCCGAAGCCGCGCCGGATCACCGCGTCCTGGCTGCCGGCAAGCGTGTTGGTCTGGGTGACGCCGGAGACGTTGATGAGCGCATCGTCGATGTTGCGCGGGAGCTGGTCCTTGAGCACCTGCTCGGGCACGACGTTGACGGCTTGCGACGTATTGAGCGGCGAGGCGCCGCTGCGCAACGTGGTCGCGCTCGGCATCGCGCGATAGCCGAGCTTGGCGGCCTGCTGCGCGGCCGCGTCCGCTGCGGCCCGCTCCGAGAGCGTCGGCGCGGCGGGGGCAGGATTGCGGTTGCGCTGGCGCGCGGCGGCCTGCGTGCGGCGTGACGTCTGATCCGATGCACGCACCGGCTTCGGCCGCTGCGCCGGCGCCTCCACCGTCACCGGCGGCAGGGCCGATTGCGCCTGCGCGGTCGTCGTGTTGGAGGGGCATTCGGCGAGCAGCACGGCCGCTCCGATGAGAAGACCTGCACGGCTCTTGCCGGCATGAGTTCGATGGCCGCAGACACGCTGGCCATCCAGATGGGCACGCACGTTCGATTCACTTCCAGGTCAGACGCAGCATTGAAGCTGGCGCGTCTAACAGCCGCGGTGCCTGAAGAGAACCGCAGGCAGAGTTGAATCGCTCTAGTGTTGAATCGTTCTAAGAAGGAGCGACATCGAACGGCAATCTCCAATTGCCGTCGTGCCGGTCGCAACACGCAACACGCGAATTCGCGGCGTATCACGATTCTGTGCGGTCTCAGGCGATGGCAGGAGCCGTCAACTCGTCGAGCTTCCGCTTGAACGCGGAGCCGTCGGACGAGGCGCGGAGCGGCGCGCGCACGCGCTGCCAGGCCGCATCGCCGGTCTGTGCCGCCAGGATTGCTTTCAGCGTCGCAGTGAACGAGGGCGTCTTCAGCACGACGTCGATCGCAGCCTGCATGCGCGCTTCGACATCCTTGCCCTCGACCATGCCTTTGACCAGCTCGGGCACGACATTGGCCATGCCGCAGATGGTGCCGGCACCGCCGGCGGCGATCGCTCGGGTGATATCGGCTTCATTGCCGACGGTGATGGCGAGCTCGGGAGCCGCGGCACGGAACGCCTGGAACTGCTTGAAGTCGCCGCTGGAGTCCTTCAGGCCGGCAATCACCTTGCCGTAACGCTTGCGCAAGTTCGCGGCGACGGCGGTTGGGATCGCAACGCCCGACGTCTGCGGGATGTGATAGAGATAGGCGCGGAGCCGATCGTCGGCGACGCCGTCGATGATCGCGGCAAAGGCATCCTCGATGCCTTCGGCCGTGACGCTGCGATCGAAGTAAGGCGGCAGCACCAGCACGTGGCGCAGGCCGAGGCCGAGCGCGGCGCGCGTCAGCGCGATGCCGTCGGTGATGGCGGGGAAGCCGCCGCCGATGCCGATGCGTTCCGGCGCGACACCGGCCTTGAGCACGGCTTCGATGGCCGCAACGCGCTCGGTGACATTAAACGAGGTGCCTTCGCCGGTGGTGCCGAACAGCACGACGCCGTCGACCCCCTTGCCGAACAGCTGCTTGGCGTGCGCGGCGAGCTTGGCGGAGTCCACGTTGCCGTCGGCCGCCAGCGGCGTCGCCGATGCCACCCAGAACCCGCGAATTGCCTCTGTCATCACACCGCCCTCTAAGCTGCGATTTCGGACCAAGCCCCTGATCTCCCAATGGTCTTTAAGGGGCTTCCGAGCCTTGTTTTTGCTTTACTTTCCGTCTTGTACCTTACATACAAGAAAGAGGCAAATCCTTTCCACCGTCACGGCGCGCATGGGCGCAGCCAGATTCAGGAAGGTCTCGCATGAACATGGTGACCCCGGTGAAGCGTCCCGATCAATTGCTCGGCGCCCTGCGCGACAAGCTCGGCGCAGCCGCCGTACTGATCGGCACCGACGTGCCGGCGCGCAATTGCAACGACTGGAGCGCGAGCCTGCCGCAGACGCCGCTTGCGGTGATCCGTCCCATCGATGCGCAGGGCGTGGCCGATGCGATTGCGACCTGCCGGCAGGCGCAGCTGCCGTTCGTGCCGCAGGGCGGACTGACCGGGCTGTGCCGCGGCGCTTCGCCCGAAGCCGGCTGGGTCGCGATCTCGCTCGAGCGCATGAGCGGCATCGAGGAGATCGACCGCGCTTCCGCGACGATGACGGTGAAAGCAGGCACGCCGCTGGAGACGATCCAGAAGGCCGCGGACGAAGCCGGCTTCTTCTTTCCGCTCGATCTCGGCTCGCGCGGCTCCTGCGCCATCGGCGGCAATCTCTCGACCAATGCCGGCGGCAACCGCGTGATCCGCTACGGCATGACGCGCGAGCTGGTGCTCGGTCTCGAAGTCGTGCTGCCCGACGGCACCATCATCACTAGCCTCAACAAGCTGATGAAGAACAATGCCGGCTACGATCTGAAGCATCTGTTCATCGGCTCGGAAGGCACGCTCGGCATCATCACCCGCGTGGTGCTAAGACTGTTCCCGAAGCCGCGCTCGACCATGGCGGCGCTCTGCGCGCTGCAGGATTACGCCGCGGTGATCGCGCTGCTCGATGCGGCGCGCAGCGGGCTCGGGCCGCTGCTGTCGGCGTTCGAGGTGATGTGGCCGGACTATTGGGACGTGATCACGACTCGCGCCGGCGTGAAGCCGCCGGTCGCCGCAGGTCACGGCCTCTATGTGCTGGTCGAGGCGCAAGGCACCGACGAGAGCCTGGACGCGCCGCGCTTCCAGGCCTGGCTCGAAGAGCTGATGGAACGCGGGCTGCTGGCCGATGCCGCGGTGGCGCAATCGCTGGCGCAGACGCAGGCCTTCTGGCGGGTGCGCGACATCTGCGCCGAGTTCGGCCAGGTGCTGGGCCCGCATATCTCCTACGACATCGGCCTTGCGGTTGCGCGGATGGACGAGTTCGTCACGCGCTGCAAGGCGGCGCTTGCTTCCGGCATCGCGGGCTGCGAGAGCGTCTATTACGGCCATATCGGCGACGGCAATCTGCATCTGGTCTCCTGGGTCACCGGCCTCTCCGTCGAGCAGCAGCCGAAGGAAGAGATGGACACGATCATCTATGGTCTGGTCCGCGAGCTCGGCGGCAGCATCTCGGCCGAGCACGGCATCGGCACGCTGAAGAAGAAATGGCTGGGCCACGCCAGGAGCGACGCCGAGATCGCGCTGATGCGGACGCTGAAAGCGGCGCTCGACCCCGACCATCTGCTCAATCCCGGCAAGGTGGTCTGAGAAACGCAGATGCGATCACTCAAGCTCGATACGCCGAAATCGCTGTCGCAGCGCGTGATGCAGCGGCTGCGGCAGGCGATCATTGACGGCGAGTTCGCGCTCGGCGCTGCGATCTCCGAGGAGATGGTGGCCAATTCCTTCGGCGTCAGCCGCACGCCGGTGCGCGAGGCGATGGGCCAGTTGCAGGCGCAAGGCCTTGTGGTGATCCGCCCGCAGGTTGGCAGCTTTGTCTTTACGCCGAGCGCGGACGACATCAACGCGCTCTGCACCTTCCGCATCGCGCTCGAACCCAAGGCTGCCGAGCTCGCCTATCGTCACGATCGTGACGGTGCAATCGCCACAATGAGCGAGGCCATCGCGGCGATGGAGCCGGCGGTTACGGCAAAGGACAACATCGCCTATGGCCGCGCCGATGCCGCGTTTCACGAGGCGCTGTTCACCCATTGCGGCAACCGCTATCTCGCCGAATCCTATCAGCTGGTCTCCGGCCGCGTCGCCGCGCTCCGCACCAATCTGACCTCGCCGATCGACGTGCGGACCCGCACCTCGTTCGACGAGCATCGCAGGCTGCTCGATTTGTTCGCGCGCGGCGAGTTCACCGCCTTCGAAGAATTGACGACCACGCATATTACCAATTCGGGCGTGGTCTATGCCAAGGCCTTGAAGGTGGAGGCGCTGAAGGTGGAATGAGCGCCTCTAGCGCCCTTCCCTCGGTCCCGGCCTGTCCAGAAAATCCAGCGCGGTATTGATCTGCTCGAGCTGGTGCTCGATCCTGTCGCGGTCCTCGACCGATGGCGCCTCTTCGAGCTGCTCCACGAGCTTCTGCTTTCGCAACAGCAGGTTCTCTATGACTGTACTCACAGCTCCCCCATCGCCAGAGGCGAACATCGCGAGTGCGCGCGAGCCGGGCTCGCGGCAACCCCTCATCAGAATGTCCGCGAAGGCCGATGGTTCCTGCGGGTGAACCCGGACCCATGCGGATGGAACTAGCGGCGCAAACTGGCCCAGACGCCGCTCAAAATCAGCAAACCACCGAAAAGATGGATCAGCTGCGGCGGTTCGCCGAGGATAGCGAAAGACAGCAGCGCGCTGGCGATCGGCCCGAGATAGAGCACGAGCGAGGTCCGCACCGAGCCGAACTTGCCGCCGAGCCAGGCAAAGCCGGCATAGGCGAGCAGACCGGGAACGATCCCGGCGAAGACATAGGCCGACAGCGCCTTGGTGCTGAAGACCTGCCCCGGCATCGCCCACATCTCCATGGCCGCGAGCGGCAGCGAGAACAGGGCGCCGGCGCCCGAGAACAGGCTGATGCGTGCCAGCAGCGACGCCTTCGGCGCGGCGCGCGATTGCAGCAGCGTGTAGCCGGACCAGCCGAGCATCGCGATCACGACGAGGCCGTCGCCGGCCGCAGTCTGAAGTTCGATCAGTGTCTGCGGATGGCCGCCGGAGATGATGAGCAGCGCGCCTGCGAGCGCCAGCGCCGTGCCGAGCCATTGCAGCGGACCGACATTCTCCATGCCGCGCAAGGCGGAAATCAGCAGCACCGTGATCGGCGACAGCGCCATGATCAGCGCGATGTGGATCGCCGTCGTCGAGACGCCCGCGGCATAGACCGGACCGCCGCACAGGAACATGCCCATGAAGCCGGCGGCGAGGATCGGCCAGACGTTTCGGCCGAGCGGCACGCGGCGGCCCTGGATCTCCTTGAGCGCGATTGGCGCGAGCCCGATTGCGACGATGCTCCAGCGGAAGAAGGCGAGCGCGAAGGGCGGGACGGAGCCCGCGAGTCCGCGCGCCAGAATTTGATTGGAGGCCTGCGCGGTCGCCACCAGGATGAAGCCCACCAGCGCAATCACGCCGAGCCAGGCATTCGCGGACGGCGATACGCCGGCCACTGCGTCATGACCGCCGTCAGAGGTTTCCTTGCCCATGGGGCAACCGGATATCCGATGTCGGCCGCGGTGAGAACCCTGACGACGCCCCGGCTGCGGCCCGGGAACCTCAACTTTCACGCGCCCGTCGGTTGAATTCGGAGGCGTGGGGACTTATCCCTTGGCGCCATGGACACCCAGATGATCACCGCCGCAAAGCCGCTGATGGCCCGGGCGCAGCCGCGCAAGCCGGCACCGTTCCTCCCGATGAGCCGCGCCGAGATGGACGCGCTCGGCTGGGACGCCTGCGACATCGTGCTGGTGACCGGGGACGCCTATGTCGACCATCCGAGCTTCGGCATGGCGATCATCGGCCGGCTGCTGGAGGCGCAGGGCTTTCGGGTCGGCATCATCTCGCAGCCGGACTGGCATTCGGCCGAGCCGTTCAAGGCCCTCGGCAAGCCAAAAGTGTTCTTCGGCGTCACCGGCGGCAACATGGATTCCATGGTGAACCGCTACACAGCGGACCGGCGCCTGCGCAGCGACGATGCCTATACGGCCGGCGGCGAAGGCGGCAAGCGGCCGGACCGCTGCACCGTCGTCTACGCCCAACGCTGCCGCGAGGCGTTCAAGGACGTGCCGATCGTGCTCGGCGGCATCGAGGCCTCGCTGCGCCGGATCGCGCATTACGATTACTGGTCGGACAAGGTGCGCCGCTCGGTGCTGGCCGACGCCAAGGCCGACCTGCTGCTCTACGGCAATGCCGAGCGCGCCGTCGTCGAGGTGGCGCAGCGGCTCGCCGCCGGCGAAGCGCCGCGCGCGCTCGACGACATCAGGGGTGTCGCGCTGTTCCGCAAGGTCCCCGAGGACTACACCGAGCTGCACGCCGACGATCTCGATTCCGCCGACGAGGGCGCGACGCGCCAGAAGGGAGCGACCGTCATCCGCCTGCCGGCGCTGGAGCAGGTCGAGCAGGACAAGGAAGCTTATGCCCGCGCATCGCGCGTGCTGCACCGGGAGAGCAATCCCGGCAATGCGCGGCCGCTGGTGCAGCGTCACGGCGATCGCGATCTCTGGCTCAACCCGCCGCCAATCCCGCTGACCAGCGAAGAGATGGACGCGGTCTACGACCTCCCCTACGCGCGCGCGCCGCATCCGTCCTACGGCGAAGCAAAAATCCCCGCCTGGGACATGATCAAGTTCTCGGTGACGATCATGCGCGGCTGCTTTGGCGGCTGCACCTTCTGCTCGATCACCGAGCACGAGGGCCGCATCATCCAGAACCGCTCGGAAGGATCGATCCTGCGCGAGATCGAGAAGATCCGCGACAAGACCCCGGGCTTCACCGGCGTGATCTCCGACATCGGCGGCCCCACCGCCAACATGTACCGGATGGCGTGCAAGGACCCGAAGGTCGAGGCGGCGTGCCGGCGGCCGTCCTGCGTCTTCCCCGAGATCTGCCCGAACCTCAACACCTCGCATGACGACCTGATCCGCCTCTATCGCAAGGTGCGCGAGACCCGCGGCATCAAGAAGGTGATGGTCGCTTCCGGCGTGCGCTACGATCTTGCAGTGGAGAGCCCGGAATACATCAAGGAGCTCGTCACCCATCACGTCGGCGGATACTTGAAGATTGCCCCCGAACATACCGAGCGCGGGCCGCTCGACAAGATGATGAAGCCGGGCATCGGCGCCTACAACAAGTTCAAGCGGATGTTCGACGAAGCGGCCGAACGGGCCGGCAAGAAATATTACCTGATCCCCTATTTCATCGCGGCGCATCCGGGTACGACCGACGAGGACATGATGAACCTCGCGCTGTGGCTCAAGAAGAACCGCTATCGCGCCGATCAGGTGCAGACCTTCCTGCCCTCGCCGATGGCGACCGCGACCGCGATGTACCACACCGGCGTCAATCCGCTGCGCGGCGTCCGCCACGGCGGCAGCGACAAGGTCGAGGCGATCAAGGGCCTGCGCCAGCGCCGCCTGCACAAGGCGTTCCTGCGCTACCACGATCCCGACAATTGGCCGGTGCTGCGCGAGGCCTTGATCGAGATGGGCCGCCGCGATCTGATCGGCTCGCAGCCCCACCAGCTTGTGCCCGCGCACCAGCCCCCCGGCACCGGCAAAGCCGCCGGCACGCGCCGCCCGGTGCGGCCGGGCGGCAAGATGCAGCGCTTCACGACCAAGGGGCTGCGGGTGATGAAGTGAACGCGCGCGGCAGCGTTCCTAGAGATCGAGCACAACCGGCCCCGACACCGCGTCCGTCACGCCGCGTCCGTTGCCCTGGTCCTCGAGCACGGACCTGAAACTGTCGAGCGTCTTGATCATCGCCGATCGTGCCGCGACCAACGCGTCCTGACTGGCCCATGTGCCGATGAGGCAAAAGGTCTGCTCGCCGGTCTTGATGATGACGCCGTGCTCCAGCCCCGGCCATTTGGCCTTGCCGTTCCGATGCGCGTCGAGGAAGGCAGCTTCCTCACCCGGTTTCACCTTGAACCTGACCACATTATAAACCTGCATGATGCGCCTCCGAAAAATGGACTGATGAAAAACGGGCGCCGCGCGAGGTGAGGACGAAAAGTCCTTACGGTCGCCCTGGCCGATTGTTGTCCCCGCGCGCGACGGCGTCACCGTGACAAATCAGCATGGTCTATCCCGGCCTTCCTGATCGCAGGACAGAAATGTGCGAAAACAACCCCATGCACAGTAGCCGGGGATAGCAAAATCAACAGCATAGGACGCGGCAAGAGAGCATGATCCTCGGAATTCGCGGCGAGAGTTCCTGATTTTACGAGACGATCATTGATCCGTCGGGCAAAACAGGAGCAGGATGACATCATCGGCGCGCCCGGTGTTGCGTGTCGGCCCTGACGGCTTCAGCGCGGCGCCCCGCCCAGAATGCGTAGATCGCCAATCCCTGCACCAACGCCGTGGCAACATAGAAGCCTGGCGCGGCACCAGAGGCGGCGGCCGAAAACCATTCGCGGATCAAGCCAAAGACCGCCGGCGCGAATGAATAGGCGCCTTGCGACATCGCAACGATCAGCGCGACGACACGCGGTACGTCCTCTGGTGCAAATTCGACCTGGGCGATCAACGGCGGCAGGAACGTGCCGTTGCCGAATCCGACACCGAACAGGACGACGCCAAGAATCAACAGCGGAACGTTCGTTCCAGCCGCGGCGATGAAGATCATCGAGCCCATGATTTGAACCGTGTAGCTGGCGCAGGCAATCAGCCGCCGGTCGGTGCGCTCCGGCATGAGCCAGCCCAGCAGCGTTCGACCCATGATCGCCATAGCGCCGATCAACCCGACCACCAGTCCGGCCCATTGCGTGCCGAGCGCGGGCAGCAGCAGCGAGAACAGGTGCGCGGTCAGGCCGATCTGCGCAAACAGCCCGAGGCTCATGCCGGCCGCGAGCGTCAGGAATTTTCGGTCTCGCCAGATCAGCGATCCCGGCAGCCGCCGCGCAGCGTCGGCAGGCCCGGTCGCCGCGGCTGGCGCCGCTCCGTCCGGCAGCGATCCGATCTGCGCAGGCGTGCGTGACAGCACGGTGCTTGCGAGCATCCACACCAGGATAACCATGATAACGCCGAGGACGGCCGCTGCGATGGCGAAGCCGTACATTGCAATAGCCGCGGCCCAGAGCGGCGGAAAGATGATCCCTCCGACGTTCGCGCCGTTATACGCGACGGCGAGCGCCGCAGGGCGGCGGCGGACGAACCAGGGCGACACGATGGCGTTGACGGCGGCGACGCCCATCGTCACCCAGCCCGCGCCGCTCAGCAACGTCGCGCCGAACAGCTGCCAATGCGTCGTCGCGCTCGCCCATCCCAAGATGCCGGCGGCCAGCGAGAGAGCGCCGGCCTTCGTCACGGCCGCAATGCCGAAGCGCCGATAAAGCGCCGGCAGATTGGCGGTCACGATCGATCCAATCAGGAAGTGCACGGTGACGGCCATCGAGACCAACGCCAGCGGCCAACCCCTGGCTTCACAAACCGCGTTCAGGAAGATCGGCGGACCATAGAAGCCGAAACCAAGGCCGAGAACAGCGAGACCAAAACTCGCCGCGACGACTCGCCAACCATAAAACGTGCCGTTCTGCATCTTTGTCGACAGCCTGCGCCCCGCGACGCGATTGTGCACAAGCCTGACGGCGGGTCCTTCGCTCGCGGTCGAATTATGGGATCGGAAAGACCTGCGTCGGGCCCGCTTGACGTCGCCGCCATCATGTAACATATAAAGTTACATGAAGCGAGATTCCCGCCTCTCCGGCGTTCTGCACGTGCTGCTGCACATGGCGCAGCAGCCTGGGCCGTTCACGTCCGAGACGCTGGCCAAGGCCATGGACACCAACCCGGTGGTGATCCGCCGCATCATGGCGGGCCTCAGGGAAATCGGTTACGTGCGCTCCGAGAAGGGGCACGGCGGCGGCTGGACGATCGCCTGCGACCTGTCGAATGTGACGCTGCGCGACGTCTATGCAGCGCTCGGCAATCCCCCGCTTCTGGCGATGGGCAACCGGACCGAGGCGCCCGGCTGTCTGGTCGAGCAGGCCGTCAATGCCGCCCTCGATCAGGCCTTTGACGATGCGGAGGCGCTGCTGCTGGCGCGGCTCGGCGAGGTGACGCTGGCGATGCTGGGCGAGGACCTGCGCAAGCGGCTCGGGTCTCGAAAGATCCACGACATCAGCGCGCATCGCGCGTGAACGGCTCCATTCACGGGGACAACATCATGACCGACATGCAAGCCGCATTTTCCGATCCGCAATTCGTGGCGAGATACACCGAGGGGCCGCGGCGCTTCGTGCCGGGCTATGACGCCATGCAATCCATGACGGCGATTCTGCTCGCCGAAAGGGTCCCAAGCGATGGGCAGGTGCTCGTCCTCGGCGCGGGTGGCGGCCTGGAGCTCAAAGCGTTTGCGCAAGCACATCCCGGCTGGCGCTTCGACGGCGTCGATCCGTCCGCGGCGATGCTGGCGCTGGCCGGGCAAACCCTGGGATCGCTCGCATCCCGTGCACGCCTGCATCAAGGCTATATCGACGATGCCCCGGAGGGACCGTTCGACGGTGCCACCTGCCTCTTGACCCTGCACTTCGTCGATGTCGCCGAGCGGTGCCGCATTGCCTCGGAGGTCCGCCGCCGCCTCAAGCCGCGCGCGCCGTTCGTGGTCGCGCATTTGAGCGCGCCCAATGGCGAGCAGGAGCGCCCGCTGTGGCTGTCGCGGTACTCGGCGTTCCTGGCCGCATCCGGCGTCGAGCCCGAGCAGGCGGCAGCCGCGCGGAATGCCGTCACCAACCATCTGGAGATTCTCGCCCCCGCGCAGGATGAGGTGATCTTGCGCGAGGCCGGCTTCTCCGACCCAACCCTGTTCTATACCGGCTTCGCCTTCCGCGGCTGGGTCGCCTATGCGTGAGGTCGCAATTCGTCGTTCGGCATCACGGGATGCTTCAACCGCGCTTGGCTCTCGATACGTAACCGGCGGTCACCTCATCTTTGTGGCTGGCGAACGCAGCTAGTACTTCGGTCTTCTCGCGCTTCGGGACCTTGGCGAAGTCAAGTGTCCGTCCGAGTTCAGCTGCGACCTCATCGAATTCCGCCGGGGAGATCCGCAATGTCCGGTGCGCCTCCTCAAGGCCAAGGGGCGTCGTCCCCGGCCTGGTGGCTTTGAACTGGAACGGCCCACCCGAAACGTCACAGACCCAAAGTGTTCGCATGAACTTGAGACCAGGCAAGCGTTTCAGATTTTTGGTGTGCCATTCCCTCAACTGCGGATTTTTTGACTTCTGACCGACAACGGCGTTCTTTACGACAGCGTCGCTGAAGTGATCCACGACCGCTGCAATGGCGAAGACGCCGCCAAGTCGTTCATACAGGCTTTGATCCGGAGTGGTTTGCTGGGCCTGCGCACGCGCTTGATTGGCTCCAGCCAAAGCCACGGGGGCGGCTGTCAGCGCCAGTCCTGCGACCACACTTCGTCTGCTGATGGAAGTCGAACGAAGCCTTGCCATGGGCACCTCCTTACATCGGTTTCCTGAGGCATTGCAGCCAGCATATCCCGTGCAACTGCCGCCGTGCGCGTTGCCGTCCGGAGGCCCTGTCGGTGATTGCCGCGCACCCATTGGATGGTTCGGATCGGAAATGGTTCCTGGAAATTTTGAGCTGGACGCCGACCCATGCCCGCCGAACTGCGAAGAAACTTGGTATGAGCAAATCTAGCCCGCCGCGCCCCTGAGAGCTGGCGTCGAGCCAAGCGTCGAACGCTGACGAAAAGGCACAGGCCCCGGACTCTTGCGCGCAAAAAGGAAGTAGCAACACTACGTCCTTGCAGGGCGGGCTATGGTGGAACTAGGGGGCTGTGTGAGAAGCGACGTTCGATTGTGATGGGTCCGGACGACGAGGCTGTGCTGATGTCGGAGGTGTTACGCGACCCCGTGGTTCTTCTCGTCGATGGTCCGCGGTGGAAGTCGGCCGCGCCTTCCACAACTCGAAATATCGCTTCTGTCGGTTACCACTGCGTCATCTGGTCCCCGGAGGACCTGCCAAAGCTACCAGCCGAATTCATCCCGCGTCGTTGGATCAAGAAAACCTGCGTCAACTCCGTCGTCCGTTGCCGCAATCCTGGGATTCCGGAAGCCCCGGCTGGACCAAACAGATCCGGCAATCCAAGCAGCCCAGACCGATCGCTATGGGTTGGACCCTCTGCGATGAACTGGCTGACCGCCGATGCAACACGGCGGATCAAAATCTCGCCGGAGACTCTGGTAGAAGGGTTTACCAGCCAACGATCGATCTGACCTCGTGCCCTGCGGTCAACTAAGCTCCGCGACGAGAGGGACTTGGCGAGGCTTCGCTGCCGTCGAAGGGGAGCTTGTCTGCATTGGGTCAAAAGCAGCGGTCGCCCAATCGGTCAGGCGGTGCCCAGCTGTACGGTCTGTTCTCAGCGGCCGCAGAAGCAGCACCGGCGTTAACCCTGTCGGCAAATGATTCGCCGTAGGTCGGCAATCGCCGACAAGTTGCCTTATTGGCGCGGAGAATTTTCAGCGGCACTAACTTAGGTTAGAGGCGCTTTATGCTGAAAATGGCGTTGTTGGGCCTCCTCATCCTGTTGAGCGCAGGCGTGCTGTCGGCAATGGAGCTGAGCGCTCCACCGCGTCGCGCCGTCGCGATCGCCCCGCCGCTTGCCGAGCAGAGCGCTAGCGTCTCTGCGTCACATGACGCGTTGCCCAAGGCCGATCGCCTCGAGGTTGCCGCTGTGAGCAGCGCGATGCCGACACAGGACGCTCCGGTCGAGAACCGCGTTGCTCCGCGAGACATCCAAGTCGGTTCGACCGCACCGGAACCAATCGTCCGTCATCGGCGCGATACGAAGAAGATCGCGACCGCTGAACGTCCCAGGCCGAAACCAAAGGCAATTGTTGCCAAGCGAACTGCCAATGCGCAGCGTGCAAAGGCCGCCAGCGAGACCGAGCCCTGTCGACTCAAGGCGTTCGGCGGCCTGCTCAAGGCATTGAATTTGACCGGTTGCGAAATCTGAGGCCGCTTTCCGGGCACGACGGATCAAAGTCGAACGACCTGACGTCGTGGTGCGAACCCGGGCCTGCTTCCTCCTGGAGGCACTTACGGGCACACGCCTTGCCGCCACTTTTCCCTCGGCCAACGTCTCGCAAATTCTTCCGGTCATGCATACCTAGCCCTCATGAAAAAGATCGGCTTCCTCTCCTTCGGACACTGGACCCCCTCACCGCAATCGCAGACCCGCTCGGCCGCAGACACGCTGTTGCAATCGATCGAGCTTGCGGTCGCGGCCGAGCAGTTAGGGGCCGACGGCGCCTATTTCCGCGTGCATCATTTCGCGCGCCAGCTCGCCTCGCCGTTTCCGCTGCTCGCGGCGGTCGGCGCCAGAACCAGCACAATCGAGATCGGCACGGCCGTGATCGACATGCGCTACGAGAACCCCCTCTACATGGTGGAGGACGCCGGAAGCGCCGATCTCATCGCCGGCGGCCGGCTGCAGCTCGGCATCAGCCGCGGCTCGCCCGAGCAGGTGATCGACGGCTGGCGCTACTTTGGTTATCGCCCGGCCGACGGCCAGAGCGATGCGGACATGGGCCGGCGCCACGCCGAGGTGTTTCTCGACCTGCTTCGCGGTGAAGGCTTTGCCGAGCCCAATCCGCAGCCGATGTTTCCCAACCCGCCGGGGCTGCTGCGCCTGGAGCCGCATGCGCAAGGCCTGCGCGAGCGGATCTGGTGGGGCGCCGGCTCGAACGCCACCGCGGTGTGGGCGGCAAAGCTCGGCATGAATCTGCAGAGCTCGACGCTGAAGAACGACGAGACCGGCGAAGCCTTCCATGTGCAGCAGGCCGCGCAGATCCGCGCCTATCGTGCGGCGTGGAAAGAGGCCGGCCACACCCGTGAGCCCCGCGTGTCCGTCAGCCGCAGCATCTTTGCGCTGATTGACGATCGCGACCGCGCCTATTTCGGCAGGGGCGGCGAAGGCGAGGACCAGATCGGCTTCATCGACCCGCAGACCCGGGCGATCTTCGGCCGGAGTTATGCCGCCGAGCCCGATGCGCTGATCGAGCAGCTACGCCAGGACGAGGCGATCGCGGAGGCGGACACGCTGCTGTTGACGATCCCGAACCAGTTAGGGGTCGATTACTGCGCGCATGCGATCGAGGCGATCCTGAAGCACGTCGCACCGGCGCTGGGGTGGCGGTGACATGAGCTGGCGCGGCACGACCAGAAGTCGCGATTGACTTCGTCCACCACCCCCGCCAATGATCCCCCGGGGACTGTTGGACTGAATCAGGGGGTTGGAATGGGCTTGCGTCCGGGGATTTTCGTTGCGGCTTTCCTGCTTGCGGGGTGTGCGTCAGGGCCGATGGGGAGCACGGCTCTGACGGATAACGTCAAGGCAAATACTGCGCGGCTGGTGGTCTATCGCTCATCCGCCCTGGGTTTCGCGATCCAGCCAAGCTATTCGGTCGATGGACGCTCCGTTGGAGGCAGTCAGGCTGCAGGTTTCTTGGCCTGCGACCTGCCTCCGGGCCGCCACGAGGTTGCGGTCAATAATCTTCCGCTGAGCAGCAATCTGTTCGGACAGGGAAGCGAGAAAGTGAGCCTCGATCTGCGCGCCGGCAGCACCACCTACCTCTCCGCCCAGCCACAGATGGGAATCATCACGCCCGGTGCAATCACGTTGATCCAGGTCGCGGAAAGCCAAGGCCGTGCCGATGTCGCCAGCTTGCATCAGAGCAACAGCTCATGTGGCAAGGCGTGATCTGAGGCGCTCCGCGTTCTCCCGAGAGCCCGCCTAAGCGGGCGTCTCGAAGGATGACCGCACGAGACTGCTCTCGAATCTGGTTTGCCAGCCGCCTCCGCCTCACCCCGTTTTCGTCCCCGTGATCACCGCTAGCGCCTCGACGAGACGGTCGAGATCGGCCTCATCGGTAAAGAGCGACGGCGTCACGCGGATGCATTGGCCCCTGGCGACGCCGGCCCGGCGCACCGTCATGACCTTGTGGCTGTCCCGCAGCTTCACCACGATGGCCTCGTTGTCGGCCTTGCTGGTCTTGCCGGTGAGACGGAACGACGTGATCGCGCCGTATGAGCCGACTTCGTCCGGCGTCAGGATCTCGATGTCCTTGAATCCGCGGGCGCGGCTCACCCAATAGTCGCGCAAATGGCGCAAGCGGGCCTGCTTTGCCGCGGCGCCGATCTGCTGATGCAACGCCACGGCCGTCGGCACCGTCAGCACCGTGGCGAAATTGACTGTGCCGGTGTGAACCCGCGAGCGGATATCGGCCTCCGCAAAATCCTCGTCACCCATGTCGCGGTCGATGGCGGCGAGGCGGTCCTTCCTGATGTAGAGGAAGCCCACGCCGAGCGGCGCGCCGATCCATTTGTGCAGATTGAAGCCGACGAAATCGGCCTCGAGTTCACCGACCCGGAAGTCGATCTGCCCCCAGGAATGCGCGGCGTCGACGATGGTGTCGATGCCCTTGGCCTTCGCCATGCGGGCGATCTCGGCGATCGGCATGACGAAGCCGGTGCGGTGGCTGACATGGGTCAGGAGCAGAAGTCGCGTCTTCGGGTTCGCCTCGATGGCGCGGGCATAGGCGTCGAGCACCGCCTGGCGGGTGGCGGGCTCCGGCACGTCGAACTTGACCACGTCGACGCCGCGGCGCCCCTTCAGCGCGTTCATCGCATACTGCATCGAATCATAGTCGAGATCGGCATAGAGCACGGCATCGCCGGGCTTCAGCCGGTTGTAGCCGCCGATGAGGAGCTGCAGCGCTTCGGTCGCACCGCGGGTGAGCGCGATCTCCTCGGTCGCCGCGCCGACCGCCTCCGCCACCTTGGCGCGCACTGCCTCGAAATCCGCACCCGCGCGCTGCCGCGCGTAATAGGTGTTCTGAAAGTTGATCATGTCGGACTGGCGGATGAATTCGCGCCGCACGGGCTCGGCCATGATGCCCCAATAGCCGTTCTCGAAATTGACGACATCGGGCGTCACGGCGTAGAGCCCCTTCACCGCCGCCCAATAGGCCTTGTCGGCGGCGATTGCGGCGGCCGAACCGGTCGGCTGCGCCGGCAGGCCCTCGGCCGCCATCGCCGGCGCAGCCATCGGCGCCATGGCTGCGGCGGCGAGGCCCTTCAGGATCGACCGGCGGTCGGACGAAATAGTCTTGATCAGATGCATATATCAGCCTCCACGATGCGCGGCGAAAGGAGCAGCGCTCAGTAGAGCGCGAATGACAAGGCGGTGACAGTTCGATGATGCCGGCCCCTGAAGGCCGCGGCGCGAGCGGGCTAAGCGCGTGGCTGGTGCCGTTTGCGAAGGGACGGTCGGCGTGCCGCCGGGCTACGTCACCGGCTGGTAGCGCGGGAGAGACTCGACTGCCGCGTCCTCGCGGGCGACGGCCTGCATTCTCACATGGCTGCCGATGACGAGGCCCGTGAGCGAGAGCATGAGCCCGAGCGCGAGTGGCGCGAACAGGGCCTCTTCCTGGAACAATCCGTTGAGCAGCACGACCATGACGCCGAAGCCGGCGAGACCCTGCGTCAGATAGCCCGATGAGGCGTAGAGGCGCCATGCCCTAAGCGCCATCGCGAAATAGAAGGCCAGCAGCACGAAGGCGCCAACGCCCATCTGGTACAAGAGCACGCCGATCGCGCTCTCGACGGCGCCGTCGATCGTCCCGGCCGCCTGTGCGGCACTCCAGTCGATGGAGAAATAGCTCTCCGACAAATTGCCACCAATGCCGAGGCCCCGGCCGAAAGGTCTCTGCACGAAGCCGTCCAGACCACCCATCAGTCCGATGACGTGATAGTCGCCGATCTGCAGCCCGAGGCGGATCGCCAGAACCGCGAAGGCGGCCATGCCGAGGAAGCCGAGCAACAACGTCACGACGGCGCCGATCAGACGGGTCGCGATCCAGGCCGCGACCACGAAGATCACCACGATGAGCGCGCCCTTCACGCTGCAAAAGATCAGCAGCGGCAATGCTGCGAGGGCCAGCAGCGGTCGTCCCACCGAGAACAGGAACAGGGCGAGAAACCCGACGCCGTAAGCGAAGCTGATCGGATGCATGTTCGGACCATTGATGCGCAGCATCTTCGACAGGCCGAACCCTTCGAGCAAGGGCGTGTTCAGAAAATCGAAGCTGAAGCGGTCCTTGAGGTCGACGGGCACGTTGCCGGTGGCCCGCATCTGGGCTTCCCAGACACCCGAATGGGTCGCCTTGAGCTCGTCGAACCCCCAGAACGTATAGCTGTTGGTGATGGCCAGCCAGAGATCGCGGAAGACGAGCTCGACATAGCCGCACAGCAGAAGGATGACCGCGAGCATCACCAGGAACGGCGTGATGCGCACCTCATAGGTCGCGGCCGTCAGAAGCGAGAGCTGGAACAGGAACAGCGGCAGCACGATATTGCGCAGATAGACCGCCGCCGGCTGTCCGTCCTGGATGAAGCCGATCGCGAAATACAGCGACACCACGGCGAGGGTGACGACACCCCAGCGCATGATCTGGTTCACCTCGGCCGATTGATTCCTCTGGCCCAGCACGTAAAGGCCGAACGTCGCCAGCCACATCACGGAGCAGACGAGGAAATTGTAGCCCTTGATGAAGTCGAGATCGGACGGCAGCGGGACCAGCGGCGACAGGATCGAGACGAACAGGTTCTGGAAGAACAGGACGAAGATCGCGATGGCCGGCGCATAGGTCGGGACCGCCAGCACGATGGCGATGCCGATGAGGACCTCGACCACGATGGCCAGGGCCGGATAGGCCAAATGCAGGACCGGAGCAAAGCCGATCGCGGCCACGGCGATGCAGAGGGTCGGAACCAGCTCGCGCCAGGCCGGCGGCGATGGCTCGGCCGGCACGGTCTGAACCTGGGTCAAGTCCCCGGCACCCATCAATCGTCCTTTGGCAGCGCGCGTCGAGCACGATAGCGGGGCGATGTGTAAGGATTCCTTAACGATAGCGAACCCGTGCGATGTCAGCGCCGGGCGGGACGAGTCGCGCCGCCAAGCAGCGCCCGCATCACGTCGGGATCGGGCCTGCCGGTGGTGCGGTCGACGAGGCCAAAGCCTTGCGCCAGCTCCCAATGCGTCCAGCCCCAGCAATGCTCCCTGGCATAAGCGGTGACGTCCGCCAGCCAGCGCAACCGGCTTTGTCTCGGCGCGCCGGCTTTCAGCACGCCGAATTCGTTGACTATGATCGGCCGCTTGAACTGCTGCTGCCATGCGAGCGCGGGCGCGAGCCAGCGATCGGCGCCTGGCTTGTCCTTGGCGGCGGCAATTGCAGTGTCGAGCATGCCGAGCGCCTTGGTCGCGCCCCTCGCCTGCAGATCCTGGCGCAGCGCCTGCACTTTGGGATCGCCGGCGTTGATCGGATAAGGCAGATCCATGATGTCGTGCAGCGGATCCTGCGCATCCCAGTGACCCTGATGGGTGAACACCATGGGATCATAGAAGTGGATGGCATAGACGATGTCGGGATCGTCCAGCGGACGAAACCGCGGCAGCGAGTCCGCGCGCTGCCAGTTGACGGGGCCGACAATGAGAGTGGTGGCGGGAAGCAATTTGCGGACGAAGCCGGCGAGCGTATCGACCTGCCTTTGCCATGTGTCAGCGTCGATATCGGGCTCGTTGAGCAGCTCGGCGAAGACGCGATCGGCCGGATAGGAGCGAATGACTCCCGCGAGGCTGCCCCAGGCGTCCTGCATTTCACGCAGCGCCGCGTCCTGATCTTCCTTGTGCAGGCGATTGAAGCGCTCGCCGGGATGAAGATCGACGGACGTGGCATAGCCGAGCGCGGTGAGCTGCTTCAGCGCCTTCTCGAGCGCGCGCAGCGTCTCGTCGCGTTCGGCCTTCTCAGCGAACCGGGGCATCACGCGCTCGGCCGGCACCGGCAGCCGGACGTGAGTCATTCCAGCGCTGCGCAGTTGCTGCAGCAACTCGCGGCTTGGCACCTCGCCGTTGATCCAGCCGTCGGCATTGAAGCCGCGCGACAGTGCGGCGAGCCTCGCCGGCGCCACCGTCTGCGGCACGGGCACGCAAGTGTCGGCGAAGGCCGGCGCTCCGAACGAGATCGACAGCAGCATCGCAGCAGTCAGCAGACGACGGCGCGCCGCTTTCACCGTCAAACCGCAAGGCCCAATGCGCCGCCCTCGGGGTGCGGCGCCGTCGAGCCCGCAGGCGCGTGATTGACGACCAAACCCGTCGGCACGGTCTCATACCTCGACAGCGCGGCGGTCACCCGGCGCATCGCCGCCGAACCGAGCTCGCCGGCGCGCGTCACCAGGACGATCAGGTCCGCATGCGCCGCCAGCGCGATGGCGTCGGGCTGCAAGGCGAGATTGCCGGCATGGACGATGATCAGATCGAACTCCGAACGAATATCGTCCTCGGGCCTCGCATCGGCCTTTCGGCCGGCACTGAGGAGCTCGTCGATCGATTGAAGTCCTGCCGTGGTCGAGCCGTCGTTCCATTCGGTCACCGGCGGCTGGTGACCTGCGAATTCGCCCTGCAGCCGGATCAAGACGCTCATCATACCGCTGTTCACCGCGGCGCGATTGAGCGAACGCGCAACGGTGTTGCCGCCGGCGCTCTTGCCGACCGACAGCACGAGGGCGACCTTGCAACCGCGCACCGGCACGCGATCGATCCGCTCGAGCAGCGGCCGCAGATAGGCGCCGAGATCGAGCTCCACTGAGGCAGCGATCGGTCTTTGCCAGACGGTGTTGGTGTTGGTCCCGGCTCCGGACGAAAGATCGGGGATGCGGGCCCAGACAGGAAGGCGCGGCATCGCCTCGGGCCGGGGCGCGGCAGCGGCGGGCTGCTGGACTTGCGGCTGGAGCTGCTGCTGGACTTGCCCGCCTTGCGTATCCTGCGCCGCCGCGCGCACGGCAGCCTCGGCAGGCGCAGGCCCGCCCGACATGCTTGTCATCGCCGCAGTGGCGGCGGTCGATGTCAGCAGCGAGCCGATCGCCAGCGCCGCCAGCAGCAAAGCGAGCGGCGGACGGGTCGAGCGCAGCGGCGGAATGGCGGGCGAAGCGATCTTGGTCTGGGAGTTCTGCAGCTGACGCTGCTCATTGGTCGTCTTGAACCGCGACAGGAACTGCTCGTAGATGTTCCTGTTGGCATCGGCGTCCCGTTGCAGCTCCTGCAGCTTCACCAGCGCCTGGCCGTCGACCAGCATCTGCGTCTCGACCGCCTTGAGCTGCTTCTCCAGCGCGTTCTGCTGCTCCAGCTGGGCCTCATATTCGGACTTCGCCGTGTCGATGTTCTTTTTCCGCTCGATCTCGATCTGCCGGTTGATATCGGCCAGCTGGCTGTAGGAGATCGCGAGGTCGGGATGGCGGTCGCCGTACACCGCCTTCTTTTGCGCAATCTGGTCGTTCAGGGTCGAGCGCTGCGCACGCAGCATGCTCAACAGGTCCTGCTTCACGGGACCTTCGACATTGGCCTTGAGATCGCGCTGCACCTGCTCGTAGCGCGCCTTGGCTTCCTCGGTGCGAAGACGAGCGGCGGAGACCTGCTGATTGAGATCGGTCACCCGCAATTGCTGCGTGGTCGAATCCTTGCCGGCATTGAGGATCTTGTGCTCGAGCCTGAAGGCAGCGACGGCGTCTTCCGATGCGCGCAGCCGCTCGTTCAACGTGTTCAGCCGGTTCTTGAGCCAGTCGGCCGCCTCGTCCGTGGCCTCGGTGCGGACGCGGCCCTGGCTGGCAACGAACGCCTCAGCAATGGCGTTGGCGTAGTAAGCGGCCCGCTCGGGGCGGTTCGAGGTGAAGGAAATCGCAATGACGTAGGTGAGCCCGCGCCGCGTGATCTCGAGGCGGTTGCGGAATTTCTCGAGCAGGCGCGTCATGTCGGTATAGCCGCCCGCGATATCATCGTCATCGGCGATCTTGAGCTGCTCGATCAGGGGGCGGAGAAAGCCGTCCGATTTGGCGATCTCGATCTGGCTCTGAAGCGCCGCGGCGTCCTGGCCGATGCCCGGCAGCACCTCCTGATCCGAGGTCACGCGCAGCTCCCGGGGATCGAGCACGACCAGGGCGGTCGCGGCGTACCGGACCGGCAGAATCATCAGAACGACGACGCCGAGGGCGAACAGCGCCAGCGCCAGCGTCAGAATGCGCCGGCCGTTCTCGCGCAGGAAAGACAGCACTCCGGTGACGGTCAGCGATCCCTTGATCAGCGCCGGCGCGGCGCCGTCAGGTTTGGTCCGCGCAGCCCGCGGCGCTTCCCACGAAGCCGCAGGCTCCGTCGGGGCGATGCTTCGCGGAGTTGCGCGGCTACCGAACGCCATGGGCTCGACTCGAAATCAACTGACAGTCACAGTTCAGAGGCTTTCGACACCGTAAATATCCATGGTTAACCGCCGGTTACGGCCGGCGCGCGAAGCCGTCATGGCAAAACCTGAGAACAGGCCCGTTCAGGCGGAAAAGAACGGCTTGGATGGTCTGCGTCCCGGACCTGCCGCACTGGCGGCCAGCGGCGCCCTCGGCGTGGCCGGCCGCGCGCGCTCGACATCGCCAAGCAGGCAGGACCGCAGGCTTTCGATCTCCGGACAATCGGCAGTGCCCAGCGGCCCGATCAGGAAGCCGCTCTCCAGGGGCTCGCATTTGTAGCCGGGACAGCGTTGCACCCTGTCCGCGATCACGACGTCGACCTTGCCTTCGAGCAGCTCGTGCAGCCCTGCCGGCTGACTGATGCGAATGGCGAGCTGGGGCTGGGCCCGGCGGAACTGCGCCAGGCGCGCCCGCAACGCATCGACGGCAAAACTGGCGTGGAGCCCGATATGTAGCAGGCTCGTGACGCCCTCGGGCTTGAGCTCGGCGGTGGCCTCGGCAAGGCAACGAAAGGCGTCACGGACCCGCGCCAGATAGGTTTCGCCGGCAGAGGTCAGAATGATCTGCCGTGTCCGTCGCTCGAACAGCTGCACGCCCAGCCGCTCCTCCAGCAGGCGGACTTGCTGGCTGACGGCACCGGCCGTGACGTGCAGCTCTTGAGCGGCTTGCTTGAAGCTGAGATGGCGGGCGGCGGCCTCGAAGGCGCGCAGGGCATTGAGTGGCGGCAGCAGATACGTCATGGCCGGCTCCGGGCGATGCGGGAATGCCGGGAGGATGCATGAGTTTCGCTCGCTCGACAAAAGAGAAATCCTGCTTTGTCGCCGCTGAAGGCGAGCGATACCCAAGGGCCGATCCTAGCCCAGCCCGAGGAAACCTGTCGCAGTGCCACCCGAAACGTCGATCGAAAACTCCTATTCCTGGATTCGCCTCACTGTCTCCATGGCACTCAGCACGCTGGGCTGCGTCGGCATGTGGTCGCTGGTCGTAGCATTGCCGGCGGTGCAGGCCGATTTCAACGCGCCCCGCGCCGAGGCAACGCTGCCCTACACGCTCGCCATCATCGGCTTCATGATCGGCGGCATCGTTATCGGCCGCCTGACAGATCGCTTCGGCATCCTGCCGCCGCTGGCCGGCGGCACGGTCCTGATGAGTCTCGGCTACGTCCTCACCGCCTTCGCACCAAGTCTGTTCGTGTTCGCGCTGATCTCAGGTCTCACGATCGGCCTCGGCGGCGCGGCCAGCTTCGCGCCTTTGGTCGCCGACGTCTCGCTGTGGTTCGACAAGCACCGCGGCCTTGCCATTTCCCTGGCGATGGCCGGCAGCTCTCTGGCCGGCGTGGTCTGGCCACCGATCGTCCAGCACGCCATCGCCGCGTATGGCTGGCGGCAGACCCATATCGGCATCGGCCTGTTCTGCCTGGCGACGATGCTGCCGCTGTCTCTGGTTTTGCTGCGGCGACCCGTCGTCCGCATGGCCGCACGCGAAGTAGCGGGCAGCGGCAGCACGATGCAGACCATCGGCCTGCCCCCTTCCGTCACCCAGGGCCTGCTGGCGTTAGCCGGCATCTGCTGCTGCGTCGCCATGGCGATGCCGCAGGTCCACCTGGTCGCCTATTGCGGCGACCTCGGCTACGGCTCTGCGCGCGGCGCCGAGATGCTGGCGGTGATGCTCGGCTTCAGTGTGGCGAGCCGGTTTGCCTTCGGCTGGCTGTTGAACCTCATCGGCGGCCTGCCGACCTTGCTGCTGGGCTCGGCGATGCAGGCCATGGCACTCGCGCTCTATCTGCCGTTCAACGGGCTGGTCTCGCTCTACGTCGTGTCCGCCATTTTCGGCCTGGCGCAGGGCGGCATCGTGCCGAGTTATGCGGTGATCATCCGTGAGCTGTTCCCGGCAAGGGAGGCCGGCTTTCGCGTCAGCCTCGCCATCTCGGTCACGCTCGCCGGCATGGCGCTGGGGGCCTGGATGGCCGGCGCGATCTACGACTGGACCGGCTCCTACGCTTCGGCGCTGGTCAATGGCATCGCCTGGAATATCGTGAACATGGCGATCACAGCCTGGCTGCTGCAGCGCCAGCGTCGATGTGCTGTCGGCGCCTTCGCCGCGGCCTAGCTGATGTTCAGCAGGATCCGCCCCGATGTGCCGCTGCGCATCAAATCCAGTGCGTCGTTGACGTCGTCGAGCGCGAACTCGTGGGTCACGATCCCGCGGTAGCTCACCTTGCCGGCGTCGCTCAGGCGAACGAGACGCGGGATATCGCGCGCCGGCTGGCATTGCCCGCCTTCCGAGCCCTTCAGCACCTTCTCGAAGTGCAGCGGCAGCGTGTAGATCTCGGCCTTCTCGCGGGGAACGCCGACGAGGATGCAACGGCCTTTCTTCGCCGTGATCTCGTAGGCGAGCTCGATCAGATTCTTGACGCCGGTGGTCTCGACGACCTTGTCGGGTCCCTCAGTGCCGGTGATGGAGCGAACCTCGGCAGCGACATCCTTGACCGCTTCGGAATTGATGGTGTGGGTGGCGCCGAAATCCTTCGCCATCGCCAGCTTGTTGTCGAGGCGGTCGATCGCAATGACAGGATAGGCGCCGACCATCGCGGCGAATTGCACGATGTTCAACCCGACGCCGCCGACGCCGAACACGACGACGGCCTCGCCGATGGCGATCTGCGCGTCGTTGTTGACGACGCCGAGCGCGGTCGTCACCGCGCAGCCGAGCAGCGGCGCGCTTGTACGATCGATCGAAGCGGGAACGGGCGTGACGCGGTTCTCCGAGACCACGGCATATTCATTGAAGGTGGTGACCCAGCCGGCATTGAGGCGCTTGCCGCGCCAGGAATAGGCCGGCGTATTGGCCTGAATGCCCTTGCCGGGCCTCCAATGCATGACGACGGTGTCGCCCTGCTTGCAGGAGACGACGCCGGGTCCGGTTTCGATGATCGTTGCCAGCGCTTCGTGCCCCAGAAGATGCGGCAGGAACTTGTCGACGCCCTTGACGGCGTCGATCTCGTTGATCTGCGCACCACAGATGCTCGACGTGTGCACATGCGCGAGCACCTGGCCGTGTTCGAGCCTATCGGGCAAGGTGAACTCGTCGACGATCAGCGGCTTGCCGGATTCGACGAGAATGGCCGCCTTGGCGGTCTTGATATCCATGAGGCGCGCCCGATCACTCGAAATAGATGAATTCGTAATCGCCGGTGTAACCGAGCTTGCCGTAGAGCCAGATCCATTCTGACGTGTGCAGGATGGACTCCGCCGTCAGCGCCCAGCATTCGAGGTTGTGCAACTCGGCGACGTTCCGGTAGCCCTCGACCATGACGTATTTGTTCTTGCCGACCCGCTCGACCTCCTTGAGCGCCGCTTCGAGCTCATAGAGCCGGAGATTGTGCAGCGTGCCGAGCGAGATGACGAGATCGAAACTGTCGTCGCCATAGGGATAGATGTCCTGGGCACGGTAATTGAAGAGGTACGGCTTCACCTGCTCGTGCGCATTTTCGAGGCCGTGCTTGGAAATATCGAAGCCGACGACCTTCAAGCCCGGCAGGATCTTCTGCATCTCATACAGCAGGAAGCCCTTGCCGCAGCCGACGTCGAGCACGCTCGAGCCGTCCTTCAGGCCATAGGTCTCGATCAGCGCCTTGGCGACCGGCGCCCAGCGCCCCTCGATGAAGCGATAGCCGCCATAGCCGAAGCGGCGGTCGCCATCCCAATAGTCGGCCTCGTATTCCCGCGCTTTCAGCGAGCAGCCGATCTTGTCGTCGTTCATGCGGCCCATGTAGTCGCGCTTGGTCGCCGTATGCAGCGGCGTCACGATATTCAGTAATCGTCCCATTGAGCCCTCGGATTCCAACACGCGCTGCGATGGTCGCGACCGGCTGGGGAGCCCTGAGTCGCGACTTGCGAGTCGTTCTAGCATTGGTGGTCGGGATCATCATTGCTTCAGATCAATGATGGGGAATTCCGAGACGGGACCGTCAGCAGCCGGCACAGGTTCCGCCGCCGGCAGCGACAGGGAGGCGCATGGAACGGGACTGCGAAGCACGGCGTTTCGCCCGGAAGGAGTCCACCATGCCGACCAAGCCGACCATCGCTCGCATCTGGCGCGGTCGCACCCGCCGCGATCTCGCCGATGCCTACCAAGCCTATCTGCAGTCCGAGGGCATTCCGCCGCTGCTCAAGACCGCGCTCGGTGTGCAGCAATTGCGCGAGGACCGCGACGAGGAGACGTGGTTCACGACCATTTCCTATTGGGCGGACATCAAGGCCATGACGGCCTTCACCAAGGGCGAGCCGACCAAGGTCCATCATCTCGCGCGCGACGCGGAATTCCTGATCGAGCTGCCGGAGCGCATCGAGATCCACCGCATCCTGATCGACGAGCAGGGGCTGCGGTGAAAGGCCAGTGTCAAAACTGAAGCTCATATCACCGTCGAATTATGGCCGTTGCAGCGATTCGATCGCTCGCGACTGTGCGGTTTAGCCGCAATGTTGCTGGCGAAATGAATCACTATAGTCAGAATGTCATGGCATATGTCGTCGACATAGATGCGCGCACCGCGCGCTTCGGTCTTCACGCCGGCCGCCTCCAAGCAGGCGGTTAGCCGGACGGTGCTTGCACCGTCCGGGCTCTTTTCCAGCTTTCGTGACCTCGCCCTGAGAGGTCGTCTTGAAGCAGAAGGAGTGTGCCGTGCTGCCTCTTCCAAGAATCGCGCTCGCCGCATCGGACTATCCGCGACTCGAACGGCTTGCCCGCCTTGCCGCCCAAAAAGGCGATTTGGACGGGATATTTCTCATCAGTGAGATCAACCGCGCTGACATCGTACCGAACGATTGGGACGATCTCCGTTCGCGGGTGACCGTTGGATCATGGGTCACCTATTGCACGAATTGGGGCGTTCCGCGTCGCGTCGTGCAATTGGTCTGGCCCGAGGAGTGTGGGTCGGATCCCGCCCGCATTTCGGTTCTGACACCTTTGGGGGCGGCCTTGATCGGCCTGCAGGTCGGCGACCAAATGCCATACATCCTCGCCGGCTGCCTGAACGTCGTCAGGGTTCAGAACGTGACCCAATCAAGCCCCAACGTCGTCCCGCTCTTCCGGGCTCATCGGCGCAAGCCGCTCGATGACGATCCCGGACCAACTGCAGCATAGGAGACATCAAATGCACAACTTCGAAACCGAGATTCGGCGAGACCAGCCGGCGTTGCCGCCGATCAAGATCACTGAAGACGAATCGCGGCGTCTCAGCTCGCTGGCGAATTCGACCATGGATCTGTTCCCTCGTGTCGCCCAGTTTCTGGCGCGCGAACTGGAACGGGCGTCGGTCGCCGCAGAGAACGATTTGCGCGGCGTGGTCAGGATGGGCTCCAAAGTAACCTATCGCGATGACGGGACAGGTGCGAGCCGGGAGATCGTGCTGGTCTATCCGCACGAGGCGAACATCGAACTCAACCGGGTCTCGATCCTAACGCCCGTTGGAGCGGCCCTGATTGGCCTCTCGGTGGGGCAGCGGATCGAGTTCGAGACGCCGGACAAGCGCACCAGGGGGCTGACCGTTCTCGCCGTCTCCGAATGAGGGCTGTCATCCGACCGAGCAGAACACTCTGGTGAGGACAGATAGAAGCGGAGCGTGCTTGCGCAATGTTTCGCAATGCGCAGGCGCCCTCCTGCTGTCCTATTGCACCTCGATGTTGGCGTCCTTGACCAGCTTGCGCCAGCGTTCCTCCTCCTGCCCGACATAGCGATCGAGCTGTTCCGGAGCGCCGCCGACCATGATGAGGCCTTCGTTGGCCTCCAGCTTCTTGAAAGCGCCGGACTGAACCGCCTTTGCGATTGCCTGATTGAGACGCGCAATCACCGGCGCGGGCGTCTTGGCCGGAGCGTACAATCCGTACCAGGATTCGGCGGCATAGCCGGGCACCCCGGCCTCGGCGACAGCAGGCAATTGCGGAAATGCCGCCGAACGTTCGGCGGACGTGACAGCCAGCGCCCGGAGCTGGCCTGCAGCCACCAGCGAGGCCGCGCTTGCCACGGTGGTGAACATCACGTCGATCTGGCCGCCCAAGAGATCGCTGATCGCGGGTGCCGCACCCTTGTATGGCACCGCCGTCATCTTGACCTTGGCCATCGCATTGAACAGCTCGCCGGCGAGATGGGCCGAGGTGCCGGTGCCGAATGTCCCGAAATTGAGCTTGCCCGGATTGGCCTTGGCTTCTGCGATCAAATCGGAGATCGAGTTGATCTTGGAGGCCGGGTTGACGACGACGATATTGAAGGATCGCGCGATCAGCGAGACCGCCGCGAAATCCTTGTGCGGATCGAACGGCAGCTTTTTGTACAGGCTCGGATTGACCGCGTGCGCGAAGGTCGCCATCAGGAGCGAATAGCCGTCGGGCTCGCTGGTCGCCACCGTCTGGGTCCCGATGATGGTCCCGGCGCCCGGCTTGTTCTCGATGATGACGGACTTGCCGAGATCCGTCTGGATCTCCTGCGCCGTCGTTCGCGCCATGATGTCGGTCCCGCCGCCGGCTGCGAAGGGCACCACGATCTTGATGATCTTGTCGGGATATTCGGCGCGCGCCGGCGTCAGTCCGAGCCCCGAGACGACAGCACAGGCGAGCACGACGAGACCTCGCCGGCGCCGCACGACGACACCCTTTCCGCGCGCGCGATCATGATTGATGATTTCGCCACTGGCCATAAGAAGCTCCATCCGATCTTGTTCAGACATTGAGAACAACCAATCCGTCTGCCGCCTTCACGCCCCGACCCGCCGGCAGCACGAAGACCGGATTGATTTCGGCCTCGACGAGGCGATCACCGAACTGCGCAACCATGCGCGAGAAAGCGACGACCGCTTCTGCGAGCGCTTCGACATCGCATTTCGGCCGGCCCCGAAAACCGTCCAGCAACGGCCAGGTGACGAGATCACGCACCATCGCGAGGGCCTCGGCCTGGCCGAGGCCGCCATCCGGTGGCAGCAGGCGCATCGTCGTGTCCTTGAACAGTTCGGCCGCGACGCCGCCCATTCCGAGGAGGATGGCCGTTCCCAGAGGATCGCGATGCATTCCGAGAATGATCTCGACGCCATCGGAAACCATCTCCTGAACCAGGAATTGGTCGGGCCGCGTCCCGACCCTGGTCTCGACCTCGTCTGCCATCGCCGTCAGGCGGCCGCCGACCGTCTCGGCAGTCAGGTTGACCGCGACGCCGCCGACATCGCTCTTGTGCGCGATCTCGCGAGAGAGAATCTTGAGCACGACCCGGCCGCCGAAGTCTCGTGCGGCCTGTTCCGCTTCGCTCGCCGTTGCGACCACTTTCTCTGCTACGACCGGAACACCAAAGCGGGCGAACAACGCCTTGGCTTGAGCCTCATCCAGCGATCCCGCCGGGAAGTCGCCGATGTCGACCGTCGTCTCGATCGCACCGGAGGTCTGGACCTGCTCCGGCACTCCGGCTCGCAAGAGCCCGTCGAGCGCAGCCGTACAGCTCTCGGCCGACGTGTAAGCAGGGACGCCTCGGCGCGTGAGGACGGAAACCACCTCGGGCGCGTAGGGGCTCACATAGGCAATGACGGGCTTGTCGCTCAGCGGCAGGCAGTCGTGGATGGCATCGGCCATCAGGCTCGGCGATCCCACGGCCGACGAGCCGGCAATGACGACCAGCGCGTCGTAAGAGGGACTTGCGAGCAGGATGCGGATTGCGGCGCGCAGCAGATCCGGCTGCAGGCCGGCGAGGGTCACATCGATCGGGTTGCGATCGAGGTTGGCTTGCGGTCCCGACTGCAGCGCGCGCAATTGCGCGGCCGTCTCAGCATCGGGGGCGGGTGTCACAAAGCCGGCGACGCCGAGACTGTCTGATACGATCGTGCCGGCGCCGCCGGTCGAGGTGAGGATCGCAACACGCCGGCCGGACAGCTTCCGTCCCGCACCAAGGGCTGCGGGAATATCGAGCAGGTCTTCGAACGTTTTGGCGCGGATCACGCCGAGCTGCCTGAACAGGGCGTCATACATGCGATCGGAGCCGGCCAGCGCGCCGGTGTGCGAGACCGCCGCCTGTGCGCCCGCTTCCGATCGACCGATCTTGAAGGCGACGATGGGTTTGCCGGCGCGTCGCGCCTTCAGAACCGACTCGCGAAAGCGAGCCGGTTTGCGGATCGCCTCGACATAGAGCGCGATGACCTTGGTTGCGCTGTCGTCGGCGAGAAAATCGATGAAATCGGCGAGGTCGAGATCGGCCTCGTTGCTGGTCGACACCAGCTTGGACAGACCGACCCCGCGCGCCGCGGCGCGCGACAGCAAGGCGCCGAGAATGCCCCCGCTTTGCGAGATCAATCCGATGGACCCCGCCGGGAAGTCATCCATCGCCAGCGCGCCCGACGCCGACAGCACGATATTGTCGGTGAGATTGACGAGGCCGATCGTGTTCGGCCCGAGGATCCGCATGGAGCCGGCGGCCTGCATGAGCTGCTTCTGCCGCTCGGCGCCTTCCGCCCCTGTTTCAGTGAAGCCACTGGCAAGGACGATCGCCGCGACGGCCCCCCGCTCGGACAATTCGCGCACCGCGACGTGCGCGCGCTCGGCACCGAGCAGGACAAGGCCGACGTCAGGCACATCGGGCAGCGAGGCGATGTCGGGGTAGCAAGTCAGACCGCCGATGCTCGCGACATTCGGATTGACGGGATAGATCGCGCCCGCAAAGCCATGCTTCCGGAGATAGGACACCGGCCGCCCCGACGTCTTGCTCGGGTCCGCTGAAGCGCCGATGATGGCGACGCTGCGGGGCCGGATCAGGCGTTCGATCGCATCCATGGCTCAATCCTTCGACGCGGATTGCGCAAGGAACGCGGTCACCGCATCCCGATGCTCCGCGCTGGTGTAGCAGATGGCCTGCGCCTGGCTGCCGAGACTGAAGATGTCGTTGGCGGAATGCTCGAACGTCTCGTTCAGGATCTTCTTGCCCAGCGCCAGCGCGGTGGGAGAGCCTTGAGCCAGTTCGGCCGCCCAGGCCTGCGCGGCCGGCAGGAGCTCGCTCGAGGCCACCTTGCGATCGACGATGCCGAGCGCGAGCGCTTCGTCGGCGTCGACGACGCGTCCGGTGAAGATCAGCTCCTTGGCCTTGGGAAGCCCGACCCGGCGCGGCAGGAAATACAGGCCGCCGCCGTCGGGGATCAAACCGCGCTTGATGTAGGACCAGGTGAATTTCGATCGCTCCGTTGCCATGACGAAGTCGCAGGCGAGCGCAGTGTCCGCGCCGAGACCCGCCGCGGCGCCGTTGACGGCGGCGATCGTCGGTTTCGGCAGGCCCAGCAGCAGCGACTGCACGTGATGCACGCCCTGCTGACGGCTCCATCCGTTGAATGCGACTTCGCCCTGCGGCGCCTCGAGCCGGCGCTTCATTCCGCTGATGTCGCCGCCGGCGCAGAACGCACTGCCGCGCCCCGTCAGCACCAGAGCCTTGATCGCTTTGTCCCGAGCCACGATTTCGAGCGCAGCGACGAACTCGGCGCGCATGTCGTCGCTCATGGCGTTGCGTCGGTCCGGCCGGTTGAATGCAATCGTCGCGACACCCGCCGCGACTGAAAATTCGATGAGCTGATAGGACATGGCAAGCTCCTTGGTTCGAGTCGGATCGATCACCGCGACGCATTGCGGATGTCGAATGCCGATTTCGGCGGTGCCGTTTCCTCGTTGAGCCCCAGCACGGCCGGGCATTCTTCTTCCCGGTGCTGATAGCGGCTTGCGCCCGCCCGAACATCCCCCTAATTCCACTTAGTGGAAACGCTGGACGGAGGCTGGATGTGGCGCAGGCGCGCAGATATGCGGGCGGGGTGGACGGCAACCGCTCGCTCGAACGGGGCATCGAGATCCTCCGGGCGTTCCGGCCCGGCGTCGACACGCTGGGCAACGGCGAGATTGCGGAGCGAACAGGACTGCCGCGATCGACGGTCAGCCGGCTGACGCGAACGCTGGTCAATTCCGGGATGCTCGACGAAGTTCGCGCGAAGCGGACCTACCGGCTTGCCGCGTCCGTCATCAGCATCGGTCACGCGATGCGGACGGGATCACCGGTGCTCAACGCGATCGGACCGATAATGCGGGCCGAATCGGCCAAGCGCCGGCTCAACGTGGGCCTCGCGACGGCGGATCGAGCCATGATGGTTTACCTGGAGTCGATCCGCTACAGCCCCCGAGCGGCACTGCGGAACGTCGTCGCGGGTCAGCAGGTCCCGATGGAGTTGACGTCGCTCGGGCGCGCTTATCTGGCCGGCATTGCCGAGGCCGAGCGCGAGCGATTGCTGAGGCAGTTCAAGCGGCGTAGCGCGGCGGCCACGAAGGCGCTGCTTGCGGACGTCAGGGCATCGATACGCTCAGTCGAACGCAACGGTTATTGCGCAGTGTCGTGGCAACCCGGCGTTCTCGCCGTTGCCACACCCATCGTGCTGGCCGGGCTTCCGGTATACGCCCTCAACATGAGCCTGCAAAATGTCGAGCGGTCCGATGCGCTGGCCGGCGAACTTGGCGCGTACCTCAACGCGTTTGCGGCAAAGTGCAAGGAGGTGCTGGCGGGCCAGTGAAGCCGATTGGCCGCCGCTTCGCTACCGACTGGCCCTACGCGCCCTTGGCTTAAGCTCGCGGCAACTTTCTGTTTCAAGATGCGTTGAGCTTCAACACGATCCGGAGAAGACGGCGGCAACGTCAAGATCGGGGACCTCTAGCTGCGATCGCCGTCGGTGAGTGCTGACCCGCCGGGACGGCAAATGGCTGATCAAGGCGCTCGACAACGTAACCTTGACGAACCCACGCACGGCGAGCTGGTCCTGCGAAAGTGACGTCAGCGGAGACTTCCGATCCCGACACGCGTTGGAGGCGACTATGAAGACGATGGAGACGAACGTCAGGAAGCTGTTCGAGCGATATGAGAGTATCTCCAAGGCGTCTCTGCGCGGCGACGTCGACATGGATGAAGTCGCCGCGCTCTACGCCTCGGAGTTCATCGCGGCCACACCCGCCGGCGTGATGACTGGGAAGAACGACGAGCATCTCAAGCAGGTCCTTGCTAAGGGCTATGCCCACTACCGCGCTATCGGAACAAAGGCGATGGAGATGCGGGGGCTCCGCATCGCGCCATTGGACGAACACCATTGCGTCGTCCACGTCTCCTGGAGAGCGATGTATGTCCGCAAGAACCAATCCGACGTCGTGATTGATTTCGACGTCCACTACCTCGTCCAGCATTTGGGCGCAGAGCCCAAGGTCTTCGGATGGGTGTCGGGGGACGAGCAGACCCTTCTGAGGGAGCGCGGCGTCATTTGACGCTGGCCAGCGTCCTACGGGCTAATCTAGGACGGTGAGCCAAAGGCGCATCTCTCGCCGGCAATGTCGTACGCCGCAGTTACAATTTCCCATAGACCCGCCCGGCGACCGCCTTCAGGCGCTCGACCGAGCCGGATTCCGGATGCGGCTTGACCGGGGCAAACACGATCGAAGCCTGCCTGCCGTTCTTCCAGACATAGATGGTGACGGCGTTGCCGTTGCCCTTGGTGCAGGAATGCTCGCCGAACGCTTCGCTGCCGAGCTCTTGTATCGCCACGTGCTTGCAGGGACCTGCGCGCTTCATCATGCCGATGGCGGTGTCCCGCGAGGTCGCGATCACCGCGACGATCATGGTGTTGGCCTCGCGATCGAACATCATGCAGCTGCCCGCGCCGGTGCGCTGGACCGTCAGCGTGCTCTTGTCGAGAAAGCCGTCGGCATCCGCGTCCGTGAGCCACTCGCAATTGCCGAACCGCTCGCTGCTCTTGCTCACGCTGGCGATGGCCACGCGCGCGGCTTCGGTGACCGGCCCGAGCAGCGCGTCGTCGGCACGCCGGCCGACCGGATAGACGGTGATCTGCAGAATGTAATCGCCGGACAAGGCGACGACCGAGGCCTCCTGGCGCTCTGCGCCGGCCGCGCTCGTTCCGCCCTGGCCTTCGTCGCCGATCCCCGCGACTGCGTTAAGCGGCATGCGCTCGCCAAGCGTCTTGACGAAGGTCGCGTACAATTCCCTGGCGCGGTCCTTGTCCGGGTTGCGGAACACGGAGAGCATCATCGTGTCGCCGCGCCCGGCCTGGTAGATGCAGCCGCGGCCGTCCTGATTTGAAATCAGCGACCATTTGAGCGCCGGCATCGCGGCGGCGAGATCCTTGGCGCTGATGAACGGGCAGGTTTCGGCCGCGCGCACGGGAAGCGCGGGGACGGCTGCGATTGCAAGGAACAGAACGAGGCAGGAGAACAGGCGATCGATGGTACGCATGGGACGTACTTACTACCGAAACGGTGCGCCCGGAACAATTCGAACGTCCGCCCTGAGATCCGTCGTGATGCTCTATCCAGCCGAGCCAAGGACGGCCCGCGCCGGATCAGCGCAGGGCCATCGCTACTGCCCGTTATATTCGGCCCAGCAGTCCGCCGTTTCATAGACCCGGACCGCCGACAGCTGTCGAAGGCTCGGCTTCAACCGGTCCCAGATCCAGATCGCGATATTCTCGGCGGTCGGGTTCTCGAGGCCTTCGACCTCGTTCAGGCAGTGGTGATCCAGCGCGCCCAGGATGTCGGCGAAGCTTTTTTCGATGTCGAAGAAATCCGCGACGAAGCCGGTGTGCGGATCGACCGGCCCGTCCAGCAGGACCTCGACCCGGTAGGAATGACCATGCAGCCGGCGGCATCGATGGGTCTCGGGCACGTTCGGCAGCCGATGCGCCGCCTCGAACTTGAACGCCTGCGATATCTTCATTCCGCTCCTCACACGGCGTCGCCATCCGGTCTCGGGCCCGTCTGGCGACCAGATGCTGCTAGGTCCTGACCTTTCGGCGAAGAATGGCGCGCCCGGAACGATTCGAACGTCCGACCCTCAGATTCGTAGTCTGATGCTCTATCCAGCTGAGCTACGGGCGCGTTTTTCGCAAACAGCGCGGGCTTGGCCCGCAGGCAGCCCCCGGCAAAGCCGGAGGGGGTGCGAAAGAGCGCTCTGACTAACCGCTCTTGCCCCGATTGGCAAGGTCCGGGATGGGGAGATTTTGCAGGGAGATGACGGTTTGGATGTCATTCCGGGGCGATGCGCAGCGTCGAACCCGGAATCTCGCGCCAATGCTCGGGATTCCGGGTTCTCGCTACGCGAGCCCCGGAATGACGGGAGATTATGGGCCTCTGGCCGACTACGCCCTCTGCCGCTCGTTGCGGATGGAAAGGAGCTCGACGGGCCGGTCGGGGATGACGATGCGGAAGGTGGCGCCGATGGTGCCTTCGACCAGGTGGATATCGCCGCCATGGGCGCGGACCAGCTCGGCGGCGATGGCGAGGCCAAGGCCGCTGCCGCCGGGGCGGCCGGAGGTCTGGAACGCCTCGAACAGGTGCTCCCGGGTCTTCGGGGGGACACCGGGGCCGGTATCGGAAACCTCGAGAATTGCGACCGCGCCCTCGCGTTTTCCCGTGATCCGGATCTGCTGCACCCCGCCCTCGCCGGAGGCGTGACTTTCCAGCGCCTGGGCGGCGTTGCGGACGAGGTTGAGCAGCACCCGGAACAGCTGATCGGGATCGGCATCGACCGCAAGCCCGCGATCGATCGCGGCGACCCAGGCGATCGAGGCGTCGGAGGCGAGGCCCGCGGTCTCGCGCACCTCCAGCACGACAGGCTCGATCAGGATCATGCGCCGGTCCGGTGCGGCCTCCTGGGCGCGGCCGTAGGACAGCGTCGACTGGCAGAAGGCGATGGCGCGCTCGAGCGAGCGCACCAGCTTTGGCGCGAAGCGCTGCACCCGCGGGTCCGGCACGCTGGCGAGCTGGTCCGACAGGAGCTGGGCCGAGGCCAGCAGATTGCGCAGATCGTGGTTGATCTTGGACACGGCGAGGCCAAGGGCGGCGAGCCGGCTCTTCTGATGCAGCATCGACATCAAATCGCGCTGCATGTCCGACAATTCGCGCTCGGCGACCCCGATCTCGTCGCTGCGCTGGCTCGGCACGATGATCCCCGCTGAGCTTTCGGGGTTCTCGTGGAAGCCGACCAGGCTCGCGGTCAGCCGCCGCATCGGGCGCACGAAGAGATAATGAAGCGCGAGGTAGACGAGGCCCGCGGTCAGCGCCGCGATGATCAGCGCGACCACCACGACGTTGCGGGAGAACCGGTACATCTGCTGCCGCAGCGGCAGCTCGTCGGTGACGATCTCGATGAACTGGGCATTGCCGACGCCGGGCCCGACGATGCGGATGGCCTGATTGCCGGTCTCCAGCATCATCCGGAACGAGCCGGTGATCGCCTCCCACGCCGTCATGTCGCGCAGGTCGATGTCATGCTCGATGGCGGCCGGAATGTTGTCGCTGGCGAGCAGCCGGCGCTGCTGGCCCATCTTGATGGCGACGGCGCGGGCATTGATGCTCTTCAGGATCTGCCGCGACAGCGAATCAGGAACCATGCCGAGCGGCGCCGCATCGAGCACCAGCGCCGCGGTGTTGGCGGCGGCGACGCGGTCGTTCAGCCGATTGACCCAGAAGTTGGCGATGGCGGGCACATAGAGCAGGCTGGCCGCGATCATCACCAGGGGAACGGTGAGCAACAACAGCTTGCCTGACAGCCCGAGGCCGCGCGTCCCGCGGGGGCGCATCGCCGGCTGGTCCGGCTGATCCTGATCCTGGATCGGCTGGAGGTCTGTCGCTGCCACGAAAGTCGCCCTCGCTGCCTTTGGCCGGTAAAGGATTGGCGGTATGAAGATGCGACCCGACCCCGGTCCGGTCAAATTACGGATCGCTAATCTGCCGAGGTGGGATGTAAGCGCTGATATCGCGAGTCGCCACCTCAAGGGTTAAAAACCCCGCACAAACAGCGATATTCACCGGAATCGTGCGCTTGTGCGGCGTTGACGAAAAGAAGGCACTCCCTTATAAGCCGCGCAAATTGTCCGCGATGACCCGGTGCGACACCGGGAGCGGCTCTCTTGGGGCCGGAAACGGCTCGTTTTGGGCCGCATCTTCCGGACTTTACCATCAATTCTACAGGCAAATTGCCCGGTCAGCGGAGAAAAACCCGTGAAGCGGACTTATCAACCCAGCAAACTGGTGCGCAAGCGCCGTCACGGCTTCCGTGCTCGTCTCGCCACTGCCGGCGGCCGCAAGGTTCTCGCCGCCCGCCGCGCCCGCGGCCGCAAGCGTCTGAGCGCCTGAGCCGGACCCCCTTTTCCGGGATTTCATCATGGATCGGCTGAGGCAGCGGGCGGATTTCCTCGCCGTTGCCAATGGCGCGCGGGTGAACAGTCCCGCGTTCGTCCTGCAAAGCCGCCCCCGCGATGACGGCGGCCCGATCCGGATTGGCTTCACCGTTACCAAAAAGAACGGCAATGCCCCCGCGCGCAATCGTATCCGGCGCCGGCTTCGCGAATTGGTGAAGCGGCTCGATCCGGTGTCGATGCAGCCCCATCATGATTATGTCCTGGTCGGACGAAGCGCCGCGCTCTCGCGCGACTTCGCCACCATGCTCGACGATCTGCGCATGGCGTTCACGAAGCCGGCGCGGCATACGGCCAAGGGACCTGCGAAGGGACGCGGCCCGAGGACTGACCGTACCGGGCCCCGCCCCGCTCCTGCTGCCAGCCGCAAACCGGATTGATGACGAGACCCCAGAGATGACCGACAATCGCAATACCATCCTCGCCGTCATTCTGTCGGGCCTCGTCCTGATCGCCTGGCAATATTTCTACAATGTTCCGCAGATGGAGAAGCAGCGCGCCCAGCAGCAGACCCAGGCCGAGCTCCAGAAGACCACGCCGCAGCCGTCGGCCTCCGCGACGCCGGGCGCGGCGCCGCAGCAGCCGGGTAACGCCGCTCAGCCGGCAACGCCGGGCGCGAACCAGCAGGCCCAGCCCGTGGTGGCGCGCGAGGCCGCCATTGCAGCCAGCCCGCGCGTGAAGATCGACACGCCGCGGATTGCCGGCAGCATCGCGCTGAAGGGCGGCCGCATCGACGACATCGCGCTGGTGCAATTCCGCGAAACGGTCGATCCGAAATCGCCGCCGATCATCCTCTATTCGCCCTCGGGCACCGCGGAGCCCTATTACGCCGAATTCGGCTGGGTGGCGGCGACAGGCGTGACGGCGAAGATGCCTGATGCCCAGACCGTCTGGCAGCAGGACGGCAGCGGCAGCCTGACGCCGACGACGCCGGTGGTGCTGAAATGGGAGAATGGCGATGGCCTCACCTTCCGCCGCACCATTGCGGTCGACGACCATTATCTCTTCACCATCAAGGACGAGGTGAGCAATGTCGGCAATGCGCCGGTTACGCTCTATCCGTTCGCGCTGATCTCGCGCCACGGTGCGCCGCAGGTCTCCGGCTACTACATCCTGCATGAAGGCCTGATCGGCTATCTCGGCGACCAGGGCCTGCAGGAATATGCCTACAAGAAGATCGACGAAAGCAAGAAGGTGGACTTCAAGGTCACCAACGGTTGGCTCGGCATCACCGACAAGTACTGGGCCTCGGCGCTGTTGCCCGATACCAATGCCCAGCTGCAGGCGCGCTTCTCGTCGAACCCATCCGGCAACGTCCACACCTACCAGACCGACTACCTGCTCGACCCCGTCACCGTCGCGATCGGCGGCACTGCGACCGCGAACGCGCGGCTGTTCGCCGGCGCCAAGGAAGCCGGCGTGGTCGGCGTGTTCCCGTTCGCCGGCCTCGGCGGCTACAACAAGGAGCTGGGGCTGAACCATTTCGATCTCTTGATCGACTGGGGCTGGTTCTACTTCATCACCAAGCCGATGTTCCTCGGCCTCGACTTCTTCTACCGCTTCTTCGGCAATTTCGGCATCTCGATCCTGCTCGTGACCGTGATCGTGAAGTTGCTGTTCTTCCCGCTGGCGAACAAGTCCTACGCCTCGATGGCGAAGATGAAGTCGGTTCAGCCGCAGCTGCAGGCGCTCAAGGAGCGCTACCCCGACGACAAGGTGAAGCAGCAGCAGGAGATGATGGAGATCTACCGCAAGGAGAAGATCAATCCGGTCGCCGGCTGTCTTCCCGTGCTGATCCAGATCCCCGTGTTCTTCTCGCTCTACAAGGTGCTGTTCGTCACCATCGAGATGCGGCACGCGCCGTTCTACGGCTGGATCAAGGACCTCTCGGCGCCGGATCCGACCAACCTGTTCAACCTGTTCGGGCTGATCCCGTTCGATCCGACCACGATCCCGGTGTTCGGCCATTACCTCGCGCTCGGCATCTGGCCGATCATCATGGGCATCACGATGTGGTTCCAGATGAAGCTGAACCCGACGCCGCCGGATCCGACGCAGCAGATCATCTTCAACTGGATGCCGCTGATCTTCACCTTCATGCTGGCGGGCTTCCCGGCGGGCCTCGTGATCTACTGGGCCTGGAACAACCTGCTCTCGGTGGTTCAGCAGAGCTACATCATGCGCCGCAACGGGGTGAAGGTGGAGCTGTTCGACAATCTCAAGGCGACGTTCGCGAAGAAGGCGACGTAAGTCTCACACTCTGTCATTCCGGGATGGTGCGAAGCACCAGACCCGGAATCTCGAGATTCTCAAGTGCGCAATAGCGCACCAGAGCTCGATGCTTCGCATCGCCCCGGAATGACAGGAAGCAAAGAGCTTCGCATGACCGACGACAAAGATGCGAAGCTGATCGAGGCCGGACGGAAGCTGTTCGCACGCGACTGGCAGTTCATCTGGGCCTCGCCCTCGATCCAGACGCTGCCGCCGATGGCGGGGCTGGAAGTCGCCTTTGCCGGGCGCTCCAATGTCGGCAAGTCGAGCCTGATCAACGCGCTGACGGGGCGCAACGCGCTGGCGCGCACCTCGCATACGCCGGGACGCACCCAGGAGCTGATCTTCTTCGAGGTGCCCGGCAAGACCGACCTGCGCCTGGTCGACATGCCCGGCTACGGCTATGCCAAAGCGCCCAAGAGCCAGGTCGCGTCCTGGACCGAGCTGATCCACAAATTCCTGCTGGGACGCGCCTCGCTTGCGCGCGTCTACGTGCTGATCGACGCGCGGCATGGCCTCAAGGAGGTCGACCTCGAGATCCTCAAGACGCTCGACCGCTCGGCGGTCAGCTACCAGATCGTGCTGACCAAGGCCGACCAGGTGAAGGCCTCCGAGCTGCAATCGCGCATTGCCGAGACCGAGGCGGCGCTGGCCAAGCATCCGGCCGCGTTCCCGAACGTGCTCGCGACCTCGTCACGCAGCTCGACCGGCATGGAGAGCTTGCGCGCCGCGATGGCCAAGCTGCTGGAAGAGCGGGCCTCGTGATGGTGGCGCAGCGCCTGCTGATCGGGCTTGCCGGCTTGATGGGCGCCGCCGGCGTCGCGCTGGCCGCGGCCTCGGCGCATGGCGGCGATGCGAGCCGGCTGGCCTCGGCCAGCGCGATGCTGCTGTTTCACGCAACTGCCATACTTGCAGCTGTCGCCTTGCTCGCGCGCGGCCTTCTGCACGGCGGAATTGGCCTGATCGGCGCATTCGGCTTCGTGATCGGCGCCATGCTGTTCGCGGGCGACCTCACCTTGCGGCAATTTGCCGGGCACTCGCTGTTTCCGATGGCGGCGCCGACGGGCGGGACGGTGATGATTTTGGGCTGGCTGGCGGTGAGTGCGGCGACGGTGGTGGCGAGGAAGTGATACGCCTTCTTACCCTCCCCTGGAGGGGGAGGGTCGCTAGGCATGCAGCGAAGCGAAATGCGTAGCGGGGTGGGGTGACAGTCTCTCCATAGAAGTAGTGCCCGTGTGGAGAGATCACCCCACCCCGCTCGCGCTACGCGCGATCGACCCTCCCCCTCCAGGGGAGGGTAAGAACGAACACCACACTTTGCGCCACGCCCGCCAATCGGATAGAACGCAGGCCGCTCCAGTCCCGCCAGCGAGATCCGCGACATGACCGACATCTCCCCGCTCGACCAGGCCCGCATCCTGTCGGAAGCGCTGCCGCATATGCAGCAGTATGACGAGGAAACCATCGTCATCAAATATGGCGGCCATGCCATGGGCGACGAGGAGACCGCGAAGAATTTTGCCCGCGACATCGTGCTGCTGGAGCAGACCGCGATCAATCCGGTGGTGGTGCATGGCGGCGGGCCGCAGATCGCGACCATGCTCAAGCGCCTCGGCATCGTCTCGGAATTCGCCGCCGGCCTGCGCATCACCGATGCGGCGACCATCGAGATCGTCGAGATGGTGCTCGCCGGCTCCGTCAACAAGCAGATCGTCGGCTACATCAATGAGGCCGGCGGCAAGGCCGTGGGGCTGTCCGGCAAGGACGGCAATATGGTGAAGGCGTCGAAGACGACGCGCACCATCATCGATCCGGGCTCGAACATCGAGAAGGCAATCGATCTCGGCTTCGTCGGCGACCCCGAGAAGGTCGACCTCACGCTGCTCAACCAGCTGATCGGCTACGAGCTGATCCCGGTGCTGGCGCCGCTCGCAACCTCGAAGGAAGGCCAGACGCTGAACATCAACGCCGACACTTTTGCCGGTGCGGTTGCCGGCGCGCTGAAGGCCAAGCGGCTGTTGCTGCTCACCGACGTGCCCGGCGTGCTCGACAAGTCGAAGAAGCTGATCCCGCAATTGTCGGTGAAGGATGCCCGCAAGCTGATCGCCGACGGCACCATTTCCGGCGGCATGATCCCGAAGGTCGAGACCTGCATCTATGCGCTCGAGCAGGGCGTCGAGGGCGTCGTCATCATCGACGGCAAGATGCAGCACGCCGTGCTGCTCGAGCTCTTCACCAACCAGGGCACGGGAACACTGATCCACAAGTGAGAGACGAGCGGACAAAGAAAACCGTCATGGCCGGGCTTGTCCCGGCCATCCACGATCTTTCGATCCGCGCCAAGAACGTGGATGGCCGGGACAAGCCCGGCCATGACGAGCGGAGAGAGCGGAGAAATCGCCGCTCGCCCCTGACCCGCTTCCTGATGGCGTTGCCGGCGGCGGCCGTCTCGTTCGTGTTCTCCTCGGTGCCGGCCTTCGCCGATCTGAAGATCTGCAACCGCATGTCCTACGTCGTCGAGGCCGCGATCGGCATCGACGACAAGGCGGCGACCGCGACGCGCGGCTGGTTCAGGGTCGATCCCGCCACCTGCCGCGTGGTCGTGCAGGGCACGCTGACCGCCGACCGCATCCTGCTCAATGCCCGCGCGCTCGGCGTCTATGGCGCCTCGCCGATTCCGCAGAACGGCAGCGACATGCTCTGTGTCGCGCAGGACAATTTCGTCATTGCTGCGGCCCGGCAATGCCGCAGCGGCCAGACCCAGGCCGCATTTACGCAAGTCACCCCGACGCAAAGCGCAGACGGCAACCTCATTGCCTATCTCGCCGAGGATTCCGAATATGACGACGAGCAGGCCCGCCTCGCCGGCATCCAGCGGCTTTTGGTCATTGCGGGCTACGACGCCGCGCCGATCGACGGCGTCGACGGGCCGAAGACGCAGGCAGCCCTGGCCGCGTTCCTGAAGAGCCGCGGATTGTCCTCGGACATCGTGGGCTCGCAAAACTTCTTCAAGACCATGGTCGATGCGGTGCAGACGCCGTCCGCGACCGGCCTCACCTGGTGCAACGATACGCCGCACAAGGTGATGGCGGCGATCGCGACCGACGACGGCAAGTCCGTGACCAGCCGCGGCTGGTATCGCATCGATCCCAAGACGTGCCTGCATCCTGATGTGACCGGCCAGCCGAAGCAGATCTTCAGCTTCGCGGAAGCCGTCGACGCCGACAACCGCGCCGTCAAGCTGAAGGACCGGCCACTGAACTGGGGCGGCGACAGGCAGCTCTGCACGCGCGAGACCAAGTTCGAGACCGTTGAGCAGACCGATTGCGGCGCGCGCGGTTTCGGGGCGACGGGATTTGGCGCGGTGGACATGTCGAGCGGCGGCAAGACGCTCCGCTTTGCGGTGCCGTGATGGTGTTGCTGTGATGGTGGCGTCGCCACAAACTCCGCTGTCGTCCCTGCGAATGCAGGGACCCATAACCACAGGGAGTGGTTGTGGCGCGAAGCTGGTCACCCCGAATCTTCGCCAAACCACTCCCTGTGGTGATGGGTCCCGGATCTTCGCTGCGCTCGTCCGGGACGACAGCGGAGGGTGGAGCTGCGCTCGGGCCTAACGGATAGAGAGTTGCGATGAACCAACCCCGCACCTTTGCCCATGTCGACACCTGGGTATTCGACCTCGACAACACGCTGTATCCGCATCACGTCAATCTGTGGCAGCAGGTCGATGTGCGGATCACCGAGTTCGTGTCGAGCTGGCTGCAGGTGACGCCGACGGAAGCGCGAAAACTGCAGAAGGATTATTACCTGCGTTTCGGCACCACGATGCGCGGCATGATGACCCTGCATGGCGTGTCCGCCGACGACTATCTCGCCTACGTCCACAAGATCGACCATTCGCCACTGGAGCCGAACCCTGCGCTCGGCGAGGCCATCGCAAAATTAACGGGGCGCAAGCTGATCCTGACCAATGGCTCGGTCGACCATGTCGATGCCGTGCTGGCGCGTCTCGGCCTGGCAACGCATTTCGACGGCGTGTTCGACATCATCGCCGCCCAGTTCGAGCCGAAGCCGGCGGCGCAGACCTATCAGAAATTCCTCGCCGACCACGCGGTCGATCCGACCCGCGCCGCCATGTTCGAGGACCTCGCCCGCAACCTCACCGTCCCGCACCAGCTCGGCATGACCACCGTGCTGGTGGTGCCGGACGGAACGAAGGAGGTGGTGCGGGAGGACTGGGAACTGGAAGGCCGGGATGCTGCCCATGTCGACCACGTCACGGATGATCTGACGGGGTTTTTGGCGGGGTTGTCGCCCAAATAACCGCTGTCGTCCCGAGCTCGCTTCGCGCCCCGGGACGACAGCGGAGTATGCCTTGACTCTCCCCCGCCAAATCCCGAAAAAGCGCTCCAATTCACACGAAACCACGCCTTCCCCCAGAGGAAATCCCGATGTCTCTTGCAGCCCTCGAATCCACCATCAACAGTGCCTTCGACGCGCGTGACGGCATCTCGACGTCGACCAGGGGTGAGGTGCGCGAAGCCGTGGACCAGGCGCTGGAGACCCTGGACAGGGGTGAGGCACGCGTTGCCGAGCGCGGGGCCGACGGCAAGTGGAAGGTCAATCAATGGCTGAAGAAGGCGGTGCTGCTATCGTTCCGCCTCAACGACATGGACGTCATTCCCGGCGGCCCCGGCCAGGCGAGCTGGTGGGACAAGGTGCCCTCGAAGTTCGAAGGTTGGGGCCCGAACCGCTTTCGCGACGCCGGTTTTCGCGCGGTGCCTGGCGCCGTCGTCCGCCGCTCGGCCTTCATCGCCAAGAACGTCGTGCTGATGCCGTCCTTCGTCAATCTCGGCGCCTATGTCGATGAGAGCACCATGGTCGACACCTGGGCCACGGTCGGCTCCTGCGCCCAGATCGGCAAGCGCGTGCACATCTCCGGCGGCGCCGGCATCGGCGGCGTGCTCGAGCCGCTCCAGGCCGAGCCCGTGATCATCGAGGACGATTGCTTCATCGGCGCGCGCTCCGAGGTCGCCGAGGGCGTGATCGTGCGCAAGGGCGCGGTGCTGGCGATGGGCGTGTTCCTGGGCGCCTCGACCAAGATCGTCGACCGCGAGACCGGCGAGGTCTTCATCGGCGAAGTGCCAGAATATTCGGTGGTGGTGCCCGGCGCGCTGCCCGGCAAGCCGATGAAGAACGGCCAGATCGGCCCGAGCACCGCCTGCGCCGTCATCGTCAAGCGCGTCGACGAGCGCACGCGCTCCAAGACCAGCATCAACGAGCTGCTGCGGGATTGAGCTAGAGCGACGATCCCAGACCCATCCCCGTCACCCTGAGGTGGCCGCTCCTTCAGCGGCCCTCGAAGGGCGACGGCCCGGCTGGCGGCGACATCGCGGGCCGTTCATCCTTCGAGGCTCACCATGGGACGCGTCGCGTCCCATGCTTCGCACCTCCAGCGACAACGGCTTCGCCGTTGCGCGGGGACGACGGGTCTTAGAGCCCTATCGAACCCACCCTTCTTCCATCGCGACCAATCTTCGGGCGGCTCCTCCCGCCCGGAGCCGTTCGCATGGACTGGACCTGGTATCTGTTCCGCTTCGACGGTCGCATCAACCGCGCTCTGCTGTGGCAGGCGCTGCTGATCGTCGCGCTGCTGGCGGGCTTGCTGGAGATTGCCGGTCAGGCCATCGGAATCGTCGGAGGGACGAGGTCCACCCTAAAGCTCGGAATTGAACTCGATTTCGACTTCGGACTCGACGGCCTCTTCAAGCTTATCGACCCCCGCGTCTCCCACGCGCTGGCATCAGCTGATCTCGCGGGCTCGATCCTCAAGGCGTCCGGCATGGCGCTGTTCTTCTGGATCTATCTCGCGACGGCGATCAAGCGACTCCATGACCGCGACAAGAGCGGCTGGTGGATCGTTCCGTTCTTCTTCCTGCCCGGCCTGTTCAGCCAGTTCGCCGACCTGCTGCCCAAATCAAGCTGGATATTTTCGCTCAACCTGACTGCCGCACTGCTATGGCTGTGGGGCCTCGTCGAAATGTTCTGCCGGTCCGGCACTGCGGGCCACAACCGGTTCGGCCGCGATCCGCTCGCCGACTTCGACGATGGCTCCGCATCCGCCGCTCCCCCTGCGAAAAGCTGGGACCAGAGCCGCGAGATCGAAATTGTCCCGCCCCGCGCTAGCCCACCCGGCGGCATGCATGTTAAGCGGGGCGCATGACCGATGCTCTGTCCATTGCCCGCGATCTGATCCGCTGCCCCTCGGTAACCCCTGAAGATGCCGGTGCGCTCGGGGTGCTCGAAAAAGCCCTCACCGCCGCCGGGTTCACTTGCCACCGCGTGACCTTCAGCGAGGAAGGCACTGCCGACGTCGACAATCTCTATGCGCGGATCGGCACTGAAGGCCCGCACATCACCTTTGCCGGCCACACCGACGTGGTACCAGCAGGTGACGAGAGCGCCTGGAGCGTCGGTGCGTTCTCCGGTGAGGTGAGGGACGGCGTCCTGCACGGCCGCGGCGCGGTCGACATGAAGGGCGGCATCGCCTGCTCGGTCGCGGCTGTCCTGGAGCATCTCGCCGCCAACGGCGGCCAGCCGCGCAGCGACGGAAAGGGCTCAATCTCGTTCCTGATTACGGGCGACGAGGAAGACGTCTCCATCAACGGCACCATCAAGCTGTTGAAATGGACGGCCGAGCGCGGCGAAAAATTCGACCATTGCGTGCTGGGCGAGCCCTCCAATGTCGAGACGCTCGGCGACACCATCAAGGTCGGCCGCCGCGGCTCGCAATCCGGCACGCTGTACGTGGACGGCGTGCAGGGCCATGTCGCCTATCCGCACCGCGCCTCCAATCCGGTGCCTGACATCGCAAGGCTGATCGTGGCGATCTCCGACGAGCCGCTCGACCATGGCAGCGCGCAATTCCAGGCCTCCAATCTCGAGTTCACCTCGGTCGACGTCGGGAACAAAGCCAACAACGTCATCCCCGGCGAGGCCCGCGCCAAGTTCAATATCCGCTACAACGACAACCACACCCAGGCCTCCTTGCGCGAGTTGGTCGAGACGCGGCTGACAAAAGCCTGCGGCAACCGCATCAAGGCCCGCATCGTCTGGGAGCCCTCGAACTCCAACGTGTTCGTGACCAAGCCGGGGCCGTTCACCGATCTCGCGGTCTCCGCGATCGAGGAGGTGACGGGGCGGAAGCCCGAGCTGTCGACGTCAGGCGGCACGTCGGACGCGCGCTTCATCTCGAGCTATTGCCCGGTGATCGAGTTCGGGCTGGTCGGCCAGACCATGCACCAGGTCGACGAGCGGGTGCCGGTTAAGGATCTGGAGAAGCTGACGCAGGTCTACCGCGGGATTTTGACGCGGTATTTTGCTTAATACTCCGCTGTCATCGCCCGGCCAGTGCGCAATTGCGCACTAGGACCGGGCGATCCAGTATTCCAGAGACGATAGTGATCGAACCGAAAGGCCGCGGCGTACTGGATGCCCCGGTCAAGCCGGGGCATGACAGCGAGGGTGTGGAGAGAGCGCGCAGTCTCTGTGCTCTCACACCTCTAATAATCCACCTTCATCAGATACAGCCCATCCGGCGGGGCGACGATGCCGCAGGCGACGCGGTTGCGCGCCTCCAGCGCTGCGGAGAGATCGTCGGCGGTCCAGCGGCCCTCGCCGACCCAGACCAGCGAGCCCACCATCGAGCGCACTTGGCTGTGCAGGAACGAGCGCGCCGAGGTGACAATGGTGATGTCGCGGCCGTCACGCAGCACGTCGAGCTGGTCGAGCGTCTTCTCCGGCGACTTGGCCTGGCACTCGGTGTCGCGGAACGTGGTGAAATCGTGCTTGCCGAGCAGGCGCAGTGCCGCCGCATGCATCGCATCGGCATCGAGCCGGCGCGGCACGCGCCAGGCGTGGCCGATGTCGAGCGCGAGATTGGCGCGGGTGTTGACGATGCGGTAGCGGTAGTGGCGCTTCACCGCCGAGAAGCGCGCTTCGAAGGTGTCAGGCACGATCTCCGCCTCCAGCACCCCGATCGGATGCGGGCGCAGATGCGCGTTGAGCCCGTCGCGAAACCGGCCCGGCGGAAACTGCTTGTCGATGTCGACATGCGCGACCTGGCCGCGCGCGTGCACGCCGGCATCGGTGCGGCCGGCGCCATGCACGCGCAAATCCGCGCCGGTCATCGCCTTCACGGCCGCCTCCAGCGCGCCCTGCACCGAGGGCAGCGTGTCCTGCACCTGCCAGCCGAAAAACGGCGCGCCGTCATATTCGATGGTGAGCTTGTAGCGGGGCATCGCTGATTAGTTGAACCTCGCTCCCGCCTTCAACGGCACGCCGCGCAGGAAGTCCGCGGCCTGCATCCGGCCCTTGCCCTCGCGCTGGAGCTCGATGATGCGGATGGCGCCCTCGCCGCAGGCGATGGTGAGCTTGTCATCGAGCACTTCGCCCGGCGCGCCCGACCCCTTTGCCAATTCACACCGCAGGATCTTGACGCGCGCATTCTCGCTGACGCCGGCAAGCTCGGCCCATGCGCCGGGAAACGGCGACAAGCCGTGGATGTGGCGCAGCACGGCGCGCGCCGGCCCCGTCCAGTCGATCCGCGCCTCGGCCTTGTCGATCTTGGCGGCGTAGGTGACGCCGTCCTCGCTCTGCTTCTTGAGCTGGAGCCCATCGCGGGCGAGTGCGGCCATCGCGCGCACCATGAGATCGGCGCCGAGGCGGGAGAGACGATCGTGCAAATCGAGTGCAGTCATATTGTCGGTGATCGCGAGGCGCTCGGCCATGGCGACATCGCCGGTGTCGAGGCCGACATCCATCCTCATCACCATCACGCCGCTCTCGGCATCATCAGCCATGATCGCACGGTTGATCGGCGCTGCGCCGCGCCAGCGCGGCAGCAGCGAGGCGTGCAGATTGTAGCAGCCGAGTTTTGGCGCATCGAGGATCGCCTGCGGCAGGATCATGCCGTAGGCGACGACCACGGCGGCATCGGCAACGAGCGCGCTGAACTCGTCGAGCGCTTCCTGGGTCTTCAGCGTCTTCGGCGTCAGCACGGGAATGCCGAGCTTTCGCGCGGCCTCCTCGACCGGCGTCGGCTGCAATTGCAGGCCGCGCCGCCCGCCGGGCTTCGGCGCGCGGGTGTAGACGGCGACGATCTCGTGGCCGTGCGCGACCAGCTCGAGCAGCGTCGGCACGGAGAAATCGGGCGTGCCCATGAAGATCAGGCGGAGGGGCATGACAAGGACTCGATGCGTTCCCTCCCCCTTGTGGGGGAGGGCTAGGGAGAGGGGTGCCACACGACGCGCTCTTTCGGCACGAGCGTTCGCGGCACGCACTCGATTCAGATGACGGATAGACTTCCGCCTGGGCTACCCCTCTCCCCCGCCCTCCCCCACAAGGGGGGAGGGAGCGCAGGGGAATGCGGGCAGCACCAAAACTCACTCCGCGCGCTTGGCGGCTTTCTCGAACTTCTTCATGACGCGGTCGCGCTTGAGCTTCGACAGATAGTCGACGAACAGGACGCCGTTGAGGTGGTCGATCTCGTGCTGGATGCAGGTGGCATAGAGGCCTTCTGCGTCCTCCTCGTGCACCTTGCCGTCGAGATCGGTGAAGCGGACGCGCACCTTCGCAGGGCGCTCGACCTCCTCGTAGTATTCGGGGATCGAGAGGCAGCCTTCCTCGTAGACCGAGAGTTCCTCGGACGAGGCGATGATCTCGGGGTTGATGAAGACGCGCGGAAGCGGCGTGGTCTCGCCGTTCTCGTCGCGCTTGGCGAGGTCCATGGTGATCAGCCGCAGCGGCTGCGCGATCTGGATCGCGGCGAGGCCAATGCCGGGCGCGTCGTACATGGTCTCGAACATGTCGTCGGCAAGCTTGCGGATCTCCGAGGTGACCTTCTCGATCGGCTTGGAGACCAGACGCAGCTGCCTGTCGGGCAGGATGATGATTTCTCTGAGGGCCATGGCCGCGATTTAAGCCCCGCGCCGGGTGCGGTCAATGCGGCCGGGAACCCCGTTAACTCTCCGCTAACCATAAAACTTCGCTTTTCATTAACCATGAAAATTAGGGGACCATTAACCGTCAATGTTCCCTCTTCGTTCGCGGGAGCCAGCGAATCGGCCAGAAGGGCGGCATGAATGAGATCATTTTCATGTTGGGCGACTGGCCGGTGCGCACGATCGATGCGCTGATCGGCTTCGGCGCGCTCGTCCTCATCCTCCTGGTGGTCATCGCCATCGTGATCGCCCGCTCGGGCCGGCGCGGCGCGGAACTGGCGATGGCGCACGCGATCCGGGCCGACGAGCTCGAGGAGCGCCTCAGCGAGGTGCTGCGCGCCCAGAGCGAATCCTCAGGGCGGGTCGACGCCATGACCCAGGCGCTGGCGGGACGCCAGGCCGAGATGGCGCGCGCGGTCAACGAGCGGCTGGATTCGGTGACCCATCGCGTCGGCCAGTCGATGGAACATTCGACCCGCAACACCATGGAGAGCCTGCGCGCACTGCACGAGCGGCTCGGCATCATCGACAGCGCCCACAAGAACCTCACCGATCTCACCACCCAGGTGACGACCCTGCGCGACGTGCTCGCCAACAAGCAGTCGCGCGGCGCCTTCGGCCAGGCGCGGATGGAGGCGATCGTCCAGGACGGTCTGCCGAAGGGCGCCTACGAGTTCCAGTTCACGCTCTCGACGGGAAAGCGGCCGGACTGCGTCGTGTTCCTGCCCGACCAGCGCCCGCTCTGCATCGACGCAAAGTTTCCGCTGGAGGCGATGACGGCGCTGCACGACGCCCGCACCGACGAGGAGCGGCGCGTCGCCACGCAGCGGCTGCGCGGCGACGTGATGAAGCATGTCAGCGACATCGCGGAAAAATATCTCGTCACCGGCGAGACCCAGGAGATGGCGCTGATGTTCGTGCCGTCGGAATCGGTCTACGCCGAGATCCACGACGGTTTCGACGACGTGATCCAGAAGGCCTATCGCGCCCGCGTGGTGCTGGTGTCGCCCTCGCTCTTGATGCTCGCGATCCAGGTGATGCAGCAGATCATGAAGGACGCGCGCATGCGCGATGCCGCCGACCAGATTCAGACTGAAGTGATCAAGCTCGGCGACGATCTGGGACGCCTCAGGGATCGCGTGGTCAAATTGCAGAAACACTTTTCCGATGCGAACGAGGACGTCCGCCAGATCCTGATCTCCGCCGACAAGATCGAGAAGCGTGCCGGAAGGATTGAGGAGCTCGATTTCAGCAAGAGTGATGCGGAAGGGCCGCGGCTGGTGGCGACGGGCGCGGGTGAGCTGTTCCCGCGGAAGCTCCAGGCGGGGGAGTGATTCTCTTCTGAGATCAGGTACGCTGCCAGTCCAATTTCACTGGCGTCGCCCGGCTTGACCGGGCGACCCAGTATCCCAGAGACGGCAGATGAGCCCTCGCTGCTACTACGTGTACATTCTCGCCAGCAAGATTGGCGGAACACTCTACATTGGCATCACCAACGACCTCATCCGCCGGGTCGCACAACACAAGCTGAAGCTCATCGAGAGCTTCACGAAAGACTACGGCGTCGTGAGGCTGGTCTACTTCGAGCAGTTCGATGACCCCGAGAATGCGATCAAGCGGGAAAAGCGCCTGAAGAAGTGGAAGCGTGATTGGAAGATCGCGCTGATCGAGAAGGACAATCCGGACTGGAACGATCTCTATCCGGAGATTGCAGGTCCTCCATAACTCCGGCCTCTGGAATACTGGGTCGCCCGGTCAAGCCGGGCGACGACACCTCACTTGTGGCCCCCAGAATCTGCTAACACCGCCCCATGACCGCTCCCGACGCGACCTCCGCCCCCGCCGCCTCCTGGCGCGACAGCCTTGCCGTGTACCTGCAGCCGCGGGTGCTGATCGTGCTGTTTCTCGGCTTTTCCTCCGGCCTGCCGCTGGCGTTGTCGGGCTCGACGCTGCTGGTGTGGATGCGCGAGGCCGGGGTCGATCTGAAGACGATCGGGCTGTTCGCGCTGGTCGGCACGCCCTACACGCTGAAATTCTTGTGGGCGCCGCTGGTGGATGCGCTGCATGTGCCGCTGTTCACCCGGGCGTTCGGGCGGCGGCGCGGCTGGCTGGTGTTTTCGCAACTACTGCTGATCGTCGCGATCCTGCTGCTGGCGATGACCGACCCGGCCAGCTCGCCGTTCTACGTCGCGCTGGGCGCGCTGCTGGTGGCGACGACGTCGTCGACGCAGGACATCGTGGTCGACGCCTTCCGCGTCGAGAGCTTGCCGGAGAGCGAGCAGGCCGCCGGCATGGCGGCTTACGTTGCGGCCTACCGCATCGGAATGCTGGTCTCGACCGCGGGCGCGCTGTTCATCGTCTCGGGCTTCGAAGGCACCGGCATAGCCCGCACCTCGGCGTGGATGTGGGGCTATGTGGTGATGGCCGCGATGGTGCTGATCGGCACGATCACCGCGCTGGCGGCGACCGAGCCGGCGCAATCCGCACAGGCGGAAGCTGCGACACAAACCGAGACCGCATTTGCGCGTGTGTTGAGCGCGGCGATCGGCGCGTTCTCCGAATTCCTGTCGCGCAAGGACGCACTCGCCGCGCTCGCCTTCGTCGTGCTGTTCAAGTTCACCGATGCCTTCTCGGGCACGATGACGGCGCCGTTCGTGATCGACCTCGGCTTCACCCGCAACGATTATGCGGCGATCGTGAAGGGCGTCGGCCTCGCCGCCACCCTGATCGGCGGGTTTGCCGGCGGCTTCGTCGCGCGGCGTTATTCGCTCGCGACCAGCCTCTGGATCGGCGGCGTGGTGCAGGCGCTGGCCAATTTGTCCTTTGCCTGGCTCGCAATGGTCGGCACCAATCAATGGGCGCTGGCGCTCGCGATCTGCGCCGAGAATTTCACCAGCGCCATCGGCACCGTGATCTTCGTCGCCTACCTCTCCGCGCTCTGCCAGAACCCGCTGCACACGGCGACGCAATATGCGCTGCTCACCGCGCTCGCGGCGGTGGGGCGGACCTATCTGTCGTCGAGTGCGGGCTATGTCGCGGAGACGACGGGCTGGCCGCTGTTCTTCGTGATCTGCGTGCTGGTGGCGATCCCGAGCCTGCTGCTGCTCGCCTGGTTGCAGAAGCGCGGGCATTTTGAGGCGCTGGGGCCAGTCAGGGTGTGATGGTCTCGTAGTTTGAAGGTCTCGTAGGGTGGGCAAGGGCGCGACGCGCCGTGCCCACCATCGCGCCAGGAATTCGAAAGAGGTGGTGGGCACGCTTCGCTTTGCCCACCCTACGGCATCTCGCCTCGCCGCCCCTACTGCTTCTTGATCAGGCTCCACTTCGTGATCACGGCTTCGCTCATCTGGCCGGGGTCGCTGGCGCAGGCGACTTCGTCGACCTTGACCGAGATTTCCTTGCCGACGAACGTCTTCAGCTGCGCCGCTTGCGCATCGCCGCTCGGAACGAGCTGGAAGGTCTCGGGCCCGGTCTCGAGATTGCACAATCCGTTCGGCGGCGGCAGGCGGCGCGGCTCGGACGTGATCTGGTAGGTCGCAACCCGCTTGCCGGCATTCTTGACGTCGCGCACTTTCAAGGCGTTCAACTCGCCGGACAACACCTCGCCGGCGTTGATCGGCTTGCCGGGCTTGGACGGCGGCGGCGCCCCGTCGTCCTGCTGCGCGGAGATGGCCGGGCTCGCCAGCAGCATCATCGTCGCGACCAAAGCCAAGCGTGTGGCGAAAAGTTTCGTCATGTCGTCCGTTCCGTAAAGTCTGGATGGCTAGAACAGGGTACGCTGCCGCATCGCGGCCGATAGCGTACCTTCATCGAGATAATCAAGCTCGCCACCGACAGGCACACCATGGGCCAGCCGGGTTACTTTTACGTTGGCGTCCTGAAGCAGGTCGGTGATGTAGTGCGCCGTGGTCTGGCCGTCTACCGTCGCATTCAGCGCCAGGATGATTTCATGCACCCGAGAATCATGTGCGCGCGCGACCAGCGCGTCGATGGTCAGATCCTGCGGGCCGACGCCGTCGAGCGGCGACAATGTCGCGCCCAGCACATGATAGCGACCCTGGGTCGCATTGGCGCGCTCCAGCGCCCAGAGATCGGCGACGTCGGCGACGACGACGATGATGGCGTCATCGCGCTTCGGATCGGTACAGACCGTGCAGGGATTTTGCGTATCGATGTTGCCGCAGGTCTTGCAGACCTGGACCTTGTCGAGCGCGACCTGCATGGCCGAGGCCAGCGGCATCATCAGCGCTTCGCGCTTCTTGATCAGATGCAGCGCGGCGCGCCGCGCCGAGCGCGGACCGAGGCCCGGCAGCCGCGCGAGAAGCTGCACCAGCCGCTCGATTTCGGGACCTGCAACCGCGCCCATCTTATTGGCCGAACAACCCCGGCGGCAGGCCGAGCCCGCCGGTCAGCGACTGCATCTTCTCCTGCATCGCGGTCTCCGCCTTGCGGCGGGCATCACTGAGCGCGGTGACGAGCAGATCTTCGAGCACTTCGCGCTCTTCCGGCTTCATCAGCGAGGGGTCGATCTTGATGCCCTTGACGTCCATCTTCGCGGTCATGCGCACGGCGACGAGGCCGCCGCCGGAGATGCCCTCGACTTCCACGTTGCCCAGCTGCTCCTGCATCTCCTGCATCTTGGATTGCAGCTGCGCCGCCTGCTTCATCATGCCGAGAAAATCAGCCATCGGTGCTCGTCCTTGGAAAAAGATGGGCTCAGAGATCGTCGCCGTCGGAACCGTCGGGCGGATCGTCACTGCCATAGTCAGCGTTTATATTGGCTTCCGGCGTCTCGGGGGCAAGCCTGCGGACCTCGACAACCTTCGCGCCGGGGAAACGCGACAGCACCTCCCGCACGCGCGGATCGGCCTCCGCGGTACGGGCATGCTCCTGCTTCGCCGCCTGGTTCACCGAGCGCAGCGTCGGCTGGCCCTGCTCGTTGGAGACGATCACCGTCCAGCGGCGGCCGGTCCACAGCTCGAATTTCTTCGCGAGCTCTGAGATCATGGTCTTGGAGGCGTTCGGCTCGAGCGCGACCTCCAGCCGGCCTTCCTCGAAACGGACGAGGCGCATGTCGCCTTCGAGCGCGCTCTTGGTCATGATGTCGCGCTTCTGCCCGGCCAGCGCGACGAGCTGGGTGAAACTCGTGATGCGCAACGCCGGCGCCGCGCCTTGCGGATCCGGCGCAGGTGCGGCCATCTGCGGCCGCGCACCACCACCGCCAAATGAAGGCGACGAGGTCGGCATGCGAACAGGTGCTGCGGAGGCCGTCGGCGCGGCCGGTACGCTGCGTGCAGCGCCGCCGCCGCTCGCGACCGGCGAGCCGCCGCCGTTCTGCTCCAGCATCCTGATCGCTTCGTCCGGCGTCGGCAGGTCGGCGACATAGGCGATGCGCACCAGCACCATCTCGGCGGCCGCAGCCGGGCGCGTTGCGGCCTGCACCTCGGTGATGCCCTTGAGCAGCATCTGCCACATCCGCGACAGAACGCGCATCGAGATTTTCGAGGCGAACTCCTTGGCGCGAACCCGCTCGGTCTCGCCATAGGCGACGTTGTCGGCAATCGCCGGAATGACCTTCACGCGGGTGACGAAATTGACGAATTCGGCAAGGTCCGAGAGCACGACGATGGGATCGGCGCCGACGTCGTACTGGTCGCGGAACTCCTTGAAGGCGGCGGCGATATCGCCGCGCGCCAGCGAATCGAAGAGGTCGATGACGCGGGTGCGGTCGGCGAGCCCCAGCATCTGCCTGACCGCGTCGGCCTTCACCGTGCCTGCCGCATGGGCAATGGCTTGATCGAGCAGCGACAGCGAATCCCGCACCGAGCCTTCCGCGGCGCGCGCGATGATGCCGAGCGCCTCCGGCTCGATCTCGACGCTTTCCTTCGCGGCGATATTGGCGAGGTGCTTCATCAGCACGTCGGCCTCGACGCGGCGCAGGTCGAAACGCTGGCAGCGCGACAGCACGGTGACGGGAACCTTGCGGATCTCGGTCGTCGCGAACACGAATTTGGCGTGCTCCGGCGGTTCCTCCAGCGTCTTCAGGAAGGCGTTGAACGCCGCCGTCGACAGCATGTGGACTTCGTCGATGATGTAGACCTTGTAGCGCGCGCTGGCCGGCGCGTAGCGCACGCTGTCATTGATTTGGCGGACGTCGTCAACGCCTGTGTGCGAGGCCGCGTCCATCTCCAGCACGTCCATGTGCCGGCTTTCCATGATCGCCTGGCAATGCACGCCCAGGGTCGGCATGTGGATGGTCGGGCCCTTCACCGAACCGTCAGGCATCTCGTAGTTGAGTGCACGGGCCAGAATGCGCGCGGTGGTGGTCTTGCCGACACCGCGGACGCCGGTGAGGATCCAGGCCTGCGGAATTCGCCCGGTCTCGAACGCATTGGAGACGGTGCGGACCACCGCTTCCTGGCCGATCAGATCGTCGAAACTGGAGGGACGGTATTTGCGCGCCAGCACCCGGTAGGGCGCGTTGCCCGGGCCGGCGCTGTCGGGGTTGGGAGGGGCGCCAGCGTCGGTCATCGGTCGATCCGCAATGAAATGTCTCTTGGCCGGCTTTTGCGGAAAGGAGCGCGCTGGCGGCTGGTGCCGCCGGCGCTGGTTCGCTCGAAAAACAGGTAGGAGACTGACGAGCGACCCGATCCGGACCTCGTTAGGGCTGCTTCCTTCCGGACCTGACCCGGTTGGCGAGTGGCTCGTCCACCGCCAATCTCCCGGTCCCTATTTGGGGCCAAAAGGGGCGGAAAGCAAGCGGCGATCGCCCTTGATCGACGACGCCTGCCCAGCATCCGGGCAATTGCCGATCTGCCCAGCCGATAGGCTGTGCTTTCACTGAAAGTGCGACCTTGGTATGAACCTGCCGGAACCTGCCCCAACCAGAAAAGCGATTGATCCCAATGGTTACACGTCGTGATGTTGCATCGATTGTCGGACTTGGCGCGATGACCGCGGCCGCGCTGGCTTCGCCCGCCGTGGCCCAGACCGCCGATCCGAACGAATCGACCTTCGCCCGGATCCGCCGGACCAAGAAGATGCGGATCGGCGCGGTCGGCGGCGGCGCGCCCTATTACATGAAGGATCTCTCCAGCGGTCAGTGGAAGGGCTTTTACATCGACATCGCCAAGGGGCTCGCCGACGACATGGAGGCCGAGCTCGAGATCACCGAGACCACCTGGGGCAATTCGGTGCTCGATCTGCAGGCCAACAAGATCGACATCTTCTTCGGCCTCAACCCGACCCCGAAGCGCGCGCTGGTGGTCGACTTCTCGGTGCCGGTGTTCAACAACGCCTTCGCCATCCTCTGCAAGAAGGACTTCAAGCCGAAGAGCTGGGCCGAGCTGAACTCACCCGACATCAAGATCGCGGTCGACCAGGGCTCCTCGCACGATCAGGTCGTCAGCCGCCTGACACCGAAGGCGCAGATCACGCGGCTGAAGACCGCGGACGACGCCACCGCCGCGCTGCAGACCGGCCGCGTCGACGCGCAGTGTCTGATCACCATGCTGTCCTTGACCGTGCTGAAGAAGAACCCCTCGCTCGGCCAGCTCGTGTTGCCGACGCCGATCTTCGCGACGACGTCGAATGCCGGCTTCCGCCGCGAGACCGACAAGACCTGGCGCGACTACGTCAACACCTGGATCGACTTCAACAAGGGCCTCGGCTTCATCCGCAACGCGATCATCACAAACATGGAGCTGGTGGGCGTGACCGAAGCGGACATTCCGCCGGGCGTTTCGCTGTAACAACCGGTAAGGTTAGGCTGGCGATCTCCGCGCACTCCACTCTGCCCCCTCTCCCGCTTGCGGGGGAGGGTTGGGGTGGGGGTCTCTCCACAAAGAGACTCCCCCAGAGGAGAGAGCCCCCACCCGCCGCGCTCTGGCGCGCAAGTGCGCTGCCGAGCGCGTCGACCTCCCCCGCAAGCGGGAGAGGTGCACCGGGAAACGACGCGACACCGTTCCAAGCTTTTCGTCGGCTGAGTAAGAACACGCATGTATCAGTGGGACTTCGGCATCCTCTGGAGCTATCGCTGGCTCTTTCTCAACGGGCTCGGCGTCACCGTCGGCTTTACCGTGGTCATCGTCGTGTGCGGGCTGCTGTTCGGCCTGTTTGGGGCGTTCGGCACCCTGTCGCGCTTTAGGGCGTTGCGTCTTCTCGCGCTCACCTTCATCGAGGCGTTTCGCTGCACGCCGATCCTGGTGCAGCTGATCTGGTTCTATTATGCGCTGCCGATCCTCGCCGGCGTCGAGATGACGCCGATCACGGCCTCGGCGCTCGCGCTCTCGCTCTATGGCGGCTCGTTCTATTCGGAAATCATCCGCGGCGGCATCATCTCGATCGACCGCGGGCAGTCCGAAGCCGGCGCCGCGCTGGGCATGACGCCGATCCAGACCATGCGGCGCATCGTGCTGCCGCAGGCGATCAAGCGCATGATCCCGGCGCTGATGAACCAGTCGATCATCCAGTTCAAGAACACCTCGCTGGTCTCGGTGCTGGCGGTGCCTGACCTCGTCTATCAGAGCCAGGTCGCCGCCCATGACAGCTACCGGCCGCTGGAGACCTACACCGCGGTCGCGGTCGCCTATGCGGCGATCCTGATCCCACTCACCATCCTCGTCCGCCGCGGCGAGAAGCGATTGGCGGTCAGCGAATGAGCGAGGCATCAAAAATCGAGATCCGCAGCCTGCGCAAGAGCTTCGGCAGCAACGAGGTTTTGAAGAACATCAATCTCGACGTCGCCAAGGGCGGCGTGGTCGCGCTGATCGGGCCATCAGGTTCGGGCAAATCGACGCTGCTCCGCTGCATCAATCTGCTGGTCGTGCCCGACGGCGGCAGCGTTCGTGTCGGCGACACGCGCTTTGAGTTCGGTGAAGGTGCGAAACTGCCCGACGTGAAGGCGCTGGCAAAATTCCGCGCCACCACCGGCATGGTGTTCCAGCACTTCAATCTGTTCCCGCACATGACGACGCTTGAGAACGTGATGGAGGGACCGGTCACGGTGCGGCGCATGGCCAAGGCCGACGCCGAAAAGCTTGCGCGGACGCAGCTCGCCAAGGTGGGGCTTGCGGAGAAGGCCGACCAATATCCGGCGACGCTGTCCGGCGGACAGAAGCAGCGCGTCGCGATTGCGCGCGCGCTCGCGATGGAGCCTGACGTGATGCTGTTCGACGAGGCGACCTCGGCGCTCGATCCCGAACTGGTCGGCGAGGTGCTGAGCGTGATCCAGCAACTGGCCTCCGAGGGCATGACCATGGTGATCGTGACGCATGAGATCGCCTTTGCCCGCGAGGTCGCCGACCGCCTCATCTTCATGCGCGATGGCGTCGTGGTCGAGGAAGGCCCGGCGCGGCAGGTGATCGACAACCCAAAGGAAGCCGCCACCCGCGCTTTCCTCAGCCATTTCCACCGCACCGGCGCGCTGCCGCCAGCCACAACGGCATCGTGATGTCCGATATCAACCGCGTCTATCTCGTCACCGGGGCCGCCAGCGGCATCGGCCGCGCCACCGCCAAACTGCTCGCCGCGCCGGGCGTAGGGCTTCTGCTCCAGACGCGATCGAACGCAGAAGGTCTTCAAGCCACCGCGGCGGACATTGAAGCGAAGGGCGCCGTGGCAGCAAGTTGCCTTGGCGATCTCGCCGAGGAGAGCGCGGCCACCGACGCCATCGCCGCTGCGAAAGCCGCCTTCGGCCGGCTCGACGGATTGATCCTGGTCGGCGGCCATGCCCGCCGCGGCAGCGCGATCGGCACGCCGGCCGATCAATTCCGGCAGGCGATGGATGAGTCAGCGCTGGCCTTCACGCGAATGGTCGAAGCGGCGCTCCCACTGTTGCGCGCAGGGCAAGATGCACGGATCGTCGCCGTGTCCTCCTTCGTTGCGCACGCGATCCGGCCCGAATTCGCGCCGTTCGCGGCAACGGCCGCAAGCCGTTCCGCGCTGGAAGCGCTGCTGCGACTGACCGCGATCGAGCTCGCCAGCGACGGCATCACCGTCAACGCGGTGTCGCCCGGCCTCATCGTCAAGGACAAGCCGAGCGAGAGCCGGCTGTCGCCCGAGCAGATCGCCGCGACCGAAGCGCTGATCCCGATGCGCCGCCGTGGGCGACCGGAAGAAGTCGCCGAGATCATCGCCTTCCTGGCATCCCCAAAAGCAGCCTACGTCACCGGCCAGGTCTGGCACGTCAATGGAGGCCTGACATGAGCGAAGCAACCGTCGAACGTCTCAGGCTGTTCCTGATCGAAAGCCCGATCAAGATGGCGCGCCTGCAGGGCGTCGGCAACGTCAAGGGCACGGTGAAGCGCGTGCTGATCGAGCTCACTGCGAGCGACGGCGTGGTCGGCTGGGGCGAGGCTGCGCCGTGGGAGGTCTTTACGGGAACACCGGAAGCCGCGTTCGCCGCGCTCGACATCTACTTAAGGCCCATCGTGCTCGGCAAGCCGGTGCGCCGCATTCGCGCGCTGATGGCCGAGCTCGACCGCGCGTTGGTCGGTCACGCCGAAGCAAAAGTCGCCATCGAGATGGCGCTGCTCGACATCGTCGGCAAATCATCGGGGCTCTCGGTCGCCGACCTACTCGGTGGCCGCGTGCGCGACACGATTCCCCTCTCCTTCTCCATCGCCGATCCGGATTTCGCCGCCGATCTCGAGCGCATGCGAAAGATGGTTCCGGACGGCAACGTCATCTACAAGGTCAAGACCGGCGTGAAGCCGCATCGCGAGGATCTCGACCATCTCGAAGCGATCCGAAAGGAGTTCGGCGACAAGGTCGATCTGCGCGTCGACTACAACCAGGCTCTCGCGCCGTTCGGCGCCATCAAGATTTTGCGCGACGTCGAAGAGTTCGCGCCGACCTTCATCGAGCAGCCGGTGCCGCGCAAATATCTCGACGTGATGGCCCAGCTCACCGCGGCGCTGGAAACGCCCGTGCTTGCCGACGAAAGCTGCTTCGACCGCCGCGACATGATGGAAGTGGTGCGCCGCGAGGCGGCCGACGCCGTCTCGATCAAGCTGATGAAGGCCGGCGGCCTGTTCGAGGCGCAGGCGATCATGGCCATCGCCGACATCGCCGGCCTGCCCGGCTATGGCGGCACGCTGTGGGAAGGCGGCATTGGCCTAGCCGCCGGCACGCAGCTGATCGCGGCAACGCCGGGCATTTCGCTCGGCTGCGAATTCTACATGCCCCATCATGTGCTGACCGAGGACGTGCTGGAGGAGCGCGTCGCCAACCGCGCCGGCCATGTCGTGGTGCCCGACGGTCCCGGCCTCGGCATTCGCGTCAGCGAGGCCTCGATCCGCGCCAATGCGCGGGTGCTGGCGGAGGTGTGAGCCTGCGGTCGCAGCTACAAACTCCGCTGTCGTCCCGGCGAACGCCGGGACCCTTACCGCGTGATCTAACGATGAACACAGGTCGTTGTACTGCGGAACGACGCTTCAAACGACGACCGTGTATGCAGCAAGAGCGGGGCGCCATCCTTCCCCTTGCCAACTCCCTATCGTATGGTCGGGCCAAACACGCCCGACTCCATCGGGCCATCCGGAAACCTTCATGCCCGAACCCGCCTGGACGCTGCACTCCCGCCTGAAAGAGGACACCATCGACATCGGCGATCTGCCGCTGTCGAAGGTGCTGGTCATCAAGGACGCGCATTATCCCTGGCTGCTGCTGGTGCCGCGGCGCACTGATGCGGTCGAGATCATCGATCTCGACGAGGTGCAGCAGGCGCAGCTGATGACGGAGATCTCCCGCGTCTCGCGCGCGCTGAAGGAGATCACCAGATGCGACAAGCTCAATGTCGCCGCGCTCGGCAACCTCGTGCCGCAGCTTCACGTTCACATCATCGCGCGGCGCACCAGCGACGCGGCCTGGCCGCGGCCGGTCTGGGGCGTGATGCCGCCATTGGCGCATGACGCCGCAGAGGTTCAGAATTTCATCAGCGCGCTTCGCCGCAAGATCTGGTTGGGTTGAAAGAACGATAATGTCAGCATTCAACGCATTTCCGCTGGGACAGCCGGCCTTCGTCACCAACATCCTCGATCGCGCCGCGCATCTGCGCCGCGACGACCAAAAGCTGTTCGCGATGGAGCAGAAGCCGACCTCGCGCGCCTATGTCGTTTACCGTGACTCGCTCCTGGTCAAGCGCGAGGGCGACAAGATTCGCGCGCTGCTCTCGATCGACGAGGCGCTGAAGTGCGGCGCCAATCCCGGCACGATCTTCTTAGGCTTACGCGACGGCGCCGCGATGTTCGGCATGGGGCTGTCGCAGGCCGCCGCCGAGAAGCTGGTCGGACGCGAGGATTACACCGTGACCGAGCTGCGCGGCATGGCGATGCAGGGCGCGATCCCCCCCGAGGAGCTGTCGGCGATCGCGATGGCGAAGTCGATGGTCGGTTGGCACCAGCGCCACGGCTATTGCGCCAATTGCGGCTCTCGCAGCGCGATGAAGGAAGGCGGCTGGAAGCGCGAATGCCCGGCTTGCAAGGCCGAGCATTTTCCCCGGACTGACCCTGTCGTGATCATGCACGTCGCCTCCGGCGACAAGTGCCTGCTCGGCCGCCAGAAGCAGTTTCCGGCAGGGATGTATTCCTGCCTCGCCGGCTTCGTCGAGGCCGCCGAGACCATCGAGGACGCGGTGCGCCGCGAGATCCTGGAAGAATCCGGGATCCGCTGCACCGACGTGCAATATTACATGACGCAGCCCTGGCCCTATCCGTCGTCGCTGATGATCGGATGCAGCGCGCGGGCTGTGAGCGAGGACATCGTCGTCGATCACTCGGAGCTGGAGGATGCGCGCTGGTTCACGCGCGAGGAGGCCGCCCTGATGCTGACGCGGACGCATCCGGACGGGCTCGCCGGCCCGCATCCCTTCGCCATCGCCCATCATTTGCTCGGCCGCTGGGTGCACGACAAGAGCTGACCGCCGATGGCTGCAACCGGGATCGCGCCGCGCATCCTCTGCATCGGCATTCCCGTGCGCGACCTCACCTTTCGGGTCGAGGCCGTGCCGGCGCGCGGCAGCAAGGCCAACGCCAGCCATCTCGCCGAGATCTGCGGCGGCAACGCGCTCAATGCCGCCATCGCGATTGCGCGACTTGGTGGCCGTGTCTTTTTCGCAGGTCCCATTGGCGATGCGCGGGAGACGTCGAGCGGCTTCATCCTCGACCAAATGGCGCAGGAGGGCGTCGACACCACGCACATCGTGCGCATGCCTGATGTGACCACGCCGGTCTCGGCGATCATGATCGAGCCCTCGGGCGAACGGACGCTCACGATCTATCGCGATCCCGGCCTGTGGAGCGTGACGCTGCCTGATGCCGACGAATTGCTGGCCGATTGCCGCGCCGTCCTCGTCGAAAGCCGCTGTGCCTCATTCTGCATTGATCTCTGCGCCGAGGCGAGGCGACGCGGCATTCCCGTCATCGTCGGCGTCGATCGCGCGATGTCGTTGCAGGACGGCCTGCTGACCGCCGGCTCGCATCTGCTGTTCGCCAGCGAGCAGGTGCAGGAGACCGCCGGCATCGCCGACGACGCCGAAGCGTTGCAACGCCTGGCCAGGCTGACGCCTGCCTTCCTTGCCGCGACCCGCGGTCCGCTCGGTACCATCTGGCTGAACGAGAGAGGCGAGCTGGAAGAGACCGCGGCCTTCCCGGTCCAGGCGGTCGATACGCTCGGCGCCGGCGACGTCTTTCATGGCGCCTTCGCGCTCGGCCTCACTGAGAGCGGCGACGTGCGGCAGGCGCTGCGATTCGCCGCGGCAGCGGCAGCACTGAAATGCACCCGCCACGGCGGTGGCATGGCTGCACCCCAACGCATTGAAGTTGAAGAGTTTTTGCGAGGAAGGCCCTAGAGCAATTCCATGGATGAGCCGAGATTATGGGCTTGCTGGGGAAAGATTTTCTCTATATCAGGGAAATCGGCCCCTGAAATGGAACAAAGTTCTTCAAATGACCGACGTCGCCGTCCAGATCCCCGAGACCAGCCGCCGCCTCGATGCCATCGACCGCAAGATCCTGATGGTTCTGCAGGAGGATGCCTCCCTGTCCGTCGCCGAGATCGGCGACCGCGTCGGACTGTCCTCGACCCCCTGCTGGAAGCGCATCCAGCGCCTGGAGGCTGACGGCGTGATCCTGAAGCGGGTGGCCCTGGTCGACCAGAACAAGATCGGGCTCGGCATCTCCGTGTTTGTCTCGGTGGAAAGCTCCGATCATTCCGACGCCTGGCTGAAGAAATTCGCCGAAGCCGTCAGCGCCATGCCCGAGGTGATGGAGTTCTATCGCATGGCCGGCGACGTCGACTACATGCTGCGCGTCGTGGTCGCGGACATGCAGGCCTATGACGTGTTCTACAAGAAGCTGATCAGCGCCGTGCCGCTGAAGAACGTCACCTCGCGTTTCGCAATGGAGAAGATCAAGTCCGTGACGGCGCTGCCGATTCCGGCGGTGGTGGCGGCGTAGGTCGCGCCACACAGACGCTGTCATCGCCCGGCGAAGACCGGGCGATCCAGTATTCCAGAGACAGCGATTGGATACGGAGAAGCTGCGGCGTACTGGATTCCCCCCTTCGCGGGGAATGACAGCGGAGAGACAGGCACGGATCGTGCCTCACTCGAGTAACCTCAAATCTTCTGATTGTACTCGCCGACCTCGGGATGCGTGCGCAGCACGCTGTTCACCATCTCGAACATGTCGTGCATGCGCTGCTCGGATACCGGGCTCTCGACCACGACGACGAGCTCGGGCTTGTTGGAGGAGGCGCGCACCAGGCCCCAGCTGCCGTCCTCGACCGTGACGCGCACGCCATTGACGGTGACGAGATCGCGGATTGCCTGCCCGCCGATCTTGGCGCCCTTGGCCTGCAAGCCCTCAAAATGCTTCACCACCTGGTCGATGACGCCGTATTTGGTCTCGTCGGCGCAATGTGGCGACATGGTCGGCGACGACCATGTCTTCGGCAGCGCGTTCTTCAGGTCCGCCATCGACTTGCCGGGCGCGCGGTCGAGCATGTCGCAGATCGCGATCGCCGACACCAGGCCGTCGTCATAGCCGCGTCCATACGGCTTGTTGAAGAAGAAGTGGCCGGACTTCTCGAAGCCCGCCAGCGCGCCGGTCTCGTTGGTGCGGCGCTTCATGTAGGAATGGCCGGTCTTCCAATAGGCGACCTTCGCGCCCTGCTTCTGCAGCACCGGATCGGTGACGAACAGGCCGGTCGATTTCACGTCGACGATGAACTGCGCGTCCTTGTGAATCGCCGACATGTCGCGCGCCAGCATCACGCCGACCTTGTCGGCAAAGATCTCCTCGCCGGTATTGTCGACGACGCCGCAGCGGTCGCCGTCGCCGTCGAAGCCGAGGCCGACATCGGCCTTGTGATGCAGCACCGCATCGCGGATCGCGTGCAACATCTCCATGTCTTCGGGGTTTGGATTGTATTTCGGGAAGGTGTGGTCGAGCTCGGTGTCGAGCGGGATCACCTCGCAGCCGATCGCCTCCAGCACCTGCGGCGCGAAGGCGCCGGCGGTGCCGTTGCCGCAGGCCGCAACGACCTTGAGCTTGCGCTTCAGCTTCGGACGAGAGGTGAGATCGGCGATGTAGCGCGCCGGATAGTTCTCGTGGAATTGGTAGGAGCCGCCGGCCTTGTTCTTGAATTCGGCGCCCAGCACGATCTCCTTCAGCCGCGTCATCTCGTCAGGGCCAAAGGTCAGCGGACGGTTGGCGCCCATCTTCACACCGGTCCAGCCGTTGTCATTGTGCGAGGCCGTCACCATGGCGACAGCGGGCACGTCGAGATCGAACTGGGCGAAATAGGCCATCGGCGTCACGGCGAGGCCGATGTCGTGCACCTTGCAGCCCGCCGCCATCAGGCCGGAGATCAGCGCGTATTTGATCGAGGCCGAATAGCCACGGAAATCGTGGCCGGTGACGATCTCCTGCTTGATGCCGAGTTCGGCGATCAGCGCGCCCAGCCCCATGCCGAGCGCCTGCACACCCATCAGGTTGATTTCCTTCTGGAACAACCAGCGCGCGTCGTATTCGCGAAAGCCCGTGGGCTTCACCATCGGCTCGGATTCGAAGGCGTAGGTGTTGGGCAGCAATACGGATTTCGGCTTGGGGAACATTGAGACGGTCTCGTGAAAAAGGGCAGGAATTGATGCAGCCTTAGCGAATGCCAGGCCGCAGCGGAAGGCGGGAATGAAGGCTTATGGCCGATAATTGCGGCAGTTTGGTAACGAAGAAACGTTACCGCGAGGGCGGTCGAGGCAAATAGCTATCTTGAAATGGACCGCGCTTGATCGCGAAAGGCTCCGCCTATTGCTCCAGCACCATCTGGCCGTTGGAATATTCGAAGCGCTTCAGGCGAGAGAGGAAGGAGAGGCCGAGCAGGTTTTCCGACAGCGCCTCGTCGGGCAGCACCATGGCATCGACGTCGCGCACGACCAGACCGCCGACCTCGAGCATCGCAATGCGGGTGCGCGCGGCCTTGATGGTGCCGTTGGCGGTGGAGACGGTGGCGTTGTAATCGCCGCGCGAGGGACGCAGGCCGAAGCGGGCGGCCGAGGTCTCATTCAGCGCAACCACGGAGGCGCCGGTGTCGAGCATGAAGCCGATGCGCTGACCGTCGATCCGGCCCTCGGTCTGGAAATGACCGCGGCCATCGCGGGAAATTGCGAGGCTGCGGCCCCCGGCAGGCGCGGCTGCCGCGACGGCGACCGTGGTGCGCGGCACCGAGCTTGCGGAGGCGGAGCTCATCTTGTCCGCCATCTGCGCCATGAAGGTGCCGAGGCCGATCATGACGGCTGCGATGATCATAATGTTACGCATCACACCACTTCCGAGCCGGAAAGCCCGATTTCAACACGCGACACGCCAGGCCGCGAGCATTGCTGCGGCCAGAGCGATGCTATTTTGACGAAAAGGATGAGCGGACGGTTAACGCGCCCTCACGTCCCGCGCGGCTTGGCGCGTCGGGTCGGCGCTGCGCTGGCCGGATCGTCCGGCCAGGGATGACGGGGATAGCGGCCGCGCAGGTCGGAACGGACCGCGGCGTAGCTGCCGCGCCAGAAACCGGGAAGATCGCGCGTCACCTGCACCGGGCGCTGCGCCGGCGACAGCAATTCCAGCACCAGCGGCACCTTGCCGGCCGCGATCGAGGGATGGCTGTTGAGGCCGAACAATTCCTGCAGCCGCACCGCGATGGTCGGCCCCTGCTCGGCCTCGTAGTCGATCGCGAGCACGCTTCCTGTCGGCGCCTCGAAATGCGTCGGCGCCTCGCGCTCGAGCCGCGCGCGCATCTCCCATGGCAGCAGCGCCATCAGCGCGTCGGAGAGATCACCGGGCGAAATGTCCTTGAGTGCGATCTTGTCGTAGAGCGCCGGCACCAGCCAGTCGTCGCGGCGCGCGATCAATCCGTCGTCGGACAGATCGGGCCAGCTGTCGCCCTCGGCCTTGCGCAGGAACATCACCCGGTCGCGCCATTGCTTTGCGGCCTTCGACCAGGGCAACCGATCAAGGCCGGCGGCGATCAATCCTTCCGCGAAAATGCGCGCGGTGTCCTCGGAGGGCGACACGGCCCGTGTCGCCTCGGACAGCGTGATCGCGTGCAGCACGCGCTTGCGCCGCGCGCGCAGCGCCATCGCCCCGCGATCGAACGAGATCTCGTCGGCGCTCTCGATATGCTCGGCGAAATGCCGCTCGATCTCGCTCTCAGTGATCTGCGCAGCGAGCAGGATGCGCCCGCTCGCCGCCGTTCCCGTCATCTCGCCAATCGCGATATAGGGCGCGCGGGCGAGCGAGGAGGTCTGCTCGACGGCGGCGCCACGGCCGTTGGCCAGCACGAAACTGCCATTGCCGCGATTGCGCGCGACGCGGTCCGGGAACGCATAGGCGAGCATCAAACCGGTCGAGAGATCATCCTGCGGTCCCGCCTTCTCCGAAGCCGCCACTTGCGAGGCCCAGCGCCGTGCCAGATCGCGGGCGCTGCCGGCGCGCGGCGAGCGGTCGCGGCGGAATTGATCGCGCCGGTGCTCGAGATCGACGCTGTCGCCACCGAGCCCGCGCTCGGTGATGATGGCCGCGATCTCGGCGGCGGCTTCGCCCTCGCCTGCGCGATGCGAATCCACGATCATGCGCGCCAGCCGCGGCGGCAGCGCCAGTGCACGCAGGCTTTTTCCCTCTGCGGTGATGCGGCCATCGCCATCGAGTGCGTTGAGCTCGGAGAGCAGGCTTTTTGCCTCCTTCCAAGCGGGCGCCGGCGGCGGATCGAGGAACGACAGCGCGGCGGGATCGCTGACGCCCCATTGCGCGAGATCGAGCACCAGCGAGGAGAGATCCGCGCTGAGGATTTCCGGTTGCGTGTACGGCGCGAGTGAAGCCGTCTGCGGCTCGTCCCAGAGCCGGTAGCAGATACCTGGCTCGGTACGGCCGGCGCGACCGCGGCGCTGATCCACTGCCGCGCGCGCGGCGCGCACGGTCTCGAGCCGCGTCAACCCGATGTCCGGCTCGTAGCGCGGCACGCGGGCAAGCCCGGAATCGACCACGATGCGCACGCCTTCGATCGTCAGCGAGGTCTCCGCGATCGACGTCGCCAGCACCACCTTGCGCGTGCCCTTGGGCGCGGGCGCGATGGCGCGATCCTGCACGGCGGCATCGAGCGCGCCGAACAGCGGCACGATCTCGATGCTGGCGTCCTGCACGCGCTCGCTGAGGAAATTCTGGGTGCGACGGATTTCGGCGGCGCCGGGCAGGAACGCCAGCACGGAGCCGCTGTCGGCACGCAGCGCCGATGCAATCGCATCCGCCATCTGCCGCTCGATCGGCACATCCGCCTTGCGGCCGAGATAGCGCGTCTCGACGGGGAAGGCCCGACCCTCGCTCTCGACGACGGGCGCATCGCCAAGCAGCTTTGCAACGCGCGCGCCATCGAGCGTGGCCGACATCACGAGGATGCGCAAGTCCTCGCGCAGGCCGGTTTGGGCGTCACGGGCGAGCGCCAGGCCCATGTCGGCATCGAGCGAGCGCTCGTGGAATTCGTCGAACAGGACGGCGGCAACGCCTGACAGCTCGGGATCGTCGAGGATCTGGCGGGTGAAGATGCCCTCGGTCACCACCTCGATGCGCGTGGTGCGCGAGATCTTCGAGCCGAACCGGACGCGGTAGCCGACGGTCTCGCCGGCGCGTTCGCCCAGCGATTTGGCCATGCGGTCGGCGCTGGCCCGCGCCGCGATGCGCCGCGGCTCCAGCACGATGATCTTCTTGTCCTTCGCCCAGGGCGCATCGAGCAGCGCCAGCGGCACGCGCGTGGTCTTGCCGGCGCCGGGCGGCGCCACCAGCACGGCGGCATTGTTGGCCTCCAGCGTGCGCGACAAATCGTCGAGCACGGCATCGATCGGGAGGGGCGTGTCGAAACTGCGGGGCAAGATCTCGCATCCGTCATCACCCGCCTTGCGCGCCGGGCGGGTGATCCAGTCAACTCAGATCCCGATCATCACGAAGATCGGGATTACTGGATACCCCGCCTTCGCGGGGTATGACAATCGTGTGTGGCGATCAGCCCTGCACAGGCGGCCGGCCGATGCTGTCATAGGTAAAGCCGGCGGCTTCCATGTCCTCGGGGCGGTAGATGTTGCGCAGGTCGACGACCACGGGCTGCGCCATGACGCTCTTCAGCCGGTCGAGATCGAGCGCACGGAACTGCACCCATTCGGTGACGATGACGAGCGCGTCAGCGCCTTGCGCGCAGGAATAGGCGTCCTCGCAATAGGTGATGTCGGGCAACTCGCCCTTGGCCTGCTCCATGCCGACGGGATCGAACGCCTTGACCTTCGCGCCCATGTCGATCAGGCCCGTCACCAGCGGGATCGACGGCGCATCGCGCATGTCGTCGGTGTCGGGCTTGAAGGTGAGGCCGAGCACCGCAATGGTCTTGCCGCGCAGCGAGCCGCCGAGCGCCTGGCTCACCTTGCGCGCCATCGCGCGTTTGCGATTTTCGTTCACGGCCAGCACGGATTCGACGATGCGCAAGGAGACGTCGTAATCCTGAGCGATCTTGATCAGGGCCTTGGTGTCCTTCGGGAAGCACGAGCCGCCAAAACCGGGACCGGCATGTAGGAATTTGGTGCCGATGCGGTTGTCGAGGCCAATGCCGCGCGCGACCTCCTGGACGTTGGCGCCGGCCTTCTCGGAGAGATCGGCGATCTCGTTGATGAAGGTGATCTTGGTCGCGAGGAATGCGTTCGCGGCGTATTTGATCATTTCGGCGGTGCGACGCTCCGTGAACATCAGCGGCGCCTGGTTCAGCGACAGCGGACGGTAGATGTCGCCCATCACCTTGCGGCCCCGCTCGTCGGAGGTGCCGACCACGACGCGATCGGGAAACTTGAAGTCGCGGATCGCCGCGCCTTCGCGCAGGAACTCGGGGTTCGAAGCGACCACGACGTCGGCGTTGGGATTGGCCTCGCGGATGATGCGCTCGACCTCGTCGCCGGTGCCGACCGGCACGGTCGACTTCGTCACCACGACGGTGAAACCGGTGAGCGACCGCGCGATCTCTTTCGCTGCGGCGTAGACATAGGAGAGGTCGGCGTGGCCGTCACCGCGGCGCGACGGCGTGCCGACCGCGATGAACACGGCATCGGCATCGGCGACCGGCCTGGACAAATCGGTGGTGAAGTCGAGCCGCTTGGCCTTGACGTTGGTCGCAACCAGCTCGTCGAGCCCGGGCTCGTAGATCGGGATCTCGCCGCGATGGAGCGCCGCGATCTTCTTCTCGTCCTTGTCGACGCAGGTGACGTCGTGACCGAAATCAGCAAAGCAGGCTCCGGACACCAGTCCCACATAACCCGTGCCGATCATCGCGATGCGCATGAAAATCCCTGTTTTAGATTGGTTAACGAAACCCCGACACGGGGCGGTTTAGCATTTTCCCGAGGGGAGGGAACAGTCCGCAGGCAAAAAAGCGGCATGGGAATTGAACCGGTAAAGAAGTCGGAAACCGTGCAGGCCCCACACTGCCCCGCCCCCGAACAGGACGGGCGGAACGCGCCTCGAAAAGAGACACCATGGCACCATCTGGCACAATCGCAGGGAGCGGAGGCAGCCAAGCCCCTTCTGCCGCGCGTGTCGACTGGATCGACTACGCTAAAGGCATTTGCATCATCATGGTCGTGATGATGCATTCGGTGCTGGGGGTCGAGCTCGCCGCCGGCGAGACCGGTTTCATGCATGTCGCCGTGGCCTTCGCAAAGCCGTTCCGGATGCCGGATTTCTTCCTGATCTCGGGCCTGTTCCTGCCGCTGGTGATCGACCGGGACTGGCGAACCTATCTCGACCGCAAGGTGGTGCATTTCGCCTATTTCTATGTCGTCTGGGTGACGATCCAGTTCGGCTTCAAGGCGCCGGCTTTCGCGGCGGAGTCGAGCTGGCACCACGTTGGCCTCCTGTATCTTGAATCCTTCATCGAGCCGTTCGGCACGCTGTGGTTCATTTATCTGCTGCCGGTCTTCTTCGTCGTCACAAAACTGACACGCAAATTCCCGCCGCTCGCGATCTGGCTGGTCGCCGCCGCCCTGGAGACGGCCCGGATCTCGACCGGCTGGACCGCCATCGACGAGTTCTGCTCACGCTTCGTCTATTTCTATTCGGGCTATCTGTTCGCACCTTACGTGTTCGCGCTGTCGGATCGCGCGCGGAAACATCCCGCCCTTGCGCTCGCAGCGCTCGCGACCTGGGTGCTGGTCAATGCCGGCCTGGTCGGGTCGGGGGCCAGCGAATGGAAGATCGTCTCGCTCGTGCTCGGCTTTGCCGGTGCCTGCGCCATCATCACGATGGGCACGCTGCTCGCGCGCGCGCAATGGCTAAACTTTTTCCGCTTCTGCGGCGAGCATTCGATCGTGATCTATCTCGCCTTCTTCCTGCCGATGGCCGCGACGCGGACGCTGCTGCTGCGCACCGGCATCATTCCCGATATCGGCACGGTGTCGCTAATCGTCACCATTGTCGGCGTGGTCGGAGCGCTCGCGATCTGGCGGGGCGCCTTGCTGTTCAATGCCCGCTTCCTGTTCGAACGGCCGGACGCGTTCTGGATCGCGCCAAAGAAGGCTGGCGTGCGATTGCAGGCGGCGGAGTAGTCACGCTCTCGCTGTCGTCGCCCGGCTTGACCGGACGACCCAGTATTCCAGAAGCAGTCGTTGTCGACCGATAGGCCGCGGCGTACTGGACTCCCGCTTCCGCGGGGAATGACAGCGGGGGATAGTGGCACCAGCAAGCCAAAAATCCCCGTTCCAAGGCTGTCAAAACCCGCAAAAATTCATACATTGCGGCCATGCCCAAAACATCCCCGAAGACGACCGCCAAAGCTGACACCAAGGCTGCCGCGCCCAAGGCCGCCGACACCAAGCCCGCCGCGCCAGCTGCTGCCAAACCGGTTGCAGCGAAAGCGGCCGGCAAGGGCGACCACATCTTCCTGGTCGACGGTTCCGGCTACATCTTCCGCGCCTATCACGCGCTGCCGCCGCTGAACCGCAAGTCCGACGGCCTGCAGGTCAACGCCGTGCTCGGTTTCTGCAACATGCTGTGGAAACTGCTGCGCGACATGCCGGAAGACAACCGGCCGACGCACCTCGCGATCATCTTCGACAAGTCGGAGGTCACGTTCCGCAACAAGATCTACCCGGAGTACAAGGCCCACCGGGCGCCGGCGCCTGACGATCTCATCCCGCAATTTGCGCTGATCCGCGAGGCGGTCCGCGCCTTCGACCTGCCCTGCCTGGAACAAGTGGGCTTCGAGGCCGATGACCTGATCGCAACCTATGTGCGACAGGCCTGCGAGCGCGGCGCCAGCGCGACCATCGTGTCCTCCGACAAGGATTTGATGCAGCTCGTCACCGATTGCGTCACCATGTACGACACCATGAAGGATCGCCGCATCGGCATCCCCGAGGTGATCGAGAAATTCGGCGTGCCGCCGAACAAGGTCGTCGAGGTGCAGGCTTTGGCCGGCGATTCCACCGACAACGTGCCCGGCGTGCCCGGCATCGGCATCAAGACGGCGGCGCAGCTGATCACCGAATATGGCGACCTCGATCAACTGTTGTTCCGCGCCGGCGAGATCAAGCAGCCCAAGCGGCGCGAGGCGCTGCTCGAGAATGCCGAGAAAGCGCGGATCTCGCGGCAGCTCGTGCTACTCGACGACAAGGTCGACCTCGAGGTGCCGCTGGACGACCTCGTGGTCCATGAGCCCGACGCACGCAAGCTGGTCGCCTTCCTGAAAGCCATGGAATTCACGACGCTGACGCGGCGCGTCGCCGAATATTCGCAAATCGATCCCGCCAATGTCGATGCCGACCCTGGCTATGCCAGCGGCGCCAGCGTGTTCACGACGCTGCCGCCCTCGGATGTCGTGCCTGCGCCGGGCGGCGATACGTCGGCGCAAGCCCGGGCGAAAGAGCCCAACAAGTCAGCGGGCAAGGAGGACAAGGCTGCGAGCGCGAAGGGCGCCCCGATCTCGCTGGCCGCCGCGCGCGAAGAGGCGCTGCGCAAGCTTCCGGTCGATCGCGCCAAATATCAAACGATCAAGTCGCTCAAGGAGCTCAACGCCTTCATCGCGCGCATCCACGATACCGGTCATGTCGCGGTCGAAATCCGCGGAAACTCGATCGATCCGATGCAGGCCGATTTCTGCGGCATCGCGCTGGCGCTGGCGCCGAACGAGGCCTGCTATCTGCCGCTGGCGCACAAGCAGTCCGGCGGCGGCGCCGGCCTGTTCGACGCCGGCCTTGCGCCGGATCAGATCAAGCACACGGATGCGATCGAAGCGCTGCGGCCGGTGCTGGAATCGGCGGGCATTATCAAGATCGGCTTCGACCTCAAATTCACCGCCGTCATGCTGGCGCAGCACGGCATCACCTTGCGCAACACCGACGATGCGCAGCTGATCTCCTACGTGCTCGATGCCGGCCGCGGCTCGCATGCGATCGAATCGCTGTCCGAGCGCTGGTTCGGACACGCCATGCTGAAGGAGAGCGAGCTGCTCGGCAGCGGCAAGGGCAAGATCACCTTCGACCAGGTGCCGATCGACAAGGCCGCGGCGCTGTCGGCCGAAAGCGCCGACGTCGCCTTGCGCGTCTGGCGCGTGCTGAAGCCGCGCCTCGTCGCCGAGCACATGACCGCGGTCTACGAGACGCTGGAGCGGCCGCTGGTCGCGGTGCTTGCGCGCATGGAGCGGCGCGGCATCTCGATCGACCGCCAGGTGCTGTCGCGCCTGTCCGGCGACTTTGCCCAGACCGCAGCGCGCGTCGAGGCCGAGATCCAGGAGATCGCGGGCGAGCCGGTCAATGTCGGCAGCCCGAAGCAGATCGGCGACATCCTGTTCGGCAAGATGGGACTGTCAGGCGGCACCAAGACCAAGACCGGGGCCTGGTCGACCACCGCGCAGGTGCTCGACGAGCTCGCCGAGCAGGGCCACGACTTCCCGAAGAAGATCCTGGAGTGGCGCCAGGTCTCGAAGCTGAAATCGACCTACACCGACGCGCTGCCGACCTACGTCAATCCGCAGACCCATCGCGTGCACACGACTTACGCGCTGGCTGCGACGACGACGGGCCGGTTGTCGTCGAACGAGCCGAATTTGCAGAACATTCCGGTGCGCACCGAGGATGGCAGAAAAATCCGCCGCGCCTTCATTGCGACACCGGGGCACAAGCTGGTGTCCGCCGATTATTCGCAGATCGAGCTGCGGCTGTTGGCGGAGATCGCCGACATTCCCGTGCTGAAGCAGGCGTTCCGCGACGGTCTCGACATTCACGCCATGACGGCGTCGGAGATGTTCGGCGTGCCGATCAAGGGCATGCCGAGCGAGATCCGCCGCCGCGCCAAGGCGATCAATTTCGGTATCATCTACGGCATCTCGGCCTTTGGCCTCGCCAACCAGCTCGGCATCGCCCGCGAGGAAGCCTCGGCCTACATCAAGAAATATTTCGAGCGCTTCCCCGGCATCCGCGCCTATATGGACGAGACGCGCGATTTCTGCCGGCAGAATGGCTACGTCACGACGCTGTTCGGCCGCAAATGCCACTACCCCGACATCAAGGCCTCAAACGCCTCGGTGCGCGCCTTCAACGAGCGCGCCGCGATCAACGCGCGGCTGCAGGGCACCGCGGCCGACATCATCCGCCGCGCCATGACGCGGGTGGAGGATGCCCTCGCCGAGAAGAAGCTGTCGGCGCAAATGCTGCTGCAGGTGCATGACGAATTGATCTTCGAGGTCCCCGACGCCGAGGTCGAGGCGACGCTGCCGGTCGTGCAGCACGTGATGCAGGACGCGCCGTTCCCGGCGGTGCTGCTGTCGGTGCCGCTGCATGTCGATGCGCGCGCCGCGAATAATTGGGACGAGGCGCATTAGTTCTTCTTTTACTTCTCCCCGCTTGCGCTCGCTGACGCCACACGGTCGGTGTCGTCCCCGCGAAAGCGGGGACGACGTTGGAGTGACATGCGAGAATTTGAATTGTCCTCCGAGCAATTGCGCGATGGCCCCACCTCGCCTCGCATATTAGAACCGTCGCATCTCCCGCACCGGTTCACCCATGCCCCACACCTCTGCCCTGCTCGGCTTCGCCCTCGTCTGCCTTGGCCTCGTGCTCACGCCGGGGCCGAACATGATCTACCTGATCTCGCGCTCGATCACGCAAGGACCGGCGGCCGGCATCGTTTCGCTTGGCGGCGTCGCGCTCGGCTTCGTGTTCTACATGCTGTGCGCGGCGTTCGGCATCACGGCGCTGCTGCTCGCGATTCCCTTCGCCTATGACGCGCTGCGCTTCGCCGGCGCGGGTTATCTGTTGTGGCTTGCCTGGCAGGCGGTGAAGCCGGGCGGACGTTCGCCATTCCAGGTGAAGCAGCTCGCGATCGACAGCCCGCGCAAATTGTTCGCGATGGGTTTTGTCACCAACCTGCTCAACCCGAAGATCGCGATGCTGTATCTCGCGCTGCTGCCGCAGTTCATCGATCCCACCGCCGGCAGCGTGCTGACGCAGTCGGTCGTGCTCGGCGCAATCCAGATTGCGATCAGCGTCAGCGTCAACGCGATGATCGCGCTCGCGGCGGGATCGATCGCGCTATTCCTGGCGAACCGGCCAAGCTGGATGCTGGTGCAGCGCTGGCTGATGGGCACGGTGCTGGCCGGCCTCGCGGTGCGGATGGCGGTCGAAGCGAAGAAAAGGTGTGATGTTCTTCACCCTCCCCTGGAGGGGGAGGGTCGGCTCACGTGGAGCGGAGCGAAAACGTGAGACGGGGTGGGGTGACGGTCTCTCCCCATCCAACGGTGCCCGAGCGGAGAGACTGCCCCACCCCGCTCGCGCTGCGAGCGATCGACCCTCCCCCTCCAGGGGAGGGTAAGCGAAGATCAATCCAGCTTCGCGTCCATGCCCCGCTTCACCGCCGGGCGGGCCATCAGGGTCTCGTACCAGCGCTTGACGTTGGGGAAGTCCGCCAGCTCAACCTTGTGGCGAGGGTGGCGCCAGGCCCAGCCCAGGATGGCAAAATCGGCAATCGAGAGCTCGCCGGCGACGAAGTCGCGGCCGTCCAGCTGGCGGTCGAGCACGCCGTAGAGCCGGCGCGTCTCCGCCATGAAGCGCTTCAGGCCGTAGGCACGGTCCTGCTCGTTCTCGAGTGCGATGAAATGGTGCACCTGGCCCGGCATCGGGCCGAAGCCGCCCATCTGCCACATCAGCCATTCATAGACCGGGATGCGGGCGCCCAGCGATTTCGGCAGGAATTTGCCGGTCTTTTCACCGAGATAGAGCAGGATCGCGCCTGATTCGAAGATGCTGACGGGCTTGCCGTCCGGGCCTTCAGGATCGACGATCGCCGGGATCTTGTTGTTCGGGGAGAGCTTGAGGAACCCCGGTGCCATCTGCTCGCCCTTGGTGATGTTCACCGGGATCACCTTGTAGGGCAGCCCCATCTCCTCCAGCGCGACTGAGATCTTGCGGCCGTTCGGCGTGTTCCAGGTGTGCAGCTCAATGGTCATTCCCATGTCCTTCCCCAACAGATTGGCATTCCACCTACTCCAGAAGGTCGCACCCCCACAACCGGCGGTCCGGGATGGCCGATCCCTGTTGACTAGGGACGCCCCCTCTGGAATGTCGCGGCCGTCGCGGATAAATTCCGCCTCCTCCAAAAACGCTCCCGAGGGACCGCCGTGTCGAAATCAGCCTCCCGCGCCCGCCTGTTCGAAATCATCCGCCGGCGCTCATTCGGTCGCGGCGAGGTGACGCTCGCGTCGGGCCGCAAGAGCGATTTCTACTTCAACCTCAAGCCGACCATGCTCGACCCCGAGGGGGCGACCTTGCTCGCCGAGCTGACCTATGAGGCACTGAAGGACGACAATCTCGATTTCATCGGCGGCCTCGAGATGGGCGCGGTGCCGCTCGCCGGCGCGCTGGCGCAGATCTCCTGGATCAAGGGCCATCCGATCGCGGCGTTCTTCGTGCGCAAGAAGCCGAAGGAGCATGGCGCGAAACTCGCGATCGAGGGCCTGCCCAAGGGCGAGACGCTCGCCGGCAAGCGCGTCGTGATCGTCGAGGACGTCACCACGACAGGCGGCTCGGCGATGAAGGCGGTGGAATCGGTGCGCGAGACCGGCGCCGAGGTGGTGCTGGTGCTGACCATGGTCGACCGCGAGGAAGGCGCCACCGACACGTTCGGTGCGGCCGGCCTGCCGTTCCGCTCGCTGTACAAGGCCTCGGAATTCTTGAAGGCCTGACGCGGCGAAACATCCCTTGCCGTCATGCCTCAGTGTGCCCCGGAAGCAACCATCCGTCCAAAGCTGCGCCCGGCCCTAAAGAGGCCACCGCCTCGTCTTGAAACCGCCTCCGCTCAACTGCTCATTTACCATCGCGCCTTATGGTGAATCATGTGCTGAGACCCCTTGAGGTCCCAGCCGGTTCGGAAGCGTCGGGTGGAGTAAGCGTTTGCGTACAGTCCTGTCCCATGCGCGCCGGCGGCGTCGCGCGATGCTTGTGGCCGCCACCCTTGGAGCACTTGCGGCTCCGGCCCCGGTTTCGGCCGAGGGCCTGTTCGATTTCTTCTTCGGCGGCATGCAGCAGCAGCGGCCGCAGCGCGAGGTGCCGCAGCAGGCGAGCCCCTACGCCGATCCCTTCACCGGGCAGCAAAATGCCGCAACCCCGCAATATGTGCCGCCGACCCGCGCGGCGGCGGCCGGCGGCTCCGGTCCGGCCTTCTGCGTACGCAGCTGCGACGGCAAATATTTTCCGCTGATGCGCGGCCTCGCCTCGCCGGCCCAGATGTGTCAGGCGTTCTGTCCTGCCAGCGCGACCAAGGTCTATTTCGGTTCCTCGATCGACGGTGCCGCCTCGCAAACCGGCGAGCGCTACGCCGACAGCGAGAACGCGTTCGCCTATCGCAAGGCGCTGCGCGCCGACTGCACCTGCAACGGCCGCGAACCGGTCGGCCTTGCCCCGGTCGATCTCGCGCTGGACTCCTCGCTGAAGGCCGGCGACGTGATTGCCACCACTGACGGCCTCGTCGCCTATACCGGCATCCGCGTCGGCAACGACCAGGCTGCGGACTTCACCCCGGTCGCCTCCTATCCCGGCCTCACCGCGCAAGTCCGCGCCCGCCTCGGCGAGATGAAGGTGGCCCCGGTGCGGGCGGAGACGGTGTCGGCAGATGCGCCGGCTGCGGAGATCGTGCGTGAGACGCTGCCCGATGTGACGGTGCCGAAGACGGCGGCGCAGAAGCCGGCGAAGCGGGCGGGGCTGGATTAAAGTCGCTTTCGTGTCCCGGACGCGCTGCAACGCTCTTTGGCGTTGCTGCGCAGAGCCGGGACCCAGAATGCCGCGAGCATGGGCCCCGGCGCTGCAGCACACCGCTGAACCGGACGATGCTTCGCATCGCCGGGAGAGCGTTGCACTGCGTCCGGGGCACGAGACTATCGTCCGATGATCACCCCGATCACGTTCGGCGCTGCCAGATATTTCTCCTCGATCGCCGCGCGCGCGGCGGCTCGGTTTTCCGCCGTCAGCAGCCCGCGCTTCTCGGCCAGGATCATCCAGCAGAAGCCCCACCAATCCGTCAGCATGCCCTGATCGCCGACGAGGTCGTAGCCCTGCTCGGCAGCGAAGATGCGCGCCTGCGCTTCGTCCAGCGTGTCCAGAAACAGATGATCCTCGGCCGAGAACAGATCGTCGCTGACGTCGTCGATGGTGTAGCCCCAGATCGACTGGCACACCGCGTTGAACTCGCGGTCGAACTGGTCGTCGTCGACCCTCTGGCGTCGTGCCGCCTGATGCAGCCGCGACAGCGAGCGCGCGAAATCAGCGATCCGGGTGAGGGCAAATTGATCGAAGGCGATGGTGGACATGTAGTCCTCGCAAAGTCTGACAGACGCTAGATATTGTGTCGGCGACGCGCCGAATCACAATGATATATCAAAGACTTGCTAAAGTGTTCTTAATTCGTTCTATGGCGGAGCGGGAGACGGCCCCGAAGCCGGCTACGGGCTGCCAGAATCGAAAGGGGCCGCTTCGCAGCGGCCCCTCGCCGGTTACAATTCTTGTTCGGGATGAGAAATTCCAGCCCCGGCAAGCGCAACGTTAGAACCGGCAACGGGCTTGGGCGATTCCGGAAAACTACTGAACGTAGTGCTGTCCCAATTTTTGGCGTCAGAAGCAGCGTGAAGCCGCAATGGCGTGGACGCGGCGGTCGCCCAGCAAATGGGCGACAAAACCATTGGCCGGAAAGATCTTCGCGAAGGCGACGTCGCGGATGCTGAGGCCGCCGGCATAGGCGCCGAACGCCGGCATCACCGCACGCATCCCATCGGAGGCGAAGCAGCGGCGCTCCAACGAGCGGCCGCGCGCGGAGACGCGCGCCTTGGGATGGAGATGGCCGGCGATCTCGCCGCACGCACCGGTCGGCTCGTGACGGAAGGTGATCGGGCCGATCGCGACCTCGTCCGCGACGGTGCCGCCGAGATCGCGCGGCAGCATGGGATCGTGATTGCCGGAGATCCAGATCCAGTCGCGGCCGGTCTGGAGGGCGGCGACGGCATCGCGATCGTCGGCCGACAACCGCTCATGCGCCGTGCGGTCGTGAAAGCTGTCGCCGAGTGCGATGACGGTGCGCGGATCATGGCGGGAGATGACAGCAGCGAGACGGCTCAGGGTCGCGAGCGTATCGTAAGGCGGCAGCAGCACGCCGCGGGTGGCGAAGCTGGAGCCTTTTTCCAGATGCAGGTCGGAGACCACGAGCAGACGCTGCTCGTCCCAGAACAGCGCGCCGGAGAGATCGGCGGCGAAGGTTACATCGCTGATGGTGACTGTGGACACGCGCATGTCGTCGACATCTCCTGAAACCTGCGCGCCAATCGTCACGTCTTACCCGCTTCTATCCATCGCCTCTTTGACGAGCTCATCGGCGGCTTCGGCCAAGAGTTCGTCTGCAGCTTCGCCATAAACTGACTCGCGGCCGATTTCCAGCATCACGGGCACGGCGAGCGGAGAGACGCGGTCGAGTTCCCGGTGCGTGATGCGGCCGTGGATGCGCATCAGCATGTCGCTGAGGCGGCGCAGATCGAGCAGGCCGGTGGCGGCATCGGCGCGGGCGGCGCGCAGCAGGACGTGATCGGCCTGGTGCTTGCGCAGCACGTCGTAGACCAGATCGGTCGAGAACAGCACCTGGCGGCGGCTCTTCTCCTCGCCGGTATGCCGGCGCGCGATCAGCCCGGAGATGATCGCGCAGTTGCGGAACGTGCGCTTCATCAGTGCTGACTCGGCAAGCCAGGCCTCGAGATCGTCACCGAGCATATCAGGGTCGAACAGCGCGTTGAGATCGATCCGACCGTCGCGGACCATGAAGGAGAGATCACCGAGCGCCCAGATCGCGACCGCATATTCGTTGGCGACGAAGCCGAGCGGCCGGGCGCGGGCGCGCTCCAGCCGGCGCGTCAGCAGCATGCCGAGGGTCTGATGCGCGAGACGGCCCTCGAACGGATAGCAAACGATGTAATGCTTGTTGGCGCGCGGAAAACTCTCGACCAGCAGCTCGCGCACCGCCGGCACGCGCGAGACGTCCTTTTGCAGCGACAGCCAGTCGCGCACCTGCTCCGGCAAGCCGCCCCAGGCGCGGCCGTCATCGAGCAGCCGGCGCACGCGCTCGGCGAGATAGGTCGAGAGCGGAAACTTGCCGCCCATATAGGACGGCACTTTCGGGTCCTTGTCGTTGGCGCGGGAGACATAGACCTGGTCCTCGACCAGCGTTTCATAGCGCACCACCTCGCCTGAGAACACGAAGGTGTCGCCGGGGCTCAAGCCCTCGATGAAGGCCTCCTCGATCTCGCCGAGCAACCGCCCCCCGCGCGCGATGACGCCGGTCGAGCCCGCTCCGCCGCCGCGCGAGCGCACCAGGCGCACCTTCAGCATGTCATCCTCGACGATGGTGCCGACATTCATCCGGTAGCTCTGCCGCACCTTGGGATTGGCGACGCGCCAGCGCCCCTCCTTGTCCTGCTTGATGCGGGCAAAGCGTTCATAGGTCTTCAGCGCGTAGCCGCCGGAGGCGACGAAATCGACGACGTCGTCGAAATCCGGCCGCGACAAGCCGGCGTATGGCGCTGCGGTGCGCACTTCGGCATAGAGTTCATCGGAGAGGAACGGCTCGCCGCAGGCACAGCCGAGCACGTGCTGGGCCAGCACGTCGAGCGCACCGGTGCGCAGGGGCGGCGTGTCCTGCGCGTTCTCGGCAATGGCATCGATAGCGACGCGGCACTCCAGCACTTCGAAACGATTGGCCGGCACCAGCACCGCGCGCGAAGCTTCGTCGAGACGGTGATTGGCGCGGCCGATCCGCTGCATCAGGCGCGAGGAGCCCTTTGGCGCGCCGATATTGACGACGAGATCGACATCCCCCCAGTCGACGCCGAGGTCGAGCGAAGAGGTGCAGACCACGCCACGCAGGCGCCCCGCCGACATCGCGTCCTCGACCTTGCGGCGCTGCGCGACGTCGAGCGAGCCGTGATGCAGCGCGATCGCGAGGCCGTCGTCGTTCATGCTCCAGAGATTCTGGAACAGCATCTCGGCCTGGCTGCGGGTGTTGACGAAGACCAGCGTGGTCTTGTTCGCCTTGATCAGCTCGTAGATCTCAGGGAGCGCGTGGCGCGCGCTGTGGCCGGCCCAGGGCAGGCGCTCGCGCGTATCCAGCATCTCGACCAGCGGCGGCGCCGCGCCGCCGGCGATGACGATGTCGGCTGCTCGCTCCGTGCCATCGGGCTGCGGCACCAGGAAGCGCGCGAGCTGATCCGGCTCGGCGACCGTCGCCGACAGGCCGATCGCGCGCATTTGCGGGGCCAGCCGCCACAGCCGCGCCAGCCCGAGCGAGAGCAGATCGCCGCGCTTGGACGTCACCAGCGCGTGCAGCTCGTCGAGCACGATCCGCTTCAGCGAGGAGAACAGGAACGGCGCGTCATCCGAGGACAGCAGCAGGGCAAGCTGCTCGGGCGTCGTCAGCAACACATCAGGCGGATAGCGCCGCTGCCGCTGCCGCCGCGACACCGGCGTGTCGCCGGTGCGGGTCTCGACCTTGATCGGCAGCGCCATCTCCGCGATCGGCCGCTCCAGATTGCGCGCGATGTCGACAGCGAGCGCCTTGAGCGGTGAGATATAGAGCGTATGCAGGCCGCCGGTGCGCTGCACGCTCCGGCCGGTGGATACGAGGCTTTTGTTACCTCCCCCCTTGTGGGGGAGGTCGGCAGCCGCAGGCTGACGGGAGGGGGGTAGCCCCATGAGCGGTGCGTGTGGCCACCCCCCTCCCCGCCCCTCCCCCACAAGGGGGGAGGGAGAAGAAAGCTCCACCAGCGTCGGCAGGAATCCCGCCAGCGTCTTGCCGGCGCCGGTCGGCGCGATCAGCAGCGCGCTAGCGTCCTCGCGCGCCTTCTCCAGCAGCGCCAATTGATGCGCGCGCGGCGACCAGCCGCGGGCCGCGAACCATTGCTGGAAGCGGCTCGGCAGCAGCGTGGCCGGCTCGGCCGATGTTTGGAGGATACGGGGCGGCACGGCATGACAGGTAAGCCGTGAAGATCGCTTCGTCGAGGGGTGCCGCCCTCCCCGCCTGCGCGAGGAGGGCCAGCGGTCTCACGCCCCGGCCGGCACCTGATCCAGAAATCCGGTCACGCTTCTGATGCGGCCGTCCTTCAGCACGGCGAAATCCGTGCCCTTGATCGGGCTGTCGGTGCCATCGGGACCAAGTCCCCATGAAAAGCGGATGTGATCGCCGTAGCCGTTGGGCTCGCCGATCAGCTTGAACCTGAAATCGGGAAAGCGCTGCTGCACGCCTGCGATCAGCGCCTCGATGCCGTCGCGGCCGTCGCCCTTCATCAGGGGATCGACATAGCTCGCATCGCTCGTCCAGTTTTCGCTGAGCAGCTCGCGGCGCCGGCCGGCGGCGCGCTCGTTCCAGAGCTCGATGTAGCGGCGGGCGATGGTGATGGGGTCGGTCATGGTGCTCTCCTTCGATGACGCCGTGGTTGGCTGTCCCTGACTATCGAAGGATCGCGCGCGCCGATCGATTACCTCGCAGGTCATGCGCATGATCCGGAAAAGTGTAGAGCGGTTTTCCGGCCAGATCATGCGCAAAAAGAACTGAGTCGCGCGAAAAAAATGGAGCGCGATGATGTTGTCATCGCGCTCCATTCGCATGCGAATTGATCGTGAAGATTACTTCGCGGCCGTGACCATGATCTCGACGGTGTATTGCGGCGCCGCCAGCTTGGCTTCGACGGTGGCGCGGGCGGGGGTATTGCCGGCCGAGACCCAAGCGTCCCACACTGCGTTCATCTCGCCGAACGTCTTCATGTCGGTGATGTAGATCGTGGCCGAGAGCAGCTTCGACTTGTCGGTGCCGGCCTTGGCGAGATGGCCGTCGATGGTCGCCAGGATGTCCTGGGTCTGCTTCGTCACGCTTTCGCCGGCGGCCTTGTTGGCGACGACGCCGGCGAGATAGACGGTGTTGCCATGCACGACGACCTGGCTCATGCGCGGGCCGGTTTCGAAACGCTGAATGCTCATTTACGGATCTCCTCACTGGAATGGCGGCCCTGTCTAGCCCAGCACCTCGCGCCGTGCCACCCCGGGCACGCATGCGTTGCCTGCGGCGCATGCGTTGCCGGGCACGCATGCCGTCAACGCCGAGCATGTGCGCCTCATGGAAACTGACTGAAAAAAGCCCAGATCGTCTCGGCGCCATCGATGTCGCCGTTCTGCGGCCCGAGCAGGCCGGCTGCGACCCTCGGGAAGCGGGCATCCGGAGAAAATCCAGGCATGCGGTGGCCGCCATGGTTGATGCGATAGAGCACGACGTCGTGTCCCCTCGGGCAGCGCGATGAGATCCGGGTCACTGTCGATTGGTCTGCAGGCGCCTTGTCGGGCAAGTCGGTCACGCTGGCATCGTCGGTCTCACAACCATTGAGCTTGCGCCAGAACGCCAGCGTCTCCTCGGTCGACCAGAACCCGTCCGCGGCAAAATAGCTCGATCCGCGACCGCCCTCATACGGGACCAGCTGGTCGGCCGTTCCGTTCATGAGCAGCATCGGCAGAGGCCTTGACGGATGGCAGGTGACGGCGGCCTCGTCGGTGAGATTCATGATCACGCTCGCGCCGGCCGCAAACAGATCGGCGCGGGCGCAGACCATGGTCATCGCCATGGCGCCGCCATTGGAGACGCCCGCGACGAAGACGCGCTTTGCATCGGCCGTGCCGTCGGCCACCAGCTTCTCGACGAGCTTTGCGAGGAAGGCGACGTCGTCGGTGCCCGCGGGCGGTCCGCGCAGCGCAGGCCCCGCCTTGGTTCGCGCGTCCGCCCAGGCATTGTTGAGCCCGTCCGGAAAAATCACGGCCAGGCCCTCGCGCTTTGCGACCTGCGGCCAGGCCGTCCGTGTGACCATGTCGGCGCCGCGCTGGGTCTTGCCGTGCAGCACGATCACGAGCGGTGCCGGCTTCTTCGCGGGAAGCTGCGCGGTGTAGGACCGCTTCACGCCGTTGACGTCGACCGTCTCGGCGGATGCGACTGACGCGGCGGCCAATGCCGCGACCAGCGCGCCGATGCGCAGCATCCACCGCCGCATGACCTACCCCACCGCTTTCGCCGCGGCCCGGCCGGCATTGCGGCCCGAGAACAGGCAGCCGCCGAGGAAGGTGCCTTCCAGCGAGCGATAACCATGCACGCCGCCGCCGCCGAAGCCGGCGGCCTCGCCGACCGCATAGAGGCCGGGAATGACGGCGCCCTCGCCGCCGAACACACGCGAGTCGAGATCGGTCTCGAAGCCGCCCAGCGTCTTGCGGGTGAGGATGTTGAGCTTGACCGCGATCAGCGGCCCTTGCGCGGGATCCAGGATCCTGTGCGGGGAGGCGGTGCGGATCAGCCTGTCGCCGATATAGCGGCGCGCATTGTGGATGTTCATCACCTGCGCGTCCTTGACGTAAGCGTTGGCGATCTCGCGATCGCGCGCCTCGATCTGCATCCTGATGTGCTCGAGCTTGAGAAGGTCGCTGCCGGCAAGCCTGTTCATCTCCGCAACAAGGTCCTCGATCTTGTCGCGCACGATGAAGTCGACACCATGGCTTTTGAATGCTTCGACCGGCGCGGGGGCGCCCTTGTTGGTGGCGCGGCGCAAGGTCATGCGCCAGCTCTTGCCGGTGAGGTCGGGATTCTGCTCCGAGCCCGACAGCGCAAACTCCTTCTTGATGATGCTCTGGGTCAGGATGAACCAGGAATAATCATAGCCGGTCGACATGATGTATTTGAGCTGGCCGAGCGTGTCGGAGCCCGGGAACAGCGGCGCCGGCAGCCGCGTGCCTGTGGCGTCGAACCACATCGAGGACGGGCCGGGCAGGATGCGGATGCCATGGCGCGGCCAGATGGGATTCCAGTTCTGGATACCCTCGACATAATGCCACATGCGGTCGCGATTGATCAGCCGCGCGCCTGATTTCTCGGTGATACCGATCATGCGGCCGTCGACATGTTCGGGCACGCCGGAGATCATGAACTTCGGGGGATCACCGAGCCGCTTCGGCCAGTTCTGCCGCACCAGCTCGTGATTGCCGCCGATGCCGCCGGACGCCACGATCACGGCCTGCGCCCTCAGCGCAAACTCACCGACGACGTTGCGCGAGGAGCTCTTGCCGCGCTCGACGTTGTCAGGCGCGAGGACGGCGCCGCTGACGCCATCCACGGTGCCGTTGGTGATCGAGAGCGCGTCGACGCGGTGGCGGAACCTGAAGCTCAGCCGGCCGCTCTTCATCGCCTCGCGCGCACGGCGCTCGAACGGCTCGACGATCCCGGGCCCGGTGCCCCAGGTGACGTGAAAGCGCGGCACCGAATTGCCGTGGCCCATCGCGTCATAGCCGCCGCGTTCGGCCCAGCCGACCACCGGGAAGATGCGATGGCCCATCGCCCGCAGCCAGGCGCGCTTCTCGCCGGCCGCGAATGCCACATAGGCCTCGGCCCATTGCCGCGGCCAGAAGTCCTCGTCGCGGTCGAAGCCGGCGGCCCCGATCCAGTCCTGCATGGCCAGGTCGAAGGAATCCTTGATGCCGAGCCGGCGCTGCTCCGGCGATTCGACCAGGAACAATCCGCCGAACGACCAGAACGCCTGGCCGCCGATCGACTGCTCGCCTTCCTGGTCGACCACGATCACGCGCTTGCCCGCATCCGCGATCTCGGTTGCGGCAACCAGTCCCGATAGGCCCGCGCCGACAACGATGACGTCAGTCTCTTCAGCCATGTGTTTCCCCCTCCATGATTCCCCCGCCACAGGTTCCTCCCTGTAGTCGCCCGGATTGAAGCCAGCGGTTGTAACTGAGATCAAGGGTGTGGCGCATAAGACATCATTAACTTGTTCCACTTTGGGATAGAGACCCATCGGGTGCAGCGCGGACGCAACACTGGATTTGAATTTGTTTTGAGCGAGCCGGCCTGCCTAGACAAAACCGCGGTTACGACAGACGCTAGTCGCGCATCACCACCGAACACGCAGATTCGAATTCGACTGGGGCGGGGGACAATGAAGTTTCTGACGGGGTTGCTTGCGGCGGTTCTCCTGATCGCTTGCATGGGGGCTTCTCACGCGGTGGTTCGGATCGCGGATGACCGCGGTGGCCGGATCGGAACCTATGTCGACAAATACCAGGACCTGCGGCAGTCAGGTGACACCGTCATCATCGACGGCCTCTGCGCCTCGGCCTGCACCATCGTCCTCGGCGCCATCCCGCACGACCGCATCTGCGTGACCTCGCACGCGACGCTCGGCTTCCACGCCGCGTGGGATTTCGGCACCAACGGCCGCGCCGTCACCAATGCCGAAGCCACCCAGATGCTCTACGCGATGTATCCGTCGCAGGTGAAACGCTGGATCACCCAGCGCGGCGGCCTCACCCCGCACATGCTGTTCCTGAAGGGCAAGCAGCTCCAGGCCATGTACAAGCCCTGCTACCTGGACGCGCAAGCCTCGGCCAACAAGCCGTCGTCGCGGTAGGCGCACATTCGTCCCTTCCAGCGCTGCTCTTTCGTCATGGCCGGGCTTGTCCCGGCCATCGACGTTTTTGGGCTCGGTGAAAAGCGCATGGATGCCCGGCCCTTCGCCGCGCCGAAGCGGCTTCGGACGCGCAGGCGGGACAAGCCCGGGCATGACGAGAATGGGACGTACTTCCGCACCCCGTGATCCCCCCTCCCGGCCGCCGCGCTTGCCCGGCCACGCCCCAGCGCCTATTTGAAAGGCAGGGAACCCCGACCTTCGCCCCGATCGTTGTCATGGCTCAACCGCTGCACCCCTCGCATCCGCTACAGGACAATTCGCCCACTGCCGGCCGCACGCCGTTCGTGCTGCTGTTGGCGGGCGCGGGGCTCGGCGGATTGCTCGTGCTCGGCGCGCTTGCGCTGTGGTTCCACTACGGCACGCAGATGTTCTTCGAAATGATCAGGACCGGTTTCACCGCCTGCTTCTGATCCGCCACAGGAAGTTTTCCGTTCATGAGTTCCGCCGCCCGTCCGCTGGTGATTGCGACCGCCTTCGCTGCAAGCCTCGTTGTCGGCCTCCTGATCATGTTCTGGGCCATGGGCGGTGTCAGCAAGGTGGCGCAGCCGGCCGCGATCGGCGGCCCGTTCCAGCTGACCGACCAGAACGGCAAGGCCGTCACCGACAAGAGCCTGAAGGGCAAGCCCACCCTGATCTTCTTCGGCTACACCCATTGCCCAGATGTTTGCCCGACCTCGCTGTTCGAGATCTCGGAGGTGCTGCGCGCGATGGGCAAGGACGCCGACAAGGTCAATGCCGTCTTCATCTCGGTCGATCCCGAGCGCGATACCCCGGCGACCATGAAGGAGTATCTGTCGAGCTTCGATCCGCACCTCGAAGGCCTGTCCGGCGATCCCGCCGAGACCGCCAAGGTCATCACCTCCTACCGGGTCTACGCCAAGAAGGTCCCGACCAAGGACGGCGACTACACCATGGACCACACCGCGCTGATCTATCTGATGGACTGCGACGGCCGCTTCGTGTCGCCGTTCAATTTGAAGCGGACGCCGGACGAGGCGGCGGCGGATTTGAAGAAGTATCTCTGAGAAGAGCGCAGGATCGAGCGGCATTCTCGGTGCAACCTCTCCCGCTTGCGGGGGAGGTCGGCGCGCACAGCGCGCCGGGTGGGGGCTCTCTCCACATTGGGGCTCTCGCCCGCGGAGATACCCCACCCCGGCCCTCCCCCGCAAGCGGGAGAGGGAGCGCACCTCGACTTGGCTGCATTCCATGCTCGCGTTCCCGTCGGGATCGTCTATAACGCCCTCCGATCCCAATGAAATTCGTTCATTTCCGGCCGATGGCTCCATCGCAACAGGCGAAATCGCCCAAATCTGCCCGTAGCTTGCTGGCGGGGCTGGCCGTCGGCGCCTGCCTGCTCATGGGCTTGCCCGACGCCCAGGCCCAGGCGCCCGCCAAGCGGCCCCCGGCGGCGCCTCAAGCCACGCCGCAGGTCGCGCCCCAGGCCGCCCCGCAGGCCGTGCCCGGGTTCTGGGACCCGCGGCGGCGACCGGAGCGGCCGGACTTGTCGCGCCTGACCGTGATCCGCTTCCTGACCGAGACCGACTATCCGCCGTTCAATTTCACCGGCGCCGACGGCAACCCGGCCGGCTTCAACGTCGATCTGGCCCGCGCGCTGTGCGAGGAGATCAAGGTCACCTGCACCGTGCAGATGCGGCGCTTCGAGACGCTGGTCGACGCGCTCTCCTCCAACCGCGGCGATGCCATCATCGCCTCTATGGCGGTCAGCCCGCAGCTGCGCGCCCGCGTCGACTTCACCGACCCCTATTACCGCGTGCCGGCGCGCTTCGCCTCGCGCAAGGACGCGGTGATGCCGGAGATCCGCCCCGAATATCTCGAGGGCAAGAAGGTCGGTGTCATCGCCGGCTCCGCGCACGAGGCCTATCTCAAGGCGATGTTCACCGACGCCGAGCTGCACCCGTATCCCAACGACGACGCGATGCGCGCCGCCCTTCGCAAGGGTGAGGTCGATTTCATCTTCGGCGACGCCATCTCGCTGGCGTTCTGGATCAACGGCACCGATTCCGGCGATTGCTGCGCCTTCTCCGGCGGCCCCTTCGTCGAGAGCCGCTTCTTCGGCGAAGGCATCGGCATCGCCGTGCGCAAGGGCAACGACGTGCTGCGCCAGGCCCTGAACTGGGCCCTGTTCCGCGTCTGGGAAAAGGGCCGCTACACCGATCTGTGGCTGCGGTATTTCTCGGTGAGCCCGTTTTAGCCCTGCGCCCGCGACGAGCAAACTGCCGTTGGGTGGGCAAAGGCGCGTCAGCGCCGTGCCCTACGTCTTTGAGGTGGTTGGCACGCTTCGCTTTGCCCACCTACGATCCCCGCGATAGTTGCTCCGCAACTTTTGCATTCTGCCCGGAAATCGCTATTTTCCGCGGCCCGGAGGCCCCCTTGATGTCCGTTATCGATCCCAACATGAGCCCGAGCGATTTGCGCGCGCTCGCCGAACAATCCAACGCCTGGCCGTTCGAACAGGCGAAGGCCATTGTCGCGCGGCTGAAGAAAAGCCCGAAGGACGAGGTGCTGTTCGAGACCGGCTACGGACCATCAGGCCTGCCGCATATCGGCACGTTCGGCGAGGTCGCGCGCACCTCGATGGTGCGCCATGCCTTCCGCGTGCTGACCGAGGACAAGGTCAAGACGCGCCTCCTGGCGTTCTCCGACGACATGGACGGGTTTCGGAAGGTGCCGGACAACGTTCCCAACAAGGAGATGCTGGCCGCGCATCTCGGCAAGCCGCTGACGCGGGTGCCGGATCCGTTCTCCAACGAGTACCCCTCGTTCGGTGCGCACAACAACGCGCGCCTGCGCGCGTTTCTGGATCATTTCGGCTTCGACTATGAGTTCGCGAGCTCGACCGACTATTATACGTCCGGCCGCTTCGACGCGACGCTGCTCAAGATGTTGGCTGCCTACGACAAGGTGATGGCGATCATCCTGCCGACGCTGGGACCCGATCGCCGCGCGACCTATTCGCCGTTCCTGCCGATCAGCAAGACCAATGGGGTCGTGCTGCAAGTGCCGATGATCCGCCGCGACGTCGCCGCCGGCACCGTGACCTATGTCGACCCCGACACGAACCAGGAAGTGGAGACGCCCGTCACCGGCGGCAACGTCAAGTGTCAGTGGAAGGCCGACTGGGCGATGCGCTGGGTCGCGCTCGGCGTCGATTACGAGATGGCGGGCAAGGATTTGATCGATTCGGTGAAGCTCTCGGGCGCGATCGCCAGGGCGCTCGGCGGCACGCCGCCCGAAGGTTTCAACTACGAGCTCTTCCTCGACGAGCAGGGCCAGAAGATCTCGAAGTCGAAGGGCAACGGCCTCACCATCGACGAGTGGCTGCGCTACGCCTCGCCGGAATCGCTGTCGCTGTTCATGTATCGCGAGCCCAAGGCGGCCAAGCGGCTGTATTTCGACGTCATCCCGCGCAACGTCGACGATTATCAGCAGTTCATCGACGGCTTCGCCAGGCAGGATGGCAAGCAGCAGCTCGGCAATCCGGTCTGGCACATCCACAACGGCAAGCCGCCGCAGGGCGACATGCCCGTCACCTTCCAGCTCCTGCTGACGCTGGTGTCGTCGTCGAACGCGGAGAATGCCGAGACGCTGTGGGGTTTCATCGGCCGTTATCGTCCGGGCGTCTCGCCGCAGACGCATCCCAAGCTCGATGCGATGGTCGGCTACGCCATCAATTACTACCGCGACTTCGTTGCGCCGACGAAGCAGTTCCGCGTGCCGACGGACAGCGAGCGCGCGGCGCTGCAGGACCTGCGCGATGCGCTGTCACAGCTTGCGCAGGACGCATCGGCCGAGGACATCCAGAACGTCGTCTACGAGATCGGCCGCCGCGAGCCGTTCCTCGATCAGGTCAAGAAGGGCAAGGACGGCCGTCCCGGCGTCACGCTGGACTGGTTCAACATGCTCTATCAGGTCCTGCTCGGCCAGGAGAAGGGCCCGCGCTTCGGCTCCTTCGTCGCGGTGTACGGCGTGCAGAACGCGGTCAACATGATCGACGGCGCGCTGGCGCGGAGCGCGTGAGGCAAGAGGTAGCCCGGATGGAGCGAAGCGCAATCCGGGGTTCTCGCAAATTGCACGCCTGGTCCCGGATTACGCTGCGCTCCATCCGGGCTACGGACCGTTTGCTTCAGCTCAAATCGATTTCAGCACGTAGCGCCGGTTGTCCTTCTGCACTGGGCGCGCGTTCATCGGATAGAGTTTTGCGAACGCGGCGACGTCAGCGGCGGACACCTGAATCGGCGTGGTCAACAGCAGCCATTCGACCACTTCCGAACAGGGCGGAGTCGTCAGCGAGCCGGGATAGCGGAAGTAGCTCAGCTTTTGCGGCAGCATGGCGTGCGGATCGATGCTCGCATCCGCCTTCACCGCCGGGCCTTCCGCCGCCGGCATGGTCTTGACGATCTTGCCGAACGCCGGGTTCGGCCTGCCCTCGGCCATCAGCACGCCGACCACAGCGAGGCCGCCGGCTTCGTTGCGATGGACGAAATGCGCCTCCATCGGAAAATTCTTGCCGCCGATCATGTGCTCGCTCGGCCGGTGGAAGTGCACCTGAAGCAGCTTGTACTTGACGTCGCCGAGCATCAACGTGCTGCCCTCGGCGAAGTTGAGCTGGATCGTGTGTCCGTTGTTGACGATCGTGTCGGCGCTCTTGCCCCAGTTCAGCTTCAGAACCGGCAATTGCGACTTGATCGTCCCCTCGATGTCGATCGGCGACTGCTGCAGGCCGACCGCGCAGGCCTTGTTGGCCGCATCGAGATCGCCCCATTTGGCCGGTCCGCCGACGCCCTCATAGCTCCAATGCGCGCCTTCGGCTGCGAAGGCCGGCTTGCAGAGCGGACAAAGCGCAAGACCCGCGAGAGCCTTCAATGCGTGACGGCGATTCATCGTATTCCCCCAGAGATGAATCTGACTGGCAATATCGGCCGCAACCTATGCGAGAGCGGCGGTGAGTCGCAATGGCGATGCAAGAGTGACGCGAGCCGGAAGCGGATTCAGACCTTCTGGCGAAAGGTCTCCAGCACGGCCGCGACGATCTTCTGTCCGTTTCTGCGCAGCTTCCTGGAATCCTCGGCGTGGGGCAGCAGCAATCCGATCTTGCAGATCATGGCGTCGATCATCCGGCTGAGCAGATCGACATCGTCCGCGTGCAACTCGCCATCGCGCTTCAGCGCCCGCAGCGTCGCGATCAGGAGCGCGGTCGGATAGGTCTCCTCGATCTCGCGATAGCGCGGCTCGCCGAGCACGGCCTGCGCTTCCTGGATGACGATGCGCGCATAGTCCGGCTCTTCGCAGGCGTCGAGATAGGCGTCGATGCCGGCGCTGAGACGATCCCAAATCTTGCGCTCATTGCGCGCCGCGATCTCGATTCTGCCGGCCGCCTCGCGCTGCATGGCGACGACGACGGCATCGAACAGCGCCTTCTTGTCCTCGAAGTGATGGTAGAACGCGCCGCGCGTGACCCGCGCCGCCCGTGAGATCGCCTCCATGCCGGCGGCCTGAAATCCGTGGGCCGCAAACGCTTCGCGGCCGGCATCGAGCAGCGCCTGCCTGGTGGCCTCGCTGTACTCTTCCCGACGACTTCTCGGAGGATCCTTCGCCCGCATCGCGCGCAACCTAACGCTTGACGCGTCGGTATCAAACCGCATATAACATACATGATGTATGTATTAGACGCACAGAATGTAAAAATTGTCGAGGTAGCCATGGACGGCAAACGCATGTTCGAGCTGGCGGAAGGGCTGGCGATCGCGAAGAGCCGGCAGGATGTCGCTGCGGCGCTGGAGGTTCTGCATCCCGACATGGTGCTGGAGACGCCGGCCTTCGGCACGAGGGCGCAGGGTCTCGCCGAAAACGAGCGCATCCTGACAAGCTTTTTCAAGTCCTTCCCGGACTATCACGTCACCCTCGACGGCCACGCCAATTCCGCCGGCACGCTGGTCTGCTGGGGCACCGCGCGGATGACGATGACGGGGGATCGCTTCGGGGCCGTGCCGAACGGCCGTCGCGCCGAGCTGCCGGTGTTCATCGCCTTCGCCTTTCGCGACGACAAGATCGCGTATGAGCGCTTCGTCTTCGATCTCTCCGAGCTCTGCGCCCAATCCGGCGTCTCGACCGACGCGGTCAGGCGCAAGCTGTTCGGCGAAGCGACGCAGGCGGCATAACTCCATCCACGCAACAGGAGCGTCAGACCATGGCCGATCCCCGCATCAAGCCCGTCGGTGACCTCGCGACCAGACTTCTCTTCGACATCGTTGTCGACCTCGATCCGCGCCTTAATTTCGGCGCCGGGCCGGTCGGGCAGCGCGTGCTGTTCGGGGCGGCCAAGGGCTCGTTCGAAGGCCCGCGCCTGCGCGGCGAGGTGCTGCGGGGCGGCGGCGACTGGGCCTTGTTCCGCGCCGATGGCACCATGACGCTCGATGTCCGCCTGTCGCTGCGGACGCATGATGGCGAGCTGATCTACATGACCTATGGCGGCCGCTGGGTGACGCCGCAGGCTTTGCGCGCCGAGATGGCGGATCCCGCGCAACGTACCAAGGTCGATCCCGCCGGATATTACTTCCGCACCAATCCGCTGTTTGAGACTGGCTCGCAGACCTACGCTTGGCTCAACGACGTCGTCTGCATCGGCAAGGGTTATCTCGTCGAGGGCGCCGTCGCCTACAAGGTCTTCGAAGTGCTGTGAGAGCTTCCGTGGATGCGTTGAGTGCGGTGCACGTGAGTAACCCCCTCGCCTTCACTGGCTCGCCCACGTGATGCGCGCCATCCACGCCACATCGCTCGTCGCCATGGTGCGCCCGGCCTGCGACGCATCGAGCGATTGAAGCTCCAGCGCCTTCGCGGTGCGGCGCCCCAGCGTCGCGACCATCACCTCGCCCGCCCTGGTTTTCACCACCACGCGATCGCCTTTGCGGATCGGCGCGCCTGGTGAGACCAGGATGAGGTCGCCATCGCGATAGGCAGGTAGCAGCGCATCGCCGGAAATCTCCAGCGCAAAGGTGTGGCTGTCCTCGGTGGGAAGCGCGATTTCGGTCCAGCCCTTGCCGGATGGAAAGCCGGCCTCATCGAAAGCGCCGCTCGCGCCGGCCAGCGCGAAGCCGAGCAGCGGTACCGAGCGGCCGTCGCTGGCGTCATCGTCGATCAGCCGCACAAAGCTCTCGATCGAGGACTCGGCCGCGGCCAGCGCCTTTGCGATCGATTCGGTCGAGGGCCAGCGCTCGCGGCCGTCGGAGGTGACGCGCTTGGACCTGTTGAAGGTGGTGGGATCGAGCCCGGCGCGCTTGGCAAGACCGGACGGCGACAGACCGGCGCGCGCCGCCAACCGATCCAGGGCGACCCAGATCTGGTCGTGCGTCAGTATCCTCTGCGCTTTGGCCTGCCTGACCATGCAAGGTCCAGCCCGTCGCAACTCAGGAAAACTATCCTCAAATCAACCGGTTTTCCGTTTTTCGCGCAAGAGGCAGCGGGGCAGCCGCCCTCAAGCGAAATGGATACCGGCTGGCCCCAGGAAAACGCCGCAAGAAAACGCACCAAAACAGGAATTTAGAGACCCGTTCCGATTTCATCGGAGCGGAATAGGCTCTAAGCCTTGAGTTCGGAAGGGGCGGCCTTTACGGTCGCGCCCGGGTTTCGGGGACCCGCACGCGGCGAAAAAACCCAAGAAACTCAAAGAGCTGACTCAAAGAACAAACAGGGCTGCGCAAGCGGTGGTCAAGATCTACAAAATCTGTCCGGCCTCGGCCTGGCGTGAGGCGGAACGGCAGGGTGTCTACCGGGGCAGCGCGGACGATGCGCGCGACGGCTTCATCCATTTCTCGACCGCTGCCCAGGTTCCCGAGACCTTGCGCAAGCACTATGTCGGACAGCGCGCGCTGTTCCTGGTCGAGGTCGACGGCGACGCGCTCGGCAGCGAATTGCGCTGGGAGCGCTCGCGCAATGACGAGCTGTTTCCACATCTCTATGGCGAGCTCGACCTCGGCGCGGTGCTGTCGGTGATGAACCTCAACATCCGCTCGGACGGCGGCCACGACACTCCGGAGCTGCTGCCGTGATCCGCGCTTTCGACGCCTTTTCGCTGCCGGTGCTGCGCTGGCTCGATCCGGAAGACGCCCATCGCCTCGCGATCCAGGGCCTGCGCTTCCTGCCGCCGGTCAAGCCGCGCGCTGACGATCCCAAGCTTGCGATGCGCGCTTTCGGGCTCAACTTTCCCAATCCGATCGGCATGGCCGCGGGCTTCGACAAGAGCGCCGAGGTGCCGGACGCGTTGCTGCGGCTCGGCTTCGGCTTCGTCGAGATCGGCTCGGTGACGCCGAGGCCGCAGAGCGGCAATCCGCGGCCGCGGCTGTTTCGTTTGGAGCGCGACGAGGCCGTCATCAACCGCATGGGGTTCAACAATGACGGCGCGGACGTCGCCTTGCGCCGGCTCGCCGCGCGCGCGCAGCATGGCGGCATCGTCGGCGTCAATGTCGGCGCCAACAAGGATTCGCCGGACCGCGTCGCCGATTACGTCAAGCTGATCGAGACCTTTGCGCCGGTCGCGAGCTATTTCACCGTCAACGTCTCCTCGCCGAACACGCCGGGCCTGCGCAATTTGCAGGAAGGCGCCCTGCTCGACGATCTCCTCGCCAGGGTGATCGACGCGCGCGAGCGGGTGCGCCAGAAGGCCGGTGACACGCCGGTGCTGCTCAAGATCGCCCCGGATCTGAGCCTCGCCCAGCTCGACGATGTCGTGCAGGTCGCGCGTTCGCGCCGGGTCGACGGCATGATTGTGTCGAACACGACGATTGCGCGGCCGAGCACGCTGCGCGAGGAGCTGCGCGCCAAGGAGCAAGGCGGTCTGTCCGGCCGGCCGCTGTTCCGCCTGTCGACGCGGATGGTCGCGGAGACCTATGTGCGCGTCGAGGGCGCATTCCCGCTGATCGGCGTCGGCGGCGTGGATTCAGGCGGTGCCGCGCTGACCAAGATCCGTGCCGGCGCGAGCCTGATCCAGCTCTATTCGTCGCTGATCTACAAGGGCCTCGGCCTCGTCGACGAGATCAAGCGCGACCTCACCTCGACGCTGCTCCGCACCGGCCGGGATTCGCTGTCCGAGATCGTTGGCGCCGATGCGGCGACTCTCACGGCGGAAGACTGGCCGGGGATGTAGGAAAGTCTCGTGCCCCGAACGCAGTCATCGTCCGGGCTACGGTTCTTCTACGATTTCGAAAACGTCGCCCTGAACTGCGCGGGATAGCGTGCGGCCTGCAAGCCGCCGCGCGAGAGGTAGGAGGCCATCAGCGCCGACCACAGCCCGGCATTGCCGAGCGATTGCAGCGCCCACCAGGCGGCGAGGAAGATCAGCAGCGAAGCCAGCATCAGATTGCGCATCTCGCGCGCCCAGGTCGCGCCGATATAGATGCCGTCGAAGCCGAAGGCGAACACGCCGGGGATGGGCACGAGCACGACGAACGGCAGGAATTCGCGCGCGGCACGGCGGACGTCGTCACTCGCCGTCATGAAATCGATCAAGGCGGGCCCGAACAGCGCGAACAGTCCCGACACCACCAGCGCGAAGCCGAGCCCCCATAGCAGCACCAGCCGGGTCGAATCCGCAAAGCCCTTTGCATCGCGCGCGCCAACGGCGCGGCCGCAGAGCTGCTGCGCTGCGTTGGCGAGACCGTCAAGGAAGAAAGCGCTGACCAGCAGGAAATTGTTGAGCACGGAGTTGGCGGCCAGCGTGACGTCGCCGGCCTGCGCGCCCTTGGCGGTGAAGAACAGGAATACGGCGATCAACGCCGCGGTGCGGATCAGGATGTCGGTGTTCACCGCCAGCATCCGCAACAGCTTGTCGCGGTCGAGCAGGGTCGCGTACGGCACGGCGAAGCCGCCATCGGCATAATGGCGGCAGACGATCACGCCGAGGGCGAACCCGACCGCTTCCGACAACAGCGCGGCGATCGCGGCACCGGCGATGCCGGTGTCGTAGACCAGCACCAGCAGGATCGTCGCCGCCATGTTGACGAGGTTGATGACGACCTGAAGCATCAAGGCCGAATTGGCGCGCGCCTGGCCGATCAGCCAGCCGAGGATGACGTAATTGGCGAGCGCGAACGGTGACGACCAGATCCGGATCTTGAAGTAGGTCTTCGCGGCCTGCGTCACACCCTCGCTGCCGCCCATGAGATCGAACAGCAATGCGGCCAGCGGCAGTTGCAGCACGATCAGCGCGGCGCCGATCAGGCCGGCAACGATGAAGCCGCGCGTCAGGATCGCGGTCGGCTCGCGCGTGTCGCCCGCGCCCAGCGATTGCGCGGTGAAGGCGAGCGTGCTCATCCGCAGGAAGCCGAACAGCCAGAACAGGCAGTCGAAGATCACCGAGGCCATCGCGACGCCGCCAAGCAGCGCGGCATCGTCGAGGCGACCGATCGCCGTGGTCGAGACAATGCCGATCAGTGGCGTGGTCAGGTTCGCGACCATCGCCGGCCCGGCGATGGCGAACACTTCACGTGTGCCGACTTTGGGATGGACGGGCGCGTGCATGGTTCAGAACACGACGACCATGCCGTCCTCGGCCGCCATATGGGGCAGCGTGTCGAGGCGCGACAGCATGTCGTCGCTCATATGGGTGAGGACGAGCCGCTTGGCGCCGATGTCGGGCAGATGCTGTTCCAAGGTCTTCAGGCTGAGATGGTTCTTCACCACCTTCTCGTACATATAGGCCTCGGCAATGAAAAGATCCGCGCCATGCGCCAGCGGAATGAGCGTCTCCGTCCATTCGGTATCGGCGCTATAGGCGAGTGTGCGGCCCTCGGCCTCGACGCGGTAGGCGAGGAAGGGGCCGCCGGATTCGCCGTGCACGACCGGATAGGGCGTCACCGTCACGGCACCGAAAGTCCGGTTTTGCTCGGGCGAGAGCTCGACGACGGAGAGCTCGAAGCGCTGCTTCGTCTTTGAGGAATGCTCGAACAACACATCCATCACCTCGCCGAGCCGCGTCTCGATGCCTTGCGGGCCCGCGATCGTCAGCGGCCGCGTCCGCCGCGAGAATTGCGCGTCGAGCAGGACAAACGGCAGCCCGGCAAAATGATCACCGTGGAAATGCGTGATCAGGATGAGATCGATGTCCTCGCACGCGATCTCGAGCCGCTTCAGCGCCGGCAGAGCCGACGCACCGCAGTCGATCAGGAAGTTGGCCTCGCGCCCCGAGACATGGAAGCAGGTATTGAGCCTGCCGCCGGAGCCGAAAGCATCGCCGCAGCCGACAAAACGCAATTGCATCGGCTGCGGACCTTCAAAATCTCACCGGCCGCGCGGCGTGCCGAACACGCGCGAGAGCAGCCAGATCGGGATCACGATGACTGCGCCGAGCAGGAAGTAGCGCCACAGCCAGTTGATGGTGTCGAAGCCGAGATCCCAGAGACGCTGGAACAAGAGGCGAATGCTGGTGAGGATGTTCCAGGGATCGAAGCCGATCGCGGCGAGCACGACGCCGACCAGGATCGAGAGCAGGACCAGGCGAAACGCGACCGCCAGCGGCGAGCCGCCGAGAAAGCGGTTCAGCCCGTCGTTGCGGCCGGCCGGCAAATCTCTGACGTCTTGGACCATCTCAAACTCCTGTAGGCGGATTCGACCCATTATAGGGCACGGCGAGGCACATGGGGAACCCGTGACGGACCGTCAATCGGGTTACGGGAGTTTAATTCGGGTAGCCTCGGTTTGGGAGCGCTGCCGGCCGCGGGCGCCAACCTCTCCCGCTTGCGGGAGAGGTCGCGCCGAAGGCGCGGGTGAGGGCTTTCTCCTCTAGGGGATTGTCCCATCGCGGAGACAGCCCTCTCCCCAACCCTCTCCCGCAGGCGGGAGAGGGAGCGCATCTCCGCCTCGGCGACAATCGAGCGCTCTCATAAAACGCACTCACATCTCAATCTCCGCCGCCTCCGCCTTCAGCATCCTCTCCAGCGTCTCCAGCCGATCGGCCTCGCGCGGCGGCTTGTCCCAGCGCAGGCGGCTGATGCGGGGGAAGCGCATGGCGACGCCGGATTTATGGCGCGGCGAGCGCTGCAGGCCCTCGAACGCCACCTCCAGCACCAACCCCTTGTCGCCTTCGTGCACGACGTGGCGGACGGGGCCGAACTTTTCCGTGGTATTACGGCGGACGAAGCGGTCGATCTGCAAGAGCTCCTCGTCGGTGAAGCCAAAATAGGCCTTGCCGACCGGCACCAGCTCGTCGCCGCCCTCGCCCGCGGTCCAGACGCCGAAGGTGTAGTCGGAATAATAGGACGAGCGCTTGCCGTGGCCGCGCTGCGCATACATCAGCACGGCATCGATGATGTGCGGATCGCGTTTCCACTTCCACCATTGCCCCTTCGGCCGGCCCGGCAGATAAGGCGCATCTCGCCGCTTCAGCATCACGCCTTCGACGGCGTCCGCGTCTTCGCCGGCACCTGCGCTTGCAGGATCGGCGCGGGCGGCAGTCAAAGCTTCCCAGCTTGAGAAGGCAACGGTGGGCGACAGATCGATGCGGGGATCGTCGAGCTTCCTCACGAACGTCTCCAACCGCTCGCGCCGTTCCGCGAACGGCAGCTCACGCAGATCATTCTCGTCGTCGCCGAGCAGATCGTAAGCGCGCAGGTGAATCGGAAATTCCTTGATCAGCTTTGGCGAGACGACCTTGCGATTCAGCCGCTGCTGCAGGACGTTGAAGCTCTGCACACGGCCCTCGCGCAGGATTAAGAGCTCTCCGTCGATCGCGCCGGGCAGGCGCAGCGACGGCACGAGATCGGGAAAGCTCCCGGTGATGTCCTCGCCGGTGCGTGAATAGAGCCGCGCCGTGATGTGGCCGCGATCATCGCGGCCTGCCACCGCCTGCACGCGGATGCCGTCCCATTTCCATTCGGCGATGTAGTCGGCGGGATCGAGGCTTTGGAAATCGCTGTCCTCGATCGCATGCGCCAGCATCACGGGCCGGAACGGCGCGGGATCGCGGTTGACCGGCTTTTCGGCACGGCCTTCCAGCCATGCGAACAGGTCGAGATAGGGTGGCGCAAGGCCAGGCCAGATCAGCTCGACCTCATGCGGATCCTTGTCGCCGAGCGCGGCCGCCGCGGTCTTCGCCAGCCGCGCGGAGATACCAATCCGAAGCGCGCCCGTGACGAGCTTCAGCAGCGCCCAGCGGCCGGTCTCATCAAGCTCGTCGAGCCAGCGCTCGAGCTGCTTCGGCAGCTCGGTCTTGCCGAGCGTGCGCAACGTGGTGACGACCTCGGTCAGAGTCGGCGGCGGCGGGTTGTTGTGGTTGCGGGCGTGAGGGGACTCATCAGCATCTCGCCCGCGGGACCCCCCTCCCTGACCCTCCCCCACAAGTGGGGAGGGAACGGAGAGGCTCGTGCGTCCCTCACTTTGGAAATCGCTGAGAGATGTTGTGCTCGCTGACAACGCCGCACTGCGCTGCGCTCCCTCCCCCCTTGTGGGGGAGGGCGGGGGAGAGGGGTGGCCCGGAAAAGACTGCGAATTGTTTTGCGCCTTCGGCCACATCAGCGCCACCGTCTCCGAGAGATCGCCGACATAGTCGTAGCTCAAACCGAACAGCACCGGATCGGTGCGCGCGGCGATGAGATCGCGGATCAGGGCGGGCTTGGCGTGCTTGAAGCTGAGCGCGCCGGTGAGCGCGGCCAGCGCGTAGCCGCGGTCGGGGTCTCCAACCTCGCGGAAATAGCCGGTGAGCAGCCGCAGCTTGTTGTTGCGGCCGGGCTCATAGGCGAGACGGTCCAGGAGTTCGGCGAAGCGGTTCATGCCTCGGCCTCGTCTGTGGCCGGCGTCTCGGCCTCCTCCTCGTCGCCGTAACCGACGAGATCGAGCGGCTGCGCTTTCAGGCCTTTGCTCTGGCACCAATGCACCAGCGCATCTTCCTGGCCGTGCGTAACCCAGATCTCGCCGGCGCCGGTCGCGGCGATGGTGGCGGTGAGGCCGTCCCAGTCAGCATGGTCGGAGATCACCAGCGGCAGCTCGATGCCGCGCTGCCGCGCCCGGGCGCGCACGCGCATCCAGCCCGATGCGAACGCGGTGACGGGATCGGGAAACCGCCGCGTCCAGAGATCGGAAGTGGCCGAGGGCGGCGCCAGCGTGATGGTCCCGGCGAGCGCCGCCTTCTTCACGCCCTTCACTGGCCTGAGCTCGCCGAGATCGATGCCGCGGCTTTGGTAGTACTCGGTGATCTTCTCCATCGCGCCATGCAGATAGATCGGGGCGTCATAGCCGGCCGCGCGCAGCAGCGCGATCACGCGCTGCGCCTTGCCGAGCGAATAGGCCCCGACGAGATGCGCGCGCTCCGGAAACAGCGTGACCGAGGCGAGCAGCTTCTTCACCTCGTCGCTCGCATCGCCATGCCGGAATACCGGCAACCCGAACGTCGCCTCGGTGATGAAGACGTCGCAGGGCACCAGCTCGAACGGCGTGCAGGTCGGATCGGGCGCGTCCTTGTAGTCGCCGGAAGCGACGATGCAGGTGTCCTTGCAGGTCACCGCGATCTGCGCCGATCCCAGCACATGGCCGGCCGGGTGGAATTTCACGCAGACGTCGCCGAGCCGGATCTCCTCGCCATAGTTGATAGCTTGCGTCGATCCGGCAAAATTCTCGCCGTAGCGCAGCCGCATCATGTCCAGCGTTTCCTGCGTCGCCAGCACCGCACCATGGCCGGCGCGGGCATGGTCGGAATGGCCGTGGGTGATCACGGCCCGCTCGACCGGGCGGACGGGGTCGATATGGAAGCCGCCGGGCTTGCAGCACAGGCCGGCAGCAACTGGCAGCAGGATGTCTTGGGGGCGCATGGTGGTCATATAGGAAGCGAGCGCCTCCAATTCACCCGTCATGCGCGGACTTGACCCGCGCCTCCATCCACTTAAACAGTTGCTTTTTTGATGGATTGCCGGCGAGCCGGCACGACGAGTGTTGGTTCCCAATGCCCCTCCGCCTGTTCCAGACCTCCGGCGATCTCATGGCCGACCGCCGCTTCGAGTTCGCGCGCGACCTCCAGCTCAAGGGCGACCTGCCCGCCGCCGCTGACCTCATAGAGCAGGCGATCGAGCTTGCGCCGAACTTCACCTCGGCCTGGTTCACGCTCGGCGAGATCCGTCAGCAGCTCGGCGAGCGCGACAAGGCGATCGAGGCTTTCCGCAAGGCGCGCGATTCCGATCCTGATGACCAGCACGGCGCCGGCCTGCATCTGATGCGGCTCGGCGACGCCGAGATGTCTGAGATGCCCAAGGCTTACGTGCAGGCGCTGTTCGATCAATACGCGCCACGCTTCGAGCATGCGCTGATCAACGATCTCGGCTACCGCGCCCCCGCCTTGATCTTCAAGGCGGTGCTGGCCACGCGCGTCGCGGCGAAGAAGCCAGCCTTCTTCAAGCGCACCATCGATCTCGGCTGCGGCACCGGCCTCGCGGCCGCCGCCTTCGCCAAACAGGTCGACCATTTCATCGGCATTGATCTGTCGCCCGGCATGATCAAGGAGGCGCGCGCCACTAACCTCTATGCCGAGCTCGAAGTCGCCGACATGATCGAAGGGTTGCAGAGCAAGGGCGATGGATGCGCGAACCTGGTCGTCGCCGCGGATGCGTTCGTCTATCTCTCCGATCTCGCGCCGGTGCTGAGCGAAGCCAGGCGCGTGCTCGTATCCGGCGGCGTGCTCGCCTTCACGCTGGAGACGCATGACGGCAGCGGCATCGTTCTCGGCGAAGGCCTGCGCTATGCCCATTCGGCGGAATATGTGCGCGGCGCGATCGCCAAGGCCGGCCTCAAGCTCCTGACACTGGAGCCGGCCTCGCCGCGGATCGAGAACAACGAGCCGGTGCGCGGCCTTGTGATCGTTGCCGAAAAAACTTGAGTTTAGGCGCTAACGCCCCGTGATTTGAGCGTCATTGCGTCGCAAAGCCGTGACTTCCCACTTGCGAGCCGTGCTGCGTTCCCAGCACAATGCGCGCATCAGGGAGAAAACAACAATGACCAAGAATCCATCGCGGCGCGATTTCAGCGCCGCCGCGCTCGCCACCATCGCCGCATCGACCTTGCCCGCGCCTTACGTCTGGGCTGCGGAGAAGAAATATGATGCGGGCGCCAGCGACACCGAGATCAAGATCGGCCAGACCGTGCCGCATTCCGGCCCCGGCTCGCTCTACGGCGTGCTCGGGCGCATCGGCGAAGCCTATTTCCAGATGCTGAACGAGAAGGGCGGCATCAACGGGCGCAAGGTCAAGTTTCTCACCATGGACGATGCCTATAGCGCCCCGAAATGCGTCGAGGCGACGCGGCGCCTGGTCGAGCAGGAGGAAGTGCTCGCGCTGTACGGCTCGCTCGGCACCGCGCCGCAGACCGCCGTGCACAAATACCTGAACTCCAAGGGCGTGCCGCAGCTGCTGCTCAACACCGGCGCGTCGAAGTGGAATAACCCGAAAGAGTTCAAATGGACGATGGCGGGCCTGCCACTCTATCCGACCGAGGCGCGCATCCTGGCGCGGCACGTCGTCAGCGTGAAGCCGAATGCCAAGATCGGCATCCTCTACCAGAACGACGACTTTGGTCGCGACTTCCTCGGTCCCTTCAAGAAGGTTTTGGAAGACGCCGGCGGCACCGCAAAGGTGATCATGGAGCAAACCTACGATCTCACCGAGCCGACCGTGGATTCCCAGCTGATCAATCTCTCCAAGTCGGGCGCTGACGTCTTCTACAACATCTCGACCGGCAAGGCGTCGTCGCAGTCGATCCGCAAGGTCGCCGAGCTCGGCTGGAAGCCGCTGCAGCTTCTTTCCGCCGGCTCGACCGGCCGCTCGATCCTCAATGCCGCGGGCCTCGAGAATGCCACCGGCATCGTCGCCATCCGCTACAACAAGGAGGTCGGCCTGCCCAAATGGGAGAAGGACCCCGACGTGATGGCGTTCGAGGAATTGCGCAAGAAATACACGCCGGCCATCGACCCCGACAACACCATCGCCTTCGCCGGCTATGGACAAGCCGTGACCATGGGCGAGATCCTGCGTCGCTGCGGCGACGACCTCACCCGCGCCAACGTGCTGAAGCAAGCCTCGACGCTGGCGGGCTTCCACTCGCCCTACTTCCTCGACGGCGTTACCTACAGCTACACGCCCGGGGACTACACGCCGATGAAGACGCTCTTCATCTCCACCTTCACCGGCAAGGACTGGGACATCTCCGACAAGCCGATGTCGGAGTAGGCTGGGGCGCACGCCGCTGCTTCCCCTCTCCTGCTTTGCCAGGAGAGGCAGGAAGCAAGAGCGCGCTCAGACGCTAAGGCGCGATCGCCAGCCGATACGCCCGCGTCGCATTCGCACCAAACGCCTTGTCCCGCAGCTGCGGGCCAAGCTGCGCCAGACAGGCTTCCAGCGCGCTCTTGATCTCGCCATAGCTCCCCGCAAGCAGGCACACCGGCCAGTCCGAGCCGAAGATCAGCCTGTCTTCGCCAAAACACCTCGCGGCGTGCGCGACGAACGGAAACAGGCGTTCCGCATCCCAGTCGTTCCAGACCGCTTCGGTCGCAAGCCCTGAGATCTTGCACCAGACATTGCCGCAAGCTCCAAGCGCGGCGATGCGATCGGCCCACTCGGCGCTGCCGCCGTCGGCGATCGGCGGTTTGGCCGCGTGGTCGAGCACGAACCGCGCTTGCGGAAAGGCCTGCGCGGTTGCGATCGCCGACGGCAGCTCGCGGGCGCGGACGAGGAAATCGTAGGTGAGGTCGCGGGCGAACAATGCGGTGAGGCCGCGCTGGACGTCCTCGCGCAGCAGCCAATCGGGATCGGCTTCATCGTGGACTTGGTGGCGAATGCCGACCAGCTTGCCGCCGCCGGGTGAAGCGCGAAGCCGATCAAGCGTTTCGCCAAGCGTACCATCCGTCAGATCAGCCCAGCCGACCACACCAACGACGAAGGGATTTTCGTGCGCAATGCGCAAGAATTCCTCGGTCTCCTCCAGCGCGGAGCGGCATTGCACCACGATGCTGGCGCCGATGCCGTTCGCTTTCAACAGCGGGGCGAGATCGGCCGGACCGAAGGCACGGCGGATCGGCGCCAGCTCGTCCGCTGCCATCCAGGGATAATCGGCGCGCGCCGGGTCCCAGAAGTGCTGATGGGCGTCGATGATCATGCCTTACGCCCCGCCCGGCAGCGGCGAGCGCGCATCGACGAGGTTCCGTGCCCGCAGCTCCTGCCAGAACGCGCCCGGCACCGCACTCTCCGACATCGCGATGTTGTCGGAAACTTCCGCGGCGTTGCGCGCGCCCATCACGGCGACCGTGACGGCCGGATGCGCCATGCAGAACTGGAGCGCGGCGGCTTTCAGCTCGGTGCCATGCTTGCGGCAGAGCGCGTCGAGCTCCAGCGCTCGCGCCACCAGCGTTGCGTCGGCGTCCTGATAATTGAACTTCGCACTGGTGTGCGGATTGGCCAAAATGCCGCTGTTGTAGATGCCGCCGAGCAGGATGCCGATGTTCTTGGCGGTGCACAGCGGAAACAACGCGTCCAGCGCCCCCTGGTCGAGCAGCGTGTAGCGCCCGGCCAGCAGGAAGCAGTCGACCGGCACGGCCTCGGCGAAACGGACCTGCATCTCCGACTGGTTCATGCCGGCGCCGATCGCCTTGACGGTGCCGTCCTCGCGCAAGCGCTGGAGCGCGCGAAAGGCACCATTGACCGCCTCGTCATAGTGATCGTCGGGATCGTGCACCAGGAGGACGTCGACACGGTCGAGGCCGAGCCGGCCCAGGCTCTCCTCCACCGATCGCAGCACGCCGTCATGACTGAAATCGAACACGGGCCGCTCGCGCGGCGTACCCTTATAGTGCTCGTCCTCGGCGGCGCCGCCATCGGGCGCGCGCAGCAGGCGGCCGACCTTGGTCGAGATGGCGTAAGAGTCGCGCTTCTGCTGTCGCAGGAAGGCCCCTAATCGCCGCTCGGCGAGGCCGAAGCCGTAGAGCGGCGCGGTATCGAAGAAGCGCACCCCGAGCGACCAGGCGCGCGCGATCGTCGCTTCCGCATCGGCATCGCTGACCGGGCTGAACAATCCGCCGAGCGGGGCGGAACCGAGACCGATTGAAGTGACGTCGAGCGAGCCGAGCCGCGACCGTTTCATTCCCATCGCCTTGTCTTCATTCCAACAGTCCAGATCATCTCCCCCGCTTGCAAAAATCGCAAGCGGGGGAGGCATGCAGGAGCGCGGGGCTGGCGGACGCTCCTACTTCAACATCTGCGCGACGTTGTCCTTGGTGACGAGGTCGAGGCCGGTGTAGACGATCTCCGGCACCTTCTCGCCCTTCTTGATGGCGAGCAGCGTGTCCATCGCCTTCTCGCCCATCTCGAACGGACGCTGGCCGACCAGCGCGTTGGCGTAGCCGTCGCGCAGCAGCTCGAGCTGCATCTTCAGCGTATCGGCGACGACAAGCGTGAACTTGCCGGAATCGATGTCCTTCTTGTTCCTCGACGCGAAGGCCTTGAAGCCTTCAGGGGCGAACATCGGCCAGCCGCCGATCGGAACGATCGCGGCGAGATCCGGCGTTGCGGTGCGCATATCCGTCATCTGCTGAACCGCGAGTGCCGGATCGTCGTTGCAGAAGGTCGGGGAGCCCGCGACCTCCGTCCATTTCGAGCCCTTCAGCGCCTCACGCACGCCGTCGACACGCTCGGCGAGGTTCTTGGCGCCGGGGCCGCCCGAGACCATGGCGTATTTGCCGCCATCGGGCCGCATCTTCACGAGCTGCTTGCCGAGCGCGACGCCGAACTCCTTGTTGTTGGTGCCGATATAGGCGATGCGTTTGGAGCCCGGCGCATCGGCATCGAAGGTGATGACCGGAATGCCGGCAGCCGTCGCCGCCTCGATCGACTTGGTCATGGCCGCGACGTCGGCGACCGAGATGGCGAGACCGTCGACCTTCTGCGTGACGAAGTCCTGGATGATCTGGGCCTGCGTCGCCGGCTCATGCTCGACCGGTCCCTTGTAGATGCACTCGATATTGCCGAGTTCCTTGGCGCGCTTCAGGCAGCCGTCGCGCGCGAAGTCGAAGAACGGATTGTTCATCGCCTTGGGCACGATGACGAAGCGGTAGTTCGCGGCCAACGCCGGCGTTGCCATCATTGCGACGGCGATGCCGGCAAGAAGAAGTTTCCTCATTGTCTCCTCCACCCTTCTCTGGCGCCCGTCCTCTTTGAAACGTCCGGGAAGCGGACAGGCGGCATCTTCGTTGTTTTCCCGGAACGACGTCACCTTCAGCTCATCCGCGAGCGGATCCGGTCGACCAGCACGGCCAGGATGATGATCACGCCCACCAGCGTCTGCTGCCAGTAGGAGGAGACCTGCGCCAGCACGAGGCCGTTTCGGATCACCTCCAGCAGCACGCAGCCGACGATGGCCCCGAGCGGACCGCCGATGCCGCCGGCGAGGTTGGCGCCGCCGATCACGGCCGCCGCGATCACGTTGAGCTCGTAGGACGTCGCCATGTTGGCGGGCGCCGATCCGAGCCAGCCGGAGATGATGATGCCCTGGAGGCCTGCGGCGAGGGCGCAGATCACATAGACCTCGATCTTCACCCGCACGACCGGGATGCCGGTCAGCTCCGCCGCCTTCTCGTTGCCGCCGAGTGCGAAGACGTGGCGGCCGAACGAGGTGTGATGCAGGACCACGGCCATCGTCAGTGCGAGGATCACGAGATAAATGAAAGGCACGGGCACGCCGAGCACGTCGCCCGAGGTGAGCGCGTAGAAACGATCGGCATCGGGCCCGCCCGGAAAGCTGCCGCGGCCGTTGGAGACGACATAGCCGAGCCCGCGCACGATCGAGAGCATGCCGAGCGTGGTGACGAAGGGCGACAGGCCGAGCACGGCGATGCAGAAGCCGTTGACGAGGCCGGCGATCAGCGCGACGCCGAGGCCGGCGAGGATCGAGATCAGCAGGATCAGGCCCGGCACGTTGGCAATTACGGTCTTGCCGTCGGCCGCCAGATGCACGAACAGCGCGCCCGCCGGCGAGCCGGGCGCCGACAGCTCGGTCATCACCATCGAGGTGATCATGGCCGAGAAGCACATCATCGATCCCACCGACAGATCGATGCCGCCGGTGATGATGACGAAGGTGACGCCGAGCGTCGCAATGGCGATGAAGGAAAAATTCTTCGCCACGTTCTGCATATTGCCTTCGGTGAAGAAATAGGGGCTGGCGAAATGCATGATCACCAGCAGCACCGCGAGCGCGAGCAGCACGTAGCCGGTCTGGGAGGCGAAGATGCCGCGCTGCCACCATCTGATTCGGCCGACATTGGTGAAGCTGATCGGGGATTCCATGGGCATGGCCATCACGCCGCCTCCTTCGCGCCGGTGATGAGCGCGGTGACTTCCTCTGGCGAGGTCCGGTGGATCGGCTTGTCGGCCCGCTTCTCGCCGCGGCGCATGACGATGACGCGGTCGCAGACCGCGAACACGTCGGGCATGCGGTGCGAGATCAGCATCACGGCGACACCCTGCTCCTTGAGCCGGTGGATCAGGCCGAGCACTTGCTCGACCTGGCGCACAGAGATCGCGGCGGTCGGCTCGTCCATCATCACCAGCCGCGCATTGGAGAGCCGCGTCCGCGCGATCGCGACCGCCTGGCGCTGGCCGCCCGACATCTGCTTGACGAGATCGTCGGGGCGCGTCTCCGAGCGCAGCTCGCCGAACAGCTCCAGCGCGCGCGCCGCCATCGCCTTGTGGTCGAGCAATGCGATGGGCCCGAACCTGCGCTTCAGCTCGCGGCCGAGGAACACGTTGGCCGCCGCCGTGAGATTGTCCGATAGCGCGAGGTCCTGGTAGACGACCTCGATGCCGACGGCGCGGGCATCGACCGGCCGGTTGAAATGAACCGCGTTGCCGGCAAAGCGGATCTCGCCGTGGCTGGGGCGGAAATTGCCGGCGATGATCTTGACTAGGGTCGACTTGCCGGCACCGTTGTCGCCCATCAGGCCGACCACCTCGCCCGGCATGACCTGCATGTCGACGCCATGCAGCGCGCGGATCGCGCCGAACTCCTTGCCGATGCCGGTCAGCTCGAGGACCGGTGTCGCGTCAGCGTTTGCCATCAGCAGCCTCGCTCAGACATAGCGGTTGACCAGGGATTCCAGATATTCCTGCCGGCCCGAGCGCGGCTGCGGGTCGAAGCCGGGACGGAGCGCGCGATCGGCGAGATCGGCGAGCGAACGCTGACCGCCGAGAATGGCCCGGCCCTCAGTGCCGGCCCATCCCTCGTATCGCTCGGTGAGCGGCGCCGTGAGGGCGCCGGCATCGAGCATGTCGGCGGCGGCGAGGAACGCGCGCGCGCAGGCATCCATCGAGCCGACATGGGCGTGGATCAGATCGTCCGGGTCGATCGACTGCCGCCGGATCTTGGCGTCGAAATTGAGCCCGCCGGTGGTGAAGCCGCCACGGTTCAGGATCTCGTGAAACACCAGCGCCAGCTCCGGGACGTTCATCGCGAACTGGTCGGTATCCCAGCCGAGCAGATCGTCGCCGCGGTTGACGTCGAGCGAGCCGAACACGCCGAGCGCCTCGGCCAGCGCGACCTCGTGATGGAAGGAATGGCCGGCGAGGATGGCGTGGTTCTGCTCGATGTTGAGCTTGACGTCCTTCAAGAGATCGTAGCGCGCAAGGAAGCCGTAGCAGGTGGCGACGTCGAAATCATATTGATGCTTGGTCGGCTCCTTGGGCTTCGGCTCGATCAGGATCGGCCCCTTGAAGCCTATTCTGTGCTTGTGCTCGACCACCAGCGAGATGAAGCGGCCGAGCTGGTCGAGCTCGCGCTTGAGATCGGTGTTGAGCAGCGTCTCATAGCCCTCACGCCCGCCCCACAGCACGTAGTTCTGGCCGCCGAGCCGGTGCGTCACCTCCAGCGCGGCGCGGACCTGGCCGGCGGCATAGGTGAATATCTCCGGGTCCGGATTGGTCGCCGCGCCCGCCATGTAGCGGCGATGCGTGAACAGATTGGCGGTGCCCCAGAGCAGGCGCACCTTGCTCGCGGCCATCTTCGCTTCGAACAGATCGGCAATCGCATTGAGATTGGCGACGGACTCGGCGAGCGAGCCACCTTCCGGCGCGGCATCGACGTCGTGGAAGGTGAAGAACGGCACGTCGAGCAGGCGAAACAGCTCGAAGGCGATATCGGCCTTGGCCCGCGCCTGCGCCATCGCGTCACCGCCCTGGTGCCACGGCCTCAGGAAGGTCTCGCCGCCGAAGGGATCGCCGCCCGGCCAGCAGAACGAATGCCAATAGCAGACCGCAAAGCGCAGATGATCTTCCAGCCTGCGGCCGTGCACGAGGCGGTCCTTGTCGTACCAGCGGAACGCGGGCGCCTGTCCCGCGTCCTTGCCGGCGAAGGCGACAGGTGTGGTTGCATCGAAGAATTTGGCTGACGCGTTCACTTAAGGAGACTCCTTCAATGCGGGATAAAGCTCGCGCCATCGCCGGTAGGCCTCGTCATAGGCCTCCGTGACGGATGCGCGGGGCGTGAAGCTCGCGAGCCGCCGCGGGCGGGTGCAGACCGCTGCGGGTCTCTCGCCGGTCACAGCGAGCCGGCCCAGCCTGGAGGCACCGAGGGCCGCCCCCACCTCGCCTTCCTCGACGCGGTGAACGGGAATGCCGAGCACGTCGGCACAGATCTGCGCCCACAGCGGGGAGCGCGAGCCGCCACCGACGAGATCGAGCGCGGCAACAGGTCCGCTCGCCGCGCTCAGCGCCGCCAGATTGTCGCGCGCGGCGAAGGCCACGCCTTCGAGCACGGCCTGCACGATCTGCGCTCGCCCGGTCGCACCGCGCAGGCCGACGAAGGCGCCGCTGGCGGCGGCATCGTTGTGCGGCGTGCGCTCGCCGTCGAGATAGGGCAGGAATTTGATCGGGCTCGGCCCATCGACGCGCTCGCCGAGCGGCGCCAGCAGCGCTGGGGCCGGCGTCTCCATCACACCGGCAAGCCAGGCCAGCGAGGCCGCCGCCGAGAGCATCACGCCCATCTGATGCCAGAGGCCGGGCAGCGCATGACAGAACGCATGCACCGCCGAGGCCGGTGCCGGCGCGAAGCGGTCGGTGACGCGGAACACCACGCCGGACGTTCCCAGCGACAGGAACGCATCGCCCGGCGCGATCGCGCCGAGCCCGATCGCGCTCGCGGCATTGTCGCCGGCGCCACCGGCGATGACGACATCCTTCGCCATGCCCCAGCGCTGCGTGAATTCCGGCGCGAGCATCGCGCTCACCTCGCTGCCCTCGACGAGGCGCGGCATGTGGTGAAGATCGAGCCCGGTGGCATGCAGCAACAGCGGCGACCAGCGGCGCAGTCCGACATCGAGCCACAGCGTGCCGGCCGCATCCGACATATCCTCGATCATCTCGCCGGTCAGGCGATAGCGTACATAGGCCTTGGGCAGCAGCACCTTTGCGACGCGCGCGAAGATTTTTGGCTCATGCCGCGCGAGCCACAACAGCTTCGGCGCGGTGAAACCGGGCATCGCGAGATTGCCGGCAATCGCATGCAGCGAGGGGCACCGCTGCTCCAGCACGGCGCATTCGGCCTGCGAGCGGCCGTCGTTCCAGAGGATCGCCGGACGCAGCGGCCGTCCATCCTCGTCGAGCAGCGTCGCGCCATGCATCTGGCCCGACAGGCCGATGCCGCGCACCCGCGCCACCTCGCGTTGATGGCGGGCGGCGAGATCGTCGACAGCACCGATGGCAGCATCGACCCAGGAATCGGGATCCTGCTCGGACCACAGCGGCGCCGGATGCGACAGCGCGAGCTCGCGCGCCGCCGTCGCGAGGATCGCGCCGGCTTCGCTCACGAGCACCGCTTTCACGCCGGACGTGCCGATGTCCAGTCCGAGATACAAATCGTCCTCCTCTTTGCCCTTTTGCGAGGCGCGATCTTGACGTCACGCTCTCCGTCACGGCCCGTTCGATATCCACCTGCCGCTAAGGCAGATTGTCCCGCATCACGATGTCGATCCTGATCTTCTCCTGTTCGCGCAAGATCGGCTCGCCGCGGGCGAGCGCGAGCAGCACGCGCACGGCGGCGCGCGCTTCGTGTCCGGGGTTCTGCGAGATCGCGGCATCCATCACGCCCTGCAGCAGCAGCCGGCGGGTCAGCACGGTGACGTCATGACCGACAAACACGACCTTGTCGCGGCCGGCCTCGCTCAACGCCTCGTTACTCAACGCCTTGGCGACGCCTTGGGTGCCGGCGCCGACGTTATAGAGGCCGACGATGTCGGCATGCTTGCCGAGCAGCCGCGCCAGCACCTGTTCGGAACGATCGTCCTCGTCGCGCCCTTCCAGCACCGGCAGCACGCTGAGGCCGGAAAATTCCGACGCCATCACCTGGTTGAAGCCGAAAATGCGCTCGGCATGGTCGCGCAGGCCCTGCGAGCCCGCGACGATCGCAACCTTGCCGGATCTTTGGCCGACCAGCCGTCCGACCAGCGCGCCGGCGGTGCGGCCCGCCGCGATGTTGTCGATGCCGACATAATGATGGCGGCGCGACGACGGCACGTCCGAAACCAGCGTCACCACCTTGGTGCCGGCATCGACGAGATCGTTGATCGCGGCGCGGACGCCCGGATGATCCAGCGCCACCACGGCGACGCCGTCGTAATCGCCCGACAGCGCCTCCAATGAGGCCGCGAGCACGGAGGGGTCAAACACGTCGGTCGCGACCATCTCGACGCTGAGCCGGCGGGCCGACAGCCAGGCGGACATCTCGCCGAGATAGGCCTCGATCTGCTGCATGAACGGGTTCGGCCCCGAGGGCATCACGAAGGCAAAGCGGCGGGCGCGGCCACGGGCAAGCTCGGCGGCGGCGACGTGCGGCTGGAACGCGTTGCGCTCAATGGCCGCCTGGACGCGCCGCACCGTGTCCGGCCGCACCCCCGGGCGGTTGTGCAGCACGCGATCGACCGTCGCGAGACTGACGCCCGCCTCGCGGGCGATGTCCTTCAGCGTCAGCGCGGTCGCGGTGAGGGTCTCGGCCATCGCTGAAGGTTAGCAGAGGTGTTTTGAGGTACGCAACTCATTTTGAGGATCGTCGCCGCAGCGCCTCGAGTTGCGGTTGTAACCACAGAGGTAAACACGCCCCCAGCCCGAGCCGCGTCTCGCTCGAACCCTGGACGCGCGGCCACCACCGCCTTGCCTGGGTCGGCAAGCGGGTCCAGCCGCTCCCGCAGCCGGCCAGAGCGTTGACCGGACCTGTCGACAGCTACAGGGCCTGCCCTGATCTCACATCTTCCCGTAGGAGGCGCCGCGCCGCGTGATGATGACGTAGCGCGCGTCCTGCCTGGTTTCGTTCTCGAAGATCACCGCGCGCATCACGTCGAAATCCAGGCAATCGCCTTCGCGCAGCCGCACCGCCTTGGCATCGATGTGCACGGCGATCGCACCCTCCAGCATCAGCAGTTGCTGGGTAAAGGCGTTGCGGCCCCAGGGGCTGTACGGCACCCGCGCGCCGGCCGGCAGATCGACGACGATGATCTCGATGCCGCTCGCCGCATCCGTCGGCGAGGCGTGCCGCCTTCGATAGCCGCTGTCGGGATCGCGCCAGTGCGGCTGGTCGGCAAGCCGCACCAGCCGCTCCGGCGGCTTCTCGGCGAGCGCGACGACATCGCTGAGCGACACGTCGAGCGCCGCGCAGAGTCGTCCCAGCAGCGCAGCCGTCGCGCTGCTCTGCGCCCGCTCCACCCGCCCGATCATGGCGCGGCTGACGCCGGAGCGCGCGGCGAGCTCGTTCAAGGTCATGCCGGCCTGCGTCCTCAGCGTCTTCAAGCGGCGACCTATCGCGCGGTCGAGTTTCTGCTGGTCCATTTTTTCCGGTCTTGGCCTTCATCCGAACATGGCCCGGCACAAGGACCACAAGCCGCCGGGCGAGAGCAGCTTAGGGCGAGTAAGCAGTCAACGCCGGGAGCGAGGAGCTAAGATATTGGAATCTCATGCACCGCGAATGCGCGCATTGTCAGGTTGTCGAACGGGACATTTCAATCGGGGAAGCTTGGAGCGGGCGAAGGGAATCGAACCCTCGTATGCAGCTTGGGAAGCTGCCGTTCTACCATTGAACTACGCCCGCTTATGCGCGGCTTGCGCGCCCGTCCTGATTAGCCGAGACGGCGCCTCCCGCCAAGCGGTTTGGCGCAGCCAGCCGGCCGGTTATTAACGTCTTGGCAAGATTTTGGGTGCGTCGGATTGTGGCGGTGTTATGATCGCGTGTCTGGGGAGAGACGTGCACTGAGTGGGGCGTGTGCATGGTGGGGCGTGGCTACGCGATATTCGACACGGCGATCGGACGCTGCGGCATCATCTGGAGCGACACCGGCGTGGTGGCCGTGCAATTGCCGGAGGCGCGGGAGATCGACACCCGCCGCCGCATTTTTGCGATCCATCCCGAGGCGCGCGAGCAGCGCCCTTCCAACAATGCCGAGCTTGCGATCGAGGGCATCGTGAGCCTGCTGCAGGGCAATGATCCCGATTTTTCCGAGGTCAGCCTGGATGCCGGCGGGGTGCCCGGCTTCAACCGGCGCGTCTATGAGTTCGCCTGCTCCATTCCGCGCGGGGAGACGCGGACCTATCACGAGGTCGCCAAGGCGCTGGGCGCTTCAGGCGCGGCACATTCGGTGGCACAGGCGATCGCCAAAAATCCCTACATGCTGATCGTGCCCTGCCACCGGGTACTGGAGGCCGGCAATTACACCGACCGGCTCTCGCCGTATGGCGGGGTGATCTCCAAGCGGCGGCTGCTGGCGCTCGAGGGCGCCCAACCGGTCGCCAGCAAGACGCTGTTCGAGGTGCTGCTCCCCGTTGCTCCGCCGCGCGCGCCTAGCTAGGGCGCGATCATGGTCGCACCCTAGCTTTTTTGAGCATGATCTTATCGGACAACCGCTACACACTTGTCCGGATCATGCCTAGATAGGCGGGATGGACGCGACCACACTGCTGACGTCACAATCGATGATCGTTTCCGAGTTTCGCTGCGACGCGGGACCGGACGACACGCCATTTGCCGAATGCCGCACCGGGCATTCCATTGCCTATGTACGCTCGGGCAGCTTCGGCTGCCATTGCCGCGCCGGCTTCTTCGATCTGGTGGCGGGCTCGATGCTGGTCGGGGCGCCCGGCGAGGAATACACCTGCACGCATGAGCATGTCAGCGGCGATGTCTGCCTGTCGTTCTTCCTCAGCGCGGACATGGTCGATGCCCTCGGCGGGAGGCGCGAGATCTGGCAGGTCGGTGCTACGCCGCCGCTGCCCGAATTGATGGTGCTGGGCGAGCTCGCCCAGACGGCGGCAGATGGCAACAGCGATATCGGCCTCGACGAAGTCGGCCAGATCCTGGCCGGCCGTTTTATCGACGTCGTTTCGGGCAGGGCGCGCAAGCCGGCCACCCCCACCGCCCGCGACCGCCGCCGCGCGGTCGAGGCCGCGCTGTGGATCGACGACAACTCGCATGCCGAGGTCGATCTCGAACAGGCCGCCAAGCAGGCGGGCCTCAGCCCGTTCCATTTCCTGCGGCTGTTCTCGAGCGTGCTCGGAGTCACCCCGCATCAATATCTGGTGCGCTCGCGGCTGCGGCACGCAGCGCGGCTGCTCACCGATGACGACATCGCGGTCACTGATGTCGCCTACGACGTCGGCTTCGGCGATCTCTCCAACTTCGTCCGCACCTTCCACCGCGCTGCCGGCGTATCGCCGACCAAGTTCCGCCAGGCCTCGCGCGGGGAGCGCAGCGTCTTCGCCGAACGCCTCGTCCTCAACTGAGACAGGTCGGCGGAATGGCGGGGTAATAGTCTGTTGACCAGACGGGCGCGTCGTACTGGGCTTACGGCACGCCGCGCGATATTACAACCAAAGAGCGAATCAACGCTCTTTGAGTGCGGCGACCCGGCAGATGAACAGTGCCCCGAGTGATGTGATTGCGGCCACACTGATCGCGCTTGCCGTCGGCCTCGCTTTCATCGCCGGCTGTGCCGTCTATTATGGCCGCCAGATCACCTCGCGCAGGATTCCGATGCAATGGGGCACCGACGGTCAGCCGGCCTGGTTTGCACCACGCCTCATCGGGCTCTGGTTCAGCTTCGGCGTCACGGCCGCCCTCTCCGCGTTCCTGCTCGTCCTCGCCCTTCATGACCCGCAGAAGCTCACGGCCCTGATCGTCGCAACGGTCAGCGTGATCGGAACGAACATGTGGGTTCACGTCTATCACCTGAAACGGGTGATCCGGTGGCAGTCGGAGGTGCCGGCGAGCTAAAGCGCGATGCGATGAGGATGAATCGTCATCGCGCTTTAGTCTATTGTTTGAGCATGATCTTTTCGGAAACCGCTGCGCACTTTTCCGGATCATGCTTTAGCCGGCTACCGAGCGCAAGATTCTCCAAGAGTCGCCCGCCTCACCCCGACTAGGGTTGTCTCCGGCGCGCGCCATTTTCGGCGCGCTTTGCAAATGGAGACGATCATGTACGACCACATCGGACTTCGCGTTGCCGATCTCGACGCCGCCACGCGCTTCTATACCGCGGTGCTGGCGCCGCTCGGTTACGTCCTGTGCTCCAGCGGCGACGGCTATGCCGGCTTCGGGCCGAAGGGCGAGCCGGCGCTGTGGCTGCACCTGAACAAGGGCCGCAAGGCTGACGGCGCACACATTGCGTTCCGCGCCGGGAATCATGACGCGGTCAAGGCGTTCCACAGCGAAGGCCTGAAGAGCGGCGGCCGCGACAATGGCGGCGCCGGGCCGCGCAAGGATTACAGCCCGACCTATTACGCGGCGTTCCTGATCGACCCTGATGGCAACAATGTCGAGGCGGTCTGTGTGTAGAAGCCGCCGCGCACGAGCACTCGTAGGTGGGCAAAACGACTTGTGCGACGTAGTTCGAAGAGCGAAGGCGGAAGCGTGCCCACCAACTGTCCCCGTCAATCCAAATGGTGGGCACTGCGCTACGCGCCTTTGCCCGCCCTACAAAACTGCTTTTGAGGAAACTCCATGGCCTCCATCCACAACGACATCTCCATCAATGCCCCGGCGCGCGACGTCTGGGATGCGGTGCGCGATTTCGGCGCGCTGCATGAACGGCTGGCGCCCGGCTTCGTCACCGCCTGCACGCTCGACGGCGATGCGCGTATCGTCACCTTCGCCAACGGTTCGGTGGCGCGCGAAGTGCTGGTCGATTGCGACGACGCGCGGCGGCGCCTCGTCTATGCCATCAACAATGAGCGGCTGAAGCATTACAGCGCCTCGGTGCAGGTGATCGCCGACGGCGAGCGGAGAAGCCGCCTGCTGTGGATCATCGACATGCTGCCGAACGAGCTTGCAGCCTACGTCCAGGACCAGACCAAGGACGCCGTCGTTGCGATACATAAAGCGTTCCCGCCCGCTGCAGCCTAGCGGCGGCCCACGCGGCTCTGTGAGTTTTTTCACAGAGCTCCGCCCTCGTCAGCCGTAACCATCGCGGCGTGCGTCCGGTTGGCTCCGCTCTCCCGGCGGCGCCGCGAGACGCGAGGAGCATACCATGCGAGGTGCGGACAAGGTGATTTGCCAGGCGGCCGCCGTGCTGCTGCTGTTTTCAGTCGCGAGCTCGCCGGCGAAGGCGCAGTTCTTCGGCGGCGGAGGTGCCGGCGGCGAGGACATGATGACCCAGATGGCCCCGATGCTGGAGATGATGAAGGCGAAGATGGGCAAGCGCCGCTTCGCCATGATGATGCAGACCATGGGCCCAATGATGGGCCGCATGATGGAGAATGGCGGCGGAGGGCTTGGTGGCATGATGGGCGGCGGCGGCCTCGGTGGCCTCGGCGGCGGCAATCTCGGCGGCGGCTTCGGCGCAACCAATTACGGCGGCTACACCCCGATGGCTGGCGGCACCATGCCGGCCGGTTATGGCGGCGTTGGTGGCGGCGACGTCATGGGCATGCTCGGTGGTGCCGGAGGCGGCGACATGATGGCGATGATCCCGCAATTGATGCGGCTCGTCAATGTCGGCGGTGGCGGCCATCGCCGCCACAAACATCGCTAGTCGGCAGCGCCCGAGAGAGCCGGCCTGATCGCAGCCTTGCTCGCGCGCGGGTCCCAACGCGTCAGCACCACGCTGGAGAATGAGAGCAGGCCGAGCACGACCATCGAGCTCGCGGCCAGCCAGAAAAAGCTCTGTGCGGTGGCTTCGTGCGTCGACAGCCACCAGCCGGCCGCCGAGATGTAGATCAGCCGCGCCGTCTGCGCCAGCACCGGCCCGATCACCTTGGCCGCGCCTTGCGATGAGAAATACATCGTCGTGGCAATGCCGAAAAAGGCGTAGAACGGTCCGACCGTCGAGAGATATTGATGGCTCGCCGCGCGCACGGCCGCGCTATCGGTGAAGATGTTGATCCAGAGATCGGGGAACATCGCAACGACGCATGCCGGCGCGCCGACGGCCACGAAGGCGGCAGCACTGGCGATCCAGGCGACGCGCCGTGCGCGCGCGATGTTGCCTGCGCCGATTGCCATGCCTACCATCGGCACGCAGGCGATGCCGAACGAGAACGCGATCGAGGTCAGCAGGAATTCCAGCCGCGCGCCGATGCCGTAGCCGGCGAGGATCGTGGTGCCGAACTTCGCCAGCATGTGGGTGAAGATCGAGATCGTCAGCACCGATTGCAGCGGCGAGAAGCAGGCGATCGCGCCGACCTTCAGGATGTCGAAAAACATCGCCCACTGAATGCGCAGGCCACGCAGCTTTGGTGTAACCCGGGCGCGGCCGGAGAACAGGTACCAGCCCATGATGCAGATATTCATGGAATAGGCGATCAGCGCGCCGGCCGCGACGCCGCGCATGCCGAACTGCGGCACCGGCCCGAGCCCAAGGCCCAGCGTGCCGCCGAGCACGATCTGCCAGGCCGCCGAATTGAGGATCAGGAACGACGGCAGCTTCATGTTGCCGGTGCCACGCAGCACGCCCGCCATGGTGTTGAGCAGCCAGGGCAGCACGGCGCCGCCGAAAAATACCTGCGTGTAGGCGACCGCATGAGTCAGCACATCGCCGCGGCCACCAAGCATTTCCAGCACCCGCGGCCCGAAGATCAGCATGCCCAGCATGAAGACGAGACCGAAGCTGATGCCGATCAAAATCGCATGCATGGCAAGCGTGCCGGCGCGCTCGCGATCGCCGGCACCGAGCGCGCGTGCAATGGCGGACGCCACCGCCCCGCCCATGGCGCCGCCCGACATCGTCATGGTCAGAATGATTGTCGGAAACACCAGCGCCATCGCCGCCAATGCCTCGACGCCGAGCCGGCCGATATAGGAGGTCTCCGCGATCACCGTACAGGTGCCGGCCGAGAGCGCGATCACGTTGGGCCAGGCGAGGGAGAGCAGCGTGCGCAGGATCGGCCCGTCTACAAGCGCGCTTCGCACCGGCCGCGGGGGCGGCGGCAGCGGACGCTCTTGCTCATCGACCGGGATTTCGGCGATGTCGGACATGTCCTCTCCGGGGCACGGGGCGCCATTTGCGGCGCGGCAATGCGTAGCTGTGCCAATTATTTTCTTCGCGCAGAAGGCGCGGCGAGAGGCTTGTTAGCACGGCCCGCAGCGATTTCTCCTGCGCCAGTTGCAGGCGTGCCCTGCGGCAGCGCATTTCAGCCCGTGAAATTGCGGCTGTTGTTCTCCCTCTCCCCGCACGCGGGGAGAGGCGAAGCGCGCGGCGGCGCCATCGCCTATTCCACGGTCCAGACCAGCGGCGGACGGCCGCCAGCAGCAGTGCGCATGTGCACGCCGGTGTACCGCCCGCATCCCGCAGCCAGGCCTTCGAACAATCCCTCCAGGACCTTAGCGCAGGCGCCGTGATAGTCGGCGACGTCGTCCATCAGCTTCCAGCTCTGCTGGCGGATTTCGAACGTGCCTTCGGATTGCGAGGTCTCGGCCGTGTCATCCTGCGCCGCGAACAGCGCGTTCAGGAACGACGCGAATTCGCTCGCGCCGCCGCGGCTCATCGCCAGTGCCGTCGCGACCTCTTCGAAATATTGCATGCCGATCAGCTTGCCGGTGAGGTGCAGCAGATAGCCGGCGTCTTCCGGGCCAAACAGCTGCACCATCACGGGCGCGGCGGTGCGGACATATTCCATCGCGTAATTGCGGTAGGCTTTTTCGAGGCGCGGTTTCGGCCAGCTCGCAACCGGCAAAGCCGGCGCAGTCTTCGCATCGAACAGCGGCGCTTCGAGGTGGCGCGCGAACACCAGGCGCTGATCAAGTTCTAGCGGATGATCGTATTGGCAATAATAGCCTTCCAGCCCATCCTGGCCGTCGACGCTCTGCTTGGTGCAGACGAAGCCGAGCCTGAGATCGCCGAAGGCAACGCCATTATTGGCGTGCCATCCCCGCAGCATCGCGCGGGAGACCTCGCCCGGCACGCCGCAGATCGCCGTGCCTTTCCAGATCCAGCGCGGCGGCGGATAGCGGATCCAGGCCTTGGCGTCGCTCTCATACATGTATTCGACGTGCACGCCGCCGATCCAGTTGGAGAGATAGTGATATTGCGCGGCCGCCACCGCCGGCGGCAGATGATCGATCCCGAGCTTCCTAAGCCCGGGCAGGAAGCGCTCCTGCTGCTGGCGGCGGAATACGCGGAAGACGAACTCCGCTGCATCCGCAGTGCCGCGCCGCGTGACGACGGTGAGGATGAGGCCGGTGAAATAGGCGTGGTAGAGGTCGGCGACCGCCCGCCAGCGCTTCCATTGGGCTTCCTGCGCTGCGTCAGCTGCGGCGGTCATTCGTTTCGCTCCCGATCGTTGTTGCGATCGAGTGTGTCACCGCGCCTTCCGGCAGGCAACATGACGCCCGTGCAGAGCGCCCTGCGCGGCCACCCGTCAATTCCGCATCACGAAGTTTGCTGCGGTGGCGTCTTGGCCGCGCGCTCTCGCTCGACCCGTTCGGTGACATCGCGCGCCATCGCGACCGATCCCAGGACGGTGCCGCCGAAATCCCGCACCAGTGCGAACGTCATCTCGATGTAGAGCTTGCGCCCGCTCTTGTGCAGCGCGCGGGTCAGGGTCGGCCTGCCCGCAAGCTTCATGCTGCCGCTGGCCAGCGCAGCTTCAAAGCCCTTCCAGTGCGCGGCGCGCAGATGCTCGGGAATGATCAGGTCGAGATTCTGGCCGAGCGCTTCCGTCGCGGAGAAGCCGAACAGCGCCGCCGCTGCACGGTTCCACCGCATGATCGTGCCGGAGCGATCCGAATAGATCAGCGCATCCGCGACGTCGTTGAGGATGTTTGCGTCGACCTCGGATTGATCGGTCATGTCACCACCTCGTGTGGACTGTAGCCCGGATGGAGCGAAGCGTAATCCGGGATCGTGCCACAAGCGAGGGTGTCCCGGATTGCGCTTCGCTCCATCCGGGCTACGGAATTACACCCGAAAATGCTTGCTCAGCTTCAGGCCCTGGGCCTGGTAGTTCGAGCCGATGCGCTGGCCGTACATCGCGTCGGGACGGGCCAGCATCTTCTCGTAGACGAGGCGGCCGACGATCTGGCCGTGCTCGAGGATGAACGGCACTTCGCGCGAGCGCACTTCCAGCACGGCGCGCGCGCCTTGCCCGCCCGCGCCGGCATAGCCGAAGCCGGGATCGAAGAATCCGGCATAGTGCACGCGGAATTCGCCGACCAGCGGATCGAACGGCACCATCTCTGCGGCGTAATCGGGCGGCACCTGCACGGCTTCCTTGGACGCCAGGATGTAGAACTCGCCGGGATCGAGGATCAGGCTGCCGTCGGGGCGGGCCGAGATCGGCTCCCAGAAATCTTCCACCGCGTAGCCGGAGCGACGATCGACGTCGACGACGCCGGTGTGGCGCTTGGCGCGGTAGCCGACGAAGCCGTTTGCCTTCTCGCCGGAGAGATCGACGGAGACGGCGACGCCGCCCGAGAGATCAGCATCGTCGATGTCGACGAGGCGCTCGGCGGCATGCAGGCCATCGAGCTCGTCGGCGTTGAGGATGGCGTCACCGGTGCGGAAGCGCACCTGCGACAGACGCGAGCCCTCGCTGACCAGCACCGGAAACGTCTTCGGGCTGATCTCGGCATAGAGCGGGCCGTGATAGCCGGCGCCGATCATGTCGAAGCGGCGGGTGCCGTCGGCGATGACGCGGGTGAAGACGTCGAGCCGGCCGGTCGAACTCTTCGGGTTCGCCGCCGCGACGATCTCCGGCGGCAGCGCGAGGCTCTCCAGCAGCGGCACGATGTAGACGCAGTTGGTCTCCAGCACGGCGCCGTCGGCGAGGCTGAACTCGTGCAGCTTCAATTCGTCGATGCGCTCGGCGACGGTGGCGCCGGGACCGGGCAGGAAGCTGGCGCGGACGCGATAGGCAATGTCGCCGAGACGCAGATCAAGGCTCGCCGGCTGGATCTGGCTCTCGACGAAGTCATAGGCGGGCAGGATGAGCCCCGCCGCCGCCATCGCCGCGATCATGCGGTCGGGCAGGATACCATTGGCGTCGGGCGCAACCGTGAACGTCAACCGGGGGTCCTCATGGGGTCAGATGCATCCGGACATGCCGGAAATACAAGTCTTTTACGGCTATCCGATGGACGCCTTGACGGAAAGGGCATTGCGGAATATGAGCATCACTTATCCCGTGGTGATTTGAGCCGGCCGGCTTGCAGCCACGTTAAATAAGTCGCTAAACAGGCCGGGGACCTCTGTGATCCCGGCCCGTGGATATATCCAGGCCGGTTTTTTTGTGACCGTTTTCGACGAGACGGTCATGTCGGAGGTACCTATGTCGAAGTCGACCACCAACTACCGTCCCGAAACCCGCCTGGTCCATTCCGGCACCCTGCGCTCGCAATATGGCGAGACGTCGGAGGCGCTGTTCCTGACCCAGGGCTACGTCTACAACAGCGCCGAGGAGTGCGAGGCGCGGTTCAAGGGCGAGGATCCCGGCTTCATCTATTCGCGCTACTCCAATCCCACCATCGCGATGTTCGAGCGCCGCATGATCGAGCTCGAAGGCGCCGAAGCCGCACGCTCGGCGGCGACCGGCATGGCCGCGGTGACGACGGCGATCCTGGCGCCACTCAAGGCCGGCGACCACGTGGTGGCCTCGCGCGCCCTGTTCGGCTCGTGCCTCTACGTCGTCCAGGACCTGCTGCCGCGCTACGGCATCGAGACCACGCTGGTCGACGGAGCCAATCTCGATGAATGGCAACGCGCGGTGAAGCCCAACACCAAGACGTTCTTCCTGGAGAGCCCGACCAACCCGACGCTGGACGTGCTCGACATTCCCGGGATTGCCGAGATCGCGCACAAGGGCGGCGCGCGACTCGTCGTCGACAACGTGTTCGCGACCCCGATCTGGCAAAGCCCGCTCGCGCTCGGGGCCGACGTCGTGGTCTATTCCGCGACCAAGCATATCGACGGCCAGGGGCGCTGCCTCGGCGGCATCATCCTGTCGTCGGAAGCCTTCATCGCCGAGCACATCCACAATTTCATGCGCCAGACCGGTCCGTCGATCTCGCCGTTCAACGCCTGGGTCCTGCTCAAGGGCCTGGAGACGCTGGGCGTGCGCGTGCGCGCGCAGACCGATACCGCCGCGCGCATCGCCGACGTGCTGGCGAGCCATCCGAAGATCTCGCGACTGGTTTTCCCGGGCCGCGCCGATCATCCGCAGGCAGCATTGGTGAAAAAGCAGATGCGCGGCGGCTCGACGCTGGTCGGCTTCGAGGTGAAGGGCGGCAAGGCCGCGGCGTTCCGCGTGCTCAATGAATTGAAGCTGGCGAAGATCTCCAACAATCTCGGCGACGCCAAGAGCCTCGTCACGCATCCGGCGACCACGACGCATCAGCGTCTGAAGCCGGAGGACCGCGCCGCGCTCGGCATCAGCGAAGGGTTCATCCGCTTCTCGGCGGGGCTCGAGCATGCCGACGACCTGATCGAGGATCTGACTGCGGCGCTGGAGAAGGCGTGAGGCGAAGCGAGATCTCGTAGGGTGGGCAAAGCGAAAGCGTGCCCACGTCTTCTTCCTTCGTATCACTGAGCGATAGTGGGCACGGCGCTTTGCGCCTTTGCCCACCCTACGGCAGCGTGCCTACATCGGCCGATACGTCCGCACATCCCCCGGCACGTTCACGCCCAGCTTGATCTGCCCCACCGAGCGGATGATGTCGTCGCCGAGCAGCTGGGCGAAGCAGGCATAGCCCCAATCGTTCATGTGCAGACCGTCGGCGATGACGAAGCTCTCGACCGGAATCGACTGGTTCTCGTGCCAGTCGCGCATCACCTCGAAGCGCGGGAAGATGCCGACGTGACGAAGCTCGGCGACCTTGCCGAGCAGCTTCACCATCTTGCCGGCGCTTTCGCCGCGCTGGTTGACGGCCGGCGAATATTGCGGATCGACCAGCACGATGTCGGCGCCGCCGGCGGCCTGGATGCGGCTGATGCCGTCCTCGACCAGTTTGGCGGTGTCGCCGGGATCGAGATTGCGCAGCACCGCGTTGGTGCCGACCTGCCAGATCACGAGATCCGGATGCACGTCGATCACCTGGGTCTGGAGGCGCTTCATCATCTCGGGCGCATCCTCGCCGCCGACGCCGGCATTGACGACGGTGATGTCGGCGGTCGGATAGTGTCGGCGCAGCTGGGCGGCGAGACGGTTCGGATAATTGAACTCCGGCGAGCTCGCGCCGAATCCTGCGGTCGACGACGAGCCGAACGCGACGATGAGGACGGGCTGGCCGGCGACGAGCTTGCCCGCGACATGCGGCAGCGAGCCCATCGCCTTCGAGCCGCCCTTCGGCGGCAGGCAGGGCACGCGGTTGAAGACGTCGCCGGCGGATTTGGCGACCTGCTTCACCTTGTCGATGGCGCGCGCGGTGATGCCGCGCTGCTCGGGCGAAGTCACGGCAACGGTGGTCTGGGACGGCGAAGCGGGAGCGGGATCAGCCGACTGCGCCGGTGCTTGTGTCGCCTGCGCGGCTTGGGTCTGCGCATGGGACTGCGGGGCCGGCGCCAGCAACAACAGCACTGCTGCTGCAGGCGCGGTCAGCCATGCCGTCAGGCAAAAAGGGCGGAGAGAACTCATTAACACTAGACCTCAATTTTGCTGCTGGGCCGGCTCCAGATGGGCTGCGTCGATCACGAACTGTGCCAACGCCCGGCCAAGGCAATCATGAACCTGCTTCGCCAGTTCGGGCCCGCGGGACGGGCTGAACAGGTCGAACTGACCCTGATCATTCCACTGCCGCATGATCGTGAAACGATCGAACAGCGGAATATCATGCTCCTGCGCCACGACGCGCATATTATCGAGAAACGGTTGGGCCGAGATCATCGTTTCGGTACGCGGGCTGTACTGCAAATTCATCAAGACGACGTCGGCCCCTGCCTTTTGCAACGCAACAACCCCCTCGGTGACGGCGCTGCGAAATTCGTCGGGATCGATGGATCGGATGGCATCCACGGTCCCGGTCTGCCAGACGACCAAAGTAGGCGTTTTTGCTTCCATCAGCTTAACGAAGGTCGAGGCGGCCTCCTCCGCCGTTCGCTTGCTCTGTATTTCTACGGAGACGTGCACCGCTTCCGACGGCGGCAGCTTTTCCTTCAGAATCGCTTCCATGCGCGCCGGATAGGAGCTGCCCTCCGAGGATGGAATCGTGGTCGAGCGGCTGCCGATGACCAGGATCTCGAGCGGCTTGCCGGCCTTGACGGCCTCGGCGACCTTGGGAAGCTGGCTTTCACTGGTAAGCAGATAAGACGGCAATTCGCACGCAGGCGCGGTGGCAGCGCCAGACGCAGCATCGCCCGCGCGCGCCACAGGCGCGGCGAGGCTACCGCATAGCAGGACCAGGCTCAGGAGAACCTTCGCCGTCATCAGCCCCCTCCCGCCAGATCGGCGTTGCCGACGGCGTTTTTGGTTTTCGCACCGCTCTTGTCAGCCACGCGCTTGTACCACGAAATCACCCAGGCCACGCCCCACATGATCAGGACCCCGGAGAGACTAATCAGCGCATGCATGGCTGCGCCGCCGGAGACTTCGGCGAGAATGAAATGCCCGGCGAAGGCCAGGAAGACGCCGAGGCAGAAGATCTCGAGAGAATGCTGGCCACATAGAATCAATGGTCGTAACCAGCGCGATTTCAAGCCCGGCCAATCCCGGGGTAGGAAGCGTACGGTGAGCGCGGCCAGCGCCAGGAAATGCGTGAAGCGCAGCACGTCGAGATCGGTCTTGTCGATCGGATACATCCACTTCTCGACCCGCTTCGGCATGAATTGGGAGAGCTGCGGCACGTACCAGGTCAGCGTCACGTAGAACGCCGCGGCGAGGTATGCGATCGCGATCCACATTGTCACGGGCGAAGCCAGGATACGCGACATCCGTCGCGCACCTCCGAGCGCGCACCATGCACCGAAGACGAACAGCAATTGCCAGGCGAAGGGATTGAAGGCCCAGAAGCCGTTAGGATAGGCCGACAGGTAAAGATCGTATTCCCAGGTGACCGCGTAGAGCGCGACCGAGAGGCCGAGCGTGACGTCGGGACGCCATTTCATCGACCACAGGATCAGCGGCAGCGCCAGCATCAGCACGATGTAGAGCGGCAGCACGTCCATATTGACGGGGCGGAAACGCAGCAACAGCGCCTGCACGATGGTGACGTCGGGCTGCTTGAGGAAATCCATGATGCCCATCTCTTCGGTGTAGAGCGGGTTCTCGAACCTGGTCGCGACATAGGAGATTTCGGCGAGGAAGATCGTGAACAGGAAGACGTGGGCGACGTAGATCTGCCAGACCCGGCGCAGGATGCGCGCGGTGGCGATGACGACGCCGCTCTCCAGCATCGCCCTTCCGTAGACGAAAGCGGCGGTGTAGCCGGAGATGAAGATGAAGATCTCGGTGGCGTCGCTGAAGCCGTAATTGCGGATCGTGAACCAGGTCAGCAGGCTCGGCGGCAGATGGTCGATGAAGATCAGCCACAGCGCCAGCCCGCGAAACAGGTCGAGCCGGAGCTCGCGCTCGCCGATGGCAGGCAGCGTGATGGCCGGCGCGGTCGCGCGCGGCTTCGCCCCCGCGGGCTTGCTGTCCCCAGGCGTGCTGTCTACAGACTTGCTGTCTACAGGCTTGGCGTCTGCAGGCTTGGCGGTTCCCGCGATCGTCGATCCCGTCACATGGTCGGCAATGGTCATCGGGGCCTAGAAACCCTTCCGCAAATCGCGACGTTGAGGAGTGTACCGGTCCGGTCGTCATCTCGCAAAGCGGCCGGATCACGTCCGGGTGTCATTCCCCTCGAATTCTGGCGGGACGATGTCGCCAAAGCCGTCTCCGGCGTTTGGTTCCAGCGCCGGATTTCGGTATGATAGCAACCATGTACCGCGCCGTGACCCGCCAGATCGAAGTGACCGTCGAGCCGAACTTTGTTCCGGAGCAGTCGTCGGCCGACCGCTCCCGTTACTTCTGGTCTTACACCATCGTCATCGTCAATTCGGGCGAGGAGACCGTGCAGCTCAAGACGCGGCACTGGATCATCACCGACGCCTCCGGGCGCCAGCAGGAGGTGAAGGGCGAGGGCGTGGTCGGCGAGCAGCCGATCCTGGCCCCCGGCGAGCGCTTCGAATACACCTCCGGCGTCCCGCTCTCCACCGCCTCCGGCTTCATGACCGGCCGCTACCAGATGGTCACCGAAAGCGGCGAGCGCTTCGAGATCGACGTGCCGGCGTTTTCGCTGGACAGCCCGGACAATAAGAGGGTGTTGAATTAGGGCCTCGCTCTCGTGTCCCGGACGCGCTGCGGCACTAGTGACGCTGCGCAGCGTCCGGGGCACGAGATCGGAGGGGCGCACGCATTGCGATGCTCCGATGCAGATCCCAGCGGCGCTGCCGTAGGGTGGGCAAAGGCGCATAGCGCCGTGCCCACGATCTCTTTCCATCAACAACAAGGCGTGGGCACGCTGCGCTTTGCCCACCCTACGATATCGAGTTTGTGGCACGCAGCTCAGCTCACGGACATGCCTCTTCGGCCTCGCGGCTTCATTCGCCCGAGCTTTGCTTGGTCTCGCTGCCCTCTAATCCAAGAGGGCGCAGGGAAGGCCGGGTGCCGGCTCGCACCCGCGGTCCGCTGCGCGAAATGCACACGCAGGAAGAACCGCACAGCAGCATACAGGTGGTGCCGATCACTCGGCCTTCCCTGCGCGATGGCTGGACGGCTTATGCCGTGATCTCCCGGGAGCCGACCATTCCTTCTGGCCTCCCTCGCCCCGCGAATTTGGATGATGCAGTCTGCCCGGTTGGGCTCGCTCGCACCTTCGCAAGGACTTGACCGTGGCAACGACGGCCTGGACCACACGGTTTTGCCGTACGCGCGTTCGCTGGTCACCACATTATCTCCCGGCCTTGTCGACGTTGCCGAAAGAATGTGGCGAGACGAACTGAACAGCGCCGCTCATCTACACGCGGTTTCGGGCTCACAGGGACTACCCGCCCTGCCCGCACCTCTCGTGCCGACGCTGCCGCGTCCACCGCAAGCCCGGCTCGCGACAGTGACGACCACATAGTCGCCCCTCTTGGGTGAGCCGGGATGGACGGCACATACGCCGAAACCGAATTTCGGTAAAGTGGAATATTTTTAGCGAAGCGGATTGACAGAGCGCGACACAGGGCAGGCGCCGTAGGGTGGGCAAAGCGAAGCGTGCCCACGTCTTTCGCCGCCGTCGAGCGCTCGTGGGCACGGCGCAAGTAGGCCTTTGCCCACCCTACGAGAGCTCGCTACGCGCCTTCGACGCCCGCCTCGTCCGGCGTGAAATCATACACCGAGCTGCAGAACTCGCAGGTGACGACGACCTTGTCGTCCTTGACCATGGCGGCGCGGTCGTCGGGCGAGAAGCTCTTCAGCATCGCGGCGACCGCATCGCGCGAGCAGGAGCATTGCGCCTTGAGGACCATCGGATTGAACACGCGCACGCCGCGCTCGTGAAACAGGCGGAACAACAGCCGCTCGCCGGAGAGCTCGGGATCGATCAGCTCGACGTCCTCGACGGTCTCGATCAGCGAACGCGCCTCGACCCAGGCGTCGTCTTCGGCAACGCTGTGCACCTCGACGCCATCGGGGGCATCGCCGGGATGCAGATCGGCCTGCCGCGCGCGCTCCGCCGCCTTGGGCAGAAACTGCATCAGCATGCCGCCGGCGCGCCAGCGATGCTTGCCGCCGTCGTTGGAGCGCCACTCCTCGCCAACCGCGAGGCGCACGCGCGTCGGGATCTGCTCGGAGCGCAGGAAATATTCGTGGGCGGCGTCTTCGAGGCTGCCGCCGTCGAGCGCGACCAGACCCTGGTAGCGGCTCATGTCGGGGCCCTGGTCGATGGTCATGGCGAGATGGCCGCGGCCGAGCAGCGTGCCGGAATCTTTGGTATCGCCGAGACGCGCGGCATCGAAGCGCGCATAGGCCCGCAGGCGATCCGGCGCCATGTAGTCGACGACCAGGAACGACACCGGGCCGTCGGTCTGGGCCTGCAGGATGAAGCGCCCCTCGAATTTCAGCGCCGAGCCGAGCAGCGTCGTCAGCACGATGGCCTCGCCGAGCAGCTTGCCGACCGGCGCGGGGTAATCGTGCTTGGTCAGGATCTCGTCGAGCGCCGGGCCAAGCCGCACCAGGCGCCCGCGCACGTCGAGCGCGTCGACCTCGTAGGGCAACACGGCGTCATCGATCGGAACCGCTGATGGCGCGCGAACCGGGCCTTCGGGGCCGGCTTTCATCTGAGGGGATTGGGAAACCATGGGGCGTTATCTGGGGTCGGTCGGTGGGAAATGGAAGGGGCGCGGGGTGGTGGGTTCGGGGGCGATAAGGTTGCACAACGTTGCGGCAAATTCGATGTCGTCCCCGACAAGCGTAAGCGCAGCTCCGGGGCCCATAACCACAGGATGCGGTTTGGCGAAGACCGCTCGCCTCCGCCAGCCTGCCACAAGAGAGATTCCGCGGTATGGGTCCCTGCGTTCGCAGGGACGACAGTTGTGTGTGAGGCGACCGTCGGGCTTGCAGCGCCCTTACTTCACCGCATCGAAGCACCAGGCCAGAATGCCCTTCTGCGCGTGCAGGCGGTTTTCGGCCTCGTCGAACACGACCGATTGCGGACCGTCGATCACGTCGTCGGTGACCTCCTCGCCGCGATGGGCGGGCAGGCAGTGCATGAACAGCGCATCGGGCTTGGCCAGCGACATCAGCTTGCCGTTGACCTGATAGGGCTTGAGCACGTTGTGGCGGTGCTCGCCTTCCTTGTCGCCCATCGACACCCAGGTGTCGGTGACGACACAGTCGGCGCCGCGCACGGCGGCTTCCGGATCGGTGCCGAGCATGATCGGCGCGCCGGTCGCCTTGATGAAGTCGCGCATCACTTTTTTCGGCGCGAGCTCCGGCGGCGTCGCGACATTGAGCTGGAACTTGAAGCGCTCGGCGGCGTGAGCCCAGGACGCCAGCACGTTGTTGTCGTCGCCGGTCCAGGCCACCGTCTTGCCCTCGATCGGGCCGCGATGCTCCTCATAGGTCATGAGATCGGCCATCACCTGGCAGGGGTGCGAGCGCCGCGTCAGGCCGTTGATGACGGGTACCGTCGCGTTGGCCGCAAGCTCCAGCAGCGCGTCATGGTTGAGAATACGGATCATGATGGCATCGACATAGCGCGACAGCACGCGCGCGGTGTCGGCGATGGTCTCACCGCGGCCGAGCTGCATCTCGGCACCGGTGAGCATGATGGGCTCGCCGCCGAGCTGACGCATCGCGACGTCGAACGACACGCGTGTCCGGGTCGACGGGCGCTCGAAGATCATCGCCAGCGTCTTGCCTTCGAGCGGCCGCACCGGCTGCTGCGCCTTCTGCTTCGCCTTCATGGCGGAGGACGCCGCGAGCATGGTCTTGAGCTCCGACAGCGGCAGCTCGTTGATATCGAGGAAGTGCTTCGGGGACTTGCTCATCAGCTTGCCGCCCGCTTGGTCTGGCTGGACGAGATCGCGGCGCAGGCGCGCTCTAACCGCCCGACGCTGTCCTCGATCTCGGCTTCGGTCACGATCAGCGGTGGCAGGAAACGCACGACATTGTCGCCGGCCCCGACCGTGAGCAGTTTTTCATTGCGCAGCGCCGCGACGAGATCGCCGGAGGGCACCACGGCCTTGATGCCGATCAGAAGGCCCTCGCCGCGCACTTCGCTGACGACATCGCCATGACGGTCGATCACGGAGGCGAGCTTCTGCTTCAGCAGCAGCGACATCTTCTGCACGTGGTCGAAGAAGCCGGGCTGGAGCATGACGTCGAGCACCGCGTTGGCCGCGGAGATCGCCAGCGGATTGCCGCCGAAGGTCGAGCCGTGCGAGCCGGGCCCCATGCCGGCTGCCGCATCCGCGGTCGCCAGCACTGCGCCGATCGGGAAGCCGCCGCCGAGCGCCTTTGCCAGCGACATCACGTCAGGCGTGACGCCGGTGCGCCGATAGGCGAACAGATCGCCGCTGCGGCCCATGCCGGTCTGCACCTCGTCGAAGGCGAGCAGCAGGCCCTTCTCGTCGCAAAGCTGGCGCAACGCCTTGAGGAAGGTCGGCGTTGCCGAGCGCACGCCGCCCTCGCCCTGGATCGGCTCGATCAGGATGCCGGCGGTGTGCGGGCCGATCGCCTTCTTGACGGCCTCGATATCGCCATGCGGCACCTGGTCGAAGCCTTCCATGGGCGGGCCGAAGCCTTCGAGATATTTTGCAGAGCCGGTCGCGGCGAGCGTTGCCAGCGTACGGCCGTGAAAGGCGCCTTCGAAGGTGATGATGCGATAACGTTCCGGATGCCCCTTGGAGAAGTGATGATGGCGGACCAGCTTGATCACACCTTCCAGCGCTTCGGCGCCCGAATTGCAGAAGAACACGAAGTCGGCAAAGCTTTCGTTGCAAAGCCGGCTCGCGAGCTTCTCGCCGTCCGGGCTCTGGAACAGGTTCGACATGTGCCAGAGCTTGGTCGCCTGCTCCTGCAGCGCCTTGATCAGATGCGGGTGGCAATGGCCGAGCGCATTCACTGCCACGCCCGAGGTGAAATCGAGATAGCGATCGCCATTGGTCGCGATCAGCCAGCAGCCTTCGCCGCGCTCGAAGCCGAGGTCGGCTCTGGCGAAAACGGGGAGCAAATGCGGCGCTGCGCTGTTAGTCATGATGTCACTTGAATGTTGCGGACGGTGTGACGCGTGCATTGCGCAACGCACCATCGACCGGCCCGGAAAACGAAACGTGCCGCCTTTTAAGGGCGGCACGCGGGACTATCTTATGCTTGGCAAGACGGGTGTCAATGCCGCCCGGAAAGCCTCAGGAAACGCTGAATCCGTAGTCTTGCGGTGCCGATTTTGCGGGTTTTCACCACGGAACATGTGGAAGCGAGTCGGCGGACTCTTGCGCGGGAGTCACGCCATATTGTAGCGTTTGGATTGTCAGATACGACATCTCGTGCAGCGGTTCTGATCCCAAGAGTCCTCTTGTACCGGCGTAAACGTTCGGGCGTCAGTCACGCGCCCGGCGAGCCTTAAGGGATTCTGACGGCACGGGTTTTTGAAGGCTTAGGCAATCGCTGCGAGGCCCCAGGATGGCTGGCGCGTAGCGAGGGAAAGGGTGCAATGACGGTTTTGACCTGGTCCGACGATCGCGTCGAGCAGCTGAAAAAGCTCTGGGAGGCCGGACTTTCGGCCAGCCAGATCGCAGCTGAGCTCGGCAATGTGACCCGCAATGCCGTGATCGGCAAAGTGCACAGGCTCGGTCTGTCCGGCCGCGCCAAGAGCCCTTCATCGGCAGCGCCCCGGCCGCGCAAGGCGCGTCCCGCGCAGCACATGATGCGGGTGACCCGCCCCATCGCGCGCGGCAACACCGCGCTGGCGCAGGCCTTCGAGGTCGAGGTGGAGGCTGAACCCGTCACCTATGACAACGTGGTGCCGATGGGCCAGCGGCTGTCGCTGCTCGAGCTCAACGAGGCGACCTGCCACTGGCCGGTCGGCGATCCCTCGAGCCCGGATTTCTTCTTCTGCGGCGGCAAGGCACTGTCCGGCCTGCCCTACTGCGCCCAGCACTCGCGCGTGGCGTATCAGCCGGCGGCGGATCGCCGGCGCGCGCCGGCGAAGCCGGGTCCGCGCTGAGCGGATTTAGCTGATCGCAACGACGGCAGCCGTCGCACGATGACGGCTCAACCAACTCGGTGTCATCCCCGCGAACGCGGGGATCCATAACCACAAGGCGCAGTTGTCGCGCGAGATGGTCACTCCGAGTCTTCGCCAAACCACTGCCTGTGGTTATGGGTCCCTGCTTTCGCAGGGACGACACCGGAGAATGCGGCGGCAGCCCGCCAAAGCCAACGCCAGCAAACCTTACGTCTGCTCCGCCTTCGCGAAGCGGTCGTCGAGCGCGTAGCCAGCGCCGCGGACGGTACGGATCGGGTCCTGCTCGCGGCCGAGATTGAGCAGCTTGCGCAAGCGGCCGATATGGACGTCGACAGTGCGCTCATCGATGTAGATGTCGCGGCCCCAGACGCTGTCGAGCAGCTGCTCGCGCGAGAACACGCGGCCGGGATGCTCCAGGAAAAACTCCAGCAGGCGATATTCGGTCGGGCCGAGATCGATCGGCCGGCCCGAGCGCGCCACGCGGCGCTTGTCGCGGTCGAGCTCGATGTCGCCATAGGCCAGCACTGTCGCGAGCCGCTCAGGACTGGCGCGCCGCAGCAGGCCCTTCACGCGCGCCAAAAGCTCCGGCACCGAGAACGGCTTGACGATGTAGTCGTCGGCGCCGGTCGCAAGTCCCCGCACCCGCTCGCTCTCCTCGCCGCGCGCGGTGAGCATGATGATCGGCAGCTGCTTGGTGTCGGGCCGGGTGCGCAGGCGCCGGCACAGCTCGATGCCCGACAGGCCCGGCAGCATCCAGTCGAGCACGATCAAGTCCGGGATGTGCTCCTTGAGGCGGGTGTCGGCGTCGTCGCCGCGCATGACCGTCTCGACATCATAGCCGTCGCCTTCGAGGTTGTAGCGAAGCAGCTCGGTGAGAGCTTCCTCGTCCTCAACCACCATAATGCGTGCGCCCATCGGGTCGTCGCTCCTTCAAGTCTTCAGGTATTCGGGACCGTCGTGGCGAAGGTGGTCATGTCGCCCTTCGGCCGCTTGTCGGTGATCGCCTGGCCTTCGATCATGTAGAACACGGTCTCGGCGATGTTGGTGGCGTGGTCGCCGATCCGCTCGATGTTCTTGGCGCAGAACATCAGATGGATGCAGAACGAGATGTTGCGCGGATCCTCCATCATGTAGGTGAGGAGCTCGCGGAACAGCGAGGTGCAGATCGCGTCGACTTCCTCGTCGCCCTTCCACACCGCCATCGCCGCCGGCAGGTCATGCGCGGCATAGGCATCCAGCACCGACTTGACCTGCTGCTGCACGAGGTCGGTCATGTGCTCCAGGCCGCGGAACAGCTTCAGCGGATGGAAGTCGGTCTCCAGCGCGGCGACGCGCTTGCCCATGTTCTTGGCGAGGTCGCCGATGCGCTCGAGGTCGGTCGCAACGCGCATGGCGCCGACGATCTCGCGCAGATCCACCGCCATCGGCTGCCGGCGGGCGATGGTGAGCACCGCGCGTTCCTCGATGCGCTTCTGCAGCGCGTCGAGCTCGGCGTCGATGGTGACGACGCGCTGGCCGAGCGCGACGTCGCGGCGGATCAGCGCGTCGACGGAATCGACGATCATGCGCTCGGCGATGCCGCCCATCTCGGCGACCAGGCGGGTGAGCTCCTGGAGGTCGGTGTCGAAAGCCTTTGCGGTATGTTCAGTACCCATGTCGCGTCTCCTCAGCCGAACCGGCCGGTGATGTAATCCTGCGTGCGCCGGTCGCTCGGCGACGTGAAGATCTTGCTGGTGTCGTCGAACTCGATCAGCTCGCCGAGATACATGAAGGCGGTCTTGTCGGAGACGCGCGCCGCCTGCTGCATGTTGTGGGTGACGATCGCGATCGTGTAGTTCTCGGACAGTTCCTGGATCAGCTCCTCGACCTTGGCGGTCGAGATCGGATCGAGCGCCGAGCAGGGCTCGTCGAACAAAATCACTTCAGGACGCACCGCGACGGTGCGGGCGATGCACAGGCGCTGCTGCTGGCCGCCGGAGAGCGACAGGCCGGAGGCGTTGAGCTTGTCCTTGACCTCGTTCCACAGCGCGCCGCCGCGCAGCGCCTTCTCAACGCGGTCGTCCATCTCGGACTTCGAGATCTTCTCGTAGAGGCGGATGCCGAAGGCGATGTTCTCGTAGATCGTCATCGGGAACGGCGTCGGCTTCTGGAACACCATGCCGACCCGGGCGCGCAGCAGATTGAGGTCGAGCCTGGGATCGAGGACGTTGGTCTGGTCCAGCATGAGCTGGCCGGTGGCGCGCTGGCCCGGATAGAGATCGTACATCCGATTGAAGATGCGCAGCAGGGTCGACTTGCCGCAGCCCGACGGGCCGATGAACGCCGTGACGCGGTTGGCGCCGAGCGTCAGGTTGATGTTCTTCAGCGCGTGGTGCTCGCCGTAATAGAAATTGAGATTGCGCACCGTCACCTTGGCCGGTGCTTCCGGCAGCGGTTGCGAGGCCAGATGAGCGTTGGAACTCATGGATACGGACAAGTCGGTCATTTTGCAGTCCTCTCGGCGCCGAGGATGCGCGCGCCAATGTTCAGGGCAAGCACGGTGAGCGTGATCAGCAGCGCGCCGCTCCAGGCGAGCTGCTTCCAATAGGCGTAGGGGCTCTGGACGAAGTTGTTGATGGTAACCGGCAGGTTGGCCATCGTCTTGTTCAGGCCGAGGCTGAAGAACTGGTTCGACAGCGCGGTGAAGAGCAGCGGCGCGGTCTCGCCGGCGACGCGGGCGGTGGCGAGCAGCACGCCGGTGATGAGGCCCGACCGGGCCGCACGATAGGCGATACGCTTGATCACCAGCGAGCGCGGCAGGCCGAGCGCCGAGGCCGCCTCGCGCAGGGGATTCGGCACCAGCAGCAGCATGTCCTCGGTGGTGCGCAGCACGACCGGGATCACGATGACGGCGAGCGCGAGCGCGCCCGCGATCGCGGAGAAGCCACGCATCGGCACCACCACCGCGCCATAGATGAACAGGCCGATGATGATCGAGGGCGCCGAGAGCAGGATGTCGTTGATGAAGCGGATCACCGAGGTCAGCTTGTCGTTGCGGCCGTATTCGGCAAGGTAGGTGCCGGCGAACAGGCCGAGCGGCGCGCCGATGCCGACGCCGATCAACGTCATGATGATCGAACCGACGATCGCGTTGCGCAGGCCGCCTTCGGTCGAACCGGGCGGCGGCGTATCCGCGACGAAGATCTGAAGATTGAGGCCGGCCAAGCCGTTGAAGAGCAGCGTGACCAGGATCAGCGCGAGCCAGGTGACGCCAAAGGCGGCCGCGGCGAAGCAGAGCCCGCGGATGACGATGTCCTTGCGGCGACGACGCGAATAGATCGGATTGAGCGCCATGACGTTACTTCCCCGCCTTCTTGTCCAGCCGCATCAGCATCAGCCGCGCTGCGGCCAGCACGAAGAACGTCAGCACGAACAGCAAGAGGCCGAGCAGGATCAGGCCGGACTGGTGCAGGCCGTCGCTCTCGGCGAACTCGGATGCGATCGCCGCCGAGATCGTGGTGCCCGGCGCGAAGATCGATGAGGAGATGCGGAACGAATTGCCGATGATGAAGGTCACCGCCATGGTCTCGCCGAGCGCGCGGCCCAGCGCCAGCATGACGCCGCCGATGATGCCGACGCGGGTGTAGGGGATCACCACGCTGCGGACGACTTCCCAGGTGGTGCAGCCGACGCCGTAGGCGGCCTCCTTCAGCACCGGCGGCACCGTCTTGAACACGTCGACCGAGATCGAGGTGATGAAGGGCAGCACCATGATGGCGAGGATCAGCGCGGCGTTGAACGTGCTGAGATAGGACGGCGGACCTGCGAAGATCGCGCCCAGCACGGGCACGCCGTCGAAGATCCTGATCATGAAGGGCTGGAAGGTATTGGCCAGGAACGGGCCCAGCACGAAGAAGCCCCACATGCCGTAGATGATCGAGGGAATGCCGGCGAGCAGCTCGATCGCCATGCCGATCGGGCGACGCAGCCATTGCGGGCAGAGCTCGGTGAGGAAGATCGCGATGCCGAGACCGACGGGAATGGCGATCAGCATCGCGATGAAGGAGGTGACGAGCGTGCCGTACATCGGCCCGAGCGCGCCGAGCACGGGCGGATCGGCCGACGGCGCCCAGCGCTGCGTCCACAGGAAGGAGAAGCCGTATTCCTTCATCGCCGGGAACGCGCCGACGATCAGCGAGACGATGATGCCACCGAGAATGAGGAGCACCGAGATCGCGGACAGCCGCGTGATCCAGTAGAAGGTGACGTCGCCGAGCTTGAACGCGCTCAAGGCCTTGGCGCGGTCATACGGTCCGGCGTCGTCGATTACATCGCTCTGAACGGCCATTTCTGCCACGCCGATCCCCTGTGCCCGATAATATACGCTTGTTGTCAGTCTTTTTGTCGGTCTCGCGCTCCGGACACGGCATGACCGATCCGGAGCGGAAGTCTTGCGGGTCCCGGCTCTCGCGAAGCGGCACACTGGACGATGCTTCGTATCGCCAGGGCCGCACCGCGTCCGGGACGCGAGAGCCTTACTTAGCTCTTGATCTCGGCAGCCCAGGTCTTCTCAATCAGGGTCACGACGCCTTCGGGCATCGGGATGTAGTCAAGCTCTTCAGCCGCCTTGCCGCCGCTCTTGAAGGCCCAGCGGAAGAACTTGATGGCTTCCTGCGAGGCCGCCTTGTCGGTGGCGTCCTTGTGCATGAGGATGAAGGTCGCCGCGGTGATCGGCCAGGACTTCTCGCCGGGCTGGTCGGTCAGGATGACGTAGTAGCCGGGCGCCTTGGCCCAGTCGGCGTTGGAGGCGGCCGCCTGGAAGGCTTCGACGGTCGGCTGCACCGGCTTGCCGGCCTTGTTGACGAGACCGGTGTAGGTCAGCTTGTTCTGCTTGGCATAGGCGTACTCGACATAGCCGATCGAGTTCTTGGTCTGGCTGATGTTGCCCGACACGCCTTCATTGCCCTTGGCGCCGACGCCGACCGGCCACTCGACCGCGGTGCCCTCACCGACCTTGCTCTTCCAGTCAGCGCTGGCCTTGGAGAGGTAGTTGGTGAAGTTGAAGGTGGTGCCCGAACCGTCCGAGCGGCGGACCACGGTGATGGCGTCCGAGGGCAGCTTCACGTTCGGATTGAGCTTCTTGATCGCGGCGTCGTCCCACTTGGTGATCTTGCCGAGATAGATGCTGGCGAGCGTCTCGCCGTCGAACACCATCTCGCCGGGCTTCACGCCCTCGAGGTTGACGACGGGGACGATGGCGCCCATCACCATCGGCCACTGGACGAGGCCGTCCTTCTCGAGCTGCTCGGCCTTGAGCGGCGCGTCGCTGGCGCCGAAGGTCACGGTCTTGGCCTGGATCTGCTTGATGCCGCCGCCGGAGCCGATCGACTGGTAGTTCAGACCGTTACCGGTCTCCTTCTTGTAGGCGTCAGCCCATTTGGAATAGATCGGGAACGGGAAGGTGGCACCGGCACCCGTGATGTCGGCAGCGAAGGCCACCGTCGTCGATGCGGCGAGCAAGCCGGCAGCGACCATGGTTTTGATGAAATTCATGCTGGTCTCCATACAGGGGAGCGAAGCGCCAACCGCGCCCGATCGCGCTCCCCGCGCCGCCCCTTTAGGAGCGGTCGGCTGTGCTTTTACGAAGGTTTCGTGACAGTCGGATGACACACTCAAGCGATTGAAATCGCTGGAGTTTCAGGCTTAAACTAAAGTCTTAGCCTGGGGAAAACAGGCGGTGAAAGTGGCACCCTGACGGGGCACGCTTTCGATCAAAAGCCGGCCGCGATGGCGGTTAAGAATATGTTTCACCAGCGATAATCCGAGCCCGGTGCCGCCCTGCGAGCGACTGTCGCCGACGTCGACCCGGTAGAACCGCTCGGTCAGCCGCGGCAGGTGCTCGGGCGCGATGCCGGGGCCGAAATCGCGGACCATGATCCGGATTTCCTGAGTTCCATCAGTGGCTGCGGCTGAGGTCAGCGACACGATGACGCGTCCGCCGGAGGCACCGTATTTGAGCGCGTTCTCGATCAAATTCTCGAACAGGCGGAGCAGCTCCTCGCGGTCGCCCGCGATCATCACCGGTCCCTCGGGCAGATGGATCTCGACCTCGACCTGACGCTCGCGCGCCAGCGGCTCGAGCCCGTCGGCGACCTGGCGGATGATCGGCAGCAGGTCGACCAGGGTGTCGGGCCGGACATGGGCCGACAGCTCGACCCGCGACAGCGACAACAGATCGTCGATCAGGCGCGCCATGCGGGTGGCCTGGTTGTGCATGATGCCGAGGAAGCGCTCGCGCGCCTTGGGATCGTCCTTGGCCTGGCCCTGCAGCGTGTCGATGAAGCCCGACAGCGCGGCCAGCGGCGTGCGCAGCTCGTGGCTGGCATTGGCGACGAAGTCGGCCCGCATCTCCTCGACCCGGCGCAGCGGCGTCTGGTCGTGGAAGGTCATCAGCATGCATTTGTCGGCGCCGCCGAAGCTGGTCGGCACCGGCACCGGCGTGATCATGAGCTCCAGCCAGCGGTCGACCGGGACGTGGTCGAGATAGGTCGCGCGCCGCGGCTCGGTGGTCGCGATCGCCTCGCGCAGCGCGGTGATGATCTCCGGCGAGCGCAGCGCGAACTGGGCCAGCTCGTTCCGGCGCAGCGCCGGTGCGAGCTGGGCGGCGGCGGCATTGAGGTGGATGACGCGGCCGGCGCGGTCGAGCAGCACCGCGGGATCCGGCATGCCGGCGACGACGGCGGCCACCGCCGCGCTCTCGACCGGGTTGATGCGCCTGACGTCGTCGCGCGAGGCGGCGGGATCGTGCAGCCGCCACGGGATCAGCGCGGCCGCCGCGATACAGAGGAACACGATCGCGGCGTGCAGCGCCGACAAGTCGCCGAGCGAGACGACGACGGACAGCGCCAGCGCCGCGGCGATCAGGATCACGGTCGAATGCCGCAGCCGGTCGGACCAGGGCTGCGCGGAGGGAGAAGATGGGGCGTCGATCGCCATCGGGGCGGACTTCTCCTGGGGCTTGTCTGAAGGCCTGTCAAATAAGGCTTGGCGCCGTCAGGCACCGCTGTCGCTGCGCTCTCTCACATAAGCGGCTTCACGCGCCGGGCCGGGGTCGAGCTTGAGCGCCGCCTGCTGCAAGCGCTTCGATCGTGCGCCGATGATAACTTCGCGAAACGTCAGCAAGATTACAGATATGACGAAGGGCGACAGATAATAGAGGACGCGGAACAGCAGCATGCCGCCCAGAAGTTCCTCGCGATCCATCTGCCAGAGACCGACCAGCATGGCGGCGTCGAACACCCCGAGCCCGCCGGGCGAGTGGCTGGCGAAGCCGAGCAGGGTGGCCGAGACGAAGATCACCGCGACCACCACGAAGCCGAGATTGGGCTCGTCCGGGACCAGCACGTACATCGCGAGCGCGCAGAAGCCGAGATCGACGATGCCGATCGCGATCTGGAGCAGCGTCAGCGGGCCGCCCGGCAGCACCACGGTCCAGGGCCCGCGGCCGACCACGCGCGGCTGGGTCCAGACCCAGACCACGTAGCCGACCAGCCCGACGATGATCATCAGCGCCAGCGTCCGGTTCAGCCATGGCGGCAGCTGGTCGATCGAGGCGGCGGCCTCCGGATGATAGGAGATGCCGAGGCCGAGCACGGCGGCATTGCCGAGCCAGAAGGTCAGGCCGGCGAGGAAGCAGATCTTCGCGACGTCGATCGCGTTCAGCCCGTAGGCCGAATAGATGCGATAGCGCACCGCGCCGCCGGTGAAGACGGATGCGCCGACATTGTGGCCGATCGAATAGCTGGTGAAGGCCGCGAGCGCGTTGATGCGATAGGGCACGTGGGCATGGCCGATCGCGCGCACGGCGAACAGGTCATAGAAGGTCAGGGTGAAATAGCCCGCGGTGACGAACAGCGCCGCCATCGCGATCTGGGTCGGCTCGGTGCTCTTGATCGCTTCGAGGACCTCGTTGAAATCGATGCCTCGCAACATGTGGTAGAGCACATAGCAAGCGATGCCGATGACCGCGACGCTGATCACAACGCCAAGCTTATGCAGGACTTGCTTCTGGCGCAGAAACGACGTCGCCCTGCGTATGGCTTCCAGCATCTAGACCTCGAACAACGCTTCAGCGGCCAGGGTGGCCGGCGAACAGGCGGACGACGCACTGGCACTCAACGAACCCTCGCCGCCGGCTCCGGTATCGCGCATGCCCCCTGCCCCTCCACTAGCGCGTTTTGGGACGAAGTGGAATTCGCCAATTCGAACAAAAACACGTGCATTCAATATTTTAGGCAGGGTTGCGGGCTCCTGATGCACGGTTTGGCGCCTTCGGCGGCAGGACTTGAGGCGAATCTCCATGGCGATCCTGCGCAGGTGCCATGAAGTTTTGATGATTTCGGCCGCACAATGTTCCTTCACGCCTTAAGCCGACGTCAATCTATGGACCGCGCCCGCCTGTTGAAAGAGGGGGCAATCCCGGCGTCCGTCCGACGGGTTGTCCGATGCGCCGGAAGGTCGCGGGTCCCGGGCGCAGCCTCAAGGCGCGGTCAAATAGCCGCGGCCATAGGCTGCGGCCTGATCCTCGAAGATCGCCATGGCCGTGGTCATCCGCCTGAAACCCAGGCGTTCATAAAACCCTTCCTTGCCCGGGACGGCGTAGAGGATGATCTTGCGATGGCCGCGGCAACGCACAAGCAAACGCTCGATAATGTCGCGGCCGAGACCTCGCCCCTGGCGGTCCGGGTGCACGGCGATATCACAGAGATAGGCGCAGTCGCGGCCGTCAGCCAGGACGCGTCCCGCAGCCACGATGCGACCATCCTCATTGGCGAAGGCGCGAAACATGCTGTTGCCGAACACCAGCGCGAGATCGGCCGGCGCCTTGTTGCCGAGCGGCGCGATGCGATAGAGCTCGGATAGCGCATCCCAGTCGATCCCGGCGAGATCGTCGGCCCAGACAATCGACATCGCAAAGGCCCTCCCCGGCTCAGTGCCGCGCGGCGGTGACGGCAGCGACGATTTCGTCGCCGTCCGGAAAATGTCCTTTGCTGCGGCTGGCGACGATCCGGTCGCCGAGCTTGACCTGGAAAACGCCGCCCTTGCCGGGGACGAGATCCGCTTCCAGCCCTAGCTGCCGGCGCAAAGCCGCGGCCGCCTCCTTGGCACGCTTCTCGTATCCGCACGGCCGGCAATAGATGATGGTTACCTCGGACATCTCGTCCTCCTTCAGGCCGCAAGCCGGGGACGCACCGCTTCAATGCCGGCGATCCAGCCGGCAACGGAACGGCCGATCGCGTCGGGGTGATCCTCCTGGAGGTAATGCCTGCCAGGCCCGAGGCGGACAAGCGCGCAGTGCTGCAGCGAGGCCGCAAAGGTCTCGGCAAATTCGGGAGCGACGACGGCCCCCGGCTCCCCTGCGAACAGCAGCTTCGGATATGCAGACGCCTTGAGCGACGCATGAGCCGATTGCAGCGCTTCATAGACATCGGCGGGTTCGCCGGCGATCGGCAATTCCCGAGGGAATGCAAGAACGGGACGGCGGCTGTCCGGCGTCGGAAAGGGCGCGCGATACGGCTCCATCTCGTCGTCGCTCAGGGTGCGCATGATGCCGCCGGGCAGCACGCGTTCGACGAAGGCGTTCGCCTCCAGGATCATTGCTTCCCCCTCGCCCGGGGTCCTGAATTTGCGGAAAGCCTGGCGCGCGGGTTCGGCCTGGTGGAAATCCTGCCAGGTCGGCATCGGCCGGATGAACTCCATGAAGGCGAGCCCGCGCACGAAGGCCGGCCGGCGCGCCGCGAGATGAAATGCGAGCGCCGTGCCCCAATCCTGCGCAACGAGATAGGCCGAGGTGAGGCCGAGCTCGTCGATCAACGCGTCGAGATAGCGGACATGGTCGAAGAAGCGGTAGGCGATGTCGGGCTTGCCGGACCGGCCGAAACCGATGAGATCGGGCGCGATGCAACGCGCCACAGGCGCCACCAGCGGCAGGATGTTTCGCCAGATGTGCGACGACGTCGGATTACCGTGAAGGAAGAGCGCGACCGGCGCATCCTGCGCGCCCGTGTCGCGATAGGCCATCGTGCTTCCCAGCACGGCGGCGCTGCGGATCTGGATCTCGGAATGCTGGCTCATGCCGGCTCCTTGAAGACGGTCTTGAATGCGATGGTCTTGAAGCGCTCGAGCGCCTTGGGCGTGCGGTCGACCTTCATGCGCAAGATCGCGCCCTGCCAGGACGCGAGCAGGAAATCGGCAAGCTCCTCAGCCTCGAACTTGGAATCGATCTCGCCGCTTCTCTGCGCCTCGCTGATGCAGGCGGCGAAGGGCATGCGCCATTCGGCGAAAATTTCGGCAAGGCGGGTGCGCAGCATCTCGCTGCTGCCGGCCGCCTCCAGGCTGAGATCGCCGATCAGGCAGCCGCGTCCATAGCCGTCGGCTTCGAGCCGGCCGGTGATGATGTCGAGATAGCGTTTGAGCCGCGCCCGCGGGGTCAGGGAGGCATCTTCAAGAGCCTCCGCGACCAATCCCTTCGTGATCTCGAAATAGCGATCGAGCACCTCCGAGGCGAACGCTTCCTTGGAGCGAAAATGATTGGTGAAGGACCCCTGCGGGGCGCCTGCCGCAGTGGTGACATCGCGCACACTGGTGCCGTGATAGCCGGTCCGGAACATGACCTTGAGACCGGCGTCGAGGATGGCGTCTTTGAGCGAGGGCTTGGGCATGGAGGAATAATACGTACGTGCGTATTGTTGTCAAGCGCAGCGTTTGATGTCTCTCTCAAACGACGTGTCCAAACAGAAAAAGGGGGTTGGCCGCGGAGCTTCAGCCGGTCCGCATGCTGCGCGAGACCACGCGGTCGCGCAGCCAGGCGCCGATGGTGCAGCCGACCAAATAGCAGGCGAACATGATCAGGCCGAGGTCGAGCCAGTAGCCGAAGCGGCCGGGGACGATGTGTGCGAACGAGGCCGCGACCAGGGCGGCAGCAAGCGCGGCGAGCCAGCGCGCCGTCACCTTCGAGGTGCCGTTGCCGCGCTGGACCACCGAGATCCAGCCCATGCAAAAGCCCAGCAGCAGCGAGCCGATCAGCCAGCCCAGATGGAACGAGACGAGATAGGGCATCGTCACCTCACCAGGAATTCGATACGGCGGTTCTGCGCCTTGCCTTCGTCGGTGTCGTTGCCGGCAAGCGGCTGCGTGCTGCCATGGCCGACCGCGGTGAAGCGGCTGGCGGGCAGGCCGGCCTTGACCAGATAGTCGATCACCGCCTGTGCGCGCTTCTCCGAGAGAGCGCGGTTGAAGCCGTCCTCGCCGTCGGCATCGGTATGCCCGGCGACCTCGACATTGGTGGTGGGGCAGCGCAGCGCCGTCTCGATCAGATGGTCGAGAATGGCGGCGGAATCCGGATCGATGTCGGCGCGCTTGGCTGCGAAGCGGATCTTGCCCTTGGCCAGAAGGTCCGTGAACAATTGCTGGCACACGGTGCCATCGACCGGGCCTGCCGCGGGCTTTACGGTGATCTCCGGCTTGTACTGCCAGTTTTTCGGGAAGTCCTTGCCGAGGCCTGCGCGGATGTCGTTGGCCGCGCCCTCGTAGAGCGCATCGCCCGACAGCTTCACCTCGCGGTCGGAGACGACGAGCGTGCCGGTCGACAGCCGCGACAGCGCGCCGAGTGCGGCGATCACGGCGGTGTTGAAGGAGCCGGGAGCGCCGATGCTGGCCTTGAGATTGTCGACGACCTTCTCGGTGAAGAATTTTCGCGCGGCGCTGGTGGCGATCGCGGCGTGGATGGTGTTGTCGGGAACGTAGCCGGTCAGCGTCACGGTCGCGGCAACCGGATCCTTGTAGGCCTGGAAGATATAGGGCGGCGCCTTGACGTCGTTGGCGGCAATCGAAAAGCCCTCGGGCAGGTTCTTCAAAGCTGCTACGATGGCCTCGCGGCCACCGAGATCGCGCGCCATGCCCGACAGATTGACCTTGGTGTCCGTGATCGTGATCTTGCCGTCCTTCAGCTTGCCGATCTGGTCCAGCAATAGCGTCGCTGCGGCCTCGAACCGCGGCGGCGCACCGCGCGCCAGCCCCATCTGGTCGGCCACCTCGACGCCGCCGACCTCCTTGCGGGCCGCCTCGGTCAGCCGGCCCTTCATCGACGGCAAGGGCGCGGAGCCTGACAGCGTCACCCGCACCACGTCGCGCTCGGCGTTCCAGACGAAGGGTTTGGCCTCGGGAACAAGGCGGGTCCGGTCGTCGACCAGGCGGACGCCGGGGACGGTCTCGACCGCCATCACGGCATCCCGCCGCCCCTCCTCGGAGAAGGCGTCCGCGGCCAGGCTGACATCGCGGCCATCGACCGCGATCCGCGTCTTATCCAGGACGGTGTCCTTCAGCGCAGCCGAGCTGCGCGCCGACAGGTCGGCTTCGACCGGTAAGGTATTATTCCAAGCCGCAAATCCCCACATGACGGCCAAGGGGATCAGCCCGGGCCACCATTTGCTGGCCCACCTAAAAAGCTTCTTCATTCGACGACCCGAACTCTGGAACCGGAGACAAAACAAACCCTTGGCAGGCTGTCAAACCGGAAATGTTGCCCTTGCGAAGGCCTTAGCCGGACAATCGGAATAACTTTTTCTTCAAGGGTTCTTCCGTAAGTTGAAAGCGGAATGCCAGAGTCCGCCAGCGGGTCATGAAACAACTGCGTAACAACGTCATCCGCGCCGGGCTGGGAGCACTCTATTTCAGCGGGGCGCACCACCTGCTGCGCCCGCTTTTGTCGGGCGTCGGCGCCATTTTCATGCTGCACCACGTGCGACCGGCCCGCGAGGCCGTGTTCCAGCCGAACCGGCATCTCGAAGTCACCCCCGAATTCCTGCGCGCCACGCTGTGCCATCTGCGCTCGCGCGACATCGACATCGTCAGCATGAACGATCTGCATGAGCGGCTGGTGCAGGGCCGGTTCGACCGCCGCTTCGCCGCCTTCACCTTCGATGACGGCTATCGCGATAATCTGGACTACGCGCTGCCCGTGCTGCGGGAATTTGACGCGCCTCTGGCGGTCTATGTCGCGAGCGATTTTGCCGAGGGCACTGGACGGTTGTGGTGGGTGGCGCTGGAGGCCGTGATCGCCAAGGCCGAGCAAGTCGACGTCAGAATAGGCAATTCCGCGCTGCGGCTCGATGCGACGAGCCCCGCCGCCAAGCAGGCAACCTTCGACCGCCTGCACGACTGGCTGCGCGCGCTGCCGGGCGAGCACGATCTGGCGCGAGAGATCGAGGCGCTCTGCACGACATACGACGTCGACATGGCAGCGCTGTGCCGCAGCCTCTGCCTGTCCTGGGCCGAGGTGAAGAGCTTTGCCGCCGACCCGCTGGTGACGATCGGGGCGCATAGCGTCAGCCATTGCAATCTCGCCAAGGTGGCCGAAGACGTCGCCGCGCAGGAGATCGCCACGAGCCGCGCGCGGATCGAGCAGGCGCTGCAGCGCCCGGTGCTGCATCTCGCCTATCCCTATGGCGACCGCGAGGCCGCGGGGATGCGCGAATTCGGCCTTGCTGCAACCGCGGGCTTCAAGACCGCGGTGACGACGCGGCCCGGCATGCTGTTCGCCGACAATGCCGCCCACATGACAGCGCTGCCGCGCGTCTCGCTCAACGGCAATTACCAGGACGCAAGAATCCTCCCCGTTCTGACCTCGGGCGCCGCGACCGCGATGTGGAACGGCTTCCGCCGGATCGCGGCGGCGTAGCTGCTGCTCCAATCTCCGCCGTCGTCCCTGCGAAAGCAGGGACCCATATGTGGACGGCCCCCGTGGCACAAGAGCTTTGTGAGGTTTGACCGGATCGCTTGCATCCATATGTGCGGCCTGTTGGGTGCAGCTT
>NZ_JACIHG010000009.1:0-438251 GCF_014198315.1 Bradyrhizobium sp. CIR48
AAGCTGCACCCAACAGGCCGCACATATGGATGCAAGCGATCCGGTCAAACCTCACAAAGCTCTTGTGCCACGGGGGCCGTCCACATATGGGTCCCGGCTCTGCGCTTCGCTTGTCCGGGACGACAGCGGAACTTGTGGCAACGGCACCGCGCTATTTCAAATGCGACAGATAGTGCGAGACGGCGGTGATTTCCTCGTCGCTCATGTGATAGGCGACATCGGCCATCGCGGCGACGCCGCCGCCGACGCGCTGGCCAGCTTTGTAGTCGCGCAACGCCTTGACCAGATATTCCTCGCGCTGGCCAGCCAGTCGCGCCACGCCCTTGGTCCCGGCGAAGCTGTCCGTATGGCATGAGGCGCAGCGACGGCCGGCGGAAACTTGCGCACCTTTCTTCGACAGGTCCGGATCGCTGTCCTCCGGTCCCTTCGGCGGCGTCAGCTGCGAGAAATAGGCGCCGAGATTGCGGATGTCCTCATTGGTGATCTCCTCGACGATCGGCTGCATCTGGTCGTTCTTGCGCGAGCCCGCTCGGAAGAACACGAGCTGCCACTGGATGAACTGATCAGGCTGGCCGGCCAGCGAGGGGATGTTCTCGGTCTGCGAAATGCCGTTCTCGCCGTGACAGCCGGAGCAGACGGCTGCCTTCTCCTTGATCGCAGCGTTGTCCGCAGCCTGAGCCGGGACGAATGCGAGCGCTGCAAGCGAAAGCGCGCCGATGGCGTACGAAGAAAACTGGCGGCGCATCGTGGGAATTCCGATCTATCTAGCTCATTCCAGGGCGTGCGAAGCACGAGCTGAGATGCGCAATTGCGCATCTCAGACTCCATAACCCCGATTCGTGGTTATGGGTTCCGGACTTGCGCTGGCGCGCAATCCGGAACGACAGCGTGGCTTTGAAATGAAAGAGACTGCGGCACCTTCCGGCCACCGCAGCCTCGTATCGTACCCGTGCTACTTCTTGCTGTAGCTGATGCGGTAGATCGCGCCGGCCCAGTCGTCCGCGACGAGGATCGAACCATCCTTGTCGAGCAGGATGTCATTGGGACGGCCGAGATAGCCCTGGTCACCCTCGAGCCAGCCGGAGGCGAAGATCTCCTGCTTGGGATTCTTGCCGTCGGGCCCGACGATTACGCGCACGATGCGCGCGCCCTGGTACTTGTGACGATTCCAGGAGCCGTGCTCGGCGATCAGGATGTTGTTCTTGTAATCGGCGGGGAATTGATTGCCGGTGTAGAACTTCATGCCGAGCGGAGCAACATGCGCGCCGAGATTCAGCACCGGCGGCGTGAACTCGGAGCACTTGTGGCCCATGGCGAACTTGTCGTCCGGCAGGTTGCCCTGGTGGCAATAGGGATAACCGAAATGCTCGCCGATCCGGTTGATCATGTTCAGCTTGTCCGAGGGCAGATCATCGCTGATCCAGTCGCGGGCATTCTCGGTGAACCAGAGCTTGCCGGTGCGCGGATCGACGTCGCCGCCGACCGAGTTGCGGACGCCCAGCGCCCAGATTTCGGCATTGCCGGTCTTGGGATCGACACGCCGGATCTGCGACACGCTGGTCGGCGGGATGCCGACGTTGAAGGGAGGTCCGAACGGCAGGAAGAACCAGCCTTCCTTGTCGACCGCGATGTATTTCCAGCCATGCGCGGCATAGGACGGCATGTCGTCATAGACGACCTTGCCGTCGCCAAGCTTGTCGAGATTGGCCTCCGCATTGTCGTAGCGGATCAGCTTGTCGACGGCGATGACGTAGAGCGCGCCGTCCTTGAAGGCGAGACCGGTGGGCATGTTCAGGCCCTTGAGGACGGTCTTGACCTCCTTCTTCCCGTTGTTGTCCTTGATGGCATAGACGTTGCCGAGCCCGAACGAGCCCACGAACAGCGTGCCCTTGTCACCCCAGGCCATCTGCCGCGCGGCCAGCACGCCGGAGGCGTAGACCTCGACCTTGAAGCCTGCCGGCAGCTTGATCTTCTTGACGATGTTGGCGAGCTCGGCATCGGACGCGCCGGTCGGCGGTCCCGAGGGCGGCGCGAGACCCTTCTGCGCCTCGGTCTCGTCGCCGAGGAACCAGTCATCGGGCGGATGGGTCCAGAACTCCTTGGTGCCGGATTCGTATTTCTTCAGCGCCCGGTTCTTGTCCTGCTGCTGCGCATTGCCAGCGCTGGTCCCCGCGAGAAAGGCAACCGCTGCAAGCGCCAGAACGGATTGAAAGACGGATCGATGGAATTTCATCGCGTCACTCCCCTAAGGCAGCCGTCAGGGCTGCGCATTATTTTATTTTGCTAGTCGAGAGGCGAAGTTTTAAGTCCGTCGGCACGACAGACGCAAAAAGGTTAGCACATCTGCGACCGGTGAGAAGCGCGCCGCGTGCGCCGCCGTTGCGCTCCGGAAAAATTGAGACGGAATGTCAACGGACGAACGCCGCGACACCGCTCTCGCTGCAGCGCGGAATCAATTGGCGCGCGGATCGTTCGCAGCCGGCAGGAGGGGGTGGACCTACAAAAACGCGAAAACAACCCCATGCACAGTAGAACGGTTCAAGCGGCTTGCTCCCGGCGAGACCAGACAGACATCTGACGGGTCGAGCAAAACAGCAAATCCGGCGCCTAAGAGGCGACCGGGTAGGGTCCGTCGTCGAACACCGCGTCATGATAGCCCTTCGAGCCGATCTCACGCGCCAGCGGGCTACGGAAATCGCGCTCCGTGCGCAGGCTGTGCAACACATGCGCGAAATCGAATTCCGGCCGCCAGCCCAGCTCGCGCCGCGCGCGTTCGTTGACATAGACACGGTCGATCTCGGGGAGGAGGTTCCAGCCCCGCGCCGCGTAAAGCTGCGCGCAATCCGGGTAGAGCTCGCGCACGACACCGGCCGCATCGCGCGCAAGCGCGGCGAGATGGCGCAGCTCGAACGGGCTGGTGGCGGAGACGATGTAGCGGGCGAAGCCGATCTTCGGGGCGCGTTCGGCGGCGAGCAGATGCGCACTCACGGCGTCCGCGATATCCAGCCGGCGATAGAGCAGCTCGTTGGCCTGCGCGTTCTCCAGCGTGTAAGCCGAGCGCATCGCCGGATCGTCATCCTCTTCCGGAAAGAAGCGCGAGGTCCGCAAGACGACGACCGGCAGGGCGCGCTCGCGATAGAACAGCTCGCACAGGGTCTCCGCCATCAGTTTTGTGGTGCCGTAGATGTTCTTCGGCACCGGCGGCAGATCCTCGGTGACCCAGACCGCCGCCTGCCCGGCCCCGGAGCGGAGCTGCGAGCCGAACGCGCTGGTGGTGCTGGTGAAGACGAAGCTGCGCACGCCGGCGCTCGCCGCCGCCTTGAGCAGGTTGAGCGTGCCGGTGACGTTGGTATCGACGAAGTCCTGCTTGCCGTGGGTTGCCACATGCGGCTTGTGCAGCGTCGCGGTGTGGATGACGGCGTTGACGCCGTGGATCTGGCTGCGCACGAAGCCAGGATCGACGATTGAGCCGACCGCGTCGGTGAAGGGCGAGGGCTTCAGATCGAGCCCGCGCGCTGGGGAACCGCGCCCGCGCAGGGTGCGGAGGATGGCTTCGCCGAGATGGCCGGCACTGCCGGTGACCAGAATTGTCATGTGATCCCAACTGCCCCTATCTGAACGGCGGAAGGACGTTCCGCTGAGGAATTCTGGCGAGGCGCGCTGCCAGCCACCCCTGCGGACGGAACAAAGAGGAAACCAATCGATTGCCAAGCCCGTTCAGTCGATCCTATATTGACCAGGCAATCAGATAGTGACGCAGATGAATATCCCCGTCCTGGTTATGGCAACCGTGAATGCGCCGTATCGCAAGAGGCTGAGCGTGCAGGAGCTTGTTCATTGCCTGCTGGACCACTCTTCCGCGAAGGCCGCCTGCGGTCCGATGTCATCGTTTTTTGGGGATGTCCACCCCGACTTGCAAGTCGCCTTCGCTGAGATGCATGGCATCAGCCACGAGCAATTGGTTGCCGCGGCGAAGGCGTTTGCAGAGTTTTCGGGACAAACCTATCCGCTTGCGGCGTAGCCGGTGAGCGCTCAATCAGATTGGGCGCAACTGTTTCGCATTGCCGTCGCGATGATTCGGCAGGTGAACGCCGAACAAGAAATCATCGATCGTTGGACGTTCGGCGGCGGCACGGCGATGATGCTGCAAATCGATCATCGGATAAGCCACGATGTCGATATCTTTCTCCCGGATCCTCAAGTTCTTCCGTTCCTGGATCCACAGAAGCATGACTTCGATTTCGAGGTCAGACCTACTGACTACAGGGGAGACGGCGCACGCCTCCTGAAGCTTGGCTTCGAATTTGGCGAGATCGATTTCATCGTCGCGCCGTCGCTGACATCCTCACCGACAACGCGAGCAACAGTTGAAGGCGAAGCGGTGTTGCTGGAGACGATCCCAGAGATCATTGCAAAGAAAATCCATTACCGGGGCAAGAGCATTGCCCCGCGCGACATATTTGACATCGCAGCTGGCAGCGAAAAACACGCGGAATCGGTTATCAGGGAGTTGGCCGGCTATCGCGACAGCGTCTCAAATACGCTGGCCACAATCGAAAACCTGAAGCCTGATTTCGTGAGTGCGGCGATCAATCAACTCTCGATCAAAGATCCATATAGGCTGACCGCGGATGTAGCGCTGGAAAGGACCAAAGAGCTCCTGCGCGCTGTATAGCTGGGGTCGGCCACCCTGAATTCCGGATTGGCGCCCAATCCAGCCTTGGGACCTGGAGCAGCCCTCAAAGCCTGGGCCAAAACAGTGCGTCGACTCGCCCCGACGGGAATAGCCCATTCCTTTCGGATGCCTTGGGAAAAATTGGAGCGGGCGAAGGGGCTCGAACCCTCGACCCCGACCTTGGCAAGGTCGTGCTCTACCACTGAGCTACACCCGCATCCTGTGTCGGTCGCGTGACGCGCCGGCAACGGCTGTCGTATGCCAAAAGCGGGAGGGGAATGCAACAGCTACCGGCGACCTAGATTCGGTTCTTGGGGCCCCATATGGAGCCTGAATGCGACCAAATGGCCCGAAACTGCCCCGGAACTGGCGAATCGGCCTCGGTGGATTGAAATTCGGCCGTCCCGGCCCAATTTAGGAGCCGACAGCGAAGCATATGAAATGGCAACGTGCTAAAGACCCGCCATTCCGGACATAGACGAGGGGATCCCCGTGACGATCATCGACCAGGGTAACGGAGCGGCGGGCCCGGCTGCGGCCGGTCTGATCAAGGACACGACCACCCAGACCTTCGTGAAGGACGTCATCGAGGAATCGAAGCGCCAGCCGGTGCTGATCGATTTCTGGGCGGAGTGGTGCGGCCCCTGCAAGCAGCTTACCCCTCTGCTCGAAAAGGCGGTCAAGGCGGCCAAGGGCAAGGTCAAGCTGGTCAAGATGAACATCGACCAGCACCCGGCGATCCCGGGCCAGATGGGCATCCAGTCGATCCCGGCCGTGATCGCCTTCGTCAACGGCCAGCCCGCCGACGGCTTCATGGGCGCGGTGCCCGAGAGCCAGCTCAACGCTTTCATCGAAAAGCTGACCAAGGGCGTGACCGCGCCGGGCGAGCCCAATATCGCCGAGATCCTGCAGGAGGCTGAAGCCGTGCTCGCCGAGGGCGATGCGGCTGCGGCAGCGCAGATCTACGCCGAGGTGCTCCAGCATGATGCCACCAACATCGCGGCGCTCGCGGGCCTCGCAAAATGCTATGCCGTCTCCGGCGCGATGGAGCAGGCCAAGCAGACGCTCGCCATGGTGCCGGAATCCAAGCGCAGCGACCCCGCGGTGAAGGCCGTGCAGACCGCGATCGATCTCGCCGAGCAGGCGCAATCGCTCGGACCGGTCGCCGAGCTGGAACAGAAAGTCGCCGCAAACCCGCTCGATCATCAGGCCCGATTCGACCTCGCGACCGCGCTGAACGCGCAAGGCAATCGTGCGGCCGCTACCGAGCAGCTGCTCGCGATCGTCAAGCGCGACCGCAAATGGAACGACGACGGCGCCCGCAAGCAGCTGGTGCAGTTCTTCGAAGCCTGGGGCGGCACGGATGATGCAACCGTCGAGGGGCGCAAGCGCTTGTCGACGATCCTGTTTTCGTAGGCGCGGTTGACCAAGTCAGCGGGGACCGGGACCAGATGCCGATCAACATCGAATATCGCGGACCCGCCGACCTCCCGGAGATCATTCCGGTGTTTCCGCTGCCGGGCGCGCTGCTGCTGCCCCGCGGCCAGATGCCGCTCAATATCTTCGAGCCGCGCTACCTGTCGATGGTCGATGATTCCTTCCGCGACGGCCATCGCCTGATCGGCATGATCCAGCCTGATGTCGCGCACTCGCCGAAGAATTCCGACAAGCCAACGCTGTTCCGCGTCGGCTGCGTCGGCCGCATCACCCAGCTCGCCGAATCCGGCGATGGCCGCTACATCCTCGAGCTCACCGGCGTTTCGCGCTTCAAGGTGGTCGAGGAGCTCGAGGTGCTCACCGCCTACCGGCAGTGCAAGGTGGATTTCTTCGCCTTCGTCGACGACTTCACCGCGCGCATGGGCGAGGACGAGGTCGACCGCGAGGCGCTGCTGGCCGTGCTGGCGGACTTCCTGAAGGCCAACAATCTCAAGGTTGACTGGGAAGGCGTCGAAAGCGCGCCCAACGAAGCACTCGTCAACGCGCTGGCGATGATGTCGCCCTATGGCCCCGCGGAGAAGCAGGCCATGCTGGAAGCGCCCGACTTGAAGACCCGCGCCGAGATTCTGATCGCGGTCACGGAGATGGATCTCGCCAAGAAGCGCACCAGCGGCGATCCTCCGCTGCAGTGAGGATGCGGGTACTCACGCAGCGCAGACGGCTGCCTGGGTACCTCGCCTCAGCATTTTCGCAATGTTGGATGCAGGCATCGGCCGACCGAAATAGTAGCCTTGCGTTTCGACGCACCCCTCTTCACGGAGGACGTCCAGCTGCTCCTTCGTTTCGACGCCTTCGGCGGTGGTCGTCTTGCCGAGGCTGACTGCGAAGCGAACGACGGCTCGCGCGAGATGGTGCGCGTCCGCCCTTGCGCTGGACAGTTCGTTGACGAAGCTGCGATCGACCTTGACCTTGTCGAACGGAAATCTTTGCAGAAAGCTCAGCGACGAATAGCCGGTGCCGAAGTCGTCCAGGGCGATTCGCACGCCGAGCTCGCGCAGTTGACCAAGTGCCGCGAATACGGCTTCGCTGTCATGCATGATCACCGTCTCGGTGACCTCGAGCTCGAGCCGGTGTGGCGCAATTCCCGAGTTCGCCAGTGCATCGACAATGACCGGAACAAGCTCCTTGCTCCTGAATTGAGCGGGAGACAGGTTGATCGCGATCCTGAGATGGGCAGGCCATTTGGCGGCTTCCGCACACGCCGTCCTCAAGATCCATTCTCCCAGCGGCACGATCAAGCCGGCCTCCTCCGCGAGCGGAATGAATTCGCCGGGCAAGACCAGACCACGCCTCGGGTGATGCCAGCGCAGCAGGGCTTCGAAGCCGCGGATCTCGCCGGTCGCGGTATTGACGAATGGCTGGTAGTGCAGCTCGAATTCGCGACCAGCAAGCGCATCCCGCATGTCGCGCTCCAGGTTGCGTCGCGCATGCATGAGCTGGTCGAGTTCCGGCTCGAAGAAGCGGAATGCGCCACGTCCACCGCTCTTGGCCGAGTAGAGGGCGAGATCTGCGCTCTTCATCAGAACGTCGGAATCACTGCCATCGCGCGGCGCGATGGCAATGCCGATGCTGGTGCCCACCGTGACCCGATGATCGCCGAGATCAAAGGGTTCACAAAGCGCCTTTCTGATGTTCTCGGCGAGGGTGGCGGCCTCGACGGCCGGGTTGGTCACGTAGTCGATCACCGCGAACTCGTCGCCGCCCAGTCGCGCGATCAGCGCGGTTTCCGTGGTGCATTCGCGCAGACGCGCAGAAACGGCGCGCAGCAGGGAATCGCCTGCCGGATGTCCGAGCGTGTCGTTGACTTCCTTGAAGCGATCGAGGTCGAGCATGAGCACGGCCAGATCGACGCCGCCGCCACGCGTAACCGCGATGGCGTGCTCCATCCGCTCCCTGAGCAGCACGCGATTTGGCAGATCGGTCAACGCATCGTGTTGCGCCATATGAGCGATCCTGGCCTCGGACCGGCGTTGCTCGGTGACGTCAAGATGCGTGGCCACCCACCCGCCGCCGGCCATTGGCTGTCGCGTCACGCAGATCAACCGACCATCCGCGAACTCGTCGATTCTGCTCGAGACTGCATTGAACGGCAACGCTGCCAATTTCGACAGGAACTGCTCGGCTGCGCCCTCACTGGTGTCGCTCTTGAGAATGCCGGTCACGACTCGATGCCTGATGATGTCGGCGTGCGGGGTCCCCGTTGTCAGCAGTTCCGGCGGCAACCGATAGAGCTGGGCATAGCGCTCGTTGCAGACCACAAGTCGCTTCTCCGCATCGAACATGCAGAGAGCCTCGACCATGTTGTTGATGGCCGTATCCAGCCTGAGCTTCTGGTCCTGCAGTTCGTTCTGCGAGCCTTCGAGCTGCTGCCGGGCGACCGAAAGCTGGTTGATGATCTCCTCGAACCTGGCGGTCCGGGTCGCCAGGCGACGATCGGCCAGCACGCCGATCAGGCTCATTCCCAGCACGGACAGCGCCACGCCGGCGATAGCAAGCGCGAGAAAGGCCGGAGAAAGCGAAAGGCTATCCGTCGTCGCTCGCGTTGGATCTGGCGTGATCTGCACCGCCCCCATGGCCGTGAAATGATGCGATACGATGGCGAGTGTCAGCAGGACTGCCGCCGCAAGCGTGCCCCGGTAGCCCTGGTACCTGAGCGCGACAGCTAGCGCGGCGCAGCCGAGACACATGCCTAGAATGATCGAGACGAACACGAGGTCCACCGACCAGGCGACTCGACCCGGCACTTCAAGTGCCCACATTCCGAGATAGTGCATGCTGGCAATGCCGCCGCCGATGATGATGCCCCCTGCGATCGCGCGCCACAGGCCGGAGGTGCCGACTGCAACGCCGAAGCCGACCGAGGTCAGGAGCATTGCCGCAGCGAGAGAAAACGCGGTCGGCACGATGCCGTAGCCCGTTGGAACGCCCGGCTCGTAGGCGAGCATCGCGACGAAATGCGTTGCCCAGATGCCGTATCCGATGGCCGCGCCGGCAATCGTGATCCAGATCCACCGCCTTCTTGCGCGCGTCGCGATCGCACGATGAAAGATGCTGACCGCGACAATACTTGCAGCGAAGCAGACCAGACCAGCGAGTACAACGAGCCGCCAATCGTGCTCGACCGCAAGGCAGGAGAAAACGCGGAACATTCAGCAGCGCTCCATCGTCGATTGTTATCGATGGTGGATCGGCTAGACGCCATTCACGTTAATTTTGTGCCGTGCATGATTGCATGCTTACCGGCATGTTAACGGTACTCGTACAACTTGATCTGACGAACGGCCTGAGGCCATGCGGCGACCGTGCCCGAGCGGGGTGCAGGACGCGTGCAACGATCGGCAATGATATTTAGGAATGGCCGCGGATGCGCTTGCGCCCGGTGATCATCGCGCGGACCAGGCTCTCGCGTTGGAGTAGCCCCATCAGCACCACACCGAGCACGTGCAGCACGACCAGGACGATGACCGCATCCGATGAATAATGGTGGGTGTCCTCGACCCACCAGACGCCGAAGAAGGTGGTGGTAACCGACATCGCGCCCGTAATCGTCGAGACGGCGAGCGAGGCCAGCAGCGCGACCAGCATCAGGGTGCCGGCGGGATTGAGCCCGATATAGCGGCCGGTGATGCCGCGGCGCAGATTCCAGAGATAGCTTGGCGCCGCCCGAAGCCTCACTCTGATCATGCGGAAGCGCGAATAGCGACTTCCCCAAAACCCCCAGGCCAGGCGAAAGGCGAGAAGTCCGAGCACCGCATAGCCGACGATGCGATGAGTCCGGTCGTAAACGGTCGGCGTGAACCACGCGGCCAGAACGCTCGCCGCGAGAGCCCAGTGCCAGAGGCGCAGCGGGAGGTCCCAGACCGCGACCGTCCGCGAAGCGGTTCGATCCGCGGGGGTCCGGTCGGACACCCCGCGCGCTTTTGGCATCGCTTCTTCGATCAAGCGAAGACCATCCTCAAGCCTTGCTTTGCGCGGATCAATTCGCGCGGTTTACTTTGCGGTCTACTTGGCGATCGTGTGCTTCAGGCTGAGATCTTCAGGGCTGTAGAACAGCTCGTAAAGCTTGCCTTCCTTGACGCCGTAGACCTCATAGCAGGAGCCTTCGATCTTGGAGCGCCGCACCTCGTAGCCGAGCGCCTTGGCCTTGGCTTCGGCCTCGCTGGCCGGCTTCCATGACGCCTTGTCGAGCTTGGTGCAGTCCTTGAATCCGTCGGCCATAGCCGCCGACCCCATGCCCATTCCAACCGTCAGTGCAATGGCAACAACACGAATGACCTTCACGAACGTCTCCTCCTCTGTCGTGCGCGCTACGCGAGCCGCGAAGCCGGACTGAAGGAAGCAAAGGTGATGGTGAAGTCAATCCGGTACGGGGCCAATTGGATTTAGAGTTGTTCTAACGACCGCCAAAAGATCAGCGCTGTCCGCACGCAGCCCGCCTTCGCAGGGGCGCTGCGGCCTTACGCCTCACGGCCGGGATGAACCGCCGACTTTGCCAATTGCGCTAGGCCGCACTTCGCATTCCGGGTACCTGCGCTGCAGCCAGTCCGCCCAGCGGAGACGCCCGCGCACGCCCTGGCTGACGACAAAGCCTATGCCGCGCGCCTTCGCCTCGGACAGGCCGATTGGCAGGATTTTCCGGTGCAATCTCCTCGCCGCCTGGTATTGCCGGGCGAAGGCAACGAGATCGAGAGCTTCGGGGCCGCCGATCTCCGCACGTATGCCGCGCTGCCCGTCGAACGCGCAAGCCAGCACGTGATCCGCGACGCCCGACGTATCGACGGGATTGAACAGCGCCGTTGGCACAGGCCACACCGGAAGCCAGGCGAGGCCCGCGAGCAAGCGGTCGAGCAGGTAATAGAATGGCATCGCGCGAACGACGGACCAGGACAGCGCAGACGCACGCACCAGCCGTTCGCCGGCGAGCTTGACCCGGGCGTAGGGCAGGGTCGCCTGGTCGAGCCCGACGATCGAAACGTGCAGCAAGTGCCGAACCCCGGCCTCCCCGCAAAGCGACAACAGCCGCTCCGTACCCGCAACATCCACGGCGGAGGGCGATCTAAAGAAGTCCATCGGACGGATGCCGCCCCGCCGTGCGATCGGCGAATCCGTCGCCGCATTGATGACCGTATCGACCTCACGCAGTGCCTCGCGCAAGCCGGCGCCTGTAGCGAGATCGCCGATCGCCCATTCGACATCCGACCGCGCGCCCCGCGACCGCGCGAAAATCCGGACACGATGTCCGTCGCCAAGGAGGCGATCGACGACGTCCTGCCCGAGATGCCCCGTGCCGCCGGTGACGAGTGTCAGTGGCATGCCTCTATTCCCATCGATCCTGCGCAGCGGTTAGACGCCGCGAATGCGTGGTACCGGGTTCGAAGCCCAGGGTCGCAGTCATGCGTGGCTTGTCGTTTCGGCGCTCAGTAGCCGGCGACCGTCATCGCCACGACGGCGCTGAGCGCCATCCAGCCGAAATGCCGGCCGCGCGTGGCCCAGGCATTGGCGAAGGCGGCGAAACCGAGCACGCAGGCGAGCGTGATGACGATCCAGTGCCGCGCGGGCTCGGACGCCATCCAGGGAGTCGCGAGCAGCAAGACGCCGCCGCCGATCCACGCCACGGTCGAGGTCTGCCAGACCAGGCGGATCAGGGTGCGGAGCCGTTCAGGCTCGATGCGGGCATGGGCGAAGACCTTGGTCTCGCCGAGGACGCCATGAATGAGGGCTACGGCGATGGTGGCGAGGCCGGCGGATTGCAGCAAGAGATCACGCATCATCATCTCTCCATACAGTTATGTATGGTGAGATAGGCGCTGGCCTGCGGCCTGTCAATACACTAGTGTATGGTTCGCCTCCGGGAACCCGAGATGACCGAACAGCTCTCCGCCGACGACTGGATCAAGGAAGGTCTCAAGGCGCTCGCCAAAAGCGGCTTCACCGCGCTCAAGGCCGATCCGCTGGCAAAATCCATGGGCGTGTCGCGCGGCAGCTTCTATTGGCATTTCGCCGATCTCGGCGCGTTCCAGGCCGCCGTGCTGAAGCGCTGGCGCGAGATCGCGGCCGAGCAGATCATCGCCGATGTCGAAGCCGCCGGCGACGAACCGCTCAAGGCGCTGCTGCGGAGGTCGTTCGGCGCGCGGCTCGAGCTCGAGCGCGCGGTGCGCAATTGGGCGGCCTTCGATGCGGCCGCGCAAGGGGCCGTGCGCGCAATCGACCGCCGCCGGCTCGACTATATCGAGGGGCTGCTGGAAAAACGCGGGCTCACCCCGGCAACCGCGCAGGCCCGGGCGCAGATCCTGTATTGGACGTTCCTCGGCTTCGCCCTGTCGGGCCCGCCGGTGCCGGCAGCACGGCTCCAGGCCCTGCTCGACGAGGTCCTGACGATGATCGCAGCCTGAGCCCGCGATGGGCGGACGCGAATTTCTGTGCTAGAGGCAAGCGATGCCGGAGACCCCAATGAACGCGCCTACCGAACGTCCCGAAGCCAGCGTCGATCCCAAATTGCTGGAGATTCTGGTCTGCCCGCTGACCAAGGGCCCGCTGGAGTTCGATTCCGCAAAGCAGGAGCTGATCTCGCGCAGCGCCAAGCTGGCTTATCCGATCCGTGACGGCATCCCGATCATGCTGCCGGAAGAGGCAAGAAAGATCGATTGAGGTCGTGGCGACTGCCCCGGATTACGCTTCGCTCCATCCGGGCTACGAAGTTGGTGTGCGATAGCCGCGCAACATCCTCGGTGTCGTCCTGGCGAAAGCCAGGACCCATAGCCACCGAATTGCGTTGTTGTACGCGCTGGTAACTCCGAGTCCTCGCAACACTCTTGCTGCGGAGTATGGATCCCGGCCTTCGCCGGGACGACGACGGGGTGTGTGGCGCCAGCGAAACCTACAACGCCTCGCCCTTCAACAACCTCGGCACCTCGCCCGTCAATCCCGCGGCCTGGCGGATGAAGAGGTTCTTCAGCGGCGGGGCGCGGTCGACGAGGCCGAGGCCGATGTCGCGGACGGTGCGCAGCAGCGTCGACTGGTTGGAGAACAGGAAGTTCAGCGAGTTGGTCGCAACGCCCATCGCCATGGTGTCGAAGCGGCGCCAGCGCTGGTAACGCTCGAGCACGTCGGCGGCGCCGAGATCCATGCCGAGCCGCGCGGCATCAACCACGACTTCGGCCAGCGCCGCGACATCCTTCAGCCCCATGTTGAGGCCCTGGCCCGCGATGGGATGAATGACATGCGCGGCATCGCCGACCAGCGCGAGGCGGGTGGCGATGAAGGAGCGCGCGACGAAATAGGACAGCGGAAACGCGCGCGGCTTGTCGAGCGCCTTCACCTCGCCGAGATGCAGGCCGAAACGCTGCTCGAGCTCGGCGTGAAACTCTTCGTCGCTGAGAGCAATGATGCGCGCGGCCTCAGCTCGCCGCTCGGTCCACACCAGCGACGAGCGTTTTCCCGAGAGCGGCAGGATCGCGAATGGGCCGGCCGGCAGAAAATGCTCTTCGGCGCGGCCCTCGTGATCACGCTCATGGCCGACCGTGACGACGATGCCGGATTGGTCATACTCCCAGCCATGGGTGGCGATGCCGGCGCGCTCGCGCAGCTTTGATCTTGCACCATCGGCGGCAACCAGCAGGCTGGCCGCGATGACGCTGCCGTCCCCGAGCGTCACGTCGATGCCCTCGGCGCGCGCATCGTAGGATGCGACCGTGGTGGCGCGCAGATCGATGCCCTCGGCCTCGGCACGCACCACCAGCGCATCAATCAGGCGGCGGTTCTCGACCATGTGCGCGAAGGGCTCGCCCGGCGCGACATCGCCGGCAAAATTGAGGAAGGCCGGACGAGTGGCATCTTCGAGTTTCGAGTCTGTGACGACCATGTCGAGGATCGGCTGCGCCTCGCTCCTGACGTCGTCCCAGGCGCCGATCGCCTCGAACAGGCGACGGCAGGCGGCCACGATCGCGGTGGCGCGGGGGTCGCGGCTCGGCCGCGTGGCGAGGGCGGGATCGGCGACGATGACGGGAATCTCGGGCCCGAGCCCCTGTCGCAGCGCCAGGGCCAGCGCAAGCCCTGCAAACGCGCCGCCACCAATGACAATGCTACCCTGTACCGACATACCCAAATTCCCGGTCAAATCCTGGTCTTGCTAGCAGACTTGAGGTGGGCGAAACAGTGCGGTGAAACAAGGGCGGAACGGCCCATTGTGTCATTCCGGACCATCCGCCCCGGAACGACGGCGAGAAAGCTCACTCCATGTCCAAAAGCCTGATCGACCTCATTTCGATCCTCGACCTCGAGCAGCTCGAGGTGAATCTGTTCCGCGGCAACAGCCCGAAGACCAGCTGGCAGCGGGTGTTCGGCGGCCAGGTGATCGGGCAGGCGATGGTCGCGGCCTGCCGCACGGTCGAGGGCCGACTGCCGCATTCGCTGCACTGCTATTTCGTCCTGCCGGGCGATCCGCAGATCCCGATCATCTACCAGGTCGAACGCCTGCGCGACGGCAAGAGCTATTCGACCCGCCGCGTCACGGCGATCCAGCACGGCAACGCGATCTTCTCGATCATGGTGTCGTTCCACGCCGAAGAGGAGAGTGCGTTCGACCATCAGGACAAGATGCCCGACGTGCCACCGCCGGAGAAGCTCACCGCGGAGGAGGTGGCTAAGCAGCCCATGTTCAAGGAGATGCCGGACTTCATCCGCCGCTACTATGAATCCGATCGTCCGATCGAGCTGCGTCCGGTCGAGCTCGGCCGTTATTTCGGCCAGAAGATCGACGACGGCCGCATCCACGTCTGGATCAAGACCGCCGCGAAGCTGCCTGACGATCCGGCGCTGCACATGTGCGCGCTCGCCTACGCCTCGGACTTCTCACTGCTGGATGCAATCATGGCACGCTATGGCCGCACGCTGTTCGACAAGCGCATGATGCCGGCCAGCCTCGATCACGCGATGTGGTTTCACCGCCCGTTCCGCGCCGACGAATGGCTGCTCTACGCGCAGGATTCGCCGAGTGCGCGCGGCGGCCGCGGCCTGACCCGCGGCTCGATCTTCAAGCCGGACGGTACGCTGGTCGCCTCTGTCGCGCAGGAAGGCTCCGTGCGCGAACGGAAGTCCTAGGCATTGGCGGCAGTGCTGCGCTCAATGAGCACGAATTGCGTCGTGCCCCAGGTAAAATACCAGCGCAGCAGCCACGGGATCGGAATGATGAAAAGACAGCCGAGGCAAAACGCGACTGTGCGCCAAAGCAGATCAAGACCGGTGGCGGTGAAGACCATCTCGCGGCGCGTCCCGCTGACGTGGCGACAAATCCACCGCGTCCACGCGGCCATGACCCAGGCCCAGCCGATGATCGTGAAGACCGCGAGGAACGTCAAGATCTGCCAGCCGACGAAGCCCCAGACGCTGCCTGTGAACGTCATCCGCATCGGCTGACCGTTCGAGCTGATATTGGCGACCACCCAGCGAATGAGCACCCAGGATAAAACGGCCTGAACTAGCACTCCGAAAATCTGGAGGAGGCTGTCGATATAGCCCAGACAGCCCGCCAGTCCCATCGCGATGAAGACGTACCAGATGTCTCCGACCTGTCCGGTGAAGGCGAGGTTCGGCCGCTGCGGAACGTGCATGCGCGGAAACAGCCAGCGATAATATCCTGTCCCGGTCCAGGGCGACGGGATCACCAGCAGACTGCCGATCATCACCAGGATCCACCATCCCGTGAACGACCAGACCGGCAGGTCCACCGATAGCGGACCGCCGCTGTCGCTGCCCGGACTTCCACCGACCGGCAATGACGGCGGCGCTGCGGCGCCGGAGATGAGGCCCGGCACCTCGCCGGCTTTCTGCCAGCCCGCCATCCCTTCCGCCCAGACCAGCGTATCGGCGCGCACGATGCCCTGGGCGATGAGGTCGCGAAACTGCGGCTCGGGAAACGGCCCCTTCTGCTGGCCGCCCGACGCGTGAAACCAGATGCGGTTCGACATCTTGTCCGTTCGCTACAAGCGGCCAGCAGCCATTACATGGCCGCCTGCGACCCGCGCGGCGCAAGAACGGTCTCCGACGCGAACCAGTTCATGATCCAGCGATACACCCACGGAATCGGGATGATCAGACTGCACAGGATCGCGGCGACGATGCCGCGCCACAGGATGCCAAGACCACTGCCCTTGAACACGATTTCGCGCCGCGTGCCTTCGATGCTGCGGCAGAACCAGCGCATCTGGGCTGCGGCAACCCAGGCCCAACCGACGATGGTGATGATGGAGATCCCGAACAGCAGGCTCCAGCCGATATAGGCCCAGATCGAACCCGTGAAGCTCAAGCCCAGCGGCTGTCCGTTGGAGGCGAGGTTCGCGACCATCCATTTGATCAGGAGCCAGTAGAGGACGATCTGGACGATGAAGAGCAGATTGCTCAGCAGCTGGCTGCCGACGAAGGCGAGCGCGATGGCGAGAACGATGAAGCCGAAATACCACGGCACCAGCGTCATCGCGCTGCCGGTGAAGCTGAGGTTCGGCCGCCCCGGGACCTTGACGCAGGACACGATCCATTGCGTGTACCAGACGAACGCCCACGGCGCCGGAATGACGAAGATCATTCCGATCATCAAGACGATGCTGCGCCAGGTGAACTCGAGGACGCCGAAATCGACCGCCAGCGATCCCGCCACTCCGCCTCCGCCGCCGGCATAACCACCGGAGCCCATCATCGGCGGACCGCCCGCCGGGATCATCGGCGGCGCGCCGCCGCCCCCGACCAGACCGGGGATTTCGGCGGCCTTCTGCCAGCCGGCCATGCCCTCGGTCCACACCAGCGTATCCGGGCGCACGACGCCCTGGGCGACGAGATCGCGGAATTGCCCTTCCGGAAAGGGCCCCTGCTGCTTGCCCTCGGATGCGTAGAACCAACTCGCCATGAAGCGTCCCCTCAAAATACTTATGTACCGCTTGGCAGGCGCGGGTTCACCGCATCCATGCCAAAAATGCATTGTGAAGGATGAACGGATGCCCTGTACAGAGGCGGCCGTTCATAAGCTCAAACGTTTTTCCGCTTCAGTCTGCAACTTTTTTGTGCCATTTGCCCGGAAAGATGCCAGATTGACGCTGCGCCGGGGACATACGGCGCGGCGCATCCCGGGGAATAGGCCTGACCATGAAACTCGTCGTCGCGATCATCAAACCTTTCAAGCTCGATGAGGTCCGCCAGGCCCTGACGGCGATCGGCGTCCACGGCATGACCGTGACCGAGGTGAAGGGTTATGGCCGGCAAAAGGGCCACACCGAAATCTATCGCGGCGCCGAATATGTCGTGAACTTCCTGCCGAAGCTGCGCATCGAGATCGCGGTCGCCTCCGACGTCGCCGACAAGGCGGTCGCCGTGATCACCTCGACCGCGCGCACCGGGCAGATCGGCGACGGCAAGATCTTCGTCACGCCGATCGACCACGCGCTGCGCATCCGCACCGGCGAGACCGACAGCGACGCGCTCTAGATCTTAGTTTTTGACGCGTTTTCTTCACGCGAACCGATATCCACTTCGCTTGAAAACGCTTTGATCTTCTTCGATCGCACCGGGCAACGACGCCACAATGTGCGACGCCAATTGATGCCGGGGGGAACGACATGGCGGGATATTTGCGCCGCGCAGCTGCCATGGCTGCGCCGATCGGACTTGTGTCGATCATGGCTTCGCCGGCGCGCGCCGCGGCCTCCGAGATCAACACGGCCGACACCGCCTGGATGATCGTCGCCACCGCGCTGGTGCTGATGATGACGATCCCGGGCCTGGCGCTGTTCTATTCCGGCATGGTGCGCAAGAAGAACGTGCTCGCCACCATGGCGCAGAGCCTCGCCGCGGTGACTTTGATCTCCATTCTCTGGGTCGCGTTCGGCTATTCGCTGTGCTTCGTCGGCGACGGCCCGTGGATCGGCACGCTCGACCGCTGGTTTCTCGCCGGCATGACCATGGACAGCGTCAACCCGGCCGCGAAGACCATCCCGGAAGCGCTGTTCATGCTGTATCAGATGACGTTTGCCATCATCACGGTGGCGCTGGTCGCGGGCTCGGTTGCGGACCGGATGCGGTTCTCCGCCTATCTCCTGTTCTCCGTCGCCTGGTTCATCTTCGTCTACATTCCGCTGGCGCATTGGGTGTGGGGCGGCGGCTTCCTCGCCAGCATGGGCGTCTTGGATTTCGCCGGCGGTCTCGTGGTGCATCTGTCGGCCGGCACCGGCGGCCTCGTTGCGGCAAAGGTGATGGGGCGCCGTCACGGCTACGGCACCGAAAATCTCTCGCCGTTCGATCTTTCGCTCGCGGTGATGGGCACCGGCCTGTTGTGGGTCGGCTGGTTCGGCTTCAACGGCGGCTCGGCGGGCGCGGCCAATTCACGCGCCGTAATGGCGATCATCGCGACCCATCTTGCCGCCTGCTCCGGCGCGCTGACCTGGGGCGCGATCGAGTGGTCGACGCGGCGCAAGCCGTCCGTGCTCGGCATGATTTCCGGCGCGGTGGCCGGGCTCGGCACCATCACGCCGGCCTCCGGCTTCGTCGCACCCTGGCACGGCATCGTCATCGGCATCATTGCGGGGGCGGTTTGCTATTGGGCCTGCACCTGGCTGAAGCATCGCTTCAACTATGACGATTCGCTCGACGTGTTCGGCGTCCACGGCATCGGCGGCCTGACCGGAACCCTGCTCGCCGGCGTGTTCGCAACCAGCGCCATCGGCGGCACCGCCGGCCTGCTGGAGGGCCACCCGCAGCAGCTCCTGATCCAGTTCTATGGCGTCGCCGTCACCTTCGTCTGGTCGGCTGGCCTGAGCTTCATCTTGCTCAAGCTGGTCGGCCTGTTCGTGCCCTTGCGCGTATCCCGTGAGCACGAACTCGAGGGGCTCGATATTTCGCAGCACGGCGAAGCCCTGCAATAAGCGGGACGCTACTTAATTACCTCTACCCTGCCCGACGCATGAGCAATATTGTGTCGGCAGCCTGTCATGCTCGCATTTTGAGCAGGCATGACCACGTTTTGGGCGCGACGGAATAGCGCACTGCACCGCAATACGCGTTCATCGCGAAAACACCCGTTTTCATAGCCCGTTAGGCAACGCGCCCGATCTGGCACGGCATTTGATTCTAAGGGTCCAGGCTGTGCCCGCGTAGTGAACTTTCTCCCTCGTGGCGAACCAGTCGAGAACGCCCGGCCACGTCCGGACCGGGCCCAAGCGGGGATAGGACCCATGAAAATTGTTATGGCGATTATCAAGCCATTCAAGCTGGAAGAAGTCCGTGACGCCCTGACCGCCATCGGCGTTCACGGTCTCACGGTGACGGAAGTCAAGGGATATGGCCGCCAGAAGGGCCATACGGAAATCTATCGCGGCGCCGAATATGCCGTGAGCTTCCTGCCCAAGATCAAGATCGAGGTCGCTGTCGCCTCCGACCAGGTCGACAAGACCATCGACGCCATCACGTCCGCCGCGAAAACCGGACAGATCGGCGACGGCAAGATCTTCGTCATCAACCTCGACCACGCGGTGCGCATCCGCACCGGCGAGGCCGATGCCGCGGCCCTTTGATTTCGCGCTCAACCTTTATCCAATCAGGAGTGAATAATATGACGTTCAAGCGTCCCTATGGCGCGGGATTGGCGGCTCTCGCAGTCGGCCTGTTCGCTGCGACCGCGGCCTACGCCGAGCCAACGGTCAACAAGGGAGACAACGCCTGGATGCTGACATCGACAGTGCTGGTGCTGTTGATGACGATCCCCGGCCTCGCGCTGTTCTACGGCGGTCTCGTCCGTTCCAAGAACATGCTCTCCGTCCTGATGCAGGTGTTCTACACCGTCTGCGTCGTCACCGTGATCTGGGCCGTGTACGGCTACAGCCTCACCTTCACCGGCGGTTCCGACTTCATCGGCGGCTTCTCCAAGGCCTTCATGATGGGCGTCACCACCGATACGAAGGCCGCGACCTTCTCGGTCGACGCCAACATCTCGGAGCTCATCTATGTGTGCTTCCAGATGACCTTCGCGGCGATCACGCCCGCCCTCATCGTCGGCGCCTTCGCCGAGCGCATGAAGTTCTCGGCGATCGCCCTGTTCATCCCGCTCTGGGTCACGCTGATTTACTTCCCGATCGCGCACATGGTCTGGTACTGGCAGGGTCCGGACCTGATCCAGGATGCGGCCAAGGCGCTCGCTGCCGCCACTGATGCGGCCGCGAAGACCGCGGCGCAGGCCAAGCTCGACGAGATTAATGCCGACGCCGGCTGGATCTTCAAGAAGGGCGCGATCGACTTCGCGGGCGGCACCGTGGTGCACATCAACGCCGGCATCGCAGGCCTCGTCGGCGCTCTCCTGATCGGCAAGCGCGTCGGCTACGGCAAGGAGCTGATGGCCCCGCACTCGCTGACCATGTCGATGATCGGCGCCTCGCTGCTCTGGGTCGGCTGGTTCGGCTTCAACGCCGGCTCCAACCTCGAAGCCAACGGCGGCGCCGCCCTCGCCATGACCAACTCCTTCGTCGCCACCGCAGCCGCCGCGCTGTCGTGGATGTTCGCGGAGTGGATCATCAAGGGTCACCCGTCGGTGCTCGGCGTCATCTCCGGCGCTGTCGCGGGCCTCGTCGCGGTCACCCCTGCGGCCGGCTACTCCGGCGTCATGGGCGCGATCGTCCTCGGCCTCATCGTCGGCGTGGTCTGCCTGTTCTTCTGCACCGTCGTGAAGAACGCGCTCGGCTACGATGACAGCCTCGATGTGTTCGGCGTGCACTGCGTCGGCGGCATCGTCGGCGCCATCGGCACCGGCATCCTCGTCAACCCCGCCCTCGGTGGCGCTGGCGTCATGGACTACACCGCGATCCCGCCGAAGGTCGGCGACTACGACTTCGCGGCGCAGATGATGTCCCAGATCTGGGGCGTCGGCACCACGCTGGTGTGGTCGGGCATCGGTTCGGCGATCCTCTACAAGGTCGTCGACGTGATCGTTGGCCTGCGGACCAATGTCGAGAGCGAGCGTGAAGGCCTCGACATCACCGAGCACACCGAGCGCGCCTACAACATGTAAGTCTCCTCCCAGGCGTGGTCTCCCCGGAGACCACGTCCAGAACTACGGTTCGGGCACATACCCGGCAATGCCCTGACCGTTGAGGGGCTCCAGCGCAAGCTGGAGCCCCTTTCTTTTTGGCAGGGTGGTTTTTGATTTCACAGCCAAGAAAAGGATTGCCATTCCGCACCGCCGGCGCAGAAATATCGACCATAAGAAACAATAATCGGGGAGGTCGTCATGCGCTTGGAAGGCGGATGCTATTGCGGCGAAGTGCGTTACAAAGCCGAAGGTGATCCGATGATGCAGGCCCAGTGTCATTGCCGCGAGTGCCAGTACATCTCGGGCGGCGCACCCAACACCTTCATCGCGATGCCGGCGGCCGGCTTCAGCTACATCACGGGCCAGCCCAAGCAATTCACGCGCAAGGATCTCGAACGCGCCGTCACGCGCGAATTCTGCGCCGAGTGCGGCACGCATCTGGTGACCAAGGTTCCGGGACTGCCGGCGGTGGTCGTGAAAGTCGGCACGCTGGATGATCCGACCCAGTTCCATCCGCAGATGGCGATCTACACCTGCGACATCCAGGAATTCCATGCGATCCCGGCCGGCATGAAGACGTTCGAGAAGCTGCCGGGGCGCTGAAGTTCGAATCAAACCAAGGTGACGGTGCGCTCCCTCTCCAGCTTGCGGGGGAGGGCGGGGTGGGGGTGCCTCCGCGGGCGAGAACCCCAAGAGGAGAGAGCCCTCACCCGGCGCTACGCGCCGACCTCTCCCGCAAGCGGGAGAGGTTGGGGGCCTCGCATCCCGTTGTTATCCGGCCTCATTATTCCTGCTCTGGACGGACCCGCCCGCCGATGGTTAATCGCGTCTTAACCTCGCCCTATCTATGGTGAACTGAACCGCTTCCCGCCGGGGCCTTCGCGCGACCGGCTGTTCCGAGAGTGCTGGCGCCCAGAATGGTCATGACCGCTTCATCCCGTGCGCCACAGGCCAGTGGAAGCTCCGATACCGGACGCTCGCCCTTCGTCCGGCTGAACGAGCTGCTGGCGCCGCATCAACCCGGCAAGCCTTTGATTTCGCTCGCGGTCGGCGAGCCGCAGCACCCCGTGCCTGATTTCGTCGGCCCGGTGCTGGCCAAGCATATCGCCGATTTCGGCCGCTATCCGATGAACCAGGGCACCGACCCGTTCCGCCAGGCCGCGAGCGCCTGGCTGTCGGCGCGCTTCAAGCTGCCGCGACCGCTCGACCCCAAGAGCGAGATGCTCGTCCTCAATGGCAGCCGCGAGGGGCTGTTCCTCGCCGCGATCGCGGCCGTCCGCTATGTCGGCCCGCGCCCCGGCAAACCGGCGATCCTGATGCCGAACCCGTTCTATCCGGTCTACGGCGCCGGCGCGGGTGCTGCAGCGTGCGAGCCGGTCTATCTGCCGACCACGGTCGAGAACGGCTTCCTGCCTGACCTAGATGCCATCGACGAGGCGACGCTGGCGCGCACGGTGGCGTTCTATCTGGCCTCGCCGGCCAATCCGCAGGGCTCGGTCGCCTCGCGCGACTACTTCACGCGCCTGAAGAGCCTCGCCGATCGCTATGGCTTCATGATCCTCAGCGACGAATGCTATTCGGAGATCTATACCCGCGAAGCGCCGGGCAGTGCGCTCGAATGCGCCGGCCCCGATTTCACCCGCGTGGCTGCGTTCCAGTCACTGTCGAAGCGCTCCAACCTGCCGGGCCTGCGCGTCGGCTTTGCCGCCGGCGACAAGAAATTCATCGGCATGTTCCTGGAGCTGCGCAACATCGCGGCGCCGCAGGTGCCGGTGCCGCTCCAGCATGTCGCGACCTTTGCTTATGGCGACGAGGCGCATGTCGAGGAGAACCGCCGGCTCTACCGGATCAAGTTCGATCTCGCCGACCAGATCATCGGCAACCGCTACGGCTATCGCCGGCCTGATGCCGGCTTCTGCGTCTGGCTCAACACGTCCGAGATCGGCGACGACGTGTCCGTGTGTCTGAAATTGTTCAAGGAAGCAGGCGTGCGCGTGGTGCCCGGCAGCTTTTTGGCGCGGCAACAGCCCGACGGCTTCAATCCCGGTGCAGGCTATATTCGCCTGGCGCTGGTGCAGGATGGCGAGACCACGGCGCAGGCGTTGCACCGGCTGGTCGAGACTCTGGGTTAGGCGGGGCCCATGAGCATGTCGGCAATCGAGCGTGTCATTCCACTGGTCGGCCATCTGCCGCCCTCGATCCGCGAGGGACTGGCGCGGCGCGTGCGCGAGCTCACCGGCTTCGGCCTGATCGCGTTGTCGGGCGTTGCCTCAGCAGCGCTGATGACCTGGTCGGTGCAGGACCCCAGCCTGAGCCACGCGACCTCGAGGCCGATCCGCAACATTCTCGGTTATGCCGGCGCGATCGGCGCCGACCTTGCGATGCAGATCCTCGGGCTCGGCGCCATCATGCTGGTCCTGACCGTCGCGGTCTGGGGCTGGCGCATGATGACCCACCGCCCGTTCGACCGCGAGGCGCTGCGGCTCGGCTCCTGGATTCTCTGCACGGTGATCGCGGCAGGCTTCGTCAGCTGCTGGCCGCATGGCGGCGCATGGCCGCTGCCGACCGGCCTCGGCGGAGTGGTCGGCGATGCGCTCGTACGCGCGCCCGCAGTGATTTTCGGGCCGGCCGGCACGATCTATCGCATCGTGCTGGGCACGATCCTGTTCGCTGCGATGGCCGCGACATTCCTGATCGCATGCGGTCTTGGCGCCCGCGAGCACGACGACGAGCTCTCGGAGATCGAGGACGACGACAAGCCGCTCGACGAGGACGAGGAGAACGATCGCGGCTCGGTGTCGCTGGGCTGGCTGTTCCATGCGCTGATGAGCACGAAGGCGCGGCTGATCTGGCTGTGTGGTGCCGCTTACCGCTCGCTGGTCTCAAGCGGCCCGAAGACCAAGGCCGTCGCGTTCAGCCGCCAGGAGCCGAATCTAGGCGGCGGCCGCGCGGCCCCCTCGATCTCGCCGCAGTCCGAGGACGAGGACTATGAGGATCAGCACGAGGAAGAGGAAGAAGACGAGGAGGAAGAGGAGGAGCCTGCCGCGCGCGCCCCGCGCAAGAAGGCTGCCCCGAAAGCCGCCGCGAAGAAATCCTCCGACAAGTTCGAGCTTCCGTCCGTCTCCGTGCTGGCCGCGCCCAAGGCCGGCGATCGCCAGCCGCTCAGCAAGGCCGAGCTGGAAGCCAATTCGCGTTCGCTTGAAGGCGTGCTCCAGGACTTTGGCGTGCGCGGCGAGATCGTCAAAGCCAATCCGGGCCCCGTGGTCACGCTGTACGAGCTCGAGCCGGCGCCCGGCATCAAATCGTCGCGCGTGATCGGGCTCGCCGACGACATCGCCCGCTCGATGAGCGCGCTGTCGGCGCGCGTCGCGGTCGTGCCCGGCCGTAACGCCATCGGCATCGAGCTGCCGAACGCGCATCGCGAAAAGGTCTATCTGCGCGAGCTGCTGATCGCCAAGGAAGCCACCGAGACGGTGGCGAAGCTGCCGCTCTGCCTCGGCAAGACCATCGGCGGCGATCCTGTGATCATCGACCTCGCGCGCACGCCGCACATGCTGATCGCCGGCACCACCGGCTCCGGCAAATCGGTCGCCATCAACACCATGATCCTCAGCCTGGTCTACCGGCTGCGTCCGGACCAGTGCCGCCTGATCATGGTCGATCCGAAGATGCTCGAACTCTCCGTCTATGACGGCATTCCCCATCTGCTCACGCCCGTCGTGACCGACCCGAAGAAGGCGGTGGTCGCGCTGAAATGGGCCGTGCGCGAGATGGAGGAGCGCTACAAGAACATGGCCAAGCTCGGTGTGCGCAACATCGACGGCTACAACACGCGCCTGCTCGAATTGAAGGCCAAGGGCGAAGAGCCGACGCGCACCGTGCACACCGGTTTCGACAAGGAAACCGGCAAGGCGATCTACGAGGAAGAGAAGCTCTCGCTCGATCCGCTGCCCTACATCGTCATCATCGTCGACGAAATGGCCGACCTGATGATGGTCGCCGGCAAGGACATCGAAGGCGCGGTGCAGCGCCTCGCGCAGATGGCGCGCGCCGCCGGCCTGCACGTGATCCTGGCGACGCAGCGTCCGTCGGTCGACGTCATCACCGGCACCATCAAGGCGAACTTCCCGACCCGCATCGCCTTCCAGGTCACGTCCAAGATCGACAGCCGCACCATTCTGGGCGAGATGGGCGCCGAGCAGCTGCTCGGCCAGGGCGACATGCTCTACATGGCGGGCGGCGGCCGCATCAGCCGCGTGCACGGACCTTTCGCCTCCGACGACGAAGTCGAGAAGGTGGTGCGTCACCTCAAGACGCAGGGCCAGCCGGAATATCTCGAAGCCGTCACGGCCGAAGAGCCCACCGAGGACGAGGACGGTGCGGTGTTCGACGCCACCGGCATGGGCGGCGATGGCGGCGGCGACCTCTTCCAGCAGGCCGTTGCGATCGTCAAACGCGACCGCAAGGCCTCGACGAGCTACATCCAGCGTCGCCTGCAGATCGGCTATAACCGCGCCGCATCCTTGATGGAGCGCATGGAACTGGAAGGCATCGTCGGACCCGCCAACCACGCCGGCAAGCGCGAGATTCTGGTCGAGGAAGAAGACAGCCATATGTGAGGCAGCCGCCTCCAGACATCATTTCACGCGAAATCGTTATCTGCTTTTGCCCGAAATCACGCTAAAAGACGCCCAGCCACGTTAGGACGACGCGTTGATCAGACATCCGGACATTCGATTCGCTGCCACCATCGCTGCGCGAAGCGCGCGCGTGGCCGGCGTGCTTCTCGTCACCGCTGCGATGGTGACGGCGTCCTCGTTCGCGCAGAACGTCCCGGTGCCGAAACCCGCGCCGAAGGGCCGCGACGGCGGAACGTCCGCCGGCGGCGGGCCCGCTGTCACCGGTGCGACTCAGGCGCCGCCGAATCCGGTGATTCCGGATCCGCGCCGCAACGTGCCGAGCAGCATCTTCCAGACCTTCGATGCCAACCAGAAGGCGCAGGCGGCCAAGGTCAGTGCCTATCTGTCATCGCTGTCGACGCTGGTCGGGAATTTTGTCCAGGTCGGCCCCGACGGCAGCAAGACGCAAGGCGATTTCTACATCCAGAAACCGGGCAAGGTGCGCTTCGAATATGACGCGCCGAGCCCGATCGACATTGTCGCCGACGGATCCTCGCTGGTGGTGCGCGACCGCAAGCTCGCGACCCAGGACGTCTATCCGCTGTCGCAGACGCCGCTGCGTTTCCTGCTGTCGGATCGCATCGACCTGATGAAGGACACCAATGTCGTTGGCGTCTCCGCCGACGACGTCTTCGTCAGCGTCACCATCGAGGAGAAGCAGGCGCTGGTCGGCACCAGCCGCCTCCTCTTGATGTTCGGCGCCAAGGACGGTCAGTTGAAGCAATGGACCGTCACCGATCCGCAGGGCTACGACACCACGATCGCGGTCTACAATCTGGACTCGAGCAAAAAGCTCGATCCCGGCATGTTCAAGATCGATTTCACCAATTACGGCCCGGCGCCGGGATAGGTTTCGTAGGGTGGGTAAAGGCGCACTTGCGCCGTGCCCACGATCTCTCGCCTCATGGCAGCACGTGGGCACGCTTCGCTTTGCTCACCCTACGAGAGCGCGCTGTGGACAAGCATTTTCCCCGCGCCAATCCATGCTAAGACGCATTTCCCATGCGTTTTTCCCTGACAACCTGGAACATCAATTCGGTGCGGCTGCGCATCGATCTGGTCGCGAAATTCCTCAAGAGCGCGCGGCCGGACGTGCTGTGCCTGCAGGAGACCAAGTGCATCGACGATGCCTTTCCGCTGAAGCGCTTCAAGCGGCTCGGCTATGAGCACGTCGCGCTGAACGGGCAGAAGGGCTATCACGGCGTCGCCATCGTCTCGAAGATTCCGTTCGAATCGACGGACATCCGCACCTTCTGCGACAAGGTGGATTCGCGTCACATCTCCGTATCGTTCGGCGAGAAGGCCAACGTCGCAAAGCCGCTGGTCGTGCATAATTTCTACGTGCCCGCCGGCGGCGACATTCCCGATCCCGCACTGAACGAGAAGTTCGACCACAAGCTTCGCTTCCTCGACGAGATGAAGGCGTGCGAGCCGTTGCATCCGCGCGGAGAGGATCGCCACATCCTGGTCGGCGATCTCAACGTCGCCCCGCACGAGAACGATGTGTGGTCGCACAAGCAGCTTCTGAAGGTGGTCTCGCACACGCCGATCGAAACCGAAAAGCTGCAGGCCGCGCTGGCCGCCGGCGAATGGGTCGACGTCGCGCGCGAGCGGATTCCGATGTCGGAAAAAGTCTACACGTGGTGGAGCTACCGCTCCGCCGACTGGACCGTCGGCGATCGCGGCCGCAGGCTCGACCACATCTGGGTCTCGCGCGCGTTGAAGGATGCGGTCAGCGATTTCAGGATTCTTCGCGATGCGCGGAGCTGGGAGCGGCCGTCGGACCACGTGCCTGTCACGGTGACGCTGGAGGTGTGACCATCCCGTAGCCCGGATGGAGCGACAACCTCTCACGACGTCAGCTTCGCACCCGCCATCAGGATATCGCTGGCAATCTGGCTGGAGCGGACCGCGAATTCATCGCGCAGCCGAACCGCTGCGGCGGGGTCGCTTTCGAGCACGCGCTGAAACAGGCTGCGTGCGACGCGAATGACGGAGGAATGCTCCAACGCGATCGCGCTCGATGGCCGCTTCATCGGCAACACCAGCGCAAGCTCGCCGATCAGCGCGCCGGGACCTGCGATCATCTCGGCGCCGGCGCCGTCATCGACCCGAAAGGCGCCGCGCTGGACTACGAAGCCGGCATCGGCGTCGTCGCCGAGATTGAACAGGGTATCGCCGCGGACGAAGTTACGCTGCTCGGAGCCGATCGCCAGCATGCGCAACGAGGCGTCTCCCAACAGGCGCAATGTCGGGACACGCTCGAGAAGCGCTACGTCGTCGTCGATTGACATTCAGATCCGAGGCTCAAAGGCATGCGATCTAAAACGATTCGCACGCCCTTCGAGCGTATCACGGCACCAGCTTGTAGCCACCGGCTTCCGTGACCAGGATTTCCGGATTGGCGGCATCCTTCTCGATCTTCTGGCGGAGGCGGTAGATGTGGGTTTCCAGCGTGTGGGTGGTGACGCCGGAATTATAACCCCAGACCTCCTGGAGCAGGGTCTCGCGCGAGACCGGCATTTGGCCGGCGCGGTAGAGGAAGCGGAGGATCGCGGTCTCCTTCTCCGTCAGCCGCACCTTGCGCGCATTGGCGGCGGTGAGCATCTTGGAGCCGGGCCGGAAGGAGTAGGGGCCGACCGAGAACACCGCGTCCTCGCTGGCCTCGTGCTGGCGCAGCTGGGCGCGGATGCGGGCCAGCAGGACGGCGAAACGAAAGGGCTTTGCCACATAGTCGTTGGCGCCGGATTCAAGCCCCAAAATCGTATCGGAATCGGTGTCGTGCCCGGTCAGCATGATGATCGGAGCCTTGAAGCCGCCCTTGCGCAAGGAGCGGACCACCTCGCGGCCGTCGGTGTCGGGCAGGCCGACGTCCATCAGGACGAGATCGGGAGCATTGGCCTTGGCCGCGCTCGCGCCTTTGGCGCCGGTATCGACCGCGGAAGCTTCGAATTCTTCGTGTAGCGATAATTGCTCCACCAACGTGTCGCGCAGATCGGTATCGTCATCCACGATCAGGATCTTGCGGGCATTGGCCATAGGGGGTCATCCTTTTGGGGTCCGGCTCGGCGCGCATCCATGCTGCACCCAGCCGTGAGGGGAAGTTTAGGGGTCGCTGTTATTATTGTTGTTCGTGTTGAAGTAGTGGGCTGTTACCGATTCACAAGCCGGAAGCACTCTAACTCAGAATAGCAGGCCGGTTTGATGAATGTCCTGTAATGAATTCGACATTGCACGTTCACATGAAAAATAAAGCAGCTTCAGTTAGTTACACCAAGAATCGAAGCGCCGGACCGCTCTCTGTGATCCGCGTTAAGCCTGCGGCCGGGAATCCGCGCCGAGGCTGGCTGACGGCGGGATCGCTGACCATACCGGTTGCGCTGGGGCGGGGCGGCATCCTGGCCAACAAGCGCGAGGGCGACGGCGGCACCCCCAGGGGCAGCTTCCGTCCGAGGCGCTTGTGGTGGCGGGGTGACCGGCACAGCCGTCCGCAGAGCTTCCTGCCCGCCCGGATCATCACCGCAGAAGACGCCTGGTGCGAGGACCCCAGGGATCGCCATTACAACCAGGGAATCCGGCTCGACGAGGGGCAGGGCGGTGACCGGCTCAAGCGGGCCGACCATCTCTATGACTTCATCATCGAAATCGACCACAACACGCGACCGCGGGTCGCCGGCCGCGGCAGCGCGGTATTCTTGCACCTGGCCCGCGACAATTTCGGCCCGACCGCGGGCTGCGTCTCCATGACGAAATCTGCGATGCTGCAATTGCTGCGGCGATTGGGGCCACGAACAAGAATCATCATCGGGTGAGGATGCATGCTCGACAGGGATCAGATCGCGGCCGCCTCGCGCACCCTCGTTCAACATTGGCGCGACGGCACCAAGCTTGAGGTGCTGGAGTCGCAGCTGCGGCCGCAGAGCCGCACGGAGGGCTATGCTATCCAGGCCGGGCTCGAAACACTGTCGCACGGGACATTGTTCGGCTGGAAGATCGCGGCCACGAGCGTATCAGGACAGAAGCACATCAACGTCACCGGACCGCTGGCCGGTCGCATCATGAGCGACACCGTGATCGCCGATGGCGGCACTGCGTCGATGAAGGGCAACGAGATGCGCGTCGGCGAACCTGAATTCGCCTTCCGCATGGGACGCGATCTGCCGCCGCGTGCAACGCCCTACAGCGTCGATGAGGTGCTCGCCGCCGTCGACACCTTCCATCCTGCGATCGAGATTCCCGATTCGCGGTTTGCCGATTTCGCTGGAGCGGGCGAGGCGCAGCTGATCGCCGACAATGCCTGCGCGCATCTGTTCGTGCTGGGCGCGGCGACGACTGCGAACTGGCGTGGGATGGATCTGGTCGAGGAACGGCCACAGATCACGCTGCGCGGCGAGCGCTATGTCGGCCACGGCAAGAACGTGCTCGGCGATCCCCGCGTAGCGCTCGCCTGGCTCGCCAATGAGCTGGGCGGACTTGGATTGACCTTGCGGGCAGGGGAGGTGGTGACCACAGGCACGTGCCATCCGCCGCTGCCGATCCAGGCCAGCGATCATCTCGCGGCGGACTTTGGCGTGCTCGGGAAGGTATCGGTGGGGTTTGTGTAGGCCCGACCCACTCCGCCGTCGTCCCTGCGAACGCAGGGACCCATAACCCCAGGGAGAAGTTTGGCGAGGATTGGGAGTTACCTGAGTTTCGTCGGTACGAAGACCACCTATCAATCGGAGATCACGCGGTATGGGTCCCTGCGTTCGCAGGGACGACAACAACTATCTATGCCCGAAGATCGCACTCCCCACGCGCACATGGGTGGCACCTAGCATGATGGCATTGGCGAAATCCGCGCTCATGCCCATCGAGAGATTGGTCAATCCATTACGCGCGGCGATCTTGGCGGTCAGCGCGAAATGCGCCGCCGGCGGCTCGTCGACCGGCGGGATGCACATCAATCCAGAGATCGTCAGCCCATAGGTGTCGCGGCAGCTGGCGAGGAAGGCGTCGGCCTCGCCGGGCGAGATGCCGGCCTTCTGCGGCTCCTCGCCGGTGTTGATCTGGACGAAGAGTTGCGGGTGCTTGTTCTGGGATTCGATTTCCTTGGCTAACGCCTGGCAAATGCTCGGACGGTCGACCGAATGGATCGCATCGAACAGCGCGACCGCCTCTTTCGCCTTGTTGGATTGCAGCGGACCGATCAGATGCAGCGCGATGCCGGAGTAAACAGACGTTAACGCAGGCCACTTGCCTTTGGCCTCCTGTACCCGATTCTCGCCGAATACGCGCTGTCCGGCGTCGATAACCGGGGTAATTGCATCCGCGGCGAAAGTCTTGGACACCGCGATCAGGGTCACGGAGGCGCGATCGCGTCGCGCATCCTTGCAGGCACGGGCGATTTCGGCTTCGACCGCGGCAAGCGCGATTGGTGAATGGCCGGTTACCGGCGCGGCGTTGGCTTCTGTCATGACGTCGATTGGCTATGATCCTGACCGAGGTAAGTCCAATTTTACCGAGTTCAAGAAAGAGTTTTTGAACCCTTCGCTTTACCTTGGCCGACGGGGTGGGTAGCGAAGATGGCAACAATCAGTCTCAACCGCAAACGAGCGAAACTCAAGCAGGTTCTCGGAATCCGGGCGCGGCTTGCATTGCTCGCGGTGATTCTGGTGGCACCCTTGATGCTCGAGCGCATCCGTTCGCTCGAAGATACCCGCACCCGGCAGATCGCACAGGCCACGGTTGAATTCACCACCGTCGCGCGGCACAGCGCCGATGCGCAACGCGAGGTGATCTCGTCGGTCGAGACCATTCTGAAATCGGAGGCCTTCATCCGCGCCTCCGCCGGCGGCGTCAGCAAGAGCTGCGACGTGCTGCGCGCGAGCCTGCCGTCGAACCTGCCCTGGATCCGCACGCTTTTGATCGCCGGCGCAGACGGGCGCATCCAGTGCGCGACGAACAATATGTATGTCGGCCTCGACCTGAGCGACCGGCCCTACTTTCAGCAGGCCCAAACGAGCGGCCGCTTCGTGCTGAGCGATTTCATCCTGTCGCGGCCGATAGCAGCACCGACGGTGATGGCGGCTTATCCCGTATCGGCTTTCAGCGGCGTGTCCGATGCCGTCGTCCTTGCCACGGTCAATCTCGACTGGATGTCGAAGGTCATGAGCAATCTGGGCGGCCGCGCCGGCATCACGGCCGTGCTGGTCGACAGCGCAGGCACCGTGCTGGCCGCGCCGGCCGATCAGCACAGCGCAGTCGGCCGTCCGCTCGACAACATGCCGCTGATGTCGGCGATCGCCGACAGGGCGCTGCGTTCCGACCAGGATGAAGGCTCACTGTCTTTCCTCGCCGCCGACGGCTCGCGCCGCGCGGTCAGCTACATCCGCATCTCCGGCACCAACGCCCGCCTGATCGCCAGCATCGACGAAGACAAGGTGTCCGCGGCGGTCAACCGCGACATCCGCACCGCCTATCTCCAGCTCGCTTTCGTCGTCGTGTTCGTCCTGCTCGGCGCGCTGATCGCCGCCGAAAAGCTCGTCATCAAGCCGATCGAGATGCTCGTCGACATGGCCAAGCGTCTCGGCGAGGGCGATCTGTCGGCCCGCGCGGCGCGCAATCGCCTGCCGGCCGAGTTCGTGCCGCTGGCCCGCGCGTTCAACGCGATGGCGGCGCAGCTGAGCCAGCGCGAGCGCGAGCTGATCGCGAGCAACGACCGGCTGACGGTAATGGCCTCGATCGACATGCTGTCGGGGCTCGCCAACCGTCGCGGCTTCCAGAGCCGGCTCGACTTCGAATGGATGCGCGCGCAGCAATATGGCAGCGACCTCGCGCTGCTGATGATCGACGTCGATCATTTCAAGCTGTTCAACGACACCTATGGCCATCTCGAAGGCGATTCCTGCCTGACCAGGCTCGGCGAGTCGCTGTCCGGCATCGCCGCCGACACGATGGGCTTTGCGGCGCGCTATGGCGGCGAGGAGTTCTGCCTGCTGCTGCCGAACACCGATGTGAACCGCGCCGTCGAAATCGGCGAGCTGGCCCGCGCGGCCGTGCTGAAGCTGTGCCTGCCGCACATCACCTCAGCCCACATGATCGTCACCGTCTCGATCGGCGTTGCCGCGACGAAGCCGAACGAGGCCTTGCGTCCCGGCGACCTGATCGAAGCCGCCGACGCCGCGCTCTACGCCGCAAAACACCGCGGCCGCAACAATGTCGTCGAGCACGGCGTGCAGGCGATCGAGACCGGCGCCGTCGAAATGATGATGGCGGCGAGCGCCTAACCCGCAGTCCCCACGCGATCGAGCTCGGTTTCCGTCACCACGCGATTGCGGCCGCTGCCCTTGGCGAGATAGAGCGCGCGGTCGCAACGCTCGATGAGATCGGTGATCGCTTCGCCGGCCCGGTACTGCGCCACGCCGATCGACACGCTGATGCTGGGCAGGACCTCGCCGGTGGAGCGGCGTGTGATCGTGCACTCGGCGAGCGCGTGCCTGATCCGCTCGGCAATCTCGGCACAGGTGGCGAGATCGGCATCCGGCAGCACCGCGATCAGCTCCTCGCCGCCATAGCGGGCCGGCAGATCCTGCTCGCGAACCTTTTCACGCAGCACCTTCGCCATCAGGCGCAGCACCTGGTCGCCGACGCCGTGGCCGAAATTGTCGTTGAAGGTCTTGAAGTGGTCGATGTCGAGCATCAGCACGCTGAGCGGCTCGCCCCACGCCGCAGTCGCCAGCGCCTTGCGCAGGAATTCGTCGAGCGCCCGCCGGTTTGCGAGGCCGGTCAGCGTGTCGGTCCGGGCGCGCTCCTCGGACCTCGATAGCGAATCGCGGATCACGTCGAGCTCGCGGGTCTTTTCCGCAAAGCCTGCTTCCAGCCGCGTCGCCCGTGTGGCGGCGCGTGCCAGCTCGTTCATGAGCTGGGCAACCAGCGCCTTCGGATCGACGCCGGCCTTGCCCTGGTCCGCCACCTCGCTGATGACCTGCATCTGCGAATGATTGTCGGCGATCGCGGTCGCCAGAAACTCCTTCGCGGCCCCCATGAGCGCCTGCAACCGCTCGGACGTGTCGACCACGGCGGCACTCACCTGGGGCGCGACATAGGTCTTGAACAGGTCCTGATTGGTTCGGGCGTCGAACGGACGATTGTGGTCGATCAGGAGATCGATCGCGTTGCGCAGATCCTCATGGCCGTCCCCGAAATACAGGAACCAGACGGCAAAATTGGCCGGGGTCGGCGCAATCCGCTGTTCGGCCATGCTCCGCATCGCCCGTCCGGCAATGGACGCGGCATAGTCGTAATCGGGCTCGTCGAAGCTGGAATCCATCGCACTCATGCGGTCTCGTCGGGCCGCAAATTGGCATTGACCCCTTAATCACACCCCAACGCCGACCTTCGTAGTTATGCGGAGGCGCCGGCAAGGTTCCAAACCGTGGGCAACCCATTGACCCCCTAAGGACTTCTATGGCCTAGTCCGCCGTCTTGAGACGGCCGAACCCACGAAAACCCCAACGATTCCATGACCTCCGAACGCTATAACGCCCGCGACGCCGAACCGCGCTGGCAACGCCTCTGGGACGAACAGGCGATCTTCGTCTCCAAGAACAACGATTCGCGGCCGAAATACTATGTGCTCGAGATGTTCCCCTACCCGTCCGGGCGCATCCATATCGGCCATGTCCGGAATTATACGCTCGGCGACGTGCTGGCCCGCTTCATGCGCGCCAAGGGGTTCAACGTGCTGCATCCGATGGGCTGGGACGCTTTCGGCCTGCCGGCCGAGAATGCCGCGATCGAGCGCAAGGTCGCGCCGAAAGCCTGGACCTACGACAACATCGCCGCGATGAAGAAGCAGCTCCGCTCGATCGGGCTGTCGCTGGACTGGTCACGCGAATTCGCGACCTGCGACCCGAGCTACTACAAGCATCAGCAGAAGATGTTCCTGGACATGCTCGGCGCCGGCCTCGCCGAGCGCGAGAAGCGCAAGCTCAACTGGGATCCGGTCGACATGACCGTGCTCGCCAACGAGCAGGTGATCGACGGGCGCGGCTGGCGCTCCGGTGCGATCGTCGAGCAGCGTGAGATGAGCCAATGGGTCTTCAAGATCACGAAGTACTCGCAGGAGCTGCTGTCCGCGCTCGACGGGCTCGATCGCTGGCCCGACAAGGTGCGGCTGATGCAGCGCAATTGGATCGGCCGCTCGGAAGGGCTGCTGGTCCGCTTCGCGCTGGATCAGGCGACGACGCCCGCCGGCGAGAGTGAGCTGAAGATCTTCACGACGCGCCCGGACACGCTGTTCGGCGCGAAATTCATGGCGATCTCGGCAGATCATCCGCTGGCACAAACAGCCGCCGCGAAGAACCCTGAGCTTGCGGAGTTCATTGCCGACATCAAGAAGATCGGCACCGCGCAGTCGATCATCGACACCGCGGAGAAGCAGGGCTTTGACACCGGCATCCGTGCGGTGCACCCGTTCGATCCGAATTGGAAGCTGCCGGTCTATGTCGCGAATTTCGTGCTGATGGAATACGGCACTGGCGCGATCTTCGGCTGCCCGGCGCACGATCAGCGCGACCTCGACTTCGTCAACAAGTACAATCTCGGCAATACGCCGGTGGTGTGCCCCGAGGGCCAGGACCCGAAGTCGTTCGTCATCACCGACACCGCCTATGACGGTGACGGCCGCATGATCAATTCGCGCTTCCTCGACGGCATGACCATCGAGCAGGCCAAGGACGAGGTCGCCAAACGTCTGGAAAGCGAGCTGCGCGGCAACGCGCCGGTCGGCGAGCGCCAGGTGAATTTCCGCCTGCGCGACTGGGGTATCTCACGCCAGCGCTATTGGGGCTGCCCGATTCCCGTCATCCATTGCCCGAAATGTGATGTGGTGCCGGTACCGGATGCCGATTTGCCGGTCACGCTGCCTGACGATGCGACCTTCGATAAGCCCGGCAATGCGCTCGACCATCATCCGACCTGGAAGCACGTCACCTGCCCCAAATGCGGCGGCAAAGCCCAGCGCGAAACCGACACCATGGACACCTTCGTGGATTCGTCCTGGTACTTTGCGCGCTTCACCGATCCCTGGAACGAGACCGCGCCGACGACACCCGCCGTCGCCAACCGGATGCTGCCGGTCGACCAATATATCGGCGGCGTCGAGCACGCGATCCTGCATCTGCTCTACAGCCGCTTCTTCACCCGCGCGATGAAGGCGACCGGGCACATCGCGCTGGACGAGCCGTTCGCCGGCATGTTCACGCAAGGCATGGTGGTGCACGAGACCTACCAGAAGGCCGACGGCACCTATGTGCAGCCGGCCGAGGTCAAGGTCGAGGTCGGCGGAAATGGCCGCCGCGCAACGCTATTGACGACGGGCGAAGACATCCAGATCGGCCCGATCGAGAAGATGTCGAAATCGAAGAAGAACACGGTCGATCCCGACGACATCATCGAGACCTACGGCGCCGATGTCGCCCGCTGGTTCATGCTGTCGGATTCCCCGCCCGACCGCGACGTGATCTGGAGCGACGAGCGCGTCCAGGGGGCCTCGCGTTTCGTCCAGCGGCTGTGGCGGCTGGTGAACGATTCCATCGAGCTCGGCAAAGCCGCGCCGGCGGCCCGGCCGGCCAGCTTCGGCCCGGACGCGACTGCCTTGCGCAAGGCCGCCCATGGCGCGCTCGACAAGGTCACCACCGGAATCGAGCGGCTGCACTTCAACGTCTGCCTGGCCCATATCCGCGAATTCGCCAATACCTTATCGGAGATCCTGCAGCGACCCGGCCAGCCCGCTGCAGATTTGGCCTGGGCGATCCGGGAAGCCAGCCAGATCCTGGTCCAGCTGTTCTCCCCGATGATGCCGCATCTTGCCGAAGAGTGCTGGCAGGCTCTGGGCCAGAGCGGGCTGGTTTCCGAGGCCAATTGGCCGCAAATCGAACGCGATTTGCTGGTTGAAGACAGCGTGACCCTCGTGGTCCAGGTCAACGGCAAGAAGCGGGGTGACGTCACAGTTGCAACAGCGGCCCAGAATCCGGAAATCGAGGCTGCCGTTTTGGCTCTCGATGCAGTAAAACTGGCCCTGGACGGCAAGCCCGTCCGCAAGGTGATCATCGTCCCCAAGAGGATCGTAAATGTTGTCGGCTAGGATCCGCATCGCAGCCCGCTTGCTGGCGGTCGCCGCATTGGCGGCGCTGACGGCTGGTTGCTTCCAGCCGATGTATGCCGAGCGTGGCGACGGCACCCCCGGCTTGCGCGAGAAGCTGATGGGGGTCGAGCTCCCGCCGATCGCCAAGCCCAATGCCTCCCGCGAGGCCCGCATCGGTGTCGAAGTCCGCAATGCTCTCGCCTTCAAGCTCTACGGCACTGCGACGGGAATGCCACCGACCCATCGGCTGGACATCCGCTTCATCTCCAGCCGTTCTTCGCTGATCGTCAGCGCCACGACGGGATTGCCGACCAGCGAAAACCTCGGCATCGACGCCCAGTACAATCTGATCGAGGTCGCGACCGGCAAGTCGGTGATGACCGGCACCACGTTCTCGCGCGTGTCCTATGACATGCCCGGGTCCTATCAGCGCTTCTCCCGCACCCGCGCCGTCCGCGACGCGGAGGATCGTGCCGCCAACGAGATCGCCGAGAACATCACGACCCGGCTCGCCTCGTTCTTCACCGCTGGCACCTGATTATTCCCGTCATTCGGGGCTCGCGAAGCGAGAACTACGGTGCGCAATTGCGCACCTGAGAATCTCGTTTCCCAACCTCTGGATTCCGGGTTCGCGCTTCGCGCGCCCCGGAATGACAAGGCAACAGGCAACATGGTCGCGCTGCGTGGAAAAGAGATCGACGCCTTCCTCGCCCGCCCCGATGCGGGCCGCCCGATCATCCTGCTCTACGGTCCCGATGCCGGCCTGGTGCGCGAGCGCGCCGATGCGCTGATCGCATCGGCAGTCGATGATCCCAACGATCCGTTCTCGCTGGTCAAGCTCGACGGCGACGAGCTCTCCGCCGAGCCCTCGCGCCTCGTCGACGAGGCCATGACGGTGCCGCTGTTCGGCGGCCGCCGCGCCATCCGCATCCGCGCCGGCTCGCGCAGCTTTGCCAGCGGCATCGACACGCTGGCCGAGATGAGCGTGAAGGATTGCCGCATCGTGATCGAGGCCGGCGAGCTGCGTCCGGACTCGCCGCTGCGAAAAGCCTGCGAGAAGGCCAAGGCCGCGGTGGCGATCGGCTGCTATCCCGACACGGAGCGCGACCTCGCCAAGCTGATGGATGACGAATTGCGCATCGCCAATTTGCGCATCGCGCAGGATGCCCGTGCGGCGCTGATGTCGTTCCTCGGCGGCGACCGCCAGGCCTCACGCAACGAGCTGCGCAAGCTGACGCTCTACGCCCACGGCAAGGGCGAGGTCACGCTGGATGACGTGATGGCCGTGGTCGCCGACGCCTCCGAGCTGAAGCTCGACCCGATCGTCGACGGCGCCTTTGCCGGACGGCCCGACATCGTCGAGACCGAATTCGCAAAAGCCATGATCGCCGGCACCTATCCCGGCGTGATCATTTCCGCCGCGCAGCGCCAGGCTGCGTGGCTGCACAAATCCGCGCTCGCGATCGCCGAGGGTCAGCCTGCCTCCGCTGTGCTCGACGGCGGCTATCCGCGCCTGCATTTCTCACGTAAGCCCGCGGTCGAAACGGCGCTGCGAAATTTCAGCGTGGCGCGGCTCGCCGCCATTATCGAGCAGCTCGCAACCGCGGCGCTCGACACCCGCAAGCAGTCCACGCTAGCCGCCGCCATCGCCCAGCGGACATTGATGGCCATTGCTGCGAATGCAAAGCGGCGGGGCTGAGCCACGCTGTCATCCCCGCGAACGCGGGGATCCATAATCACAGGAAGTGGTTTGGCGAAGACTTGCAGTCCGGTACTGCGCCCCCGGCCCGATCGCTAAATCACGCGGTATGGGTCCCCGCGTTCGCGGGGACGACAGCGAGGGCTTGGCCTACAGCGCGCCCTTGGCCAGCCGCTTCATCACCTCGTCGAGCTGATCGAGGTTGCGGTAGTTGATCTGGACCGAACCGCCGGGGTCGCGGTGATTGACGGTGACCTTGAGACCGAGCGCATCGCTGACGCGCTTTTCGAGGTCGATCGTATCAGGGTCTTTCTCCTTGCCCCCGCTGGCGCGCGCCTTCTGCGGCTTGCGCTCCGGCACGCCCTCTTCATGCGCGAGCGCCTCGGCCTGGCGGACGTTGAGTCCTTCCTCGACGATGCGCTTGGCGGCGGCGAGCGGATCCGGCACGCCGATCAGGGCGCGGGCGTGACCGGCCGTCAGCTCGCCGGTCGCGATGAAGGCCTGCACCTCCGCCGGCAGCTTCGTCAGCCGCATCATGTTGGCGACGTGGCTGCGGCTCTTGCCGACGACCTTTGCGATGTCGTCCTGGCTGCGTTTGAACTCGTTGGCGAGCGCGTGGTAGCCCTGCGCCTCTTCCATCGGGTTGAGGTCCTCGCGCTGCACGTTCTCGACGATCGCGAACTCCAGCGCGTCGCTGTCGCTGATGTCGACCGGAACGATGGGCACCTCGTGCAGGCCGGCCATCTGCGAGGCGCGCCAGCGCCGCTCGCCGGCGATGATCTCGAAGCGATCCTGTGCGCCCTTCACCGGACGCACCACGATCGGCTGGATCACGCCGTGCTGCCTGATCGACTCGCTGAGCTCCTTCAGCTCGGTGTCCGAAAAGGTGCGGCGCGGATTGCGGGGATTGGCCTTGATGAACTCGATCGGCACCTTGCGCTGCGCGCGCGGCCGATCGACATGCTGGGCCTCGCCGCCGACATCACCGATCAGACTTGCAAGACCCCGGCCCAGTCGCGAACGCGCTTCGTCGGCCATCGCCAGCTCCCTTGGATTCACGCTACAGCACTCCAGAACTGAATTTCGAAACTTGTAGGACGTAGGGCGGATTAGCGTAGCGTAATCCGCCGCCGGCTTGTTCGAGGCGAGATAGACGGCGGGTTACGCTGCGCTAACCCGCCCTACGGATCTCTCCGTCAATGCGTGACGCGCAGCTCGCGCTCGCGCTGGATCACTTCAGTGGCAAGCCGCAAATACGCTTCGCTGCCGACGCATTTGAGATCGTAGACCAGCACCGGCTTGCCGTAGGACGGCGCTTCGGAGATGCGCACGTTCCGCGGGATCATGGTCTTGTAAACCTTCTCGCCCATGAACTGCCGGACGTCGGCGACGACCTGGTTCGAGAGGTTGTTGCGCGAGTCGAACATGGTCAGCACGATGCCGTGGATCGACAGGTTCGGATTGAGCGTCGAACGAACCTGCTCCACCGTCTGCAGCAATTGCGACAGACCTTCGAGCGCGAAGAACTCGCACTGCAGCGGCACCAGGATCGCATCGGACGCCGCCATCGCGTTCACCGTGAGCAGGTTGAGCGAGGGCGGGCAGTCGATCAGCACATAGGTGTAATCGGCATCCGGCGAGACGTTGTTGTTGAGCGCTCCGATCGCGTCGCGCAGCTTGAAGGCGCGGCCTGGCGTGGTGCCGAGCTCGAGCTCGAGGCCGGAGAGATCCATGGTCGAGGGCGCGATGTGCAGCCGCGGCACCGCGGTCGAGACCACGGCCTCGCGCAGCGGGGCTTCACCGATCAGCACGTCATAGGTCGAGCATGAGCGGTTGCGGCGATCGATGCCGAGGCCGGTCGAGGCGTTGCCCTGCGGATCGAGATCGACGATCAGGACGCGCTCGCCGATCGCAGCGAGCGCCGTGCCGAGGTTGATCGCTGTGGTTGTTTTTCCCACACCGCCCTTCTGATTCGCCAGCGCCAGGATGCGCGGATGGCCATGCGGCACCTCGCTGGTCGGTTCTTGGGTCTGCTCTTGCTGCGGCTCGTCAATCACGGTCATCGAAATTTCCCCACTCAACCCCTGAGCGCCTCAGCTGCGCCGTTCGGCGGCATCGAGCTCCACGATCCAGCCGTCACCCGTGCGGCTTGGGTGGAGTCGAGGATCGATATTCCAATATTTAGCGGCTTCGGTCAATTCAGCCTCTACATCTTGACCCTTAGGAAATAACGCCTTTGCGCCCTGGCGCATCAGCGGCTCCGCAAAGCCGATGAGTTGATGTAGCGGAGCCAGCGCACGCGCGGTGACGCAATCGACGGGGCCGGTGATTCTATCCACATTATCCCCGATCTCAGCGAGATGTACGACTCCTGGAGATGTGGTGACGCGAATTGCTTCGCGCAGAAACGCCGCCTTCTTGGCGATTCGCTCAACGAGATGAACTTTCGCGCCCGGCGACGCCGCCATGGCGCAGGCCAGGACGACGCCGGGAAAACCGCCGCCACTGCCGAGATCGGCCCAGCGCATTGCGGCGGGCGCGAGATCGACGAGCTGGAGCGAGTCGGCGATGTGCCGGGTCCAGAGGTTTGGCAGGGTCGAGGGCGCGACGAGATTGGTCTTGGCCTGCCACTCCCGCAGCAGCGCAATGTAGCGGTCGAGCCGTATCTCGGTTTCACGTGAAACGGGCGCGAGCTTGAGCGCCGCGATCTTGTCCGCGGCGATGATGGCATCGAGCGACTGATCATTGGCGCTGGCCTTGTCGATCTTCGGTCTTGCCGGCGGTTCGCTACGCCGCCCAGCGCCCTCACCCGTTCCGGGTCGTCGCGATAGCGGTCTGTCCCCGCCCGGTCCGCGCTGTTTCACGTGAAACGCCTATGCGATTGCCTGGGAAGTCTTCCGTGCCTCGCGGCGGAGATAGGCCGCGAGAATACCGAGTGCCGCCGGCGTCATGCCATCGATGCGGCCGGCCTGACCGACCGTGAACGGCCGTGCCTTCTCCAGCTTGGCGCGGACCTCGTTGGAGAGACCCGGGACCAATTGGTAATCGACCTCCGACAGCACCATCCCCTCGTCGCGCCGGAAGGCTTCGACGTCGGCGCTCTGGCGCTCGAGGTAGACATCGTACTTGGCGTCGATCTCGAGATGGGTGGCGATAACAGGGTCGATGGCGGACAGCTCCGGCCAGATCGCGCGGATCTGGCTCCAGCCGATATCCGGGTAGGCCATCAGCGAGAACGCCGACCGGCGTTGGCCATCCCGGTTCAAGGACAGTCCGTGCTTGATCGCCTCGTTCGGGGTGATGGTCAGCGACTTCGACAGCGTCCGAGCGGCGTTGAGGGCGTCCATCTTGGCGCGGTGATGCAGCGTCCGATCACTTCCGACGCACCCCAAAGTGATGCCCTTCTCGGTCAGGCGCTGATCGGCATTGTCAGCCCGCAGCGTCAGCCGGTATTCGGCGCGCGAGGTGAACATCCGATAGGGCTCGCTGATCCCGCGGGTCACGAGGTCGTCGATCATCACGCCGAGATAGCCGTCTGCGCGGTCGAACACGGTCAGTGCGGCCCCGCTCGCAGCCAGTGCCGCGTTCAGGCCGGCCACGATGCCCTGCCCGGCGGCCTCTTCGTATCCGGTGGTGCCGTTGATCTGTCCGGCCAGGAACAGGCCGCGCAGACGCTTGGTCTGCAGGGTCGGATCGAGCTCGCGGGGATCGATATGGTCGTATTCGATGGCATAGCCCGGGCGGACCATCTTGACCCGCTCCAGGCCAGGAATGCTGGCGAGGATCGCGAGCTGGACTTCCTCGGGCAGCGAAGTCGAGATGCCGTTGGGATAGACCGTGCTGTCGTCGAGCCCTTCCGGCTCCAGGAAGATCTGGTGACCGTCGCGATCGCCAAAGCGGACGATCTTGTCCTCGATCGAGGGGCAATAGCGGGGACCAGAGCTCTTGATCTGGCCGGAGTACATCGGCGAGCGATGAACATTGGCCCGGATCACCTCATGGGTCGCGGACGTGGTCCGGGTGATGCCGCACTGGATCTGCGGGGTCGTGATCCGCTCGGTCATCACCGAGAACGGCTCCGGCGGCTCGTCGCCGGGCTGCATTTCGACCGCCGACCAGTCGATCGTGGTGCCGTCCAGACGCGGCGGAGTGCCGGTCTTGAGCCGTCCCAGGGTGAAGCCGGCGCGCTCAAACGAGCCGGAAAGACCCATCGCGGGCGCCTCATCGACGCGGCCGGCCGGCCAGTTCTTCTCGCCGAGATGAATGAGACCGCGGAGGAAGGTGCCCGTGGTGACAACCACAGCCCCTGCCCGAAGCTCACGGCCATCGGCCAGGCGCAGACCGGTGACTCGGCTATCGGCCACGATCAACTCGTCAGCCTCGCCCTCGATGACCGAGAGACCCTCGGTCTGCCGGATCGCGGCCTGCATCGCGGCGGCATAGAGCTTCCGGTCTGCTTGGGCGCGAGGACCGCGGACGGCGGGACCTTTGCGGCGATTGAGCACGCGAAACTGGATGCCGCCGGCATCGCCCACGCGACCCATCAGACCGTCCAGCGCATCGACCTCCCGAACCAGATGACCCTTGCCGAGGCCGCCGATCGCGGGATTGCAGGACATCGCACCGATCGTGGAGAAACGATGCGTCACCAGAGCGGTCGTCGCGCCCATCCGGGCGGCCGCAGCCGCGGCTTCACAGCCGGCGTGGCCGCCGCCAATCACGATGACGTCGAAGCTTTCTCGCACTGTTCGCATGGCGGACTTCTAGCTCAGTGTCGGGAAAGCCGGAAGAAGAAACTCGTGGGCGGATGTTTCACGTGAAACACGGATCAGGGGGCCCAAGCGATTTCGCGAAAACAACCCCATGCACAGTAGAATGACAGTTGGATTGGCTCGTGTTTCACGTGAAACGAAATCGGCATTCCCCGGACAAAGTGCCGACCGGTGGATGTTGGGTCCGCTCGCCGCCACACTCTTCATTGCGAACAAAGCGCAATCCAGAATCCCTCCTCAGAAGGCAGTCTGGGTCTCTTCGTCGCGAGGTTCCTCGCAATTGGGCGAGCGTAGCGCCGCTGAAGCGGTCCTTTGTGCACAGAGAGAGGGAACTTCCATTCGCCGTGCTCGCGCTGTGCCCATCCGAACTTCAAAGCGGATCCAGATATCGAGCGAGCCCTGGAATGTTTCACGTGAAACACAAAGAATGGAACAAGGGCTAGTTCTACAATGAAGAACTAGACTTACTTTCCGATACAGAACTTTTGGAAGATGGCTCCGAGGACGTCTTCGACATCCACCCGGCCCAGCAATCGGCCCAAGGCATAAGCGGCAGCGCGCAGCTCTTCGGCCGCAAGCTCCTCGCCGTCTTCTACAAGGTCCAGGCTCCGGCGCAAGCTTTCTGACGTCCGGACCAACAGATCCCGCTGGCGAGCCCGGGTCACCAGCGCGCCCTCGGTGGCTCCGAAAAACTCAGAGGCGAATTTAACCAGCGCGTCCACAAGGTCCGGGACACCATCCCCCCGACTCGCCGAGATCCCGAACTCGGCCCGCGGTACGACGCCCTCGCTCAGGTCGATCTTGTTGCGGACGATCCAGACCGGTCCATTGGACGGATCGCCCTCATCAGACGTCCGCGGCGACCGCATCGCACTGGGATCGACGGCCTGCTCCGCCTCCACCAGCCACAGCACGAGGTCGGCGTCTTCGGCGCGGGCCCTCGCCCGGCGCACGCCCTCCTGCTCGACCGGATCATCCGTCTCGCGAATGCCGGCAGTGTCGATCACCGTGACGGGATAGCCATCGAGATCGAGCTGGACCTCGATCACGTCGCGCGTCGTGCCGGCATACGGCGAGACGATCGCGACCTCGCGGCGCGCGAGCTGATTCATCAGGGTCGACTTGCCGACATTCGGCTCGCCCGCGATCGCAACCACGAGGCCCTCGCGCAGACGTTCAGCATGTCCCTGTGCTGCAAGGACTTCTGCAATTTCATCGTGCAGCGCTTTGATCGCTTGCACTGCCGGCGCCCTTAGCTCCGCCGGCACATCGCCCTCATCGGAAAAATCGATGCCGGCCTCGATCAGCGCCGACGCCTCGATGATGCGCTCGCGCCAGTCGCGCGCACGGTCCCCGAGCAGGCCCTGCAACTGGCGCAGCGCCTGACGGCGCTGGCGGTCGGTGTCCGCGTGGATGAGATCGTCGAGGCCCTCGGCTTCGGTGAGGTCGAGCTTGCCATTCTCGAAGGCGCGCCGCGTGAACTCGCCGGGCTCGGCCGCACGCGTATTCGGAATTACAGAAATAGCAGCAAGCAGCGCGGCCAGGACCGCGCGGCCGCCATGCACGTGGAATTCGGCGACGTCCTCGCCGGTCGCGCTGGCCGGCCCCGGAAACCACAGCACGACCGCATCGTCGATCGGCTGGCCCGCGCCGTCACGAAGCAGCCGGCGGCTGGCCTGCCTCGGCGCCGGCAGCTTCCCCGCCAGGGTCGTCAACGCCAGGCCGGCCTGTGGACCCGAAATGCGCACCACGGCAATCGCGCTCGGTGCTCGGCCGGACGATAACGCAAAGATGGTCTGGTCTCGCGGGTGCATGGCCTATTTGTCCGGCTCGCGCCAAAAAGGCAAACCGGCCATTCCTTAGACCGCGGTGGGTCCGTTTGCTGCGCATTTGCCGCAGCAAAGATCATATTGCGTTGCAGCAAAGACCCGGGAATTTGCTGCAAAAATCTCGCCGGTTGGAAGGTCCGCACAACGAGCGTCAAGTATTGTGTAGACCTATCAACATCTTCCGAGCAGCCCGGATCTGCGCTTCGATATAGCTCCATGCTGCACCTTCGCTGCAGCAAAGCTGCACAACGAAAAGGGCGCCCGAAGGCGCCCTCAAATTTCATACTGCACTGCAATCAGGTGTTCATGGAGTCGAAGAACTCCGAATTGCTCTTGGTCGAGCGCAGCTTGTCGAGCAGGAAGTCGATCGCGTCCATCGTGCCCATCGGGTTGAGGATGCGGCGGAGCACGTACATCTTCTTGAGCACCTGCGGATCGGTGATGAGCTCTTCTTTGCGGGTGCCGGAGCGCGAGATGTCGATCGCCGGGAAGGTGCGCTTGTCCGAGACCTTGCGGTCCAGGATCAGCTCCGAGTTACCGGTGCCCTTGAACTCTTCAAAGATGACTTCGTCCATACGGCTGCCGGTATCGACCAGCGCGGTCGCGATGATGGTCAGCGAGCCGCCCTCCTCGATGTTGCGGGCGGCACCGAAGAAGCGCTTCGGGCGCTGCAGCGCGTTGGCGTCGACACCGCCGGTCAGCACCTTGCCGGATGACGGCACCACGGTGTTGTAGGCGCGACCGAGCCGCGTGATCGAATCGAGCAGGATCACGACGTCGCGGCCATGCTCGACCAGACGTTTTGCTTTTTCGATCACCATCTCGGCGACCTGGACGTGACGCACCGCTGGTTCGTCGAAGGTCGATGACACGACCTCGCCCTTCACCGAGCGCTGCATGTCCGTGACTTCTTCCGGACGCTCGTCGATCAACAGCACGATCAGATAGCATTCGGGGTGATTGTGCGTGATCGAGTGCGCGATGTTCTGCATCAGCACGGTTTTACCCGTGCGCGGCGGCGCGACGATCAAGGCGCGCTGGCCCTTGCCGATCGGCGCGACGATGTCGATCACGCGTGCAGACAAGTCTTTCCGCGTCGGATCGTCGATCTCCATGCGGAAACGCTGATTCGGAAACAGCGGCGTGAGGTTGTCGAAATTGACCTTGTGCTTGGCCTTTTCCGGGTCCTCGAAATTGAGCGTATTGACCTTCAGCAGCGCGAAATAGCGCTCGCCCTCTTTCGGGCTGCGGATGTGGCCTTCGATGGTATCGCCGGTGCGCAGGCCGAAACGGCGGATCTGCGACGGCGAAACGTAGATGTCGTCCGGGCCCGGCAGATAATTCGCATCGGGCGAGCGGAGGAAGCCGAAGCCGTCGGAGAGAACCTCGACGACGCCCTGGCCGACAATATCGGTCTCGGCGAGCGCGAGCTGCTTGAGGATGGCGAACAGCAGCTCCTGCTTGCGCATGGTGCTGGCATTCTCGACCCCATTTTCCTCCGCGAACGAGACGAGCTCGGCCGGCGTTTTGGACTTGAGGTCTTCGAGTTTAATTTCCCGCATTGGGGTGGTCCTGTGGGGTAACCTTGGGAGGGGTGCGAGGAGGCTCTGAAATGCGGACGTGAGAAGATAAGGTCCGCAGGTCTGGCAAGGTTAAGTGCCGATGAGGCTTCAAACCTGATGCGGTGTCCGGCCTCTGGAAAGCTCAGACACAACCACATCCGCCTGCGTTGGGTGGGATATCGATAATATAGAAAATCGCTCCCCGCTCCGCAAGCCGAAGCGCTGAGCTAATCGTCGCGCGTCTTGCCTAGAACGGCTTCACGATCACCATGATGACGATGAAAATCATCAGAACGGTCGGCACCTCGTTGATAATTCTATAGAATTTCTTGGTCCGGGGGCGCCGGTCGGCAGCGAAATCCTTCAGCCAGCGGGAAAAAAAGCCGTGGACCGCCGACATCGCCAGGACCAGTGCCAGTTTTACGTGCAACCAGCCGAATGAGAACCAATGGCCGGACCAAGCAAGGTAAAGGCCGGCGAGCCAGGTGACGGTCATGGCCGGGTTGATGATGGCCTTGAGCAGCCGGCGTTCCATGATCTTGAACGTCTCGGACTGCTTCGAGCCGATTTCGGCCTCGCTGTGATAGACGAACAGCCGCGGCAGATAGAGCATGCCCGCCATCCAGGCGATGACGGCAATCACATGCAGCGCCTTGATCCAGAGATAGACGTCTTCAAACATTTTCTGCTTCCGGATTTCCGACCCAGCCGAGGGAACGCTGGGGATAGTAAGAACTCGTTAAGGTCTTGCCTGCACACATATCCGTCCGTAGCGCCTTCCTCAAATCTAGAATCTTAGATTCTTAAGGTTTGAGTCTATGTGACCGTGAATTGGACTCACACAATTCCGTCCGCGTGTTCACGCGCGCTTGTTCACATCCATCAACATATCCCTGATCGCTCTGGCGACTTGCGATAAGTCGGCCAGCTTCAAAGGCTTGCGCCTTTCTGTCGGCAGCTTATCAAGGGGGTTGTCCGCGCAATCCCGTTTCCCTGCAGCGAGGGCGCCGGACTTGTCCTGCCGGGCAGCGGTGTGAAGAAAATTGGCACTTGTCCCGCCCCTGGTGTCGCGCAACCCTTTCCGAGGGGTTAAGCTCCACAGAAATCCACAAATCACCCCGCCTTCATCCAAAGAGTTTTCGTGCCAACCTCGAACAATTATTTCCATCTGCACCTCGTGTCCGACTCCACCGGCGAGACGCTGATCACCGTGGCGCGGGCCGTCGCCGCGCAATACGCCAACGTCACCCCGGTCGAGCACGTCTATCCGCTGGTGCGCAGCCAGAAGCAGCTCGACCGCGTGCTCGACGAAATCGAGGAAGCGCCGGGGATCGTACTGTTCACGCTGCTGGAGAAGGATCTGGTCTCCAGGCTCGAGGACAAGTGCAAGGAGATCAATGTTCCGAGCCTGTCGATCATCGGTCCGGTGATGCAGCTGTTCGAAGCTTATCTCGGGGCTGCGACCACCGGCCGCGTCGGCGCCCAGCACGTCCTCAACGCGGAATATTTCAAGCGCATCGATGCGCTGAACTACACCATGATCCATGACGATGGTCAGCATGTCGAAGGCCTCGACGATGCCGACGTCGTGCTGGTCGGCGTGTCCCGCACTTCCAAGACGCCGACGTCGATTTATCTGGCCAATCGCGGCATCCGCACCGCCAACGTGCCACTAGTTCCCGGCATTCCGGTGCCTTCGCAACTGGAGACGCTGACGCGGCCGCTGGTCGTCAGCCTGCACGCGACGCCGGAACGCCTGATCCAGATCCGTCAGAATCGCCTGCTCTCGATGGGGACCGATTCCGGCAACGACACCTATACCGACAGGCAGTCGGTCACCGAGGAAGTTGCGTTTGCGCGCAAGCTCAGTGCCAAGCATGATTGGCCGCTGCTGGACGTCACGCGACGCTCGATTGAGGAAACCGCGGCGGCGATCATGAAGCTCTACAGCGATCGCCAGCGCAACCGGCCTTCCGGATAGCTTTCGCCATGGGTCTGTGGCTCGGCAAATCTCCGTTGATCCTGGCCTCGCAGAGCAGCGCGCGAAAAATGCTGCTGGCCAATGCCGGGCTGGAGTTCAAGGCTGTTACCGCCGATATCGACGAGCGCGGTATTCAAGCCGCTTCAGCGCTTTCAAATCCGCGCGAGATTGCTCTGCTGCTGGCGCGCGAAAAGGCCAAGGCGATCTCGGCCAATCATCCCGGAAGTTACGTGATCGGGGCCGATCAGACACTGGCCCTTGGCAACCGTCTTTTCAACAAGCCTGCAGGCCGTCCGCAGGCATTGGCGCAATTGCGCGATCTCGCCGGCAACAGCCATGAGCTGAATTCCGCCGTGGCCGTGGCACATGACGGCCAGATTGTTTTCGAAGACGTCGCGGTCGCCCGCATGACCATGCGCGAGATGACCGAGGACGAGCTTTCAGCCTATCTGGACGCTGCCGGTGACGCCGTCACCACCAGCGTCGGGGCCTATCAGCTTGAAAGCCTGGGCATCCATCTGTTCGAGCGGATCGAAGGCGATCATTTCACCATTCTCGGTCTGCCGCTGCTGCCGCTGCTTGCGTTCCTGCGAGGCGAGCGGCTAGTTGCGGTGTGAATGACAGACAGGGCTGAGCGCTGATGCGGATCCTGGGACTGACCGGCTCGATCGGGATGGGAAAATCCACCACTGCGAAACTGTTCGCGGAGGCCGGTGTGCCCGTCTACGATGCCGATGCCGCCGTGCATCAGCTCTATGAGGGCGAAGCGGCGCCCGCCATCGAGGCAGCCTTTCCCGGCACCACCGCGAACGGCAAGGTGGACCGGCCAAAACTGTCGGCGCGCGTCGTGCACGATCCGGCCGCAATCAAGCAGCTCGAGCAGATCGTCCATCCGATGCTCGGTGCGTCCCGGCAAAAGTTCTTCGCCGTGGCGGAAGCCGCCAAGGCGCCGGTCGTGGTGCTGGACATCCCGCTGCTGTTCGAGACCGGCGGCGAGAAGCGGGTCGACGCCGTGGTCGTGGTCTCGACCTCGCCGGAACTCCAGCGCGAGCGAGTGCTGGCCCGCGGCACGATGGACGAGGCCAAGCTCGACGCGATCATCGCCAAGCAGACGCCGGACGCGGAGAAGCGCAAGCGGGCCGATTTCGTGGTGGATACGTCACATGGACTTGACCCGGTGCGCGCGCAAATCGCCCACATCCTGGCCGAGGTCGTTAAGATGCCGCAGCGGCGGGCCTGATTCGCCGCCGCACACGGCTCTCAAGACGCTGCTCTCACGCCACTGATCTCAAGACATGCGCGAAATCGTTCTCGATACCGAAACCACCGGCCTCGATCCGCTTCGCGGCGATCGTTTGGTCGAAATCGGCTGCGTCGAGATCCTCAATCGCATGCCGACCGGGCAGACGTACCACGTCTATATCAATCCTGAACGGGACATGCCGGCGGAAGCCTTTGCGGTGCATGGGCTGTCGGCCGAATTTCTGTCGACCAAGCCGTTGTTCCACGAGGTCGCCGATGCATTTCTGGAGTTCATCGGCGATGCGCCGCTGGTGATTCACAACGCCTCGTTCGACATCGGCTTCATCAATGCCGAGCTCGACAAGATCAAGCGCGCGGCGATCCCGCGCGAGCGGCTGGTCGATACGTTGCTGCTGGCGCGGCGCAAGCATCCCGGCGTGTCCAACCGGCTCGACGATCTCTGCTCGCGCTATGCGATCGACAATTCACACCGCACCAAGCACGGCGCGCTGCTGGACGCCGAGCTGCTGGCCGAGGTCTATGTCGATCTGGTCGGGGCGCGGCAGTCGCAGCTGCTCCTGGCGTCGGACGCTCAGGAGATTCGCGTCAATGCGGCTGGCGATGCGCCGCGGCGGCAACGTCTGGTGCCGCTCGCGCCGCGGGTTTCCGATGCCGAGCGCGAGGCCCACAAGGCCTTCATTGCAACGCTCGGCGACAAGGCGATCTGGAACGAGTTTTTGCCCGCTCCAGCTCCTCCGGCTGGTTAGGCCTGGCCGCTCGGCTGAGCGGCCATTTGCCGCTCCATGTTCTGGCGATAGAGACCGACGAAGTCGACCGGATCCAGCATCAGGGGCGGGAACCCGCCGTCGCGCACCGCGGTCGCGATGATCTCGCGGGCGAACGGGAACAGCAGGCGCGGGCACTCGATCATGACCAGCGGATGCAGATTCTCCTTCGGCACGTTGGCGATGCGGAACACGCCGGCATAGGCGAGCTCGAACGAGAACATGATCTTGCCCGCGGTCTCGGCCTTGCCTTCGACCGACAACGTCACCTCGAACTCCTGTTCGCTGAGATTGTTGGCGCTGACATTGATCTGGATGTTGATCTGGGGGGGCTGGCTCTGCTGCTGGAGCGAGCTGGGCGCGTTCGGATTTTCGAACGAAAGGTCCTTGGTATATTGCGCCAGCACGTTGAGCTGGGGAGCCTGGGCCGCCTCGGGAGGGGTGCCGTTACCGTTGGTCATGAGAGTCTCTCCTTACCCGATTTGGGCTGAATTTCGCGGCGGTTGGCTAACATAGGGCCGCCTCGTTCCACAAGGACGAACGGTCCCGGAGGCGGGATTCCGGCCGCGCCGCAACTGCCGCGTTCATCCTGCCTTTTCCGCAAATCTGCGCCTTAAATGATTGAAGATGCGCGATTTCCGGGCAGGATCGGGTTTCCCCTTAAGCATAAAACGCGCTACACTCGGTGCTGTGCCAAAAGGCGCCATTGGCCGGGCAAGATTTCGTGCCTACATCCCACGGACCTGACGCGGACCTAAAATGGTGATGTAGACTTGCCGTTCCCGTATGGAACGGTCTACTGGCCGGATTGATTTTCCCGGCGACGACCCCAAAGCAAAGACCCAGAGCAAAGACCAGAAAGCGAATCCGACGTGGACATCTACACCATCATCTTCCTGGCGCTGGCGGTCTTCATCTTTCTGCGGCTGCGCAGCGTGCTCGGGCAGCGGACCGGCAACGAGCGGCCGCCGTTCGATCGGACTGCCGCCCGCAATGCGCTCGGGGGTACCCAGGACAACAACGTCGTGACCATGCCGGGCAAGGTGATCGACCAGGCCCCGCTGGCGCCGACGGCCGAGCCGACCCCACCCTCCGATCGCTGGAAGGGCCTGACCGAGCCGGGCACCGCGCTGGCGCAGGGCCTCGATGCCATCGTCGAAAAGGATTCCACCTTCGACCCGCGGCATTTCATCTCGGGCGCCCGCGGCGCCTACGAGATGATCGTGCTGGCCTTTGCCAATGGCGACCGCCGCGCGCTGCGCGACCTGTTGTCGTCGGACGTCTATGACAGCTTCGAGGCCGCGATCAAGGAACGCGAGAAGAACGAGCAGAAGACCGAGACCCGCTTCGTCTCGATCGACAAGGCCGAGCTCGTCGGCGCCGAGCTGCGCGACCGTACCGCCCAGCTCACGATCCGCTTCGTCTCGCAGATGATCTCGGCCACCCGAGACAAGGCCGGCAACATCGTCGACGGCAGCGCCGACACGGTCGCCGACATCACCGATATCTGGACTTTCGCCCGCGACGTCACCTCTCGCGATCCGAACTGGAAGCTGGTTGGCACCGGAAGCGCGAATTAAGGTCTATCTGAAGACCGGCGCGACGGCGCTTTGCGCAGGTGTCGTCGTGCTGTCGTCGTTTTCGCTCGGCGCCGAGGCGGCGCGGCGCCACTATCGCAGCCATCACCATCATGCTCCAGCGTTGCCTGCCGCTCCGCCGCGGGCCTTGCCCTATCCGCAGCTCCCGCTGCCGTTCGAAATTCCGGGCGCGCAATATCTGCCGCTGGCCTGGGCGGACGTGAAAGGCTGGAGCGATGACAATCATCTCGCGGCGTACAAGACGTTCCGCGCCAGCTGCAAGACGATCAATGCACAAACCGGCGCGACTGAACCGAAGGCGCTGGCAGGCTCGCTGAACGAACCTTGCCGGTCGGCAAAAGCGCTCGATCTCAGCGACGACGCCAAGGCAAAGACCTTCTTCGAGGAGAACTTCGCGCCGCTGCGGATCTCGCGACTCGGCGAGCCCGACGGTTTCGTCACCGGCTATTACGAGCCGGTGTTGGAGGGATCGCGCACCCAGACCGACGTCTACAATGTTCCGGTCTACCGCCGTCCGTCGAATCTGTTCGTGCGCGGCTACAAGCAGGATTCGGTGAGCCTGCCCAACAAGGGCCCGGTCTATCGCAAGATCGGCCGCCGCAAGCTGGTGCCCTATTACGACCGCGGCGAGATCGAGGACGGCAAGATCGCGGGCCGCGGGCTCGAGATCGCCTGGCTGAAGGATCCGACCGATCTGCTGTTCGCGCAGATCCAGGGTTCGGCGCGGATCAAGTTCGACGACGGCAGCTCGGTTCGGCTCAATTACGACGCTTATAACGGTTATCCCTACACCGCCGTCGGGCGCATCCTGATCGAGCGCGGCATCATTCCGAAGGAAGAGATGTCGATGCAGAAGATCAGGGAGTGGATGACGCAAAACCCTGATGGCGCCAAGGAGCTGCGGCGCGCGAACCGCGCCTACATCTTCTTCCGCGAGATCAATCTCTCCGACAAGGACGAGGCGGTGGGCGCACAAGGCATTCCGCTAACGGCGGGACGCTCGATCGCGGTCGACAAGGCGCTGCATGTCTACGGCACGCCGTTCTTCATCGAGGGCGAGCTGCCGATCGATTCCGAGCGCTCCAAGACACCGTTCCATCGGCTGATGATCGCGCAGGACACCGGCTCGGCCATCATCGGACCCGCGCGCGCCGATCTGTTTTTCGGCGCGGGCCAAGAGGCCGGCCGCGTCTCCGGCCGGCTGCGCCATCCCATGCATTTCGTGATGCTGGTGCCGAAGGGCCTCGATCCCTCGGCGCGGGCTGTGCGGCTGCCGGTGCCCGATCCGCGGCCCTCGGAGAAGATCGCAAAGCTGTTTCCGCAGACCGATCCTGGGAAGGTGACGGCCAAGCCCGCTGCTGCCGCCGGTCCTGTGGAAGCCAAGACCGACACGGTCGCTATCGCGGGTCCAGTCCCGCTGCCCACGCCGCGTCCCGTGATCGAGCCCGCTTCCGAACCGCAGCGGCCGGCGAAGAAACGTCCCCATCGGCAGCAATGAAGCGATCGTCCCGTCCGCCCGTGCTGGAGCCTCGCCCCTCGCCGCGCCGCCGCGCGCTGAGCGAGGAGGAGCGCGCGCTGTGGGAGGTCGTTGCCAAGCAGGTCAAGCCGCTGCGGAAGCACCGCGCGGCGAAGGCGCATGCCGCTCCGCGCACAGAGCCTTTGCCCGCAGCCCCGGTCACGCGGCCTGCGTCATCGCCACGGCCGGTCGCTGCTGCACCGGCGCCGCGCGCCGCAAAACCGGCCGTCCCGCCTCTGGCGCCGCTCGGCAAGCGCGAGCGTACAAAACTGTCGCGCGGCCGCAGCGAGATCGAGGCGCGGCTCGATCTGCACGGCATGACCCAGACCCGCGCGCATCGCGCCCTGACCGGCTTCCTGCACCGCGCTCATCACGACGGCATGACCTTCGTGCTCGTCATCACCGGCAAGGGCCGCAGCGGCGGCGAAAGCGGCGTGCTGCGCCGCCTGGTGCCGGAATGGCTGAGCCTGCCGGAATTCCGCGCCTTCGTCGTCGGCTTCGAGACGGCGCATATCGGCCATGGCGGCGAGGGCGCGCTGTATGTGCGGATCAGGCGGGCGAGATTCTAAAACGGCCGGATGATTCCGACGCGCGGGATCAGCGTGAGGATCAGGCCGAAGACGTTGGTCTTCCGATCCTCCGCTGCGATCAGCGCCGTCTCACGCGCGGCCGGCAGCATCTTCACCGCATGCAGGATCAGGAACATGCAGACCGCCCAGTTCGAGATCCAGCGCGAATAGTCGAACACCATCGCGAACATCACGAGATAGGCGAGGCTGACGCCGGTCAGCGCCGCGAGCACGAGGCGGCGGTGCGTCTCGCTTGCGAGCGCGGCGATCAGCCTGGCAAAATAGCGCCACAGCGGCGTGTGCAGCCAGATCAGCAGCGCGAACACGGGCACGCCGAGGATGTTGTGCGGCAGGCGCCCCCAGGTATCCGAGACCTCCTTCGCCAGCGGCTGGTACCAGATGTAAGCGAATTGCAGCAGGTCGGTTCGCGACGGGTCGGCCATCCGCGTTTTCAGATACGCGACGAAATCCGCTTCGGGAATTGGCATCGTTCCCAAAAATTGCGCCGCAAAGAACAGCACCGCGACGATGAGCAGGGCGACGATGCCGAAGGCGACGTTGCCGCGATTGAGCCCGCAAGCGAGATAGTGCCTGATCACGACGATGGTGACGATCGTCGGCACATACATCAGCAGGTGAATGTGGTGGATCAGCACGAGAACGATCGCGAACAGCGCAGCCGTCGCCACGAACAGCAGCGATCCCGCCGGCATCAGCAGCAGGACGATCGCCAGCGCACAACCATAGATGTCGAAATGGCCGAGCGTGTGCATGAAATTTTTCAGGAAGAACGGCGAGCCCGCGACGAAGACGAACAGCGGCAACGTCTTTGCGGTGAAGCCAAAGCTCTTCTGAAACAGCCTTGCGTAGAGGGCCAGCGTCACCAGCCACGTCACCCCGCCGATCGCGAACACCGACCAGACCGGCACCTTGTCCGTGAACAGCGCGACGATGGCCCCGATCAGCGCGCGCTTGATGAAGCCGAAATGGTAGTCGACCACGAGATGGATGTAGGGGACGTAAGGCGGCAGCTGGATCTTGTGAACGAACACGCCGACGAGGATGGCGGCGTTGACCACGAGCAGAAGGCGCCAGGGATTTTTCTGAATTTGAGCGATCACGCCGCACCTGAGCTGGCGCGATCGACCACCGCTGTCGTCCCGGGCAAGCGAAGCGCGACCCGGGACCCATAACCACAGGACGCTGTTTGAGCCAAGGCTGGAGCCGCCATCTTTTCTAACAAGGACCGCTGGTGGTTATGGGTCCCCGCGCCCGTGCGCAATAGCGCACTAGGCGGGGACGACAGCGGAATAGATAGCGGACTGAATCCAAATTACAAAATAAACCGGCTCAAATCCGCGTTCTTGGCGAGATCACCCACGTGCTTCTGCACGAAATCCGCATCCACCTTGACGGTCTCGCCGCTGCGGTCGGGCGCGGTGAAGGAGATCTCGTCCAGCACCCGCTCCATCACGGTCTGCAGCCGGCGCGCGCCGATGTTCTCGACGGTGGAGTTGACGGCGACCGCGACGTCAGCGAGCGCGTCGATGGCGCCGTCGGTGATGTCGAGCGTCACGCCCTCGGTCTGCATCAAGGCGACATATTGCTTGATCAGCGAGGCCTCGGGCTCGGTCAGGATGCGGCGCATGTCGTCGCGGGTCAGCGCCTGCAATTCGACGCGGATCGGCAGGCGGCCCTGCAATTCCGGCAGCAGGTCCGACGGCTTTGCGACGTGGAAGGCGCCGGAGGCGATGAACAGGATGTGGTCGGTCTTGACCGCGCCGTGCTTGGTCGAGACCGTGGTGCCCTCGATCAAGGGCAACAGATCGCGCTGCACGCCCTCGCGCGAGACGTCGCCGGCGGCACGGCCTTCGCGCGCGCAGATCTTGTCGATCTCGTCGAGGAACACGATGCCGTTGTTCTCGACCGCGTTGATCGCCTCCAGCGTCAGCTGATCGGTGTCCAGCAGCTTGTCGGATTCCTCGTTGACGAGGATCTCGTGCGAGCCCTCGACCGTCAGCCGCCGAGTCTTGCTGCGCCCGCCCAGCTTGCCGAAGATGTCGCCGATCGAGATCGCGCCCATCTGCGCGCCCGGCATGCCCGGAATCTCGAACATCGGCATGCCGCTGCCGCCGCCTTGCGTCTCGATCTCGATTTCCTTGTCGTTGAGCTCGCCGGCACGCAGCTTCTTGCGGAAGGATTCACGCGTCGCGGAAGAGGCATTGGCGCCGACCAGCGCGTCGAGCACACGCTCCTCGGCGGCGAGCTGCGCGCGGGCGTGCACGTCCTTGCGCTTCTTCTCGCGGACCTGGGCGATCGCGACCTCGACGAGATCGCGCACGATCTGCTCGACGTCGCGGCCGACATAGCCGACCTCGGTGAATTTGGTCGCTTCCACCTTCAGGAACGGCGCATTCGCCAGCTTGGCGAGCCGCCGCGCGATTTCCGTCTTGCCGACGCCGGTGGGGCCGATCATCAGAATGTTCTTCGGCAGCACCTCTTCGCGCAAGGAGCCTTCGAGCTGCTGCCGGCGCCAACGGTTGCGCAGCGCGATCGAGACGGCGCGCTTGGCGTCGGCCTGGCCGACGATGAAGCGGTCGAGTTCGGAAACGATTTCGCGGGGAGAGAAGTCTGTCATGTCTGTCTAGCTAGGGCGGGAGGCGGTTAAGGACAAGTCGCTTTTTAGCTCAGATGATGGGCGGACCCGATTGCCATTGCTTCACGGCTTCGATCGGATGGATCAGCATCAGGATATTGAGCGTCAGATTGTCGCGAATGTGCAGCGCCAGCATGATCTCGAAGGCGAGCCCGAGCAGAACCGTCGCACTGACAGGCAGCGCGCGTGCAGCGAGGAACCCCAGGATCATGGCCAGATTGTCGGAGACCGAATTGACGATGCTGTCGCCGTAATAATCCAGCGAAATCGTGCCGGCGCGGTAGCGCTCGATGATGAAGGGCGAGTTCTCGACGATCTCCCAGGCGCCTTCGATCAGCATGGCGATGATCAGGCGGGCCGGCCAGGACAGAGACAGCAGGGGCAATCGCGCAAACAGCAGCCAGGTCAGGCCGTAGAACAGGAAGCCGTGGAGGACATGCGAGAAGCTGTACCAGTCGGCGATATGCTGGGAATTCTCCGAGCTGTTCACCACGCCGTGCCACAGCTTGACATAGCCGCAGGTGCAGATCGGCACCCGCCCCATCGCGAACAGGATCGCGGCCTGCAGCGCCAGCAGCAGCAGCGCGATGCCGGCCCAGGCGAGCGGCGGAAACGCCGTCTTGACGGTGGTGGTTGCGGCAAGCGTCATGGCTGTCGGATCATCAGGAGGGCGGGACCATCGGGCGTAACGATCTCGTGCTGCGGCACGAATCCAGCCTTCTCATAGGCACGAATTGCGCGCGGATTGGCGGGGCTGGGATCGATCACGATGCGCGGCACGCCGCGGGCAAAGAGCTGGTCGATGAAAGCGCGGATGAAAGCGGAGCCGTGGCCGCATCCGAGCATGTCGGCCTCGCCGATGAACTGATCGAGGCCGCGGGTCCCTACGGGCTGCGGGCCGAAGCTAACATGCCAATCGCTCATCTGGTAGCACTGCAGATAGGCGAAAGACCGGCCGTCAACGCTGACGATGAACTGCGCCAAGTCGGGATGCTCGAGGTCGCCGCCGACGAACTCGAGCGTCTCCGGATCATGCCACCATTCGGCAACGTGCGGCGCGTCCAGCCAGCGCCGGATCATCGGCAGATTGGCCGCGGTCATCGGGCGGAAGGTGTAGGCGGGCGCCATGGCTTATCCCGCTGCCAGGCTCTCGATGGTGAGATTCCGGTTGGTGTAGACGCAGATGTCGGCGGCGATGTCGAGGGAGCGGCGGACGATGGTCTCGGCGTCCTTGTCGGTGTCGAGCAGGGCCCGTGCCGCCGCCAGCGCGTAATTGCCACCGGAGCCGATCGCCATCACGCCGGCCTCGGGTTCGAGCACGTCGCCGGTGCCTGTCAGCACCAGGGAGACGTCCTTGTCGGCCACGATCATCATGGCCTCCAGCCGCCGCAAATAACGGTCGGTACGCCAGTCCTTGGCCAGCTCGACCGCGGCCCGGGTCAGCTGCCCCGGATATTGCTCGAGCTTGGCTTCCAGCCGCTCAAACAGGGTAAAGGCGTCGGCGGTGGCCCCGGCAAAGCCGCCGATCACGTCGCCCTTGCCCAGTTTTCGGACCTTCTTGGCGTTGGACTTGATCACGGTCTGGCCGATCGAGACCTGGCCGTCGCCGCCGACCACCACCTTGCCGCCCTTGCGGACGGTCAAGATCGTGGTGCCGTGCCAGCCTGGCGAGCTGTTCTGGGAATCCTGCATGAATGATCCTCGTTGTTCGGCCTGATTTAGGCGGTCGGGGGCGGGGGCACAACGGGCCGTTCCGGGCCGAATTTCGCTCACCATAGGTGGAAGTGCCGGCCTGCCAAGGCGATCCCGCGGTAGCGAAGGCGTCATTTGGCTGTTAAAAGACCGGCGTTTTCGGCCCCGAGCCAGGATGAGAGCTAGTTTCAATGCGCACCGCGACGATCAAGCGCAAGACCAAGGAAACCGACATCGAGGTCTCCGTGAACCTCGATGGCACCGGCGTGGCCAACATCACGACCGGCATTGGCTTTTTCGACCATATGCTCAATCTCCTCGCCCGCCATTCCCGTATCGACCTCACGGTCAAGGCGGTGGGCGATTTGCACATTGATTACCACCATACCACCGAAGACACCGGCATCGCGCTCGGCCAGGCGGTCAAGCAGGCGCTCGGCAACATGGCGGGCATCACCCGCTATGCCGGCGTGCACATGCCGATGGACGAGACGCTGTCGCGCGTGGTCATCGACATCTCGGGCCGCCCGTTCCTGGTGTTCAAGGCCGACTTCCCCCGCGACAAGATCGGCGAGTTCGACACCGAGCTGGTGCGCGAGTGGTTCCAGGCCTTCGCCATGAACGCCGGCGTGACTCTCCACGTCGAGACCCTATATGGCGATAACAGCCACCATATCGCCGAGTCCTGCTTCAAGGGCCTGGCGCGGGCGCTGCGCACCGCGGTCGCGATCGATCCGAAAGCGGCGGGAGAAATCCCGTCCACCAAGGGCTCGCTCGGCGGCTGACCTCTTTCGGCTAGCGGCACGCGCCGCTTGCGGCATCACTGAATCCTTAAGAACGGGGCATTACCATGCCTGTCTACACAGTTCATGCTCCCTCCCCTGCCGGAGCCGATCTGCGCGCGACCGACAAGTTCGTGTTCGTGCGCGACGGATTCCATTTCTGGGCGATGATCCTCGGTCCGTTCTGGCTGCTGTGGAATCGGCTGTGGCTGGCGCTGATCGGCTGGGTGGTTTTCGTGGCGGCGTTCAATGCGGGACTGTCGAGCCTCGGCGTCGGACGCGGCTCGATCTTCTTCGCCGATCTCATCGTCGCGCTGCTGATGGGCTTCGAGGCCTCGAGCCTGCGCCGCTGGACGCTGTCGCGCGGCAAATGGCGACAGCTCGACGTGGTGGTTGGCGATGACGAGGACACCGCCGAGCGCCGCTTCTTCGAGCGCTGGAGCCAGAAGCAGCACGGCATCGTCAACGATCAATGGGCGGTCGATCGCGGTGGCCCGCCGCCGACCCGCAGCGTGCCGGGTCAGCAATTCTCGAATCCGCCGCCGCTTCCGGCCGGCGGCATCATCGGGTTGTTTCCAGAACCGGGAGGGTCAAGATGAGCGTCGCCATCATCGATTACGGTTCCGGCAATCTGCATTCCGCCGCCAAGGCGTTCGAGCGCGCCGCGCGCAGCCTCGAAAATCCGCAGAAGGTCTTCGTTACCAGTGATCCCGATCAGGCCTATGAGGCCGACCGTCTGGTGCTGCCGGGCGTCGGCGCCTTTGCCGATTGCCGGCGCGGGCTCGACGCCGTCAACGGCATGGTCGAGGCGATCACGGAGGCGGTGCGCGTCAAGGCGCGGCCCTTTTTCGGCATCTGCGTCGGCATGCAGCTGATGGCGACCCGTGGCAAGGAGCATGTCACGACCGATGGCCTGAACTGGATCGGCGGCGATGTCGAGAAGATCACGCCGCGCGACGAAAGCCTGAAGATCCCGCACATGGGCTGGAACACGCTCGACGTGCTGCAGGAGCATCCGGTGCTGAACAAGCTGCCGCTCGGTCCGAAGGGCCAGCACGCTTATTTCGTGCACTCCTACCACCTCAACGCCGCCAACGAAGCGGACGTGCTCGCGCGCGTCGATTATGGCGGGCCTGTCACCGCGATCGTCGGCAAGGACACCGCCATCGGCACCCAATTCCACCCCGAGAAGAGCCAGCGCTTTGGCCTCGCTCTGATCTCGAATTTTTTGCGATGGAAACCGTGATGCCTACCGCTCTTGTTACCTCCCCCCTTGTGGGGGAGGTCGAATGCGCAGCATTCGGGAGGGGGGTAGCGGCAACGGCGGTGCCCGTGGCTTACCCCTCTCCCCAACCCTCCCCCACAAGGGGGGAGGGAGCGCACTGTGTGCGCGGAAAAATTCTGGCTCAATCATGATTCTCTTTCCCGCGATCGATCTCAAGAACGGCCAATGCGTGCGCCTCGAGCAAGGCGACATGGCGCGTGCGATGGTGTTCAACCTCAATCCTGCGGCGCAGGCGCAGAGCTTTGCCGAGCAGGGCTTTGAGTATCTCCACGTCGTCGACCTCGACGGTGCCTTCGCCGGCAAGCCGGTGAATGCCGAGGCCGTCGAGGCGATGCTGAAGACGATCAAGATTCCGGTGCAGCTTGGCGGCGGCATTCGCGATCTCGCCACCGTCGAAGCCTGGCTCGACAAGGGCATCACCCGCGTCATTATCGGCACCGCCGCGGTGCGCGATCCGGAGCTGGTAAAGGCTGCCGCGAAGAAATTTCCCGGCCGTGTTGCGGTCGGGCTCGACGCCCGCGACGGCAAGGTCGCGGTCGAAGGCTGGGCCGAAACCTCGCAAGTGACCGTGCTGGAGATCGCAAAGCGCTTCGAGGATGCCGGCGTTGCCGCCATCATCTTCACCGACATCGCGCGTGACGGCCTGCTCAAGGGCCTGAACCTCGATGCGACCATTGCGCTGGCCGACGCCATCTCGATTCCCGTGATCGCCTCCGGCGGCCTCGCCTCGATCGAAGATGTGAAAGCCATGCTGACGCCGCGCGCCAGGAAGCTCGCTGGCGCGATTGCCGGCCGGGCGCTCTATGACGGCCGGCTCGATCCAGCTGCGGCCCTCACCTTGATCCGCGACGCGCGCAGGAGCTGACACATGTTCAAGGTGCGCGTGATCCCCTGCCTCGACGTCAAGGACGGCCGCGTCGTCAAGGGCGTCAACTTCGTCGATCTCAGAGATGCCGGCGACCCCGTCGAAGCCGCCATCGCCTATGACGCCGCCGGCGCTGACGAGCTCACTTTCCTCGACATCACCGCGACCCATGAGAACCGCGGCATCATGCTGGACGTGGTACGGCGCACGGCGGAGGCCTGCTTCATGCCCGTGACCGTCGGCGGCGGCGTGCGTGAGGTCAACGACATCAAGACGCTGCTGCGCGCCGGTGCGGACAAGGTCTCGATCAACAGCGCCGCTGTATCCCGGCGCGAGTTCGTCAAGGAAGCGGCCGAAAAATTCGGCGAGCAATGCGTGGTAGTTGCGATCGATGCCAAGCGCGTCAAGCGCCCCGGCGGCGACCGCTGGGAGATCTTCACCCATGGCGGGCGCAACTCGACCGGCATCGACGCGATCGAATATGCCCAGGAAGTGGTCTCGCTCGGTGCCGGTGAAATTCTGCTGACGTCGATGGACCGCGACGGCACGAGGCAGGGATTCGACATCCCGCTGACCCGGGCGATCGCCGACAGCGTTGCCGTCCCCGTGATCGCCTCGGGCGGCGTCGGCAATCTCGACCATCTCGTTGACGGTATCCGCGACGGCCACGCCACGGCCGTGCTGGCCGCCTCGATCTTCCATTTCGGGGAATTCACCATCCGCGAAGCCAAGGAGCACATGGCCCGGCGCGGACTGGCCATGCGCCTCGATGCATGACGACTCCCGTTCATAAAAGTGCTACATGAGGTAGCGGGGAATGGCCTCCGTGGCCAAGTGTGTTGCCAAGCGTGTTTCCGAGTAATTCCGATGCCGCGTTTCACGATCCACGATCTGGCCGAGACCATCGACGCCCGCGCGGCGGCGGGCGGCGAAGCGTCCTATACCCGCAAGCTCCTCGACAAGGGCGCCGAGCATTGCGCCAAGAAGTTCGGTGAGGAAGCAGTCGAAACCGTAATCGCAGCAGTCGAAAACGATCGCGCGCATCTGATCGCGGAGAGCGCAGACCTGCTCTATCACTTCCTTGTCTTGCTCAAGGCCCGCGGCGTAAAGCTGGAAGAGGTGGAAGCGGCGCTCGACAAGCGGACGAATATGTCAGGGTTGGAAGAGAAAGCGTCGCGTAAGGGCTAGTATAAGCCGCAACGGAAAGGTCGCGTTATGGATATCCGCGCACCCGAGCAGCAGTATAATCCGTACCGCATCTATTCGCGTGAGGAGTGGGCACGTCTGCGCGACGATACGCCGATGACGCTGGAGCCGGGCGAGTTCGACCGGCTGCGCTCGCTGCACGATCGCCTCGATCTCAAGGAAGTCGAGGATATTTATCTTCCGTTGTCACGCCTGCTCTCGATCTATGTCGATGCGATGCAGCGCCTGTATTATGCGGAGCGCCAGTTCCTCAACATCCGCGACCGCAAGGTGCCCTACATCATCGGCGTCGCCGGCTCGGTCGCGGTCGGAAAATCCACCACGGCCCGCGTGCTCCAGGCCCTGCTGGCGCGCTGGTCGCCGCGTCCGAAGGTCGAACTCATCACCACCGACGGATTCCTCTATCCGAACGCCGTGCTCGACCGGCAGGGCATCATGCAGAAGAAGGGCTTTCCGGAAAGCTACGACCTGCCGCTGCTGCTCAGCTTCCTGTCCGACATCAAGTCCGGCCGCCGCCATGTGCGTGCGCCGGTCTACTCGCATCTGACCTACGACATCGTGCCGAACCAGTGGGCCGAGATCGACCAGCCCGACATCCTGATCGTCGAGGGCGTCAACGTGCTGCAGACCGGCAAGCTGCCGCGCGACGGCAAGGCGGTGCCCGTGGTCTCCGACTTCTTCGATTTCTCGGTCTATATCGACGCCGACGAAGCCGCGCTGCGGCAATGGTACATCAAGCGCTTCCTGGCGCTGCGCGACACCGCATTCACCAATCCGAAGTCCTACTTCAACCGCTATGCGCTGTTGTCGGACGAGGAAGCCACTGCCACCGCGATCGCGATCTGGGAACGCACCAACCTCGCCAATCTCGAGGACAATATCCTGCCGACCCGCCCTCGCGCGACGCTGATCCTGAAGAAGGGCGCCGACCACACCGTGGAGAGCGTGGCGCTCAGGCGTTTGTAATCGCGGCGGTCGGCGGATCCTGCGCGTTCGTGCAGCGGTGTCTTTTGTTGCAGACCGACGAGAGGTATTGGGCTAAGACCTTGGAAAACGCGAGGTCTCGATGGTTGATCGTCTCAGAAGTGCTGCGGAACAACTCGAAGCACCGACCTGTCCGGATTGCCATGTCGAGATGAGGTGGTTCCGCTCGGAACTGCTCGCGGACGAGCCGGTTCCGGTGATCGCGCATCTCTTCGTATGCCCGCATTGCAAGCGGGCGGCAAAAACGGACACCGTCTTCCAGAACACTCCGGGGCCGCCCGACAAGCTCTCCGCGCCGCGCTTCATCGCTTACGCCGCGTAGCAGGTCATTTCCGGGCTTCCTGTTGCTCTTTCGAGCGGACGTAGACCTGCCAGGCCGTCAGGAACATGGCCGCGACGAGTGGGCCGATGACGAAGCCGTTTGCACCGAAAGCCGCAAGGCCGCCCAGGGTGGCGAGCAACACAATGTAGCTTGGCATCCGGATCGACTGCCCGACCAGGATGGGGCGAAGAAAGTTGTCCGCAAGGCCAATCACGAAGGTGCCAAAAGCGAGCAGGATGATTCCCTTCGTGACTGAGCCTGCCACGAGCAGATAGAGCCCGGCCGGAAACCACACCAGCGCGGAGCCGAGCACGGGCAGAAGCGAGAGCAGCGCCATCAGCGCGCCGGCCAGGAGCGGTGCGGTCAGTCCGAGCAACCAGAAGATCACCCCGCCAAGCGCGCCCTGAATCAGGGCAACGAGGATAATTCCCTTGATCGTCCCGCGAACAGCCAGGGTGAACGCAGTCAGAATCTCGGCGCTGTGGCTCGCACGCAGCGGCAGGGCGTCGCGGATGCGTGCGTTCAGCTCGTCACCGTCGCGCAGCAGAAAGAACAGCAGGTACAACATCACGAGCAAGCTTGCGACGAATTCGAGGGTCAACTGACCGATGTTGATCGCGTGCCCGGCCAGCTGCTGGCCGGCCGGGACGAGCAGACCCGACAGGCGTTCCTTCAGGGCCGAAAAATCGATGCTGGCGAGGCGATCCGCCATGGGAGCAGCCCAGTCGGGCAGTGCGGATTTCAGCTGCTGAAGCGGATGAGCAAAACTGATCTCCCCCGACTGAACCCGCTGATACAGCTCCCCTCCCTGGTCGATGAGCGAGGCGATGACGATCGCGACAGGGATCAAGACGATCACCACCACGACGACGACGGTGGAGAATGCGACAAGGTTACGCTTTCCCGGCAGGGTTTCCAGGAAGCGTCGATAGAGCGGGGCGAAGATGATGGCCAGCAGCGTGGCCCACAGCAATGCTCCGGAGAAAGGCCAAAGCACCCAGCCAAACGCGACCGTGATTGCGGCAAGCAATACTAGAAATGAGCGGTCTTCCGATGTTCTCACGTGTTCGCCAGCCTTTCAGTCGGAACTCGCAAGACGTGGGTATCACAAGACGATCGTGCGGGGGCAAGTCGGACAAGGTCAATCTGTCCGCGGCGTTTCGGCAATGTCTCGGCAAATCTCAGTTGCCGAGACTTTGGCCGGATACCCTCCACGTGAGCCGGCTCGTCGAGGCCGGGGAAATCCGGCCCCTCCATCACACCAGCGAACAGGGTCGAAGGCGGGCGCTTCACTTGCCGGCTTTGGCGCTCCAATCCGCAGGCTTGATGCGTCCGGCAAAGGTGGCGGGGCCGGCGCTGCCGGCCTTGTAAACGAAAGCCTCGCCTTCCCCGACGTCACCGGCCTCCTTGCCAAAGGCATCGGCGACGTTCGTCTTGTGGGTGACCAGGAAATTGTTGGTACCAGCTTTCGGCGGCGCGTCGACGAGCTGGCGCACCGCCTGTCCGGCCTTTGCATTGGCGCCGGTCGGGTTTGCCATTCCCGATGCGCTGGCGCTGCTGCTGTCCGTCAACGCGTCGACCGGCTTGACCTCGCGGCCGGAGATCAGCTTGCCGGCCTCGATCGCACGGTTGAGTCGGCTGGTGTAGACATCGCCGATCGGAATCTCGAGGTCCTTGATCGCTGCCCCGATCTGGCGCGCCATGTCCCTGCCCTTTTCGCTGAGCTGACGCTGGGCGCTCATGTCGTCGAACTTGAAGGGGTAGACGTCCTTTTGACTGTCGTCGGTGGCGGTGTGCCGAAAGATCAGCACGTAGCCGCCTTGCTTGAGCGAGGCGATGAGCTCCGGCGTATCGGCCGCGGCGTGTCGGGAAAATCCAGCGAGAAGAACAATGAATACGAGGCGGCAAAGCACGGTCATGCGCGAAACCCTCCTGCAAAGGCCCCCGGAGGATGGTGGCGCGCAACGCGGTCGATTTCAATTATCGATTGCTGACGGGACGAAGTTCCCGTGATGTTTTCGGATCAGACAGCCAGCCGCCGTGACGCCGCCAGCCCTGCCAGCGCTTCGTCCAGCTTGTCGCGATCGAGCGGCTTGATCAGGAATCCGTTCATGCCCGCCTCGAAGCAGGCATAGCGGTCCTCCACCAGCGTATTGGCGGTGAGCGCGAGGATCGGCGTGTGGTGGCCGCCGGTCGCGGCCTCATGCGCGCGGATGCGCTTCGTCGCCTCGATGCCGTCGAGCTGCGGCATCTGGATGTCCATCAGCACGAGATCATAGGGCGTGCCCGCCGATGAAGCGGCGAGCCAGGACTCCAGCGCGGCCTCGCCGTGGACGGCGATGACGACGCGATGGCCGAGCTTCGTCAGCAGCGAGCGCATCAACAGCGCGTTGATCTCGTTGTCCTCGGCGACGAGGATCGACAGGCCTTTGGTCGCTCCCTTGGCCGGTGTCGCGCCGGCAGCTTCCACCGGCGGTTCCGGCGCCAGATCGGGCGAGGCCACCTCCGGCGTCATCGCAAGGCGCGCGGCAAGCGAGGCCGCCCGAAGCGGCTTCACCAGAAAACCGGTGAAGGCCGGCGACAGCTTTTCGTGGCGCGAGCTGGAGGTCAGCAGCACGAGGCGCTGCAGCGCATGCGCGCGGGCCAGTTCGCCCAGCTGGTCGGCCGCGGCAGGGCCGATCCCACGATCGATCAGCACCGCGTGCCATGAGCGTTCCGGCAGCAGCGCTTCGGCGACCGCGGCATCCGCAACCATGCAGGTCTGGCCACCCCAGCGCTCGAGGCGCCGCGCGATCAGCGAGGCCTCGATGCCGTCGGCGACGAGGAGCATCGACTTGCCGGTGAGGTCGGGGCTCGGAAAGGCCGTCTGTCCCGCACTGGCTTGCGAGGGCGGAAGCGGCACCGCGATCTCGAAGGTCGAGCCTTTGCCCGGCTCGCTTGCGAGCGTGATCCGGCCGCCCATGCGCTTGACGATGCGTTCGCTGATGGCAAGGCCAAGCCCGGTGCCGCCATAAGTGCGGGCGACGCGCTCGTCGGCCTGCTCGAATTCGCGGAAGATGCGCTGCTGCGCCTCCGGCGCAATGCCGATACCGGAGTCGCGGACCAGGAAGCTGATCTCGTTCGGCCAGATACCGGGCTCGACGATCAGCGCGACGCCACCGCTCCCGGTGAACTTGATGGCGTTGCCGGCGAGATTGAGCAGCACCTGGCGCAGCCGCGCGGCATCGCCGACCACCTCCAGCGGCAGGCGCTCGTCGACATAGGCGGCGATCTCCAGCGTCTTGGCCTGCGCGCGGGGCGCGAGCAACTCGGTGATCTCCTCGACCAGGGTCGAGAGCGCGAAGGGACGCTGCTCCAGATCAAGCTTGCCGGCCTCGATCTTGGAATAGTCGAGCAGTTCCTCGATCAGCGCCATCAAGGCTTCGCCCGAGGTTTTCACCGCTTTGGCGTACGTCCCCTGCTCCGGAGTCAGATTGGTGTCGAGCAGGAGGCCGCCCATGCCGATGATGCCGTTCAGCGGCGTGCGGATTTCGTGCGAAGCCATCGCGAGGAAGCGCGATTTGGCGCGGTTGGCAGCGTCGGCCTGGTCGCGCGCGTCGGACAGAGCGCGTTCGGTCTCGGTGCGGTCGGTGACGTCGCGCCCCACGCTCTGCAATTCGGCGGGCTGTCCGGCATCGAGGCGGACATAGCCTTCGCGCCAGGCGATCCAGCGCGCGCCGAGCGGGGTTGCGATCTTCTGGTCGTGGATGCGTGTGCCGCTGCTCTCGCGGGCGCTGTCGCCCTGCTCCAGCAGGTCGAAATCGAAACGCGTGCCGACCAGCGCGCTGCGCGTCTGTCCTGCGAGCGCGCAATAGGCTTCGTTGGCAAAGGTGATGCGGCCATCGGTAGCGCGCAGCACGATGAGGTCGCCCTGTTGCTCGAATAGGCTGCGGGCGCGTTCTTCCGCTTCCTTCAGCTCCCAATTGCGGTCGATCAGCGCCTCGTTGTGGGCGGCGAGGGTGCGCAGCCGCTTGTTCACGAAACGCAGGCGCATGCTCAGCGTCGCAAGGCCGAGGCAGGCGAGCGCGAACAGGAAGCTCGCGCCGATCGCAAAGGTGTGGGGATCGTAGCCGGAGCTTTCGGACCGGCTGCCGGACACGAAACCATAGGCGCCGCCGAACGTCGCCGAGAAGATCATGAAAGAGCGGATCGCGAAGGCGATGCGAGGATGCTGTCGCCTGAAACGGCGCATGCGCACCTTGATCCGGAACGTCCGACCCATCGCACCGACCCCGACTCTTTTTCGAATCCCGCCACCCGCCGTCTGCGACGATGTCGCGCCGACCTTGCGAACAGCTTGAGGCTTTGGCGCTGCCTCCAAACAGGGTTGACGAGGTGTTAACGCTTCAGAGCGAGGCGGCCTGGAGCGGGAGCGGGCGATGGCCACCATGGGCGCCGACGATCAGCGCCGCGGCCTCGCGCTGCGAGAACGACTTCGAGCGCACATAGATGCGGTAATCCGCCGGCCCTTCGGTGGAGAGATAGATCACCTGGCCGCCATCGACGGGCTGAGCGGCAATCGAGACCAGGCGCGTCGAGGGATTGGCCTGACAGGAATCCGGCTCGGAACCGAGACCGTCGTCGACCACGGCGAAGTCCGCAGTATCGGCATCGTCGGTGGTCTGAACCCGCACTGTGGCCCGGGCGGGATCTTCGGTGAAGGCGACATGGACGGCGGCCGTCCAGAACAGGGAGGTGAGCTCGACCGAGGTTTCGCCGAGGGCGATGCAGGGATGCGAGACCGAACCGATCTCCGCGCGGGCGAACACCGCAGCCGCCAACAAGGGAACAACCGAGGTCAGGATCTTGAAACGCAACATGACACTCTACTCGCCGGGGCCCCGGGAACTCGTAATCGAAACTTAGCGGGCCTTATGGTTTGCAGAGCGTAAAGGAAACTCGTTACCACCGGGTTGATGCGCGGAATGATCAAGCCATCTGCCGCACATCCTCCGCGAGTGCGCGGTAGGACAAGGCTTCGGCGAGATGCAGCCGGCCGATCTTGTCGGCGCGATCGAGGTCGGCCAGCGTGCGCGCCACCCGCAGCACGCGGTGATAGCCGCGCGCCGACAGCCGCATGGTCTCGGCGGCGTCGCGCAGCAGCTTCTGGCCCTGCGCGTCCGGCTTTGCGATCTCCTCCAGCACGGAGGCTGGGGCCTCGGCATTGGTCCGAACCTTGGGCAGGCCGGCATCGGCATAACGCGCGAGCTGAATGTCGCGCGCCGCGGCCACGCGGGCGGCGACCTCGGCGGAGCCTTCCGCCGGCGGTGGCAGGATCAGATCCGCCGCGGTCACGGCCGGCACTTCGATGCGCAGGTCGATGCGGTCCATCAGCGGGCCGGAGATGCGCGCCTGATAGTCGCCGGTGCAGCGGTCGACGCGGCCGCGCTTGCAGGCATAGCCCGGCTCGAACGCGTTGCCGCAGCGGCACGGATTCATCGCCGCGACCAGCATGAAGCGGGCAGGGTAGGTGACGCGGTGATTGGCGCGCGACACCGCGACTTCGCCGTTCTCCAGCGGCTGCCGCAGTGAATCCAGCACGCGCGGATCGAACTCCGGCAATTCGTCGAGGAACAGCACGCCCTGATGCGCCAGCGAGATCTCGCCGGGCTTTGCGCGCATGCCGCCGCCGGTGAGCGCGGCCATGCTGGCGGAATGATGCGGCGAGCGGAACGGCCGCCGCGCGGTCAGCGCGCCGCCCTCGATCTCGCCGGCGACGGAGGCGATCATCGAGACCTCGAGCAGTTCGCTCGGTGACAGCGGCGGCAGGATCGAGGGCAGGCGCGCCGCCAGCATCGACTTGCCGGCGCCGGGCGCGCCGATCATGAGCAGATGATGCCCACCGGCGGCGGCGATCTCCAGCGCGCGCTTGGCGCTTTCCTGGCCCTTGATGTCGCGCAGGTCGAGCGTCGAGGCCGCGGGCTCATGCACCTTCGGTGATGGCCGCGACAGCACCTGCGTGCCCTTGAAGTGGTTGGCGATCTGGATTAGCGAGCTTGCCGCGATGATCTGGATGTCCGGGCTCGCCCACGCCGCTTCAGAACCGCACGAGACCGGGCAGATCAGCCCTTCCTCGCGCATATTGGCGCCGAACGCGGCGGGAAGAACGCCGGCCACGGGCGCGATCGAGCCGTCGAGGCCGAGCTCGCCGAGCACGGTGAAGCCGGTCAGCGCATCCGGCGGGATCGCGCCGATCGCCGCCATCAGGCCGAGTGCGATCGGCAGGTCGTAATGACTGCCTTCCTTCGGCAGGTCGGCCGGCGCCAGATTGACGATGATCCGCCGCGCCGGCAGTGCCAGCCCCGAGGCGATCAGCGCCGAGCGCACCCGCTCGCGCGCCTCCGACACCGCCTTGTCCGGCAGGCCGACGATCGCGAAGGCCGGCAGGCCCGGCGCGACCTGCACCTGCACGTCGACCGCACGGGCCTCGATCCCCTCAAAGGCGACGGTGGAAACCCGCTGAACCATGCTCAAACCAGCCTGCCCCTCTCGCACAATTAGGGGTAGCAGAGGCGGGCGGTTTCCGCAAGAACAATACGGGAACGATCTGGGGCGGGGAGCAGCCCTAACCAGTCGTAAACGACATGCCGACACTAAGCCTCGAATGCCGGCTTCTGTCCTCAGCACATTCCAACGAATGTCCGCTACTCCTAAGGCTGCGGGATGGGCCGTGGTCTAACGGGTGAACAATTCAAATGCTTGCAAATCGCCGGAGAAGCGAACGTCGGGTATGCAGCCGGCTCGCCAAGATCCATTTTGGCGCGGGCTCGCTGCCGCGGGACTGCACGATCACCGATATTTCGGATGGCGGCGTGAAAGTGGTGGCGGAATTCCTGGAAGTGCCGCCGCAATTCACCATCATCTTCGCACCCGATTATTCCCGCCAGTGCCGCCTGCGCTGGCGCATCGGCTGCGAATTCGGTGCCGAGTTCACCGACTAAAGCGCGACGCGATGAGGATGAATCGCATCGCGCTTTAGGTTGTTGTTCAAGCAAGGTCTTTTCGGAAAACCGCTGCGCACTTTTCCGGATCATGCTTTGAGATCTCCCAAGCCGCGTCCTTAACGGGAATTTAGCGTTAATCGGTAAGCATCTCTGATCAGTTGCCGAGTGATCAGAGTATGTCCAAGCGTTCGTCCCTCGCCTCTCCCCCGGCGAGATTGCTGCTTCCCGCACTCCTGGTGCTCGCCTTGGGTGGCTGCCAGACCGCCGGCATCGAGGATGTGACCGGCGCGCTCGGTGTCAGATCGGAAACGGCCGTCAAGGCCGATGCCAAGCCGGAAATGGATGCGTTGCGCGAGCGCTATCGCGCCAAGCCCAGTGATCCCAACATTGCGCTTGCCTACGGCAAGGCGCTGCGCGAGTCCGGCCAGCGCGCGCAGGCGGTTGCGGTCATGGAGCAGGCGGTGCTCGCCCATCCCAGCAACAAGGCGCTGCTCGCCGGCTATGGCCGCGCGCTTGCCGACAGCGGCAATTTCCAGCAGGCCTTCGACGTCCTCAGCCGCGCGCATACGCCCGAGGATCCGGACTGGCGCATCCTGTCGGCGCAGGGTGCGGCGCTCGATCAGCTTGGCCGCAACGAGGAGGCGCAGCAATATTATGCCGCGGCGTTGAAGATCGTGCCGGACGAGCCGACCGTGCTGTCCAATCTCGGCCTGTCCTATATGCTGCAAAACAATTTGCCGAAGGCCGAACAGGTGCTCGGCCGCGCTTATCAGCGCAATCAGAACGATGCGCGGGTCCGGGCCAATCTCGCGCTCGTGCTGGGATTGCAGGGCCGCGAGGCCGAGGCCGAAATCCTCGTGAAGGCAGATTTGCCGCCGGACCAGGCCGCGGCCAAGGTCGCGGCGCTGCGGCAGCTGCTGGCGAAGAAGCAGCAGCGGGCGGACAAGTAATCCGCCCCTTTTGGTGTACGCTTACGACGCCTTGCGATGCGGCGCCGAGTTGCGGCTTGACTTGCCCTTCAGCTTCTTCAGCAGCGGTCCGAGCAGCGAGCGCTTCGGCTTCTTCACCTCGCCGCGTCCGGCAAGGCGGTTCGCCATGTTCTGGAACAGCTCGGTGGTGCGGTGACTCTTGGAGACCTCCGCGATCATCTGGCCGTTATTGGCCGCGGTGGAGAACAGTTTCGAATCGAACGGGATCACCGCGATCGGCTGGCTTTCCATGGTCTTGGCGAACGCCTTGACCTCGATCTCCGCGCGCTTGTGCATGCCGACCTGGTTGAGGCAGTACAACGGCGGCCGATCGTTCGGCCGCGCCGCCTTCAGCACGCTCAGCATGTTCTTGGTGTTGCGCAAATTGGCGAGATCGGGCTCGGCCACGATGACGATGTCGTCGGCGTTCACCAGTGCGCGCCGCGTCCAGCCGGACCATTGGTGGGGAACGTCGAGCACGATGCAGGGCGTGGTCATGCGCAGCGTGTCGAACACGGCGTCGAAAGCTTCGGCGCCGAAATCATAGACGCGGTCGAGGGTGGCAGGCGCCGCGAGCAGGCTGAGGCGCTCGGTGCATTTGGAGAGCAGGCGCTCCATCAGCGCCGTGTCCGGCCGGTCCTGCGACAGCACCGCGTTGGCGATGCCCTGCACGGGGTCCTGGTTGTAGTCGAGGCCCGCGGTGCCGAAGGCGAGGTCGAGGTCGATCACGACGGAATCGAGCGCGAGGTCACGCGCGATGGTCCAGGCCACATTGTGTGCGACCGTGGAGGCGCCGACGCCGCCCTTGGCGCCGACCACCGCGATGACGCGGCCGGTGATGATGGCCTCGGAGGCCGAGAACAGGCTGCAGATCGAGCGGACGACGTCGAGGGTTTCGACCGGTCCCACCACGTAATCGTTGACGCCGCGGCGCACCAGCTCGCGATAGGGCGCGGTGTCGTTGGGATTGCCGATCACGACCACGCGGGTGCCGGGGTCGCAGACGCCGGCGAGGTCGTCCAGTCCCTCGAGAATGTCGCGCGTACCGTCGGATTCGATCACGATCACGTTCGGCGTCGGCATCGATTCATAGACTTCGATCGCCGCGGCAAGGCCACCGTCCTTGGCGGTGAGGTGCGCCTTGGCGAGCCGGCGGTCCTGCCCTGCCGCGGTCACCGCGGCGAGCGTCTTATCGGTCTCGCAAAAAGCCTGCACCGAGATGCGGGGAACCGGCGCAATGTGTTCCTCGGGGTGCTGCGGATCGTCCGCTTCTTCGTCGTGAATGCCCGTCATTTGCCTGTGTCGCTGAGCTTGGCCTTGTCGGCCTCGGAATTGGGAGTCGAGATCGCAGTGCCCTTGCGATAGCGATCAAAGGCGATGTCGCGCCGCGCGGTATAGGCCGGCGTCTCGGATCGCGGCTGCTCCAGGTCGGCCGGATTGTCGATCATCGCGGCGAGATTACGCTGGCTGGCGCAGCCCAGATTGAAGTAGGGCCGATTCTCGTTGTAGCCGGGATCGAGGATGTTAGGACCCAGGTCTTCCGGCCACAGCCCGCAAGGGCCGGCGACCGCGGCGATCTTCGAATAGCTCAGGCGGATGGTGGGCAGCAGCCCGGGATCCTCAGGGCGATAGGGGTGCTGGACGATGGCACGCGACGGCACGCCACTGGATGCGAGCACGGAACGGATTTCCCGATAGGTCGCAGCCGCCGCGCGCGAATTCGCGCTGTCGACGGGAACGTCGACGACGACGGAGCCGGTGCCTTCTCGCACCCAGTCCCGGGCGATGCCCGCGACGTCCGAATGCTGCGCGGCCGACAGGCCACCCCTCGCCTTGCCGACGAAGATCACGATCGACTTCTTGCCTTCCTGCACCGCGATCGGGTGGCGCTGGCGATAGTCGGTCGGCACCGTCTGGGTGACGATCTCGCCGGTGGTGTTGCAGGCGCCCAGCATGAGGGAGAGTCCCGTCAGTGCCAGCGCGACGCCCAGATTGCGACGTCGATCGGCTGTCGTCTTCGTCATCGCTTCATCCCCTCTTGCCCCAAATCCCGCCCCGTTCTCCAGCCGTCCGTTCGTCTCAGTCGATGATGAAGCCGAAATCGCCGGGCGCGCCGGCGATCGGATCGACGCGACGCGCGATGCCATAGAGGCGGTTCATACGGCCGAGCAGCGCGGTCTGCGCGTCCGAGGCCGGGGCGAAGCCGTCGTCGGGCCGCGCCAATTCCTTCTGGGCAACCGCGCGCACCACATAGGGCGTCACGATCACCATCAGCTCGGTCTCGTTGTTGACGAAGTCCTGGCTGCGGAACAGCGCGCCGATGATAGGCACCTGGTCGACGCCGGGCAGGCCGTTGATCGCCTGCTTGGTCTGTTGCTGGATCAGGCCGGCCATCGCCATCGAGCCGCCGGAGGGAATCTCCAGCGTCGTCTCGGCGCGGCGAGTCTGGATCGAGGGGATGGTGATCGAGTTGCTCGAGGTCGAGGACACCGCCTGCGTCAACGTGATCGAATTCGTATTCGACAGCTCCGAGACCTCGGTCATCACGCGCAGGCTGATGCGGCCTTCGCTGAGCACGACCGGGGTGAAGTTCAGGGAGATGCCGAACTTCTTGTAGGTGACCTGGGTGGTGCAGACGTGGGTGACCGGATCGCAGGAATAGCCTGCCGGAATCGGGAATTCGCCGCCGGCAATGAAGGTGGCGGATTCGCCGGAGATCGCGGTCAGGCTCGGTTCGGCGAGCGTGCGCATGACGCCGGCGCTTTCCATTGCGCGCATGGTGGCGCTGACGGTGGCGACGCCCTTGGCGAGGCCGGCAACGCCGAGCCCGTTGCTGCCGACGATCGGTCCGCCCGAGACCGAGAACGGGTTGGAATTGTTGAAATTCACCACCGCGGTGCCGGCGTTCAGGCTGGCGCTGAGATCGACGCCGAGCTGCTTGACGATGTCGCGGCGCACTTCGCCGACGACGACCTTGAGCATCACCTGGTCACGGCCGCGCACGACGATGCTGTTGACGACCTTGTCCGAGCCGCCGACCAGCTTTGCGGCGACCTCGCCGGCCTGCTGGGCCTCGACCGGGCTCGACACCGATCCGGTCAGCATCACGCTGTCGCCGACGCCTTCGATCTGGACGCCCGGCAGCGACTGGCGCAGGGCCGCGCGCATGCCGTTGAGGTCGCGCTTCACTGCGATGTCATAGGAGGCGACCTGCTGGCCGTCGGCGGTGAAGAACACGACGTTGGTCTGGCCGACCTGACCGCCGATGATATAGGCGCGCTGGGCCGAGCGGATCACTGCATTGGCGATCTTGGGATCGGCCACCAGCACGTCCTTGACCTCCCGAGGCAGGTCGATGACGACGGACTTGCCGACGCCAAGCGAGAGAAAACGCGTCTTCGCCGGTGCGATGGTCGCGACCGACGACACGCCGAAATCCGGTGCCTGCATCGGCGCCTGGTCGCCGACCGGCGCATCCGTCGCGCTGACCAGGTCGGGGGCTGCGAGCAGCCCCAGCATCAGCATCGTCCCCGTCCAGAACGAGCGCGTGCGCTTCCCCCGAGGGCGCACGCCCGTCCGATCATCCCCGTAGTTCATGCTATCCCCATCATCACTTCTGTGACGTCAATTGCCGTGCCTGCACCCCGTAACGGATTACGTTCACGCCGCCCGCACGCTTGATCCCCTGGTCCTCAGGCGTGCCGTCCACTGCGTTGGCATCGACGATGCTCCGCAGCGCGAGCTGGAGCGTGCCGCCCTGACGCGCGGCTGCGAGCACTGCGACCTGGTCGGGCCGGAGCTCAAGCGTGACGGTCTTGCCGACGACGGCGTTCTGGCCGTCCTTCTCCTTCGGCGCCTGGTCGATCGCGAGCACGCGGATATTGGTCAGGATGACCTCGGACAGGACGAGATCGTTGCCGCCGGTCGGACCGTTGTTGTTGGCGCCGTCGGGGTTCTTCAGGCGGCGGGTCAGGACGATGTCGACGCGGTCATTCGGAAGGATGAAGCCGCCAGCGGCGGTCTCGGCTGAGATCTCGGTGGAAACGGCGCGCATCCCGGCGGGCAGGATCGCGGCCATGAATCCGGAGCCGTCGGCCTTGACCAGCTTCTGCTCGCGGATCGGCTCACCCTGCATCAGCGGGACGCGGGCGATCGAGCCGGCGATCTGGGTTTGCGCCTCGGGCCTGCTGTCGCGGCGGATGAAGGCGCTGCTCGCGGTCGCTGCCGGCCAGGCCTGCCATTGCAGGTCCTCGGGCTTCACGGCCTGGCCGAGCCCGATGTCGGACTTGGCGACGAGGACCTCGACGGTCGGCAGCTTCTCGGCGGCGGGCAGAACGGTTGCGGGCTTGTTGTCGAAGCCGCTCGCCAGATACGCCGCGACGCCGCCGGCGCCCAGCGCGATGACGAGAACGACAATGCGTGCGGTATTCATACGCTTTTACTCATACGCGGGGCACTCGAACCGCACCTGGCGTGTTCCCCCGCGTCGATGAGTAGGGAGTAAAAGTATAAGGGGTGTTGCGAGGCCGAATGCGATGGCCGGCCACGATGCTGGTTTTCGGCAGATGGTGAACGCGGCGTTATCCGGTCGGCCAGCGGCCCCGTAGATTCACGCAGTACGGAGCGTCCGTTCGAATGACATGCGCGGCGTCATGGTGAATGGGTGGTTAGTGGTGGGTGGGTGCGATCATGCCAATGGGATCGCAGCAGCGCTCCACAACATCGGTGTCGTCCCGGCGAACGCCGGAACCCATAACCCCAGGGAGCAGTTTGACGAAGATTGAGCGCCCGGTACCGCGACCAAGCTCCCCGGATAGATTCCGCAGTATGGGTCCCGGCGTTCGCCGGGACGACGTTGAGGAGAGTTCGCGCGCTCCCCAACGTCATCATTGCAGAGTGCTACTTCGCCCGCTTCTGCTCGATCACGTCCCACACCTTCGCCGCCACATCCGGCCCGCCAAGCCGCGCGATCGCGCGGATGCCGGTCGGCGAGGTCACGTTGATCTCGGTGAGATTGCCGTTGATGACGTCGATGCCGACGAACAGCAGGCCCTTCTCGCGCAGCGCCGGGCCGACGGTGGCGCAGATCTCGCGCTCGCGCGGGGTGAGCTCGGTCTCCTGCGCCGCGCCGCCGCGCACCATGTTGGAACGGAGGTCGTCGGTGGCCGGCACGCGGTTCACTGCGCCAGCGAACTCGCCGTTGACCAGGATGATGCGCTTGTCGCCGTGCTTCACCTCGGGGATGAATTGCTGGATCACCCAGGGCTCCCGGAACGTCACCGAGAACATGTCGAACAGCGAGCCGAAATTCATGTCCTGCGGCATCACGCGGAATACCGCCGCGCCGCCATGGCCGTGCAGCGGCTTCATGACGACGGCGCCGTGCTTGTCGCGGAACGCGTTGATCTCATCTAAGTCGCGCGAGATCAGGGTCGGCGGCATCAACTGCGGAAAATTCATTACGAACAGTTTTTCCGGCGCGTTGCGCACCGAGGCGGGATCGTTGACCACCAGCGTCTTCGGATGGATGCGCTCCAGAAGATGCGTCGAGGTGATGTAGGCGAGGTCGAACGGCGGGTCCTGGCGCAGCAGCACCACGTCGAAGCCGTTCAGCGCCTCGCGCCTGGGTTCGCCGAGCGTGAAATGGTCGCCGGACTCGTCGCGCACGGTCAGGAGCTGAACCGGCGCCACGATCTCCTCGCCGACCATCGAGAGCTTGTCGGGCGTATAATAGGACAGGCCGTGGCCGCGCTTCTGCGCCTCCAGAAGCAGCGCAAAGGTGGAATCGCCCTTGATGTTGATGCGGGCGATGGGGTCCATCTGGACGGCGACGTTCAGTTTCATGGTCTGCCTTTCAGGTCGAGGCGTCGAATGCCGCCAACACATGGCGCGGAAGTGAGCGCGGCGCAATCAGCATGGCGTCGAATCGCAATTCGAATTCGGCATGCTCGGGATGCGCCACGAGCCAGCCTTGCGCGGCGGCGATGATGCGCTGCTGCTGGCGCGGCGTCACGGCGAAGGCGGCGTCATCCAGCGTGGCCCGCGCCTTGACCTCGACGAAGGCGATCAGATTGCGGCGGCGTGCCACGATGTCGATCTCGCCATGCGGGGTGCGGTAGCGTTTGGCCAGGATGCGGTAACCCTTGGCCATCAGATAGGCCGCTGCGCGGCTCTCCGCGGAGATGCCGGTGTGAAACGCGGCGACGCGCTCGGGCGAGGCGACCTTCGGTTCCGCCGGGACCTCAGTCTTTGCCATCGCCGCCCCTTAAGTCTTTGGCAAGCTCGAGCGCGCGGGCATAGACTTCGCGGCGCGGCCGGCCCGAGAGCGCGACCGCATGCGCCACGGCGTCCTTGACGCTGTGCGCGGCAAGCTGTTCGCGCAGGAGATCGTCCAGCGCATCCGATGTCAGCATCTCGGCGTCGGCCGCTGGCGGAGCGATCACCAGCACGAACTCGCCGCGCGTCTCCAGCGTATCGGCCTCGCGCGCCAGCTGGCTCAACGGTGCGCGCGAAATCTCCTCGTGCAGCTTGGTCAGCTCGCGGCAGATCGCGGCCTCGCGCGCTCCCATGATCTCGGCGAGCTCTGCGAGCGTGTCCTGCACGCGGTTGCCGGACTCGAACATCACCAGCGTCGCATCGATGCGCGCGAGCTCGGTCAAGCGCGCCTTTCGCGCGGCTGACTTCGCCGGCAAAAAGCCTTCGAAAAAGAAGCGGTCGGTCGGCAGTGCCGCGACCGACAGCGCCGCCAGCACCGAGGACGGGCCGGGCAGGGCATACACCGCATGGCCGGCGGCGCAGACCTCGCGCACCAGCTTGAAGCCGGGATCGGAGATCAACGGCGTGCCGGCGTCGGAGACCAGTGCAATCGAGCCGCCCTGCCCCAGCGCCTCCAGGATTTTTGGACGCGCGGCTTCCGCATTGTGCTCGTGATATTGCTTGAGCTGCGCGGCGATGGCGTAGCGCTCGGTCAGGCGCCGGGTGATGCGGGTATCCTCGCAGGCGATGACATCGACGCCAGCGAGGGTCTGCAGCGCCCGCAGCGTGATGTCGCCGAGATTGCCGATCGGGGTTGCGACCAGATGGAGGCCCGGTGCCGCCTTCGGCGCCGCAAGCCGATGGGCATCGATGGAGAAACCGCGCGAGGCGGCGTCTTGAGCTTCAGGCGTATTTATCGGGGCCGGCTTTGCGCGCATAATGAAAGCAACTTAGGCACGATCCGCAGGGCTGGGAACCGGCTCGCCGAAAAAGATCGTGCCGAGGTGAGGGGCGAGGAACGGACGGGAATGTGATCGATCCAGGATCACGTCGAGGGGGAGTGAGGGCTCTCACGCCATATTCGCGACCGAAACGCCGCCTTGTTGCTGAATGAGCGAGGGCAAACAGCTGCCGGGACAGCAAGGCGGCCGCGTTAAGCGGCTATTATCCTTTTGTTTCGGTTAACTATTTGCCGACAATATGCCTGAATCCGCGGCTTGTGTCGTGGAAAGAATGTCGTGACTGGCCGGCGCCGGCGGGTCAGAAGAGAAGCTGAAATGGTGGGCCCGCGTCATCCAAAATCTCCCGTTCCGGGGTCCCTGATGTCAGGGGCGACCCGCCGGAGCGCGCTCGGCCTGTTGCTCGGCACGCCCCTGCTGTCGGCCTGCGCCGGCGTGCAGCAGAGCCTGAGCCAGTTCTCCAACCCGTTCTCGAGCTCGACGCCGCCGGCTCAACCCGCAGGTCCCCCGCAACAGGCGACGACCGCCGGCACCGGCGGCGTGAAGGTCGCCGTGATCCTGCCGCTCTCGGCCGCCGGCAATGCCGGCTTGGCCGCACAATCCATGCGCAACGCCGCCGAGATGGCGCTGGCCGAGTTCCAGAACCCGAACATCCAGCTGCTGATCAAGGACGACAATGGCAGCCCGCAGGGCGCGCAGGCGTCCGCGCAGCAGGCCGTCGACGAAGGCGCCGAGATCATTCTGGGACCGCTGTTCGCGCAATCGGTGCCGGCGGTGGCGCAGGTCGCGCGCACGCGCGGCATCTCGGTGATCGCGTTCTCGACCGATTCCAGCATCGCCGGCCGCGGCGTCTATCTGCTCTCCTTCCTGCCAGAGTCCGACGTCAATCGCATCGTCGAATATTCCGCCAGCATCGGAAAGCGTTCCGTCGCCGTGCTGGTGCCCGACAATGCCTATGGCAATGTCGTCGAGGCCGCGGTGAAGGCGGCCGTGCCGCGCCGGGGCGGGCGCATCGTCGCCTTCGAGAAATACGGCGCCGATCGCGCCACACCGGCGCGCACCGTGGCGCAGCAGCTCGGCAGCGCGGATGCGTTGTTCATTGCCGATGACGGCGATGCCGTGGTGACGGTCGCAGATGCGATGACCGCGGCGGGCGCGAACTTACGCAACATCCAGCTGCTCGGCACCGGCCTGTGGGACAATCCGCGGGTCTATGCGAATGCGAACCTGCAAGGCGGCCTCTATGCCGCGCCCGACCCGGCCGGCTTCCGCGCCTTCTCCGGTCGCTACCGCACCAAATACGGCGCGGAGCCGATTCGCACCGCAACGCTGGCCTATGACGCGGTCGCTCTGGTCGCCGCGCTGGCGCGGACGCAAGGCACCACGCGCTTCTCGCCCGACGTGCTGACCAATCCGTCCGGCTTCGCCGGCATCGACGGCCTGTTTCGTTTCCGCGCGGATGGCACCAATGAGCGCGGGCTTGCGGTGATGAAAGTGACGAACGGCGGCGGCGTTGCGGTCGCGGGCTCGCCGAAGAGTTTTGGGGCGTAGCTCAGGACGACGGTGCCGTAGGGTGCGCAAAGCGAAGCGTGCCCACGAACTTCATGCGAATTGCTGAGAGAAGGTGGGCACGGCGCAAGTGCGCCTTTGCCCGCCCTACGGCATCTCGCTACGCCGCGAGATCCGCGACCACCGCATCCAGCACCGGAAAACCGCTGCTGGTCACGCGCAGCCGGCCCGTCGCATCCACCGTGATCGCGCCTTCCTCGCGCAGGAGCGCGATGCGCTTCGGATCGAGCGGGCGACCGGAGAGGGCTTTGTAGCGCTCGGGGTCGATGCCTTCGGCGAGACGCAATCCCATCAGCAGGAATTCGTCGGCGCGCTCTTCGCTGTTGAGGAGATCGTCGGTGACGACACCATGGCCGTTGGTCTCGACCCGCATCAGCCAGGCCTCGGGACGCTTCTCGGTGGCGGTCGCATGCCTGACGCCGTCGATGTCGAGCCGGCCATGCGCGCCGGGGCCGATGCCGGCATATTCCTCACCGCGCCAGTAGACCAGATTGTGCCGGCACTCGGCGCCGCGCCGCGCGTGATTGGAGATCTCGTAGGCGGGCAGGCCGAGCTTGTCGCAGGTCTCCTGCGTGACGTCGTAGAGCGCGCGCGAGACCGCTTCGTCCGGCGTCTTCAATTTGCCGGCCTGGTGCAGGCCGAAGAACGGCGTGCCTTCCTCGATCGTCAATTGATAGAGCGACAGATGCTCGGCCGCTTCGTCGATAGCGAGACGCAGTTCATCGGCCCACATCGCCGGCGTCTGGTCGGGACGGGCGTAGATCAGATCGAACGAATAGCGATCGAACGAGCGGCGCGCGATCGCGACCGCATCGAGCGCCTCGCGCGCGCTGTGCAGGCGGCCCAGAGCTTTCAGCGAGGCATCATCGAGCGCTTGTACGCCGAGCGAAACGCGGTTTACGCCGGCGGTGCGATAGCCGGCAAAGCGCGTGGCTTCGACGCTGGTCGGATTCGCCTCCAGCGTCACCTCGACATCGCCGGCGACGGTCCAGTGCTTGCCGATCGCGTCGAGCACCGCGCCGACGGTTGCGGGCTGCATCAGCGAGGGCGTGCCGCCGCCGAGAAAGATCGAGGTGACTTCACGGCCGGGCGAGCGCTCGGCGGTGGCCGCGATCTCCTGCGCGAAGGCGGATGCGAAGCGCGCCTCGTCGATCGCGGCGTGACGGACATGGCTGTTGAAGTCGCAATAGGGACACTTCGACAGGCAGAACGGCCAGTGCACGTAGACGCCGAAGGCTGCGGATTCTTGTTTTGACGCGTTTTCCTGGCGCGAACCGGTATCCACTTCGCTCGAAAACGCTCTATCGCGGCTCAAGGCAGATCTCCGCCAGTTTCACGAAGGCGCGGGCGCGATGCGACAGGCCGAGGCCAAGCGGCGGCAGGCCGTGCTTCTCGATGCTCTCCATCTCGCCGAAGGTGCGATCATATCCGTCAGGCAGGAACATCGGATCGTAACCAAACCCGGCGGTGCCGCGCGGCGGCCAGACCAGCGTGCCGTCGACGCGCGCCTCGACCTCATCGAGATGATCGTCGGGCCAGGCGACGCAGAGCGCGGAGACGAAATGCGCCTTGCGCTTCTCCGGGCTCGTCGCGCCACGCTCCTGCAGCAGGCGTTCGATCTGTGCCATCGCCGCGTTGAAGTCTTTGCCTGGGCCGGCCCAGCGCGCGCTGTAGATGCCGGGCGCACCATCCAGTGCGTCGACCACGATGCCGGAATCGTCGGCAAAGGCGGGAAGCCTGGTCGCCTGCGCCGCCGCGATCGCCTTGATCGCGGCATTGCTACGGAAATCGTTGCCGGTCTCGTCCGGTTCGGCGAGGCCGAGCTCACCGGCCGACACCGCCTCGATGCCGTACGGCGCGAGCAGCTCCTTCATCTCGGCCAGCTTGCCGGGATTATGGGTGGCGATGACGAGCTTTCCGGTGATTCGGCGGTGCATGGGCCTATTGACTACGCCACAGCCAGTTTCTGCAAGTCCACGAGACGCGCGATGCCTTTTTGCGCCAGGGCGATCAGCTTCAGGAACTCGTCCTGCGTGAACGGCTCGCGTTCCGCGGTGCCCTGCACCTCGATGATGCGGCCATCGCCGGTCATGACGAAATTGGCGTCGGTCTGGGCTTCCGAATCCTCGGCATAGTCGAGATCGAGCACCGGCGTGCCGTTGTAGATGCCGCAGGAGATCGCGGCGACGTTGTCGCGCATCACGTTGGCTTTGATCATGTTGCGCGCCTTCATCCAGTTGATGCAATCGGCGAGCGCGACCCAGGCACCGGTGATCGAGGCCGTGCGCGTGCCGCCGTCGGCCTGGAGCACGTCGCAATCGACCGTGATCTGGCGCTCGCCGAGCGCTTCGAGATCGACGATGGTGCGAAGCGAGCGGCCGATCAGGCGCTGGATCTCGACGGTGCGGCCGCTCTGCTTGCCGGCGGAAGCCTCGCGGCGGGTGCGCTCGGAGGTCGCGCGCGGCAGCATGCCGTATTCAGCGGTGACCCAGCCGCGGCCCTGGCCCTTCAGCCACGGCGGCAGGCGATCTTCCAGCGTGGCGGTGACCAGCACATGGGTGTCGCCGAACTTCACCAGGCAGGAGCCTTCCGCATATTTGACCACGCCGCGCTCCAGCGTCACGGGGCGCAATTCGTCGGGCGCACGGCGGCTTGGCCGCATGGGAAATCCTCCAAAACTCGTCGGTATAGGGCTGTTCGCGGTGCTTGTAGGTGGGGTGAGGGTATGCGGCAAGGGGAAAGGACAAGGCTTTTTCACCGTCGGTTTTCCACCCTGCAAACGCGACGCTTGTCAGAACCCTCCTGGATGGACAAATTATGAGCATCTGAGAGGAGTTACCGTCTGTGGCCCATCACGATCCGATCCATCTGATCGCGCCGCGCGCAGGCCTCGCCCAGCTCAACGAGCGTTCTCGCGACATCTTTCGTCAAATTGTCGAAAGTTATCTCGCGACCGGTGAGCCGGTGGGCTCGCGCAATATCTCGCGCCTCATCGCCATGCCGCTATCGCCGGCCTCGGTCCGCAACGTCATGGCCGATCTGGAACAGCTCGGTCTGATCTACGCCCCGCACACCTCCGCCGGCCGGCTGCCGACGGAACTCGGGCTGCGTTTCTTTGTCGATGCCCTGATGCAGGTCGGCGACCTCAACGAGGCCGAGCGGCAATCGATCCAGAGCCAACTCACCTCCGTCGGCCAGGCCCAATCGGTCGAGGCAGCGCTGGACCAGGCGCTGACGCGTCTGTCCGGCCTCACGCGGGCCGCCGCGGTGGTGCTGACGCCGAAATCCAATGCGCGGCTGAAGCACATCGAATTCGTCCGGCTGGAACCCGAGAGGGCGCTGGTGATCCTGGTCGGTGAGGACGGCCAGGTTGAAAACCGCGTGCTGTCGCTACCCCCCGGAGTTCCCTCCTCGGCAATCACCGAGGCCGGCAATTTCCTCAATGCGCGCATCCGTGGCCGCACCCTGGCCGAGGCGCGGCTCGAGCTCGAGACGGCACTTGGACAGGCCCGCGCCGAGCTCGATCAGCTTGCACAGAAGGTGATTTCCGCCGGCATCGCCAGCTGGTCCGGCGGCGAGAACGAGGATCGCCAGCTCATCGTCCGCGGCCACGCCAATCTGCTCGAAGACCTGCACGCGCTGGAGGATCTGGAACGGGTGCGCCTGCTGTTCGACGATCTCGAGACCAAGCGCGGCGTGATCGACCTGCTGGGACGCGCCGAGACCGCCGAGGGCGTGCGCATCTTCATCGGCAGCGAGAACAAGCTGTTTTCGCTCTCGGGGTCCTCCACCATCATCTCGCCGTATCGGGATGCCGCCGGCCATATCGTCGGCGTTCTGGGCGTGATCGGGCCGACACGGCTGAATTATGCCCGTGTGATCCCGACCGTGGACTACGCCGCCCGCATCGTCAGCCGCCTTTTGGGAGGCTGACCGGCGTTTCCGCCGATCACGGGCGCTTGATTTTCGGCGCTTTAGGCACGATATCCGGGCCAACAATCCCTGGAAACGAGTTCGAGATTAGAGCCGATGACCGAGCAAGACCGGCAACCCGAAGACACGACTGCAGCGACCGGCGAGCCCGTGGTGTCAAAACCCTACATCATGCCCGACGATCCCGAGCCCGGCTCGGTCGAGCTGTTGCAGAAGGAAGCCGCCGAGGCGCGCGACCGCATGTTGCGGACGCTGGCCGAGATGGAGAATCTGCGCAAGCGGACCACCAAGGAGGTCGCCGACGCCCGCCTCTACGGCATCACCGGCTTTGCCCGCGACGTGCTCGACATCGCCGACAATCTCCAGCGCGCGCTCGATGCCGTTCCGGCCGAGGCCCGTGCCGCAGCCGATCCCGGCCTGATCGCGCTGATCGAGGGCGTCGAGCTGACCGAGCGTTCGCTGCTCAACGCGCTGGAAAAGCACGGCGTCAAGAAGCTCGATCCGCAGGGCCAGAAGTTCGACCCGAACTTCCACCAGGCGATGTACGAAGTGCCTGATCCGTCGGTGCCGTCAGGCACCGTGGTGCAGATCATGCAGGCCGGCTACACCATCGGCGAGCGCGTGCTGCGCCCGGCTCTGGTCGGTGTCGCCAAGGGCGGCGCGAAGGCGGCGGCCGCGGCGAACAACAACGAGTCGAGCGGCGCGGCGAATTGAGGTTCAGACCCTCATGGTGAGGAGCCGCGCGTTTGCGCGGCGTCTCGAACCATGAAGGCCAAGATGCAACGGCGGGGCCTGCATCCTTCGAGACGCGCGCGAAGAAGCGCGCTCCTCAGGATGAGGGTCTGACAGTGTCGCGCGAGTCCTACGCGCTCACCGAGATATCCGCGGACTGAATCCGCTTCACGCCGGCCTTGGCCATATCGGCCCAGGCTTTTGCCAGCGAGCCCTGATTGTCGATGCCGCGGCAGGCGTCTTCCACCACATAGACCTCGAAGCCAGCCTTGCGCGCGTCGAGCGCGGTCCAGGCGACGCAGAAATCCGTCGCGAGCCCTGCGACGAAGACGCGCTTGATCTTGCGCCCCTTGAGATAGCCGGCAAGTCCGGTCGAGGTCTTGCCGTCGGCTTCGAGGAAGGCCGAATAGCTGTCGACGTCCTTATGAAAGCCCTTGCGGATGATCAGCTCGGCGTGCGGGATTGCAAGGTCCTTCGAGAGCGAAGCGCCGTCGGTGCCCTGCACACAATGGTCGGGCCACAGCACCTGCTTGCCGTAGGGAAGGTCGACGGTCTCGAACGGCTTCTTGCCGGAATGCACCGACGCAAACGAGATGTGGCCCGGCGTGTGCCAGTCCTGCGTCATCACCACGTTGGCAAACGCCTTCGAGATCTTGTTGATGACGGGCACCACCTGCTCGCCTTCCTTCACGGCGAGGCTGCCGCCCGGCAGGAAGCAGTTCTGCACGTCGATCACCAGCAGCGCGGAGGCATCGTCCGGCTTGATCGATGCCGCTGCAAAGAGCGCGTTGGGCGCGAGAGTCACCAGCGCCGTCGTTCCAAGCATTGCCAAGACTTGTCGCCGATCCAGCATCGTTCGCCTCCCTCCAGGATGATCCAACGGAGACGAAGCCTAGTTCCGTTCGTATACGAACAGAAGCCCGAAAATGCGGCCGGTATTGGCGAGGGGGGTGGGCTGTTGCCGCGTGCTCGGTGCAACCTCTCCCGCTTGCGGGGGAGGTCGGCGCGAAGGGCCGGGTGGGGGCTCTCTCCACATCGGGAGTGCCCCTATGCGGAAGCACCCTCTCCCCAACCCTCCCCCGCAAGCGGGGGAGGGAGCGCATTTCGGTCGGAGATGTAGCCTAGCCCTTCGGCTGAATCCCGTCGCGCACGGCGCGGAAGCGGGTGAAGGCGGCCAGCCACTGGTCGCGCGGCGCGCTGGCGATGATGCGCAGCGAGGCGCCGCCGCTCGAGAAGCGGATCCACTGCACCACGGTCACCGGGACCTTGTCCTTGCCGCTGACGCCGTCGATCCGGGTCTCGAAGCCCTGCTGGCCGTTGATGCGGATCGGCTCGGACATGGTGACGCGCGATTCACGCACGCCGGGGATCTGCAGCGCCGCCTCCTGGGCGAAGCGGGCGCGGTCGTCGGCGGCTTGCGGCGTGGCGCCGATCAGACCGAGGATCATGAATGGCTTCGACTCATAGCCTGCGCTCTCATTGCCGTCGGCGAGGATGATGCTGCTGCCCGGCGCGAGGGTCCGGATGTCCTTGAATTCGGCGAGATCGGTGATCCTGAACGGCATCAGCGCGATCTGCTCCTCGACCGAGACCTGCTTGCGGGTGACGGTGCTGGCGAACATCTGCCGCACCGCTTCATCCGTGTAGATCTTGGTCGCATTCTCCGGGACCTGCACCGCGACATAGCCGGAGAAGCCGGCGCCCGGCACGATCATCGAATAGCGCTTCACCGGGGTGTCGCCGGCCTTGCCGCTTTCGGTGGTGAAATAGGCGAGGCCCGCCGGCGTCTCGATCTTGTCCTGCTTGACGCCGCCGGCGCCGGCCGGATTGGAATTGAAGGCGCTCACGACCTCGCCATAGGCCGCCGGCGGCAGCTCGGTGATCAACACCTTGACGCTGCCGTCCTCGCTCTCGAAGCCCGGAAAGGTTTTTGCCGTGCTGAGACCGACCAGCGGCACCATGCCGAGGCGCAAGCCGGGCGGAAACACGGCATCGGCGGCGAGGGCCGGAAACGCTGAGGCGATCAGGAGGGCGAGCGCGGCGAGGGGGCGGATCAGCTTCATGGGCACTCTGATTGGTTCACATTGAGGCCGTTCGATGGTCGGCCACCGGGCCGCATTGTCGCGCGAAGCAGCTGTGGCGGCTGACCGGCCGGTCCGCCTTTTACCGGGTTTGGGCGTGCGGCAACAGGGCGGGCGGACTTGCGGTAGCGGGGGCTTGCTGAAGCCTGAACCTGTTAATAATTCCTCACCCGCAAGGGCGGTGAAGCCCGGATATCATCGTCCAAAACCCAATGTTTTCACGGCAGAAACGTAGCTTCGGTCCTTGCGGGCCCCTCCCCCCCTCCTATATGAGCCTCAATCATCGCAATATCGCGGATGTTTGATCTTAGGGGGTTTCGGTCGGGTGCCTTCTGGGCCCAGCCAACCTGCCGCAAAAACAAGGATATCAGGACCATGGGAAAGGTCATTGGGATCGACCTCGGCACCACGAATTCGTGCGTCGCCGTGATGGATGGCAAGAACGCCAAAGTCATCGAGAATTCCGAAGGCATGCGCACGACGCCTTCGATCGTCGCCGTGACGGACGACGGTGAGCGCCTCGTCGGCCAGCCGGCCAAGCGCCAGGCCGTCACCAATCCCGAGCGCACCTTCTTCGCAGTGAAGCGCCTCATCGGCCGCCGCTACGACGACCCGATGGTCGAGAAGGACAAGAAGCTCGTCCCCTACAAGATCGTGAAGGCTTCCAACGGCGACGCCTGGGTCGAGGCCGACGGCCAGACCTACTCGCCCTCGCAGGTCTCGGCGTTCATCTTGCAGAAGATGAAGGAGACCGCGGAAGCCCATCTCGGCCAGAAAGTCGATCAGGCCGTCATCACCGTTCCCGCCTACTTCAACGACGCCCAGCGCCAGGCGACCAAGGACGCCGGCAAGATCGCGGGCCTCGAAGTGCTGCGCATCATCAACGAGCCGACCGCGGCCGCGCTCGCCTATGGACTCGACAAGACCAAGACCGGCACGATCGCCGTGTACGATCTCGGCGGCGGCACGTTCGATATTTCGATCCTCGAGATCGGCGACGGCGTGTTCGAGGTTAAGTCGACGAACGGCGACACCTTCCTCGGCGGCGAAGACTTCGACATGCGCCTGGTCGGCTATCTCGCCGACGAATTCCAGAAGGAGCAGGGCATCAACCTGCGCAACGACAAGCTCGCCTTGCAGCGCCTGAAGGAAGCCGCTGAAAAGGCCAAGATCGAGCTGTCCTCGACGACGCAGACCGAGATCAACCTGCCCTTCATCACCGCGGACCAGACCGGCCCGAAGCATCTGACGATGAAGCTGACCCGCGCCAAGTTCGAAGCGCTGGTCGACGACCTCGTCCAGAAGACCGTCGAGCCCTGCCGCAAGGCGCTGAAGGACGCCGGCGTCACCGCCGGTGAGATCGGCGAAGTGGTTCTGGTCGGCGGCATGTCGCGCATGCCGAAGGTCCAGGAAGTCGTGAAGCAGCTGTTCGGCAAGGAGCCGCACAAGGGCGTCAATCCGGACGAAGTCGTGGCGATCGGCGCTGCGATCCAGGCCGGCGTGCTCCAGGGCGACGTCAAGGACGTGCTGCTGCTCGACGTCACCCCGCTGTCGCTGGGCATCGAGACGCTGGGCGGCGTGTTCACCCGCATCATCGACCGCAACACCACGATCCCGACCAAGAAGAGCCAGGTGTTCTCGACCGCCGAGGACAACCAGAACGCGGTCACCATCCGCGTCTTCCAGGGCGAGCGTGAAATGGCGGCCGACAACAAGATGCTCGGCCAGTTCGACCTGATGGGCATTCCGCCGGCTCCGCGCGGCATGCCGCAGATCGAGGTGACCTTCGACATCGACGCCAACGGCATCGTCAACGTCTCGGCCAAGGACAAGGCCACCGGCAAGGAGCAGCAGATCCGCATCCAGGCCTCCGGCGGCCTGTCGGAAGCCGACATCGAGAAGATGGTCAAGGACGCTGAGGCCAATGCCGAGGCCGACAAGAAGCGCCGCGAGGCCGTCACCGCCAAGAACGAGGCGGATGGTCTGGTGCATTCGACCGAGAAGGCTTTGGCCGAGCACGGTTCGAAGGTCGGCGAGACCGAGCGCCGCGCCATCGAGGATGCCGTCGGCGACCTCAAGGAAGCGCTGAAGGGCGACGATGCCGAGGCGATCAAGGCCAAGACCCAGACGCTGGCCCAGGCTTCGATGAAGCTCGGCGAGGCCATGTACAAGCAGCAGGCCGAGGCCGACGCCAAGAAGGACGCGGCCAAGGACGACGTCGTCGACGCGGAATTCACCGAAGTCGACGACGACAAGAACAACAAGAAGTCCGCCTGAACCCCAAGAGGGTCATGATGCGGACGGCTTGGACCCCACACGCTCTACCGGCCTCCTCCTTCGCGGGGGAGGCCGCCGTGTCGGGACGGACGGGCGGGTCGCCCGTTACGATCGATCAATTCCCAGCCGTTATGCTGAACGCCGCCACGCCGCCCTCTGCCGCCAAGCAGAAGGCTGCCTATATCGTCGTGTGGCGACGTCGTTTCGCTCCGACTTGAATCGCGATTGGATAGACCGAGTCCCACATGTCCACGTCCACCAAGCGCTGCTATTACGAAACCCTCGAAGTCGAGCGCGATGCCGACGAATCCGTCTTGAAATCGTCGTTCCGCAAGCTGGCGATGAAGTTCCATCCGGACCGCAATCCCGGGGACGACACCAGCGAAGTCAAGTTCAAGGAAATCAACGAGGCCTACGAGGTCCTCAAGGACAAGGACAAGCGCGCCGCCTATGACCGTTACGGCCATGCCGCCTTCGAGCAGGGCGGCGGCGGCGCCGGCTTCGGTGCGGGCTTTGCCTCTTCCTTCTCCGACATTTTCGAAGATCTGTTCGGCATGGCCGGGCAGCGCGGCCGCGGCGGCCGCGAGCGCGGCGCCGACTTGCGCTACAATATGGAAATCACGCTTGAGGAAGCCTTCGGCGGCAAGACCGCGCAGATCGAGATTCCGGTCTCGGTCACCTGCGAGGCCTGCTCGGGCATCGGCGCCAAGGCGGGAACCAAGCCGAAGACCTGTTCGAGCTGCGGCGGCGCCGGCCGCGTGCGGCAGTCGCAGGGCTTCTTCACGCTGGAGCGCACCTGTCCGGGCTGCCAGGGCCGCGGCCAGATGATCGAGGATGCCTGCCCGTCCTGCTCGGGCCAAGGCCGCGTGACCCGCGAGCGGAATCTTTCGGTCAACATTCCCCCGGGTGTCGAGGACGGCACAAGGATCAGGCTCGCCGGCGAGGGCGAGGCCGGGGTCCGCGGTGGTCCGCCCGGCGACCTCTATATCTTCCTGTCGCTGGCCCAGCACCAGTTCTTCCAGCGCGATGGCGCCGATCTGCATTGCCGTGTGCCGATCTCGATGGTGACGGCCGCGCTCGGCGGCGAATTCGAGGTGCCGACCATCGAGAAGAGCAAGGCCAAGGTGAAGGTGCCGGCCGGGACCCAGTCCAACCGCCGGTTCCGCATTGCATCAAAAGGCATGCCGGTGCTGCGGTCGCGCCAGATGGGCGACATGTATGTTCAGGTCGTGGTCGAGACTCCGCAGAACCTCACCAAGAAGCAGCAGGAATTGCTGGCCGAGTTCGAAAAGCTGTCAAGCGGCAACACCCAGCCGGAATCCGAGGGCTTCTTCGCCAAGGTCAAGGATTTCTTCGGTAATCGGGCGAGTTGACCCGGCTTGACCATACCGCTTTCGGCCTATACGTCTTTATGACCATTTTCTGACACGCGGTCCCGCGGTCCCGTCCGGTCCTGACATGCCATTGCCATCGTCCGCGCGTGCGTTGAAGAAGCCTCGTCTCGATGACGAGGTGCGCTTCCTCAGATCATGGATCGAAAAGCCCCTGCACATGGGCGCCGTGATGCCGTCGGGCAAGCTGCTGGCCCGGACCATGGCCCATTATGTCGATGTCGATTCAGACGCGCCCGTGGTCGAGCTCGGGCCTGGCACCGGCGCAATCACCTCAGCCCTGATCGAACGCGGCGTCGACCAGAAACGTCTCGTCCTCGTCGAATACAATCCCGGCTTCTGCGCGCTGCTGCGCGACCGCTATCCGCAGGCCAAAGTGGTGCAGGGCGACGCCTATCGCCTGCGTGACACGCTCTGGAACGTCCTGAGCGCGCCGGCCTCCGCAGTTGTCTCCGGCCTGCCGCTGGTGACGAAACCGATGCTGACGCGGCTGCGGCTGATCCGCGACGCCTTCACGGCGCTCGCGCCCGGCGCGCCCTTCGTCCAGTTCACCTATGCGGTGGTGCCGCCGATCCCGAAATCGCTGCCCGGCGTGTCCACAGAGGCGTCGGAACGGATCTGGATGAACCTTCCGCCGGCCCGCGTCTGGGTGTATCGCAAGGACTAATTCCGCCGGCTTGGTTCTTTGCGCGGCGGGCTCGTTTCGCCGAACGCATTGGATTGAATGTCAGCTCCCAAGATCCTGATCATTCCCGGCTCGCTGCGCACCGGCTCGCACAATGCGAAGCTGGCGGCCGTCATAGCCTATGAATTCGCCCGGGCCGGCGTCGACGTCACCCGCATCTCGCTCGCCGATTTTCCGCTGCCGATCTATGACGGCGATCTCCAGGCCAAGTCCGGCCTGCCCAAGCACGCGATCAACCTCAAGCGCATGATCGGCGCGCATCATGGCGTGCTGATCGTCTCGCCCGAATACAATGCCTCGGTGCCGCCGCTGCTCAAGAACGCGATCGACTGGGTCAGCCGCGTGCACGATCTGCACGAGGCGCGCGGCGATGTGTTTCGCAACCGCGCCTTCGCGCTCGCCGGCGCCTCGCAGAGCCGGCTCGGTGCGGCTCGCGCGCTGCAGGCGTTGCGGCTGATCCTGTCCTCCTGCCACGCCAATGTGATTGCCAGCCAGCTCACGCTCGCCTTTGCCGACCAGGCCTATGACGATATGGACAGGCTCAAGAACGAGGGTGATATCGCCGCGTTGAAGGAGCTGGTGGCGCAATTGATCGACATTTCCCAACGCATGATGTGAGGTGACATGACGCCAGCCGAGATCGCCCCAAAGGACCGCCTGATCGTCGCGCTCGATTTGCCCAGCGTCGATGCCGCGGAGGCGACGATCAACCGTCTCGGCGACAGCGTCAGCTTCTACAAGATTGGTTACCGACTCGCTTATGCCGGCGGATTGCCGCTGGTCGGCAAGCTCGCCGACCAGGGCAAGAAGGTCTTTCTCGATCTCAAGCTGCACGACATCGGCAACACCGTAATGCAAGGCGTCGAAAGCATCACCAGGCTTGGCGCCACATTCCTCACCGTGCACGCCTATCCGCAGACCATGAAGGGCGCGGTCGAAGGCCGCGGCAATTCCAGCCTGAAGATCCTCGCCGTCACGGTGCTGACCTCCTACAACGAGGACGATCTGCACGCGGCCGGCTATCGGCTCGGCGTCTCCGAGCTGGTCGAGGCCCGCGCGCAGCAGGCCCAGGTGCTTGGCATCGACGGACTGGTGTCCTCGCCTGAGGAGGTTGGGGCCTTGCGCAAGATCGTCGGGCACCAGATGCATCTCGTCACCCCCGGCATCCGGCCGGTCGGTTCGGCGACCGGCGACCAGAAGCGCATCATGACGCCGGGCCGCGCGATCGCGGCCGGCGCCGATTATCTCGTCGTCGGACGCCCGGTCGTCGAAGCCGCCGACCCGAAGGCGATTGCGGAAGCCATCCAGGCCGAGATCGCGCAAGCGCTCGGCTAATCAACAAACAAGGGAGAAGAACAATGGCAAAAGGCTACTGGATCGGGCGCGTCGATGTGAGCAGTGACGAGGGCTACAAGCCCTATGCCGTCGCCAATGGTCCGATCTTCAAGAAGTGGGGTGGCCGCTTCGTTGTCCGCGCCGGCAAGTTCACCACCGTCGAAGGCGCCAGCCGCACCCGCAACGTCGTGATCGAATTCCCGGACTACGAGACCGCGATCGCCTGCTACAATTCGCCGGAATACCAGGCCAACATCAAGGTGCGCCAGCCCCACTCGGTCGCCGACCTCATCATCATCGAGGGGTATGACGGCCCGCAGCCGTCTGACTCGTAGATTTCGACTGCGGCGCTCTCTTACCCTCCCCTGGAGGGGGAGGGTCGATCGCGCGCAGCGCGAGCGGGGTGGGGTGATCTCTCCACTCGGGCACTGTGCGCCGGGGGGGAGACCGTCACCCCACCCCGCTGTGCATTCCGCTTCGCTGCATGCCCAGCGCCCACGAGCGAGCTACGCTCGTCTCGGACCCCTCCAGGGGAGGGTAAGAGGCGGCGCGTCGCTGCGATCTAGGTAAATCCCCCTCGGTTGCCGGAACTGCGTCCCCCCGCTACAACGGCCGTGAGAGGATCACACCATGTCCGACATGCGCCTGATTGTTGCTGGAGCCGGTGGCCGGATGGGCCGCGCGCTGGTGCGGGCGATTGCCGAGAGCAAAGGCGCGGTGCTGGCCGGCGCGCTCGAGGCCCCCGGCTCGGAGCTGCTCGGCAAGGATGCCGGTGTGCTCGCAGGACTGCCGGCCAACGACATCAAGCTCTCCGCTGACCTCTGGGCGATGTCGAAGGAGGCCGACGGCATCCTCGACTTCACCGTTCCGGCGGCGACCATTGCCAATGTCGCGATCGCGGCACAGCGCGGGATCGTGCATGTCGTCGGCACGACCGGATTGTCCGGCTCCGACAACGCCGTGATCAAGAGCGTCACCAACCGCGCCGTCGTGGTGCAATCAGGCAATATGAGCCTCGGCGTCAATCTACTGGCCGCCGTGGTCAAGCGCGTCGCCAAGGCGCTCGACCAGAGTTTTGATATCGAGATCGTCGAGACCCATCACCGGATGAAGGTCGATGCGCCGTCCGGCACCGCGCTGATGCTGGGGCAGGCCGCAGCCAGCGGTCGCGGTGTCACCCTCGATGACCATTCCGAGCGCGGCCGTGACGGCATCACCGGCGCGCGCAGGCCGGGCAATATCGGCTTCGCCTCGTTACGCGGCGGCACCGTCGCCGGCGATCACAGCGTCACCTTCCTCGGCCCGTTCGAGCGCCTGACGCTGTCGCATCAGGCCGAGGACCGCATGCTGTTCGCGCATGGCGCGCTGAAGGCGGCGCTCTGGGCACACGGCAAGAAGCCCGGGCACTACTCCATGGCCGACGTGCTCGGCCTGTCCGACATCTAATCGAACTTAACGGAAAGCAGTCAATGAGCGAACGTCTTCTCGTGCTCGTGCGCCACGGCCAGAGCGAATGGAATCTGAAGAACCTGTTCACGGGTTGGAAGGACCCTGACCTCACCGAGCTCGGCGTCAAGGAAGCCACGGACGCCGGCCGCAAGCTGAAGGCGCAGGGCCTCGTGTTCGACGTCGCCTACACTTCGGTGCTCACGCGCGCGCAGCACACGCTCGATCTCATTCTCGGCGAGCTCGGCCAGGAGGGCCTGCCGACGACGAAGAACCTCGCGTTGAACGAGCGCGACTACGGCGATCTCTCCGGCCTCAACAAGGACGACGCGCGCAAGAAATGGGGTGAGGACCAGGTGCTGATCTGGCGCCGCTCCTACGACGTGCCGCCGCCCGGCGGCGAAAGCCTGAAGGACACCCTCGCGCGCGCGCTGCCGTATTACGTGCAGGAGATTCTGCCCGGCGTGCTCAACGGCAAGCGTACCCTCGTCGCCGCCCACGGCAATTCGCTGCGCGCGCTGATCATGGTGCTGGAAAAGCTCTCGCCCGAAGGCATCTTGAAGCGCGAGCTGGCGACGGGTGTGCCGATCATCTACCGCCTTAACGCGGATTCGACCGTGGCCTCGAAGCTCGATCTGGCGGATTAAGGACGGTCCCGTAGGGTGGGCAAAGGCGCACAGCGCGTGCCCACGATCTTTCCATGATAGCTGACGTAAGGTGGGCACGCTTCGCTTTGCCCACCCTACGGCAGTGTGCTTGCGGTGCCTACTGCATCCCCAGCTGTCCGGCCTCCCAGCCGAGCATCGCCTGCTTGCGGGTGATGCCCCAGTGATAGCCGGTGAGCGTGCCGCTCTTGCCGAGCGCGCGGTGGCAGGGCACGACGAACGAGACCGGGTTCTTGCCGACCGCCGCGCCGACGGCGCGTGAGGCCTTCGGGCTGTTGATGTTGCAGGCGATGTCGGAATAGGACACCGCGCGTCCCATCGGGATCTTCAAGAGCGTCTCCCATACCCGCACCTCGAAATCGGTGCCGATCATCACCACGCGCAGCGGCTGGTCCGGCCGCCACAGCTTCGTATCGAAGATGCGTGCGGCGAGCGGCGCGGTGCCTTCGTGATCCTCGACATAGGTGGCGTTCGGCCAGCGCCGGGTCATGTCAGCGAGCGCAACCTTCTCCTCGCCGTGATCGGCGAAGGCAAGCCCCGACAGGCCGCGGTCGGTCGCGATCACGATCGCGGTGCCGAACGGTGAGGGGTGAAAGCCGTAACGCAGGGTCAGGCCGGCGCCGCCGTTCTTCCATTCGCCCGGCGACATGGCTTCGTGGGTCACGAAGAGATCGTGCAGCCGTCCCGGGCCTGACAGCCCGGAGTCGAGCGCGGCGTCGAGAATGCTCGCGGAATCGCGCAAGAGGCCTTTGGCGTGATCGAGCGTCAGCGCTTGCATGAAAGCCTTCGGCGTGATCGAGGCCCAGCGGCGGAACAGATGGTGCAGCTCATCCGGCGTGACCCCGGCCGCATCCGCCATCGCCTCGATGGTCGGCTGCGCGCGCCAGTTCTCCGAGATGAAGGCGATCGCCCGGCGTACCGAATCATAGTCGCGCAGCGCGGCGTTCTGGGTGCCCGGCCTGGCCAGGCGCTGGTCATGTATGGCGAGTGTCATCATGACTGGAAATGTAGGAGAGGGACGGGTGGGAAACCACCCGATTTCTGACTGCGCTCAGGTCACCGGATTGTAGGTCGGGCCGCGCCGGGCGGCATTCAGGGCGCCGACCAAGGCATTGTAAAAACTCGCTTTTTCCTCCGGCCCGAGAAAGCCGGCAATGAGAATCCGGCGGCCGCGCGAGATCAGATAGAGGTGCTCGATGCCGTATTCCTCGTCGACCTCCTGGTCGATCCGGACCCAGAGCGGATTGAATGTCCATTCCGAGACCTGGCCGCGATGGCTGACGCGGCGCACGCGCAGCTCCGACGGCGTGACCACGATCTCCTCGCTGGCCCGCGCCGCGCGGAAATTGGCCTTGAAGGCCCACCAGATCACGAGAACGTCGAGGCCGAAGAAACCGAACACCGGCCAGGCACCCATCATCAGGAAGGCGAGGCCCGTGACGAAGCTGACCACGCTCAGGAACAGCATCACGGCGAGGAAGCCGGTGCGGTTCAGCGAGCGGTGCGGCGTCAGCCGCGCGGAGAAGATCTGCGCGTCGCGCGGATCAGGATCGCTGCCGTCAATTTCGTTGCCTGTGCTCATCGTCCCTCAGTATATCCCGATCATGGCGAAAATCACCCGCAAGCCGGCTCCGCGCAAAGCGCCGGTGCCGAAGAAGAAGGCAAAGGCGGTCGTCGCAAAGCCGAACGCGCCCGCCAAAAAGACGCTCAAGGCGATCAAGCGCTGGACGCCGGCCGAGGTCCATGAGGTCTTCAGCCGTTTCCGCAAGGCCAATCCGGAGCCGAAGGGCGAGCTCGAGCACGTCAATCCGTTCACGCTGCTGGTCGCCGTGGTGCTGTCGGCACAGGCAACCGATGCCGGCGTCAACAAGGCGACGCGCGCCTTGTTCGAGGTCGCCGACACTCCGCAGAAGATGCTCGATCTCGGCGAGGAGTCTTTACGCGAGTACATCAAGACGATCGGCCTCTACCGCACCAAGGCCAGGAACGTGATCGCGCTGTCGGCCAAGGTGCTCAGCGAGTTCGGCGGCGAGGTGCCGCGCACGCGCGCCGGGATCGAATCGTTGCCCGGCGCCGGCCGCAAGACCGCCAACGTCGTGCTCAACATGGCCTTCGGCGAGCACACCATGGCGGTCGACACGCATGTCTTCCGCGTCGGCAATCGCACGGCACTTGCGCCCGGCAAGACGCCGCTGGAGGTCGAGCTTGGTCTCGAAAAGGTGATCCCGGCCGAGTTCATGCTGCATGCCCATCATTGGCTGATCCTCCATGGGCGCTATACTTGCCTCGCGCGCAAGCCGCGCTGCGAGGTCTGTCTGATCAACGATCTGTGCCGGTGGCCGGAGAAGACGGTGTGATGGCGGTGAGAGCAGAGCGTCTTGGGGTAAAATCGTGAGTCAGCAGGAACAAGTCCCACCCCCGGCTGCCGCTGCAACGCCTGTCCCACCACCGAAGCCGACGCAGCGGCCAGCGACTTCGCTGTGGAGCCGGTTCGCGATCCCGCTATTCGCTGTGATCGTCGCGCTCGGCTTCGTCGCGCTGGCGACGCTGCGCTTCGACGAATGGGTCGGCAATGCCGTGATCCAGACCACGAATGATGCCTATGTGCGCGCCGAGCTAACACGGCTTTCGAGCCGCGTCTCGGGTGAAGTGCTGACCGTCGCCGTCACCGACTTCCAGCGGGTCAAGGCCGGTGATCTCCTGATCCAGATCGATCCCGCCGATTACGAAGCCCAGGTCGCGCAGTCCGAAGCTTCGGTCGCCGCCGCTCAGGCCGCGCTCGACAATCTGGCCAACCAGGTCGAGCTGCAATATGCGACGATCGCGCAGGCGCAGGCGGCGCGGCTTTCCGCGGAAGCCATGGAAGTCGAGGCACGGCAGGAGCAGGAGCGTCAGCAATCGCTGTCGCAGACCGAATCCGGCACGCGGCAGCGGCTCGAGCAGGCGGTGGCTGCTTACGCCAAGGCGCAGGCCGACGTGCGTGCGAGCCGCGCGGTGATCGCAGCCCAGCAGCACCAGCTCGAAGTCCTGCAAGGCACCCGGAAGCAGCGTGCCGCCGATGTCGCGGCGGCCAAGGCAACGCTGGCGGGTGCGAAGCTCAAGCTCGGCTACACCAGAATATCGGCGCCGTTCGACGGCGTCGTCGGCGAGCGCCAGGTGCAACCTGGCGACTACGTCAATATCGGCACCAACCTCATCAACGTGGTGCCGCTGCCGCAGGTCTATGTGATCGCGAATTACAAGGAGACCCAGCTCACTCATGTGCAGCCGGGCCAGCCGGTCGAGATCACCGTCGACAGCTTTCCGCGCGAGACGCTGCGCGGCAAGGTCGAGCGCATCGCGCCGGCGACGGGATCACAGGTCGCGCTGCTGCCGCCTGATAACGCCACCGGCAATTTCACCAAGGTCGTGCAGCGCATTCCCGTGCGGATTCAGCTCGACGACGGCCAGCCGCTGCTGGCGCGGCTGGTGCCGGGCATGTCGGTCGTCACCAGCATCGACACCAAGGCCGGCAATGGCGGAAAATGACGACACAGACCGCGGACCGCTCTCGCGCGGCGGCGTTGCGCCGCAGCCGCTGTTCGCCGTGGCGGCGGTGCTGCTCGGCTCCTTTCTCGCCAATTTCGACAGCCGCCTGACCACGGTTGGCCTGCCCGATTTGCGCGGCGCGTTCTCGCTCTCATTCGACGAGGGCGCCTGGCTCTCCACCGCCGGCATCGGCTCGCAGATCTTCATCGCGCCCGCAGTGGCATGGCTCGCGACCGTGTTCGGGCTGCGCCGCGTGCTCGGCATTCCGAGCCTGATCTATGCCGCCGTCTCGCTGATCGTTCCCTTCGTGCACGACTATCCGACGCTGCTCGCGCTCAGCGTCGTGCATGGCCTGCTGCTCGGCACCTTCGTGCCGGCGACGCTGATGATCGTGTTCCGCAATCTGCCGATCCGCTGGTGGCTGCCGGCGATCTCGATCTATTCGATCCGCGTCGGCTTCGCATTGGATACCTCGACCTCGCTGGTCGGCTTCTATGTCGACCATCTCGGCTGGCAATGGCTGTACTGGCAGAGCGTCGTGATCGCGCCGCTGATGGGCCTGATGGTCTATCTCGGCACGCCGAACGAGCCCGTGAACCGCGCGCTGCTGCGCGAGGCCGATTGGGGCGGCATGCTGCTGCTCGGCGCATCCGTTTCGATGATTTATGCCGGGCTTGATCAGGGCAATCGATTGGACTGGCTCGGCTCGGGGACGGTGATGGCGCTGCTCGCCAGTGGCGCGGTGCTGTTCGCAGGCTTCCTCCTCAACGAGTCGCTGGTGCGGCAGCCCTGGGCGCATGTGAACGTCTTGTTTTCGCGCAATATCGGATTGGGGCTGGTGCTGATCCTGCTCTACACGTTGACGAGCCTGTCCAACGCCTCGCTGGTGCCGAACTTCCTTGCCGCCATCGCGCTGCTCAGGCCGGAGCAGAGCGGCTTGCTGCTGCTCACCTATGGCGCATTGCCGATGTTCGTGCTGGTGCCGCTCTCGATCTGGCTGCTCAGGCATTTCGATACGCGCACCGTGATTGTCGTGGGTTTCGCCTGCTTCGCCGCCGCCAATCTCTGGGGCACGCAGCTCACCCATGACTGGGCGCGCGAGGACTTTGTCGGCATCGTGCTGCTCCAGGCGATCGGGCAGTCGCTGACCTTGCTGCCGCTGATCATCACGCTGCTGTCGAACTCCGATCCGAGCCGCGCCACCTCCTTTGCCGCCTATATCCAGATCATGCGGCTCGGCGGCGCCGAGATCGGCGTGGCGCTGATGGGGACATGGCTGCGGGTCCGCGAGCAGGTCCATTCCTTCTATCTCGGCCAGAACCTCGGCGTCGGCGACGTCGATGTGGTCCGCGTCCTGAAGCAGCTTGCCGATCACTTCGCTGCCCACGGCGCCGGGCTGGCGCAGCCGCGCGCGCTCGGCACGCTGGCGGGCATCGTGCAGCGCGAGGCCAATGTGCTCGCCTATGTCGACGGCTTCTGGCTGTGCTTCTGGCTCGCGATAGCCGCGCTCGGTGTCCTCGCACTGATCACTCGCGCCCCGCCCGGCCCGTTCACGCCGGCGCCGTTCGGCTTCGCCAAGACGGTGCTGCGGAAGTGCGGCGTGCAGGTGACGTGAAGCGCGTTACCGCATCTGCCGCGCCGGCTCGATCAGCTCGGGCCTCGGGCCCGACAGCCGCTTGTGCATGTGGACCATGAAGGCCATGCCGAAGATCGGCGTCGCCAGATTCACGATCGGGATCGAGACGAAGGCGGCGATGAAGAGGCCGGCAGTGAAGGTGGTGGCGGCATTGTCGCGCCGCATCGCCTTGGCCTCTTCCGGCGAGCGGAAGCGCATCGCGGCGAGCTCGAAATATTCGCGGCCGAGCAGCCAGGCGGCGGCGATGAAGAAGATCAGGAAGCCTGCGCCGGCGAAAAGCACCAGCGGCAACGCGATCAGATAGACCAGGATGGTCAGGAGCGCGGTCTTGATGCCCTCGAAAATGGCCTGGTTGAACGGCAGCGCGAGCCCCGGCTGCTCGGCGGGATAATGCTCGCGCTCGACGATGTCGGCGACGTCGTCGACGAACAGGCTCGCCACCAGCGAGGTGATCGCGGGCATCAGGAAGACGCCGCCGAACACGACGCCGAGGCCCGCCGCGATCGAGACGATCCAGGACAAGACCTCGAGAGAGGTGTGCCAGCCCGGCCCGAGCAGGCCTTCCAACCAGACCTCGCCATGGGTCGCAAACCAGCTGAGCAGCCGCTGCAAGCCGATCGCCAGCGCGGTGATCAGCACGAGCGCAAGCCCGATCGACCGCCACAGGATCGAGCGCATCGGCGGCGAGATCATTTGCGACAGCGCCTTCACGGCGGCATCCAGCATCGGAGGGGCCCTCTGAGGTAAACACTGCGCGAGAGGTAGACACCCAATGCGGCTTCGGCAAGGGAGGGCTTGCCGCGCTGCTGACGGCCGCAAACGCGGCGCGAGCCCTTGCTTACCCTCCCCACGGGCACTGTTCGACGCGGAGAGACCGTCACCCCACCCCGCTCGCGCTGCGCGCGATCGACCCTCCCCCTCCAGGGGAGGGTAAGAGCCGCCACGCTCTCCTAGAATAGCCTACTCGTGCCGGTGCCCATGCTTTCGCGCCTTCACCGCCTTGCCTTCGCCGGTCGGGATCATCATCACGCGGCCGTAGCGGACGCCGCGTTCGGCGATGATATGGTCGGCGAAATGCTTGACCTCATCCGCCGACCCCCGCAGCGCCGTCATCTCCATGCAATTGTTGTCGTCGAGATGGACGTGCAGCGTTGCCAGCGCGAGGTCGTGATGGCCGTGGAATTCCTGCACCAGGCGTTTTGACAGATCGCGGGCGGCGTGGTCGTAGACATAGACGAGACCGGCCACGCATTGGCCGGTCTGCGCGGTGTCCTCGGTGCTCTGCTGCAGGCCGGCGCGGGCGAGGTCGCGGATGATCTCGGAGCGGTTCTGGTAGCCGCGCGCTTCCGCCGCCGCGTCGATCTCCGCCAACAGATCGTCCTCGATCGTGATGGTAATTCGCTGCATCAGATATTCCCCGCGTGCCTCGCCTGTGTTCCGTGAACCGTAGCCCGGATGGAGCGAAGCGCAATCCGGGACGGTACCAATTTGCGGGCAAGACCCCCGGATTTCGCTTGCGCTCCATCCGGGCTACGCAGTGTCCTCACAGCCGCGTCGCCCGCAGCCGCAGCGCATTTCCGACCACGCTCACCGAGGACAGCGCCATCGCCGCCGCGGCGATGATCGGCGAGAGCAACACGCCGAAGGCGGGATAGAGGATGCCGGCCGCGATCGGAATGCCGGCGGCGTTGTAGATGAAGGCGAAAAACAGGTTTTGCCGGATGTTGCTCATCGTCGCCTGCGACAGCTTTCGCGCCCGGACGATGCCGACGAGGTCGCCCTTGAGCAGGGTCACGCCGGCGCTCTCCATCGCCACATCCGTGCCGGTGCCCATGGCGATGCCGACTTCCGCGGCGGCCAGCGCCGGCGCGTCGTTGACGCCGTCACCGGCCATCGCGACGCTGCGGCCGGCCTTTTGCAGTTTCGTCACCACCGCGCTCTTCTGATCCGGCAGCACCTCGGCCTCGACTTCGGCGATGCCGAGCCGGCGCGCCACCGCTTCCGCCGTGGTGCGGTTGTCGCCCGTCAGCATGATGACCTTAATACCTTCGGCAGCTAACGCCTTCAGCGCCTCCGGGGTCGAGGCCTTGACCGGATCGGCGATCGCGAACAGGCCGGCGAGCCGGCCGTCGACGGCCATGTTGATCACCGTGGCGCCGTCGCCGCGCAGCCGCTCGGCCTCGGCGTCGAGCGTTTTGGTGTCGATCCCGATCGACGTCAGATACCTGGCATTGCCGAGCACGATGGTCTTGCCGTCGACCTTGCCGGTGGCGCCCTTGCCGGTCGGCGAGTCGAAGTGCTCGACCTGGCCGAGGGCCAGCTGCTTCTCCTTGGCCGCGCGCACGATGGCATCAGCCAAAGGATGCTCGCTGGCGCGCTCGATGCTGGCGGCAAGCTTGACGATATCATCCTCCGCAAAGCCTGACGCCGGCACGATCGCGACCACCTTGGGCTTGCCCTCGGTCAGCGTGCCCGTCTTGTCGACCACCAGCGTGTCGATCTTCTCCATCCGCTCCAGCGCCTCGGCGTTCTTGATCAGCACGCCGCCTTGCGCACCGCGGCCGACGCCGACCATGATCGACATCGGGGTTGCGAGGCCCAGCGCGCAGGGGCAGGCGATGATCAGCACGCTGACGGCGGCGACGAGACCGAAGGCCAGCCGCGGTTCCGGACCAAACCAGGCCCAGGCGCCGAAGGCGGCGAGGGCGACGACGATCACCATCGGCACGAACCAGCCCGCGACCTGATCGGCCAGCCGCTGGATCGGCGCGCGCGAGCGCTGCGCGTCTGCGACCATCTGCACGATCTGCGACAGCAGCGTCTCGCGGCCGACCTTGTCGGCGCGCATGATGAAGCTGCCCGACTGGTTCAGCGTGCCGGCGATCACCTTCGCGCCGGTTTCCTTGGTGACGGGCATGGATTCGCCCGTGACGAGCGATTCGTCGAGCGAGGAGCGGCCCTCGAGGATCACGCCGTCGACCGGCACCTTTTCGCCCGGACGGACGCGCAGATGTTCGCCGGCATGGAGCGCGTCGATTTCGACCTCGTGCTCGCTGCCGTCGTCATCGACGCGGCGCGCGGTCTTCGGCGCGAGCTGAAGCAGCGCCTTGATCGCGCCGGAGGTTGCGTCACGGGCCCGCAGCTCCAGCACCTGGCCGAGCAGCACCAGCACGGTGATGACGGCAGCCGCTTCGAAATAGACGGCGACCGCACCCTCATGGCCGCGGAACGTCGCAGGGAAGATCTGCGGCACGACGGTGCCGATGATGCTGTAGACATAGGCAACCCCGGTGCCCATCGCGATCAGCGTGAACATGTTGAGGTTGCGCGTCAGCAGCGACTGCCAGCCGCGAACGAAGAACGGCCAGCCGGCCCACAGCACGACCGGGGTGGCGAAGGCGAGCTGGATCCAGTTCGACAGCGTCTGATCGATCCAGTTGTGCGGGCCCGCGAGATGACCGCCCATCTCCAGCACCACGGCCGGCAGTGCCAGCGCGCCGCCGATCCAGAACCGCCGCGTCATGTCGGCGAGCTCGGGGTTGGGGCCGGTTTCCAAGCTTGCCACTTCCGGCTCCAGCGCCATACCGCAGATCGGACAGCTTCCGGGTCCGATCTGGCGGATCTCCGGATGCATCGGGCAGGTGTAGATCGTGCCAGCTGGCATCTCCGGCTCGGGCGCCTTGTCCTTGGCGAGATATTTGGCGGGATCGGCGGCGAACTTGGTGCGGCAGCCGGCCGAGCAGAAATGGAAGGTCTGTCCGTGATGGTCGAAGCGGTGCTTCGAGGTCGCGGGATCGACCGTCATGCCGCAGACGGGATCGTGCACCTTGCTGACCGCATCGCCATGGTCATGCGCGTGATGATGGTCGTGGCCGGCATGATCGCCGTGCCCGCCGCAGCAGGAGGCCGCCGGCTTGGTCGCTTCCGTCTTGGCCGCTTCCGTCTTGCCGGAACAACCGCATCCGGAATGTCCGTCCGCGCCCTGATGATGCCTGTGTTCGTTCATTGCCTTGCTCCGGCCTTGTACCCAGGGTCTTGCAACCCGTACCCGGTAGGGGTATATAGGCCTCATGCGCAAGGACATCAAGGCATCTATCGGAAAACGCCTCGGCCGGATCGAGGGCCAGGTTCGCGGCCTCTCGAAAATGGTAGAGGAGGACCGCTACTGCATCGACATCGTGACGCAGATCTCGGCGGTGCGAGCCGCACTGCGCCGGGTCGAGGAGGAGGTCCTGAAGGACCACGTCGCCCATTGCGTCGAGCACGCGATCGCGAGCGGCGACAAGGCCGACCAACGCGAGAAGATCGCAGAGCTGATGGCGGTGATCGGGCGGGCGGAGCGGTAGGTCTTTACTCCCGTCATTGCGAGCGAAGCAATCCAGACTGTCCCCGAGGAAGTAGTCTGGATTGCTTCGTGGCAAGAGCTCCTTGCAATAACGGTCGTTGAGGTGCTCGCGCCACACTCACAGGCGTCGTCCCCGCGAACGCAAGGACCCATAACCCCAGGAAAGGGTTTGACGAAGACTGGGAGTTCGGGATTTCTACCGTGCGCAGCCGATAGATCACGCGGTATGGGTCCCTGCTTTCGCAGGGACGACAGCCGTTACGCCGCCCTCTCGCGCACCCGGCCACGGCGCCTCGGGCGGTACATCGCCAGCTTCTTCAGCAGCGGGACATGCCCGGGAACGCGTTCAGACGTCCCCGCAAGGCACTCACTCATTTGCGCAGCCGGAATTTCAGCCGGCGCTTCTTGGTCAACCGCCTCAGGAACGAGCGGCGGCGCACTGATCGTTTCTGGAAACACACTGAATGTGCCCGCTACCTCCTCGAGCGGCTTCTGCTTGTCGGCCCAGTGCAGGGCGGTGTAGTCGAACCCGTGCACGATGGTGGGTTTGACGACTTCGAAATAGGGCGAGATGTCGAAGTCGCGGGGCATGTAGAGCGAGGAATCGCGGATGTGCAGGATCTCGCGGCGGGCGGCGCGGCTGCCGGCCTTGGTGATCTTGGGCAGGATCGGATAGCGCACCGCGTCGAACGCCTGTGCGATCAGCGCCGAGCAGATGATCTTGGTCGGATCGCCCGAGCCGATCGCGATCATGCGTCGCCGCCAGCGCTGCGGCACCGGCAACGGGAACAGAAAGCGCATGAGGTCGACGATGTTCTTGGTGTCGTAGCCGAAGCCGATGCGGTTGATCGCATAGCGGCAGACGGTGGTGCGGTCCTCGTAGGACAGCCCGACCGGGCGGCAGAGGCGGGTGTGATAGGGGAAATATTTCGACAGCGGCGCAGAGGTGACGCCTTCGCCGATATTGGCCTCGATCAGCACATGCGGTTCGCCGTCGGGCTCCGTGGCGCCCTCGACCGGGCCGACATAGAGCGCGGCATGCGACCAGGTCGACTGCGTCAGATATTTGATGATGCCGGAGATGCGGTTGTTGCCCTCGACCAGCAGCACGTCGCCTGGCTCGATCACGCCGCGCAGGTGCTCCGGGTCGCTCGGCGTGAACGGCTCGTAGCCCGGCACCTCCTTGGAGAGGTACGCGGCAATCAGCTTGCCGACTGAATCTAGGACCGTCCCCATTTCCAACTCCCCCCACGACCTTTTGCGGCCGTCTTTTTCCCTTCTCTATCATGGTCGGAACGTGTTGCAATTCGGTTCATCACTCCGTGACATCAAGCACGATTGATTCACCATGATGGTTGCCGTGCAACATCAGATGCGGCAAGGTTCGCTGACTGTTCCCGTTCGCCGCAAGTCCTCGGAAACCATGACATGACAATCACGCGCCGCGGTTTCCTTGTCGCGTCGGCGGGCCTTGCAGCAATGCCGGTCCTGCGCGCAACCGCCGCGCCCCTGCCGCGCGAGGCCGACATCGTCGTGATCGGTGCGGGAGCCGCGGGAATCGCTGCGGCGCGGCGCATCATGGCAACGGGCCGCAAGGTCGTCGTGATGGAAGCGGCATCGCAGATCGGCGGCCGCTGTATCACCGACAGCACAACCTTCGAGGTGCCGTTCGACCGCGGCGCACGCTGGATGCACAATCCCGACACCAATCCGATGATCCGGCTGGCGCGCAGTGTCGGGCTGGACGTGCTGCCGGCGCCATCGGGCCAGAAGATGCGCATCGGCCGCCGTAACGCGCGCGCGGGCGAGACCGAGCAATTCCTGGCGGCGCTGGTGCGCGCCAACCGCGCCATCGACGATGCCTCGCGGGCTAAGCTGGATACCTCTTGCGCCTCCGTGCTGCCGAAGGATCTCGGCGACTGGGCCGGCGCGGCCGAATTCATGCTGGGCGCGGGCTTTGCCGGCAAGGACCTGAAGGAGCTGTCGGCGATCGACAAGGGACGCGCGCAGGATCGCAACGCGGCGATCGCCTGCCGTCAGGGTCTGGGCACGCTGATCACCAAACTCGGGGAGCAGGCGCCGGTGGCGCTGTCGACGCCGGCGAGCCGCATCAGCTGGAGCAACCGCGACGTCAGCGTCGAGACGCCAGCCGGCAAGATCGCCGCGCGCGCCGTCATCGTCACGGTCTCGACCAACGTGCTGACATCGGGCGTGATCAAGTTCACGCCCGACATTCCCAAACGCACGCTGGACGCGGCGTCGAAGCTCGGCCTCGGCAGCTATGATCGCATCGTGCTGCAATTGCCGGGCAATCCGCTCGGCCTATCGCGCGACGATAGCCTCATCGAGCAAAGCAATTCGACACGCACCGCGCTGATGTTCGCCAATATCGGCGGCTCTTCGCTGTGCTCGATTGACGTTGGCGGCGCGTTTGGCCGCGATCTCTCCGAGCAGGGTGAGAAGGCGATGGTCGCCTTCGCCAGGGAATGGATCACGAAATTGTTCGGTAGCGAGGCTGCGGCTACCGTCGGGAAGACCAGCGCTACGCGCTGGAACGCCTCGCCCTACGTCCTGGGTGCGATGTCGGCGGCTTCCCCCGGCGGTCAGCTCTCGCGAAAAATTCTGAGCGAGCCGATCGGCAATGTGTTCCTCGCCGGCGAAGCCACGCATGAGACGCTGTGGGGCACCGTCGACGGCGCCTGGGAAAGCGGCGAGCGCGCCGCGGACGCAGCCTTGCGCAAGATCGGTGCGCTCAAGGACGATTCGGCGGATGTGCCGACGCAGTCGACGAAGAAGCGGCGGGCGCCAAGGTAGTAAGGCAGTCAAGCCGCCAAACACTCCGCCGTCGTCCCTGCGAACGCAGGGACCCATAACCACAGGGAGACATTTGACGAAGCCTCGCAGTTGAGAGATCGTCGTCGGGACTGTCACTTGTGTCTTATCGATAGATCACGCGGTATGGGTCCCTGCGTTCGCAGGGACGACAGCGGTGGTTACCGCAACACACCGTCCAGCACCGGCAGTCCCGCGATCACCGCCATCGCGATCAGACCATAGCAAATCGCGCGAAACACCCGCTCGCTGGCGCGGCCGAACAGCGAGGCGCCGAATGCGACGCCGATCGCATAGACCGGGCCGACGATCAGCGAGAGCGCGAGCGATTCGCGGCTGATCAGCCCCGTGGCCGCGTAGCTGATCATCGAGAAGAAGTCAGACGCGCCGAAGAACAGCACGATGTTGGCGCGCGCGACGATCGGCGCGATCGGACGGCCGAGCCAATAGCCGACGATCGGCGGGCCGCCGGTCTGCGCGAGACCGCTGCAGAAGCCGGAGAGGCCGCCGATGCCGACCGAAAGCCAGGTGTGGTCCTTGCCACGATAGCGCCAGCCCGACAGCAGCAGGAGCAACAGCGCCGCGACGAAGCAGGAGATGATCCAGCGCGTGGTGACGGGTTCGAGTACGCTGAGAAAGTATGTGCCGACGGGCACGCCGACCAGCGCGCCCAGCACAATCACCGCGGTCGCCTTGCGGTCGGCCTTCCGCCATGCGTCCGGCAGCAGCGGCGCCGCCGCGACGAAATCGATCACCAGAAGCAAGGCGGCGACGAGCCGTGGCGCAGCAATGCTGCTTGCCAGCGGCATGAAGATCAGCGCCGAGCCGAAGCCCGAGAAGCCGCGTGCAGTGCCGGAAACGAAGGCGACGGCGCAGAGCGCCATCGCGATGGTGAGGCTGACGTCCTTCGGAAGGAAGTCCGCAATACTCATCCCCGCAGCGTGCCGCCGGTCTTCTTCGTGACCTCGGCCACGACCTTCGCCGCGACAGCCTCGATCTCCTGATCGGTCAGCGTCTTCTCGCGCGGCTGGATCGTCACCGCGATCGCGATCGACTTCTTGTCGTCGTCGATGCCCTTGCCCTCGTAGACGTCGAACACGTTCACGCCGGTGATCAGCTTCTTGTCGACGCCTTGCGCGGCCCGCACGATGTCGCCACCCTTCACGGTGCGATCGACGATGAAGGCGAAGTCGCGCGTGACGGGCTGGAATGCCGACAGCTCGATCACGGGCTTGGCGCGGGTCGGCTTCTTCTTCGCCTCGGGGATGCGGTCGAGGATCACCTCGAACACCATCAGCGGGCCGTCGGCGCCGAGCGCCTCGAGCGCACGGGGGTGCACCTCGCCAAAATAGCCGAGCACGTTCTGCGGCCCGATCTGGATCGTGCCGGAGCGACCCGGATGCAGCCATGCCGGACCGCCGGCGACGATCTGCAGCGCCTGCATCGGCGCACCGGCCGCAGTCAGCACAGCCAGCGCGTCCGCCTTGGCGTCGAACACATCAGCCTGGGCCGAGCCCGACCAGTGCCGTCCCAGACCTTCAGAGGAGGCAAAGCCGCGGCGCACGCCGCTCGCCGCCATGAACTGATCCTGCGGGCGATCGCCCTTGAAAATTTGGCCGACTTCAAACAGCGCGACATCGCTGACGCCGCGATTGGCGTTGGCTTGTGCGGCCGCGATCAGGCCCGCGAGCAGCGTCGGGCGCATGTCGGAGAGATCAGACGCGATCGGGTTGGCGACTTCGAGCTCGCGCTGGCCGCCGCCGAACAATTTTGCCGCGGACTTCGTGATGAAGGACCAGGTCACCGCTTCGATGATGCCGCGGCTCGCGAGCGCGCGCCTGGCGCGGCGGGTGCGCAGCTGCAGTGGCGTCAGCACCGGTTTGCGCGCGTCCTCGCCGCGCTCGAACGGCGTCATCGGCACCTTGTCGACGCCGAAGATGCGGACGATCTCCTCGACGATGTCGGCCTTGCCGTGGACATCCGAGCGCCACGAGGGCACCGCGACCTTCACGACGGGGCCGGGGCCCGCCATCATGAAGCCGAGATGGGTCAGGATGCGCTTCATCTCGACCTGCGGCACCTCGATGCCGGAGAGACGCTTGACCTCGGTGACGGGGAAGTCGATCACGCGGTCGTCGCCGAAGGATTTGCCGACCACGACGGTCTCGGACGGCGTGCCGCCGCACATCTCCATCACCAGCTTGGTCGCCAGCTCCAGACCCGGCACCATGAAGGCCGGATCGACGCCACGCTCGAAGCGGTAGCGCGCGTCCGAATTGATGCCGAGCTTGCGGCCGGTCTGGGCGATGTTGATCTCGTTCCACAGCGCCGATTCGATCAGCACGTCGGTGGTGTCTTCGTCGCAGCCGGAGGCTTCGCCGCCCATAATGCCGGCGAGCGATTCGACGCCGTGCTCGTCCGCGATCACGCAAATGGCGGGATCGAGATTGTAGGTGCGGCCGTCGAGCGCGAGCAGGGTTTCGCCCTCACGCGCGCGGCGCACGACCAGATTGCCCTTCACCTTCCTGGCGTCGAACACGTGTAGCGGCCGCGCGCGGTCGTAGGTCATGAAGTTGGTGATGTCGACCAGTGCGTTGATCGGGCGCAGCCCGATCGCGGTCAGCCGCTTCTGCAGCCATTCCGGCGACGGACCGTTCTTGACGCCACGCACGAGGCGGAGTGCGAAGCCCGGACACAGCGTGGAATCCTCGACCGTGACCTTCACGGGGCACGCGAATTCGCCCTTGATTGGCTTGATCGCGGGATCCCTGAACTTGCCCATGTCGGCGGCGGCGAGATCGCGCGCGATGCCGTGCACGCCGGTGCAGTCCTGCCGGTTCGGCGTCAGATTGATCTCGACCACGGGATCGCCAAGCGCGGCCCATTCGGCATAGCCGGCGCCAACAGGCGCATCCGCCGGCAATTCCATGATGCCGTCATGGTCGTTGGAGATCTGCAGCTCGGCCGCCGAGCACAGCATGCCGCGGCTCTCGACGCCGCGGATGGTGCCGACGCCCAGCGTGATGTCCTTGCCGGGAATGTAGGTGCCGGGCGGCGAGAACACGCTGACGAGACCCGCACGCGCATTCGGCGCGCCGCAGACGACCTGCACCGGCGCGCCGCCGTCACCGGTATCGACCATGCAGACGCGCAGGCGATCCGCATTCGGATGCTGCTCGGCGGAGATCACCTTCGCAATCGTGAAAGGCTTCAGCGCCTTCGCCTTGTCCTCGATGTTCTCGACCTCGAGCCCGATCATGGTGAGCTTCTCGGCGAGCTTGTCGAGCGGCTCGTCGGTCTCGAGATGATCCTTCAGCCAGGAGAGGGTGAATTTCATGGCTGTGTGCCTCGGCTCTTGTAGGTGGAGTTACATTGGTCGGTGCTAGTGTTCCCTCCCCCCTTGTGGGGGAGGGTCAGGGAGGGGGGTGAGCCGCGGGCTCCGGCTGAAGTTGCCTGGCGAATTGCCTCAACAACTCCCTCAAGGTTCGACATCACCTGATCGTTGGTGAAGCGCAGAACCTGAAAGCCCTCGGCTGCGAAGAAAGCGTCGCGACGCTCATCCTTCCTCTGACGTTGCTCGAAATCGTGGGACTCTCCATCGAGCTCGATGATGAGCTTCGAGGAGAAGCACACGAAATCGGCGATGTAGTTTCCGATTGGCGTTTGACGACGAATGCCAACACCATCCATGCGGTTAGCCTTCAAGTAGCGCCACAGCAGTGTTTCGGCGCGCGTCATCGCCCGGCGAAGCTGTTTCGCCCGGCTGCGCTGACGCTCGTTCACAACTGCGTGCGGCATCCGCGGCTACCCCCCCTCCCTGACCCTCCCCCACAAGGGGGGAGGGAACGGAGAGAGTCGAATGCCCGATCATCGCCATCACGAGCTCAGACCCCCAGCCAGCGTCGGCACCTCCAGCGGCTTGAAGCCGTAGTGGCTCAGCCAGCGGACGTCGCTGTCGAACAGCTGACGGAGGTCGGCGATGCCGTATTTCAGCATGGCGATGCGGTCGATGCCCATGCCCCAGGCGAAGCCCTGATACTCGTCGGGGTCGATGCCGCAGGCGCGCAGCACGTTCGGGTGCACCATGCCGCAGCCGAGAATCTCCAGCCAGTCCTCGCCCTCGCCGAAGCGGATCTCGCCCTTGTCGCGGCGGCACTGGATGTCGACTTCCAGCGACGGCTCGGTGAACGGGAAGAACGACGGTCGGAAGCGCATGTTGATGTGGTCGACCTCGAAGAACGCCTTGCAGAACTCGTGCAGGATCCACTTGAGGTGGCCGAGATGCGAAGTCTTGTCGATGACGAGGCCTTCGACCTGGTGGAATTGCGGCGTGTGGGTCGCGTCCGAATCGATGCGGTAGGTGCGGCCCGGGCAGATCACGCGGATCGGCGGCTTCTGGCTCAGCATCGTGCGCACCTGCACCGGCGAGGTGTGGGTTCGCAGCAGCATGCGCGAGCCGTCCTCCTTCGGATGGAAGAAGAAGGTGTCGTGCATCTCGCGCGCCGGATGGCCTTCCGGAAAATTCAGCTTGGTGAAGTTGTAATCGTCGGTCTCGATGTCGGGGCCTTCGGCAACCGAGAATCCCATGTCGGCGAAGATGGTGGTCAGCTCGTCCCAGACCTGGCTCAGCGGATGAATGCGGCCGGCTTCCGTCGGCGCATCGCGCAGCGGCAGTGTGACGTCGACGGTCTCGGAGGCGAGCCGCGCATCGAGCGCGGCCGATTTCAGCACGTCGCGCCGGGCGGCGAGCGCCTGGGTGACCTCGTCCTTGGCCTGGTTGATCGCAGCGCCTTGCGTCTTGCGCTCGTCCGGCGACATCTTGCCGAGCGTTGCAAGCAAGGCTGAGATCGAGCCCTTCTTGCCGAGCGAGGCAACGCGGACGGCTTCGAGGGCCGCTTCGTCGCCGGCAGCACTGATCTGCGCGAGGATGGATTGAACGAGACTGGCGAGGTCGGACACGGTCGGATCCCTCAAACTTGCAAAAGGCTGCCGGGTTGTGGCCGCAGCCGGGGCGGAACGTCAAGCCGAATGGACGTCGTAAATGCGGGGCATTTGAACCGTAAAGGCATGGCTGGCACCAACCTGAACGCGAAGGAGGGGACGATGCGTTTGCGATCCTGCGTGGCCGGCCTGGCCCTGGTTCTCTTGCAAGGCTTTCTGGGAGGCGCAGCTCTCGCCGCCGAAGAATGCCAGGCCAAATCCACGTCGATGGATGACATCATCGTGGCCCTGAACGCGGCGCCGGGCTGCGAGCGTGCCATGAAGCAGTTCGAAGCCTGCGCATACGGCGCCAGCGGCGACGTACAGTTCGGTGAGGTGGTCGAGAAGAAGTGCGAGGCCGATTTCATCGGTCAGCTGCAGCCGCCACAGAAGCTCAGCTACCAACGCGAGTTGCGGGTCTGCGACCAGAAGTACCGGAGCAAGTCCGGCACCATGTATATCTCGGCCACGGCCTTCTGCCGGGCGGAGGTCGCCCAGCGCTACTCGCAACGTGCGCTGAAGGCCGGCAAAGCCGGCCGCTAGCGCCGCAGGGCTCAGGCGGCGAGCGCAGCCTTGGCCTTCTCGGCGATCGCCTGGAACGCCGCGGGCTCGCTGATCGCGAGATCCGACAGCACCTTGCGGTCCACGGTGATCCCGGACTTGGCCATGCCGTCGATAAATCGGCTGTAGGTCAGGCCGAACGGACGGACGGCAGCGTTGATGCGCTGGATCCAGAGCGCGCGGAAGGTCCGCTTCTTGCGCTTGCGATCACGGAACGCGTACTGCTGGGCCTTTTCCACGGCCGGCTTGGCGGCGCGGATGGTGTTCTTGCGGCGGCCGTAGAAACCCTTGGCGGCCTTGTAGACTTTCTTGTGCTTGGCGTGGGCGGTCACACCGCGTTTGACGCGAGACATGACAAAATCCTTCAGAGGTGACTTTGGTTATCGGATTGCCGCGCAAGACGCGGCACGGTTGGCAATGATCGTGGACGCGATCAGGCGTTCGGCAAGAAGTACTTCTTGACGTTGTCGCCGTCGGTCTTGAACAGCACCGCGGTGCCGCGCAGCTGACGGATCTGCTTCTTCGTCCGCTTGATCATGCCGTGACGCTTGCCGCGATGGGCGAACATCACTTTGCCGGTGGCAGTCACCTTGAAGCGCTTTTTAGCGCCCGATTTGGTCTTCAGCTTGGGCATTTGGCTCTCCTAATGGCCACAGAGTTCCGCCCGCGAAGGCGGCTGGCCGTCAAAAATGCTCGTTAGAGCGTTGATTGTGCTCAGGTTTTTACGAACAAGCGCGAAACCCGCACGAAACACCGCCACGGCAGCCCTTAATCAGCCGGGCGATGAAGGCTGGGCTTATGACAGAGGACAGGCCGATTGGCAACGATGAACCGGCAGAACCAGCCTGGCGACTATTCGGAATTGCGACCCTCACGTCCAAGCCTGTCGCCTGGAGCAGGACCAAAATGGCCCATTTTTCCCGATCGCTTCCCTCGTTGAGTGCTTTCTTCCGTCCGCGCCATCTGGCGCTTCTGGCCGTGCTCGCCACGGCCGCGCTGCCATCGACGGCGGATGCCCGCGTCGGCGGCTATGACGGCGTCTGGAATGTCACCTTCGCCACCACGCGGGGCAATTGCAGCTCCGGCTACAGCGTCCCCTTCACGGTGACCGGCAGCCGGGTGTCATCCGCCGGCGGCGGCCGGGTCTCCGGCAAGGTCAATCGCGGCGGTGCCGTTGCGGTCCAGGTCTCGGTCGGCGCGTCCCATGCCAGCGGCGGCGGCCGGCTCGCCGGCGTGAACGGAGCCGGCTCGTGGAGAGGTGTCATTTCCGGTGACCAGTGCAGCGGCACCTGGCAGGCGACACGGACGTAGCTGTCGCCGGGAAAGCTGCTGCGCACCTCCCTGCCTGCAGGGAGGTGAAAACAAAACGGCCCGCCGGAGATCCGGACGGGCCGTTGAACTCTTGAGTTCCAAACAACCGGCGTCAGCGCGGCGCCAGAACCATGACGACCTGACGGCCCTCGAACCTGGCGTCCTGCTCGACCTTGGCGAGCTCGGCGACGTCGGTCTTGATCTTGTCGAGCAACTTGGTGCCGATCTCCTGGTGCGCCATTTCGCGGCCGCGATAGCGCAGCGTGATCTTGACCTTGTCGCCCTCTTCGAAGAACCGCTGCATCGCGCGCATCTTCACGTCGTAATCGTGGTCGTCGATCATCGGGCGGAGCTTGATCTCCTTGATCTCGACGATCTTCTGCCGCTTGCGGGCTTCGGCGGCTTTTTTCTGGGCCGAATACTTATACTTCCCGTAGTCCATGATCTTGCAGACGGGAGGGCTGACGTTCGGCGAGATCTCGACCAGATCCATGCCGGCTTCCTGGGCCATCCGGATGGCCATGACGGTCTCGACCGTGCCTTTGTTGTCACCGGCCTGATCGATCAGCTGGATCTGCGCATTGCGAATATCATCATTGATGCGCGGCCCATCTTTGCTGGCGACGGGCGGGGCTTTATTGGGACGGCGAATGGGTGGTTCTCCAAAGTTGTGAAAGAGGCTGCTATTTTGCAGGAAGATGCGTTTGCCGGCAAGCAATTCGCTCCTGCGCGAAACGAAAAACCCTCAAATGCGAGGTATTTCGGCCACGCCTGGGCACGCTGACCGACATAGACACCTTGCTTCCGTTCCGCAAGCGTCCCAAAGGGACAATGCCGGTCTCCGGCGCTGCGGAAGACGACCCGACAGTTCAAACCGCGCAGCCAGGTTAAACGTTCCATGAGCCATGCAATTCCCGATGCCGTACTCGATACCATCGACGTGGGTGAGGGCCCGTCAGCACGCAGGATCGCGGTGCGCAGCCGGCGCGGGCAGGGGCCCGGGCTGGTCTGGCTCGGCGGATTCAAATCGGACATGCAGGGCAGCAAGGCCCTGGCACTGGACGCCTGGGCCCGAGACCACGGCCGCGCCATGGTCCGGTTCGACTATTCCGGTCACGGCGAATCCGGCGGCGATTTCGCCGATGGAACCATCGGACGCTGGCTGGAGGAGTGCGTGGCGGTGTTCGAACGGTTCTGCGACGGCCCGCAGGTCCTGATCGGCTCCTCCATGGGCGGCTGGATGGCGTTGCTGCTCGCGCGCGAGATCAGGAAGCGATCCAGCAAGGGATCGCTGGCAGGCCTCGTGCTGATCGCGCCGGCGCCGGACTTCACCGAAGAGCTGATGTGGAAGAATTTTTCGCCAGCGGTGAAGCAGGAGATCGAGACCAAGGGTCTCTGGCTGCGGCCATCCGAATATGGCGACGGCTCGCCCTATCCGATCACGCGGAACCTGATCGAGGAAGGCCGCAATCATCTCGTGCTCGGCAGCGCCATCGATCTCGGCTGCCCGGTCCGCATCCTGCAAGGTGCGAAGGATCCTGATGTCCCCTGGCAGCACGCTTTTGCGCTGACGCATCGCCTGCCGGCCGACGACGTCGTGCTGACCATGATCCAGGACGGCGATCACCGCCTCTCGCGCCCGCAAGACATCGCGCGCATTCTTGCCGCGGTGGCTGAGATCGGGTGAAGTGCCTTCTTCCTTCAGGAGGCAATCAATGACCACCACCGCCATGCTGCGCGACTTCTGCGATGCTGTCGAGCAGCGCAACGGCAAAGCGTTCGCCGAGCTGTTCACCGAGGACGGCGTCTATCACGACGTGTTCTACGGCGCCTTCGCAGGCCGCGAGAAGATCGCCGAGCTGATCGACGACTGGTTCTATCGCACGGCGACCGATTTCCGCTGGGACATGCACGATCCCGTCACCGACGGCACCACGCTCTATGCGCGCTACACCTTCAGCTATCGCTCGATCTTGCCGGAAGCTGGCGGTGCGCGGGCGATGTTCGAGGGCGTTGCGATCATGACGCTGAACGGCGGCAAGATCGTGAGCTATCACGAGGTCGCCAATACCGCGCCGGCATTCATCGACCTGAAGTTCGCACCCGAGCGGATTGCCAAGATCGTCGCCAAGCAGGGCGCGGCGCTGAAGGCGCGGCCGGAGATGCAGCGGCATTTGAAGTAGAGGCGCAACTCTCTCCTCTTGTCATTTCGGGCTCACGCTTCGCGTGCCCGGGAATGACGAATGAAGAAAGCTCCTATCGCTTCGAAGGATTGGCCATCGGCTTGCGCTGCGCTAGCGCGGCCACCGTCGCGGTGCCGATCGGACCCTGTTCGTCATAAAGCCAGCATTCGCCGATCGCGACGCCGTCGGTGGCGTGATGGTTCACCACCTCGAAGCCGATCCAGTTCGTCACCGGCAGGCGGTGCAGATAGATCGTCACGTCGCTGTTGATGTAGCCGAGCCCGTTGTCGCCGGCGTTGGCAAAGGGGCTGGCGAAATCGGCGCCGGTGGCAACGTGGACGAACGGCGTCATCGGCACGCCCGCGACGAGCTCGCGCACCTCGCTCATCCAGAGTTTTCGCGGACCGAGCGAGCCCATATGACCGACAATGGGGCGCGTCGTCCATTTGCCGTTCATGCCGAGCCTGGGATCGGTGGGTTTTGGAATGTCGGCCGGCTTCGGCACGTCCCAGTTCGGCGGCGACCAGACATTGCCATCAGGATTTTGCGTCTTGCGCAGCAGCTGGCACGAGGCCCGCGCCATGCTGACGCCGCCGGAGACGAATTCCGCTTCGACCACGCGGATGCGCAGGCCGTCACGCACGAGGCGCGTCGTTACCTCGATCGGCTTGTCGATGGTCGGCAGCCGAAACATGTCGACGGTGAGCCGCGCCGGCACCAATTCGGGACCCGAATGGCGCTCCTCGATGGCGAAGCCGAGCAGCCCGACGACGACGCGCCCGTGCAGCGATTTCGGATCCCACGGACCGTTGGCGGCTTCCGTCGGATGGAATGTATCGCTGTTGCGGGTGAAGAAAGGCAAGTTTGTCATGCGCGCGAGATTGAAGAAACGCGCGGGGAAATCAAGGGTGGTGGTGCCGTCGTGAGAGTCAGGCCGCGCAAGCTATCGCCACAACAACAGGTGTCATCGCCCGCGAAGGCGGGCGATCCAGTACTCCGAGACCGCGGTGATTGAGTCGAGAAGCCGCGGCGTACTGGATTCCCCGCCTTCGCGGGGAATGACACCGAGGATTAGGCGACGGTCTGCCACTCCTCACGCACGCTGTCGTCGCGTTCGTGATCTAATGCAGCGCCCTTCATCGCCTCAAACTCTTCCCGTCCTAGCAACTGCCCCAGCGCCCACACCGCAGCGCCACGCACCAGCGGGCTCGCATCCTCCAGCAATCGCCGCGCTTCCTCGGCCAGCGCCGCCTCGCCCGAGTTACCGATCGCGATCAGCACGTTCCGCAAGAACCGATCGCGGCCGATGCGCTTGACCGGCGACTTCGTGAACAGCGCGCGGAACGCGGCGTCGTCGAGGCGTGCGAGCTCGGCGAGACCAGGCGCGCGCAATTCGCTGCGCGCGGCGAGCTTGGCCTCGCGCCCCTCCTGCGCGAACTTGTTCCAGGGACACGCCGCGAGGCAATCGTCGCAGCCATAGATGCGGTTGCCGATGGCTTTGCGAAACTCGTGCGGGATCGGTCCCTTGTTCTCGATGGTGAGATAGGAAATGCAGCGCCGCGCATCGAGCTTGTAGGGCGCGGGAAACGCCGCCGTCGGGCAGATGTCGAGACAGGCCTGGCACGAGCCGCAATGATCGATCTCGGCAGCGTCGCGCGGCAGCTCCAGCGTGGTGTAGATCGCGCCGAGGAACAGCCACGAGCCGAATTCGCGCGAGACGAGGTTGGTGTGCTTGCCCTGCCAGCCGAGACCCGCGGTCTGCGCCAGCGGCTTCTCCATCACCGCGGCGGTGTCGACGAACACCTTCACGTCCGACGGCGCGGTCGCGACCAGCCAGCGCGCCAGCGCCTTCAGCCGCTTCTTGATGAGATCGTGATAGTCGTCGCCCTGCGCATAAACCGAGATCGCCGCGCGCGCGCGCTGCTCGAGAATCGCGAGCGGATCCTGGTCCGGGCCGTAATTGACCCCGAGCATGATCACCGAGCGCACGTCAGCCCACAGCCCGCGCGGATCGACACGACGCTCCGGCTGCGCGGCGAGCCAGTCCATGTCGCCATGACCGCCGGAGGCAATGAATTCCAGGAAGTATTTGCCGGCGGTCTCGATCGTGCCTGGCTTCGTGATGCCGATGCAGTCGAAGCCGAGCGCGCGCGCCTCGCGCGTGAGCGCCGCCTTCAGTTCAGTCGGATCGGAGTTCAGAAATCCAGGTCCACGTAGGTCCGCGATGCCGGCACGCCGGCCAGCCATTCGCTCAGCAGCGGACGGAACGACGGGCGGGACTTCACCCGCGCGTACCACGCCTTTGCTGCGTCGTCCTCGCTCCATGGCACGTCGCCCAGATAGTCGATCGCCGAGAGATGCGCCGCGGCGGCGAGATCCGCGTAAGTGAGCCGGTCGCCGGCGAGGAAATTACGGGTCTGCGCCAGCCAGCCGATATAGGCCAGATGATAGCGCACATTGGCCTTGGCGGCGCGCATTACGTCGGCCGAAGGGGGCCCGCCGCCGTTCTCCTCGCTCATGAAGCGCTTGTAGATGCGCTCGGTGACGAGAGGATGCGAGACCTCCTCGAAAAATTTTTCGTTGAACCAGGCCATCAGCCGGCGAACCTCGACGCGCTCGCCGATGGATTCCGGCATCAGGCGCTTGGGTCCCATCTCGGCGCCATAGGCCTCGTCGACATATTCGGCGACGATCGCAGCGCCGGGGATCGGCGGCTGCTCGTCGTCCACCATCACAGGCGTCGTGCCTGCCGCATTGAGCAACAGAAACGCCTCGCGCCGCTCCCAGCTGCGCTCCTCGACCAGCTTGAGGTCGAGCCCGTATTCGCCCGCGATCAGGCGGATGAAACGCGAATGCGGACAGAACGGATGATGAAACAGCGTAAACATGAAGCCTTTGACTATTTGATGGTGCTTAAGATTCCATCAATGTTTGTGCGGCGCCACACTAGTCCTTCAAAACCGCGAGGCAAGGGCGTGATTTCGCATTTTGCGATTGCGGCATGGGGACGAATAGGCGAGAAGGGCCCCGCTTTTCCAGCCGAAATGGACCGTAAATATGTCAGACGCAATACGGGCAGTGATCCTCGGCATCATCGAGGGTGTGACCGAGTTCCTTCCCGTATCCTCGACCGGCCATTTGCTGCTCGCGGAACGCTTCTTCCATCTCGGCGAAGGCGCCTTCTGGGATTCGTTTACGGTTTTGATCCAGCTCGGCGCGATCCTCGCGATCGTCGGGCTGTACTTCAAGAAGCTCTGGGATGTCGTGATCGGCTTCTTCACGGGCGACACCTATTCGCGCCGCTTCGTGCTCGGCGTGCTGGTCGCGTTCCTGCCCGCTGTGATCGTCGGCCTCGTCGCCGGCAAATACATCAAGAGCGTGCTGTTCAATCCCTGGGTCGTGTGCTTCACGCTGATCGTCGGCGGCGCCATCCTGCTCTGGGTCGACAAGCTCGATCTCAAGCCGCGCGAGCATGACGCCACGAGGTTTCCGCTGCTGATGTATCTCTATATCGGCATCGCGCAGTGCGTGGCGATGATCCCGGGCGTGTCGCGTTCCGGCGCGAGCATCGTCGCCGCGATGTTCCTCGGCGCCGACAAGCGCGCGGCGGCGGAGTTCTCGTTCTTCCTCGCCATCCCCACCATGATCGGTGCGTTCGCCTACGACTTCTACAAGAGCCGCTCCGAGATGACGATGGACCATATGGGCATCGTCGCGATCGGCTTCGTGGTGTCGTTCATCACCGCGATCATCGTGGTCAAGACGTTCCTGGAATATGTCACCCGGCACGGCTTCGTGGTGTTCGCCTGGTGGCGCGTCATCGTCGGCACGCTCGGCCTGATCGCGCTGGCGCTGGGGCGGTAGATGTAGGCCTGTAGCCCGGATGAAGCGCAGCGTAATCCGGGGCCAGCGTTCCTTGTGGCAGGATCCCCGGATTGCGCTGCGCTCCATCCGGGCTACGACTCCACCAGGCCTTCAACGCAAAATAAGCTTTTGATCGGTAGTCAGTTCCAACGCCGGGCGGCGCGCGCCCGGCACAGGAGCTGAGCCATGACCCTCGTCAGCGGCTGGGGGCGCTTCCCGGTCGTCGATAGCGACGTGCTGCGCCCGCGCTCGTTCGCGGCGGTCGGCGAGGCTGTCTCGGCCGGCACCGTCGCGCGCGGCAATGGCCGCGCCTATGGCGATGCCGCGATCGGCGCCACGAGAACCGTCACGATGACCGGCTTCGACCGGGTCAGGTCGTTCGATCCGGCAACCGGGCGCATCCGCCTGGAAGCCGGGGTTCTCCTGTCGGACCTGATCGACACCTTTGGCCCGCGCGGCTTCCTGCCCTTCGTCGTGCCCGGCACCCGCTTCGTCTCGATCGGCGGCGCCATTGCCGCCGACGTCCACGGCAAGAACCATCATTGCGAGGGCGGCTTCGGCCGCTATGTCGACAGCCTCCTGCTGCGCACCGGGCAGGGCGAGGTCATCGAGGCCTCGCGCGAACAGAACTCCGACGCCTTCTTCGCGAGCGTCGGCGGCATGGGCCTGACCGGCATCATCCTCGAAGCGACGATGCGGCTGCGCCGGGTCGAGACCGGGTGGATCCGCGAGCGGGTGATCTCCGCGTCCGATCTCGATGCCGCGATGCGCGCGCTCGAGGCGGGGGATGCCGCGACCTATTCGGTGGCCTGGATCGATTGCGCGGCACGCGGGCGCGATCTCGGCCGTTCGCTGATCTATCTCGGCGAGCACGCGGGCAGGGGCGAACTGGCGGAAGGCGTCGATGCATTTCCGGTCGGCAAGGAGTCTCGCCTCAGCGTGCCGGTCGACCTGCCGTCGATGGCGCTGAACCGCACCAGCGTCCGCGCCTTCAACGAGCTTTACTATCGCATGGGCGCGCGGCGCGCCGGCGGCAGCCACGTGGTCTCGCTCTATCCGTATTTCTTTCCGCTCGACAGCGTCGGTGAGTGGAATCGCATCTATGGCAAGCGCGGCTTCCTGCAGCATCAATGCGTGATCCCGCAAGCCGGCGCGCGCGCCGTGCTCGGCGATATCCTCGATCGCGTCGCACGGCGCGGCGATGCCTCCTTCCTCGCCGTGCTCAAGAAGCTCGGACAGGGCGACGGCATCCTGTCGTTCCCGCTGCCCGGCTACACGCTCGCGCTGGATTTCCCGGTGAAGGGCGACATCCTGAATTTCCTCGACGAGATCGATCGGCTCGTCGTCGCCGCCGGCGGCCGGCTGTATCTGGCGAAAGACGCACGCCAGTCGCGTGCGACCTTCGCGGCGGGTTACCCTGCCTTGCAGCGTTTCAACGCGATCCGCAAATCGCTCGATCCCGCCGGCAACATCCGCTCGAAACTTTCACAGCGTCTGTTTGATGAGGTCTAGGCCGTGACGTCACGCAAATCCGTATTGGTGCTCGGCGGCTCCTCCGACATGGGTCGCGCCGCCGCGCGCGCCTTTGCCAAAGCCGGCTACGATGTCGGCCTCGCAGGCCGCGACGTCGCCGCGCTGGAGCCTGACGCGGCCGATCTGCGCGCGCGTTACAATGTAGACGTCGGTCTCTACAAATTCGATGTGCTCGACACCGGCACGTTCGAAAGCTTTGTGAACGGCCTGCCGGCATTGCCCGATGTCGTCATCTCGATCGTCGGCCTGCTCGGTATGCAGCAAAATGCCGAGAGCGATCTCGCTCACGCCACCGCGATCATGCGCTCGAACTACGAAGGTCCGTCGCTGATCCTCGGCCTGTTCGCCGAAAAATTCTTAGGCCGCGGCAGCGGCACGCTTGTCGGCGTGTCCTCCGTCGCCGGCGACCGCGGCCGGGCCTCGAACTATGTCTATGGCTCGGCCAAGGCTGGCTTCTCCGCTTTCCTCTCCGGCCTGCGCGCCCGCGCCAGCCGTGGCGGCGTGCATGTCGTCACCGTCAAGCCTGGCTTCGTCCGCACCAAGATGACGGAAGGCATGAAGCTGATCGGCCCGCTCACCGTCGAAGCGCCGGTGGTCGGCGATGCGATCCTCAGCGCCGTCGAGAACAAGGCCGACGTCGTCTATGTCAGCGGAAAATGGCGCCTCGTGATGCTGATCATCAAGACGCTGCCGGAAGCGGTGTTCAAGAAACTGAAGTTCTAAGTCGCCGGCCGCGCCGGCGGTGCGCTCCCTCTTCCGCTTGCGGGGGAGGGTTGGTGAGGGGGTCTCTCCGCGGCCGAGAACCCCAAGAGGAGAGAGCCCTCACCCGATCGCTTCGCGATCGACCTCTCCCGCAAGCGGGAGAGGTGAACCACCCTCACACGCTCATACGCTGGAACTGACCGGCGGCGCGGAAGCGCCAGAGATATTGCGGGGCAATCGCTTCCAGCGAATCCGGCGTAATGCCGAGCCCTTCCAGCGTGAGCCCGGCGACCTTGGCCGCGTCCGACACCACATTGTCGCGCTCGAGCATCGTGACCTGGTCCGGCGTCAGCTTGAAGGCGCCCGGCGCGAATTGCAGGAAGTTCGCCTGGAAGCGGGCGAGGCCGAACGGCAGCGGGATCAGCGCCGGCTTGCGCGCGGTGATCTCGAGGATGGCCTCGATGATCTCGCGCATGGTCAGCACTTCCGGCCCGCCGAGCTCGTAGGTCGCGCCCGCCTTGGCCTTGCCGTCGACGGCGTCCGCGATCGCGGTGGCGACGTCGCCAACATAGACCGGCTGCATCCTGGTCTCGCCGCCGATCAGCGGCAGCACCGGCGACATCCGGGCCAGCGCGGCAAAACGGTTGGTGAACTGGTCCTCGGGGCCGAACATCAGGGAGGGGCGGAAGATCGTCGCCGACGGCACCGCTGCCCTCACCGCGGCTTCGCCGGCCGCCTTGGCCTTGGCATATCGCGAGGGCGATTCGGCATCGGCCCCGATCGCCGAGACATGCACCAGGCTGGCGCCGGCCGCGGCCGCCGCCTTGGCGACGGTTTCGGCGCCCTTGGCCTGGACCGCGTCAAAGGTCTGCGCGCCGCTCTCGGTCAGGACGCCTACGAGGTTGATGACGACGTGCGAATCACGCAGCGCCGCCTCGACCGAGGCCGGATAGCGCAAATTCGCCTGCACGGTATGGACCTGCCCGACCTTGCCGGAGGGCTGGAGATATCCGGCGAGTTCCGGCCGCCGCACCGCGACCCGGACCCGGTAATCCCGCTTGCACAGCGCGCGGACGACATTCCGGCCCAAAAACCCCGATCCGCCGAAAACCGTGACGAGCGTGTCCAGATTCGATGCCATGGGAGCCGTTCCTGCGGAAAAGAGTGCGTCTTGTCAGGCTTGTATCGGGCCGGTTTGCGATGCGCAATCGGCATCCCCAAACCCGGGTCACGCATGAATTGACAACGGCGTCACCGAACCGTAGTAACCGCCTCCGTGCCCCAAACGGCATGCCCAGGTGGTGGAATTGGTAGACGCGCTGGCTTCAGGTGCCAGTGGCTTAACGGCCGTGAAGGTTCGAGTCCTTTCCTGGGCACCATTTATCCCGTCCGGATTCCCTTCGAAACTCAAGGCGGGGGACGGCGGGTAATCCGATCCGGTCCAATGTTGGGAAATTACTCCGGGATCGTGGGATCCTGCCCCTTTCCGCGGGGCGTCGTAATCACGATATTTTCCTCGACGAGACTGCGAAGGTTGTGATTTCGTTGGCAAAAGGGCCAAGGGTTCGGATCATGGCAACGCTCGACATCAGCCGTTTGACGCCCAGAGAGCGGCTCGACCTCATCGGTGAGCTTTGGGACAGCCTCTCCCCTGCTGACGTGCCCTTGACCCCGGCGCACGAGGCCGAACTCGAACGGCGGCTGGCGAGTTTCGACGTGGACCTCCGCGACGCAGTCCCTTGGGAGGATATTGACGCTGAGCTCGATCGTCGGTCGCGATAAGTGGCTCGACTTCTTTTTACCCAGGCGGCCCGCGCCGACCTCGTCGGTGCTGTCAGCTGGTACGACAGTCACGCTCCGCATGTTGTGCCGCAATTTCGCGACGCTTTGCGCTCCGCGCTGATCCGGATTGCGGAACATCCCAAGCAATTTCCGCCGGCCTACAAAGACACACGTCGCGCTCTGCTACGTCGGTTCCCTTACATTGTCGTATTTCGAGAACTGAACGATGTGGTCTACGTCGTTGCGGTCTTTCACACGAGCCGCGATCCCATGGTTTGGCAACGCCGTTCGTAGCCACGTCGTGGCCGAAGTTGCTTCGAGCCTTGCGCACCAGCTGGGCGGCGATTTTCCGATCAGCGAATGAATAGGCCCCCTCACACCACCCTTTTCCCCGTCCGCTCCGCCACCGCCTTCTGCACAAAGTACATAGCTACCAGCGAGACGATCGCCGATGCTACGACGACGTAGCCGATCCGGTCGAAATGGAGCAGCGCGCCATCTGGTCCTTCCGCGATGATCGCGCCCGCGAGCACCGAGCCGAGGCCGCCGGAGAGCTGTTGCAGCGAGGCGCTGATCGCGCTGAAGGAGCCGCGCTGGTCGGGATCCGGGATTGCGGACATCAGGGCCTGCGACGGGATCATGCGCGAGAAGATGCCGACGAACATCAGCACGTTGACGAGGATCGCGGTCGTCAGCGCCACGTGGCCGAGATGGGTGTAGATCAGCACCATGATGACGGACACCACGCTGCCGAACACGAAGGTCGGGTATTTGCCGAACGCATCGCTCGCCCTGCCGACCAGCGGCCCCGTGACGATGCTGAACAGGCCTGAGACGAGATAGATCGTCGGCAGATGCGTGATGTCGATGCCGAGATTGTGCACGGTGAAGGCGCTGGAGAACGGCATCAGCATGTAGCCGCCGGTCGCCAGCAGCGTCGTGACGAAGAAGGCCAGCGTGTAGCGCGGCTGCCCGACGGTCGAGATCAGATGGTGGAACGGGTTCTTGTCCTGTTTCCGCTTCAGATGCGTGTCGACCGGCTCCATGGCGAAGGCGATGATTGCGATCGCCGCGATCGACACCACGACGATCGCAATGAAGCAGACGTGCCAGCTCCAGTGATTGGCGAGAAACAGGCCGGCGGGAATGCCGAGCACCTGGCTTGCTGCAAACGCGGTCTGCACGAAGCCCATCACGCGGCCGCGCAGATGCAGCGCGAACAAATCGGTGATGATGGCCAGCACCACCGAGCCGATCACGCCGCCGAACAATCCGGTCACGATCCGGCCGATCAGCAGCACGTGATAATTCGGCGCGATCGCGCAGAGCAGGGTCCCGAGCGTGAAGCCGACATAGAAGAACAGCAGCAGGCGCTTGCGATCGAAGCGATCGGCAAAGCCGGCGGCCAGCACCCCCGAAATGCCCGCGCTGAACGCGTAGGCCGACACCGCCACGCCAAACTGGGCGGCCGTGATGTTGAGTGCCGGCATCAGGATGGCGCCGAGCGGCGACATGATGATGAAGTCGAGGATGATCGTGAACTGCGTGAACGCGAGCAGCGCGATCAGAAGCGCCTGGTAGCGCGAGAAGCCGCGTTGGCGTTCTGACGGGTCGTCGATCGGCGCGGCGAGCGTCTGTTCGGTCATGGATCTCGATTCATGGGTCGCGGGGAGGGAAACTGACAGATGGGGTGGGCCCGCACGATTTCCACGGGCCGCGCGCCACAGGCTCCGCCGAAACGGGCAGTTCGCGCGCCGCTGTGGGTTCCGTGCAACAGCCCTGTTCTCGCGGCTTCCGGCAGCCCGATTAAGCCGCCCTTAGCGAATGCTCCCCTAGTGTCATGACCGTCCATTTCCCTGCTCCCCGGCCCTGAGCCGGTCAGTTTGCGGCAAGTCAGAGCGTATTCGGATGGAGCAGCCTGCCCGGCAGTATGATCCTGGCGTGCCCGAGCCGTTGGTCACGGCGGCGGCTACGCGGACGCTCGTCATCGATCTCGAAGGCGGCCTGCTGCGGTCCGAGCTGCTGATGGAGGCGCTGTTCTCCAGCCCCGGCCGCATGCTCGCCCGCTTCGGCGCTGGCGGACGTCCGGGCATGGCGGCACTCACGGATATCCTGGCGCGCGCCGAGATCGACTACGCCCATCTGCCCTACGAGCCCGACGTGCTGAACCGGGCTCTCGCGGCGCGGGCGCGGGGCGCGAAGATCTATCTGGTGGCCGGCCGGTTCACCCACCATGCCGCCGGCGTTGCCGCACATCTCGGCTTTGACGGCGTCGTTGCGCCGGCTGATCTGGCTGCAGGCGAAAAGCTGCCGTTCGATCCAGGCGCTATCGAGCGCATCGCCGCGCGCAGCAGCAAGCGTGCGAGCCTCAAGATCTGGGCCAAGGCGCTGCGCGTCTATCAATACGCCAAGAACACGCTGGTGTTCGTGCCTGTCATCACCGCGCATCAGCTGAATTTTGCCAGCTTCGGCTCCGCGCTGCTGGCGTTCCTGGCGTTCTCGGCCTGTGCGTCTGGCGCCTATCTGATGAATGATCTCCTGGATCTCGCAGCGGACCGGCAGCATCCGACCAAGCGCCATCGCGCGCTGGCGGCCGGAGATTTGCCGATCTCGTCCGCGCTATCAGCGATTCCTGCGTTGTGGCTGTTCGCGGTCGTGGCGGGTCTCTGCATTTCGCCGCTGTTTCTCGGCGTGCTCGGCGCCTATCTCGTCACCACCATCGCCTACTCGCTCGCGCTGAAGCGCAAGATGCTGGTCGACATTGTCACGCTCGCCGGTCTCTACACGCTTCGCATCGTCGCCGGCGCGGTCGGCGTCGGCGTGGTGCTGTCGGAATGGCTGCTGATCTTCTCGCTGTTCGTGTTCACCTCGCTGGCACTGATCAAGCGCTTCAGCGAGCTCAGCATGCGCGAGAGCGCCGGCCTTGCCGATCCCTCCAACCGCGACTATCGCGTCACCGACCTGCAAATCATCGCCGCGATGGCGGCGGCGAGCGCGATGAACGCGGTGACCGTGTTCTCGCTCTACGTCTCCTCGACCGCGGTGACGCCGCTGTACAGCCGTCCCTGGATGCTGTGGCTGCTCAATCCGCTGCTGCTCTACTGGTTCGGCCGCGCCCTGATGATGGCGCATCGCCGCGAGATGCCCGATGACCCGATTCTGTACGCCTTCCGCGACGGCCCCAGCCGCATTGCGGTTGCGGCGATGATCTGCATCATGCTGGCGGCGATCTGAGCGAAGCCCGTGCTTGCGCGGCCCGCCTGCAATGGCTACATCGCGGGCAATCCGAATTCGCTATTGTGCCGACGCACCGATTAGACCCGAGGTTTTGAAACGCCATGACCGTACGCCTGCATCGCGGCGACCTGCCCGACCTGTCCCGCTACACCGGAGCGGTGGCGATCGACACCGAGACCATGGGGCTGAATCCGCACCGCGACCGGCTCTGCGTGGTGCAGCTCTCGCCCGGCGACGGCAGCGCCGACGTGGTCCAGATCCCCAAGGGCCACACCGACGCGCCGAACCTGAAGGCGCTGCTGGCCAATCCCGCCATCACCAAGATCTTCCACTTCGCGCGGTTCGACGTCGCGGTGCTGTACCAGACCTTCGGCGTCATGACCGGCCCGATTTATTGCACCAAGATTGCCTCGCGCCTGACCCGCACCTACACCGATCGCCACGGCTTGAAAGACCTCGTGCGCGAGGTGCTCAATGTCGATCTCTCCAAGCAGCAGCAATCCAGCGATTGGGGTTCCGACAGCCTGACCGAGCCGCAGCTCGCTTATGCCGCCTCGGACGTGCTGCACCTGCATGCTTTGCGCGAACGGTTAGATGCCATGCTGGTGCGGGAGGGCCGCACCGCGCTGGCCAAAGCCTGTTTCGACTTCCTGCCGACCCGCGCCCTGCTCGACCTCCAGGGCTGGGCGGAGGAGGACATTTTCGCGCATTCCTGAGCCCTCGACCGCCGGTTAGACTTCGGGCTGCGCCCCGTTTCGGACACTTTCGTGCGGCCTGTCCGAGCCTGATATGTCCAAGGCTGATATGTACAAGGCTGCATATTGCGGCGCTGACGGGTACAATGGAGCGGCCTGCAACCCGGCCTGGCGAGCGGCACCTCAGGAGCTCAGGTGAATTCGGCCCACAATCCCACCTACGACGCCGCGCTTGCGGCGAAGTTTGCCAGCGCGGCGCGCCACAGCCGTCTGGTGCGGATTCTGCGCCTCGCGGTGCCGGCTGCCGTGCTGTTGTCGATGGCCGCCATCGTCGGCGTCTCGGTCTTCAATCCGTTCCGCATGCTGATGCCGAAGCTGCCGCTCGATTCCGGAAACCTGGTGGTGTCGGGCACCAAGATCACGATGGAATCGCCGCATCTGGCGGGCTACACGCCGGACCAGCGGCCCTACGAGCTCTGGGCCAAGACCGCGACGCAGGACATCACCGATCCCGATCATGTCGATCTCTCCGATCTGCGCGCGAAGGTGCTGATGGAGGATCAATCGACCCTGTTCCTCGATGCCCGCACCGGCCGCTTCGACAACAAGCAGCAGCAGCTCGATCTGCACAAGGACATCTTCCTGCGCACCTCGACCGGCTACGAGGCGCGGCTGAACTCGGCCTTCGTCGACATGGGCAAGGGCACGGTCTCCTCGGACGAGCGTGTCGACGTCAAGCTGACCAACGGCACGCTGTCCGCGGACAAGCTGCGCATTACGGAAGGCGGCGACGTCATCCGTTTCGAGGGCAATGTGGTGATGCATCTGGACAAGCTGGATGACCCCGCCGCCGCTCAGCCTGCGCCAGCCGAGCCCGCGCCGGCGGCGCCGCCGGCCAAGTCAAAGAACAAATCTGCCAATTCAAAGTGATTTCATGATCAGGACTTTTCCGCGCAACCACACGCGCAATGCCATCGTCAGTGCAGCTGCGCTCGCCGCCACTGTCGTGCTTGCGGCAACCGGCGCCACTTTTGCGCAGAGCACGATGCAGGGCGTGCCGAACGCGATGCAGGGTTTCTCGCAGAACCGCGATCAGCCGATCCAGATCGAGGCGGCCTCGCTCGAGATGCGCGACAAGAAGAAGGAGGCGACCTTCGCCGGCAATGTGAAGGTCATCCAAGGCGACACCACCATGACCTCGAAGACGCTGGTGGTGTTCTACGAATCGGGCGGCGACAAGCCCGCCACGCCCCAGCCTGCGGCCAAGGCGACCAAGGGCGCGCCGATGCAGTCGGCGCAGCCGGGCCCCGGCGGCAGTTCCTCGATCAAACGGCTGGAGGCGCGCGGCAATGTCGTGGTCACCCAGAAGGACCAGGTGGTGACCGGCGAGACCGCCGTGTTCGACACCAGAACCAATCTCATCACCATGCTGGGAGGCGGCGGCCAAGTCGTCCTGACGCAGTGCAAGAACGTGCTGCGCGGCGACCGTTTGATGGTCGACATGACGACGGGCGTGTCGCGGGTGGAATCCGACAACGGCCGGGTTCAGGCCCTGCTGCCGCAGGGCGGCGGCAACGATTGCGGTTCGGGCAAGCCCGGTGGGGCGCCGCCTTTGCAATTGCCCGGCGGAACTAAATCGAAATGAATTCAACGACTTGGATCCGTTGCTCCCGATCCGAGGTTGAAGCTTGGCCGGCGAGACTGTATCTAGCGCGCAGGGCTTTCGAAGCGGGGTCCGCCGCTTTTCGGGCGTGTTTCACTGGGCATGAGACATCCCTTCACTCATGCTGCATCGGCCAGTCGAACGGCCGGTGCGGCAGATCGCGCGAATTCGCGCAGGATCGTCGCGAAAGGCTTAGAAGGCGGGGATGGTCGATCTCTTCAGCATGTTCCGTCGGCGCCCCGCCAAGCGCGGCCGGCCAGGATTTGCGCGTCAGGACATCACCGCGCTTGGTGACGGCGTCGGCGGGCTCGTGACGAGCCCGATCCGGGACGCGCCGATGGCCCGCGACCAGGCGATCCATGCGCCCGATCAGTTCCAGGGTGACTATCAAGGCGACTATCAAGCCGAGGCGCCGCGTCAGCCGGCAGTTCACCCCGTCAGGGCCGCCGCCAAGCCGAACGGCGGTGGGCCGCAGCTCCTGAAGCGGCCCGGCTTCCTGGCTGTGCATAGCGTGGAAAAGGCCTTCGGCAGCCGCCAGGTGGTGCGCGGCGTCAGCATCTATGTGCGCCGCGGCGAAGCCGTCGGCCTGCTCGGTCCGAACGGCGCCGGCAAGACCACCGTGTTCTACATGATCACCGGCCTGATCAAGGCCGACCGCGGCGCCATCGAGCTCGACGGCCACGACGTCACCAAGCTCCCGATGTATCAGCGCGCGCGGCTCGGCATCGGCTATTTGCCGCAGGAAGCCTCGATCTTCCGCGGCCTCACCGTCGAGCAGAACATCCGCGCCGTGCTCGAAGTGGTGGAGCCCTCGCGCAAGAAGCGCGAGCAGCAGCTCGATTCGCTGCTCGACGAGTTCAACATCACGCGGCTCAGGAAATCGCCCTCAATCGCTCTGTCGGGCGGCGAGCGCCGCCGCGTCGAGATCGCGCGCGCCCTGGCGACGCGGCCGAATTACATGCTGCTCGACGAGCCCTTCGCCGGCATCGACCCGATCGCGGTCGGCGACATCCAGGACCTCGTCCGCCATCTCACCAATCGCGGCATCGGCGTCCTCATCACCGACCACAATGTCCGCGAGACGCTCGGCCTCACCGACCGCGCCTACATCGTCTATGCCGGCGAAATCTTGACCGAGGGGAGCCCGGATGAGATCGTCGCCGATCCGGACGTACGCCGCCTTTACCTTGGCGAGGAATTCCGCCTCTAGCCCGTTTTTGCGTTCGTCAAGGCGTGTACATCGGGCTCGGACTAAGATAAGCAAAAATCGGACCAATTTTTGGGAACGGTTCTTGCTTCATGGCGCTCACGCAGAGATTAGAGTTCCGGCAATCGCAGTCGCTGGTCATGACGCCGCAGTTGATGCAGGCGATCAAGCTGCTGCAATTGTCCAATCTCGATCTCACGACCTTCGTGGAAGAGGAGCTCGAGCGTAACCCCCTGCTGGAACGGGCCAGTGACGAGGCCCCCGCGGGCGAGGGCCCGGCCGAGGCCGGCCAGTACAGCGATGGCGAGGAGTCCGGCGGCCAAGGCGATGGCCTGGGCGATGACGGCTTTGGCGGCGGCGACGCGTTCGAGCCGGGCCAGGAAGAATGGATGAGCAAGGATCTCGGCACCCGCGCCGAGATCGAGCAGACCCTCGACACGGGCCTCGACAACGTCTTCTCCGAGGAACCGGCCGAGGCCGCGGCGCGCAACGCCCAGGATGCCGCGCCGACCACCTATACGGAATGGGGCGGCGGCGCCTCCGGCGACGAGGACTACAATCTCGAGGCCTTTGTCGCGGCCGAGTTGACGCTCTCGGACCATCTCGCCGAGCAGCTCTCGGTGGCCTTCACCGCGCCTGCCCAGCGCATGATCGGCCAGTATTTGATCGACCTCGTCGACGAGGCCGGCTATCTGCCGGGCGATCTCGGCCAGGCCGCCGAGCGCCTTGGCGCGACGCAAGCCGAAGTCGAGGGCGTCCTTGCCGTGCTGCAAAAATTCGATCCGCCCGGCGTCTGTGCGCGCAATTTGAGCGAATGCCTGGCGATCCAGCTCCGCGAGCTCGACCGCTACGACCCCGCGATGCAGGCTCTGGTCGAGCATCTCGATCTCCTGGCCAAGCGCGACATCGTGGCCCTGCGCAAGATCTGCGGCGTCGATGACGAGGACATCGCCGACATGATCGGCGAGATCCGCCGTCTCAATCCCAAGCCCGGCATGAAGTTCGGCTCGGCGCGTCTGCAGACCATGGTGCCCGACGTCTATGTCCGCCCGGGTCCCGACGGCGGCTGGCATGTCGAGCTCAACAGCGACACCTTGCCGCGCGTGCTGGTCAACCAGACCTACTATTCCGAGCTGTCGAAGAAGATCGGCAAGGACGGCGATAAGTCCTATTTCACCGACGCGCTGCAGAACGCGACCTGGCTGGTGCGCGCGCTCGACCAGCGCGCCCGCACCATCCTGAAAGTTGCAACCGAGATCGTGCGCCAGCAGGACGGCTTCTTCACCCATGGCGTGGCGCATTTGCGGCCGCTCAATCTGAAGGCCGTGGCCGACGCCATCCAGATGCATGAATCCACGGTGTCGCGTGTCACCGCCAACAAGTACATGGCGACCAATCGCGGCACGTTCGAGCTGAAATATTTCTTCACGGCCTCGATCGCCTCGGCCGACGGCGGCGAGGCGCATTCCGCCGAAGCCGTCCGCCACCACATCAAGCAGCTGATCGATTCGGAGGAGCCCGCGGCGATCCTGTCGGACGACACCATCGTGGAACGCTTGCGCGCCTCGGGCATTGATATTGCCCGCCGCACGGTCGCGAAGTACCGCGAAGCCATGCGCATTCCTTCCTCGGTGCAACGTCGCCGCGACAAGCAGAGCGCTCTTGGTAACGTCCTCACCACCGCCTTGTCCGATCGCTCCCGCAACACCGAACCGGCCTGATTGCGCTGGCGCGAAATCGCGCTACTCTCGCCCCCCCGTCGAGACGGATCCAAGCACGCGCATGATCCGGAAAAGTGTCCAGCGGTTTTCCTTCCCGACAAACGCCAAAGGCGTTTGCGGGGAGAGCATGCGCAGGAAATCTTCCAAAGGTGCGATGACGTGGCATCGCACCGCGAGCACGTGAACCAAGCGAGGCATCACATGACTCTCAGAATCTCGGGAAAGAGCATCAGCGTCGGCGAGGCCCTGCGTGGCCGCGTTTCCGACCGCACCGACGAGGTGCTGCGCAAATATTTCGACGGCAATTATTCCGGCCACATCACGCTCAGCAAGGACGGCTTCGGCTTCCGCACCGATTGCGCCCTGCATCTCGATTCCGGAATCACGCTGGAGGCCGATTCGAACGCGCCGGATGCCTATGCCAGCGCCGACCAGGCGCTGCTGATGATCGAGAAGCGGCTGCGTCGCTACAAGAACCGGCTCAAGGACCGCTCCGCCCGCAAGGCCCATGTCGCCTCCGAAGCAATGGCTGCGCTCGATGCCACCAGCTACGTGCTCGAGGCGCCGGAGGGCGAGGACGAGGTCACCGGCTACAGCCCCGTCATCATCGCCGAGGCCACCACTTCGCTGAAGCCGCTGTCGGTCAGCGAGGCCGTCATGGAACTCGACCTGAGCGGGGCTCCCTGCCTGGTCTTTCAGCACGGTTCCAGCGGCCGGGTGAACATCATTTACCGCCGGGCCGACGGCAATGTGGGCTGGATCGACCCGCCCGGAGCCAAAACGGATGCCGGCGCGGATGGCAAGGGGAACAGCGCGGCCGGGGGATAGGCAAAAGCCCGGCCCCGTACCATCCGCAGGCCTTAATAATGACCGGGGCAAAGCCGCACGCGGGAGTTGGCACCGGGATTGCGTTGGAGTAGAAGCGCCCCACATCAGGACTTAACGGGATTTGGGCTAAGTCCTCCTCCTGCTTGACCTTCTTGACGCCGGCCCGGCGTGGTTTCTCTCCAAGCCGGCCAATTCGGAACCTGACGGTTTAATTCACCTCGGAAACCCTCCATGCCGATTACCGATCTGGTCGCACCCGAGGCGATTCTCCCGGCATTGAAGGTCAACAGCAAAAAGCAGGCCCTGCAGGAGCTCGCGGCGAAGGCCGCCGAGCTGACCGGGCAGAACGAGCGCTCCGTGTTCGAGGTGCTGCTGCAGCGGGAGAAGCTCGGCACCACCGCGGTCGGCTATGGCGTTGCCATTCCGCACGGCAAGCTGCCCAAGCTCGAAAAGATTTTTGGCCTGTTCGCACGTCTCGACCGTCCGATCGATTTCGAGGCGATGGACGGCCAGCCGGTCGATCTCGTCTTCCTGCTGCTCGCCCCCGAAGGCGCCGGCGCCGATCACCTCAAGGCCCTCGCCCGCATCGCCCGCCTGTTGCGCGACCAGGACATCGCCAAGAAGCTGCGCGCTTCGCGCGATGCCCAGGCGATTTACTCTGTGCTGGCACTGCCGCCGGCCACCGCGGCGTAACTTCGCGGTCAAAGGCCGGATCGACTCTGGCCTCCCGGATCGCCCGGCATTGCCGGCGTCGCGCCCTGCCCTGGGGATCTGCAGGTAGACGCTCCGAAAATTTTCCCGCTTGAGACGCACGGCATATTGGGCGGCGTCAAAATCCGCTAACAGTCGTTCGAAGCTGTGGACTGAGCGGACGTGATTTGGAATGGAAATGCGTCGTTGCGCATTGGCGCGGCGGGGGAGAACGGCGCGGGGAACCGGGCCTCGGCCGGCGGATGCCCGGCGTATCGTCCAGAAGCTACCCGCCTGGCAAGACGCCCAGGAGATCCCCTCGGTGCCGGCGTTGGAGCCGGCGACAAACCGCCAATCATCGATATCGTTGGGTTCAGGCTGCGCTTTTGCTCGAATTGATGTCCGGGCCAATCGAGGCCCGCTCGCGGCGCAAGTCCCGGGAATGTCGACCGCGCGAAGGCGGTCGCGACGCGCGGTAGGGGACATCGGCCGTGCTTCAGGAAGGTCAGCTCAGGGCCAGCCCACAAATCGGTTCGGATTCCGAGGCATACGAAAGCGCGATCTGGAAAGCGCGCAGCGTCGGTGTGGAGAAGCTTGCCAGAAACGTGATCCGCGGTTCGATCACCGTCAACGTGGTCGCGTCGATGGGGGTCTTCCAACCCGCGCTGCTTCCCGCAGAGTGGAGCAATCTGCAACAGGCCGTTGCGCTCGTGATGTGGGTCATCCTGATCTACGCCAGTGTCTTCGTGCGTCCACGCGTACGCGTGCAGCCGAATCCCGATCTCATCGCGCTGGTGGCATTCTATTCCCTCGCTGCCATTTCCGTTCTCTGGACCAGTCTCGCCGTTGCGGCGATCATGAAGAGCGCGGCTCTTGTGGTGACGACCTTCGGTGCGTACTGCCTCATTACCCGTATCGACGTGAACGAGATCGTCGGATCGACGGCACTCGGGTTCTTCATTCTGGTCGCCGCCTCGGCCTTGTGTGCCGTCTTCGTGCCCGAGATCGGCGTCGACCAGAGCTGGATGCACAATGGCCAGTGGCAGGGAATCTACGAATCGAAGCAGACGCTCGGTTTCATCAGCGCATATCTGATGTTCTTTGCCTGCTATCAGAAGATGACCGGGCAGGGATGGATCGCTTTTCTCGCGACGTTTCTCCTGGCGTCGACGTGCGTCATCGCCTCGGAATCCCGTGGTGCCGGCGCCGTTGCCGTTGCCGCGTGTGGGCTGCTCGTCACCTCGATGTGGTCGATCCGCTGCATGAGAGTCTATGCGGTGCTGCCATTCATCATGTGCATTCTGGCCGCCCTGCTGTTTCTGTATTTCTATCTGACGGGGTACGATTCCTTTCATCTCGGCGGCGAATCGACCATCGACTTGACCGAGCGGACTTTCATTTGGCAGTACGCCATCAGCCATTTCAACGACGCGCCCCTGCTGGGCTTTGGCATCAACGGATTCTGGACGCGCCCTTCGATTTACGACTACTTCAACCAGAACCATGGCTGGGTGCTCGACAATTATCATAGCGGTTACATCGCGGTGGCGATTGAAACGGGATTTCTGGGATATTTGCTGTTCGTCGCGAGCGTCTATCTGTTTTCGGAAAAGGTCTTGTACTTGATCGCCACCCGGTCGATCGATCGTTCCCATTGCGCTCTCATCATCGGATTTGTCGTCCTGAGCTTTCAATCGAATTTCACGGAGACGATGTTCCTCCGCTCGACGATGTTCACGTCGGTACTTCTCGTCGCGTTCTTCTTCGCGGTGTGCAGGCCGGTGCCGCAGCAATCCCTGCTGCGATGATGGAGAAAGCAGCATGAATGCCATCTGCGCCCGCTGGTTGGTGACCTTCTGTCTCACCTTGGCGATCGCCATGCTCGCGATCTGCTCTCGGGCCGACGCAGCCAAGCAGGGCACCGCGCGCTCCCCAGGAGAGTTGGGGCGCGGCATCAACATCCTCGGCTACGACGGCATCTGGGAAGGAGGTCGGAACGCGCCATTTCGTCTGGACAACCTCACGGCCATCCGAAAGGCCGGGTTCTCGCACGTTCGGATCAATTTCTTCGGCTTCAAGTTCATGGGCGAAGGGAATCTGCTCGATGAAATCGTCTTGAAACGGCTTGATGCCGTGATCGAAGAGGTGCTCGCCCGGAAGCTCATCCCCATTCTGGACGAGCACGATACGGATACTTGCCAGCGCGACGTGTCCGGATGCGCCGAGAAGCTGAAGGCATTCTGGACGCAAATCGCCGGGCGCTATGCCGGAAGATATCCGAAGCTTGTCTTCGAGGTCCTCAATGAGCCCGGCGGGCAGATGACGTCGACCAGCTGGAACGCCCTTCTGAACGAGTGTCTCGGCATCATCCGCACCAGCAACCCCGGACGGACGGTCATTGCTGCCGTTTTCAACGTCGATGACATGCCGGTCGAGGAACTGGCCCTGCCATCAGATGACAGAAATCTCATCGTGACGTTTCACTATTACGCGCCGATACGTTTCACGCATCAGGGTGCGCCGTGGTCCCCAACGTTTTCGCGGCTCGGGCCACTCGATTGGGGCACTCCGGAGGACGAACGGAAGGCACTCGCCGATTTCGACAAGATTCGTATCTGGTCCGAAAAGGAAAAGCGCCCGATCTATCTCGGCGAGTTCGGCGTGTACGAGCGCGCTCCGACGGACGCCCGGACGCGATATCTGTCGTTCGTGGCGCGGACTGCGGATCGGCTTGGCTGGGCATGGGCCTATTGGCAGTTCGACCATGATTTCGCGGCCTTCGACAGCGCGCGTCAAACCTGGAAGCCGGACATCCTGCGGGCGTTGATCCCGGCGGTGCGTTGAAGCGCGCGTTCGGGATCGAGAGTCGAGCCCACTGCGGCCTCACGCACCGTCATTGCGAGGAGCGTCATCGTGTCAAAATGAAAACGGGCACGCCTTCGCAAGAAGGCATGCCCGCTGGAAACTCTGTTCGTGCGACGTGCGCTCAGTGCACGCTGACGGCTTGCAGCTCGTTGCTCCAGGCATTGGCGATCGCGGCTTCGCGGCTGTCGGTCAGCATGATCGGCGTGCCGTCGGCAGCGTGGAGCGCGAAGAGTTTTAAGCCCGGCGCGATTTTCGGTGCTTCGGGAAACAGGCCCGGCACGTCCTCGGAGCGGATCTGCTTCACATAGGCGATATGGCCTTCGCCAAGGGTTGCCAGGGTCTCGGGTGAGACGTTCTTGGCTTCGTATTCGAACGCAACGTGACCTTCACTCATGGTCTCGACTCCTCTGGAACACTAAGCGGTCGAGTCCGCTACTCGTTCCATTATTCGTGCTCATTGATAGCGATTGTCTTAACGATCCTCTCCGGTTCAGGCCGGGCCAGATCGATCGACAACAACCCGTTCTTCAGATCCGCACCCAGCACCAGCATCCCCTCCGCCAGCACGAAGGTGCGCTGGAAGTGGCGCGCGGCGATGCCGCGATGGATGTATTGCCGGGACTTGTCGTCCTGCTGCCGCCCGCGGATCACGAGCTGGTTTTCCTCAATGGTTACATCGAGTTGGTCGCGCGTAAATCCGGCGACCGCCAGCGTGATACGCAACCGCTCGGGCTGGCCGTCCGCGCCGCCACACCTCTCGATATTGTAGGGAGGATAGCCGTCGGCGCCTTTGACGACGCGATCGAGCACGCGCTCAATCTCGTCGAAGCCCAGAAGGAACGGACTGGATAACGTGGGAACACGAGACATAGTTTACAAAGTCCTCGCAGAAGCGACTTTGGTGCATCAGGGCCCGTAGAGGCGCCCCTTGATCAGCAATATGGGCATGTTCCCGTGCTGGTTCAAGCAGGTAGCCGGGGAGCTGTGGATTGGCCATCTCCAGCCGTCATGACTGGGACGAGCCCGGGCATGACGAATTCAGCTGGCGATTTATCTCAACAAAAACAGACCCCCTTCTACTGTGCATGGGGTTGTTTTTGCGTTTTGTGGTTTCCGGCCCCTCGGAACGGATCAGGCCTCCAGCCGCGTCCGCCCGTCGCCGCTGAACAAATGCAGCTTCGTCCGCACCGCCGCCACCCGGATTTTCGCGCCGATCGCTGGGGCCTCGGTTCCGGGAATGCGGACGATGATCTCGCCGGGCGGCAGCTCGCCCGGCGTGGCGGCGACACGCTGCTCTTCCTGCTCGCGCGAGCCATAGACGAAGGTCTCGGCGCCGACGCGCTCGATCGCTTCCACCGTCAGCGGCAATGCGACGCCGCCGGCCGGGGTCTGGTCGGTGATGACGAAGTCTTCCGGGCGGATGCCGAGGATGCCGGCGTCCGCCGCCGCGCTGCCGGCGAGCTGCGATCTGATCTCCTCGGGGCGCGTCGACATCAAATTCATCGGCGGTGCCCCGATGAAGGAGGCGACGAAGGTGGTCGCCGGCTTTTCGTAGATCGCGAGGGGATTGCCGACCTGCTCGACCTGGCCGCCATTCATCACGACGAGAACGTCGGCGAGCGTCATGGCTTCGAGCTGGTCGTGGGTGACGTAGATCGACGTGGTGTTGAGCCGGCGCTGCAATTTGCGGATTTCGACCCGCATCGCGATGCGCAGTTTCGCATCGAGATTCGACAGCGGCTCGTCGAACAAAAACACCTTCGGCTGGCGCACGATGGCGCGGCCCATGGCGACGCGCTGGCGCTGGCCGCCGGAGAGCTGGCGCGGCTTGCGTTCCAGCATCGGTGACAGCTCGAGCACGCGCGCGGCTTCCTCGACGCGGGTCTTGATCTCGGCTTCCGCCATGCCGCGGTTGCGCAGGCCGTAGGCCATGTTGTTGTAGACGCTCATATGCGGATAGAGCGCGTAGTTCTGGAACACCATCGCGATGTCGCGATCGGCGGGCTCGACCTGGTTGACCACGCGGCCGCCGATGTCGATCTCGCCGCCGGTGACGGTCTCGAGGCCCGCGACCATGCGCAGCAAGGTGGACTTGCCGCAGCCGGAGGGGCCGACCAGCACGCAGAACTGTCCGTCGCCGACATCGACGTTGACGCCCTTGATGGCCTCGAAGCCGCCGAGATAGGTCTTGCGGACGTTGCGCAGGGTGACGTTAGCCATGGATTGCACCGGCGAGTAGCGAGTAGGGAATGGCGAATGGGGATTGGTTGACACGCAAGGCTGACGCAGCGACCCCATTCGCTACTCGCCATTCACCATTCGCCATCTTCACTTTTCCGTCTCGACCAGGCCGCGCACGAACAATTTCTGCATGGCGACGACGACGAACACCGGCGGCAGCATGGCCAGCATGGCGGTCGCCATCACGATCGGCCATTCGGTCAGCGCGTCGGTGGTGGTGATCATCTTGCGGATGCCGACCTGGATGGTCTGCATGTCGTCGCGGGTGGTGATGAGCAGCGGCCAGAGATATTGATTCCAGCCGAGGATGAACAGGATCACGAACAGCGCCGCCATGTTGGTGCGCGACAGCGGCAGCAGTGTATCCCAGAAGAAGCGCAAGGGGCCGGCGCCATCGATGCGGGAGGCTTCCAGGAGCTCGTCCGGCACCGTCATGAAGAACTGTCGGAACAGCAGCGTCGCGGTGGCCGAGGCGATCAGCGGCAGCGCGAGGCCCGCGTAGCTGTCGAGCATGTGCAGATCGGCGACGATCTTGTAGGTCGGATAGATTCGGACCTCGACCGGCAGCATCAGGGTGATGAAGATGATCCAGAAGATCGGCATCCGGAACGGAAAGCGGAAATACACGATCGCATAGGCCGAGATGATCGAGATCGCGATCTTGCCGACCGCGATCAGCAGCGCCATCACCAGCGAGTTCAGCATCATGTTGCCGACAGGCTCGCGGGTCGAGCCGCTCGTGCCGACGAAGATGGTTTGATAATAGGTCTCGAAGAAATGACCGCCCGGCAGCAGCGACATCTGCCCGTTCGCGATCAGCGCGTTGTCCTGGGTCGAGGCGACGAACGCGATGTAGACCGGGAAGGCGACGATCGCGATCCCGATCCAGAGAATGATGTGCGCGACGTAGCGCCGAAAGCCCTCTTCCTCGACCATCAGTAGGTCACCTTGCGTTCGACGAAGCGGAACTGGATGCCCGTCAGCACGATGACCATGACCATCAGGATCACCGATTGCGCCGCGGAGCTGCCGAGATTGCCGCCGAGCAGGCCGTCGGAATAGACCTTGTAGACCAGCGTTTCCGTCGACTTGCCGGGTCCGCCGCGGGTCATGGTGTCGATGATGCCGAACGTGTCGAAGAAGGCGTAGACGATGTTGACGACCAGCAGGAAGAAGATGGTCGGCGACAGCAGCGGGAAGGTCACGGTCCAGAACCGGCGCATCGGGCGCGCACCGTCGATCGCGGCGGCTTCGAGCACGCTTCTTGGGATGCTCTGCAGGCCGGCGAGGAAGAACAGGAAATTGTAGGAGATCTGCTTCCAGGCGGCGGCGAGGATGATCAGCGTTGCCGCCTGGTCACCGTCGAGCAGCGGATTCCAGTCGATCCCGAGCGCGCGCAGGTAGCGCGCGATAACGCCCAGCGAGGGATGCAGCATGAAGATCCAGAGCACGCCGACGACCGGTGGCGCCACCGCATAGGGCCAGATCAAGAGGGTGCGGTAGAGCATCGAGCCGCGCAGGGGCTTGTCTGCCATGACGGCGAGCAGCAGCGCAAAGGACAACGACGAGACCGCGATGGCGAACGAGAAGAAGAAGGTGCGGAGGATCGCCTCGAAATAGGCGGGCTCCCTGAACAGATCGAGATAGTTCTCGAACCAGACGAAGCTCGTCGACAGGCCGAAGGCGTCCTGGAGCAGGAAGGACTGGATCACCGCCTGCAGGGCCGGCCAGTAGAAGAATAGCAGGACGATCGCGAGCTGCGGCGCAACCAGCACGTAAGGCAATAGCTTGGATTGGAAAATGGCTTGCTTTTGCATGGTGCCCGCCGAAAGCGGCAGGCCGGGGGACCGGCCTGCCGTCATCGCCTCACTTGACGGCGGTCTTTTCGAACTGCCGCAGCATCGTGTTGCCGCGCTCGACGGCGGCATCCAGCGCCTGCTTGGCTGTCTTCTTGCCGGCCAGCGCCTGCTCGATCTCTTCCGACCAGACGTCACGCAGCTGGACCATGTTGCCGAGGCGCAGACCGCGCGAGTTCTCGGTCGGCTCCTTGTTGGTCAGCTCGAGCAGCGGGGTCTCGAGATAGGGCTGGTCCTTGTAGAAGCCCTCGGCCTTGGCCTTCTCATAGGCCGCCTTGGTGATCGGCAGATAGCCCGAGGCCTTGTGGATGTAGACCTGACGATCGGTGTCCGAGAGGAAGGTCAGGAATTTTGCGACGCCCTTGTATTCGTCGGCCGGCTTGCCGCCCATGACCCAGAGCGAAGCGCCGCCGATGATCGAGTTCTGCGGCGCACCCTTTGCCTCCGGATAATACGGCATCGGCACAGCGGTGAAGTTGAACTTGGCCTGGGCCTTGACGTTGCCGAAGAAGGCCGACGAGGTCAGGTAGATCGGGCATTCGCCCGAGGTGAAGCGGCCTTCGCCGGTGTTGGTGCGGCCGGCATAGTCGTAGACCTTGGTCTTCTGGAGCTCGACCAGGTTTTCGAGATGCTTGACCTGGAGCGGCCCGTTGAACTCGAGCTTGGTGTCGAAGCCGTCGAGGCCGTTGGCCTTGCTGGCGAGCGGCACGTTGTGCCAGGCGGAGAGCTGCTCGAGATTGACCCAGGTGACCCACGAGCCGGAGAAGCCGCAGGTGTCATGACCGGCAGCCTTCAGCTTCTTGGCTGCCTCGAACGTTTCGGGCCAGGTCTTCGGGATCGCGACATTGGCCTTCTTCAGCTCGTCGAGATTGACCCACATGACGGTGGACGACGAGTTGAAGGGGAACGACAGCATCTCGCCCTTCGAGGTCGAGTAGTAGCCGGTGATGGCGGGCAGGTAGATCTTGGGATCGAACTTCTCGCCGGCCTCGGCCATCAGCTTGTAGACGGGCTTCACGGCGCCGGTCGCAGCCATCATGGTGGCGGTGCCGACCTCGAACACCTGCATGATGTGCGGCGCGTTGCCGGCACGGAACGCCGCGATGCCCGCGTTCATGGTGTCGGCGTAATTGCCCTTGTAGGTCGGAACGACCTTGAAGTCGCTCTGCGACGCGTTGAAGTCGTTGGCGAGCTTGACGATGACGTCGTTGTTGGCGCCGGTCATCGCGTGCCACCACTGGATTTCCGTCACGGCCAGCGCCGGCGAGGCCGTCATGCCAACCGTGAGTGCAAATGCGGCAGCCGCCCCAAAGTGTCGAAGAGCCATCAAGTAAACCTCCCTTGGCCGTCAAAAGAAGCGCTTGCGCTAGCAGCGCCATATGACGTTCACATGACTGTGTAAGCGGCCGAAACGAAAGCGGCAAGCGCTGGAAAAGGGAAGCCGGCAAATAGGCGAAGACGGAGCGGGCAGCCTCCTCCGTTCGCGGTGCACTATCGTGCCCCGCGCCGCAGTGCGGCATCATTCGTTGGACGGAGGTGGTCGCCTCTAGCGCTTGCGCTCGGGACCGCAGACGGTGCCCTTCTCGACCATCGCGTCGATCTCGGCCTTGGAGTAGCCGAACTCGCCCAGCACCTCCTGGGAGTGCTGGCTGAATTTCGGCGGCAGCCGGCGCAGGCTCGGCTTGCTGCGGTCGAGCCGGATCGGCGATGCGACGCCCTTGTACCAGTCCTTCTCGAGAATATCGCCGCGGGCGATCGTGTGCGGGTTGGTCAACGCCTGGTCGATCTTCTGCACGGGCCCTGCGGGCAGGCCCGCGGCGAGCAGGCGATTGCACAGCGGCTCGGCCTCGTGCTGGCTGAACACGGCAGCAAGCTCGGCGCGCAGCGCCTCGCGGTTGGCGATGCGGTCCTTGTTGCGGGCGAAGCGCGAATCGGTGCCGAGCTCGGGCTTGCCGATCTCCTTGGCGAGCTTGCGGAAGGTGCCGTCATTGCCGACGCCGATAAAGATGTTGTCGGTCTTGGTCGGGAAGATCGCGTAAGGCACGAGGTTCGGATGCTCGTTGCCGGTGAGGCTCGGCGGCTTGCCATGCATGAAATAATTCGCGGTGTGCGGATGCATGATGGCAAGGCCGGTCTCGTACAGCGTCGTCTCCAGGAATTGGCCCTTGCCGGAACGCTGCCGCTCCGACAGCGCCATCAGGATGCCGATCGCGGCATAAAGTCCGGTGGTGATGTCGACCAAGGGCACGCCGATCCGCATCGGTCCGCTCTCGGGCGAGCCGGTCGCGGCGATCATGCCGGTCATGGCCTGGATGATGGCGTCATAGCCGGGATTGCCGCCGCGCGGGCCGTCGGCGCCGAAGCCGCAGATCCGGCAATGCACGAGGCGCGGAAATTTCTTGCTGAGCACGTCGTTGCCGATGCCCCATTTCTCCAGCGTGCCCGGCTTGAAATTCTCAATCAGGACGTCGGCTGTCTCAAGCATCTTGAGCAGCACGGCACGTCCGCCCTCGGAGGCGAGGTCGAGGCCGATCGAGCGCTTGTTGCGGTTGATGCCGACGAAATAGGCCGCGTCCTCCTCGTGGAAGGGAGGGCCCCATTCACGCACCTCGTCGCCCGCGGGCGGCTCGACCTTGATCACGTCGGCGCCGTGGTCGGCGAGGATCTGGGTGCAGTAGGGACCGCCGAGCACGCGCGTGAGATCGATGACGCGCAATCCGCTCATTGCGCCCAATGCGGCTTCAGAACTGGCGGCTTCAGAACTCATGCCTTCGCTTCCCCTGTGTCGATATTTGGTCACAGGCCTAGCGAGGTTCGCACAAGCCAGCAATGGCCTGTTGCGTAGGGGCGTATGCACTGCCGGCCGCATGCCGCGGCGTGGCAAATCAGGATTGGCAGATCAACGGAAGCGGCCGGCCCGAGGGGGATCCCGGGCCAGCCAATCCGCCGTCGCGATCAGACGACCGTCAGGCGAACGTCGACATTGCCGCGCGTGGCATTGGAGTACGGGCACACCTGGTGCGCCTTCTCGACCAGCGCCTCGGCTTCCGCGCGGGCGAGGCCCGGCAGCGAGACGGCGAGATCGATGTCGAGACCGAAGCCGCCCTCGGAGCGCGGGCCGATGCCGACGGTCGAGGTGACGGAGGCATCGGCCGGAACCTTCGGCCCGCCCTGCGACGACACGAACTTCATCGCGCCGATGAAGCAGGCGGCATAGCCGGCCGCGAACAGCTGCTCGGGATTGTTGCCGGCGCCGCCGCCGCCGCCGAGCTCCTTCGGCGTGGTGAGCTTGACGTCGAGCGCGCCGTCGAGCGTTGCAGCATGGCCATCACGGCCGCCGGTGGCCTTGGCGCTGGTCTTGTAGAGGACATTCACGGACATTGTCGTCTCCTCGGGTCTTCCGGTTGGGGTGCGCTCTGTATCGCAAACAATTTGATTGCGCGCAATTGAAATTAGCATGGCTCACATTTAATTGTTCGCAATTGAATATGCCGCCCGCCGGCCCCAGAATGGGAGGAAATCCCGTGAGATTCTCCATGCCCCGGAAGCTATCGACCCTCGATCCGCAACGCCTCGACAACCAGATCTGCTTCGCGGTCTATTCGGCCGCGCACGCCTTCAACCGCGTCTACAAGCCGCTGCTGGATCGGCTCGGCCTGACCTATCCGCAATATCTGGTGATGCTGGTGCTGTGGGAGCGCGACGACGTGCCGGTCAAGGACATCGGCGAGCGGCTGTTCCTGGATTCGGGCACGCTGACGCCGCTGCTCAAGCGGCTCGAGGCCGCCCATCTCGTCAAGCGCACCCGCTCGAGCGAAGACGAGCGTCAGGTCCTGATCGCGCTGACGGCGCAGGGCCATGCACTGAAGGAAAAAGCCCGCAGCGTGCCGCAGTCGATCCTGGCGGCGTCGGACTGCTCGGTGTCGGAACTGGTGTCGATGAAGGACGAGATCGTCGCGCTACGGGACCGGCTGAATGCGGTGATCGGGGAGTAGGGGGTTCGGCGATCAGAAATGCTTCTTTGCGAAAGCGCGTCCTGAGCCAGATTTCAGATATCGCTCGAACGCAACAGCGCGTGCAGCGTCGTCGAAGGCGAATAGGTCCTAACTCGCCAAGGTCCAAATTTGGAGGTGTGCGGTACTTCGCCTGCGTTGTGCTTCGCCAAGCGTGCCCGCAAATCATCCGTGATGCCGACATAGAAGTGCTCGGAATCGAGACTTTCGAGGATATAGACGTATTTCATTCTGCTTCCTCCCCGGAGGGTAGGATAGCAGCTTCAAGGCACGTTTAGCGTGTTGCTTCGATGCAGCGTGGATATCAGCTTGAGCCCGCCGACGCCCTTCGGGCTATGGCGGGGCAGCCTTCGCTCACTTCGCTACGAGAGACTTCCCCAGGCTTGCCTAGCCGAAGCTCGCGAAGCGAGCGAAGGCTGGTGGAGCCAGGCGGGATCGAACCGCCGACCTCTTGCATGCCATGCAAGCGCTCTCCCAGCTGAGCTATGGCCCCTTTAGTCCTTGCGGGGATCCTGGTGGATCACCCGCACCGGCGAGTCCTGGTGACTCGCGCGGTGCACCCTTTTTCACAGATCAGGGCTGATCTCAAGTCTCTTCATCACCTCCGACATCACCAATGATGTCGGTCACGTCCTCATCGCCCTCTTCTTCGTCGGCAATGAAGGTCGAATCATCGTCATCGTCGTCATCGAGGGTCTCATCGACCTCGATATCGTCCTCGGATTCGGGCACGGCGGCCTTGACCTTGCCGGTGTTCTCCTCGGCGTCGGCCTCCTCGAGCGAGACCTCCTCGACTTCTGCCGGCTCAGGCGTGGCGTCCGCCGTCGCTGCGTGCCGGGCTTCGGCGCCGCGGGGCATGCGCGCGGGCGCGACCGGGGCGATCGGCACGACTTCGCCGGTATAGGGCGAGATCACCGGATTCTTGTTGAGGTCATAGAACTTCTTGCCCGTGGTTGGGCAAATACGTTTGGTTCCGAGTTCGGACTTGGCCACGGCAGGAATCCTGGGAATGTCTGAAAAGCGGTGTTTCACTTGGCTAGTTGGCGGCCCGCTGTCAATAGCGCATTACGGGAGAACGACATGCCCGTGACGGGGCGCAGACCATGTGGTACCTGCCCCCAGCCCCCTCGAGGGCGCATCCAAGGACACAATCGTGACCCATTCCGACCAAACGAGGCCGCTCCAGGCACGCGCCAGCGGGCCCCTGACCGGGAAAGTACGGGTGCCCGGGGACAAATCGATCTCCCACCGTGCCCTCATCCTCGGCGCGCTCGCTGTCGGCGAGACCAGGATTTCGGGCCTGCTGGAGGGCGAGGACGTCCTCAACACCGCCAAATCGATGCAGGCGCTGGGCGCCACCGTGGAGCGGACCGGCGATTTTGCCTGGAAAGTGCAGGGCGTCGGCGTCGCGGGCTTCGCCCAGCCCAAGGAAGCGCTGGATTTCGGGAACTCCGGCACCGGCTGCCGGCTGGTGATGGGCGCCGTCGCCGGCTGCCCGATCTCGGCGGTTTTCGACGGTGACGCCTCGCTGCGCAGCCGCCCGATGCGCCGGATCCTCGATCCCCTGGAAAAGATGGGCGCCAAGGTTATCTCCGGCAGTGAAGGCGGCCGTCTGCCCCTGACCCTCCAGGGCGCGCGCGATCCACTGCCGATCACTTACAAGACCCCCGTCGCCTCGGCCCAGATCAAATCGGCGGTGCTGCTGGCGGGCCTCGCCGCCCCTGGCACCACGACGGTTATCGAGACCGAGGCCAGCCGCGACCACACCGAATTGATGCTGAAGCATTTTGGTGCCGACATCACCTCGGCACGGGAGGGCGTGCACGGCCGCCGTATCACGCTCAAAGGCCAGCCCGAGCTGCACGGCGCCAATGTGGTGGTGCCGGCCGATCCCTCCTCGGCGGCCTTCCCGGTGGTCGCAGCGCTGATCGTCGAGGGCTCCGATGTCACCCTGTCGGATGTCATGACCAATCCGCTGCGCACCGGCCTGTTCACCACACTGCGCGAAATGGGCGCCTCGATCGAGGAGAGCGAAGTTCGCGGGGACGCCGGCGAGCCGATGGCGAAGCTGCGCGTGCGCGCCTCGAAGCTGCGCGGCGTCGTGGTGCCGCCGGAGCGCGCGCCCTCGATGATCGATGAATATCTCGTGCTGGCGGTGGCAGCCGCCTTCGCCGAGGGCACGACGATCATGCGCGGCCTGCAGGAGCTGCGCGTCAAGGAATCGGATCGCCTTGAGGCCACGGCCGCCATGCTCCGCGTCAATGGCGTGAAGGTCGAGGTCTCCGGCGATGATCTGATCGTCGAAGGCCGCGGTCACGTCCCCGGTGGCGGCACAGTCGCGACCCACATGGACCATCGCATCGCGATGTCTGCCTTGGTGATGGGCTGCGCCTCCGATCAGCCGGTGACCGTCGACGATACCACCTTCATCGCCACCAGTTTCCCGGACTTCATTCCGATGATGCGTTCGCTAGGGGCCGAGTTTTCATGATCATCGCCATCGACGGACCCGCGGCCTCGGGCAAGGGGACGCTCGGCAAGCGTCTCGCCCACCATTACGGCTACCGTCATCTCGATACCGGCGTGATCTATCGCGCGGTGGCCTATGCCCTGATGCAGTCCGGTCACGATCTCCGGGACGAGGCGGCTGCGGTCGCCGCGGCGCTGGAACTCGATCCCGAGAAGTTCGGCAATCCGGCCCTGAAGACCCAGAAGGCCGGAGAGGGCGCCTCCATCGTCTCGGCGATCCCGAGGGTTCGCGAGGTCCTGGTCAATTTTCAGCGGCAATTCGCCGCCGATCCACCTGGAGCGGTGCTGGACGGCCGGGACATTGGAACCGTGATCTGCCCGCATGCCGACGTGAAGATTTTCGTCGTCGCCGACCCAAAAGTCCGGGCCCGCCGCCGGACCATGGAGGCCAAGGCGAGGGGCGAGGAGGCCGACGAGGCCGCCGTGCTGGCCGACATCATCCAGCGCGACGAACGAGACAAGAACCGGCCGATTGCCCCCCTGAAACCGGCCGCCGATGCTTACTTGCTAGATAACTCCCAACTGGATATAGAAGGCGGCGTCCGGGCCGCCATCGACATTATCGAGGCCGTCCGAGCGGGCCGGTCGCGGGGTTAAGCCGCCGCCGTCATTGGAGGAAGTGCCCGCTCCCGCTCTTTGAGGTCGATACCTCGGTCCCCTGTTTGGGGCCGACGCGATCCAGGCTCCGGACACAAGATTTCCACGTATCGAACGCGCGGGCCTCAGCCGGCCCGCTTCCGCTGTTCCGCCTCTCAGGCCGGAGCAGCGAGCGGTCGCTCGAAGGTCTTGCGGACCTTCCGACACTGCGCGTGCGATGCGCCCATGAACCCAACGGCCGGCACGACATCCGCAACTGGAGAACAAATGGCTTCGACTTCTGCTGATACCTATAGCCCGTCGCGCGACGATTTCGCCGCGATGCTCGACGAGTCCTTCGCAGGTGGCAACCTGCAGGAGAGCTCCGTCGTCAAGGGCAAGGTTGTTGCAATTGAAAAGGACATGGCCGTCATCGACGTCGGCCTGAAGACCGAGGGCCGCGTCGCCCTGCGCGAATTTTCCGGCCCCGGCCGTGACAGTGAACTGAAGGTCGGCGACGAGGTTGAAGTGTTCCTCGATCGCATCGAGAACGCGCTCGGCGAAGCCGTGCTGTCGCGCGACAAGGCCCGCCGCGAGGAGAGCTGGGGCAAGCTCGAGAAGGCGTTCCAGAACAACGAGAAGGTCAACGGCGTCATCTTCAACCAGGTCAAGGGCGGCTTCACCGTCGACCTCGACGGTGCCGTGGCCTTCCTGCCGCGCTCGCAGGTCGACATCCGTCCGATCCGCGACGTTGCGCCGCTGATGAACAACTCGCAGCCGTTCCAGATCCTGAAGATGGATCGCCGCCGCGGCAACATCGTCGTGTCTCGCCGCACGGTTCTCGAAGAGACCCGCGCCGAGCAGCGTCAGGAGCTGGTGCAGAACCTCGAAGAGGGTCAGGTCATCGACGGCGTGGTCAAGAACATCACCGATTACGGTGCGTTCGTTGATCTCGGCGGCATCGACGGCCTGCTGCACGTCACCGACATCGCGTGGCGCCGCGTCAACCACCCGACCGAGGTGCTCTCGATCGGCCAGACCGTGAAGGTCAAGATCATCAAGATCAACCACGAGACGCACCGCATCTCGCTGGGCATGAAGCAGCTGCTGGACGATCCGTGGCAGGGCATCGAAGCCAAGTACCCGCTGGGTGCCCGCTTCACCGGCCGCGTCACCAACATCACCGACTACGGTGCGTTCGTCGAGCTCGAGCCGGGCATCGAAGGCCTGATCCACGTCTCGGAGATGTCGTGGACCAAGAAGAACATGCACCCCGGCAAGATCGTTTCGACCTCGCAGGAAGTCGAAGTGCAGGTGCTGGAAGTCGATTCCGTCAAGCGCCGCATCTCGCTCGGCCTCAAGCAGACCATGCGCAACCCCTGGGAGGTCTTCGTTGAAGGTCACCCGACCGGTTCGACCGTCGAGGGCGAGGTCAAGAACAAGACCGAGTTCGGTCTGTTCCTGGGTCTCGAGGGCGACGTCGACGGCATGGTCCATCTCTCCGACCTCGACTGGAAGCTTCCGGGCGAGCAGGTGATCGACAACTACAAGAAGGGCGACATGGTGAAGGCCGTGGTGCTCGATGTGGACGTCGAGAAGGAGCGTATCTCGCTCGGCATCAAGCAGCTCGAAGGCGACCCCTTCGCCGAGCCGGGCGATGTCAAGAAGGGCGCGGTCGTGACCTGCGAAGTGCTCGAAGTGAAGGAAAGCGGCATCGAGGTGAAGATCACCGGTACCGACTTCTCGACCTTCATCAAGCGCTCCGAGCTCGCCCGTGACCGCAACGACCAGCGCGCCGAACGCTTTGCCGTCGGTGAGAAGGTCGATGCCCGCGTGATCCAGTTCGACAAGAAGGCCCGCAAGGTCCAGGTGTCGATCAAGGCGCTCGAGGTCGCCGAAGAAAAGGAAGCCATCGCGCAGTACGGCTCCTCCGATTCGGGAGCAACGCTCGGCGACATCCTCGGCACCGCGCTCAAGAACCGCGACAGCAAGTAAGCGAGACGTTCGTTTCGCTGCATCAAAGCCCCGGCGTGAGCCGGGGCTTTTTTGTTTGCTGTCTCCACAAGCTCCGCTGTCGTCCCGGACAAGTCTCAGCGCAGACCACCGGATTGAGTTTGGCGAAGACCCGGAGTGCGAGCTTTGCACGACAACTTCTCCCTGTGGTTATGGGTCTCTGCGTTCGCAGGGACGACAGCGAGGGTGTGGCGGGGTACCGGGCCCCACCGCGCTCACAGCCTTGTTTTCTTCAAATTGCGCCGCAATTGATGTATCCAGATAGGGCGTTGGTCACGCTGTGAGGGCACAACGCGTCCGGCCTTTCATTTGGAGATATCTAGATGTCGCTCGATTCGGACATCATCGTCGATCGCCGCAGGATCCGCCGCAAGCTAACGTTCTGGCGCGTGGTGGCTGCGCTGATCGCGATTGCGGCGATTGCGGGCTTTGCGCTGGTCGTGACACCGGGTACGCGGGGCACGTTCGCATCCGCCGGCTCGATCGCGCGGGTCCAGATCGAGGGCCTGATCCGCAGCGATTCCGATCGCACGCAGGCGCTGGAGCGGCTGGAGAATTCGCAGGCCGCCGCCGTCATCATTCACATCAACTCGCCGGGCGGCACCACCGCCGGCTCCGAGCAGCTCTACGATTCGCTTGTCCGGCTGAAGGCGAAGAAGCCGCTCGTCGTGGTGGTTGAGGGCCTGGCTGCGTCCGGGGGCTACATCACGGCGATTGCCAGCGACCACATCATCGCGCAGCAGAGCTCGCTGGTCGGGTCGATCGGTGTGCTGTTCCAATATCCCAACGTCAGCGAGCTCCTGAAGACCATCGGCGTCAAGGTCGAGGAGGTGAAGTCGTCGCCGCTGAAGGCTGCGCCCAACGGTTTTGAGCCGACCAGCCCGGAAGCACGGGCCGCGCTCGATGCGCTGGTGAGGGATTCCTATGCCTGGTTCAGGGGATTGGTGAAGGAGCGGCGTGGCATGGATGACACGCAGCTCGAGAAAGTGGCTGATGGCCGCGTCTTCACCGGGCGCCAGGCGATCGATCTCAAGCTGATCGATCAGATCGGTGACGAGAAGACGGCGGTGACCTGGCTGGTCGAGCAGAAGGGTGTCAAGAAGGGGCTCTCCGTGCGCGACTACAAGCTCCAGCCGCGCTTTGGCGATCTGCCATTCCTCAAGACGGCGGCCGCCGTCACGCTGGAAGCGCTTGGTTTGGGCTCGATTGCGCATCAAATCGGGCAAACCGGCGTCGCGCAGGCGGTCGATCGGTTCGGAATGGATGGAATGCTGGCCCTGTGGCAACCGGCCGCCTCAAATTGAGGGGGTTGGGCGAGCGCCTGAGGGTTTTCCCGTCTGACGGGCGTCGGGCCAGCCCGCTTTTTCGGCATTTGTCACGCATTTTCACGACGCTCAACCTTGATTTAGCGTCTTGACAGATCAAGGTATTTTCACGGAAATGGTCATCCGCACGCTTCCGGGTCCTATCTCTCGATGATCAAATCCGAACTTGTTCAGCGTATCGCCGAGCACAACCCGCATCTGTACCAGCGGGATGTCGAGAACATTGTGAATGCGATTCTCGAAGAGATCGTAGCGGCCCTCGCGCGCGGTGACCGCGTCGAGTTGCGCGGCTTCGGTGCCTTCTCGGTCAAGCACCGCCCCGCACGCGCCGGGCGCAATCCACGCACCGGCGCGCATGTGCCCGTCGATCAGAAGAGCGTTCCGTTCTTCAAGACCGGCAAGGAAATGCGCGAGCGGCTGAACCGCGACCATCCGGATCCCGGCGCGCCCGACTGAGGCTGTCGTCGTCGGGGTTTAACCTGATAGCCGCATGATGCGGCCGCAAGCTTGATTCAAGACGAGCGATCGCGATGCGAAAGTTCCTGACCGCGCTGATCGTGATTCCGCTGGGCCTGATCCTGGTGGCCTTCGCCGTTGCCAACCGGCACTTCGTCACGGTCTCGTTCGACCCGTTCATTGCGAACGACCCGTCATTGTCGGTCACGCTGCCGCTGTTCCTGCTCCTGATCCTGGTCGCCGCCCTCGGCGTCTTCGCCGGCGGCTCCGCCGTCTGGCTCGGCCAGCGGCACTGGCGCCGCGCGGCGCGCCGGCACGAGGCGGATTCACGGGTCGCCAGGGCCGAACTGGCCGATTTGCGGGCCCAGGCGGCCGCGGCAAAGCCCGGCTCGCAGCGCCTGCCCGTTCCCTCCGGGGTCGGGCTTTACGGGCCCATCGGGCGAGACAAGCAGCGCGCGACGTTGTAGAAGCGGCCCCGACCGAAAACCCTGTTTTCCGGCCGCACCTTGCGGCCTCCATTTGCTTTGAGACCATGTCCCTGCTCGTCAAGATCTGCGGCCTGTCCACGCGCGAGACGCTTCAAACGGCGCTCGAGGCGGGTGCGGATATGGTGGGATTCGTGTTCTTCCCGCCTTCGCCGCGGCACCTGTCCCTGGAGCTTGGTCGCGATCTCGGCCGCCAGGTGAAGGGGCGTGCGCTCAAGGTGGCGCTCACGGTCGATGCCGACGATGCGACGCTCGACAACATCATGGACGCGCTGTCGCCGGACATTTTCCAGCTGCACGGCAAGGAGAGCGTGGCGCGGCTGCGCGACATCAAGCAGCGGTTCGGCCGCCCGGTGATGAAGGCGGTCCCGGTCGCGACCGCGGCGGATCTCGCCGTGTTGCCCGGCTATGCCGCGATCGCCGACCGCATCCTGTTCGATGCCCGCGCGCCGAAGGATGCGACCCGGCCCGGCGGCCTCGGGGAGCCCTTCGACTGGCACCTGCTCGAAAACCTCGACCTGAAGCTACCCTACATGGTCTCGGGCGGGCTTCATGCCGATAACCTCGCGGAAGCTCTCCGCGTCACCCGCGCCGGCGGCGTCGACGTCTCCTCCGGCGTCGAGAGCGCCCCTGGGGTCAAGGATCCCGAGATGATCAAGGCCTTCATTCGCGCCGCGCGCGCCAGCCAAGAGCCCCGTCAAGAGTCCAGCCAAGAGTTGAGTGTTCGATGAACGTCGCCAAACCCAATTCCTATCGCAGCGGTCCTGACGATCGCGGCCATTTCGGCATCTTCGGCGGCCGCTTTGTCGCCGAAACCCTGATGCCGCTGATCCTCGATCTGGAGAAGGCCTACACCGAGGCCAAGGCCGATCCGGCCTTCCAGGCCGAGATGAACGGCTACCTCACGCATTATGTCGGCCGGCCCTCGCCGCTCTATTTCGCCGAGCGCCTGACCGAGCATCTCGGCGGCGCCAAGATTTACCTGAAGCGCGAAGAGCTCAACCACACCGGTTCGCACAAGGTGAACAACGTGCTCGGCCAGATCATGCTGGCGCGGCGCATGGGCAAGAAGCGCATCATCGCCGAGACCGGCGCGGGCCAGCACGGCGTCGCCACCGCGACGCTGTGCGCACGCTTCGGGCTCGAATGCGTGGTCTATATGGGCGCCGTCGACGTTGAGCGGCAGCAGCCCAACGTGATCCGCATGGAGATGCTGGGTGCGACGGTGGTCCCGGTGCAGTCGGGCACGCGCACGCTGAAGGACGCCATGAACGAGGCCCTGCGCGACTGGGTCACCAACGTGCACAACACCTTCTACTGCATCGGCACGGTGGCCGGCCCGCATCCCTATCCGACGCTGGTGCGTGACTTCCAGTCGATCATCGGCAACGAGACCAAGGCGCAGATGCAGGAAGTCGAGGGTCGCCTGCCGGATTCGCTGGTCGCCTGCATCGGCGGCGGCTCCAACGCGATGGGCCTGTTTCACCCGTTCCTCGATGATCCCTCCGTCGAGATATTCGGCGTCGAAGCCGCGGGCCATGGCCTGACGCAATTGCATGCGGCGTCGATCGCGGGCGGCCGTCCCGGTGTGCTGCACGGCAACCGCACCTATCTCTTGATGGATGCCGACGGCCAGATCCAGGATGCGCACTCGATCTCGGCCGGCCTCGACTATCCCGGCATCGGCCCCGAGCATTCCTGGCTGCACGAGATCGGCCGCGTGAACTATCTCTCCGCGACTGATGACGAGGCGCTCGCCGCGTTCCAGCTGCTGTCGCGCCTCGAAGGCATCATCCCCGCGCTCGAGCCCGCGCACGCCATCGCCAAGGTGATGGAGCTCGCGCCGAAGCGGCCGAGAGATCACCTGATGGTCGTCAACCTCTCCGGCCGCGGCGACAAGGACGTCCCGCAGGTCGGCGATATCCTGAGGGGCAAGAAGTGACCACGCGTATCGACACCCGTTTCGCCGAATTGAAGAAAGAGGGCCGCGCGGCCTTTGTGACCTATGTGATGGCCGGTGATCCCGATCTCGCGACGTCGCTCGAGATCGTCAGGGCGCTGCCCAAGGCAGGCGCCGACGTCATCGAGCTCGGCATTCCCTTCACCGATCCGATGGCCGATGGTCCTTCGATCCAGGCTGCAGGTCTGCGTGCGCTCAAGGCAGGCATGACCTTGAAGAAGACGCTCAATCTGGTGCGCGACTTCCGCAAGGACGACAACATCACGCCGCTGGTGCTGATGGGCTATTACAATCCGATCTACATTTACGGCGTCGACAAGTTTTTGGCTGACGCCAAGACGGCCGGCGTCGACGGTCTCATCATCGTCGATTTGCCGCCGGAGGAAGACGACGAGCTCTGCATTCCCGCGCTGAAGGCGGGCCTGAACTTCATTCGCCTGGCGACCCCGACCACCGACGACGAGCGCCTCCCGGCGGTGCTCGCGAATACATCCGGCTTTGTCTATTACGTCTCGATTGCCGGCATCACCGGTGCAGCGGCGGCGGACGCGAATGCCGTCGGTGAAGCCGTCGCGCGCATCAAGCGGCATACCAAGCTGCCGATATGCGTTGGTTTTGGCATCCGCACGCCGGAGGCGGCGCGCGCCATTGCCGAGAAGGCCAATGGTTCGGTGGTCGGCACCGCGCTGGTCGATGCGCTCAAGAACAGCCTCGACGCCGAGGGACGGGCGACCGGCAAAACCGTTAACGCCGTGGCCGAGCTGACGGCCGCCCTGGCCCAAGGCGTCAAGGGCGCGCAGCAGGCGGCGGAATAGGCCATAATTCCGCTTTAGCTCTTGAGTTTGAGCATGATCTTGTCGGAAAACCGCTTCACACTTTTCCGGATCATGCTCTAAGGCGGACGACACGGCGGCTTGCCGGGCAACGGCCTGGTCGCCATATATCCCTTCAGGCGATCCGCGAGGCGGCATCGCACATCGGAGCAAACCATGAACTGGCTTACCAACGTGGTCCGGCCGAAGATCCGCAACATGCTGCGGCGGGAGACGCCGGAGAATCTGTGGATCAAGTGCCCGGATTCCGGGCAGCTCGTGTTCTACAAGGACGTCGAGGCCAACCAGTTCGTCATCCCCGGTTCGAACTACCACATGCGCATGGGCGCGGTGGCGCGCTTGAAGTCGATCTTCGACAACGAGACCTGGTTCGACGTCGCGTTGCCCGACGTCACGCCCGACCCGCTCAAGTTCCGCGATGAGAAGAAATACGTCGACCGCATCAAGGACGCGCGCGCCCGAACGAATCTGAATGATGCGATCAAGGTCGGTTACGGCAAGCTCGAAGGCTCCGCCGTGGTCGTCGCCGTGCAGGATTTCGATTTCATGGGCGGTTCGCTCGGCATGGCCGCGGGCGAAGCCATCGTCCGCGGGCTCGAGCTCGCAGTCGAGAAGAGGTCGCCGTTCATCGTGTTCGCCGCATCCGGCGGCGCACGCATGCAGGAAGGCATCTTGTCGCTGATGCAGATGCCGCGTACGACGGTCGCGGTGCAGATGCTGCGTGAGGCCAAGCAGCCCTATATTGTCGTGCTGACCAACCCGACCACCGGCGGTGTCACCGCGTCCTATGCGATGCTCGGCGACGTGCAGATCGCCGAGCCCGGCGCGCTGATCGGCTTTGCCGGCGCCCGCGTGATCGAGCAGACCATCCGCGAGAAGCTGCCTGAAGGTTTCCAGCGCGCCGAGTATCTGAAAGAGCACGGCATGGTCGACATGGTCGTGCATCGCCACGAGCTGCGTCCGACCCTGGCGCGGCTCTGCCGCCTGCTGACCAAGGCGCCGGCGCTGGAGACCGCGTCGAAGCCGATGCAGCCGGTACTCAGCCCGGCACAGATCGTATCGGCCGCCGAGACGGCGCCGGCTGCGCCGCACGCGTGAACGCGTCCTCTGACAGCGCGAAGACGCCGCTCGGTGAATTGATCGGGCGGCTGTCGGTCCTGCATCAGAAGCGCATCGATCTCGGGCTCGAGCGGATGCACCGCCTGCTCGAACGGCTCGGCCACCCCGAACGCAAGCTGCCGCCGGTGATCCACATCGCCGGCACCAATGGCAAGGGATCGACGCTCGCCTACCTGCGCGCGACGCTGGAGGCCGCAGGCCTGCGCGTCCACGCCTACACCTCGCCCTATCTCGTCAGGATCAACGAGTGCTTCCGACTCGGCCGCGTTGGCGGCGGCGTGCTGGTCGGTGACGACGAGTTGCGCGCGGCCCTGGAAGAGGTCGAGCGCGTCAATGCCGGCGAAGCCGCGACATTGTTCGAGCTGAAAACAGCGGCTGCCTTCCATCTGTTTGCACAGAACCCGGCCGACGTGGTGCTGCTCGAAGTCGGCCTCGGCGGCCGGCTCGATTCGACCAATGTGGTCGATACGCCCGCGGCCTGCGTGATCACGCCCGTCAGCATGGACCACATGGATTTTCTCGGGGACACCCTGACTTTGATCGCGGGCGAGAAGGCGGCGATCATCAAGCGCGGCGTGCCAGTGATCTCCGCGGAGCAGGCGGGCGAAGCCATGGCGGTGATCGAGGCGCAGGCCAGGCGCATGCGCGCGCCGCTGTTTGCGGCGAACGAGAGCTGGCACGTCAATGTCGAGCACGGCCGCCTGGTCTATTCCGACGATCGCGGCCTGATGGATCTCACCGCGCCGCGGTTGTTCGGCCGCCACCAGTTCGACAATGCCGGCCTTGCGATCGCGACGCTGCGGGCGATTCCGAACTTTGGGATCAATCAGGCGGCGTTTGAGGCCGGCATCGTCGGTGCCGAATGGCCGGCGCGGATGCAGCGCATCACCTCGGGCGAGCTGCTCGCTCTCGGACCGCAGGGCTCGGAGATCTGGCTCGATGGCGGGCACAATGCCGAAGGCGGCCGTGTGGCAGCCGCCGCGCTTGGCGATCTCGAGGAGCGGGTGTCGCGGCCGCTGGTCGTCATCGCCGGCATGATGGCCAACAAGGATGCACAGGGCTTCCTCGCCAATTTCGCCGGTCTCACCCGTCACATCATTGCGGTGCCGATCCCCGACACCGAGAACGCGATGCCGGTCGATCGCCTCGCCGACGCCGCGCGCAGCCTCGGCATGCGCGTCGAGACCGTCTCGGGCGTCGAAGCCGCACTGCGTGGCCTGTCGAAGCTCGCCTACGAGGTGCCGCCGCGCATCCTGATATCAGGCTCGCTGTATCTGGCCGGCCACGTGCTGGCGATCAACGGCACGCCTCCTGCATGAGGCTTCAATGCGCTTTGCCGCCATCGCCGACGTCCACGGAAACTATCTCGCGCTGGAGGCGGTGCTCGCCGACATCCGGGCCCACGGCATCACTGACATCGTCAATCTCGGCGACATGCTGAGCGGGCCGCTCGATGCGCGCCGCACCATCGAGATCCTGATGCAGCTCGACGCCGTGCACGTGCTCGGCAATCATGACCGCTACCTGCTGGATCGTCCGCCGGAGAAAATGGGCTCGTGGGATCGTCCCGCCCACGCAGCGCTTGATACAGCGCAACTGGACTGGCTCCGCGCGCAGCCGATGACGCGGGTGTTTCGCGAGCAGGTGTTCCTCTGCCACGCGACGCCCGAGAACGACGAAGTCTATTGGCTTGATACCGTGCATCCCGACGGCACGGTGGCGCTGTCGCCGCTCGACCGGATCGAGCAATTCGCACTGGGCGTCAGTCAGTCCCTGATCCTCTGCGCCCACACCCATCTCGCCCGCGCGGTACGACTTCGCGATGGCCGGCTGATCGTCAATCCCGGCAGCGTCGGCAGTCCCGGGTATCGCGACAAGCGTCCTTATCCGCATGTGGTGGAAGCCGGCACGCCGCATGCGCGTTATGCGTTTCTCGAACTGGCTAATGGTGCCTGGCAGGTGACATTCCGCCACGTCGCGTATGATCACGAGGCCATGGCGGCGTTGGCGCGCCGCAACGGCCAGCCGGAGCTGGCGAACGCGCTGGCGACGGGATGGATCAATTAAGACGGCACGGGCTGCTCACTTCAGCAGCTTCATCGGATCCGCGGCCTTCTGCTTCAACTGCTCGAAGCTGCATTGCCGCGGCGCCTTGTCGGGGCGCCAGCGCAGAATCGAGGTGCCGTGGCGGAAGCGTTCGCCGCTGAAATGGTCGTAGCAGACTTCGATCACCAGCTTCGGTTTGAGCGGACACCATATTGCCGAGCGCTCGGTGGACCAGCGGCTCGGCCCGCCCGGCGCGTTGCCGGTGAAGCCGGGCTCTGCGATCAGCGCCTCCACCCGGTCGGTCAGCGCGGGCTTCTGGTCTGCCTTGATCGCGGATGTGAAGCCGACATGGTGCAGCAAGCCACCATCGTCGTAGAGCCCGAGCAGCAGCGAGCCGACCACCTTTCGCCCGGCGATCTTGTTGGTGGCGTAGCGGAAGCCGCCGACCACGCAATCGGCGCTGCGGAATTTCTTGATCTTCTGCATGCCGTCGCGATTGCCGGCCTGATAGGGCAGGTCGACGCGCTTGGCGATGACGCCGTCCGAGCCGCCGCCGGATTGCGCCAGCCATTTTTTCGCGGTGGCGTAGCTCGTCGTCGCCGGTGACAGGCGGAAGAGGCTCCCCGTCAGATTGGCCTTCGCAAAAGCCTCCAGTACTGGTCGGCGTTCGCTGAGCGGTTTGCTGGCAAGCTGCTTCTCCCGGGCAGTCGCGAGAAGATCGAAGGTGAGATAGAGCGCCGGTGTCTCCTGCGAGAGCTTCGTCACGCGGCTGGCAGCCGGGTGAATGCGTTGCAGCAGCGCGTCGAATGAGAAGCTCTTGCCGTGCGGTACGACGATCTCGCCGTCGAGCGTGAAGCGGTCGGCCTTCAGCTTCAGCGCGGCAGCGACCACTTCCGGGAAATAGCGGGCGAGATCCTCGCCGGATTTGGAGCGCAGATCGACATGGCCGCCGTCGCGCGACAGCAGGCAGCGAAAGCCATCCCATTTCGGCTCGTATTGCCATTCCTTGCCGCGTGGAATTTCGTCGACCGACCGCGCCTCCATGGCAACGAGAGAGGTCGATCTTCGCGCGCGCTTTGTGGGAGGGGCAGGCAAGGGCCGGGACTCGTCATACGCTGAACACGTCCCGTCAACGCAAACGGCCGGCATTTCGCCGGCCGTTGTCGAAAATAAACTTGTGCGAGGCGGATCAGACCGCGGAGGTGATCCACTGCTGCAGCTTCGCCTTCGGCGCTGCGCCGACCTGGCGGGAGGCCATCTCGCCACCCTTGAAGATCATCAGGGTCGGGATCGACATCACGCCGTACTTCGACGCCGTCTTCGGGCTCTCGTCGACGTTCAGCTTGACGATCTTGACCTTGTCGCCCATCGCGCCGGCGATCTCGTCGAGAGCGGGCGCGATCATGCGGCAGGGGCCGCACCACTCGGCCCAGAAATCGACGACCACGGGGCCGTTCGCCTTGAGCACTTCGGCTTCGAAATCGGCGTCGGAAACCTTGCTAACGGCCATTGGAGTACCTCACTCGTTGAAAGAATCGGCGCGCATGGGAATCGCGCCCGGGATCATGGGGTCAACCTATGAACGGCTCCTTGCCGGGTCAAGGATGCTCACACCGAGATGAAGGGATGCCAGCGCCGCGTCCAGCGCGGGGGCTGAAATCTCCATATATTCAAGGGCCTCTGTCCAGAGCAGGACGGCGCGGATAGGCTTTTGGGGATAAAGCTGTGCCAGCACCGCCCGGTACAGCGCAAGCTGCCGGACATAGGCGGCGGGCGCTGCGGCCGCGTTCTTGGGCGCCGCCTGGTTGGTCTTGAAATCGACGATCAAAACCTCCTCTGGACGAACGACCAGCCGGTCGATCTGCCCCGACACCAGCGCTGGCGCACGGCCCGGCCGCTCTAGCCGGCCGGCGATGGCCACCTCGGCCCGGCTGCCGGCGGCAAACACCGGCGCAAAGCGCGGTTGAGTGATCAAAGCCAGCACCTTGTCGGCCAACGCGGCGCGGTCGGCCTCGGTCCAGTCGGAGGCATTGCGCGCCATGAAGCCGAGCGCGGCCTCGCGCCGGCGCTCCGCAGCGATATCAGGTAGGGATTGCAGCAGCCGGTGCACCAGCGTGCCGCGCTGCAGCGCCAGCGCGCGCGATTGCACCGATTCGCCTGTCCGCACGCTGCGGCCTTCCTCAGCTGACTGGCCGGACGGACGCACCAGATCGTCGTCAACGGTCTCGTGCGGCGCCGGTGTTCGCAGCCAGTCCGGCAATGTGATCGTCTGGTCCACTGCTGCCGCAGGCGTGCCCAGCGCGGCGACGTCCTCCGGTCGGGCGAATCGGGTCACCTTGCCGAGCGGCGTCTCGATCGTCTGCTTGTCCAGGCCCGAGCCGGCGAGACCAGTGTCGACCAGGTCGTACCAGCTCAGCTTGCGCACCGTCTTCATGTTGCCGGGCATGCAACCGCCGACGATCAGGCGGTCGGCCGCGCGCGTCATCGCGACGTAGAGCAGGCGGCGATACTCGTCCTCGGTCTCCTCGAGCATGGCCTTGCGCGCGTCGGCGACCGGCTTTGGATCGTCCGCCTTGCGGCCAGCCCAGACCACGACCTCGCCGCCATTGCCGCGCGGCACGTGGATCAGCCGGACCCGCTGCGAGTCCGCGGGCGACGATGTGGTGTCGACCATGAACACGACCGAGGCCTCCAGGCCCTTGGCGCCGTGCACGGTCATCACCCGCACCTCGTCGCGCGAGATCTCCATGTCGCGCTTCACCTCGGTGTCGGCCGAGCGCAGCCAGGCCATGAAGCCTTGCAGCGACGCCGGCGCCTTGCGCTCACAGCTCAGCGCCAGCTCCAGGAATTCGTCGAGCGCGTCGTTGGCTTCAAAGCCGAGCCGGCGCAGAATACGGGCGCGGCCACCGTCGCCCCCTAACAGCCAGGCGTAGAAGGCGAACGGCGTCTCCTCGCGCGCGCGAATCTCGCAGGCTTCCAGACGCCGCAGCACGGCCGCAAACTTCTCGCTTCCCTTCGCATGCTCGCCGAGTGCGCGGCGCAGCGATCCCTTGCGGTCGTGGGCAAGCTGGAACAGATCGTCGTCATCGAGGCCGAACAGCGGGCTCTTCAGCGCCACCGCCAGCGCCAGATCGTCCTGCGGCAGCAGCAGGGCATCAGCGAGGTTCATCAGGTCGATGATCGCGATGTGCTCGGTCAGCTTGAGCCTGTCGGCGCCGGCCACCGGAACGCCAGCGTGCTTCAGCGCCTGGATCACGGCATCGAAGGCATTGCCGCGGCGGCGCACCAGGATCAGCATGTCGCCATAGCGCAGCGGTCGGCGCTCGCCCTCGTGCCCGGTCAGCGTGCCACTCTCGACCAGCCGCTTGATCTCGGCCTGGATGCGGCGCGCCAGCTTGACTTCTGGGCTGGTGACAGCGACGCCGTCGAACGGCGCGCGCCAGCCTTCGATCTCCTGGCGGTCGTCGGCGACAGCCAGATCCCACAGCTCGATCACGCTAGGGCCTGCATCGGCGAGCGCGTTGTGCAGGGGATGGCCGATCTCGACCGAATGGATGCTCTTGTAGATCTCCTGCTCGCGGAAGACGTGGTCGACCGAGTGCAGGATCGCGGCGCCCGAGCGGAACGAATAGGTGAAGGCCACGGGGTCGAACTTCAGCCCGGCGGCGGTGAACTTGCGGTGCAGCTCTCGCCGGCGCGCATCGAATTCGTGCGGGGCTGCACCCTGGAACGAGAAGATCGACTGCTTCTCGTCGCCGACCGCGAACACCGTGCGGTTCAGCCCTTCGCGTGCGCCTTCGCCGGCGGTAAATTCGGAGATGATGTGCGCGACGATGTCCCATTGTCGCGGGCTGGTGTCCTGGGCTTCGTCGATCAGGACGTGATCGACGCCGCGGTCGAGCTTGTAATGCACCCAGCCCGACGAGACGCGGTTCAGCATCGCCAGCGTCTTGTCGATGAGATCGTCGTAGTCGAGCAGACCGCGCTCCTGCTTCTCGCGGCGGTAGTTGGCGGCAGCCGCGGTCGCGATATGCAGCAGGGCCGCAGTGCGGTCGCGCATGGTCACGGCGCGGCGCTTCTCGATCAAGCCGCTGATGCGCTGCGCCTCATACTCGAACAGGCGGGCGACGGACGGATTGTGGTCGCCAAATTTCTTGGTCAGCACGGCCTTGCGCGGCAGCTTTTCGTCGGTGAGGAAGACGCAGAGATAGGCATCGACCTGCGCGCTGCCGGAGAACGCCTTGGCCTCGCGGAGCCGGCTGGCCTGGTCGTTGTCGGACTTGCTGCCGTCCTCCAGCGCAAAGGCGATGTCGTCCCAGCGCGATCGCGGCAGATAGGGTCCATCGAGAATCTCCGTCTCGACGTCCTCGATGCGGTCGCTCGCATCAACGCCCAGCGCCGCCGCCATCTGTGCCGCCGCGGCTTCGGCGTTGCCGGCCTCATCCGTCCAGGCCATGAAGTGATCGCGGCTCAGGCACGCCTCGCGCACGACCTCCTTGAAGGTGACGTCGGCGGCGCTCGCCATTGCGGTCAGCAATGCGCGGCCGGTGACGCTCTCGGGATCGCGGGCTGCCTCCAGCAGCACCTTCAGATTGGCGCGCTCCATCATGTCGGTCTGGTCGCGCTCGTCGATCACGGCAAAGCGCGCGGGCACGTTGGCCTCGAACGGAAATTGCTGGAGCAGGCGCGTGCACAACGCGTGGATGGTCTGCACCTTCAGCCCGCCCGGCGTTTCCAGCGCGCAGGCGAACAGTTTTCGCGCGTTGCGCCGAATTTTCGCGCTGGGATGCGGAATGCCGACAGCGCGGATCGCTGCGTCGAGCCCGGTATCATCCAGCGTCACCCAATGACCAAGCGTGGTGAACACGCGCTCGGCCATGTTGGCGGCGGCGGCTTTGGTAAAGGTGATGCAGAGGATCTTTTCCGGGGGCACGCCCGACAGCAGCAGGCGGATCACCCGCTGCACCAGCACATGGGTCTTGCCCGAGCCGGCATTGGCCGACACGAACGCCGACGCGGTCGGATCGGACGCACGCGCCTGCCGCGCGCGCACCTCGTCGGGAATGGGGCGTGGCAGCTTCACCATTCCTCGATCCCCAAACCGCCGGCCGCAGACCATTCCTTGATCCGGGCGAGATCGTCATAGGTGCCGTAGCGGTTGGACCACATCGGCAGGTTCAGCGAGGTGTAGGGCTGGTTTTCGTCGTCGAAGGCACGGATCAGGGCTTCAAGCTTGGCGCGCGCTTCGGCGGCTGCTGTGTCCGGCGGCTGCGGCTCATCGCCGGGTTTGTACTTGAGCTCGAGGATGCGCTCCTCGCCCGGCGGATTGTTGCCGCTCAGGCGCACATAGACGAGCTGGCTCACCGACGCGCCGGCGTCGATATCGGGAAAGCCACCCTCGCGCAGGATCGCGGCCTCCAGCGTGAGCTGCGGCGACAGGCCCATGCGGACCTGCTTGCCGGTCGGCGGCTGACCGGTCTTGTAGTCGAGGATGGCGTAACCGCCGCCCTGGCGCCGCTCGATGCGGTCGGCGCGCGCGGAAAGGCGGAAGCTGCGCGCGCTGTCGAGCATGATTGAAATCTCGCCGCGGGTCTCCGCGACGATGGCCTCGATCGCGTCGCGGCGCGCGGTCTCCCATTCGCCGAACCAGCGCGCGATGCGCTGGAAACGCGGCCACCACAGCGCCCGCGCCTCAGGCCGCTCCATCAGCGGCGCGAAATGTTTCTCGCCGATCGTGCGCAGCACGCGGGCGGGATCGTCGGGCAACTTCGCCGCATAGCTCTCGGTGAACTCGCCGATCGCATCGTGGATCGCCGAGCCACGATCGGCGGCCGACAGCGGCATGTCGACGGGATCGAGCGCATCGAGCCGCAAAATGTGTTTGGCGTAGATCGTGTAGGGATCGCGCAGCCAGTCTTCGATCGCGGTCACCGACATCCTGAGGGGCCGCGTCGCGCGCGGCGGCCGCGGCTCCGGCTGCTTGATCGGCCTGACCTCGTCCGGTTGGTCGAGCGCGCCCGCGAACTGCACATATTTCTCGCCGGCGCGAACGGCCGCCTTCCAATGATCGTCGCCCGCAACCGCCTCCAGCCGATGAAGGAAGCGCGAAGCCACCGCAGGTGCGCCGCCGGCCTTGGCGGAATGGGTGAGGATCACCTCGTCGCCGCCGAGCAGCTGAGCAAAATCGTGGGCGGAGAGGCCGATGCGGCGCTCCGGCAGATCGAGACCGAGCTCGTGCCGCATCGGCCGGCTGAGCCAGGGGTCGATGCGCGGAGCCGGTGGCCAGACGCCTTCGATCAGGCCGCCGACGATGATGCGGTCAGCCTGCATCAGGCGCGATTCCAGCGGGCCGTAGATCTGCAGCCGCGCGCCCGGCTTGTCTCGCCGCCTCACGGCGCGATCGCTGAAAGCGGTCTGGAAGACGTCGGCATAATCAGGCAGCGTCACCATCAATCCGCTGATCGTGCCGCCGCGCAGGAGATCGTCGAAGGCGCCGGCGAGCGCGAGGCCTTCGCGCTCCTCGAAGGCGAGCGGGATGCCCTGCTCGTCGCGCGACAGCTCGATCATGATCTCGCGATGCCGGTGCGCGAGTTCGGCAAAGTCATATGGCTTGGCCGACACCAGATTCTCGATCGGCGCCAGCGCCTTCTGCAAGGTGTCGATCAGCGTCTGGATGCGGTCGATATTTTCGACCTTGAGACGCGCACGGGGCTCGGCCTTGTGAAGCGCGGAGACCTCGCTGCGCCACAGCTTTGTCAGCTCGTCGCGAAAGCGGTTGAATTCGCGCAGCAGGCCGCCGGTGCCCGCGGGCGGGCGCGTGCCGCGCAGGACTGCAAGCTCGAGATCTTCGATCGCCGCCTTCCATGCGCCAGGCAGCCGGCCGAGCCGGCACAGCGGATGCTTCAGCATCGCCAGCAGCGTCGGTGGCTCCAGTCCCTTGGTCGCGGCTTCCGCCGTGAGACGCGCAAAGACGCCGGCGGATGTTTCCATCAGCACGTCGCCGCCGGAATCATCGAAGGCGAGATCCCATCGGGTCAGCGCGGCCATCACCCGCCGCGCCAGCGCGCGGTCCGGCGTCACCAGCGCTGCCGATTTGTCGAGATGCCGTGCTTCGCGCATGGCGATGGCAATGGCGAGCGCTTCCATTTCAGGATTGGGTGCTTCGACGACAGCGAGATTCTTCATGCCACCGGCGATCTTCGCCGCGACGTCCGGCTGCTTCAGCCGATCGTGCCAGACTTCCGTCTTGGCCGACGGCCGCATCGATTCCGATGCGAGCAGATCGCGGCCGCCGTCCGCCGGCGGCTGGAGGATCTCGACGTCGCTGCGCTTGATGCCAAAACGATCCAGCAGTGCGTTCATCGCGTATTGCGGATGGTTCGACGCCGGATGCTCCGCGAACTTGCCGAGCGAGTCGCGCACGCCGCCGATGCTGCGCCAGGCGTCGTCGTCGAGATCGGTGTCGAGGCCCGGCAGCACCACTGCGCCATGCGGCAACGAGGCGACCGCGTGCAGGAATTTCGCGGTGGCCGGCATCGAGCCGGTCGAGCCCGCTGCGATCACGGGCCCATAGGGATGTGCGGTCAGGCGCTTGGCTTCCGCCGCGATCAGGAGATCGCGCCGGGCTGCGGGTTCAATCCGGTTGATCTCGGTGAGATGACCGGGCCAGGCGATGCGTGCGATCCGCAAAAATTCGAGCGAGTGCTGCCAGTAGCGGTCGAGGTTGTCGGGTACGAGACCGTCGAGCGCGCTCCAGTCGACGCCGCGCGTCACCATGTCGTCGATCAGACGCGCGAGGTCGCCGGCGAGCGCCAGCGTCGAAGCGGGCCCGCCGACCACCAGTGGCGACAGCACCGGGCCCTTGGCCCAGGCCGCGACCAGTTGCGCCAGCGTCAGCCGCCGTTCGAGCTCGCCGAGCCGCGGCGGTATGTCGAGCGGCGTCGCGCCGGAGAACTGCTCGCCCTCGTCGGCGAAGGCGAGCTCATCCTCGTCGATGTCGCCGAGCGCGACGATGCGCGGCAGCACCACGGCATCGGCCTTCATCTCGTCGAGGAAGATCTCGCGCACCACGCGCATCGCGCGCCGTGTCGGGAGGTATAGCGTCGCATCCGCCAGACGCGCCGGTTCCTTGCGCGCCTCGAATCCCTCGACCAGTCGTCCCTCGAGCAGGCTCGCGACGATCGTGCGCAGGAATGGAACTGAGAGGGGGACGCTGAAGACGCGCATGAGCTGCCTGATTCGAAGGATCAGGCAATATAGGGAGGCGGGGTCAAATGGTCATGGGGCGGGGCGAAATCGTCCCCGCTGTTCGCGAGACCTGACAGGTCTTGTAGGGTGGGCAAAGCGAAGCGTGCCCACGCATTTTTTGCCATCGAGAGAGATGGTGGGCACGGCGCCAGGGCGCCTTTGCCCACCCTACGGCACCGCGTTCGGGACCGGCCCTACGCCACGCTCTCCAGAAACGCCTCTTCCGCGGCGTGCACGGCGTCGGGCGTGCCAACATGCATCCAGACGCCGTCGAGGCGGAGGCCGAACAGCCGCTCCTGCTCGTTGGCGCGGTCGAACATTTTTGTCAGCGAGAACTCGCCCTGCGGCGCGCCTTCGAAGATCGACGGCGACAGGATCGCAGCGCCGGCATAGACGAACGGAACGACTTCCTTTTCCTTGCGCTTGCGCAGGGCGCCGTCGGGCAGCATGCCGTAATCGCCGCGACCGCCATAGCCGATGCTGGTTGCGGTCGGCGCCATCAGCAGCAGGATGTCCATGCGCGCGGGGTCGAAGTTTTCCGCAAGCCGCGTCAAATTGGAGCGCACGCCGTCGATCCACAGCGTGTCGGAATTGACGTGGAAGAACGGCGCGTCGCCGAGCAGCGGCAGCGCCTTGACCACGCCGCCGCCGGTGCCGAGCACCTGGTCGCGCTCGTCAGAAATCGTCACGCGCGGAAGCTGGCGCGATGCGACATGATCGATGATCTGGTCCGGCAGGTAATGCACGTTGACCACGGCCTCGGTCACGCCCGCCTGGCCGAGCTTGTCGAGCACGTGGTCGAGCAGCGGCTGGCCGGCCACCGGCACCATCGGCTTCGGCATCCTGTCCGTCAGGGGACGCATGCGCAGGCCAAACCCTGCAGCGAGCACCATGGCTTTGGTCGGTTTGACGGACATCCTTCGCTTTCTCAGACCTTTCGCGTTCGCAGCAATCCTAACACGAGGTTCGATCAGCCGCACCGCATCTCAACCGCCTTAGCCACCCGCCGTGACGGTTGTACGACGGGTGTTGCCATCATGCCCCGACGGCTGTGGAACGCGCCTTTTTCTTCTTGTCGCCGAGCTTGAGGAAATTGACCCCGATCTGGTCGCCATTGACCCAGGCCAGCTCGCAACGCCGGTACGCAAGTCCGGTGGACGACAGCAGCAGAAAGAACTCCTTCAGATGGAGGCCCTCGACCGAGCCGTCGATGGTCAGCTTGGCGCCGGTCTCGGAGACGTCCTCCATGGTGCAGTCGCGCCGCCAGGTGCCGTCGATCCCCATCATCTGGGCCGAGATCCCGCGCTCGAAAACGACCCGGCTGTTGCCGCGCTGGTCCGTCTTTACCGCCATCTGCCCGCTCCAGCCCGTAATGATCCGGCTGCCTGGCCGCCAGAATACCGGCGTCTTGGCTAACAGCTGGTAAATCGGGCCCCGAATCAAGCCTTTGGCGGCCTTTGGGGCGGCGGGACGTTGGCGAGATACCAGTCGCGCAAAGAGCTCAGCGCGGGATGCGCCAGCGAGCGCTGGAGATAGGTCCAGATCCGCGGCTGGTGACGCAAATAATGCGGCTTGCCATCGCGGCGGTTGAGGCGGGCGAAGGTGCCGAGCAGCCGCGTGTTCCGCTGTGCCGACATGATCGCGTAGAGCTCGGCGAAACCGGCCGGATCAAAGCCGGCATCGCCAGCGCGCCGCGCCTTGATGTAGCGCGACAGCAGCGTCAGCTCGAGGCTTTCGGGCACGTCGATGCGGGCGTCCTGGAGCAGCGACACCACGTCGTAGGATTGCGGACCGAGTACGGTGTCCTGGAAATCGATCACGCCGACGCGCGCGATGCCGGTGCGATCGCCAAGCCAGATCAGATTGGGCGAGTGATAGTCGCGGATGATCCACGTCTTCGTTGCGGCCAGCGGCTTCTTCAGCAGCTCACGCCACATCGCGAAAAATTCGGCGCGCTTCTCTTCGCTTAGCGGCGCGTTGCGATCGGGCAGGTACCATTCCGGCATCAAGCCGATCTCGATCAGCAGCGCCTCGGTATCGAAGAGGGGAATGGCGTAGCTCTGATCCGCCAGCGGCAATGTTTCCGGCAGCGTCTTGCCGTGCAGCACGGCCAGCACGTCGGTCGCAGCTTCGTAACGTTCGGCGATCGGGCGTGGCGGGTCGCCCTCGATCACGCCTTCGCTACCGAAATCCTCGGAGATCAGGAAGCCGTGGTCGAGATCGTAATGCTGGATCGCGGGTGCCGAGACGCCGACTACGCGCAAGCCTTCGTCCATGGCAACGAAAGGCCTGATGTTCTCCGCCAGATGCACCGCGGCGCTGTAGGACTTCCCGTTGTACATCGCGGCGCCATCTGGCCGCTGCGGAGAGTTCATGAGGATGACGCTCTCGCCGTCGCGCAGCAGCCGCGCATAGGAGCGCGTCGAGGCATCGCCCGCCATGCGCTTGCGCGTCGCATCCAAGTAGCCCGCTGCGTCCAGGAATTCACGCAATGCCTGCAGCCGCGCGACCGTGGCCGCGCTCTTGCCGTGACCGGTGATGTCGGCGGCGCGCGCGTTCGAGCCCAATGCGGGGCGATGCGTCAGCGCGATGTCGATGCGATCCTGTGGCATCGCCGACGGCGCGCGCTCCGGCCATTCGATCAGGACGAGTGTGGCATCGGGCAGCGGCGACAGCCCGATCTCCTCGAGCTCGCTCTCGTCCTCGACGCGGTAGAGATCGGCGTGCATCACCGGGAACGGCGGCAGCTCATAGCCCTGCACCAGGGTGAAGGTCGGGCTCGGCACCTCCAGCTCCTCGTCGCCGGCGAGGTAGCGGATCAGCGCGCGGGCGGCAGCTGTCTTGCCGGCGCCGAGATCGCCGGTCAGCGTAATGACATCGCCAGGGCCGACCAGCAGCGCGAGGTCGGCCATCAATTGTGCGGTGGCCGTCTCGTTGTGAAGCGCGACGGAGAATGTGGTGGGCGCGCTCATTCGGCGGCGTCGCGATGCGCCGCCTGGTCGGTCGGGAAGTCGCAGATTACGACCGTGCCCCGGCCGACGATCGAATCCACCCGCACCTTGCCGCCATGCAGCTCGACGAAGGAGCGCACCAGCGACAGGCCGAGCCCGGCGCCGCGGTGACGCGAGCCCTGCGAGCGGCTTTCGAACCAGTTGAACACCTTGTCCTTCATGTCGGCAGGTATTCCAGGCCCGGAATCTGTCACAGTGAAGACCACGCTGCGTTCGGTGCGGCGCGCGCTGATGCCGACCGTGGAATCCTGTGGAGAAAACCCGACGGCGTTGGCGAGGAGGTTATAGAGCACCTGCACCACGCGTTTCTCGTCGCCGACGAAGCTTCCGACATCGGGCGCGATCTCGACCTTGAGGCGGATGCGGTCGGTGGCGAGCCGGTCCTGGATGCCTTCGGCCGCGAGCTCGATGGTCTTGCTGACGTCGACCGGGCCGAGTTCCAGTTTCATGGCGCCGGCGTCGATGGTGGCGAGATCGAGGATGTTGTTGGTCAGCGCCAGCAGCGCGTTGGTCGATTTGGTGACGTAGTCGAGATATTCGGCCTGCTTCGGCGTCAGCGGCCCGGTCGAGGGATCGCTGAGGAAATGCGCGAAGCCGATGATGGTGGTGAGCGGCGAGCGCAGCTCGTAGGAAACGTGGTGGACGAAATCCACCTTCATCTGGTCGGCAGCCTCCAGCGCCTCGTTGCGCTCGCGCAGTGCGCGCTCGACGTTCTCGGTGTCGGTGATGTCCTGGAACGTCAGCATGGTCGCGCCGTCATGCAGCGGGCGGATCATGCCGTCGAGCACGCTACCGTCCTTGCGCTCCAGCTTCAGCGGCACGTCGGCGCGGCTCTCGATCGAGGTGACGGCCTCGCGGATCTGACGCCAGACCGTGGGGTCGTCGAACAGCTGATGGCACCAGCCTTCCACCGTCTGGATGTGCGGCTCGTCGCGCATGGCATCGCTCGACAGCTTCCACATCCGGACGAAGGCCGGGTTGAACAGTTGCGCCTTGCCGTTGCTGCCGAACACCGCGACGCCCTCGGCGAGACTGTCCAGCGTCTCGCGCTGGACCCGGATCATGCCGTCGAAGCGGCGGGCGAGCTCGAGGCTCTCGGTGACATCGTCGAGCAGATAGGTGACGCCGCCTTCCGGGTTCGGCGTGGTCACGACCGAGAGCGCGCGGCCGTCGGGCAGGTACCAGGTGTCCTTGGTGGTCTCGACCGCGCGATAGGCCTCGTGCAGCTTGGACTTCCAGGCACGGAAGTCCGGCTGCTCCGGCAGCTTGCGCGCGGCGCGGAGCTGGTCGAGCACGCTGGAATCATCGGGATTGGCGTCGAGGAAGGTGCGGTCGAGGTCCCACAGCCGGCGGTAGGAATCGTTGTAGAAGGCGAGCCGACGCTGGCCGTCGAACACGGCAACGCCGGAGGAGAGCTGGTCGAGCGTGCGGCGATGCGCCTCCGCCATCCGCACCAGCGCCGAGCTGAGCGCATCCGCCTCGCTGGCATCGATGGCGACGCCGACGCTGCCGCTGCCGACATTGACCGCGCGCACGTCGTAGATGCGGCGCTCGCCGCTGATCACGATCGGCAGCCGCGCGTTGAAATTGGCGGTGTCCTTCAGTCCCCGTTCCATCGCGGTGCGATCGGCGCTGTCGAGCAGCTCGAGCTTGCGCTCCTGCGCGTCGGTGACGTTGTTCGCCTCGGTGGCGCGGACATAGGCCGGGTTGGCGTAGGTCAGCGCGCCGTTCTCGCCCTTGGCCCAGATCGGCCAGGGGGCGTTGGCGGCAAAGCCGCGCAGCATCTCGGTCTCGTCGGAGAGCGCGTTGTAGCGCAGATTGGTCTCGGCCAGATCGCGGCGGAGCCCCGAGAGCTCGCGAATCCGGACAATGGCCTGGCCGCCGATGGCGCGGCCGATGGCCTCGAGCGTGTGGCCATGCGAGGTGGTCAATGTCAGCTGGAACCCGTCGCCGCGGTCACGCAGCGCATCGACGGCATGATCCATCTGGAGCGCGGGTTCCGGCGGCAGCCAGGTTCCGAATGCGAGCACGCGTTGCGGCGAGGAGTCGCGCGGCAACACCATGGAGATGTCGCCCGAGATCTGCGCGCGATTGTCGCCGGCCGGCCAGGAGATCAGGATCTGCGGCTCGGCGAACAGCAGCGCGCCGAAACGGTCGGCCTGGAGCTGGAGTTCCCCGATTCGGGCACGCAGCCGCGCCTCGTTCTTCGCCGTGCGCACGCGCGTGCGCATCAAGAGAATCGCAGCCACCACCGAGAAGCCGAGCAAGGCCAGCGCGGTGGCGAGCACCGCGAGTTCCTGCCGGTTGAAATCCAGCATGATGGAGAGGGTGTCGATGAGGTCGGCCGCCTCGGCCGGCGCAGCCGGCAGCAGCGCTGCAAGAGCGCCTCCCAACAAGCCGTTGCGCACGAGCGATGTGCACGACAGCAGCGTCCGACGCATCGACACGATCACGCCTGACATAGTTGCCCCAAGATCGCACAGATTTGCGCGCGGCGACCCCCGTCGCGCGCGAATCAAACGACAATACCCTCACCGCGACTCCGGCGGTAAGAGTCCAGATCGTGAACGCAAAGGCGGCCCCAAAAAAATGCCGGGCTCAATGTTCCACCTCACGTAATTCTTCGGATGATTCGGCTGGAACTGCCGTGCGTTAGCGCCTGAGATGAGACACCACGGGCGCTCCGACGGAGGTGCGTTCCCCCCCCCCTTGTGGGGGAGGGTTAGGGAAAGGGGTAGCCCAGGAAGAAGTGCCAATTGTTGACGATGCAAAGAGAAACGGTGCGCGATTGAAAGAGTCCCCGTGTGGACCCCCTCCCTGCCCCTCCCCCACAAGGGGGGAGGGAACGGAGAGAGCGCCCGATTGATCGGACTCTGTTCGAGTTCAACCCACCACGACTAGCGGCCGGTCGAGCCGAAGCCGCCGGCGCCGCGATCGGTGGCCGACAATGTGGCCACCGGAACCAGCGCGGCCTGCACCACGGGGGCGATCACCATCTGGGCGATGCGCTCGCCGCGCTTGATCACGAACGGCGCGGCGCCATGGTTGATCAGGATCACCTTGATCTCGCCGCGATAGTCCGCGTCGATCGTGCCCGGCGAGTTCAGCACGGTGACGCCGTGCTTGGCGGCAAGCCCCGAGCGCGGTCGCACCTGCGCCTCGTGCCCGGCCGGCAATGCGATCGCAAGGCCCGTCGGCACCAGCGCGTATTGGCCGGGGGCGAGCGTCATCGGCTCGCTGTCCGGCACCGCCGCCATCAGATCGAGGCCGGCAGCCTCGGTGGTTTGATAGGCCGGCATTGGCAGGCCTTCCGCATGGGCCAGGCGTTGCAGTTCGACAGTGACCTTCGTGCTCAAGATGCCGGCTCCAGGGATTTGTCGGTCACGCTTCGTGCGACATGCGCGACCAGTTCGATGGCGACCTGTTCCTTGGTCATCACCGGCCAGGAATCAACTGCAATCTCGCCGTCCTTCTCACCATTCTTGCGGCTAATCAGATGCACGGTGTTGCGGTCGCCGCCCATCACACCGGTGGCGGGCGAGACGTCGTTGGCGACGATCCAGTCGCAGCCCTTGCGGGCCAGTTTTGACTTGGCGTTGTCGATCAGGTGCTCGGTCTCGGCGGCAAAGCCGATCACCAGCGGCGGGCGCTTGTCGGTCAGCTTCGAGATCGTGGCGAGGATATCGGGGTTCTCGATCAGCTGAAGCGGCGGCATGCCGGCCGAAGTCTTCTTCAGCTTCTGCTCGCCCTCGTTGGCAACGCGCCAGTCGGCGACCGCGGCGGCAAAGATCGCGATGTCGGCGGGAAGCGAGGCCTGCACCTGCTCCAGCATCTGCCGCGCCGATTCGACGTGCTTGACGGTGACGCCCTGGGGATCGCTGAGGTCGACCGGACCGCTGACCAAAATCACCTCGGCGCCGGCGGCCTGCGCGGCCGCGGCAATGGCAAAGCCCTGCTTGCCCGAGGAGCGATTGGCGATGTAGCGCACCGGATCGATCGGCTCGTGGGTAGGACCTGCGGTGATCAGTACGCGCTTGCCGGCAAGTGGCTTTGGCGCCGGCGGCCGCAGCAGGCGCTCGGCAGCCGCGGCGATCTCGATCGCTTCCGACATGCGGCCGACACCGGCTTCGCCCGCCTCCGCCATCTCGCCGGAATTGGGTCCGATCAGCACCGCGCCGTCGCGCTGCAGCTGCGTGAGGTTGCGGCGCGTGGCCGCATTGTTCCACATCAGCGGGTTCATTGCCGGTGCCAGCAGCACCTTGCGGTTGGTCGCGAGCAGGATGGCGCTGGCGAGATCGTCGGCGTGGCCGTTGGCCATCTTGGCCATCAGGTCGGCGGTCGCGGGCGCCACCACGATCAGGTCGCAGTCGCGCGCGAGCCTGATATGGCCGGCGTCGAACTCGCTCTGCGGGTCGAACAGGTCGGTATAGACGCGCTCATGGGAGAGGGCGCTGACCGCCAGCGGCGTGACGAATTGCTGGGCCGCCTTGGTCAGGACGCAGCGGACCTCGACGCGGCGCTCCTTCAGCCTTCGGATCAGGTCGAGCGATTTGTAGGCCGCGATGCCACCGCCGATGATCAGGGTGACGCTGGCCTCGGGAACGGCGCCGGTGCGCTGGAGTGCGGGGGCGGCGGATGCCGCGGGCGGTACCGCAAACGGCGTCAGCGGCTCCTCGCGGCCCTCGATCAGCTCGCGCAGGATGACCCGGACCTCTTCCTCGACCGACCTGCGGTTCTTGGCCGAGCGCAGCCGCAAATAGGTTTTGACGGCGTCGTCGAGCTTGCGGATGGTCAGGCTTGCCATGACGCCCCTCCAGCACGGAATGATAGCGATGCTATCACTTGTGTGATTTCAATGCAATCAAGCTTTTGGCAATCACAGATTCCGGACGGCGATCAGGATCCCGATGAAGGTCGCGGCGATGATCCAGAGCGCGACGGTGCGCCAGCGATTCTTGCGGCCCTCGGTGCGGCCCATCGCGGCGATGCTCTCGGGCGACAGCCTGATGCCCTCCCGCGTCATGGTCTCGAGCTGCTCGAGCACCTTCACGGACCGCTCGGCGATCTCCGGCATGCGCATCAGCACGCGCGCGATGTCTCCGGTCCCGGCGAGCGCGCCTTGCACCCGGCCGATCGGACCGAGATTGCGCTCGATCCATTCGCGTACCACGGGGTCGGCGACCTTCCAGATGTCGAGCCTGGGATCGAAGCCGCGCGCCACGCCTTCGACCACGACCATGGTCTTCTGGAGCAGGATCAGCTCGGGGCGCGTGGTCATGTCGAACAGGCCGGTGACCTCGAGCAGCAGCGTCAAGAGCCGCGCCATCGAGATCTCTTCCGCCGTGCGGTTGTGGATCGGCTCGCCGATGGCGCGAATCGCTTGTGCGAAGTTCTCGACCGAGTGATGTGCGGGCACGTAGCCCGCCTCGAAATGCACCTCGGCGACGCGGCGATAATCGCGGGTGATGAAGCCGAGCAGGATTTCGGCGAGGAAGCGCCGCTCCTTCATGCCGAGCCGGCCCATGATGCCGAAATCGACCGCGACGAGCCGCCCCGCGTCATCCAGGAACAGGTTGCCCGGATGCATGTCGGCGTGGAAGAAGCCGTCGCGCAGCGCGTGCCGCAGGAAGCTCTGGATCACCTTGCGGCCGAGATCGGGCAGGTCGACCTGCGATTCTGCCAGACGCTTGTGATCGTTCAGCGCGATGCCGTCGATCCACTCCATCGTCAGCACGTTGTGCGTGGTGCGGTCCCAGTCCACGGCCGGCACGCGGAAATCAGGATCGCCCTGCGTGTTCTCCGCCATCTCCGACAGCGCCGCAGCTTCCAGCCGCAGATCCATCTCCATCGCGACCGAGCGCGACATGGTGTTGATGACCTCGATGAGGCGCAGGCGCCGCGCTTCGGCCGAATAAGCCTCGGCCTTGTGCGCGACGAAGAAGAAATCGGAGAGGTCGCGGCGGAAGCGCGTAGCGACGTTGGGCCGGAGCACCTTGACCGCGACCGACTTGCGGATGCCGTCTTGCAAGACCTCGCCGCGATGCACCTGCGCGATCGAGGCGGCTGCCACGGGAGGGCCGAAGCTCACAAACACGTCCTTCAGCGGCCGCTCCAGCGAGGTCGCGATCGCGGCTTCGGCTTCGTCCTGCGGAAACGGCGGCAGGCGGTCCTGGAGACTTTCGAGGTCGCGCGCCATGATGACGCCGACGACGTCGGGGCGTGTGGCCAGGAATTGTCCGAGCTTGAGATAGGCGGGGCCCATCCGCGTCAGCGCGCGCGATATCCGCGGGCCATGCTTGACGCCACGTCGTTCGACGAGGCGCGCCAGCTTCAGAGCGAGCTGTCCCGGCGGCGGCACCAGGCTCGGATCGACCGAGCCGAACACGCCCTCGCGCGCAAACACGAACGCGGCGCGGATCAGGCGCGCAATGTGGGTGAAGGCAGAGATCACAAACGCCAGCCCGAATGCAGTGCGACGATGCCGCCGGACAGGGTCTGCCAGCTGACGCGGGCGAAGCCGGCGTCGCGGATCATGTCGGCGAAGGCGTTGGGTTTCGGAAACTTGCGGATGGACTCGACGAGATATTGGTAGGACTCGGCGTCGCCCGTGATCATCCGGCCGAGCGGCGGGATCACCTTGAACGAGAACAGGTCGTAGATCCGGTCGAGCCCGGGCATCTCGACGGTGGAGAATTCCAGGCACAGGAAGCGGCTGCCGGGCCTCAGCACGCGATGGGCTTCGCGCAGCGCCAGATCGATCCGGGGTACGTTGCGAATGCCGAAAGCGATCGTATATGCGTCGAAGCTGCGATCGGCGAAGGCGAGTGCTTCGGCATTGCCTTCGACGAAATCGACCCGGGTGTCGAGATGGCGCTTCGCGGCGCGCTCGCGGCCCACCGCCAGCATGTCGGTGTTGATGTCGCAGACGGTGGCATGGAAGCCGGGCCCCGCGGCCTTGGCGGCACGGAACGAGATGTCGCCGGTGCCGCCGGCTACGTCGAGCAACGCGAACGACCGGTCGCTCCTCGGCGGGTCGAGCGCGGTAATCATGATGTCCTTCCAGACCCGGTGCAGGCCACCGGACATCAAATCGTTCATCAAATCATAGCGCGACGCCACGCTGTGAAACACATCGTTCACCAGCGTCTGCTTGTCCCCCAGGGGGACGTCCCTGAAGCCAAAATGCGTGGTTTCGCCCGGCCGATCCATTACTCTACTCCACTGGGCGAACCATAGCGCGCCCGCCGCAATGGCGCTATCACACCGCCCTCATAAGGTGAATGCCTGACCATGCCTGAATTGCCCGAAGTCGAGACCGTCCGCCGCGGCCTTCAGCCTGTGATGGAGGGTGCGAAAATCCTGGTGGCGGAAGCCCGCCGGCCGGACCTGCGCTTTCCGTTCCAGCCGGATTTCGTGGCCCGGCTCCAGGGGCAGGTCGTCACGGGGCTCGGCCGCCGTGCAAAATATCTCATGGCCGATCTCGCCTCCGGCGATGTGCTCTTGATGCATCTGGGCATGTCGGGCTCGTTCCGCGTCATCAAGCCGGACAACGAGGCAGCTCCCGGCGAGTTTCACTATCCGAGGGGTAAGGACTCCACGCACGACCATGTGCTGTTTCGGATGTCTTCCGGAGCCGACGTCGTCTTCAACGACCCGCGCCGCTTCGGTTACATGAAAGTGATCGCGCGTAACGCACTCGACGAGGAGCCGCTGCTGCGCGACCTCGGCCCCGAGCCGCTCGGCAACGAATTCGACGCCGCGATGCTGGCGCGGTCCTGCGAAGGCAAGACCACCAGCCTGAAGGCCGCGCTGCTCGACCAGCGCGTGGTGGCGGGGCTCGGCAACATCTATGTCTGCGAAGCCCTGCATCGCTCGCATCTGTCGCCGCGCCGGATCGCGGCGACGCTCGCGACCAAGGGCCGCAAGGGCGTTGGCGGCGGCGAGCCGACCGATCATGCGAAGCGATTGGTGAGTGCGATCCACACGGTGCTGAACGACGCCATCAAGGCCGGCGGCTCGTCCTTGCGCGATCATCGCCAGACCTCGGGCGAGCTCGGCTATTTCCAGCATTCGTTCAAGGTCTACGACCGCGAAGGCGAGAAATGCACGACGCCGGGCTGCGGTGGCACCGTCAAGCGGTTCACGCAGAACGGACGCTCCACCTTCTGGTGTCAGAAGTGTCAGAAGTGACCTAGCCCGTAGCCCGGATGGAGCGCGGCGAAATCCGGGGCGAGCGTGACCGCGGAGAGACTTCCCGGATTGCGCTGCGCTCCATCCGGGCTACGACACGAAAATAGAGCGTCGACAAAACCGCGAAGCGAAGCAATCCGGCCGGGCTGGTGGCCGGATCGCTTCGTCGCTGGGGCCCTTCCGGATGATGAAGGGCCGACTGCCGTCAGAGCGATGCCCCGCTCAGGACGCCAGTGTCGTGGTCTCGTCCGCTGAAAGATCGGCCGCGACATGCAGCATGCCGTCCGCAGGCGACATCACCTGGTTGATCAGGACATTGGTCGTGGCTTCGAGCTCGAGCCGGGTTTCGATCCAGCGCCACAGGCCGCGGATCTCGTTCGCCGACTTCCCGTTCGGCGCGAATTCGCTCACGGCAAGGCCGCTCGCGAGCGAATCCTGGTGGTCGTTACGCATCACGATCAGCGGGCGCGCGAGCACGTCCGAAAGATCGAGCGCGGCTTCCTCGGCGAGCGTGTTGGCGGCGTTGTCGATGCGCTGGCCGCGGATCGGCGTCTGGTTCAGCACGAAGCTGTAGGGCCGCTTCCAGGCGCGCGCGATGCTCAGCGTCGAGACGGTCGCCTCGATGTCGGCGACGCTTGGGCGGGCCGGGATCAGGCAGAGGTCGGAATGGCGGATCGCAGCGGTGGTCGCGGCGCTGAGGCCGGCGGCGGTGTCGACGATCGCCAGCTGCAGGCCGCTGTCAGCCAGCATCTTCAGGCGCGGCTCGATGTCGGCGGCATGATAGATCGGCTCGACGACGAGACCATCGGTGGTGCGGCGGCGCCGCCAGTTCGACAGAGTGCCCTGCGGGTCGGTCTCGATCAGGCGGACGGTGAAGCCGGCCTGCTTGGCCGCGAGCGCGAGGCCGATGGCGAGCGTGCTCTTGCCGCTGCCACCCTTTTGGGTGGCCAGTACGATCGTGTGCATTTGAAGATCAATCCTTTGGAATGCTTGGGTCAGGAATACGCCACGCGAACGTGCATCGATCTCGATGCTGAGCCTTCTCGCTCAGGACGTGCCGGCCCGATCCAAAGGGGGATCGCGGAGGTCCGAATCAACAGTAACGATGATGGCGGAATGGGGATGGCCAGCTAATCCGTACCATTACTGGACCAGTAGTCGTACGTGTGATGATGCTCGCGGCTCAGTTGAACTCGTGTCCACTACGCGCCGCACCGCGTCCGGGACACGAGAGTTGGCGTTAAACCTACTTCCGCACGCAGATCACGCGCACGACGGCGGCCTTTGCGTCCGTCGACGTACCGTTCACCGTGACCTGTTTGGCCTTCAGGAAATCGCGCACGGCGTCCGCGGACACCATCACGGCCTGCGAGGCCGGCACCGATGTCGCGGGTCCTGCCACCATGGTCGGCTTCAACAACGCAATGCCGGCGAACTTGCCGTCGCCATCGATCGCCGGACCACCGGAAAATCCCACCGCCGGCGGAGGCGACAGTGCGGACTCGCTGCTCGTGACCGGTGCGAGTGCGCCCTTGACGGTCGAGACACCCGCCGCGCCGCCCTGGCTCTGCGGATCCGCGATGCCGACGACATCCACGTTCGTCTTGGCCGCGCCGCCAGTAAGGCTGAGCGGCTTCAGGCCGCGTGCGCCGTAGATATGCAGCAGTGCGAGACCGCGCTCCTTGTCCTCGGTGAGGCGATCGGCGCTGCCATAGCCGGCGATCGTGATCGCGAGGCAGCCGTCGGTGACGAGCCGGTCGGTGACGATCGCGCCGTCATCGCTGACGACGAGGCCGGTGCCGTATTCGACGGTCTTGCGCGGCGGCGGCCCGGCTTGCGGTCCGGACGGAAACGCGTTGAACGCGCTCGACATCGCGATCACGACCGGCTCGACCGTGTTCTCGGTCGCCTGGTCGTAGAGGATCGTCATGGTGCGGACCTCGTCACCTCTAAAGGTGCCGCGGACGTAAAACTTCTTCAGGCCCTGCAATCCCGAGAGCACGAAGAAATCGGGCTTCACCACGGTGTAATCGACCTTGCGCCCGGACGGCTCCTTCTCCAGCTCCGCGAGTTTTGCCGCGGTCGGGTTCGCCTCCTTGCGGCGGCTGAGCAGCACCTGCACGGTTCCGGTCGGCGAGGTCCATTTCGAGCCGTTGGCGTCGCTCGCCTGCTGCGGCACCAGTTTCGAGGGGATGCCGAGCCGGGCGCCGCTGGTCGGCTCCGTCACGATCTTCCAGCCGACGCCGTCCTGCTTCTTTCGCGCCGTCTCGGCCAGCGCGGCGCGCTCCTGCGGATTGAGCACCCCGGTCGGCTTGCCGCCCTTGGCCTTCTGGTATTCCTTGATGGCGTTGACCATGCGCTCACTGACGTCGCCGGTGATGGCGCCGTTGTACTGGCCGACCCAGGCGAGGTCGGATTGCAGCGCCAGCCGCTCGGCTTTTGCCATCACATCCGCCGTCGCCGATGGCGTCTGCGTTGCCGGAGGCCGGATCGGCACGGTCTGGACCAGCTTCGGCTTGGTACCGGGGATCTGCGGCGTCGTCATCTGGGCGTGCGCGCCTGTGGCAGCCGCAAACATCAAGGTTGCCGCAAGCATCGATCTCATGACAAATCCAACCAGCCCATTGAACGCAAAGCCATTGAAGCACATCTCGTTGGTCGCGAACAATGTTGCGGTGGTTCAGGTCTAAGCTCGAGCCGCGTACACAGGTCCTCATCCTGAGGAGCGGCCTCAAGGCCGCGTCTCGAAGGATGGCCGCGGCGAGATCGGGGCCTGCATGGTTCGAGACGGCGCTTTGCGCTTCCTCCCCATGAGGAGTGAGAGCGACGGCTTGGTAGGAGAGGCGTACGACGATGCTGAGCCCGGACGAACTGGAACGCTATGCCCGCCATATCGTGCTGCGCGACGTCGGCGGACCGGGCCAGGCGGCGCTGAAGCGCGCCTCCGCGCTGGTGGTCGGTGCCGGCGGGCTCGGCGCGCCGGCGCTGATGTATCTGGCCGCCGCCGGCATCGGCACGCTCGGCGTGGTCGATGACGACGTGGTGTCGCTGTCCAATCTGCAGCGCCAAGTGATCCACACCACGCCCGATATTGGCCGGCACAAGGTCGAGAGCGCCGCCGAGCGGATTGCAGCGCTCAACCCGCATGTTCGCTTCGTCGGCCACGCCACCTGGCTGAATGCGGACAATGCGCTCAGCCTGATCGGCGACTACGACCTCGTGCTCGACGGCTCCGATAATTTCTCGACACGCTATCTGGTCTCGGACGCCTGCTTCTTCGCGAAGCGGCCGTTGATCACGGCCGCGCTCGGCACCTTCGACGGCTCGCTCACTACCATCCGCGCGCACGAGACCAACGAGCAGGGCGAATTCAATCCGACCTATCGCTGCCTGTTTCCGGAGGCGCCGCCGCCGGGTACCGTTCCTGCCTGCGCGGAAGCCGGCGTCATGGGTGCGTTGGCGGGCGTGCTGGGGTCGATGATGGCGATGGAAGCGATCCGCGAGATCGTCGGTTTCGGCGACGGCCTCGTTGGCCGCCTCCTGATGATCGATGCGCGCGCGATGCGCTTCGAGACGCTGCGCTATTCGCGCGATCCGGCCAATCCGCTCAACGGCGACGGGCCTGTGATCACCGACCTCAGCGCCCATCGCACGTGATGGGCTGCGTTACGCCGTGGCCGGCTTCTCGCTATCGAGATGGGCCATCTGCTCGGCGGTGTAACGCGTGCCCGAGGCGACATCCGGCGGAAACGCCTTGGCCAGCGCCGCAAGATGCGCCGGTGTCAGCGTGACCCTGGTCGCGCCAAGCGCTTCGACGAGACGGGTGCGGGTCTTGGCGCCGACCAGCGGCACGATCTCTTTTCCCTGCGCCGCCACCCAGGCGATTGCGACCTGCGCCGGCGTTGCGCCGATTTCGCCGGCGATGGCACGCAGGGACTCCACCAGCGCGAGATTGGCGTCGAGATTTGCGCCCTGGAAGCGCGGCGTCATCAGCCGGTAGTCCTTGCCGGCCGTGCCCGAATCCTTCGACCAATGGCCGCTGATCAGGCCGCGCGCCAGGACGCCATAGGCGGTGATGCCAATGCCGAGTTCGCGGCAGGTCTTGAGAATGTCGCGCTCGATGCCGCGCTCGATCAGCGAATATTCGATCTGGAGATCGACGATCGGATGCACGGCATGCGCGCGGCGGATGGTGTCGGAGCCGACCTCGGACAGGCCGATATGCCTGATGTAACCGGCCTTCACGAGATCGGCGAGGCCGCCGACGGTCTCTTCAATGGGAACGTTGGGGTCGAGCCGCGCCGGGCGGTAGATGTCGATATAGTCGGTGCCGAGCCGCTGCAGCGAATAGGCGAGGAAATTCTTGGTCGCGGCCGGGCGGCAATCCATGCCAGTGAATTCGCCGGCGGGGCCGCGTAGCGCGCCGAACTTGACGCTGATCTGCACCTTGTCGCGCGCCACATCCTTCAGCGCATCGCGGATCAGCATTTCATTGTGACCCATGGCGTAGAAATCGCCGGTGTCGAGCAGCGTGATGCCGGCGTCGAGCGCCGCGTGGACCGTGGCGATGCTCTCGCCGCGATCGGCCGGGCCATAGGCGTCCGACATGGCCATGCAGCCGAGACCAAGGGCAGAGACGCGGGGGCCGGTTGAACCGAGTTTGTGCTGTTCCATGATGGCTCTCCTCGAAAGGCGGCAGGCTGATTGCGCCGCGCGACGGGCTGGATATGCACCTGGTCCATTGCGCCGATAAGCTGGACAATGCCGAATGGCTTGTTCATTATAACGAACAATGACTGAGCCTGATCTGCGCGATCTCGACGTCTTCGTGGCGGTCGCCCGCACCCGCAATTTCCGGCGGGCGGCGGTCGAAATTCGCGTGTCGGTGTCGAGTCTTAGCCAGCGCCTACGCGACCTCGAGGAGCGCCTTGGCGTCCGCCTGATGAACCGCACCACCCGCAGTGTCGCCTTGACCGAGGCGGGCGAGCTGCTGCTGTCGCGGGTGGCACCTGCGCTACGCGACGTCGGCGATGCCCTGGCGGAGGTGCGGAGCCTGCGCGAGGTAGCTTCCGGTCGCCTGCGCATCAACGCGCCGCCCCCGGCGGTCGATCTCGTGCTGGCGCCGATGGTCGGGCCGTTTCTTAGCGTCCATCCCCAGGTCGATCTCGACGTCGTGTCCGAAAGCGGTTTCGTCGATATCGTGAGCGGGGGCTACGATGCCGGCGTGCGTTATGGTGAGCATCTCGCGCAGGACATGGTGGCGATCCCGCTGGGCGGTCCGCAGCACTATGTCGTCGTCGCCTCGCCCGATTATGTCGCGCGCCGCGGCGAGCCGAAGCATCCCAAGGATCTGCTCGAGCATGATTGCATCCGCGCCCGTTATTCGAGCGGCGTCATGCACGATTGGGAGTTCGAGAAGGCCGGCCAGATCGTGAAGGTCGATCCGCCGGCAAAGCTGATCTCCACGAACATGACCCTTGCCCTGCGAGCCGCGCTCGATGGTGTGGGCGTCTGGGCAACGATCGACGGTTATGTCGGCGATGCCGTGAAGTCCGGCGCGCTGGTCAGCCTGATGGAAGATTGGTGCGAGCCGTTTCTTGGCCCGTTCCTGTATTACCCGAGCCGGCGCCAGACGCCGCCCGCGCTGCGCGCCTTCATCGATTTCGTCGCCGACTGGCGCAAGCGCGAGACGCGCGGGAAATAAACCTCAGAGCATGCTCGGCAGCACGCGATCCGGCGGCTTGTGCGCGTCGAGGAAGGTGCGGATGTTGATGATCACCTTCTCGCCCATCTCGACGCGGCCTTCGATCGTGGCCGAGCCCATATGCGGCAGCAGCGTCACCTTGCCGGCCTTGGCAAGCCGCACCAGCTTGGGGTTGACTGCAGGCTCGTGCTCGTAGACGTCGAGCCCGGCGCCGCCGATCTCGCCGCCTTCGATCAGCTTGATCAGCGTGTCCTCGTCGGTCACCTCGCCGCGCGCGGTATTGACGATGTAGGCGTCCTTGCGGATCAGCTTCAGCCGCCGCGCCGAGAGCAGATGATAGGTCGCCGGCGTGTGCGGGCAGTTCACCGAGATGATGTCCATCCGCGCCAGCATCTGGTCGAGGCTTTCCCAATAGGTCGCGCCAAGCTCCTCGGCGATCTTCGGCGCCACGGGACGGCGGTTGTGATAGTGGATCTGCAGCCCGAAGGCGCGGGCGCGGCGCGCCACCGCTTGGCCGATGCGACCCATGCCGATGATGCCGAGCCGCTTACCGCCGATACGGTGGCCGAGCATCCAGGTCGGCGACCAGCCCGGCCAGGGTTTTCCTTCGGTCAGGATCGAGGCGCCTTCGATCATCCGCCTGGGCACGGCGAGGATCAGCGCCATGGTCATGTCGGCGGTGTCCTCGGTCAGGACCTTGGGCGTGTTGGTGACGGTGATGCCGCGGGCATGCGCGGCCTCGACGTCGATATTATCGACGCCGTTGCCGAAATTGGCGATCAGCCGCAGCTTGCAGTCGGGCTGGTTGATGATGTCGGCGCTGATATGGTCGGTGACCGTCGGAACCAGCACGTCGGCGGTGCGTGCGGCTTCCGCGATCTGGTCGGCGGACATCGGCGTGTCCTCGAGATTGATCCGCGCGTCGAACAATTCGCGCATCCGCGTCTCGATCGAATCCGGCAGCTTGCGCGTCACCACGACGAGGGGCTTTTTCTTCACCGACATGTCCTGCTCTCATGAGGCGTCGCAAGCCGCCTCTGTCGCCAAAGGCCGGTCGTTGAGGTCTCATTAACCCGGTTGTTCGACACTGCCCTTGCCGTGTCCGTCCCCGGCGTTTCCTTCAAGCTCTCCCGATATTTCCGGCCGGAAAATCGGGGCAAACTGGTTGTTCAAGTGCCCGTCCTCTCTAGCAGAAGGCCGGGCCAAGACAAGAACCACGGGTCAAGGCTTCAAGGAGCCCGGTTTGGGGAACACCCGCGTGGGGCGGGTCAGGGGATTGCGCGGCAGGTTTTGGAATTTGGGGTGAGGACCGGGCTCGGGCCGGGTCTTCGACAGGAGACGGGTTGATGGCGTTGGGGCGTTTTTGTTCGGTAATGGCGCTCGTTTGCACCTGGTTGAGCGCTTCGGTCGGCCCCTCGCATTCGGCCAAGGACACCACGCCCCAGACCGCCAGCGGCCTGCCGGTGCCGCGCTATGTCAGCCTCAAATCGGATCACGTGAACGTCCGTGCCGGCCCGACCAAGGACAATGACGTGGCCTGGGTCTACACCCGTTCGGGCCTGCCGGTGGAAATCACCGCCGAATTTGAGAATTGGCGCCGGGTGCGCGATTCCGAAGGCGCCGAGGGCTGGGTCTATCACTCGCTGCTGTCGGGCCGCCGCACCGCGGTCGTCACCATGAAGCACAAGGACGACCTCGCCCCGATCTACGATCGCGCCGATCTCGACAGCGCGGTTGCAGCAAGACTCCAGGCCGGCGTCGTCACGCAGGTAAAGAAGTGCGCTGCAAACTGGTGCCGCGTCACCGGCAACGGTTTTGACGGCTGGATCCAGCAGGAGCGCCTCTGGGGCGTGTATTCGGACGAGCAGGTCAACTGACCCGAAGGGTCATCCCGGGGCGATGCGCAGCATCGAGGATTTCGAGATTCCCCGGTGCGCAATTGCGCGCCTGAGGTCTGGTGCTGCGCACCATCCCGGAATGACGGCCTAAAACGACAATGGCCGGGACGAGCCGGCCATGACGATCGCATCAGCAATCTAGAATTAGTTCAGCGCTTCTTGCGCAGGCGCACGACCATGTCGATGCGCGCGATCTCGTAACCCTCCGGCACTTCCGGCATCTTGGACAGCGCCAGATGCGGATCCTCGATGTCGACCAGCTCATGGCTGTTCTCGAGGTAGTAGTGATGGTGGGTGGTGACGTTGGTGTCGAAATAGGTCTTGGTGCCGTCGACGCTGACCTGGCGGAGCAGGCCGGCATCGGTGAGCTGGTTCAGCGTGTTGTAGACCGTCGCCAGCGACACCGGAACCTTGGCGAGCGTCGCTTCCTCGTAGAGCATTTCAGCCGTGAGGTGGCGAGCACCTTTGCCGAACAACAGCCAGCCCAGTGCCATGCGCTGACGCGTCGGACGGAGCCCGGCGGACTGGAGCATTTCGTTGACGTCGTGCCAGGGGCAGCCGGTGAGAGCCGGCTGGCGGCCGGACAGCAGGGCCGCGGAGTGGACGTCGTCGTCGTGATGGGGCGCAGTATTCTCGCTCATTTCCAGATTTCGGGCACGCGTGAACAATATCTCTCAGCAATATAAGAACAGAAAGATGCAGATGCAAGTTTCTCGCAACTAGAGAGGTTCTAATAAGGCTTGGAACCGGCCCGGTATCGCGTCATTTTACCTTCATGGATGCACTTTGCTACCCGAAATGGCCTGTGTTAGAGAGCGCGCGGTTCCGCTTAGCCGATTTTGGCGCAGCCGGGCATCGAGGCCCGGTCCGCAGTCCATCCGGGCATGCGGGCGCAGCGCCTGACAGTGGCAATTGGCGTTGCTCTCCGACCGAGACGGGGCCCATTTTCGCCAAAAAGCGCCGCTCAATCGGAATTCAAACAGAGGCTCTGCATGCTGAACAGGCGCAACGGTTACGAATACGAAGATCTGCTGGCCTGTGGCCGCGGCGAGATGTTCGGCCCGGGCAATGCCCAGCTGCCGTTGCCGCCGATGCTGATGTTCGACCGCATCACTGACATCAACGACAATGGCGGCGAGTTCGGCAAGGGGCTGGTGCGCGCCGAGCTCGACGTGAAGCCCGACCTCTGGTTCTTCGGCTGCCACTTCAAGAACGATCCGGTGATGCCCGGCTGCCTCGGCCTCGACGCGCTTTGGCAAATGGTCGGCTTTTACCTGGGCTGGACCGGGGGCGAAGGTCGTGGTCGCGCGCTTGGCCTGAACGAGCTGAAGTTCAGCGGCCAGGTGCTGCCCGAGGCCCGCAAGGTTGTGTACAACGTCGATATCAAACGCGTGATGCGTTCAAAGCTGGTGCTCGGTATCGCCGACGGGTGGCTTTCGGTCGATGACCAGATTATTTATCGCGCCAAGGACTTGAAGGTCGGCCTGTTCAAGCAGGGCACGAGCCTGGGCTGAGCGCATCACCAAGACAACAACGATTGAGGCGAGGCTGTCATGAGGCGGGTTGTGGTCACCGGGATGGGCATCGTCTCGTCGATCGGAAACAACACCCAGGAAGTGCTTGCGAGCCTTCACGAGGCGAAGTCGGGCATTTCGCGGGCTGAGAAATATGCCGAGCTCGGCTTCCGTTCGCAGGTAGCGGGCGCGCCGTCGCTCGATCCCGCGACGGTGGTCGACCGCCGCGCGATGCGTTTCCTCGGTCAGGGCGCGGCGTGGAATCACGTCGCGATGGAGCAGGCGATCCAGGACTCCGGTCTGTCGCCTGACGAAGTCTCCAACATCCGCACCGGCATCATCATGGGCTCCGGCGGCCCCTCCGCCCGCACCATCGTCGAATCCGCCGACATCACCCGCACCAAGGGACCGAAGCGCGTCGGACCTTTCGCAGTGCCGAAGGCGATGTCGTCCACGGCCTCCGCGACGCTTGCGACCTGGTTCAAGATCAAGGGCGTGAACTATTCGATCTCGTCGGCCTGCGCGACGTCGAACCATTGCGTCGGCAATGCCTATGAGACGATCCAGATCGGCAAGCAGGACGTCATCTTCGCCGGCGGCTGCGAGGAGCTGGACTGGTCGCTCTCCGTGCTGTTCGACGCCATGGGCGCGATGTCCTCGAAATACAACGACACGCCCGCCACCGCCTCGCGGCCCTACGACGTCAACCGAGACGGCTTCGTCATCGCCGGCGGTGCCGGCGTGCTGGTGCTGGAAGAGCTCGAACATGCCAAGGCGCGCGGCGCCCGCATCTACGGCGAGATCGTCGGCTACGGCGCGACCTCGGACGGCTACGACATGGTCGCGCCCTCGGGCGAAGGCGCCGAGCGCTGCATGCGCATGGCGATGTCGACGGTGAAGACCAAGGTCGACTACATCAATCCGCACGCGACCTCGACGCCGGCCGGCGATCCGCCGGAGATCGATGCGCTCCGCCGCGTGTTCGGAAGTGGCGAGAAGTGCCCGCCGATCTCGGCGACCAAGGCGCTGACCGGCCACTCGCTGGGCGCCACCGGCGTGCAGGAGGCGATCTACTCGCTGCTGATGATGAATAACGGCTTCATCTGCGAGAGCGCACATATCCAGGAGCTCGATCCCGTGTTCGCCGACATGCCGATCGTGCGCAAGCGCATCGACAACGCCAAGATCGGCACCGTGCTGTCGAACTCCTTCGGCTTCGGCGGCACCAATGCCACGCTGGTGTTCAGCCGGCTGGATGTGTGATCACCGACCCTGTCATGCCCCGCGAAAGCGGGGCATCCAGTACGCCGCGGCTTCTCGATCGATCATGACCGTCACTGGAATACTGGATCGCCCGCCTGCGCGGGCGATGACCTCGGGATAATGGGAACGACAATGGAAGGTCTGATGAAAGGCAAGCGCGGTCTGATCATGGGCATCGCCAATGATCATTCGATCGCCTGGGGCATGGCGAAGACGCTGCACGCGCACGGCGCCGAGCTTGCCTTCACCTTTCAGGGCGAAGCCTTGGGCAAGCGCGTCAAGCCGCTGGCGGAATCGCTCGGGGTTGATCTGGTGCTGCCGTGCGACGTCGAGGACATCGCCAGCGTCGATGCGACCTTCGATGCGCTCCGTGAAAAATGGGGCAAGCTCGATTTCGTCATTCACGCGATCGGTTTTGCCGACAAGAACGAGCTGAAGGGCCGCTACGCCGACACCAGCCGCGAGAACTTTTCACGCACCATGGTGATCTCCTGCTTCTCGTTCACGGAGGTCGCAAAGCGCGCCGCCGAGCTGATGACCGAGGGCGGCAGCATGATCACGCTGACCTTCGGCGCCTCCGAGCGCGCGATGCCGAACTACAATGTGATGGGCGTGGCCAAGGCGGCGCTGGAAGCCTCCGTGCGCTATCTCGCCTCCGATTTCGGACCGCGCGGCATCCGCGTCAACGCGATCTCCGCGGGCCCCATCCGCACGCTCGCGGGCTCCGGCATCGGCGAGGCGCGCGCGATGTTCGCCTTCATGCAAAAGCATTCGCCGCTCCGCCGCGGCGTCACGCTCGACGAGCTCGGCGGCTCGGCGCTGTACCTGCTGTCGGATCTCTCCGGCGGCGTGACCGGCGAGATCCACTACGTCGATTCCGGTTACAACATCGTGCTGATGCCGAGGCCTGACGATTTGAAGACGGAATAGACGACGCTGCCGTAGGGTGGGCAAAGGAGCGCAAGCGACGTGCCCACGATCTCTCAGCGGTCGCCATAGATAGAAGACGTGGGCACGCTACGCTTTGCCCACCCTACGATAGTTCGGCTAACCCGCCGCGATCTTCTCCGCCCGCTGGAACGCGGGACGCGCCATGCAGCGCGCGATATAGGCATCGAAGGCGGGGCGCGACGGCACCATCTTGAACAGGCGCACCGCGTAATTCAGGCCCGAGCCGATCGTGATGTCGGCGGCCGAAAACTCCTCGCCGAGAATCCACGGCCCCTTGGCAAGCGCAGCTTCCAGCACGTCGAACACCTGCGTCGCGCTGCCCCAGGCGGCGGTCGAGGTCGGGATCTCGATCTTGGTGAAGATCTGGATGATGGCCGGCTCGATGCAGCTCGGTGAGAAGAACAGCCATTGCAGATAGCGCGCGCGGCGCGGATCGGTTACGGCAGGCGCCAGCTTGGTCTCGGGATAGCGGTCGGCAATGTAGGCGCAGATCGCGGCGGCCTCGCCGAGTGCGGCGTCGCCGTCGCAGAGCGCGGGAACCTTGCCCATCGGATTGATCTTTAGATAGTCCGGCGCCTTCTGCGCGCCGGTCGAGATGTCGGTCAGCACGCGTTCATAGGCAAGGCCGCTCTCTTCCATCAGCCAGAGCGTCGTGAACGAGCGCGAGCGGGGCGACCAATAGAGCTTGATCATGGTGCGGAACCTTCCATCGGCGTGAGGCGGGCGAGGCTATTCATCGCGTGTCTACTTCGAAATCGCAACGCACTACGGTTGGTCCGATGCAGCGTTCGGTGGTCAACATCTTGGTCGACGCGAATGAGTGCGTGTCAGTCTTGCTTCAGATAACCGGGAAGCCCCCGATCGAGCCTGTCGGTGATGAGCGCCCGCGTTCTCTCGCGCAGGATCGCGCTGCTCGAAGCGGTCGCGGGCGGGTTGGGGAACTGGTCATTGTCGAGCTTGTTAAGCGGGTCTTCGGTCAGTCGCATACTTGCGGCGAAGCTCGCGCCGAAATTTACAAAGGGGCGCTTGATCTCCTCGTAGCTCCGGCCGTCGATCAGGTTGATCGAGATGTTCGCGAACAAATGCGAATGCCGGATCAGATTTCCGAGCCCTTGATTGAATGTGCCGATTCCGTTCAACATCATGCGGCTGCCCGGCAATTCTCCCTTGTACGTCGTCGCAACCAGATAGCGATCGCAGCTCACGTTCGGCGTGATGCCACGCACGATCGCTGGCAGGCGTTCGTTGGGATCGGGAATGAATCGCGATTTCGGATGATAGAACGGTTCGAAGGCACCCTTGGGGTAGGCGATCCTGCGAACACCGGGATCGCCGCCTGTTGCCGCTTTCACGCGCGCAAACACGAGATCGTCGAGACCCCAGTCGATAGGAACTTCGGCCTCCTCGTTCTCGAAGATGGTCAGCCCGAACTTCTGGACGGAGTAGCGCTCCCCGATCACGGAGATTACGCCGAGCTTACAGGCGCCGACGTCCACCGCTTGCGGTTTGTTCGCTGCCGGCTGCTTGGCCTTCGGCGCAGCCTTTTTCACAACAGGCTTGGCTGTTGCCGGGGGTGTGGCAGTTGGTGGAGCGGAGGGAGATTGGGCCCATCCGGTCGATGCACAAAGCGACGCGAACAGGGCGGCGACGGCGAGATTGCGTAACATGAATCGGTAGCGGAAGTTGCTGAGATGTGATCCGCAAACTAGAGCGTGCGGAGCGCCTCCGCAAGCAGAACCTATGACGTCTTCTGCCACCGGTAATATTTCATCATGAACCCGTTCGACGGCTCGATCTCCTCTTTCTCGAACTTAAAACCTTCGCGCTCGTACCAGCGCCAGGCCTTTTCGTTCTCGCGGACGCAGCGCAGATACATCTCATCCGGCATTTGCGTGCGGGTGAAGGCGAGCAGCTTTCGCCCGAGCGACTGCCCCTGATAGGCGGGTCCAACGAAAAGCATATCCAGATAGAGTTTTGGCACATGCAGCGCCAGCATGGCGGCGATCGTGCCGCGATCATCGGCGACGAACAGGCTCCAGCCGTTCTCGATCTCGCGTCGGATGCGGGCGCGGAGATTGGCGAGCAGAAAGTCGCTGGCCTCGCCGAGCCCGGTCGAGACCCAGCTCTCCATCCAGACGCAGCCGACCTCGTCATATTCGTCGGCGCGGGCAAGGCGGATGATCGGTTGCGACATTGGAGCCTCAGGCCCGCTGGCTGCGTACAGGTGGGCGTGCGCGCACCTTGCCGGCCGACAGGCACACCACTTCGGAGATCTGCAGCAGCTGCCGCGCCAGCGGGCTGGTCTTGCGCCAGACCATGCCGATGGTGCGGGATGGCTGCGGGTCGCGGAAGCGCGCGAGCGAGACCGACGCCGATCGCGTTTCCACCGGCACCGCCATCTCCGGGATCAATGTGACCCCGATGCCGGCGCTGACCATCTGGACCAGCGTCGACAGCGAATTGGCATCCAGCATTTCGCGCGGCGGCGCCGACTGCATGTTGCAAAACGACAGCGCCTGATCGCGGAAGCAGTGTCCCTCTTCGAGCAGCAACAGCCGCATCTCGCGCATCATCTCGCGCGACGGTGCCGGGGTCCCCTCATCCGCGCTCGGCCGGACCAGCAGGAATTTCTCCTCGAACAGGGCGACCTCGGTGAGCGAAGGCTCGGACACCGGCAGCGCCACGATGGCGGTGTCGAGCCGCCCTTCCACCAACTCCTGGATCAATCGCGGCGTCATGGTCTCGCGCACACGGATGTCGAGCTCCGGATGCATGCGGGTGAGATTCTTGGTGATCGTGGGCAGCAGATACGGCGCGATCGTCGGGATCATGCCGATGCGCAGGCGGCCGGCGAAGCGGTCCTGCGAGGCGCGGGCGAAATCGCCGAGCTCATCGACCGAGCGCAAAATGTCGCGGACGCGTTGCGCGAGCTCCTCGCCGAACCGCGTCAACGCCACCTGCCGGGCGCTGCGCTCCAGCAGCAGGCCGCCGAGCGTCTCCTCCAACTCCTTGATCTGCATCGACAAGGCCGGTTGCGAGATGGAGCAGGACTCGGCCGCGCGGCCGAAATGGCCGTGACGCGCCAGGGCGTCGAAATACCGGAGCTGGCGCAGCGTCAGGTTTATCATCAGAAAATCCTATCGCAGCGATCATTAAAGTCAACTTTACCTGATAGGACGCGACGCTTAGAGTGGTTCTACCTGGTCAAAGGCGCGAGTTCGACGCCACCAGAGGAGGTATTCATGGACGACACTTCGAAGTGCCCGTTTTCGGGTGGAAAACGCGTGCCAGCGAACCGCGATTGGTGGCCAACTCAGCTCAGCATCGAGATGCTGCACAAGAATTCCGGCCTATCCGATCCGATGGGCGACGAATTCGACTATGCCAAGGAATTCAAGACGCTCGACCTTAAGGCGGTCGTCAAGGACCTGACCGCGCTGATGACGGACTCGCAGGAGTGGTGGCCCGCCGATTTCGGTCACTATGGCGGTCTCATGATCCGCATGGCCTGGCACAGCGCTGGCACCTACCGCATCACCGACGGCCGTGGCGGCGCCGGTGCCGGCCAGCAGCGTTTCGCGCCGCTCAACAGCTGGCCCGACAACGCCAACCTCGACAAGGCGCGCCGGCTGCTGTGGCCGATCAAGCAGAAATACGGCCGCAAGCTCTCCTGGGCCGACCTGATGGTTCTCGCCGGCAACGTCGCGCTGGAATCGATGGGCTTCAAGACCTTCGGCTTCGCCGGCGGCCGCGCCGACGTCTGGGAGCCGGAAGAGCTCTATTGGGGTCCCGAAGGCACGTGGCTTGGTGATGAGCGCTACAGCGGCGAACGCCAGCTCGCCGAGCCGCTCGGCGCGGTGCAGATGGGCCTCATCTACGTCAATCCGGAAGGTCCGAACGGCAAGCCGGATCCGGTCGCTGCGGCCAAGGACATCCGCGAGACGTTCGCCCGCATGGCGATGAACGACGAAGAGACCGTCGCACTGATCGCCGGCGGCCATTCCTTCGGCAAGACACACGGCGCCGGCGATCCTTCGCTGGTCGGTCCGGAGCCGGAAGCGGGCGCGCTCGAGGATCAAGGCCTCGGCTGGAAGAGCAAGCACGCTTCGGGCCTCGCCGGTGATTCCATCACCAGCGGTCTCGAAGTGATCTGGACGGCGACGCCGACCAAGTGGAGCAACAACTTCTTCGAGAACCTCTTCAACTTCGAATGGGAGCTGACGAAGAGCCCGGGCGGTGCGAACCAGTGGACGGCCAAGGGCGCCGACGCGATCATTCCCGATGCCTTCGACAAGTCGAAGAAGCATCGGCCGACCATGCTGACCACCGACCTCTCGCTGCGCTTCGATCCGGCCTACGAGAAGATCTCGCGTCGCTTCCTGGAGAACCCGGATCAGTTCGCGGACGCCTTTGCCCGCGCCTGGTTCAAGCTCACCCATCGCGACATGGGGCCGATCCAGCGCTATCTCGGCCCGCTGGTGCCGAAGGAGACGCTGATCTGGCAGGATCCGATTCCGGCCGTGAATCACGAGCTGGCCAGCGAGCAGGACATCGCTGCGCTGAAGACCAAGATCCTGGCGTCGGGTCTGTCGGTCTCCGAGCTGGTCTCGACCGCCTGGGCGTCGGCCTCGACGTTCCGCGGCTCGGACAAGCGCGGCGGTGCCAACGGTGCACGCATCCGTCTTGCCCCGCAGAAGGATTGGGAGGTGAACCAGCCGGCTCAGCTCTCCAAGGTTCTCGGCAAGCTCGAAGCGATCCAGAAGGACTTCAACGCGTCTTCAGGCGCGAAGAAGGTCTCGCTCGCGGACCTCATCGTGCTCGGCGGTACCGCCGCGGTCGAGAAGGCCGCCAAGGATGCCGGCGTCGACGTGAAGGTCGGCTTCACGCCGGGCCGCATGGATGCCTCGCAGGAACAGACCGATGCTGAGTCCTTTGCGCCGCTCGAGCCGCGGGCCGATGGCTTCCGCAACTATGTCGGCAAGAAGCATCAGTTCCTGCAGCAGGAAGAAGCCCTCGTCGATCGCGCCCAGCTGCTCAGGCTCACCGGTCCGGAAATGACGGTCCTGCTCGGTGGTCTGCGCGTGCTCGGCGCCAACGCGAACGGTTCGAAGCATGGCGTTCTCACTTCGAAGGTGGGCACGCTCAGCAACGACTTCTTCGTCAATCTGCTCGACATGAGTGCGCAGTGGACGCCGGCGGCCGACGGCAGCTACGAGGCCCGCGACCGCAAGACCAACGCGGTGAAGTGGACTGGCACGCGCGTCGATCTGATCTTCGGTGCGCACTCCCAGCTCCGCGCCTTCGCCGAGGTCTATGCCACCTCGGACTCCAAGGAGAAGTTCGTAAAGGACTTCGCCAAGGCCTGGACCAAGGTGATGAACCTCGACCGCTACGACATCGTGGGCTGAGGTCGGCTGATCTCACCTCGGGCTCGGTGCAACCTCTCCCGCTTGCGGGGGAGGTCGCGCCGGAGGCGCGGGTGGGGGCTCTCTCGTCGTTGGGAGTCTCCTTGCGGAAGCACTGCCACCCAACCCTCCCCCGCAAGCGGGAGAGGGGGCGCATCTCGCCCGGAGCGGCACAAACAAAAAGGGCGGCCTTTCGGCCGCCCTTTCGTTTTCTGCAGTGTAGCGAGGCTTACTCGCCGGCTGCTTCGCGCGGGGCCTTCTCGCCCTCGCCGCCCTTGTCCTTGCCTTCGAGGTCTTCGCCGGTGGTCTGATCGACCACCTTCATCGACAGGCGGGTCTTGCCGCGATCGTCGAAGCCGAGCAGCTTGACCTTGACCTTGTCGCCTTCCTTGACGACGTCGGAGGTCTTCTGCACGCGGGCCGACGCGAGCTGGCTGATGTGGACGAGACCGTCCTTGGAGCCGAAGAAGTTCACGAAGGCGCCGAACTCCATCACCTTGACGACGGTGCCGTCATAGATCTGGCCGACTTCCGGATCGGAGGCGATCGACTTGATCCACTTGATCGCAGCCTTCATCGCCTCGCCGTCGCTAGAGGCGACCTTCACGGTGCCGTCGTCCTCGATGTTGACCTTGGCGCCGGTCTTCTCGACGATCTCGCGGATCACCTTGCCGCCGGTGCCGATCACTTCGCGGATCTTGTCGGTGGCGATCTTGAAGGTCTCGATGCGCGGCGCGTATTCGCCGAGCTCGGCACGGGCGTTGGTGAGCGCCTTGGCCATCTCGCCGAGGATGTGGATACGTCCATCCTTGGCCTGGGCGAGCGCGACCTTCATGATCTCTTCGGTGATGCCCTCGATCTTGATGTCCATCTGGAGCGAGGTGATGCCCTGCTCGGTACCGGCGACCTTGAAGTCCATGTCGCCGAGGTGATCCTCGTCACCGAGGATGTCCGAGAGAACCGCGAAGCGCTTGTCTTCGAGGATCAGGCCCATCGCGATGCCCGCGGTCGGCCGCTTCAACGGCACGCCGGCATCCATCAGCGCGAGCGAGGCGCCGCAGACCGAAGCCATCGAGGACGAGCCGTTCGACTCGGTGATCTCCGACACCACGCGCGTGGTGTAGGGGAATTCGTGGTGCGGCGGCAGCACCGGGTGGATCGCGCGCCAGGCCAGCTTGCCGTGGCCGATCTCGCGACGCTTGGTGCCGCCGAGGCGACCGGTCTCACCGACCGAGTAGGGAGGGAAGTTGTAGTGCAGCAGGAACGTCTCTTTGTACGTTCCCGACAGCGCGTCGATGTACTGCTCGTCCTCGCCGGTGCCGAGCGTGGTCACGACCATCGCCTGGGTCTCGCCGCGGGTGAACAGCGCCGAACCGTGAGCGCGGGGCAGCACGCCGACTTCGGCGACGATATTGCGCACGGTCTTGCTGTCGCGACCGTCGATGCGCTTGCCGGTGTCGAGGATGTTCCAGCGAACGATCTTGGCTTCGAGCTCCTTGAACACGCCGGCGATGCGCAGCTTGTCGTATTTCGGCTCCTGCCCTTCCGGGAAGTAGTGGGCGATCACCTTTTCCTTGACCTTGCCGACCGCAGCGTAGCGATCCTGCTTGACCGGAATGGCGTAGGCGGCGCGCAGCTCCTGCTCGACCAGGCCGAGCATTTCCTTCTCGAGCGCCGAATTGTCGATGACGGTGACTTCGCGCGGCTCCTTGGCCGCCTTCTCGGCGAGCTCGATGATCGCGTTGATCACCGGCTGGAAGTGGCGGTGACCGAACATCACGGCGCCGAGCATGATGTCTTCGTTCAGTTCCTTGGCTTCCGATTCCACCATCAGCACGGCGTCGGCGGTGCCGGCGACGACGAGGTCGAGCTGGGTGTCGACCATCTCGTCGAGCGTCGGGTTGAGGATGAATTCGTCATTGGCGAAGCCGACGCGAGCGGCGCCGATCGGGCCCTTGAAGGGCGCGCCGGACAGCGTCAGCGCAGCGGACGAAGCCACCAGCGCGACGATGTCAGGATCGTTCTCCATGTCGTGCGACAGCACGGTGGCGATCACCTGGGTCTCGTTGCGCCAGCCGTCGACGAACAGCGGACGGATCGGACGGTCGATCAGGCGGGAGACCAGCGTCTCCTTCTCGGTCGGACGTCCCTCGCGCTTGAAATAGCCGCCGGGAATGCGGCCCGCAGCGTAGGTCTTCTCCTGGTAGTCGACGGTCAGAGGCAGGAAGTCGACGCCTTCGCGCGGCGCCTTCGCCGCGACGACGGTGGCGAGCACCACGGTCTCGCCATAGGTGGCGACGACGGCGCCGTCGGCCTGACGGGCGATCTTGCCGGTTTCCAGCTTGAGAGTGCGTCCACCCCAGTCGATCTCGACCGAATGCTTATTGAACATAGATGTCTTCTTTCATGGGTTCTCGAAAGAAGGACGGCTCGAAAAACAAAAACCATGCGCAAGATTGCAGGGCGCTGATCGAAGCGGGTGATCAGCGTCCTGCGATCCTGCCATGGTTTTTGGATTTCGGATGGCGTCCATCCTTTCGGGTCATACGGGCGCCTTGCCCGTTGTGCCCAGCCGCCGGATTGCTGCTGGACTGTCAGTCGGCACGAATGCGAACACCGAACCGCGGTCTTCGCTGATCGTGCCCCGGATGCGAATCATCAACGATCCGTCTCCGACGTGCGCGCAACCTCGATCAAAAAGCTTAAAATAAGCGCTTTCGTTCGAAACCACGTGCGAAAACGCGCGCCGTTGGCGCGCGCAAGAACTCTTAACGGCGAATGTTGTGCTTCTCGAGCAGCGCCTTGTAACGCGCCTCGTCCCGCTTCTTGAGGTAGTCGAGCAGCGAGCGGCGGGTCGAGACCAGCTTCAAGAGGCCGCGACGCGAATGGTTGTCCTTCACGTGGGTCTTGAAATGGTTGGTGAGGTTGTTGATGCGTTCCGACAGGATCGCGACCTGAACCTCGGGCGAGCCGGTGTCGCCGGCCTTGTTGGCATTCGTCTTGATGACTTCCGCTTTGCGTTCTGCGGCAATCGACATCGTCAATTTCTCTCGTTGCGACCGGGGCTGGCAGTCAGGCCGGTCAGGTTGAACACACGCTTGGGGATGATTTCGCCATTGCCGACTTCAGCAAGCGCGAGAAGACGGCCTGCCACCGTGACATAGACTGTGCCGCTACAAGTGGGCGCATCCCGTCCGCGCAACAAAACGGCCTGGCCCCGATGGAGCCTTGCCGCATCAGCCCGAGTGACGGCCAGTGCCGGGATGTCGTCCAGCGCGGTCTCAACGGGCATAAGCGCGTCGGCGAGGCTACCCTCGCCGGACGCGGCTCTATCGCACAAAGCCTCCAGCTGATCCAGCGGAATCATGTCGTTTTCGCCAAATGGGCCGACCAGGGTCCGCCTGAGCGCGCAGATATGGCCGTAAGTGCCGAGAATCCGGCCCATATCGCGGGCCAGTGCCCGGACATAGGTGCCCTTGCCGCATTCGGCCTCGAATACGGCCCGATCTCTATCCGGTTGATCCACAAGGGTTAATTGGTGAATCTCGACCGGACGGGGGGCCAGCTCCACGACCTCGCCGTCGCGGGCGAGGTCGTAGGCGCGCTCGCCCTGGACCTTGATCGCGGAATAACGCGGCGGGATCTGCTCGATCACCCCGGTGAAGCGGGGCAACAGGGCCAGGATGGCCTCGCGGGTCGGACGCTGGTCCGAGGTCGCGGTCACCCGGCCCTCGATGTCGTCGGTGTCGCGCTCCTCGCCCCAGCACACCGTGAACTGGTAGCGCTTGCGGCCGTCCATGACGAAGGGAACGGTCTTGGTGGCTTCCCCGAGCGCGATCGGCAGCCCGCCCGAGGCGAGCGGATCGAGCGTGCCGGCGTGTCCGGCGCGCTTGGCGTTGAACAGGCGCTTGAGCACCGCGACCGCCTGCGTCGAGGTCATGCCGATCGGCTTGTCGAGCACGACCCAGCCATGGACGTCGCGCCGGTCGCGGCGAACCTGGTTGCCCTTCTGCTTGGCATTGGCGCGCGGATCGTTGTTGACGCGGCGCGGCTCCTGATGCGGCCGGGAATTGCCGCCGAGGCCCGCAAGATTGTCGTCCGTAAAATTATTTTTCTGCACGTCGCGCTGATCGGCCTGTTCGCCGCTGATCGTGTCGTGAGCCGGGTCCATGGTCATCGTTCTTCTTCCCGATCCGTCTCCGGATCCTGTTCCAAATCCTGTTCGAGGTCCTTCTGAACCGCAGGTGTTCGCAAAAGCTTCTCGATCCGTTCCGCTTCGTCGAATCGTTCGTCGACGCGGAAACGAAGATCAGGTGCAAATTTCAGGTTAACGCGCCGCGCGACCTCGCCGCGCAGAAACTTCTTGTTGCGTTCGAGCGCAGCAATGACGACCGCGGTGTCGTGGCCACCGAGCGGCATCACGTAGACTGTCGCGAGCTTCAGGTCGGGCGACATCCGCACCTCCGGCACGGTGATGATGTGACCTTCGAGATCCGCATCATGCACATTGCCTTGCGCCAGAATATCGGCCATCGCGTGGCGAACCTGCTCGCCGACGCGCAACTGACGTTGCGAGCCTCCGCCGGGTGCGGAATTTTTTTTCTGATGATGGCGTGGCATTCTCGAAAATCACCTCGTCATGCCCGCGTTTGGGACACGAGCATTGTCATTTGTCCTGTTGAAACGAATGCGGTGCGATGGCCGGAATAAATCCGGCCATCGCACTCCCGCAATTTCAGCTCAAAAAGATCCAGTCGCTTCGGTAAGATTTGGACTTACAGGGAGCGCTGGATCGTCTCCACGCGATAACACTCGATGACATCGCCTGCGCGCATGTCGTGGTAGTTCTCGAAGGCCATGCCGCATTCCTGACCGGACTGGACTTCCTTCACTTCGTCCTTGAAGCGCTTCAGCGTCGACAGCTTGCCTTCGTGCACGACGACGTTGTCGCGGATCAGGCGCACATTGGCGCCGCGTTCCACGGTGCCGTCGGTGACGCGGCAGCCGGCGACCTTGCCGACCTTGGAGATGTTGAATATCTCCAGGATGGAGGCATTGCCGAGCATGGTTTCGCGCAAAGTCGGCGCGAGCAGGCCGCTCATCGCCTTCTTCACGTCGTCCACGAGGTCGTAGATGATGTTGTAGTAGCGGATCTCGATGCCGTTGCGCTTGGCCGCCGCAGCGGCCTCCTTGTTGGCACGAACCGAGAAGCCGATGATCGCGGCGTTGAAGCCTTCGGCCAGCGTCACGTCGGATTCCGAGATGCCGCCGACGCCGGCATGCAGGATGCGGGCTGCGACTTCGTCGGTGCCGAGCTTCTCCAGCGAGCCGAGGATCGCTTCCAGCGAGCCCTGCACGTCGGCCTTGATGATCAGCGGGAATTCCTTGCGGCCCGCGGTCTTCAATTGCGACATCATCTGCTCGAGCGAGCCGCGCATGCCGGAGATCGAGGCAGCCGCGTTCTCGCGCTTCTGGTGCGCACGGTAGCTGGTGACCTGGCGGGCGCGGGCTTCGTTCTCGACCACGGCGAGACGATCGCCGGCTTCCGGCGGACCGTTGAAGCCGAGCACTTCGACCGGCACCGACGGACCTGCTTCCTGCACGGTCTCGCCCTGATCCGAGATCAGCGCGCGGACGCGGCCCATCTCGGCGCCTGCGACGATGATGTCGCCGACCCGGAGCGTGCCGCGCTGGACCAGCACGGTCGCGACCGGACCGCGGCCGCGATCGAGCTTGGCCTCGATCACGGTGCCCTCGGCCGGCCGTTCCGAATTGGTCTTGAGGTCGAGGATATCGGCCTGGAGCGCGATCATCTCGAGCAGCTTGTCGAGATTGGTCTTGTTCTTGGCGGACACTTCGACGTCGACGACTTCGCCGCCGAAGGATTCCACCTGCACCTCGTGCTGGAGCAGCTCGGTGCGCACGCGCTCGGGCTTGGCATCGGGCTTGTCGATCTTGTTGATGGCAACGATGATCGGCACCCGCGCCGCCTTGGCGTGGTTGATGGCTTCGATCGTCTGCGGCATGACGCCGTCATCGGCCGCAACCACCAGCACGACGATGTCGGTCACCTTGGCGCCGCGGGCGCGCATCGCGGTGAACGCGGCGTGGCCGGGCGTGTCGATGAAGGTGATCTTCTTGCCGCTTTCGGGCGACAGCACCTGATAGGCGCCAATATGCTGGGTGATGCCGCCGGCTTCGCCGGAGACGACGTTGGCATGACGGAGCGCGTCGAGCAGCGAGGTCTTGCCGTGGTCGACGTGACCCATGACGGTCACCACGGGCGAACGGGTCTCGGTGTCGGTCGAATCGTCGGTGGCGTCGAACAGACCCTCTTCAACGTCGGACGCAGCAACGCGCTTGACGGTGTGGCCGAGCTCTTCGGCAATGAGCTGCGCGGTGTCGGCGTCGATCACGTCGGTGATCTTGTGCATCGCGCCCTGCTTCATCAGCATGCGGATGACGTCGACCGCGCGCTCGGCCATGCGGTTGGCGAGTTCCTGGATCGTGATCGCTTCCGGAATGACCACCTCGCGGATGAGCTTTTCCTTCGGCTCGTTCGAGGCGTGGCCCTTCAGGCGCTGGGTGCGCCGGCGGAACGAGGCGATCGAGCGCTCGCGGACTTCGTCGGCATTGAGCGCGGTGACGACGGTCAGGCGGCCGCGCTCCTTCTGCGGGCCGGGCTTGTGGGTGGGCTTCGGGGCTACCACGGGACGCGCGGCACCGCCGGGACCGCGGCGGATCTGGCGCGGACCATCGTCCTCGTCCGGGCCGGCAGCAACCGCGGGAGCGCGGCCCAACGGGCCACCTGCCGGTCTCGCTGTGGTCGTTCCCGGGCGCGCGGTCGATGTTCCCGGGCGTGCCGTGGTGGTACCAGGGCGCGCTGCGGGGGCGCCGGGGCGCGGCGCCGGAGCGGCCGGGGCGGCGGCTGCGGGGCGCGGCGCGGATGCCGGCTGCTCGCCTTCGCCAAAACGCTTCTTGGCCTCGGTCTCTGCCTTGCGCTTGGCTTCGTCCTCGTGACGGTGACGCTCTTCCTCGGCCTTGCGGCGGGATTCGGCAGCTTCGCGCTCGACGCGTTCAGCGGCTTCGCGAACAGCGCGGCGCTGGGCCTCTTCCTCGGCCTGGCGGCGCTCTTCGACTTCGCGCACCTTGGCATCGGCCAGCGCGCTGGCGCGGGCGGAACGTTCGTCCTCGGTCAGCGTGCGCAGCACCACGCCGGATCCGGCGTTGCGCGGCGGCGCGGGGCGCGACGGAGCGGGCGTCGGAGTTGGCGCGGCCGGCGCCGGCTTCGCGACGACCGTGGGAGCCTGCGGTTCGGCACTGCCGTCGATGCGGCGCTTGCCGCGCTTCTCGACCACGACCTGCTTGCTGCGGCCATGGCTGAAGCTCTGGCGGACAGTGCCCGTTTCGACGCGCGGCTTGAGCGATAGCGTCTTGCTCGGAACGCTCAGCTTCTTGTCGTCAGGGGTCTTGGTATCAACCATTCAGCAGTCCTAATCCTGATTTATCAGTGTTGTGCGTTGCCGCACCGTCCTATCGGGTCGTCGTATCTCTCAGAAATCCTGGCCGGGCTTTTCGGCAGTCTTGTCAGCGTCCGCCATCCGGTATCGGACCAGCATCTGGCTACGTGACAGGAATGACTTGCTCGCCGGGCCCGCGAGCAGGGCAGCATGTATCACATTTGACCGGGTCAGTGCCAAATCCAATTCTAACGATTTCAGCGCGGTAACGACGGGAATCTGCGGCTTGGCGCCGCGATTTCCGGCATTTTGACGCGCCAGCATGTCCAATTTGCGGATTCCGTCCGCGGCCCCGTCGCTGGCGTGGATCAGGACCCCGGCCGTGCCTTCCCGAAGGGCGCTTTCGACCTTGCCGAAGCCGGCCACGACCTGACCCGCTTTGGCGGCGATCCCAAGGGCTTCCGTCACGCTCCGAACCAGGAGCGCCTCGATATCGGCAGGAAGCGTCTGAGGGATGCGCAGCTCGCGCTTGAAGGCCTTGCTAAATTGGTGACGCCGGACGGCTTCCGCAACCACCCCGCGTGAGGCGGTGAGCCACATGCCGCGTCCGGGCAGCTTGCGCTTGAGATCTGGAACTACGTCGCCCTGCGGCGAAATGACGAAGCGGATCAGCTCGTCGATCGGCCGGACCTGCCGACTGACCGCGCACATCCGCATGGTCGCGGACCTTTCGGTCCGCGGGCCATGGTCGAGTTCGGGGTCAGTATCGGTGAGCATCCGGGCGACATTCTCCTTTGCCCTTAAGCCGGCTGATCTTCGGTCGCTTCAGCCTCCTCGGCGGGCTTGGCCAGATCGGCCTCGGTGATCCAGCCGGCCTTGACGCGGGCCTGCATGATCATCGCCTCGGCATCGTCACGGGAGATGTCGATACCGTCGAGCGCGCCGGGGAACTTGGTCTGCTCGCCGCCTTCCTTGCGTTCGGTCCAGCCGACCAGATCGTCGGTGGCGCAGCCGGCGAGGTCGTCGACCGTCTTGATGTCGTTCTCGCCGAACTTCACCAGCATCTTCGAGGTGACGCCGGGCACGTCCTTGACCGCGTCCTCGACACCGAGCTCCTTGCGCCTGGCCTCGATCTCCGCTTCCTGCTGCTCGAGATATTCGCGGGCACGGCTCTGCAGTTCCTGCGCGGTCTCCTCGTCAAAACCTTCGATGCCGGCGAGTTCCTTGAGATCCACCATGGCGAGTTCTTCGACCGAGGTGAAGCCTTCGGACGCCAGCAGCTGGCCGACCACTTCGTCGACGTTGAGCGATTCCATGAAGACGCGGGTGGAGTTCTCGAAGTCTGCCTGGCGGCGCTCCGATTCTTCCTGCTCGGTCAGGATGTCGATGTCCCAGCCGGTGAGCTGCGAGGCCAGACGCACGTTCTGGCCGCGGCGGCCGATCGCCAGCGAAAGCTGGTTGTTGGTGTCGGGCACGACCACCTCGATGCGCTCGCGGTCTTCGTCGATGACGACCTTGGAGACTTCGGCCGGCGCCAGCGCGTTGACCACGAAGGTCGCGATGTCGGGCGACCACGGAATGATGTCGATCTTCTCGCCCTGCAATTCGTTCACCACGGCCTGCACGCGCGAGCCGCGCATACCGACGCAGGCGCCGACCGGATCGACCGAGGAATCGCGGGAAATCACGCCGATTTTCGCGCGCGAGCCCGGATCGCGGGCAACCGCCTTGATCTCGACGATGCCGTCATAGATTTCCGGCACTTCCTGCGCGAACAGCTTCGCCATGAACTGCGGATGGGTGCGGGAGAGGAAGATCTGCGGACCTCTCGTCTCGCGGCGGACGTCGAAGATGTAGGCACGGACGCGGTCGCCGTTGCGGAAGACTTCGCGCGGCAGCATCTCGTCGCGGCGGATGATGGCTTCGCCGCGGCCGAGGTCGACGATCACGCTGCCATATTCGACGCGCTTGACGACGCCGTTGACGATGTCGCCGATGCGATCCTTGAATTCCTGATATTGCCGGTCGCGCTCGGCCTCGCGCACCTTCTGCACGATGACCTGCTTGGCCGATTGCGCGGCGATGCGGCCATATTCCAGCGGAGGCAGGGTGTCGGCGATGGTGTCGCCGACCTGGGCACCGGGATTGGCGCGTTGCGCGTCCACCAGCGAGATCTGGTTGGAATGGTTTTCGACCTTCTCGACCACCAGCATGTGGCGCGACAGCCGCAGCTCGCCCTTCTTCGGGTCGATCTCGGCGTGAACGTCAGTTTCGCTGCCGTAACGGGCGCGCGCCGCCTTGGCGATGGCGTCCTCCATCGCCGCGATGACGATGCCGCGGTCGATCGATTTCTCGCGCGCAACGGCATCGGCGATCTGGAGCAACTCAAGTCGATTGGCGCTGACTGCCATGGCTAGTCTCCTTCGTCAGGCTCGATCTCGCCCCGTCGCGCGCGTTCGGCGGCCAGGCGATGCTTCTTCGTATTGGTCGGGGCCGGCTTCTTCTTCGGCCTGGTGTTCTTGGTGGTCTTTTCGCTGATCTTGGCGTGCGGCGCCTGCGGCGGCTCCAGGCCGAGATCCCGGCGCATCTGGCGCTCCTCGGCCTTGCCGCGGCGCATCGATTCGGCGATCAGCTCGTCGGTCAGCACCAAGCGGGCCTCGCCGATATCCTCCATCGTCAGGAGCACGTCGGGATCATCGCCCGCCTTGACGTCGTCGCGACGCAGATGCACGCGATCGCCTTCGACCGGACCGATCATGCCGCGGAACCGCTTGCGCCCCTCATGGGCAACCGCCATCTCGATCTTCACCAGATGGCCGGAATAGCGCTCGAAATCGGAACGGCGGACCAGCGGCCGGTCGATTCCCGGCGAGGAGATTTCCAGCCGGTAGGCGCGATCGATGGGGTCGGCAACATCGAGCACGGGCGACAGCGCCCGCGAGATCGCCTCGCAATCCTCGAGCTGCATCGAGCCGTCCGGTCGCTCGGCCATGATCTGCACGGTGCAGCCGGCTTCCCCGGAAATGCGGATCCGCACCAGACGGTAGCCCATGCCCTCGAGCACCGGCGCTGCGACCGCGGACACACGTGCCGCCACGCCCGGCTCGACAACGAGCCTCGGCTCGGCCAGCAACTCGGCATCCGTGGAACCAGTGTTCGGTTCGGTCATATCAGGGGTCAAGGCGCTCGATGGTTAAGGCTTGGTTACGATTTTCAAAGCCCGCTTCGGAACTTCCCGACAGCGCGTCGGGCCGCATCTTCCGCCAAGCCGCGTTCGGGTAATAAAAAAGAGCGGGTCCTTTCGGGCCCACTCTCACTACGCGGATCGTATGAGAAGATGAATTGGCGCTGATATAGCGCTTTCTGTCCCCCCGGACAAGGCCCATCGCGGGCCAGACGAGGCTTTTTGCGCCCGATTCGCGGCGCTCCGGGCCTAACGCTTCCTTCACCTCGGGGGGCTAAATTCCCTGATTGTGGGGCGGCTTGGACCAAGGGCGCACCCGCGGCGTGCCCTGTTCGAGTAGCGTTTTCATGACCGTTGCCACGTCGCTCATTCCCGGACTGGACGATATCGTCAAACGCGGCGATCCGCGGCGACGCGGCGAAATCGCGCGCGCCATCTCCGAGCTGTTCTTCCAGGATTCCGCCAATCTTCGGCCCGAGCTCATCGATCTCTTCGACAACCTCCTGATCGATCTCGTCCCGCATGCGGAGCTTGCCTCGCGCGTCGACCTCGCCGAGCGCTTCTCGCACCTGAACAACGCGCCGCCGCATCTGGTCAATCAACTCGCGCGCGAGAACGAGATCATGGTGGCCGGCCCCGTGCTGCGCCGCTCGCCCGTGCTCGATGATGCCGCGCTCGTCGAGATTGCGCGGTTGAAGGGCCAGGGACATTTGCTTGCGATGACGGAGCGCCCGGCTTTGTCTCCCGTCATCACCGACGTGCTGGTGGAGCGCGGCGATCGCGACGTGGTGCGCCGCGCCGCGGGCAATGCCGGTGCGGTGTTCTCGCCTGGCAGCTATTCCGAGCTGATCAAGCGTGCGGCGCAGGACGGTGTGCTGACGCTCAAGATCGGCCAGCGTCGTGATCTCTCGGGCGAGAACCTGAAACAGCTTCTCGACGGCACGCTCGACGTCATCCGCCGCCGGCTCTCCAGCGTGGTCAATCCCGCGCGCCAGGTCGAGATCAAGCGCGCGATGGTGGCCATCGAGGAGGCCGCGCTGCCGCCGGGACCGCGGCGCGATTTCTCCGCAGCCCAGCGCACGGTGCTCAACCTGCATCGCGAGGGCCATCTCGGCGAGAGCGCACTGCTCGGCTTCGCCAAGGCGAACAAATACGAGGAATCGATCGCCTCGCTTTCGGCGATGTCCGGCGTTCGCCTCTCTGTGCTCGACCGCCTGATCGCAGGCGACCGCTACGACCCGATCCTCATTCTCGGCCGCGTGCTGAATCTCGGCTGGCCCACGGTGCGCGCGCTCATCCTGCTCTGGTACGGTCCGCACCGCACGCCGGCCGATGCCGATATCGAGGCCGCGCGCGTGAACTTCACGCGCCTGATGCCGACGACCGCCGAGCGCGTCGTCAATTTCTGGCGCAACCGGCAGACGATCTAGAGTCGTCTGAACCGCAAATACGCAGCCTTCCGTCCTTCGCGCGCGGCCTTCCGGCCGTAGCGCGTCATGGTGTAGCCCGCCCATGGCTGCCTGAAATCGTCGGCGCGTTCGGCCAGCCAGACGAAATCCTGCGAACGCGCAAGATGCGACAGCGTCCAGGCGCAGTAATCGTCGATGTCGCAGACGAAGCGGAATTCGCCGTTCGGCTTCAGCACGCGCGCCATCGCGGCGATCGTCCTGTCCTGGACGAAGCGCCGTTTCCAGTGCCGCCGCTTCGGCCAGGGATCGGGATGGATCAGGTCGATCCGCGACAGCGATGCCTTGGGCAGCCAGGCCAGCAGCTCGGCGGCATCGCCCGCGAACAGGCGAATGTTGCCGATGTTGGCGGCCTCGATCTGCGCGAGGATCTTGGCCATGCCGTTGACATAGGGCTCGCAGCCGATGAAGCCTGTCGTGGCGAAGCTCTGGGCCTCGGCCGCGAGATGCTCGCCGCCGCCGAAGCCGATCTCGAGCCGCACGTCTTCGGTCACGGAGCCGAAGATCTCGCTTGCATCCGCCGGCGCCTCGCCGTCGATGTCGAGCGCCAGATGCGGCAGCAGTTGACCGATCAGCTCGGCCTGATGCTGCCTGAGCTTGTGCCCCTTGCGGCGTCCGAAGAACGCGCGCTCGCTGTCATCGCGACCGGGCTCTGATTTGCGCTCGCTCATCGCAGCGTCTGGTACAGGCGGTGGAGCAGCCGCGCGCGCGGCGCGAGCGACGAGATGTAGAGCTGCTCATAATGAGTGTGCGCGCCCTTGCCGTCGACGCCGAGGCCGTCGAGCGTTGCGGTATGGGCCGCGGTGAAATTGCCGTCCGAGCCGCCGCCGGTGTGGGTGTCGACCAGATCGAAGCCGATCTCGCCGGCGAGTGTCTTCGCGTGCTCGTACAGCGAGGCGCCTGCGTTGCTCTTTTCGTAGGGCGGACGGTTGAGCTCGCCGGTGACCGTGACGGTGACGCCGTCGGTCTTGGACGTCAGCCCAAGAATCTTGCCGACGAACTCCTCTGCGTCCTTGAGGCTCAGCACGCGCAGATCGACCTCGGCATAGGCCGCTTCCGGCGTGACGTTGGGGCGCGTGCCGCCACGTACCACGCCGACATTGACGCTCACGCCGCGTGTCAGGTCGTTCATCCCTTCCAGGGCGAGGATGACATTGCCAAGCTCGCGCACGGCGCTGCGGCCGTCTTCCGGCCGCGAGCCGGCATGCGCGGGCATGCCCTTGATGAAAACCTTGAAGCGTCCGACGCCCTTGCGCCCGGTGACGATCTTGCCGCCGTCGCGCGCCGGCTCCGTCACCAGCACGTATTTGGCCCTGCGCCCTTCTGTCTCGATGAGTGCGCGCGAGGTGGGACTTCCGATCTCCTCGTCGGAGGTGAACAAATGCGTGATGCCGAGCGGCGAGCGATCGGCTGTGGCACACAGCGCGGCAAACGCGTGATGGGCGATGTAGGCGCCGCCCTTCATGTCGTAGATGCCGGGACCGTACGCGACGTCGCCTTCGACCTTGAACGGCAGACGTTCGATGAATCCCATGGGATGGACGGTATCGAGGTGGCTCAGCACCAGGATGCCCGGCCGGTCCTGCCCCCAATTCGAGCGCGCCATGAGATGATCGCCGCAACCATCGACGCCGGCGACGCGTTCGAGCGTGACAGGCAGATCGCGGTACTGCTCCGCGACCATTGAGATCAGCCTGTTGACCTGTTCGGGCGCTTCCGTCGGCGTCTCGACCTCCACCCAGCGGCGGATGCCATCGAGAATAGTTTGGGAATCGAACCAATTGGAGCTGGCCATGGACGCATCTGTGCCTTTGAATCGCATCATCGAAGCGGACGCGCATCAAAGCGCGGCCACAAATGACGACATAGGCCAGATTTGACGCCGTCTCAAATCGCCATTGAGCTGGCGATCAGCGCTTGTCGGGACCTTCGCGAGCCGCAATCTGCTCGACGAGATCGACGATCGAGCGGCGCATCTTCGAATCGGTAATTCGCGTGAACGCCTTGGTCAGTGCAAGTCCTTCGGACGTCGCGAGAAAGTCCGACACATAGGAAGGCGAGGCGCCTTCGCTGAAGCCATCCGGACCCGGCACGCCGCTCGGGCCGCCCTCGAACAGGAACGACACCGGCACCTGGAGAATTTCGGCGATCTGCTGGATGCGGCTCGCACCGACCCGGTTCGTGCCCTTCTCGTATTTCTGGATCTGCTGGAAAGTCAGGCCCAAAGCTTCACCGAGCTTTTCCTGGCTCATGCCCAACATGATGCGGCGCATACGCACGCGACTGCCGACATATTTGTCAACAGGGTTGGGCGCTTTCGACATTTCCTCAGCCCTCCAAACACCACCTTCAGCGCAATCAACTGGAGTGCCTCAGGTGCAAGCATCGTCAAATCAGACCCTCTTATTGGGAAACATTGCGGAGAAATTTAGCAATGCCCACTGTCTTTTGCAGCCGGTGCAGAATGGGGAGCCCATGTGCAGTCTGTCAACCGTGGGACTACGGTTGTCAAAAGTTTCCGGCCGCCTCCGCGGCGACGGCGCGATCAGGCCTTCCGCTTGGTGACACGTCGGCGGACCGCTAGAATCACGGCCAGCGCGACGAGCATGGCGGCCGGCACATCGCCAACCCGCGCATAGACGGTCGGTGATATCGCGGCAGGCAGGCTTGCATCCAAAATGCCTTCGATGCCGAGACCGAGGCTGGCGACGGTGCGGCCCATTGGATCGATCACCGCAGAGATACCGGTATTGGCAGAGCGGACCAGCGGCAATCCCAGCTCGATCGCGCGCATGCGCGACTGCTCCAGATGCTGATAGGGGCCGGTCGAGATGCCGAACCAACCGTCATTGGTGAGGTTCACGATCCAGCGTCCAGCCACCTCGCCGGGAAAGATTGCCTCGTAACAGATCAGCGGTAGCGCGGGCGGCGCGCCGGGCACCTGCAGCGCATGCCGCACCGTGCCGGGAATGAAGCCGCCGCGCACACGCGTCAGTTGCTCGAAACCGAGCTTCTCCATCAGTGCCTGGTAGGGAAGAAATTCTCCGAACGGCACCAAATGCAACTTGTCGTACACTGCGAGCACGCTGCCGTCGTGATCGATGACGTAGATCGAATTATAGGCACGCGTGATCGGCGTGCCGCGCGGCAGGTCGGGCGCGCGGACCGACCCCGTGATCAGCACCGTGCCCTTGGGCAGAAGATCGGCGATCTGTGCCATCGCGTCGGCTTCCCGGGTCAGGAAGAACGGAAATGCGGATTCCGGCCAGATCAGGATGGTGGCATCGCGCACGCCGGTCGATTGCGGGCCGGAGGCGCGGTCCGACAGCGCCAAATATTTTTTCATCACCTCCGACTTGGCGGCGTAATTGAATTTGGCGTCCTGCTGCAGGTTCGGCTGCATCAGGCGCAGCTTGGCGCCTGAGACCATCGTGGTCGGATGCAGCGACAGGCGGATCGCGCCGAAGATGCTCATGACAAGCAGGAGCGCGATTGCAGCCGCCGGCGCCCGCCACGCCAGGCGGCGATCGGGCGTGCGGTCGATCAGCGTCGCGGGGCTCGCGAAGATCGCAACCGTCAGGAACGTCATGCCCCACAGGCCGACCAGCGAGGCCGTCTGCGCTAGCGGCAGCGGCTCGGACAGCGCATAGCCGAACGCGTTCCAGGGAAAGCCGGTCAGCAGGTGGCCGCGCAGCCATTCGCTGACGGTGAGGCTTGCCGCAAGTGCAAGCACGCGCGTCGCGTTCTTGGTCCAGAGCAGGCGCGCCAGCGCAAAGCCGATCGCCGTGAAGATGGACAGATAGGCCGGTAGGCCGAGCACGGCGAACGGCGTCAGCCAGGCGAATACGTCGGCCTCGACGAAGAAGGCGTAGCCGATCCAGTAGAGGCCGGGGACGAAATAGCCGAGTCCGAACCAGTAGCCGGTCAGCGCCGCGGCGGGGACGCCGCGATAGCGTCCGGCGCCGGCGCCGTCGATCAGCCAGACCAGCACCGGGAAGGTGATGAACAGCACCGGGAAGAGGTTGAACGGCGCCAGCGCCAGCACGGACAGCGCTCCGCACCCCATGGCGATGACGGCGCGTTTCCATCCCCAGGCGAGAATGATGGCAAGCGCAATCTGCCGAAGTCGCTGGAACGGGCTCACTGTTGGCCGGTCCCGTCGCTTGGCGGCGGGCTGGGCGTGTCATTGGCCGGCGATGGACCGCTGTCCGGCGCAGCCTCGCGGCGCCGGCTCTCGCGCTGGGTGCGCGGCGCGGGACGCTCCTTCCGCGTCGAGATGCGCAGCCGCTTGACGCGGCGCGGATCGGCATCGAGCACCTCGATCTCGTAATTGCCGGGACCCGAGATTACCTCGCCGCGCACCGGCAGGCGCCCGACGAAGCTGACGAGATAGCCGCCCAGCGTCTCCACTTCCTCGCCGGCCTCGCCGGTGACGAAATCCTCGCCGATCACCGAGCGGACGTCGTCGAGGCTGGCGCGGGCGTCGGCGATGAAGGCATTGTCGGGCAGCCGCACGATCGAGGGCGGCTCGTCGCTGTCGTGCTCGTCGTCGATCTCGCCGACGATCTGCTCGACGATGTCCTCGAGCGAAACCAGCCCGTCGCTGCCGCCATATTCGTCGACCACCAGCGCGAGGTGAATGCGCGTGGCCTGCATCTGCGCGAGCAGGTCGATCGCCCGCATCGACGGCGGCACGTAGAGCAGCTTGCGGATGATGCGCGCTTCCTCGAGTGGCAGCGCGAGATCGACGGCGCGGAGGTCGAGCCCGGCCGGCAGCGGCTTCTTGCGCTTGGTCTTGGTGGCTTCCGGCACGCGCGCACGCGCGGTCATAAAGGCGAGCAAGTCGCGGATGTGGACGATGCCGACGGGATCGTCCAGCGTCTCGTTGTAGACCACGAGGCGCGAATGGCCGGCGCTCTCGAAGCGGTCCATCAACTCGCCGAGCGGGATGTCGCGCTTCACCGCGACGACGTCGGCGCGATGGACCATGACGTCGGCGATGCGGCGCTCGTGCAGACCGAGGATGTTGCGCAGCATGGTGCGCTCGACCGCCGAGAAGCCGGTGTCGTCGGGCGTGGTCGCATCGAGCACGACCTGGAGGTCGTCGCGCACCGATCCCGCCTTCCAGCCGAACAGCGTGCGGATGGCGCGCAGGAGCCAGCCATCGGCGGTCGGGCGCATCACCTCGCCCTGGGTCACCACGGCCGGCAGATTGGCCGTGTGGCGTGGATTGTCCTGAATCGGGTCGGAGTCCGGCATCTCAGTGCGTCCCTGCGCGGTCTGCATAGGGATCGGGAATTCCAAGGTGAGCCAGGATCTGCGTCTCCAGGGCTTCCATCTCCGCGGCGTCGCTGTCGTTCTCGTGATCGTAGCCGATCAGGTGCAGGAAGCCGTGCACCGCGAGATGGCTCAAATGGTGGTCGAACGGCTTGTGTTCCTCGTCCGCCTCGCGCCGCATGGTCTCGTAGGCGATCGCGATATCGCCGAGCATGCGCGGCGCATCGCCCGGCTTCCACTCGCCCTCCGGCTGGAGTGCGGGAAACGACAGCACGTTGGTCGGCTTGTCGATGCCGCGCCAGTTGCTGTTGAGGGTGCGGATGCCGGCATCATCGGTCAGCATCACCGCCACTTCCGCGTCGGCGACGTCTTCGTCGACACTCTCGGCGGCGGCCGCAACCGCGCGCTGGATCACGGCTTCGGAATCGGGCTCGCGCTGCCAGCAATCGGCGACGACGAGGACCTCGGTCATGGGAAGGTTCGGATGTGACATTGTCTTTGTTCGGAACGATGAGGCGCCTTCATCCGCGTCCTCTGGGTCCGGCTGTTGCCTCGTCAGGATTTGCCGGCGGCCGGCCGCTGCGGCGAGCCTTCGTAAGCGGCAACGATTCGCGCCACGAGTTCGTGGCGGATCACGTCCTCGGCTTTGAAATGAACCTGGGCAATGCCCTCGACGCCGCCCAGGAGGCGGGTCGCTTCGGCCAGGCCCGAGGTCTGGCCGTTCGGCAGGTCGATCTGCGAGGGATCGCCGGTCACGATCATGCGGCTGTTCTCGCCGAGGCGCGTCAAAAACATCTTCATCTGCATCGACGTGGTGTTCTGCGCCTCGTCCAGGATGATGGCGGCGTTGGTGAGGGTGCGGCCGCGCATGAAGGCGAGCGGCGCGATCTCGATCTCGCCGGTCTGGAGTGCGCGCTCGACGATGCGCGCATCCATGAGGTCGTAGAGCGCGTCGTAGATCGGGCGGAGATAAGGATCGACCTTCTCGCGGAGATCACCGGGCAGGAAGCCGAGCCGCTCGCCGGCTTCCACCGCCGGCCGCGACAGGATGATCTTGTCGACCTCCTTGCGCTCGAACAGCTGCGCGGCATGTGCGACCGCGAGCCAGGTCTTGCCGGTGCCGGCCGGGCCGATGCCGAACACGAGCTCGTGGCGCTTCAGCGCGCGGATATAGGAGTCCTGGGCGGCGGTGCGCGCGCGCACCGGACGCTTGCGCAGATTGATGCTGTCGAAGGTCGCCCCTTTGGCCGATTTGGCGTCGAACTCGAACAGCGAGCCTTGGGCGATGACCGCGCGGATCGCGCCCTCGACCTCGCCCTGGTCCAGATCCTGCCCCTTCACGGCCTGCGCGTAGAGCATCTCCAGCACGCGGCGTGCGGCGTCGCAGCCGTCGCGCGTGCCGCCGATCGTGATGTGGTTGCCCTTGGAATCGACGACGACGCCGAGCCGCCGCTCGATCTGCGCCAGATGCTGGCCGTAGGGGCCGACCAGCGCGGAAGCGGCGCGGTTGTCGTCGAAGTCGATGACGACCTGGGTCTCGGGCGGAACTTGCATGTCGCGGTCAAATTTACGGCTGGGAGCGAGAGAAGACGAATCCGATGCGCTTTTTGGCAAGGGTTCAGGCTCCGATGGCTGGCGATAAAGCGGGCTCGCGCGCCCCACGCGGCGTCACGAGCTCACCGAGAAAGCTGTAGCGTTCGAGGCTGTCGATCCTGACAGGCAGGATGTGTCCGATGATGTCGGGCGAGGCCATCACATGGGCGGGCTGCAGGAATGCGGTGCGGCCGACGATCTGGCCGTCCTTGCGCGCCGGACGCTCGAACAGCACGTCGACCGTTGAGCCAATCGCGGCCTTGTTGAAGGCCGATTGCTGGCTGTCGATCAGTTCCTGGAGCCGCTCCAATCGCTGGTCCATCTCGGCGGGGGACACCGTCTCCTGCATGTCCGCGGCCGGCGTTCCCGGCCGGGCGGAGTATTTGAACGAATAAGCCGCAGCGTAGCCGATTTGCGTGACAAGCGCGAGGGTGGCGAGAAAATCTTGCTCGTCCTCGCCGGGGAAACCCACGATAAAATCTGATGAAAAAGCAATGTCTTGGCGCGCGGCGCGGAAACGGTCGATGACCCGCCGATAATCATCGGCGGTATGTTTCCGGTTCATGGCCGCCAGAATGCGGTCCGAACCCGATTGCACCGGCAGGTGCACGAACGGCATCAGGGCACCGAGATCGCGATGGGCGGCAATCAGGCTGTCGTCGACGTCGCGGGGGTGGCTGGTCGAATAGCGCAGCCGCGCGATGCCGGGAATTGTCGCCAGATGCTCGAGCAGCCTGCCGAGCGGCCAGGTTTTCCCGTCTGGTCCCTCGCCATGATAGGCGTTGACGTTCTGCCCGATCAGCGTCAGCTCGCGCACGCCGTTGTCGGCGAGCCGCTTCACATCGTCGACGATCTTGGCGACAGGGCGCGAGACTTCCGAGCCGCGCGTGTAGGGCACGACGCAGAAGGTGCAGAACTTGTCGCAACCTTCCTGCACCGTGACGAAAGCGGAAATGCCGCGCGCCCGGATCGCGTCGGGCTTGGGTTGAGCCAGGAAGCCGAACTTGTCCTGGGCCGGAAACTCGGTCTCGATCGCGCGGCCTTCGTTGCCGGCGCGCTTCAGCAGCTCCGGCAGGTGATGATAGCTCTGCGGTCCGACCACGACATCCACGACAGGCGCGCGGCGCACGATCTCCTCGCCCTCGGCCTGCGCGACGCAGCCCGCGACCGCGATCTGCATGGCTCGCCCGCCGCGCGCAGCCTCGTCCTTGGCGACACGCAATCGGCCCAGCTCCGAATAGACCTTTTCGGACGCCTTCTCGCGGATGTGGCAGGTGTTGAGGATGACGAGGTCGGCGTCTTCAGCGCTGGCCGTCTCCACGAATCCTTCCGGAGCCAGCGTGTCCACCATGCGCTGGGCATCGTAGACGTTCATCTGGCAGCCATATGATTTGATGTGCAGCTTGCGCGGCGGCGTCATGGAACCTGGAATGGCGGTGGAGAACGGCCTTCAAATATAGGTTGGAGGGACGAAAATCCAGCGAATGGAGCCTCTTGAGCCGTCATTCCGGGGCGCGACGCAGTCGCGAACCCGGAATCCGGGAGGTTTTGGGCGAGATTCCGGGTTCACGCCTCCGCGCGTGCTCCGGAATGACCGGGAAGAAGCCCCTCAGCCCGCCAGGACATCCGCGCCGACCCGCCGGACCAACTCCGGCAATTGATGCATGTCGGCAAAGGTCAAGTCAGCGCCGGCCTGACGCAGGGTCTCGGCATGGCCCTCCCCGCAGTGGCTGCCCCCGTAAAAGCCGAACACCGTCATGCCGGCGGCCCGGGCGCCGGCAATTCCGGCCAGGCTGTCCTCGATCACGACACACCGTTCGGGCGGCAGGCCCATTTCGTTCGCCGCGAACAGGAACAGGTCCGGCGCCGGCTTGCCGTTCTTCACCTGCGAGGCCGAGAAGATATTTGGCGCGAGACGTTCGTAGAGGCCGGTGCTTCCCAGGCTGACGCGCATGCGCTGGTGCGAGCCGCTAGAGGCGACGCAGACGGCTTGCGTGACGACATCAAGCACATCGCGAATGCCGCGGATCGCCTCGAGGTCGGCCTCGAACGAGCGGAACAGCTCGTCCTGCAGATCGCCGTGATAGGCCTCGGGCAGCTTGCGGCCAAGCTCGGTCTCGATCTCCAGATTGGCCTGCCGCGTTGAGCGGCCGAGGAAACGTTCGAACACCTGCTCCGAGGTGATCGGATAGCCGTGCCGCGTCAGCACGTCGGCATGGGCGCGACAGGAGATCACCTCGCTGTCCACGAGTACACCGTCGCAATCGAAGATGATGAGGTCTATCGGCACTAAGGCATGATCCGGAAAAGTGTGTAGCGGTTTTCCCGCGCGACAAACGCGAAACGCGTTTGCGCGGAGATCATGCCACTCAAGACGTCGGCTTGTCGTCGTCGAGCGGGACGCAATAGAGCTCGAGCCGGTGATCGACCAGCCGGTAGCCGAGCTTGCGGGCGATTTCCGCCTGCAGCTTCTCGATCTCCTCGGAGGTGAACTCGATCACCTTGCCGTCGCGCAGATTGATGAGGTGATCGTGATGGCTGTCGCGCATCTGCTCGTAGCGCGCGCGGCCCTCGCGGAAATCATGGCGCTCGATGATGCCGGCATCCTCGAACAGCTTGACGGTGCGATACACGGTCGAGATCGAGATCTTGTCGTCGACGGCAACGCAGCGCCGGTACAGTTCCTCAACATCGGGATGATCGATCGCCTCCGCGAGCACGCGGGCGATGACACGGCGCTGCTCGGTCATGCGCATGCCGGTGGCGGCACAGCGCGCCTCGATGCCGGACGCCTTGGACGCGGAAGAAGGTTTCAGTGCGGTCATAGTTTGTCTGCCTGGCGGGGGCGCTTTCTGCCACCAATGTTACGACAAGTCACGTCGCATCAGAAGGGCGTTCAATTGTTCCCCGTTCGGCTGCTTATAGTAGCGTTCGCGGCGCCCGACCACCACGAATCCGGCCCTCTCGTAGAGCCGCCGCGCCGGCTGGTTATTTTCCTCAACTTCGAGAAATATTGTGCGCACGCCGCGCCCCGCGAGGTGGCCGAGATGGGTCATCAGCAGCGTGCGGGAGAGACCGCGGCCGCGATAGGCCTCGTCCACCGCGATCGAGAGGATTTCCGCTTCATCCGCCCCGATCCGCGACACCGCGAATCCGACGGTCCTGCGGCCGAGGCGCAACCGGTGCACCAGCGTGTTGCGCTCACTGAGCATGCTCTCGAATTCGCCCTCGCCCCAGCCGCGCGCGAAGGAGGCGCCATGAAGCTGCGCCAGCTGAGCGGCGTCACGCACGGATGCGGGCTCGACGGCGGCGGTGCCGCCGCGCCACCATTCCGACAGCCATCTCATCATGGGGTCGCGGCTTGTGCTGCAAATGGCGGCTGTGCCGCCGGCTTGGCATCGGGCGCCTTCAGATAGAACGGCCGCGCCGGATTCGTCGCGGGATCGGCGGCAGCGCCGAGCCATGCGACCCAGCCGATATCGGGCGCGGGCTGCGCGTCGACCGCGACCGGCTGCGGGACATCCTTCGGCCAGCGGTCGGCGAGGATGTTTGCTGCATTGCCGACCAGATGCGGCGCGCCGAATTGCGAGGCCGCGATCGCCTCGTCGATGGGAGCAACGCTCGGCCGCACCAGCTGGCTGCCGTCGCCGGCGACGATCTGGAAATAGACATGGTCGTGCCGCGCGTCGATTGCAGAGATCACGGGTGCCGATTTGCTCTGGCCGACGATGGCGGCGGCATAGGCCGACAAGGTGGTCAGGCCGATCGCCGGCCGCTCGGCCGCAAGCGCAAGGCCGCGCGCCGCCGAAATGCCGACGCGCAGGCCGGTGAAGCTTCCGGGGCCGATAGTGACCGCGATGCGGTCGAGCGAGGTGAAGGCGAGATTGGCCGATTGCATGACGCGCGCGATCATCGGCATCAGCGCCTCAGCGTGACCGCGCTTCATCAGAAGCTGCTCCTGCGCAACGAGCTCGGCCGTTTCGGTGTGGAGTACGGCGACGGAGCAGGCGTCGAGCGCGGTATCGATGGCGAGGATCAGCATGGACAAGCGAATGGCGAGTGGTGAATGGCGAACAGTCTAGCGAACCAGTCGCCGATACGCCATTCGTCACGCACGATTTGCAGGCCTCCGATATGACTTACTTCGTAGGGTGGGCAAAGGCGCACTTGCGCCGTGCCGACCACCTGTATCTTATGGCAGAAAAGGTGGGCACGCTTCGCTTTGCCCACCCTACGGCACCTACGATGCCGCGCTTACATCGGCCGGACTTCGACCACGTCGGGCACGAAGTGCTTCAGCAGGTTCTGGATGCCGTGCTGGAGGGTCGCGGTCGATGACGGGCAGCCGGAGCAGGCGCCCTTCATGTTGAGATAGACGATGCCGTCCTTGAAGCCGCGGAAGGTGATGTCGCCGCCGTCATTGGCCACCGCCGGCCGCACGCGGGTCTCGATCAGGTCCTTGATCATGTCGACCGTTTCGGCATCGGCCTCGTCGAAGAACTCGTCATCGTCGTCGAGATCGGCATCGCTGTGCGCTTCGCCTCCGGCGAGCAGCGGCGCGCCGGACATGTAGTGCTCCATGATGGCGCCGAGGATCGCGGGCTTGAGCTGCTGCCATTCACCGTTCGCCTTGGTCACGGTGATGAAGTCCGATCCGTAGAACACGCCGGTGACGCCGGGCACCTCGAACAGCTTTTCGGCCAGCGGCGAGCGGGCGGCGGCTTCGCGACTCGCAAATTCCATCGGGCTGCCGTCGACCACGACGCGGCCCGGAATGAACTTCAGCGTGGCGGGATTGGGGGTGGCTTCGGTTTGAATGAACATGGTTTTCTCCAGACGTCGCCGGTTCAAGGCCGGCGCGTGCTTTATCCACTAGCAGATGGCGACGGAGAACGCACGATCAAGGGGATGTGAGATATTAGTCTATGAATTTCAGAGAGTTGGCTTCGCTTTACCCTCCCCTGGAGGGGGAGGGTCGATCGCGCGCAGCGCGAGCGGGGTGGGGTGATCTCTCAACACGGGCAGTGTGCGAGGTGGACAGACCGTCACCCCACCCCGCTATGCATTCCGCTTCGCTGCATGCGTAGCGACCTTCCCCCTCCAGGGGAGGGCAAGAAGAGCAGCAGCCTACGATAGCGAATCCACGCTCTGGTCGCTGAGCGCGCCGGAAATGATGGTCACGGGAATCGGGAAGGTTCCGACCGCGTGGGCCAGCAGCGCGACCAGGGGGCCAGGCCCTTCCGCGCCCGGATTGGCGGCGAGCACCAGCATGGCGATATCAGGGTCCTCGTCGATCACTGCCAGCAGTTGCTCCATCGGCACACCCTCGCGGATCACCCGCTCCGGGGTGATTGCGGCGATGCCGTTGGCGCGGCCGGCGGCACGGTCGAGCGCGGCCTCCGCCGCTTCCTGCGCTTCGGCGCGCATGATGTCGGCGACCCCCAGCCATTCCTGGCTCTGCTGTTCGGGTTCGATGATGCGCAGCATCACTACGCCGCCGCCGGCGCGGATCGCCCAGCGGCTGGCATAGTAGACCGCGCGATCCCATTCGGCGGTGTCGTCGACGACGACGAGGCATTTGGGCTTGTGACCCGGCTCGAAGCAAAGGCGCTTGCTGGTCATGCATCTCCCGGCATGTGCACGGCCGGCATGCTGCCACACTCCCGCAGGGTTGGGGAGAGGAGATGCGGCCGGCGCGCTGGCGCCGACCGTCTCTATCGTCGGCGGATGAAGCCGACGATGTCCTTGGAGAGCTTCATCGTCTCGTCGGCGATGGCGCGGGCCCGGTCGGAACCTTCATTCAGGATCGAATCGATATGGCCGGGGTCGGCGACGAGGCGCTTCATCTCGCCGGCGATCGGCGCCAGCTTGGTGACGCACAGCTCCGCCAGCGCGTTCTTGAAGCTGGAGAACTGGCCGCCGCCGAATTCGCGCAGCACGTCCGCCTTGGGGCGGCCGGAGAGCGCGGCGAAGATGCCGACGAGGTTGTCGGCCTCGGGACGGGCTTCCAGGCCCTTCTCCTCTGACGGCAACGGCTCCGGATCGGTCTTCGCCTTGCGGATCTTCTGCGCGATGGTGTCGGCGTCGTCGGTCAGATTGATGCGCGAATTGTCTGACGCATCGGACTTCGACATCTTCTTGGTGCCGTCGCGCAGGCTCATCACCCGCGTCGCGGGGCCCGTGATCAGGGGCTCCGGCAGCGGGAAGAACAGCCCGTCATTGGCCCCGAGGTTGCGGATCGAGTCGCCAAAGTCGTTGTTGAACTTCTGCGCGATGTCGCGCGAGAGCTCGAGATGCTGCTTCTGGTCCTCGCCGACCGGCACATGGGTGGCGCGATAGAGCAGGATGTCGGCCGCCATCAGCACGGGATAGTCGAACAGGCCGACGGAGGCATTCTCGCGGTCCTTGCCGGCCTTTTCCTTGAACTGGGTCATGCGGCCGAGCCAGCCCATGCGCGCGACGCAGTTGAAGATCCAGGCGAGCTCGGCATGGCCGGAGACCTGGCTCTGGTTGAACACGATGTGCTTCTTGGGATCGATGCCGCTCGCGATGAACGCCGCAGTCACTTCGCGGGTGTTGCGCGCGAGCTCGGCCGGCCCGCCCCAGACGTCCACCCCTTGCGTGATCGCGTGCATATCCACGACGCAATAGATGCAGTTGTGGGTTTCCTGCATCTTCACGAAGTTGACGATGGCGCCGAGGTAATTGCCGAGATGCAGATTGCCCGTCGGCTGGACGCCCGAAAAGACCCGTTCAACGAATGGCATGGTAAGCCTTCCCATAGGTATTCGGCCGTCGTTTCCAACAGCGGCGCTGCCCCGTCAAGGGCAATTCGCAAGCGCAGCCCGTTCAGGCGGGCCGCTTCAAGGCGGCAGCCGCCTCGCGCCACGAGGCCGCGCCCAGGATCTGCAGCAGCAGGCCATAGACCGCGATGCCGGCCCCGATCTGCAGGCCCAGCACGACGAAGCGGATGAAGCCATGCGCGTCTGAAGGCACAAGGCCCGTGGTCAGCCAGAGCAGGGCGCCCATGGCGGCTGCGGCGAGCACGATCCGCGGCAGCCGGTTGCGGGCAGCAGTGTCGACCGAGAAGCCGAACTCCCTGGTGCCCTTCCGAAGCAGCGAGAGCGCGCCGCTCCAGGCGCCGGCCGCGATGCTCGCCGCGATCCCGCTGGCGCCAAAGAAATGGCCGAGCAGCACGGCAAGCACGACAGCGACCACAATGCCTATGGCGGTGGCCCTGAGCGGCGTCATCGTGTCGCTGCGGGCATAGAAGGCCGGCGACAGCGCCTTGATCAGCACATGGGCCGGCAGACCCAGTGCCAGCCACATCAGCGCGTGCGCGGTCGCCATGCTGTCCTCGGCGCCGAAAGCGCCATGCTCGAACAACAGCCGCACGATCGGCTCGGCCAGCACGATCAGGCCGAGCGTGGCGGGGAGTGCCAGCCCCGTCGCAAGCTCCAGCGCGCGCGATTGTGCATGCGCCACCGTATCACGGTCGCCGCCACTCACCGCGCGCGTCAGTTCCGGCACCAGCACGGTGCCCATGGCGACGCCGACAATGCCGAGCGGCAGCTCGATCAGGCGGTTGGCGAAATAGAGCCAGGACACCGCGGACGGCGTCGCCGATGCGATGATCGCGCCCGCGACCATCAGCCATTGCGGTCCCGAGCTTGCGATCATGCCGGGGATCGCCTTGGCGAAGAAGCTGCGCATCTCCTTGTCGAAACTGACGCGCAGAGGCGTGGCAAGGCGCGCACTGCGCTGCGACAGCAGCATCAGGAGTTGCAGCAAGCCGGCGATGCCAACGGTGGCCGCCAGCAGCCACGCGGCGAAGCCGGCGTCGGCGTGCCAGACCAGGAGCAAAGCGATCGCGGCGATCAGCGCGATGTTGAACAGCAGCGGCGAGAACGCGGTGAGCGCAAATCGCCCTTGCGCATTCAGCAGGCCCATCAGCACGGTGACGGGACCGGCGAAGGCGAGATAAGGCAGCATCAGCCGCGCGTTCTGGACCGCGAGATCGAGCGTGCCGGTACCGAGAAAGCCGGGCGCGATGACCGTCATGATCAGCGGCATCAGCAGGGCAATGCCGAGCGAGATCGCAATCAGCGCCGCACTGACCGTGCCGAGCACGCGTCCGGCGAACGCCGCCGCAGCCGCCGGGCCGTCGCGGTCACGGATGCGCAGCCAGGCCGGGACCAGCGCCGCGTTCAGCGCGCCTTCGCTGAGCAGGCGGCGCACCACATTGACCAGCTGGAAGGCGGCCAGGAATGCATCCGCCACGGCGCCGGTGCCAAGCAGCGCCGCGATCAGGGAATCGCGGGCAAAGCCCAGCAGCCGCGAGGCCAGTGTTCCCGTCGAGACGGTCAGGAAGGAGCGGATCATCGGCTCGTTATCATACCGTTGCTTGCTCGCGCAGGCTCGGTCGTGATAGGCCGCGAGCCAGATTTCGGGATGACAGGAAGCGGATTTCCGCAGGGTTCGCAATCCGCCAAACAGGATCAAGGTGAATGGCTGACGTAAAATATGACGTTCTCGGCATCGGCAACGCGCTGTTCGACGTGCTGGTCAGGACCGACGAGGCCTTTTTGGGCAAGCATGGCATGACCAAGGGCAGCATGTCCCTGATCGACGAGGCGCGGGCGGCCGCCATCTACAAGGACATGGGGCCGGCCACGGAAGTCTCGGGGGGATCTGCCGCCAACACCATCGTCGGCATCGGCAGCCTGGGGGCACGCGCCGCCTATGTCGGCAAGGTCAAGGATGACCAGATCGGCAAGCTCTATGTCCATGACATCCGCGCTGCCGGCGTCGCCTTCAACACGCCCGCCGCGCAGGACGGCCCCGCCACCGGCTGCTCCTACATCCTGGTCACCGGTGACGGCGAGCGCACCATGAACACCTATCTCGGCGCCGCGCAGGACCTTTCGCCCGCCGACATCGATCCGGCCGAGATCGCCGCTGCCGGCATCGTCTATCTCGAGGGTTATCTCTGGGACCCCAAGAACGCCAAGGACGCCTTCGTCAAGGCGGCCAAGATCGCCCATGATGCCAAGCGCAAGGTGGCGCTGACGCTGTCGGATTCCTTCTGCGTCGATCGCTATCGCGACGAGTTTCTCGCGCTGATGCGCAACGGCACCGTCGACATCGTCTTTGCCAACGAATCCGAGCTGCATTCGCTCTACATGACCTCGGATTTCGACACCGCCCTGAAGCAGCTGCGCAACGACGTCAGTCTCGGCGTGGTCACCCGCAGCGAGAAGGGCTGCGTCGTGGTGACACCGACCGACGCTGTCGCAGCCCCGGCCTCGCCGGTCACGAAACTGGTGGACACGACCGGCGCCGGCGATCTCTTCGCAGCGGGCTTCCTCTACGGCCTTTCACGTAACCTCGCGCACAAGCAGTGCGGCGAGCTCGGCGCGCTCGCGGCCGCCGAAGTGATCCAGCACATCGGTGCGCGTCCGCTTGTGTCGCTGAGGGAGCTGGCCCAGCAGCGCGGGCTGACGGTTTAGGGAAGTCGCGCACCAGCCTTGCTGTCATCGCCCGGCTCGACCGGGCGATCCAGTATTCCAGAGGCGATTGTGATTGAATCGAGAAGCCGCAGTGTACTGGATTCCCCGCTTGCGCGGGGAATGACAGCCGTCGTGCGGAAAGGGTACTCAGTCCCTCACGCTGTCTTCGCCGCTTTCAGTCCCAGCCGCTCCTCAACGGCATCGCGCATCACGAATTTCTGGATCTTGCCCGTGACCGTCATCGGGAATTCATCGACGAACTCGACGTACCGCGGGATCTTGTTGTGGGCGATCTGGCCGTCGCAGAAGGCGCGGACCTCCTCGGCCGTCAGCGTCTCGCCCGGCCTGACGCGGATCCAGGCGCAGAGCTCCTCGCCGTAGCGGGTGTCGGCGACGCCAAAGATCTGCACGTCCTGGATCTTGGGGTGACGGTACAAAAACTCCTCGATCTCGCGCGGGTAAAGGTTCTCGCCACCGCGGATCACCATGTCCTTGATGCGGCCGACGATGTTGCAATAGCCGGCGGCATCGATGGTGGCGAGGTCGCCGGTGTGCATCCAGCCATTGGCGTCGAGCACGTCGGACGTTTTTTCCTTCTCCTCCCAATAGCCCAGCATGACGCTGTAGCCGCGGGTGCAGAGCTCGCCGCGTTCGCCCCGCTTGACGATTTTGCCTTCGAGATCGACGACCTTGACCTCGACGTGCGGGTGAATGCGGCCGACCGTGGAGACGCGGCGCTCGAGCGGATCGTCGGTCGCGCTCTGGAAGCTCACCGGGCTGGTCTCGGTCATGCCATAGGCGATGGTGACCTCGCGCATGTTCATCTCGGTGTTGACGCGCTTCATCACCTCGATCGGGCAGGGCGCGCCGGCCATGATGCCGGTGCGCAGTGATTTCAAATTGAAATTCTTGAATTCGGGGTGATCGAGCTCCGCGATGAACATGGTCGGCACGCCATACAGCGCGGTGCACTTCTCCTGCTCGACCGCGCGCAGCGTCGCCAGCGGATCAAAGCCCTCGCCCGGGTAGACCATGGTGGTGCCGAGCGTGACCGAGGCAAGGTTGCCCATCACCATGCCGAAGCAATGATAGAGCGGCACCGGAATGCAGATGCGATCCTGCTCCGTCAGCCGCATCGCGCGTCCCGTGAAATAGCCGTTGTTGAGGATATTGTGGTGGGTCAGCGTGACGCCCTTTGGCGATCCCGTGGTGCCGCTGGTGAACTGGATGTTGACGGGGTCGTCGAACTGGAGCGCAGCGCCCAGCGCGGCAAGTTTTTCGCGATGCTCCGCTCGGCCCATGCGCGCGACCTCCTCGAACGCGACAGTGCCTGAGGCCGCCGGGCCGCCGATCTGGATCACCATCCGCAAGGCCGGCAATCGCGCCGCCTGCAGCTGTCCGGGCTTTGCGCCCGCCAGCTCCGGCAACAGCGTGTTGAGCATGTCCATGTAGTTGCTGGTCTTGAACGCGGTTGCCGTGACGATTGCAGCGCAGCCGACCTTCTTCAGGGCGAATTCGAGCTCGCTTAGGCGGTAGGCCGGATTGATCGTCACAAGGATCAGGCCGGCTTTGGCGGCGGCGAATTGGGTCAGCGTCCATTCCGGCCGGTTCAGCGACCAGATGCCGATCCGCTCCCCGCGTTCGAGCCCGAGCGCGAGAAAGCCGGCGGCGAGCGCATCGACCCGCTCGGCGAATTCCCGCCAGGTCCATCTGACGCCGTGGCTGGGCGAGACCAGTGCCTCGCGATCGCCCCAGCGCCGCACGGCGCGGTCGAGGCTGCGGCCAATGGTGTCGCCGAGCAGCGGCGTGTCCGAGATGCCGCAAACGTAGCTGTCGGCTTTATCTGCCAGATCGTCCGCCAAGTTCGTCTCCTCAAAGCTGGTGCCTCGTGCCTGAAGCCGATGGCCTTGGGCACGAGGTTATCGATTGTGGCGAAGGCGCGCGACGCCGCTCACCTCATACTAAGTGGCTAGGCCGCCTTCTGCCCGCTCCCCGCATCGAGCCCGGCGTACACCCCGCGCTCGAAGCCCGCGAATGTCTCCAGGCACTTTCCATCCGCGAACGGCAGCAGCTGCATCAGGATCACCCCGGTGACGTCACGCGCCGGGTCGATCCAGTAATAGGTGTTGGCAAGGCCCGCCCAGGCGAGGCTGCCGGCGCTGCGGCCTTCAGCCGTCTTGGCGGTGTTGATCATGAAGCTGAGGCCCCACTTCTTGACCTGCTCCGGATAGAGATCGACGTCGTTGGTGTACATGGGCGCCGCCGTCGTCATCTTGGTCATGTTGAGATCGCCCATCTGGTTCTGGCTCATCATGGCGATCGTATCGGCCTTCAGCACCTGGTTGCCGTTGCCGCTCCCCTTGTTCAGGATCATCTGGGTGAATTTGATGTAGTCGGCTGCGGTCGAATAGAGGCCGCCGCCACCCATGTGGAATTCCGGATTCTGCTCGAGCTCGAACGGGATCGATGCGAGCTGCCCGTCCTCGCCGCGCGCGTGCATGCCGACGAGGCGCTTGCGCATGTTGTCGGTGATCTTGAACGCCGTGTCGCTCATGCCCAGCGGCGCGAAAAGATTGTCGCGCAGGTAGGCGTCCAGCCGCTTGCCGCTGACGGCTTCCACGGCCTTGCCGACGAAATCGATGTTGGTGCCGTATTCCCAGCGCGTGCCGGGATCGGTCATGACAGGCGTCTTCAGCGCCGCGTTCTGGCAGGTGGTGATCGCGGGAATGCCGTTCTTGTCGAGATAGACCGCCAGATCGCCGTTCCACATGTTGTAGCAGAAGCCGGCGGTGTGGGTCATCAGCTGGCGCAGCGTGATCGGCCCCTTGGCCGGCCGTAGCTTCGCCTCGCCCTTGGCATCGAAGCCCTCGAGCACTTGCGGATTGGCGAGATCGGGCAGCACGTCGCCGATCGGCGCATCCAGCGACAGCTTGCCCTGCTCGACCAGCTGCATCGCGCCCGCCGATGTCACCGCCTTCGTCATCGAGGCGATCCAGAACACGCTGTCCGCTGTCATCGCGTCGGGCTTGGACAGGTCGCGCTTGCCGAACGCGCCCTGATACAGCACGTCGTTACCGCTGGCGGCGATGGCGACGACGCCGGGGATCTCCTTGGCGTCGCTCTTCTGACGCAGAATCTCGTCGATCTCAGCTTTGCTTTGCATGGCGTTTCCTCGAGTTTGATTATTGTTGGCAGTGATCGATTGTCCTCCCGCACGCTCCGCGCGGCAAGCGCGTCCAGATGCCCGCTTCGGTCGCGATGTCGTGACTTGACGGTCCGTGCCCCACGCAGGACGACAAGCAGGCCGAACGGCAACACTCCGTCACAATCTGCGGTGGATGACCGCATCTCGCCGTGACCGTGAATGGGCGCTGGCGATATGATTCCTGTGTTTGAAGCACTTGAAACATTTTGTGCGTTGCGGCGTTCAGCACTCGGCCAATCGACGGCCGACGTTAAGACTTGATGCAAATTGGGCGGTCGCCGAGCGGCCGCGAGGGGGACCTCAGATGATTTCGACCTGGAGCGAATGGAAGCGCTATCCCCGTCCCGGACGGGGCGAGAACCTGGAGGCGCCGATTTCGCCTGGGATCTACGAGGTGCGGATCGCCGGGACCGGCGCGCTCTATTCCTTCGGTGCAGTCGACAATCTGGCGCAGGCGCTGGCGCTGCTGCCGGTGGGCTCCAAGAACTGGTTCGGCCGCCGCAACCCGTCCGTCGTTCCCGATCTCGAATATCGTACCTGCGCAACCTCGTCGAAGGCCGACGCCAAGGCCGCGGCCGAACGCATGATCGGTCGCCGCGAGACCTATATGAGCGGCGCGGCCTAAGGCCGCTGCCGGTTTAGCTCCCATCAGATGTGCGTTGTGGGACGGTGCATTGCGCGCTGCATGTCCCTATATTCCGGCCGATCCGATCGCCCCGAAATGATCGTTCGAGGAGTAACGCCATGACACCGCCCGCTGCCGCACGCGCCACGCAAGCCACCGCCACCCTGCGCGACCGGTTGAAAGACCCCTCGCTCCTGAAGGAGGCCTGCTACATCGACGGCACCTGGGTCGGCACGCCGGTCTTTGCCGTCAACAATCCCGCGACCGGCGTCGAGCTTGCAAAAGTCCCGCAGCTTGGTGCCGACGATACCACCAAGGCGGTCGAGGCCGCTCAGCGTGCCTTTCCGGCCTGGGCCAAGCACACCGCCAAGCAGCGCTCCAACATCCTGCGCAAATGGTTCGAGCTGATCATCGCCAACCGCGAGGATCTCGCGCTGATCCTGACCTCTGAGCAGGGCAAGCCGCTCTCGGAAGCGCTCGGCGAGGTCGATATCGGCGCGGCCTATATCGAGTTCTTCGCCGAGGAAGCCCGCCGCGTCTACGGCGAGACCATTCCGACGCAGCGGCCCGACGCGCGGCTGCTCGCGATCAAGCAGCCGATCGGCGTCTGCGGCGCGATCACGCCGTGGAATTTCCCGAACTCGATGATCACCCGCAAGGTCTCCCCGGCGCTCGCCGCCGGTTGCACCGTGGTGCTCAAGCCCGCCAACGAGACGCCGCTGTCGGCCCTGGCGCTGGCCGTGCTTGCCGAGAAGGCCGGAATCCCCAAGGGCGTGCTCAACATCATCACCGGGGACGCCCCGCCGATCGGCAAGGTGCTGTGCGAGCATCCGGCGGTGCGCTTCGTCGGCTTCACCGGCTCGACCGCGGTCGGCAAGATCCTCTACCAGCAGGCCTCCGTTGGCGTGAAGCGGCTTGGCCTCGAGCTCGGCGGCAATGCGCCCTTCGTGGTGTTCGACGACGCCGATATCGACGCTGCGGTCGAAGGCGCCATCGTCTCGAAATATCGCAACATGGGTCAGACTTGCGTCTGCGCCAACCGCCTCTACGCCCAGGACAAGATCTACGACGAGTTCGTGCAGAAGCTCTCGAAGAAGGTCGCCGCGATGAAGATCGGTGACGGCACCGAGAGCGGCGTCACGCAGGGCCCGCTGATCAACCTGAAGGCGGTCGACAAGGTCGAGCGCCACATTGCTGATGCGGTGAAGCGCGGCGCCAAGGTCGTGACCGGCGGCAAGCGCAGCGAGCTCGGCCGCTCGTTCTTCGAACCCACCGTGCTGGCCGACGTCAAGTCGGACTCGCTGGTGTCGCAGGAGGAAACCTTCGGCCCGCTCGCGCCGGTGATCCGCTTCAAGGACGAAGCCGACGTGGTCGCGATGTGCAACGCCTCGCCGTTTGGCCTGGCGTCGTACTTCTACTCCCGCGATCTCGGCCGCGTCTGGCGCGTCGCCGAAGCGCTGGAGTCCGGCATGGTCGGCGTCAACACCGGTCTCATCACCACGGAAGTCGCGCCGTTCGGCGGCGTCAAGGAAAGCGGCCTGGGACGTGAAGGCTCACGTCACGGCATGGAAGAATATGTCGAGATCAAATACGTGATGATGGCGGGGGTGTGACCGGCAATCGAGGCTCCCGCGCCGGCGATTTGGACTCGCCGGCGCGAAGGCATCAGCGGCACACGTAGGCGCCGTTCACATAGACGCGGACGCATGCTGCGCCGGCAGCTGCCGCACCCACAGCCGCGCCACCGACGACCGCGCGCCGCGTGGTTCGGCGTGCAACGCCGGCAACGCTCGCGGGAGTTGCCGGTCGGCCGACCCTGGCTTCGGCGCTTGAAACGCCGAACACGGTGCCGGCGTCGTTCGACCATTGGGTCGAGCCGAAAATTCCGCAGCCCAGAACGGCTGCAAAAAGTAGCGTTCGCTTGATGCCGACCAGCCTCATGGCAATCTCCCTCGTTGTTGTATCAAGCCGAGGTGATCAGCTTCCTTTTATCGTTGGCTCCCGGTTTGATCTGGATCAATGGAGTCGAGATCGTAGCCCAGATGGAGCCAAAGCACCGCCCTAAGGACGAGTTCCACTTAAATCCGAATTCTCTGCTCGTCGGACGGTTCCGGATCTGCGCTACGCTTGTCCGGGACGACAGCGAAGTGTGAATGACGGCCGACGTAGGAGGCGGGGCGTGCGGCAGCAATCGCGCCTAGATCTTCAGCTCCGTGCCCGTCACCCGCCGATACGCCTCCAGATAGCGCTTGCTGGTCGCGTCCACCACGCTTGCCGGCAGCGGCGGCGGCGGGGCGTCGCCGTTCCAGCGGCCGGCACGGCGCTCGACGTCGAGATAGTCGCGTAGGGGCTGCTTGTCGAAGCTCGCCTGCGGCTGGCCGGGCTTGTAGGCATCGACCGCCCAGAAGCGCGAGGAATCCGGCGTCATGACTTCGTCGATCAGGATGATGCGGCCGTCCTTGTCCTGGCCGAATTCGAACTTGGTGTCGGCGATGATGATGCCCTGCTCGCGCGCCAGCTCCTCGCCGAGCGTGTAGATCGCGCGGGTCATGCTCTCCAGCGTGTAGGCGACCTCGTCGCCGACGACCTCGCGCATCTTCGCAATCGTGATGTTCTCGTCGTGGCCGGTCTCGGCCTTGGTCGCCGGGCTGAAGATCGAAGGCTCGAGCTTCTCGCTCTCGACGAGGCCGGCCTTCAGCTTCTCGCCCGCGAGCGTGCCGCTGGCAGCGTACTCCTTCCAGGCCGAGCCTGAGATATAGCCGCGGATCACGCACTCGATCGGGAATACGGTGGTGCGCTTGCACAGCATGGCGCGGCCAAGGATCTCGGCGCGGTGCGGTTTCAGCGCCGGCACGGCCGCGATGATCTCGTCGGTATCGGCGCTGATCATATGATGCGGCGCCACGCCTTCCAGCTTGCCGAACCAGAACGCGCTGATCTGCGTCAGCACCGCGCCCTTCATCGGGATGGTCTCGCCCATCACCACGTCAAAGGCGCTGATGCGGTCGGTGGTGACAAGCAGCAGGCGGTCGTCGTCGACGGCGTAGATATCGCGCACCTTGCCGCGTCCGATCTTGGTCAGGGGCAGGTCGCTGGAGAGCATGGTGGTCATCGCAAAGCTTTCGCAGACTTGGCTTTCAGGCAGGATATCCGGCCGCACTGGACAGCACGGCCGGCAACCGGGTTAGCCTATTCCGGCAGCGGAATGAACTCATGTTCCTGCGAAACTGCAGCGAAACGGCCGGTTTTCCAGTCCTGCTTGGCCTGCTCGATCCGCTCCTTGCTGGAGGATACGAAATTCCACCAGACGTGGCGCGGCCCCTCCAGCGCATCGCCGCCGAGAAACATCATCCGGGTCGCTTTCAGCGCCTTCACGGTGATGCGGTCGCCCGGGCGGAAGATCAGCAGTCGCGGCGCCTCGTAACGCTCGTTTGCGATCTCGACCTCGCCGTCGACGATATAGATCGCGCGCTCCTCATGATCGGGATCGAGCGGCACGCTCGCGCCGGCGGCGGCCGTGACCTCGGTGTAGAACCAGGGCGACACCATCGCCACAGGCGACGTGATGCCGAACGACGTGCCTGCGATCACCCGCGCGGTGAAATCGCGCTCGGAGATCATCGGCAAATCGCCGGCGCCGTAATGCTGGAACGACGGCGCGATCTCTTCCGATCCCGCCGGCAGCGCGATCCAGCTTTGCAGGCCCAGCATTTTCTGGCCCGAGGCGCGCTGCGCTTCGGGCGTGCGCTCGGAATGCGCGATGCCGCGCCCGGCCGTCATCAGGTTCATCGCGCCGGGCGCGATCTCCTGGACGTTGCCCTCGCTGTCGCGATGCATGATCGCGCCATCGAACAGATAGGTGACGGTGGCAAGTCCGATATGCGGATGCGGCCGCACGTCCATGCCCTTGCCGGAGACGAACTGGACGGGGCCGAAATGGTCGAAGAAGATGAAGGGCCCGACCATCTGCCGCTTGCCATGCGGCAGCGCACGCCGCACCGCGAATCCGTCGCCGAGATCGCGCGTGCGCGGCACGATGACGAGATCGAGCGCATCGCAGGACATGGGATCGCCGAGCACGGGATCGTTCGAGGGTTGCCAGCTCATGGTGGATTCCTTCCGTATTAAGCGAGCGCGATCGTAGCAGGATTTGACGTCGCCGTCGCGACAAAGGCCGGGAGCCGTCGCCGGGGGCAATAGCTCCACATACTCCGCTGTCATGCTCCGCGAAAGCGGTGCATCGAGCCGTAGGGTGGGCAAAGGCGCGCTAGCGCCGTGCCCACCATCTTTCTCTGATCGAGAAGAAGCGGTGGGCACGCTTCGCTTTGCCCACCCTACGATCTGTGAAACCGGGCGCTGACAGTTGTGAGTAAGGATGGTCCTTGAAAAAATAACGCCAACGAACGATGTTCGGCTGGTTCCGACCACTCCCGTTCGCCCCAGCCGATGACCCTTGCCGCAACCGAGCTCGCCTTCCGCGCTGCCAGCGTTGCGCTGCTACTGATGCTGGCGGCGTCGCTGTTGCACGACTTTCGCAACGTGCTGGCAGCCCGCCTCGGCGCCGCCTTCGCGCTCAGCTCGGCCGCGCATGCGGTGAGCTATTCGGTGGATGTCACCTCGCCGATCGCGCTCTGGCATGCACCGCTGATCGCGTTGTCGACTGGCACCATCGTAGTGTTCTGGCTGTTCACACGCTCCCTGTTCGACGACGAGTTTCGCCTCCGCTGGTGGCACGGATGGGTCTGGGCGCTGGTGACGGCCTTCAGCTTCGCAGGCTGCGTCTGGATTGCACCCAGCGGCCATGTGCGCTTCTCGGTGACGGTGATCAATCTGATCGTGCTCGGTTTCATCGCCCTTGCGGTCGGGCAGATGATCGCCTCCTGGCCGGCTGACCTGGTCGAGCGCCGCCGCAGCGCTCGTGTCTTCGTCGTCTGTGCAATCGCGCTCTATGGCGGGCTGAACGCGGTGCTCCAGATCGCCGTCGTCGGCCACCACGTCGGCGATGTCGCCGAAACCATCAATGCCGGCGTGCTCGCCTGCACCGTCGCGGCGATCGTCTATGCCATGATGCGCATCGATGGGGCGGATCTGTTTCCGGCCGCGGTGGCGCCCGCCCCGCCGGTTGTTTTCAGTCAGCCCGCGGCCGATGAATCCGCCGATCAAAAACTCATCGACGCCCTGATGCGGCTGATGGCGGACGAGCGGATCTATCGTCAGGAGAACATCACCATCGGCGTGCTGGCGGGTCGGCTGAAAATTCCGGAATACCGGCTGCGCCGGCTGATCAACCAGCGGCTCGGTTATCGCAACTTCAATGTGTTCCTGAACAATCACCGGATCGAGGAGGCCAAGGCGGCGCTCGCCGATCCCGCCCAGGCCGAGGTCCCCGTCATCACCATCGCGATGGATGCCGGCTTCCAGTCGCTCGGCCCGTTCAATCGCGCTTTCAAGGCGGTGACTGGGGTGACGCCGACGGAATATCGGCGGCTGAAGGTGAATGCGGCCTAGATTTTTAGACCTTTGAAATCACGTAAGAATTCCGAAATCGACTAGCCTCGATCAGTTTCGACGAGGTCGTTTTCCAAATCCGGCGAGCGCGTATCGCCCGCCTCCGGCCTGCTCTCCCGCACTCGCCCCAAAGCCGGAGAAAGCCCGTGACCCGCCGCCGCAAGATCATTCTCCTCACCACCACCATTGCCTGTGCCGGCCTCGCGCTCGGCGCCGCACGCGCCCGCGACGCGCCGAAGGTTGCGACCGGCTTCATCGCCCACACGCTCTGCTCGGAGATATTCGTCTCCGGCCTCGATCTCATGCGCGACCTCGCCGAGACCACCGACGCGATGCCGGGCGCGGGTCTGCTCACCTGGGCGATGGATCTTCGGGTCGATCGCACGCGCAAGGATGTCACGGTGTCCCTGTTCGGAATCGGCCGCAGCCATGCCGTCTATCGCGAGGGACTTGGTTGTACGCTCGAGCACGGGCAGGGGATCGCCGATGTCGCGTTGCCGCCTGACGACAGGCAGCCCGCGCTGCTCCCTGAGATCGCCGGCCCGGGGATCGTGCCGCCGCAGAGTGGCGGCCTGGCAGCCGCGCTCGACCGCGCCTTCGCCGAGCCCGCGCAGCCGCCCTATCGTCGCACCCGCGCGATCGTCGTGATGAAGGCCGGCCGCATCATCGCCGAGCGCTATGCCGACGGCATCGGGCCGGAGACGCAACTGCTCGGTTTCTCCATGACGAAGTCGGTGATGTCAGCGCTGACAGGCATTCTGGTGCGCCAGGGCAAGTTGAAGCTCGACGGTCCCGCACCCATCGCTGCCTGGCAAAATCCGGATGATCCGCGTCATCCCATCACCGTCGATCAATTGCTGCGTCACACCGCAGGCATTGCGCTCGGAAGCTCGCTGGAGGCCTCGCTCGGCTCCGCGCTGGAACCGGTCAACACCATGAAATACGCCGAAGACGATATGGCCAGCTTTGCCGAGCGCGCGCCGCTTGCGACCGCGCCGGGCACGGCGTGGAATTATCACGACGGCAACTTTCTCGTCCTCGCGCATCTGCTGCGGGATGCCGCTGGCGGCAAGCCTGCCGATGCGCTCCGCTTCGCACGCCGCGAATTGTTCGCGCCACTCGGCATGGTCAACGTCACGCTTCAGCTCGACGCTTCAGGCATGATCGAGGGCTCCGGCGAAATGCTGGCCTCTGCGCGTGACTGGGCGCGCTTCGGCCAGCTCTATCTCAACGACGGCGTAACCGGGGGCAAGCGTATCCTGCCCGAGGGCTGGGTGACCTATTCGGCCACGGCCACGCCAAATGCCTGGGTCGGCATCGGCGCCGGCTTCTGGACCAACCAGGGCGGCAGCATTGGTGCAAAGTTTCGCATCGCGCACGACTGGCCGCGCGATGCCTTCTTCGCCAAGGGCACGATCGGGCAGTACGCGATTATGATCCCGTCGGAGAAGTTGGTGATCGTACGGCTCGGCCGCTCACCGAACGGGCCGCTGGGGGCCGATGGCGTGTTCGATCTGGTGCGGGATGTGGTGGCCGCGACGCGCGAGAAGGGGAAGCTGGCGGGGGTGAATTGAAAGTAGAGCTTGGCGCTACTTCCCCTCTCTCCTTGTGGGAGAGGGTGGCTCGCCGCGTAGCGGCGAGACGGGTGAGGGGTCTCTCTCCGCACGCCTCCCATGCAGTTGATTGCGCGGAGACGTACCCCTCATCCGGCGCTTCGCGCCACCTTCTCCCACAAGGGGAGAAGGGAAGGAAAGAGTCGTCGCTTCTACCGCCCCAATTCCGTCGCCTTGGCCACGCGGTCGAAACGCTCCAGCGTCATGATCGCATCCGCGAATTTCTCCGCGCGCGCGTTCAGCACGGGGCGCGCCAGCGTCAGGAATTTCTGCTGCATCGCCTGCGCGTCCGGGAACGAATTCGGCTCGCCGGACGGGTCCGCATAGAGCCGCTCATGCACGCCATCGTCCGTCGTGATGCTGACGCGGGCGCCGAACGGATGGGTGCGGCCGATCTCGAGCCGGTCGTCCTGCACCACGTCGAACTTGTCGGCGAGCGCGTCGATGGCGGCATCGCCGAGGCGGTTATAGTCGTCCCAGCCGAAAGAACCCTGGGCGAGCGCGAGTGCGCCGGTGAAGAACATCGAGAACTGGCCGCCGACGATCGAGGTCGGATGACGCTTGGTGGCGGCATCGCCGGTCAAGGTGATGCCGTTCCGATGCAAACCGATCTCGACGCGCTTGACCTGGTCGGGCGTCAGATTGTGCTCGCGACGCATCGCGATCAGCGCGTCGATCGCCGCATGGGTATAGCGGCAGCTCGGATACGGCTTGACGCCGATCTTCATGGTCTCGTAGGTCTTGCCGAGTTCGGCCACCGTCTTGTCCGGATGTGCATCGTCGGTGTAGCCGGCGAGCAGGCCGTGCTTGCCCTCAACTGATTCCGTCGCGCCGACGAAATCGCTGCGCGCCAGCGTCGCGGCGATCACGCCGTTCATCGCGGCGGCGCCGACCTGGTAGCGCTTATTCCAGGCGCCGTTGACCAGGAATTGCAGCGAGCCGGCGGCCTGGCTGCCGGAGACACCGAAGGCGGCGATGAGCTGCTGCTCGGACAGCCCGAACAGTTTGCCAGCGGCGGCCGCCGCGCCATAGGTGCCGGCGGTCGCGGTCGGGTGGAAGCCGCGCGCATAATGCGAGGTCGGGTCGAGTGCGTTGCCGAGCCGGCAGCAGACCTCATAACCCGCGACGATCGCGGTCAGCACGTCGCGGCCCGATGCGCCGACCATCTCGCCGACGGCGAAGGCAGCCGGAACGACCGGCGCGCTCGGATGCAGCGAGGAATCCGCGTGGGTGTCGTCGAAGTCGAGGGAATGGCCGAGTGCGCCATTGAGCAGCGCCGCGACCGCGGGCGTCCAGGTCTTGGAGTCGCCGAACACGGTGGATTCGCCCTTGGTGTCGAGCGCCAGCGCCTCCAGCATTTTCAGCATCGACGGGGTCGACTCCGCCTCGCGCCTGGCCCGGATCGCGCTGCCGAGGAAGTCCAGCGTCAGCACCTTGGCGCGGTCCAGCACTTCGGCCGGAATATCCTGGTATTTCAGGTTGAAGACATAGGCGGCGAGCGTTGCGGTTTCGTGGGCCATCGTGTTTCCTCGTTTTGGCGCGCAAGTTAGGCGGGCTGATTTGGCCTTTCAAGCGGCCTTGGGGCCGCGGGCATCAGCCATGCTTTTGCTTGGCCCGAGAAGATTGGGACGTCTGACGATGGCATTCGCAGGACAGGTGTGGGAGCGGATCAGGTCGCGGCGGACGCAACTCGGGCTGGCGATCCGGGTCACGGTGGCCGCGACCGCGGCCTATGCGCTGGCCACCGCGCTGCATCTGCTATTGCCGCTCTGGGCGGTGCTGACCTCGCTGATCGTGACCCAGATGAGCGTCGGCCGCTCGTTGAAAGCGACGCGCGACTACATGCTCGGCACCATCGGCGGCGCCATCTATGGCGGCGCCATCGCGATCCTGATTCCTTATTCCAGCGAGGCAGGCCTGCTCGGCCTGCTGGTGCTCTCGGTCGCGCCGCTCGCCTTCATCGCCGCGATCAATCCGAGCCTCAGCGCCGCCACCGTGACCGCCGTGATCGTGCTCCTGGTTCCGACCATGCATCACTCCGATCCCATGACCTCGGCGATCGATCGCGTCAGCGAGGTCGCGGTCGGCGCCATTACGGGATTGCTGGTCTCGTTCCTGGTGCTGCCCTCGCGCGCGGTGCGGCAGATCCGTGCCAGCGCCGCGATCCTGCTCGAGCTGATCGCGGACGCGTTCACCGAGCTGCTCGCGGGCCTCACCCGCGGCCGCGACAACGACGCGCTACACCGGATCCAGGACGGGATCGGCACCGCGATGGTTGGTCTCACTGCGATCGGCGCTGAAGCCGAGCGCGAGCGCGCCGCACGGCTGTCGAGCGGTCCGGACACCGGGCCGCTGTTGCGCACCGTCCTGCGCCTGCGCCATGACGTCGTGATGATCGGCCGCGCCACCGTGGTGCCGTTGCCGATCGAGGTGCAGACGCGGCTCGCAGCTCCGCTGACGGAAGTGTCGGCCGTGATCGCACGCTTCTTGCGGTCGGCCGCGGCGGCCTTGCGCGAAGGCGCCGGCGCGCCGCCGATCCATCCCGTCCATGTCGCGCTTCAGCACTACGCCGAAGCGGTCGCCGCCGTCCGCCACGACGGCCTGATCCGCGGTCAGCCCGGCGACACTGCCGAACGCTTCTTCGCACTCGGCTTCTCGCTGGAGCAGATGCACCAGAATCTCTGCGACCTCGATCGCGTCGTCGGCGAATGGTCGGAGGCCTCGGCCGACAAGTCCGCGCGCGTTGCGGAGTGAGTTCGGCGCGTTCTCGTAAACGTCGGCTTTCGACAGCAATGCGCATGTCGTGCGGCTTGCTCTGATCGACTGCCTGCGACCCTTGAGACGATGCGCGCGCAAGGTTCCATCGGGTCATGCTGCTGACGCAATCTCTGTCTTAGTCGGTGTGAAGCTAAAACACTACGTGAGGACCACCCCGGTTCCCACGACGGTTCCGTAGCCAGGGGTTGGCTCGAATCCGCAAAACGATTGGCGCAAGTTCATGAACGCTTCTGCGTTCGCTTGACCACGTTTGCGGTTCTGGAACCGGACAATCCAAAAAATCACAGGACTTATGATGCTATTCCGCTCGAGCGCCGCAATTTGCGGCGCCCTGGTTGCGCTCGCCTTCTCTGTTGCCGTTGCTCGAAGTGAAACACGCGGGGATCACTCAAGTGACGTCGTCGATGCCGCCTCCGGCGATGCGATCGTTGGCGCGGCGTCCACATACAATCCGTTCAAGCCCGGCAAGGAGGAGGGCGGTCCGAAGACAGCCACCGGCGAGCGTTATGATCCCTCTGCCTGGACGGCTGCCATCAAGACGAGCTTGCGTCGCAAATTCGGTGGGGTTCAATTTGGCGCGAGGCCGAAATATGCCCTCGTCGAAGCCGTGGGCAAGAAGGTCATCGTCAAGATAAATGACGTGGGGCCACTAAGACCTGGCCGCATCATTGACCTCAATGAGCGGACGATGCGCCATTTCGATCCAAGCATGGACCTCGGGGTCATTCCCGATGTGAGAGTGAGTCCGCTTGCAGGGGACAATTGGACCCCGGGGCCGGTGGGCTGAACACGGGCGGTGTTCGTCAATGTCGGCCCGGACGCTTCGTCAGCCCCTTGCCCTGCATGCGCCAGAGCAAGAGATCGATGCGGTCCTGGCCGAAGAACGGCTCGTTCTCGAATACGAAGGTCGGCACGCCCCAATGGCCGGAGGCGGCGTGATCCTTCTCGTTTCCGGCGATCACCTGCTCGTAGCGATCCGCGTCGGCGCTGATCGCTTCATCCATCGCGGCGAGGTCGAAGCCGGCGCTCTCGGCGGCGCGCGCGAGATGATCGCCTTCGTTCCAGCCCGCCACCGAGCCGTCCCACAGCACGCGCGCGATCGCGGAGGTGAATGCGAGCGAGCGTCCCTCGAGCTGCGCCATGGCGCCCAGGCGGGTCAGGCGGTGGATGTAGGGCTGCTCGGCCGCGACATCGAACGTCGTCTTGTCCTGCACGATCGGATCGGGCCGGGGAAAGCGGAACGGAATGCCCTCGTGCTGCGCCACGCGCGTGCTGTCGAGCACCACATAGCGAATGAAGTTCGGGCTGGCCTTCTTGAAGAAGCCGGGCACGCGGACCGCGAGCGGATAGACCGGCCGCAGGTTGACCGCGAGATCGTAGTCTTCGACGAGCTTCAGCGTCTTCGGCAGCGCCAGATAGCTGAAAGGGCTGCGGAAGGAGAAGAACAGGTCGACGGACAGCGTCATCGCGCCGGCTCCACGATCCGCCCCATCATGGCGCGGACGACGAGCTTGTGGAAGGGTGTGATGAGGGCGAGGTAGGTTCGGCCCAGAAGATTATGCGTCCGCACCAGCGTGGTCGAGGTCACCTGCCGGCTTGTGGCACCTCCTGCAACATCGACCACGATGCGGAAGTCGAGGTGGTAATCGTCGAAGCCCGCGACCAGACGCTCGGGCGTTTCGTCGACCACCGGAAACAGGCCGATCAATCCGTGCGGAGCCGGTGCGCCTTCGCCCGATGTCTTCAGCCCGAACGGCGTCACCAGAATGTTGCGCAGGCGCAGCAGCACGTCGATCCAGCGCGGTCCATGCAGCACCATCCGGGTGCAGGCCTCGCGGGCATTCACCGTCGCTGCGCCGATCTCGACGCGAAACGCGTCGACGAATTGCGCGCCTGCCAGCAGCGTGATGGCATCGACCTCGGGCGTGACTTCGCGGACGGTCCCGTTCATCCCGCCAGTCTGCGCGTCAGCATCCGGAAGCGCAAGATCAAGAGCCCGGCATAAACGAACGTCCCGAGCGAAAACCCGACCCAGACGCCGACCGCGCCGAGCCCGGCGTTGAAGGCCAGTACCCAGGCGATGGGAAAGGCGATGCCCCAGTAGCCGATTGCCGCGAACAGCAGCGTCATTCTCGTATCGTTGATGCCGCGCAGCGCGCCGCCCATGATGGTCTGCAGGCCGTCGGCGATGAAGAAGGTGGCGCCGACCAGCAGCAGCGTTGCGGTCAGCTCGATGGTGGCCGCGCTCGCCTCGCCGCTGCCGAAGAACAGCCGGCCCAGCTGATAGCGGCCGAGGATGATGGCGATCGTCAGGGCGGAGACGAGCGCCATGCCGAGCACGGCGGCGACGAGCCCGGCGCGCTTCACCGCCGCCGGCTCGCCGCGGCCGTAGGCGTGGCCGACCCGCACGGTGGCCGCCATGCCGATGCCGAGCGGCACCATGAACAGCACGGCGGTGATCTGCAGCGCGATCTGATGCGCGGCAATCGCAGCGGTCGAGATCAACCCCATCAGCAGCGCCGCCGAGGAGAACAGGCCATATTCCAGCAGCAGCGAAAACGAGATCGGCGCGCCGATCGCAATCAGCTGGCGCATCAGGGGCCAATCGATCCGCCACAGGCGGGCGAGCGGGCGGTAGTCCGAAAACGGCTTGCACAGCCCTGCGATGGCGAGCACGGCGATGAACGTGCCGAGGTTGACGATCGTGGTCGCAAGTCCGGCGCCGAACAGGCCGAGCTCCGGCAGGCCGAACAGGCCGTGGATCAGGGCATAGACCAGCGCGGCATTGACCGGAATCGCCGCGAGCGTGATCCACAGCGGCGGCTGCGGCCGGTTCACCGCGCTCATCATGCTGCGCAGCGCGATGAAGCCGAGCGCCGGCGCGATGCCCCAGGCCAGGCCGTTGAGGTAGCGCTGCGCCAGGGCGGCCGACTGCGGCGCCTGTCCGAGCGCGAGCAGGATCCGCTCGCCATAGAGCGGCGAGGCCATCATCGGCAGCGAGATCAGCAATGCGACCCACAGGCCGACGCGCAAGGAGCGGCGGATCAGCCTGACGTCTCCGGCGCCAAACGCCTGCGCGGCCAGCGGCGACACCGCAGCCATCAATCCGAGCCCGAAGGTGAAGCTGACGAAATAGACCGTGTGCGCCAGCGCCGCCGCGGCCACCGCATCCTCGCCAAGCCGTCCGATCAGCGCGAGATCGGTCGTGATCATCGCGATCTGCCCGAGCTGCGTCAGCATCATCGGCACGGCCAGCCGCAGTGTCTCGACGAATTCCTGCGCGAGATGGTTTTGCGGCACGCCGGCTTGCGGCTGCGATCGATGTTGCACGGTGTCGAGCATGGCGGCTCATTAGCATGGCCGCGCGACGAAAACATGGCCCGTGAGAACGAGAGGTGAGGTGCTCTATCCGCTAGCTCGGTCTCGTAGGGTGGGCAAAGGCGCGTTTGCGCCGTGCCCACCACCTCGTCAATATTGCAACAGAAGCGTGGGCACGCTTCGCTTTGCCCACCCTACGATACTGTGGTTGGGATGAGGGCGAACCTCAGCCCTTCCGCTCCGGCACGCGCGTGATCTTCGCGCCCAGCGCGTTCAGCCGTTCCTCGATGCGCTCATAGCCGCGCTCGATCTGGTCGGCGTTGTTGATGGTGGAGGTGCCCTGGGCGCACACCGCGGCCAGCAGCATCGCCATGCCGGCGCGGATGTCGGGTGAGGTCATGGTCGCGCCGTGCAGGCGGCTGGGCCCTGCGATGATGGCGCGGTGCGGGTCGCACAGCACGATGCGCGCGCCCATCGCGATCAGCTTGTCGACGAAGAACATCCTGGATTCGAACATCTTCTCGAACATCAGGATCACGCCCTCGCATTGCGTGGCGGTGACGATCGCGATCGACATCAGATCGGCCGGGAAGGCTGGCCAGGGCTGGTCTTCCAGCTTCGGCACGTGGCCGCCGAAATCGTCCTGGATCTTCAGCGTCTGGTTCGCCGGCACGATCAGATCGTCGCCCTCGACGCGGCAGACGATGCCGAGCCGCTCGAAACCCATGCGGATCGAGCGCAGATGCTCGACGCCGGCGCGCGTGATGCGAAGCGGCGAGCGCGTCACGGCGGCAAGCCCGATCAACGAGCCGACCTCGATATGGTCGGGCTGGATCCGATAGGTCGCTTCTCCCAGCGTTGCCGGCCCATGAATGATCATGGTGTTGGTGCCGATGCCCTCGATCTTCGCACCGAGCGCGACCAGGAAGTTGGCGAGATCCTGCACATGCGGCTCGGAGGCCGCGTTGCGCAAATGGGTGACGCCGTCGGCGGCGACGGCCGCCACCAGCGCGTTCTCCGTCGCGGTGACGCTCGGCTCGTCCAGGAACACGTCCGCGCCGGCAAGCTTGGGCGCGCGGAATTCGAGCCGGTCGGTCGCGGTGACCCTGGCGCCGAGCTGCTCCAGCGCCAGCACATGGGTGTCCAGGCGGCGGCGGCCGATGACGTCGCCGCCGGGCGGCGGCAGCATCACCTCGCCGCAGCGCGCCAGCAGGGGGCCCGCGAGCAGGATCGAGGCGCGGATGCGCACGCACAGCTCAGGGTCGAGATCGGCGGCGCGGATGCTCTTGGCATGGATGTGAAGCGTGTTGCGCCCGGTCCATTCCGCCGCCGCGCCGACCGAGCGGATCAGCTCGACTAGCGTCTCGGTGTCGCGGATGCGCGGCACATTCTCCAGCGTCACCGGATGCTCGGTGAGCAGCGCCGCGGCGATGATCGGCAGCGCCGAATTCTTGTTGCCGGACGGCTCGATCGAGCCCGAGAGCCGGTGACCGCCCTCGACGATGTATTGGATGGGCGCCACGGGGTTCTCGCTGTCTTGTTGGGTGGGCGGGCCTGTTTCGGGCGGAAACTACAAAGAATTGAGCAGGGGAGCAATTCCGCACTTGTTGCGGTGGAAGGCCACTCGGCGGCCGAGGAAACCCGTCGGACCCGCGTTTAGAACAGACCGATAACATTCGCCACCACATAAAGGATGACGATCAGCATCAGCACGCCCATGGCCAGGAAGGAGATTTCGACGGCAATGGCGCCGGCCCCAAGCGCGGCCGCGACGCCGGCCAGCAGCCGCTCTTCGCGAAACACCAGCGCGAGGACCGAGAGCAGGATGGCAAGCAGGCCGAGCGAGATCGCAGCGATCGAGGACGCCTCCCTCAATTGGCTCCCCGTCGACTTCTCCCGCGGCGGGGCCTGGTACTCGACGCCCTTGACGCGTGCGATCAGGCGATCCTTCAGTCGATGGCCGGTGTCGACGATCACTTTGTCCGCCGGCGGTGGCGGGTAGATCGCAGGTATGACCCAATGCGGCAACACGGCCGCGATCAGCGCCAGCACGCCGACGATGCTACCGATCACGCCGAGGCGGCGGGACGACGCGGCGGAACTGGTCGTTGCAGAGGCGGTCATAGCGTGACACTTCCCGGCCGGAATTGGCCTTGTGGGTCGGTTCAGGGAGCTGCGGTGGACAAGCGAGAGAGGTCCGCCGCGCTTCAATTGCGGAACAAGTTGATGACGCCGCCCTCGCCTTTGACTTCGAAATACATCAGATCGATGTAGATCGCAGCGGCAAGAACCAGCGCTCGCTCATCTTCCGTCAGGCCGGGGTCTAGATATTCCACGAGAAAACTATCGCGGTCCGTAAACAGTTCGGAGGCAAGGCCGGACCATTTTTTCGCGACGCGCGCGTGCTCGTTCGCTCCACGCATGAACGGGAACGTCCACACGCGCCAAAATGGCGAACTGACCTCGAGCACCACTCTCCCCTGCGCATCGATCACATGGAATGTCTTGGTGAGAATCGAAAACTGACGCTCGATCGTTCCGATGAGCCGGCCGTCGCGCGAATGCAGTTCCAGACACTGAAAGAACCAGCGGAAGGGATGAACCCCGCGCATGACCGTCTGTCGGGTGTTGTCGAAAAAATGGATCTCGAAAGAGCGCCAATGTCCAAATACTTGGCGCCCCAAGAAGCCGAGAAGTCCCTTTTGCTGTTCAGCCGCATAGAGCAGATCGCGACCATTTTGATCGCAGATGCGGTACTTATTGCGGGTTTCCAAACCGAAGAGCTCGGCCAATTCGAAGGCCTGCTGCACGAACATTTGGCGCTGGCCAGCTAAAGTCGACAACATTCGTTCGGACCTCTTCCAGTGCCGGCTACGTCATTTTGTCGCGATGGCAGGTGGGGAGGTTCAGGTGGTGGTGTTGCGGTGAAGGTGGTGCGCTCCCTCTCCCGCTTGCGGGGAAGGGCTGGGGTGGGGGTGCTTCCGCAGCGGGATCGTCGAATTTACCGAGAATATCTCCGCGTGGCGAAAGCCCTCACCCGCCGCGCTCTGCGAGCGCGTCGGCCTCTCCCGCAAGCGGGAGAGGCGAAGCAAACCTCAGATATCGATCGTCGCGCTGAGCGAATGTTCCTGGATGAAGTCGCGGCGCGGTTCGACCACGTCGCCCATCAGCTTGGTGAAGATGTCGTCGGCCTCGTCGACCTCCTTGACCTTCACCTGCAGCAGCGAGCGCACGTCGGTGTCCAGCGTCGTCTCCCAGAGCTGCTCCGGGTTCATCTCGCCGAGACCTTTGTAGCGCTGCAGCGAGATGCCCTTGCGGCCGGCCTCGGTCACCGCCTCGAACAGGTCGACCGGGCCATGGACCATGTGCTCGGTATCCTTGCGACGCAGCTTGCCGGAGCGGGCGTAGACGTCCTGCAGCTTCGTCGTGTACTCGTCGAGCTTGCGGGCTTCGGCCGAGCCCAGGAAGGCATCGTCGATCACAGCGGCTTCCTTGACGCCGCGCACGGTGCGCTCGAACAGGAAGCCCTGGCCTTCCACGTATTGCCCGATCCAGCCGCGCTCGACCTCTTCGGCCTGATTGTCCAGCCGGCTCGCAATGTATTGGGCGGCGGCCGCGGCGTTCTCGGGATTGCCGTAGATCGATTTGTTCAGCACGCCGGTGATGGCGGCCTGCTCGATCACCTTGCGGTTATAGCGGCTGTGCAGGTTGCGCAGGATGCTGCGGACCACGCGGGCGTCCTCGACCAGCGAGCGCAAATCGCGGCCGGTGCGGTCGCCGCCGGTGCCGGGAATGTAGACGCAGTCATCCAAGCCGGCATCGATCAGATAGTCTTCCAGCGCCCGTTCGTCCTTCAGATACTGCTCGGACTTGCCGCGGGAAACCTTATAGAGCGGCGGCTGGGCGATGTAGAGATAGCCGCCGTCGATGATGTCGCGCATCTGCCGGTAGAAGAAGGTCAGCAGCAGCGTGCGGATGTGGGCGCCGTCGACGTCGGCGTCCGTCATCACGATGATCTTGTGATAGCGCAGCTTCTCGACCGAGAATTCGTCGCTGATGCCGGTGCCGAGCGCGGTGATCAGCGTGCCGATCTGCTCCGACGACAGCATCTTGTCGGGGCGGACGCGTTCGACGTTGAGGATCTTGCCGCGCAGCGGCAGCACCGCCTGGAATTCGCGGTTGCGGCCCTGCTTGGCGCTGCCGCCTGCCGAGTCACCCTCGACGATGAAGAGCTCGGATTTGGCCGGATCCTTCTCCTGGCAGTCGGCGAGCTTGCCGGGCAGCGAGGAGACCGAGAGCGGGCTCTTGCGCGTCAGCTCGCGGGCTTTTCGCGCGGCCTCACGCGCGGCGGCGGCCTGGATCACCTTGCCGACGATCATCTTGGCTTCGCTCGGGTGCTCCTCGAACCAGGCCTGGAGCGCCTCGTTGAGGACGTTCTCGACCACGGGACGCACTTCCGAGGACACCAGCTTGTCCTTGGTCTGCGACGAGAACTTTGGATCGGGCACCTTCACCGACAGCACGGCGGTGAGGCCTTCGCGGCAGTCGTCGCCGGTCAGCGCGATCTTTTCCTTTTTCGCATTGGCCTCTGCATAGCCGTTGACCTGGCGCGTCAGCGCGCCGCGGAAACCGGCGAGATGGGTGCCGCCGTCGCGCTGCGGGATGTTGTTGGTGAAGCACAGCACGTTCTCGTGGTAGCTGTCGTTCCACCACAACGCCGCCTCGACGCCGATGCCGTTGGCTTCCGCGCGCACCATGATCGGCGCCGGCACGATCGCCTTCTTGTTGCGGTCGAGATATTTGACGAATTCCTCGACGCCGCCGGAATAGTGCATCTCCTCGCGCTTCTCGACCGCGTGACGCATGTCGGAGAGGGCGATGTTGACGCCGGAATTGAGAAAGGCGAGCTCGCGCAGCCGATGCTCGAGCGTCGCGAAATCATATTCGATGTTCTTGAAGGTCTCGGTCGAGGCGAGGAACGTCACCTCGGTGCCGCGCTTGCCCGGCGCGTCGCCGACCACCACCAGCGGTGCGACGGCATCGCCATGGGCGAACTCGATGTAGTGCTCCTTGCTGTCGCGCCAGATGCGCAAGCCGAGCTTGCTCGACAGCGCGTTGACGACGGAGACGCCGACGCCGTGCAGGCCGCCGGAGACCTTGTAGGAGTTCTGGTCGAACTTTCCGCCGGCGTGCAGCTGGGTCATGATGACCTCGGCCGCCGAGATGCCTTCGCCCTTGTGGATGTCGACGGGGATGCCGCGGCCGTCGTCGCGCACGGTGACGGAATTGTCGGCATTGAGCACGACGTCGACGCGCGTGGCGTGGCCCGCCAGCGCCTCGTCGATCGCGTTGTCGACGACTTCGTAGACCATGTGGTGCAGGCCGGAGCCGTCGTCGGTGTCGCCGATATACATGCCCGGGCGCTTGCGGACGGCATCGAGACCTTTGAGCACGCGGATCGATTCCGCGCCGTAATCGCTCGCGGTGGAGGGCTCGTTTTCGGCAGCGGGCTGCCGAGCAGGTTCTGTCATGAGAGGCCTTCGAGATGTCGCCCGAATCAGCGGCGCAAAAGGCGCTGATTTGCGAGCTATTTGTGCCACGAAAGAGGGCCTGCGCCTAGCGCAAAGTATCTTCCGTCAACCCTTTGACTAAATGGGGTTTTTAGGCCGGTTTTCAAGGCGTTCGAAGGCCGATTCCGAGGCTGGCCAAAAGCCCGATTCGAGGCCTCTTTTGGGCCCCCTGAGGCGGGGTTTTTGCGGGCGCGCGCAGGCCTGTTCCGAGGCGGCGCCGTGGTGTTCCGGAAGAAGCCTGGGTTCAGTAGATCTGGTCCGACTTGCTGTCGTCACTCAACCTGAGGGACCAAGCCTCGCCTGCGGCCAAAGTGATGGTGTCGGTGTGCACCATGTGACCCGACACGCGTAGCGCGTAGGAGTACGTGCCGGGCGGCAGATCCAGCACTTGTGGATGGTTGACGCCGCCCGCGATCTCGATGGTCTGGTCGTTGATCGTGAGCGAGGCCACGTCAGGTACGAGATAGCCGAAGATCAGCCGCGCGTGTCCTGCTATCGGCAGGAAGTTTGCCTTGGCCACGACCTCCGTATTTCGCTGCACGAGGTCGACCGTGGTCTCGCCCTTGGCGCGGTCGAGCGTCAGCATGCCCGGCCCCTTCGGCGAGGCGAAGACGAGCAGCGCGTGATCGGCGGCGACCATTGCGCCATCAGGCTTCTCCTGCCAGCCGCGCTTTCCGAGTTCCGCGCGATAGAAGGCCAGTACGTCGCTGAGTTCTGCGGGCACATGGGCTTTGAGCTCGAGCCGGAACGGGATTTCGATGCCGGACGCGTGCGCGGTGCTGAAGCTTGCGTGGCTGGCTCGCGTCGGCACGGGCATGTCGGCGTGGGAATCTGCTGCGGTAAGCGGCTCCTGCGAACAAGCTGCAAGAAGAGGGAGGCCGCACATCAATAGCCACCACCGTGCCGGGACCTTCGTCCCGCGCCTTACCGTCGTCATGCCTACTCTCCAGGAATGCCGCGATCTTCGCGCGAGAGGCGGCTGCGACACGGTCGCCGCCGCCTCTCGACGACTAGTCGGCCCACGAACCGCACAGGTTCAACCTGGTCGTTACAGGCGCAAGCGGGGTCAATACATTTGCAACGGCAGTACGTCGCCGCTCGGCCCCACCAGCAGGCCCCAGGCGTCACCGGCAGCGACGGTGAGGTGCTCGGTGTGGGCCGGGCGCCCGGGCATGCGCAGGGCGTACTGGTAGGTGCCCGGCGGCAGGTCGAGCATCGGGCCTCTCGGCGATTGCGGACCGCCGGCGCCGGCCGCGATCTTCACCGTCTGCTTGTTGATGGTCAGCGAGGCTTCCTTCGCCCCGATATTGCCGAGCATCAGCCTGGCCTGGCCGGGCTTCGGCATGATGTCGGCCTTCACAGCGGCATCCGGATTCTTCTGCGCCAGGCTGACCGTGGTCTCGCCCTTGGCGCGGCCGAGCTTGAGCACGGCCGGGCCTTGCGGCGAGGTGAAGTCGATCTGCGCGCGTTCGGCGGACACGGTGGCGTCGTCGGCCTTTTCCTGCCAGCCGAGCTTGGAAAGCTCGGCCCGGTAGAAGGCCAGGACATCGCCGAGCGGGGCAGGGATGCTGGCTGCCAGCTCGCGGCGGAACGGCATCTCGCTACCCGGCATTTTGGTGGTGGCGAGCGAGGTCGAGGACCGCTGCGTCGGCACGGGGAGCTGGGATTCAGGGTCGGGCTTGAGCGGCTCGGAGGATTTGGCCTGCACGTCCGCGGTGGCCGCCGGCTTCGCGGCGGCCATCACGAGCCCCGATCCGTCGGCGCGCACGCTCACCTTCGGACCCATCTGCATCACGGTCATCGAGATCGATTTGCCGCTCTTGGAGAATTCCATCACCGCCATGTTGGGCTGGTTGATGACGGAGGGCTGCTCCTTCCAGCCGGCGGGCTTGAGCGACGCGCGATAGAACGCGGTGAGCGCCTTGACGCTCGAGGCGGAGGAGAATTCGAGATGGCCGTCGTCGCCCTCGAATTTCACGCCTTCGGCGTTTTCGGGCAGCGGCACCGGCGTGTTGCTGCCCGCGAGCGGAGTGAGCGGCGCATCCGACAGGGAGGCGGCCTGTGTCTTGCGCCTGGCCTCGTCGGCGGCAATGAGCTGCTGAGCCGCCCCCAAGGCATCGCCGAGAAATCTCTCGTCGGCCTCCTTCTTCGCCTTGGCCCGGGCCGCAAGTGCGGAGTCCTTCACCTGCGCGGTCAGGCTGATCATCGTGAAATCATATTTGCGGCCGAGCCGCAGCACGCCGGTTTCCTCCGCCGATGAGACCTTGATCGCGATCTCGTCGCCGGGCGCGAGCGGCGCATTGCCATCTTCCCGCCAGCCACGCGCGGCGAACTCGCGGTGATAGAACGCGAGCACGGCGGGCAGCTCGGCCATCGCGGCGGCCGACATCTCGCGCTTGTTGGAGCTCGCGCTGCCGAGGCCTCTCGCCGATTTGGTCGGCTTCGGCCGCGGCAAGCCCGCCATGTCATCGTCGGCCTCGAGCTCTTGGGGCAGCGCGAACGGCGCCAGCCGGATGTCGACATTGGTGCGGCCGTCGTCGCGTCGTGTCAGGGTCAACATCACCGGCTTCTGGTAGATGTGCGTCGCGTCGCGATCGGGGTGGTCGTAAAAGACGCGCACGCCGTTCGGGACGGTCCCGTCAAGATCGGCGTTCGGCCAGCGCGAGGACGTTTCAGGCGTGAGCTTGCGCCATCCCATGGCCGCCATGTCCTTCGCAAAGAACTCGGAGGTCGCCTCTAACGCACCGGGCGCGATGCAGCCGAGATAGGGTCGGGTCTCGTCGAACACGAGATCGGTTGCGCCGTCCGGGAACGGCACGTTCGCATAGATCCGGTTCGGCGTGTAGAACACGGCGGATTGGTCGGAGCGCCCGCGTGCCTGTGTGAAGGAGACGCGCAGCCCCTGCCGTCCTTTCTTGAAGGTCAGCGCGGCACTCTTCTCGTCCAGCGGATACACATAGGGCACCCAGCCGTCGGCGCTCAGCAGCTTCTTCGTGGCGTCGGACGTGGCGGCAAGGGCGGTCGGGACGGTGTAGATGACGCGATAGGTGTCGGGGCGCGAAGTATCCTCCACCGCGCCGTCCAGCCGCGGCAGCGTATGGACGTCGACGAAGCTGTCGTCTGCCGCGTCCGCGGGATACGACGTGCTCGCCATCGCGAGAACGCCGCAGGCAAGCAGCAGCCATCTTGCCGGGACTTGCGCCCCAAGCGGGATCATCCGCATCGTCAAACTCCTGGGTGTTGCGCGGGCCGTCGCCCCGCGCATGGGCAGGCCGCGACACCTCGGCGCGCGGCCTCAGACGAGAAGTCGCGATGGGAACCGGAGAGGTTCAACGGACGGCGTACGAGCGGCGTCATGGACCTGATCAGGCAGGCATGGCTCAATACAGCTGGAGCGGCGGCCAGGCGTCTCCGTCGCGTCCGATCGTGAGCTCCCAGGCATCGCCGGCGGCAAGGGTGAGGACGTTCGTGGTGGCTGAATGGTCCGGCCCGCTCAGTTCGTAGGAATACTTGCCGGGCGCCAGGTCCAGCGATACCGCATTGGCGCCGGCGGCGCGCTTGACGGTTCGTGCGTTGATCGTGAGCGCCGCGTCCCTCCCGCTGATGTTGCTGAACACCAGTTTCGCCTGGCCGGGTTCGGGCATGATATTGGCCCGGGTCGCCGCATCGGCGTTCTTCTGCACGAGATGGATCGAGGTGCTGCTGTCCTTGCGGGCGAGCTGCAGCGCGGCCGGCCCCAGCGGGGAGGCGAAGGCGAGCTGGGCGTGATCGGTTGCGATCACCGCGCCATCCGGCTCCTCCTGCCAGCCAAGCTTTCCGAGCTCCGTGCGATAGAAGCTGAGGACGTCGCCGAGCTCTGCGGGCACGGTGGTATCGAGACTTGTGCGGAGCGGGGCTTCGACGCCGGGCATGACGGTCGTGTGGGTGCCTCGATAGAGGTAGCGGGTCGGCGCGGGCAGCCGCGCATCGGGATCCGGCGTGAGCGCGATTGAGAACAGCGGCGACAAATTCGATACCCAGGCGCCGGCGCTTGCCGCGAGCAGGCAGCTCGCGAACAGGGCGAGGCCGCATGCAAGAAGTTGCCATCGCGCGGGAGCTGTTGCCCCATGCCTTACCGTCGTCATGCCTATGCTCCAAGCATCGCGCGCGTGAAAAATCCTGCGCGATTGCACAACGGCGACACCGTCGGCGCCGCTTCAGACAGCTAGTCGCTGATGGAACAGGGCGGGTTCAACCCGGAGGCCTAGCGTCGAGACGAGACCTGTCCGCTCTCGACGTCGAAGACTTCGCCTCCAGCGCCGATCTCGGTGAAGGCCGCCGGGTCCGCGCCGGTCAGCCACACTTGCGCGCCGAGCTTGCGCAGCTCGTCGAACAGCGCGGCGCGCCTGCTAGGATCGAGATGGGCGACGACCTCGTCGAGCAGCAGCAGCGGCACGATGCCGGTCATCTCGGCGACCAGGCTCGCATGCGCCAGCACGAGGCCGATCAGCAGCGCCTTCTGCTCGCCTGTGGACGCATCACGCGCGGGCATGCTCTTCGGCGCATAGATCACCTGGAGATCGGTGAGATGCGGACCGTCGGTGGTGCGGCCGGCGATTGCATCGCGCGGCCGGTTGTCGCGCAGGATCTGGCGGTAGCGATCCTCGACCGACGTCGCCGTCTCGGTCAGCAGCGCGTTCTCCATCCAGCCGTCGAGTGCGATCTGCGCCGAGGGAAAGGCGGAGGCCTGCGCACGCGCATTGAGCATGCCGGTGAGCCTTGCCGCGGTCTGGCCGCGCGTTGCCGCGACCGCGACGGCAAGCTCCGCGGTCTCGCGCTCGATGGCGTCGCACCAATGGTCGTCGTAATTGCGGGTTTCGAGCAGGCGGTTGCGCGAGCGCAGCGAGCGTTCCAGCGCGTTGATGCGGCTCGAATGCTCATTGTCGATCGCCAGCACCAGGCGGTCGAAGAAACGCCGCCGCTCCGAGCCCGCGCCCATGAACAGCCCGTCCATCGCCGGCGTCAGCCACACCATGCGGATATGGTCGCCGAAGGCCGTCGCGGACCCCACCGGCTCGCGGTCGATGCGGCAGCGCCGGCTCACCGCGCTGTCGGGCCGCGGCGCATCGATGCCGGTGCCGAGCGTGGCCAGCCCCAGCGCGCCCTCGACCTGCGCCGAGACGGCCCAGGATCCGTCGCCCTGGTTGTCGGCGACGTCTTCCAGCGTCGCCCTCCGCAAGCCGCGTCCGGGCGACAGAAACGAGATCGCCTCGATGCAATTGGTCTTGCCCGCCCCGTTCGGCCCTACCAGCGCCACCATGTCAGCCGCCGTCTCGAGCCCCGCCGCCCGATAATTGCGAAAATGCGTCAGCGTCAGGCGATGAATGCGGGAGGGGGTCATGTTCTATTCGTCATGGACGCGCGGTCTCCCTTTGCGGGAGCATGCCGTAGGGTGGGCAAAGGTGCGCTCTTCGCGCGCCGTGCCCACGTCCCGCCGCGGTCGCCGCTGCTGCATGGTGGGCACGCTTTCGCCTTCGCTCTTCGAGCTACGGCGCAAGCTTTGCCCACCCTACGGCTCCGATGGATGGCTCGAGAGAGCGTCCCTCACACCCGCATCGGCATCAGTACATACAGCGCGCTCTTGTCGTCGCGGTCTTGGACCAGGGTCGGGGAGCCGGGATCGGCGAGCCTGAGTGTTGCGACGTCGCCTTCGATCTGGGCGGCGATGTCGAGCAAATAGCGCGAGTTGAAGCCGATATCGAGGGCGTCGGAGGCGTATTCGACTTCCAGCTCTTCGGTGGCGCTGCCGGAATCCGGATTGGTCACCGACAGCACCAGCTTGCCGGGCGACAGCGACAACTTCACCGCCCGGCCGCGCTCGCTCGAGATCGTCGAGACGCGGTCGACCGCGTTCTCAAAGTCCTTCTTGTCGACGACGAGCTCCTTGTCGTTGCCCTGCGGGATGACGCGGCCGTAGTCGGGGAAGGTGCCGTCGATCAGTTTCGAGGTCAGCACGACATTGCCGATCGTAAAGCGGATTTTTGCCTGCGACAGCTCGATCGTCATCTCGGCGTCGGTGTCCTCGATCAGGCGCTGCACCTCGCCGACGGTCTTGCGCGGCACGATCACGCCGGGCATGCCCTCGGCGCCCTTGGGCTGCACCAAATCGAGCTGGGCGAGGCGGTGACCGTCGGTGGCGACGCCGCGTAAGGTCGCGGCCTTGGGCGTGCCGGCGGCGTGCAGGTAGATGCCGTTGAGATAATAGCGGGTCTCCTCGGTGGAGATCGCGAACTGGGTGCGGTCGATCAGCCGCTTGACGTCCTTGGCAGCCAGCGAGAAGGAGTGCGACATGTCGCCGGCGGCCAGATCCGGGAAATCATTCTCCGGCAGGGTCTGCAGCGTGAAGCGCGAGCGGCCGGCGCGGATCGCCAGCACGGCGCGGTCGCCGTCGGCCTCCAGCACGATCTGCGAGCCGTCCGGCAGCTTGCGCACGATGTCGTAGAACATGTGCGCCGGCACGGTGGTGGAGCCCGCGGTCGCGGTTTCCGCCGGCAGCGTCTCCGTCACCTCGAGGTCGAGGTCGGTCGCCTTCAGCGACAATTTGGCGTTCTCGGCCCGGACCAGCACGTTGCCGAGGATCGGAATCGTGTTGCGGCGCTCGACCACGCGGTGGACGTGGCCCAGTGACTTCAGGAGTTGCGCGCGTTCGACCGTAACCTTCATTGCACTACTCGCCCGATCCCCAAAATGAAGCAGCCGGGCGGTCGAAAAGCCCCGCCGCGGCACCGATGACCCCGGCAGGTCAGGGCCATCCAACCGATATGACCAAAGCCGCCAGGGTCGCGCAAGGTGGCTCGGATGGCCCCCGGATTCAAGGGATCGGGGGCCAGTTCCGCACGATTCCCACGATTTACCGCCCAAACGAAAGCCGCCGCCCAGGCATGGCCGGGGCGGCGGGAGAATGGCAGGAGCGCCTTAGGCGTTTATTCCTGAAGCTGGCGCTTCAGCGACTCCACTTCCTCTGACAGTGCGGTGTCCTTGGAGACCAGGGACTCGATCTTGCGCACGGCGTGCAGCACCGTGGTGTGGTCGCGCCCGCCGAAGCGGCGGCCGATCTCGGGGAGCGAGCGCAGGGTCAGCGTCTTGGCGAGATACATCGCCACCTGGCGCGGGCGCACCACATTGGCGGTGCGGCGGGAGGAGAGCAGGTCGGAGCGGCTGACATTATACTGCCGCGCCACCACGCGCTGGATGTCCTCGATCTTGATCCGCTTCGGCTCCTGCGGCCGGACCAGGTCGCGCACCTCGTGCTCGGCCATCTCCAGCGTCACCGGCCGGTTGTTGAGCTTCGAGTGCGCCAGCAGGCGGTTGATCGCGCCTTCGAGGTCGCGGCCATTATGGGTGATGGTGCGCGCCAGATAATGCAGCACCTCCTCCGGCACCTCGAAGGTCGCATGATGGGCGCGGGCCGCGGCGACGCGCGACTTGAGGATGCCGTGGCGCAGCTCTTCGCCGAGCGAGCCCATCTCGACCACGAGGCCGCCGGCGAGCCGCGAGCGGACGCGGTCGTCGAGGCTTTCGAGATCGGACGGCGGCCGGTCGGCCGCGATCACGACCTGGCGGCCGGCGTCGATCAGCGCGTTCAGCGTGTGACAGAACTCGGCCTGGGTCGACTTGCCCTGCAGGAACTGCAGATCGTCGATCACCAGCACGTCGATGCCGCGCAGCGCTTCCTTGAAGGCCAGCGCCGTCTGCGTCTTCAGCGCGGCGACGAAGCCGTACATGAATTTCTCTGCGGTGAGATACAGCACCTTGCGCTCGTTGCCGGAATTGCCGGCCCAGGTCACCGCCTGGAGCAGGTGCGTCTTGCCGAGGCCGACGCCGGCATGGATGTAGAGCGGGTTGAACATCACGGGGTCGCCGCGGCGACCTTCGGCGACCTGGCGCGCGGCCGCATGCGCCAGCGTGTTGGAACGGCCGACGACGAAGCTCGCGAAGGTCAGGCGCGGGTCGAGCGGCGAGCCGCCGAGCGCATCATGATTGGCCGACACCGGCGCGGTCGCGGTCGAGCGCAGCTCCGGCGTGGGCGTGCGTCGCGTCTCGACCGGCGCGGGGGCTTCCTTCGGCTGTATCACCGGGCGCACGGCCGAACGCACCGTGAGATCGATGCGATGCACTTCCGGCATCTCGGCCTGCCAGCACGACAGCACGCGCTCGGCATAATGAGCCTGAATCCAGCTCTTCAGGAACCGGGTCGGCACCGAGAGCCGCACGCTCTCCTCCTGCACGCCTTCCAGATCCATGCGCGCAAACCAGCTCGTGTAAACGTCTTCGCCAACGCTCGAGCGCAGCCGACCCTTCACGCGTGACCAGCGATCCTGTTCCATTGTCATCGTCAGAAAACTTCTCTTGAGAGATAAGGTTGCGTGGTGAGCGCCAAGCAGGGTTTCCTGTCATGGCGCGACCTCAAGCGAGTCCATCGTCAGGCATAGCTCGACCGTTCGGCGCAAACGCCGCAGGTCAGATCAGCGATGTCGGAGATGGAGAGTTCGCGAGGTCAGCGCGTACTCGACGCGCTCTCGCATGTGGGAGGCTGAACGCAGGACGGATCGGAGACGGCATCGTTGAACGATGGAACTTGTGTCAATACCGCGTTGAATCCGTAGGACATGATACCTCCCCGTCCTGCCGTGATCGCTCACGACAAGGTCCTGCTTCTGAAGACGCCCGCGACGAAAATCGCTGATGCCCCTGCCCGTCTGCACTGCTCGTCCGCTCGGCTTCGCCATCGCTCGTGTCGGGGTAACTTTGCGATGTCCGTGCGCCTCGCGAGATCGGGATACGCAAGATCCCGCTAGGAGACATTCAGACAAAGAGATACCATTCCCATATTGCTATGGGTTTTTGATCCGACATTCGCTTTTTGAAGCGTCGCCTACGTGCACACCGCCGCCGATTTGCACGCTCGCCCCGTTTCCTAAACCGCGCTGGTCTGAAGATCGTGGGCGCCGCTGACGACTTAAGGAATACACTATGCGGAAAGACTCGCAACGAAATTGATTCACACTTGAGGCGTCAAAAAACTTGACCTCGGTTAACGCCGCGCGGGAGTTGTTCACAGGCTCGGAAGCAAGTTTTTGGATTCGTGCACAGAATCGAGAATGCCGGGCATCATGTGACAATTCTCCGTCACTGCTAAAAAAATTTTTACAAATTCGTCACGCGCCGGACGTGTCGGCGAATTTTCCAAATGCTTGCGGTCGCTATGTCGATAAGTGATTAGCGAGACATCGCTTTTTGAGTCTCGTTTCACAGGGTAACTCCAAGCCGTGCGCGTTCCGGTGAATCTACGGTGTGCAGAACTCTTGCGCGCGCGAATTCATCTTAGCCCCGCAGCACAGGGGTTTTTGCAACGCGGTGAAAGTTTCCACTGTTGCAAGTTACCGGCAGGTAGAACTACGGAACGAAGAATAGCGCAGGCGGTGCAAACCTTCCGATCGAAGATCGACTGTGGCGTGACCGGTTGCGTGAATATGACGGGCAACAAAAAAGCCCGGCGCGATGCCGGGCTGTTTGACGCATGCGATGTTCGATCGGATCGGCCGACCGATTGGTTCGCCGTTACCTGGCTCGTTACTTGGCGAGCTTGGCGATCTGCGCGGTGAGGCGCGAGACTTTGCGGCTGGCGTTGTTCTTGTGAATGATGTTGCGCTGGGCGGCGCGCATCAAGGCGGGCTCGGCATTCGCCAGCGCCTTCACGGCAGCGGCGCGGTCGCCGGTCGCGATGGCTTCTTCGACGTTACGCACGGCACCGCGCATCTGGGTGCGGCGCGACTTGTTGACGGCGGTGCGGCGGGCGATCTTGCGCGTCGCTTTCTTGGCGGAAGTGGTATTGGCCATGGTCTCAATATCCTTTGCGGGTACCGGTCGCGTCTTGGTCGGGTAGCGCCGGCTTGCTTGACCGCGGAATCGACGCTCGGATTTAGGGTGTTCGGTTGCTGGGCTGTCCCCGGAACATGAGGCCGCAAAGAGCTCTAAGCTCAAGGAGCCTGCAACTGCTCAAAGAACAGCGGCGGCAGGATTGCGCCCGCCGCCAGTTGGCGCCCTTATAGAGAGGGTCTTCGGCACCGTCAACGCTTTCCAGGCTGGAAAAGCGGCCCCCGGGGCCTTCCAGGGGCGTCGTAACGCCCTGAAGAGGTTGAATTTCTGCCGTCTCCCGGCTATTGGCTGGCGGCGTTTTGTCGGCTCCTCCGTTCGGACGACCATATAAGGTGAGGCATGATCCGCGGTTTTTTCCGACTGATTGGGCTGTTGCTGCTCGCTGGCGGGTTCATCTTCATGGTCTATGACGGTGCCCGCTGGGTGGCCGACCAGACCCTCAGATTCACCCGGTTCGGCCAGTTCTGGAACGACATCAATCAGGCCAGCCAAGCGGCATTCCGCACCTGGGTCGAGGCCAAGGCGCCCTGGCTCTGGACCTCGGTGATCCGCCTGCTGCTGGATCAGCCGGTGTTCGCCGTCCTCGGCATTCTCGGCATCCTGCTGATGATCCTGTTCCGGCCGCGGAAACCGCTGATCGGCTATTCCCGGGATTGATCTTCCCCCCCGGGATTGATCCTCAATTCCCGCCGGGATTGAGCGCTCGCCAGCCGCGCGGCGTAACAAGGCTGCCCACGCCAGCGTAGATCCCTATATTCCCACCTGATCGCGAGCACGCCGCCTGAACATCTGGCTCGGGCGACGGACGGCTCGTCTGCGGAGATCCAATCATGCTGTTCATGCGCAAGACCACCGCGTTGCCGAGCGCAGCCGAGGCGCTGCCCGGCCGTGCGCAAGCCATTCCGACCGCGACCTTCCATTTCGTCAACGGCAGCAAGCTCAAGCCGCCTTATCCCGCCGGCCTCGAGCAGGCCGTGTTCGGGCTCGGCTGCTTCTGGGGCGCCGAGCGCAAGTTCTGGCAGCTCGACGATGGCATCTACACCACCGCCGTCGGCTATGCCGGCGGCCACACGCCGAACCCGACCTATGAAGAGACCTGCTCGGGACGCACCGGTCACACCGAAGTGGTGCTGGTCGTGTTCGATCCGAACAGGATTTCTTACGAGACGCTGCTGAAGACGTTCTGGGAGAGCCACAACCCGACGCAGGGCATGCGTCAGGGCAACGATATCGGCACGCAATATCGTAGCGCGATCTATACCTATTCCGATGCGCAGAAGAAGGCGGCCGATGAGTCGAAGGCGCTCTATCAGAAGGCGCTCGCAGCCAAGGGCCTCGGTGCCATCACCACCGAGATCGCGCCATCAGGCGAATTCTATTTCGCCGAGGACTATCATCAGCAATATCTGGCGAAGAATCCCGCCGGCTATTGCGGCTTAGGGGGCACCGGCGTGTCCTGCCCGATCGGCGTCGGTGTGAGCGCGTAAGCGGCACGGCGTATCTTGCTTACCCTCCCCTGGAGGGGGAGGGTCGCTACGCATGCAGCGAAGCGGAATGCGTAGCGGGGTGGGGTGACAGTCTCTCCACATCCAGCAGCGCCCGAGTGGAGAGATCACCCCACCCCGCTCGCGCTGCGCGCGATCGACCCTCCCCCTCCAGGGGAGGGTGCGACGGTCACAGCCGCCCCGCTCAACGCTTTATTAACCATAACCGGTGCATCACTTAAGCCGTCTCGTTTCGAGGGATTGGTCCGGTGCCGGTTGCACGCGCGTTTCGATGGTCGATCTTGGCAGCGTCCCTGGCAGCGTCCGCCGCGCTGACCCTTGGCGGCTGCATGCAGACCGCCGGCCCCGTCGCGGTGATGCAGCCCCGCGCCGATCTCGATTCCATGGCCTATGGCCAGCCCTACAATGCGCCGCAACCGGTTGTCGTCGCCGACGGCGGCGGCGCCATCGGCGCGCTGCGCAATTCCTTTGCCTCTTCGCCCGCACCCATGCCGGTCGGTTACGCCGCGCCGATGGCGCCGGTGCGCTACGACGCCTCCTACCATCTCGACGCCGGCGACAAGCTCCGCGTCGTGGTCTACGGCCAGGAAGGTCTCACCAACAGCTACGCCATCGATGCGGGCGGCTCCATCACCATGCCGCTGATCGGCGCGGTGCCGGCCCGCGGCCGCACCACGGCGGGCCTTGCCGGCGAGATCGCCGCGCGCTTGCGCAATGGTTACATCCGCGAGCCCTCGGTCGCGGTCGAGATCGAGGCCTATCGCCCGTTCTTCATTCTCGGCGAAGTCACCGCGCCCGGCCAATATCCGTACGTGCCGAACATGACGGTCGAGAGCGCGGTCGCGATCGCCGGCGGCTTCTCGCCCCGCGCCAAACGCGACGTGGTCACCATCACGCACACCGAGAACGGCGGCTCCATGCGCGCCGTGGTGCCGCTCGGCACTCCCTTGAATCCCGGCGACACCGTGTTCGTCGGCGAGCGCTGGTTCTAGCTCACCGCCTGAAATCCAGCCGCCCCTCCGGAAAGCACCCGTCGATCCTGTTAGCGTCGACCACGCGCCCGACCCATGGCCGTGTGATCGCCGGCGTGGTCAGGTTGATATATTTTCCGACCAGCCGATCCGCGCCCTCGCGCGCGGCGTCGATCAGACCGTGCCGGCGGCCATTGTCCCAGTCGAAGCGCAGATAGATCCGGCTGCCCGTGATGCGCACTTCCGCGCGCCCTTGTTTCCACTTCTCCGCGGCGTCGCCGGCGATGGTCGGATCGGCGCCGCCATTCCAGCGGCTCGCCCAGCTGCCTTCGAGCGGATCGGATGGCGCCACGGTCGCTGTCCACGCCGCCGCATTGCCGTCCGCGGCGTCGCCAGCCAGCCTGGCCGTCGCGGCATAATCCATCACCTCGGAATCATCGGGTGAGGGGACATCCATGGTTCCGAACGGATTGCGGATGACGAGGTGCGTGATGTCTTGCTGCATGGCGATCTCCCGGCGTGAGTTGGCTTGATTGGCCAGCTCTATCTCCGGGCGGCAGGATGCGGCCACCCGATTTCCGCGAGCGGACGCAGCGTGGTTGTCACTCCTTGTGGAGAGAGTTCGTCCCTATTTCAAATGCTTCGCGAAAAAGTCCATGCTGCGCGGCCAGGCGATGTCGGCGCTGGCCTTGTCGTAGCTCGCGCGCTCGTCGCAATGGAAGCCGTGCTGGGCGCCCGGATAGACGAACACCTCCACGTCCGGCCGCTTCGACTTGATGGTCTCGACGTCGGTCAAGGGGATGCCCGCATCCTTCTCGCCGAAATGCAGTTGCGTCGGCACCTTCGGCGTCTCGTCGGCGAAGCGCACGACCGCGCCGCCGTAATAGCCGATCGCAGCCTTCAGTCCCGACAGCCGCGTCGCCGCGACAAAGGCGATGCTGCCGCCCAAGCAAAAGCCGATGATGCCCACCGGGCCCACGCTCTTCACCGCATCGATCGCGGCCTGGGTGTCGCGCAGCATCGCGGCCCAATCGGGGCTGGCGACGAACTTGCGCGCTTCGGCGACCTCATCGGGCGAATAGCCCGACTGGAAGCCCGGCGCGGTCCGGTCGAAGATCGAGGGCGCGATCGCGACATAGCCTTCCCCGGCGAGGCGGTCGCAGACCGAGCGGATGTGGTGATTGACGCCAAAGATCTCCTGGATCACCACCACCGCGCCCTTCGGCGTGCCACCGGGATCGGCGCGATAGGCGCCAAACTGGAAATTGTCGGAGGCCGTCAGCTTGATGTCTTGTCCCACGCGGGTTGTCCTTCTTGGTTGTCACGGAAATTCACTCTCTTCCCTCATCCTGAGGAGCGCGCTCTTCGCGCGCGTCCCGAAGGATGCAAGGCCGGGATGCAGCGGCGGGGGCCTTTCATCCTTCGAGACGCTTGCTGCGCAAGCTCCTCAGGATGAGAGGCCGCACCTATTCCCACATCCAGTTCTCGCCGTAATCCTCCTTCCATCCTGCCAGCCGTCCATGACGGAATTGCAGGAACAGGCGGTGGCGATAGGGGATCAAGCCGCTGCCGCCGATGTTGCGAAGCGCGAGATAGATCTCGTTGCCGGGACGCCCGCGCACATATTGCAGCGGCTGCCCAAGGGCGCGCGCGGTCTGCTCGGCATCCATGCCGAAGGCGAGCGGCGTGTTGTTCGACAAGGTCGTGACGAAGGGCTGGCGCGGCGGCACTGTGCCGAACGGTTCGGCCTGCGCTGCCGACAACAGCGCCGCCGTTGCGCCCGCCGCGAAGATCGCTCGCATCATGGTCGACGTCCTCATTGCCTAGCCTAGGCCGGCAAGTTCTTCAGGAAAGGCACGACCGCGTCAACAAAAGCCTTGGGCTGATCGATGTTGACGGCGTGGCCGGCCGCGGGGATCACGGCCTTTTGTGCGCCCGGGATTTTTGCGGCCATGTAATCGGACGCGGCGAGGAACGGCGTGTCGTCGGCGCCGACCACGATCAGGCAGGGCACCTTGATGTCGGGCAGCAGCTCGATCACGCGCGCATCCCGCTGGGTCAGCATGCCGCGTGCGGCGAGCGCCAACCCCCTGGCGTTGCGATGGCTGGCGGTAGCGCGCTCGCGCGTCGCCGACTTCAGCATGTCGAGACCATCGCGATCGAGCTTGTCGGCGGTGCCGAGCGCCCGCGCGTTCCAGGCCTCGCGGGCGTCGTCCTTCTTGAATCCGGGCCCGGTATCGATGATCAGCAGCGCACGGGCGGCTTGCGGATAGGTGCGATAGAACGCGAGCGACATGTAGCCGCCGAGCGAGAGGCCGCCGATGATGGCACGCTCAGCGCCGACCGCGTCGAGGATCGCCGCCATATCGCCGACCGTCAGCGCTTCGCTATAGGCGTTGGGATCATCGGGATAATCGGACTGGCCGTGGCCGCGCATGTCCCACAGGATCAGCGTGTGATCCTTCGCGAGCGCATCGACCTGCCCATGCCACATCGCCGACGTCGAGGAATAGCCGTGGGTGAGCAGCAATGGCGGACCGTTGCCGTGGACCTCGTAATAGATGTTGACACCGGCACGATTGATCTTTGGCATTGCTTCCGCCCCATTCTTTTTGTTCTAGCCGCGATCTCAGTGTTTCACCCTCCCCCTTCAGGGGAGGGTAAGGTTCGCGGTTGGCTGCATTCTACGTCGCCAAGTTACCTGGAAGAAACTGCCTGAACGCGATGGCACGCATGTCTGACGCACGCGCTATTGTGTCCAGTCGCTGCGTCGGCGTCGTTGGCGCGGCGCACAACGAGCAAGTCTAGAAACGGTTTTTTCGACTCGTTCCAAATTGCATTTGCCACGGCACCCGAACCCGATCATGCTCGCGGCCAAGGCTGACGCCAGCCCGGTGGGCGTCCGCCATTCAAGTTGCCGCCGTAAGCGGCTTCATGCACCGGCAGGGGAAGACGCCTATGCCAACTCTCACCATCAACGGGCGGAATCTGTCCGTGGATGCGGCGAACGACACGCCGCTCCTCTGGGCAATCCGCGAGCAATTGCAGATGACCGGCACCAAGTTCGGCTGCGGTGCCGGGTTGTGCGGGGCCTGCACCGTGCACGTCAACGGCGAAGCCGTGCGCTCGTGCCAGACCATGCTCAGTGATGTCGCCGGCAAGAAGATCACCACCATCGAAGGCCTCTCCGCCAAGGGCGATCATCCCTTGCAGAAGGCGTGGGTTGCCGAGCAGGTGCCGCAATGCGGCTACTGCCAGTCCGGGCAGATCATGCAGGCGGCCTCGCTGCTGTCGAAGAATCCCAATCCGACCAAGGAAGAGGTCGTCGCGCATATGGACGGCAATCTCTGCCGCTGCATGACCTATTCGCGGATCCAGAAGGCGATCATGCGCGCCGCATCCGAGATGCGCACCGCATCCGCCACCTCCACCGAACGGAGGCCCACATGAATCGGCACGTCAAGAACGTCACTCCCGCGACGACCGATCTCAGCCGCCGCTCCTTCCTCGTCGGCACCGCCGCAAGCGGCCTCGTGCTCGGCTATGCCGGCGTGCCCGGCATCGATTCAGCCTCGGCCGCGGCTCCCGCGAATTTCGAGCCGAGCGTCTGGTACGCGATCGCACCGGATGGTCTCGTCACCGTGACCTGCGGCAAGGCCGACATGGGCCAGCACATCGCCTCCACCATGGCCCAGATCGTCTGCGAGGAGTTGGGCGCGAAATGGAGCGACATGCGCGTGCAGCTCGCCTCCAACGATCCGAAGTTCAACGATCCTGTGCTCGGCGCGCAGATCACCGGCGGCAGCTGGTCGACCATGATGAACTTCGAGGCGATGAGCCGGGCGGGTGCGGCCGGCCGCATCGCGTTGACGGAGGCCGCCGCCGCCGCCATGGGACTGCCGCCCTACTTCAAGGACCAGCTCGTGGTCCGCGACTCCGTGATCTCGCATCCGAAGTCGAAGAAGCAGATGACCTTTGCCGAGATCGTCAAGAGCGGCAAGGCGACGAAAACCTTCACGCCGGACGAGTTGAAGTCGATCAAGCTGAAGACGCCGGACCAATACACCATGATCGGCGTGTCGGTGCCGCAGCTCGACATCCCCTCCAAGACCAACGGCACGGCCAAGTACGGCATCGACGTGATGTTGCCGGGCATGGCCTACGGCAAGGTGGTGACCCCGCCGGTACGCTTCGGCGCCACGGTGAAGTCGGTCGACGACAGCGACGCCAAGAAGGTGCCCGGCTTCATGAAGGCCGTCATCCTCGACGACAAGACCGGAACCACCTCCGGCTGGGTCGTCGCGGTCGCCAGCACCTACGCCAACGCGCGCAAGGCGGCGGATGCGCTGAAGATCGCCTATGACGGCGGTCCGAACGCAAAACTGTCGAGCCAGTCGCTGCTGGACGAGGCCAAGCGGCTTCAGGGCCTGGAGGATTCCGGCCAGTTCTTCGTCAAGGACGGCGATCCGAACGCGGCCTTCGGTTCGGCGGCCAAGGTGGTGGAAGCCGAGTACACCACCAGCATCAACATCCACGCGCCGCTGGAGCCGATGAACGCCACTGCGGAGTTCAAGGGCGACATCCTGCACATCTATTCCGGCAACCAGTTCGCGACGCGCTCCGGCGCGATCGCTGCGGGTGCGGCCGGGATCGATCCGAAGTTCGTCGTCATGCATCAGCATTGGCTCGGCGGCGGCTTTGGCCGCCGGCTCGATGCCGACATGATGATTCCCGCGGTGCAGGCGGCGAAGGCTGTCGGCAAGCCGGTCAAGGTGATCTACTCGCGCGAGAACGACATGACGATGGATTTCTCGCGTCCGCTCACCTACCAAAAGGTCAAGGCCGGCGTGGACGGCGACGGCAAGCTCGTCGCGCTCAGCCACGACGTGGTCTCGGCCTGGCCGACCGCGCGCTGGGGAATCCCCGATTTCCTGACGCCCTCGGTCGACAAGAAGGGTCCGCTCGACAGCTTCACGGTCAACGGCGCGGACTTCTTCTACACCGTGCCCAACCATTATGTGCGCGCGATCAAGAACGAGCTCGCGCACAATGCCACGCCGTCCGGCCAGCTCCGCTCGGTGGCGCCGGGTTGGACCTTCTGGGCGGTCGAAAGCATGATCGACGAGATCGCGGCTGCCACGGGCAAGGATCCCGCGCAGTTCCGCGTCTCGCTGCTCGACGGCGCCGGCAAGAACGACGGCGGCGCGCAGCGGCTGCGCAACACACTGCTCGCCGCGATGGGACTGTCGGGCTACGGCACCAGGCCATTGCCGAAAGGCGAGGGCATGGGGGTCGCCTGCGTCTCGTCGCAGGAGCGCGCGACTGCGAGCTGGACGGCGTGCGTCGCCCATGTCGCGGTGGCGCCGTCGGGTGCGGTCACCGTGAAGAAGCTCACGGTCGCAACCGACGTCGGCACGCAGGTGCATCCCGACAACATCCGCGCCCAGGTCGAGGGCGCGGCGCTGTGGGGCCTGTCGCTGGCGATGTACGAGAAGGCGACGCTGAAGGACGGTGGCATCGAGCAGACCAATTTCGATAGCTACACGCCCTTGCGCATGAGCCAGATGCCCGAGGTCGCGGTTACCGTGATCGCCAATGGCGAGAAGGCCACCGGCGTCGGCGAGCCCGCGGTCACCGTGGTCGCCCCCGCCATCGGCAACGCCATCTTCAACGCCTCAGGCGCCCGCGTGCGGGCACTGCCGATCACGGCGGAGGCCGTGAAGGCGAGCATGAAGGCGTAAGCCGAGCGCGATTGCAGAACGAGACGATCCGCCGGAGGGCAACCTCCGGCGGATTTGTTTTGGTGGCTGTCTCCCCAATCTCGATGTCATGCCCGCGAAGGCGGGGCATCCAGTACGTCGCGGCTTCTCGGTTCCGGCCGCACCGCCTCGGCGTACTGGGTCGCCCTGTCCCGGCTCCGCCGAGGCTCACACGAGTGGCTCGGCGCGCCGAAGCTTCAGCGAAGGCGGCAAGCCGGGCGATGACAGCGGGGGGAGCGCACTCAAAATTCCCCTTATCTTTCAATGCCCCTTCTACTGTGCATGGGGTTGTTTTCGCGATTTTTGCCGTTCCCCTTCCGGAACGGAAATCCGTAAAATTGCGCCTAATTCCACAAGGTTCCATTGAGCACGCCTCTTAAGGGCCGGAGAACCTGATCCGGCTTAGGCTGACGCCAAATCCAATCCCGTGCTTTGGGGAAGTCATGAACGCCTCAGCCAAAACCGCCGCCAAACGCCGGCTTCTGCTCGCCTCCGATCGGAGCGACGAGAGCACCGAGCTCGCCAGTATCCTGAAGGCGGTCGGCGATGTCTCGACGGTGACGACGCAGGGCATTCCCGAGCAGCCCTCACGCGATCTCTCCGGCCTCGTGGTCGATATCAACCTGCGCTCGCCCGAGAGCGTGCAGCGGGTGCGCAACAAGCTGCGCGGCGACGCCTATCGTTCGATGCCGCGGCTGTTCGTGCTTGCCGATGCCCTGCATCACGGCACCATGCAGGCCTGGGCGCTGGGCGCCACCGACACGATCTCGCGGCCGCTCCAGGCGGACGCCATCCTTCAGCGCATCCGCGCCGCCTTCCCGGACACCGCCGCCTATGACGCGACCGACCGCGGCAAGACGCTCAACCGCGGCGTCGAGGCGGCGCACGCGGTGCTGGCGAAGATGTTCGAGAAGCTGCCGCTCGGCGTGCCCCTGACCTTCGACGACGTGATCGCCGCCGAGAGCAAGATCCTGAAGGCGATCAAGCACTCCTCGCTGCGCGAATGGCTCACCACGGTGGGCTGCCACCATGTCGGCAGCTACCGGCACTGCCTGTTCGTCACCGGCTTCGCCGTCTCCTTCGCGCAGCACCTCGGCATGCGCGAGGACGACCAGCGCCGGTTGACCCGCGCTGCGCTGCTGCACGATGTCGGCAAGGCCTTCGTTCCCTCCGCGCTGCTCGACAAGCCCGGCAAGCTCACCGACGAGGAGATGGCCGAGGTCCGCCAGCATCCGCGCCGCGGCTATGACGCGCTCGCAGCGCAAGGCGGCTTCCCGCCGGAGATGCTCGACGTCGTGCTGCATCACCACGAATTCCTCGACGGCTCCGGCTATCCGAACGGCCTGTCGTCGAACCAGATCAGCGACATCGTCCGTTTGACGACGATCGTCGACATTTATGCCGCGCTGGTCGAGAAACGCGCTTACCGCATGCCCTTCACGCATTCCCGTGCGTTCGGGATGATGGAAGGCATGGGCGGCAAGCTCGATCAGCAGCTGCTGCAGGCGTTCAGGCCTGTGGCGCTGGGGTCGTTCTAACGCGACGTTCTCCGCTGCCGTAGGGTGGGCAAAGCGAAGCGTGCCCACCTCTCCAGGAACGTGGGCACGGCGCTGACGCGCCTTTGCCCACCCTACGGCAGTGTGCCGTTTGGCGACATCTCACCCCAACATCTTCCTCAGCTCCGCCTTCGCCACCTTCTCCAGCGTCGAGCGCGGCATGTCGTCGACGAGCCTGATCTCGCGCGGCACCTTGAAGTCGGCAAGGCCCTTGCGGCAGGCTTCCATGACGCGCGCGTGCAGATCTGGCGCAGCACCGGCGACGCCGCCTTGCGGGATGATGAAGACGACCGGTACCTCGTCCAGCATCGGATGCGACTTCGCCACCACGGCGGCCTCGCGCACGCCCGGCACCAGCGCAATCACCTGCTCGATCTCGGAGGCCGCGACGTTCTCGCCGCCGACCTTCAGCATGTCCTTGGCGCGGTCGCCGAACTTGATGGTGCCGTTCGCGAGTCGCTCGACGCGGTCGCCGGTGAGGAAGAAGCCGTGCGCGTCAAAGCTCTCGCGCGTCGCTTTCTCGTTGTGCAGATATTCGGCGAACAGCGACAGGCCGGGGATGCCCTTGATCGCGAGATTGCCGGTGTCGCCGACCTCGGTCGGCCGTCCCTCGTCGTCGGTGATGCGGATTTCATATTCCGGCGCCGCGCGGCCGATCGACATCGGTATGTTGGGCTGGTCGACCTCGCCGACGATGCCGTGGGTGATGGTCTCGGTCATGCCCCACCAGCCGATCATCTTGATCCCGAAGGCGGCAAAGGCCGGCGGCTCGTTGATCGCGGTGCCCCACAGGCGGAATTTGTGATCTCTCGGGATCTCCTGCTCGAGCAGCGCCTTCATGCAGAACGGAATCGTCGAGGTCCAGGTCGCGCCGTGCTCGCGCGCGACGCCCCAGAACCGGCTCGCGGAGAAGCGCGGCTGGATCACGCAGGTGGCGCCGACCCACAGCGTTGCCAGCATGGAGTAGGCGAGGGCATTGGTGTGGAACAGCGGCAGATAGGTCTGGTGCACGTCGCTGGCGTGCAGGTCCTCGTGCGCGGCGTTGATCTTGGCGCCCCACAGCGCGTTGGCATGGGTCCACAGCACGGCCTTGGGGCGCGAGGTCGTGCCCGAGGTGTACTGCACGCTGCACGGCGCCAGCGGATCGGCCACGCGCCTGGGGCGGTCGGCACTGTCGGCGAACAGGGATTCAAAACTGTCGCCGCGCGAGACGCCGTGCGCGGGCGCTGCGCCCGCATCATGCGAGGTCACTGCCATCCAGCTTATGTTGCGGCAGTTCTGCGCGACAATCTCCGCATAGGCTGGCTGCGTGATCGCGGCGACCGCGCCGCAATGATCGGCAAAATACGCGATCTCGGCCGGCGCCGAGCGGGTGTTGGTGGTGACCGCAATGGCTCCTAACTCGACACAGGCAAACCAGGCGAGCAGCGCTTCGATGCAATTATCCAGATGAATGAGCACATATTCGCCCGGCTTGACGCCGCGCCGTGCCAGCCCTGCCGCGAGCGCGCCGACCCGCTCGTGAAATTCGCCATAGCTCCAGCGCTGCGCCGGCGCATCGAACGGCGCCCAGATCAGGAACGGATGGTCACGCCGGACCTCGGCGCGCATCCTCAAGAGCCAGGGCACGTCGAGCCCGTCGAATGGGCCGACGATCCCGGCTGCGGTCTGTTGAAGTGGCATGGATCCTCCCCGTGCAGCCTGCATCTTGATGGCGGCTGTCTTCTGATGATTGCGTCTTCCTGCCATCGGACGGCGCCGGGCGCAAATCGGGATGAGTGCATCGTACCTTGTGAGACGCGCGCACTCTCTCCTCAATCCCCGTACGACGAGATCTCGATCAGGCTGCCGTCCGGATCCCGGCAATAGACCGAGCGCAGCGTGCCGCGCGCACCCTGCTTGGGAACCGGGCCTTCCTCGATCGCGATGCCGTGTGCCTGCAAATGCGCCACCACCTCGTCGGGCGCGGCGGAGGTGAGGAAGCAGAGGTCCTCGCTGCCGGCGGTCGCCTGGTCGGCGGTAAACCACTCCACCTTGTCGGCGTCGCGCGGCCGGACGTTGATCTTCTGGTTACCAAAGCGAAGCGAAGTCCGCGGCGCTTTGCCGCCGCCGGGATCGAACACCTTGACTTCCATGCCGAGAATTCTGCGGTACCACTCCGCGCTGGCCGCGACATCGGCGACGTTGATTACGAGATGATCGAGGGCCTCGACTTTAACAGGCATGTCTTATCCTTTCGTCGTGATGCGCCCCGTGCACTTTCCGCGCTCCGCAAGCTTTGTTACAACCCCACCGACGCCGGGTTCAAGCAATCTGGCTTCAAGAACAACACGTTGGGAGAACCCTTGAGATGATCACTCGCCGTACCGCGCTGGGCCTGCTCGCCGCCAGTCCGCTTGCAGCCACCCCGCTGTCGAAGGCTTTTGCCGCCGATTATCCGGCCCGCCCGGTGAAATGGGTGGTCGGCTATCCGCCGGGCGGGGCCACCGACATTCTGGCGCGGCTGATCGGCCAGCGCCTGTCGGAAAAGCTCGGCCAGCAATTCGTGATCGAGAACAAGCCGGGTGCCGGCAACAACATCGCCACCGAATCGGTCATCAATGCCGAGCCCGACGGCTACACGCTGCAGCTGGTCAATCCGGCCAACTACATCAACGCCTCGCTCTACACCAATCTGAAGTTCAACTTCGTGCGCGACATGGCGCCGGTCGCCTCGTTCCAACGCGTGCCGAACGTGATGACCGTCAACAAGGACGTGCCGGCCAAGAACGTCGCCGAGTTCATCGAATACGTGAAGGCCAATCCGGGCAAGGTCAACATGGCCTCGTCCGGCAACGGCACCTCGGTGCATCTGTCCGGCGAGATGTTCATGGCCATGACCGGCTGCAAGATGCAGCACGTGCCCTATCGCGGCGCCGCGCCCGCGATCACCGACATGCTCGCCGGCCAGGTGCAGGTGATCTTCGACAACATGCCTTCGATCATCCAGCACATCCGCTCCGGCTCGCTTCGCGCCATCGGCGTCACCACCACGGAACGCTCGGCGCAGCTGCCTGACGTGCAGCCGATCGCCGACACCGTCAAGGGCTATGAGGCCAGCGCACTGTTCGGCATGGGCGCGCCGAAGAACACGCCGAAGGAGATCATCGCCAAGCTCAACGCTGAGGTCAACGCGGTGATCAAGGAGCCCGACATGGCCAAGCGTCTGGTCGAGCTCGGCGGCGAGCCGCGGGTGCAGACCCCCGAGGCGTTTGGCGAGGAGATCAAGGCCGAGACCGAGAAGTGGAAGAAGGTCGTCGAGTTCGCCGGCCTGAAGGTCGAGTAGCGGCCTTGTGATCGTGAGGATAGGAGCCCTGCCGTTTGGCAGGGCTTTTTTCTTGCGTGCCTCGTTTCGTTGATCTGGAATAAAACCGCGTTGCGAAACCTGATAATAGATGGCGCCGTATCTCGGGCCAGCTAGAGAGGAGTTGGATCATGCGCAAGAAGCAATTGATGCTGCTGACGTTCAGCGCGGCGGTCCTCGCGGGTTTCGCCACCGTCACGCCCGCGGCTGCGCGCGACTATCCATGGTGCGCCCAGGGCGGTGACTATGATTATCCCGGCGAATGCGCCTACGCTACCTACGAACAATGCCAGGCCAGCGTGTCTGGCCGGCTCTTGTACTGCGATCGCAATCCGCGCTTCGCCTACGGCCAGGGGCTGCCGGCGCAACCGCGGCCGCCGCGGCGCGTGCGGCCCGTCGCTCCGTACTGAGGGTAGAGCGGTTTACCGCTTCGCATCCGCCTGTTCCGTGCCGGTACACGAGATCAGCATCGTGTAGGCGCGGGCGTTGGCGGCGATGTCGGCTGTCTTCAGTTCGCCCTTGGGCTCTGCGGTCTGGTAGGGCACCACGGAGTTGTCGAGGAAGTCGCGCAACGCGCCGGTCTTGATGGCAAAGTTGATATTCTCCGTCAGCTGCCCGGTCTCCTTGATCATCCTGAGCGCGTTGAGCTTGGCAACGACGATGCCGGCGACCTGGCCGGACAAGTCGAACAAGGGGCCCCCACTGTTGCCCGCTTGAACAGCCGCGCTGATCTGCAAACGTCCGGTGTGATTGCGGAAGCCGCTGAGTGAGCTGACGATTCCCGTCGTCACGGTCAGGTCGGAGGAGAGATAGCCGTGCAGCGGGAAGCCGATGGCCACCACTGAATCGCCGGAGTGCATCGAGCGGTCCCGGATCTTCGCAAAATCCTTGAACACTGCTGTCGCCGGCGCCTGCAGCAGCGCGAGATCGTTTGTCGCGTCGCTGGAGACGACGCGCAGAACCATCGCGGCCTCGCCGGCAAGATTGCCCTTGATGTCTCCGGTGCAGCTATCGATCACGTGACTGTTGGTGACGACATGCCCGTTGGGACTGACCACAAAACCAGTGCCGGTGAAGGTTCCAGTTCGTCCCGGCTTGGCGGGAGGCGCACCTTGCTTGTCGCCGGCCACTGCGGGCTTCGCCGCAACCTTGGTGAAGTCGCCGGCCCTGTCGAGCCCGTCGGCTTTCACCTTGCTCACGCAATTGGCCAATGCCGCGATCACCGGCCCGGTCGATGTCAGGTCGAAATTCAGCACGGTGCGGCCGCTGGTTGCGACCATCAGGCTTGCCTTCTGAAACGTACGCACCACGTTGGCGGGCATGACCGCCGTGAGCATGTTCGGCTGATTGGCCGTGGCGAACAGTCTCGCCTGCTCCTGTCCGTCGAAGATGACGTCGATCGCGGCGTTCTCACCTTGCTTGAAGCGGTAGCTCGGGCTCGCAAAGGCCAGCGACCAGGTGCCGACAGCGTTGTAGCCGACAACCAGGATAACGCCGTTGAGGTAAGGCGTCGTCGCGGCGCAATGGGAGAAGGCACCGGTCTGGTCGTTGCTGAAGGCGCCGCCGATCCAGTTGCCGACATTGACGCTGCCGAACGGTCCCGCCGCATTAGCGGCTCCGGCGATACCTATTTGCAATAGAGATGCGAGAATAAATGACTTAAGCCACATACCAGCCCCCGGACGCTTTTGGACCGCATCTTATCTACGGGAGCCGGGCGTGCGCAACCGGCAGTTGTCTGTGCCGGCGGAATCCTGTCGCGGCGACTTTCAGGCTTGCGTTTGCTTTGCAATGCCATATACTTTGCATTACAAAGTAACGGGATGAGCAATCCCGGAAGCACGGGCGGAGCGAGGTTCTGGCGTTGCGCGATCTCGACAAGGCACTGGCCGACATCGTGGCGATCCGCAGCCAGATTGCGGCCGGCACGGCATTCCGCGGCTATGGCCCCGCGACGATGGCCGCGACCGGCGCTGTCGCGCTGCTCACCGCGATCCTGCAATTCTGGCTGCTGGGCGATCCCAACAGCGAGCCGCTCGGCTTCTTCTTCGGTTGGTTCGTTGCCGCCGCGCTGTCCGGCCTGATCATCGGGATCGAGATGCGCGCGCGTTCGCACCGCCATCATTCGGGTCTGGCCGACGCCATGATCCACCAGGCGGTCGAGCAGTTTCTGCCGGCGGGCGTTGCCGGTGTGCTGCTCGCGGTGGTGATGTGGAAGTTCGCGGGCGAGACGCTGTGGCTGCTTCCGGGCCTGTGGCAGATCCTGGTGTCGCTCGGCATCTTCGCTTCCGTCCGCTCGCTGCCGCGCACCGTCGCGCTCGCCGGCGCCTGGTATTTCGTGTCCGGCTTCGCCGTGGTGGTGCTCGCGAGCCAGACGCGCACGCTGTCGCCATGGACCATGGGCCTGCCCTTCGTGATCGGGCAGTCGGTGATGGCGGGCATTCTCTATGTCGCATCTGGAGACCATGATGTTGAAGGCTGACAGCGCGCCTTTCTCCTATGAAGGGCTCGACCGCGTGATCCACGAGAAGGCGAGGCTCGGGCTTCTGACCTCGTTGATGGCGCATCCCAAGGGGTTGGCATTCGCCGACCTCAAGCAGCTGTGCGGCCTCACCGACGGCAATCTCAGCCGGCATCTCGGCGTGCTGCAGGAGGCCGGCCTCGTCGAGGTAACCAAGGGCTACGAGGGCAACCGCCCGCACACCACCTGCCGCCTCACCAAGGCCGGGCGCCGCCGTTTCCTCGACTATCTCGCCGTGCTCGAACGCCTGGTGCGCGACGCTGCGAAAGCCGCCGGCCGCGAGGCGCCGCCGCTCGGCCGCCTCGGTATCGTCTCGACCTGATCCTCCCCCTTTTTGACCGGAGACTTTGCAATGCAAAGTGACCTTGCGTCCCGCAACGAAAAGCTTCATGTCGGCATCATCATGGACGGCAACGGACGATGGGCGACGCGGCGGGGCCTGTCGCGCGTTCGCGGCCACGAGGCCGGCGTCGAAACCATCCGCCGCATCGTCGAGGCCGCGCCAAAACAGGGCATCGGCACGCTGACTCTCTACGCCTTCTCGACCGACAATTGGCGGAGACCAAAGGCCGAGGTCGCGGCGCTGATGACCCTGCTGCGCTTCTATCTCGCCAACGAGGTGCAGAGCCTGGTCAAGAACGGCGTGCGCCTCACCGTGATCGGCCGCCGCGACCGCTTGCCTGACGGCATCGCCAATGCGATCACACGAGCCGAAGACGCGACAGTTGAAGGCTCAACGCTGCACCTGCGTATCGCCGTCGACTATTCCGCGCGTGATGCCATCCTCAATGCCGCGGCGAAGGCGGCCGCGCTGACGAGCCTCACCCGCGAAGCCTTCTCACAGCTCGTCACCGGCGAAGCCGGCCTGCGCGACGTCGATCTCATCATCCGCACCTCGGGCGAGAAGCGACTGTCAGACTTCCTGCTCTGGGAAGGCGCCTATGCCGAGCTGCACTTCACCGAGCGGATGTGGCCTGAATTCGACGCCAGCGATCTCGCCGCCGCCCTGGCCTCCTTCCACGGCCGCGAGCGCCGCTTCGGCGGCCTTCAGGCGATCGTGCCCGAGGAGGTGCCTTCGCTCTCCCGTGTGTGACGCGCGGCACATGAAAACGAGCTGTTCGTTTTCATCCGTATGATTGGCAGCTCCGTCCAAGCGGACGGTGAGCGGCCTCGGCTAGGTCTGCAAGTCCCAGCAACCTGCCGAGAGCATCACGCATGTCACAGCTGTTTCCGGGAGCCGTCGTCGAGCCGGTCGAACTGGCCGACGCAAACGGCATGGTCTGCATCAGGACCGCGAGCGCATCCGACGTGGAGAATCTGTCGGTCTATTTCACCGGCCTTTCCACGACATCGCGCAACAAGCGCTTCAGTGGTGCGCGTTCCGACCTCGGTGTGGTCGCGGCCGAATGCATCGCCAAGAGCGGCGGTCTCGACAACTTCACCTTGCTCGCCGAGCTCAGGGAGGAGGGACGGGGCAGGATCATCGGCGAAGCGCTATACGCATACGATGCGACGGCCCGGCACGGCGAATTTGCGATCTCGGTTGCCGATGCCTTCCAGCGCATGGGGCTCGGCCTTCAGATGATGACGGCGATGGAAACGCGCGCGATTGATCTCGGGCATGAGATGATCGCTGCCGAGACCGCGCGGGCGAATGCTGAGATGCGCGGCCTCGCCAGGAAAGCGGGATTCAACGATACCGGGCTCGGAGACTGGCAGTCGGTTCATCTCGCCAAGCGCCTGTCGCGCTAGCGGGGGTCTTGCCGGAAATTTGAGCAAGCAGGCGATGCCGATCGTGCTCTACTGTCTCCCGTGATCGGAGCTTTCAGCGATGCGCGCAGTCTTGGACTATTGCCGCGGCGGAACGGAACGGCAGGTGGCGGCCGGCACGTTGATCGTCACGGAGGGTGGCACCAGCGGCCATCTCTACGTGCTGATGAAGGGCAGGCTCGAGGTGCTTAAGGGCGAGATGGTGGTCGCCACCGTCGCCGAGCCAGGCGCGGTGCTGGGTGAAATGTCCGTGCTGCTCGAGCAGCCGCATACCGCAACGGTGCGGGCCTGCACCGACGCGGTCATCTACGAATTCGAGGATGCTGCATCGGTTCTCAGGCAGGAGCCGGGCGTCGCGCTGTTGATCGCGCGGATGCTGGCACAGCGGCTCAACGTCGCCAACACCTATCTCGCCGATCTCAAGCGGCAATATGCCGGTCACGGCACGCATCTGGCCATGGTTGGCGAAGTGCTCCAGAGCATGATCAACTTGCCGCCGCTTGAGGTCTCGCCAGGGTCGGATCGGCAATCCGATCCAAGAATGTGAGCCAGTCGGGCGGCGCCTCGATAGGGGCAGCGGGCCGCTTCAGCGGCGCGCCGAGGTCGATCCATTGGGCTTCGCCAGCCGCGAGCCAGAACGCCTGGTCTGCGTCGAGGTCCAGCACGATGCAGGTCGGTGGCCGGCCCGGCTGCAGTCCGGCGTTGAACACCCAGGTCTCGCCCAGCCGGTCGAACCACGAGCCGTCCTTGATGAAAGGCGACTGATGCACATGACCCGAGATCACCATCGAAGGCTGGTACTGCGTGATCCATTGCGCCAGCTCGACATCGCCGAAGAAGCGCTTGCCGCCCCAGCTGGTCGGTGAATCGGCCGGTGGCGCGTGATGTGCCCAGATCCAACGCCGCGGCCGGAGGGCCGCAGCGTCTCCGAGCTGTGTGGCGATGAGCTGCTTAATTTGTGGTCCGTCCCACCACGGGCAAACCGTCAACAGCGTGTCGCCGATGGTGAAGCTGTCGCCGTCACAGGCAATGCCCAGCTCCCGCACCTCCGAGATCCAGCGCGAGATCTTCTCGCCTTCTGCACTGCGCTCGTCGAGGTCGTGATTGCCCGAGCAGAGGATCACGCGCGTCTTCGCGGCAAGCAGCGCGAGGTACCTCTTCACGACCACGATCTGCGCGCGAAAATCCACCGTTGAGCCGATGTCGAGCGCATCGCCGGCGAAGATCACTAGGTCGAATTGCGGCGCCGCGCTGACCAGCCAGTCGAACTGGGGCAGCGAATAGTGCAGGTCGGCGACGACCAGGCAGCGCATCGAAATCCGTTCGGAGCAGGTTGAAATGTCTGGAAATTCCAAAAATCACGAAGCAAGAAGCAGGCCAGCTCGGCCGGTCCTTCCGGCCAGGCAACAGGCGAAGGCATGCGCCGGCCCGGCGCGCCGCCGAGACCCGGCGCCGCAGGGCTGGACCGGATCGCCGAATTCTGATGTCGTGGCGTGCCCTCAATTGCCCGTGTCAGATGCCCCCCTTCAAGACCATTCGCGCCCGCGCCGAGAAACGCAAGGGCGGACCCAAGGCCCTGGAAAAGCTGATGCCGGCGAAGCCCGACCTGAAGCGTCTGGCGAAGCTCGGCGACGATCGCATCCTGGCGGAGATGACGAAGCGTGTATTCTGCGCCGGCTTTGCCTGGAGCGTGATCGAGACGAAATGGGACGGATTTGAAGATGCTTTCCTGCGTTTCCAGCCGGCCAAGCTCAGCTTCCAGCCCGAGGATTATTGGGAAGGCCTGCTGCGCGATGCGCGCATCGTGCGCAATGGTGCCAAGATCATGTCGGTGCGCGACAACGCTGCCTTCGTGCAGGAGATCGCGAAGGACCACGGCAGCTTCGGCAAGTTTCTGGCGAAGTGGCCGTCGTCCGACGAGATCGGCCTGCTCGATCTCATGACCAAGCGCGGCAGCCGGCTCGGCGGCAATACCGGGCAGATGCTGCTGCGCTTCGTCGGGTGGGACGGTTTTGTGACCTCCGCAGACGTGGTGGCTTGCCTGCGCGATGCCGGTCTCGACATTGCCGAAGAGGTCAAGTCGAAGCGGGATCTCGCCAAGGTGCAGGCGCAGTTCAATGCCTGGGCCGAGGAGACCGGCCTGCCCTACACATATCTGTCACGCATCTGCGCGCTCTCGGTCGGTGAAAGCCGCAGCGCGTAGCAGGTCCCCCGATAAATCGTGTGCATCCTGTGGCGATCTCGTGCCGCGAGCGCGGCAGATGCAGCGCCCGATCACGAAATACATTTCTCGGGAACATTTGAGCGCAGCACCTGTTCGGAGTCGAGCCAGGCGGACAAAGGCGCAGGGAACGCGTGCTCCCGCCCTGGCCAACGAAACCGGACACAGAAACGGAGCAGCTCATGAAGCTCACATCCGAACAGGTGAAGCAGACCGTCAACCAACTCGGCGCTCAGGTGCTGCCCGACGAACACCCGGCCATGCCGCAACTCAACAGCATGTTCGGCGAGCATACCTTCTTCGTCGACGAAATGGGCCTCAAGGTCCTCGAGCCCACACCATCGCTCGGTGCCGACCGCCAGAGCGGCGAAGTCGTCAGCCTCGCCGATTGGGGCGATTCCGACCTGACGCGCCTGATGGCGCACGAGCCCGAGCCGACCGGCGTGATCGTGGTGTTCGAGCACGTGAGGCATTGATTGCCCCGAGCGGGTCGAATTCCATCGGTGACGGGGCCTGAAAATCCCGTCACCATCGGCCGCGTGCCGCCTTGTGAGGCGGCTCCAGGAGCCGCAGCATCATGCTTCGATCGGAATCTCGATCGCGATCTGAGTCCCTGGCACCGCCCTGCTCTCAAGTCGCAGGCGCCCGTTCAGCGACGAGGCCACCAAATTGAATGCGATGTGCAGCCCGAGGCCGGCATGTCCGCTCTCACGACCGGTCGTGACGAACGGATCGAAGATCTGCGCCTGTAATTCCTCGGGTATCCCGACGCCGTCGTCGGCGCAGACCAGCCGGACGCGTTTCGCGTCGGGCTGGCTGACGGTGATTGCGAATCTGCCGCCTCTCTTGTCCGGGTACGCATGCCCTGCGGTATTGAGGGCGAGATTGCTGATCACCTGGGCGAGCGCTCCGGGGTAGCTGTTGAGCGTGATGCCCGCCGGGCATTGGACTTCGACCGCCAGAGCATGGTGCGACAGCAGCGGCCCAAGCTTGGACATCAGCTCAGCCAGCCAATCCTTGAGCTCGAACGTGCGCCGGTCTTCATCGGCCTGGTGGACTGCGACCTGCCTGAAGCTGTGCACCATCTCGGATGCGCGATGCAGATTGTCGAAGGTCAGGTCGAGCCCCTGCTTGAGTCTGTCAATTCCCTTGGTCAGATCGGATCGCCGGACCGACGCTCCGCCCAATGCGTCGGCCATTGTCTGCAGATCGGTCTGCATGGTGGTCGAGGTCGTCAGGGCGAGGCCAAGCGGGGTGCTGACCTCGTGAGCGACACCGGCCACCAATCGACCAAGCGAGGCGAGTTTTTCTGCCTGCACCAGATGTTCCTGGGTCGCGCGCAGGTCGCGCAGCGATTTCTCCGAGCGTTCCTTTTCCCGCTGCAGCGCCTCCGACGTTCGGAATTGCTTTCGCGCCCGGTATTCGCGCGCGGCCACGGCGTAGAGCGACAATGCGTAGGCGTTGCCGACGAGGGAATGATTGATGAAGCGCAGGCCGATCGGCATCGCCGGTGCGAACGTCTCGGCGACCAGCAGCGCCAGCCACGACAGCAGGCAGAAAATCGCCAGCGAGCCGATCCGCAATGGCAGCATGGTGGAGACGAACAGGATGATCATCATCATGCCGGGGGCGGCAAAGGTGAAGCCCGACGGAAGGACGAGATAGATGCTCGGCAGGATGCAGCCGGGAATGACGCAGTAGACGAGGAAAATCGTCTCCGCCCATGGCTTCATCAAGCGCCGTGACAGTAACGCGGTCAGCGGGAGCAGCACGAACAGGGCGGTGCCGCCACGGATGGCCAGCGTGGTTGGAACGACTTCGGGATAGAGCACCCAATCCCAGAGGGTGTAGCCGGCATAGGTGGCGGCGCCGAGCAGCATCGCGATCTGCGTCCACCCGAGACTGCCTCGGACGTATTGGTCGACAAACCGGCGCTCCTCGATGCGGTCTTCGAAGCGCAAACCGAGGCGTATCAATAGAGCAAGCATTCCAGCATCAATCGCGAAAAATCGTGTTTTGGTGTCTCTACGACAGGTTTCGAGCCGCGTCGCGGATAAAGATGTCGCGTTCGCCGAGGGCCTGCCGGCCCGTTCAAATGCCCAAGGTCAGCTGCGGCTCCGCCTCGTCCCCGATCTGGAGCGCGGACAGCGAGACACCCAGCAGCCTGACGCGCTTGGGCAGTGGCATCTCGACTTCGAGCAGGCCGCATGCCAGCCGCTCCAGATCGTCCCGGCCCGCGACGGCCGCTGCGACAGACCTGCTGCGTGTGATGATCTCGAAGTCGGCGAACTTGATCTTCAGCGTGACGGTGCGGCCGCGATTGCCGGTCGCCTCGCAATGCCGCCAGACCTTGTCGACGAGAGGTCTTAGCTCGGCGGCGAGCGCGTCATATTCGGCAAGGTCGGTCGAGAACGTGGTCTCCGCGCCGATGGACTTGCGGATCCGGTTGGCCCGGACCGGCCGATCGTCGACGCCGCGTGAGATCCAGTAATAGTACGCACCTGACTTGCCGAAATTCGCATTCATGAACTCCAGCGTCTGGTTGCGAATGTCGAGACCGGTGAACAGGCCGAGCGCGTTCATCTTCGCAGCCGTCGCCGGGCCTATCCCGTGGAACCTGCCGACCGGCAGCGTCTCGACGAAAGCCGGTCCCATCTCCGGCGAGATCACGAACTGGCCGTTGGGCTTGCGATGATCGGAGGCGAGCTTGGCCAGAAACTTGTTGTAGGAGATGCCCGCCGACGCGTTGAGGTCAGTCTCGGCCTTGATCTTCCCGCGGATCTTCAGCGCGATGTCGCGCGCCAGCGGGATGCCTTGCAGGTTCTCTGTCACATCGAGATAGGCTTCGTCGAGCGACAAGGGTTCGATGATGGGCGTGTGCTCGGCAAAGATATCGCGGATCTGCCTGGAGATCGCCTTGTAGACCTCGAAACGCGGCTTGACGAAGATCAGATCGGGACACTGCCGCTTCGCAGTGACCGATGGCATCGCGGAGCGAACGCCGAACTGGCGGGCCTCGTAGCTGGCGGCCGCGACGACGCCGCGTTCCGCGGAGCCTCCGACCGCGACCGGCTTGCCGCGCAGCTCCGGATTATCGCGCTGCTCCACCGACGCATAGAAGGCATCCATGTCGATATGGATGATCTTGCGGACGGGCGAGGCTTCGCCGGTCACCGTGTCGGATTCGCTCATGGAAGGATGATACAATTGCGCGATGAAATGCGCGAGGTGATGGATGCTGCAGCTGTTGTTGTTCGTGGTGGGCGTGGTCGGCACCGGCTGGCTGATCGGCGCAACCAATCTCCCCGGAGACCGGTATGCCGGCCTCGCCAAACCGGCGTTCGTGCCACCGAACTGGGCGTTCCCGGTGGCCTGGACCCTGCTCTACATCATGATCGCCATCGCGGGCTGGCGGACCTTTCGACGTGAACCCGGGGGCAAAGCGATGCTGGCCTGGGCTGCGCAACTGGCGCTCAACTTCGCCTGGTCTCCGGTCATGTTCACGATGCACCAGATCGGCGCTGCGCTCGTCATTCTCATCGGCCTGTTCGTCGCGATCGTGACCTATATCGGTCTCGAGGCATCACGAGACAGGCTGGCCGCCGCATTGTTCGTGCCTTACGCAGCCTGGGTCGCGTTTGCCGGCGTGCTCAATGCGGCCATCTGGCGTTTGAATTGAGGCGTTCAGTCTCGACCAGTTCAAAGAGCAATCTCAGGCTTGTGAGTGGCAAGCATGGTCGCGCGACCTAATATGAGCGCACGGAGGACAGCCAATGCAATACAGCTCCGAGCTCATTCACACGATGCGTCAAGCGCTGGAGACCGTGATGGCGAGCGTACCGGCCCATCAATCGGTGTTCGGCCTGAAAGCGGCTGTGGCCGAATGCATCCTGAATGCCGCCGCACATGGCCAGACGTCATATGACGGGCTGGTCTCGTCCGCCTCCGACCAGCTCCAGGCGATTGTCGCGATGCTGACGTGAGCGTCGGCCTGAAACGGCCGTAGGACTGGCGCGCCACGGCCGATGAAGATGGGCACTATTGCTTCGCCGTAGCGCTATGACGCGGCGGCCGGCGACGCGATCACGCCCGATGACCAGCGACGGACTGCGATCTTGCGCTACGCCTCATAGGCTGTTGTCCTCCCGATTTCGCGGTTGCGGCCATTTCGATCAATCTCGGGAACAGCGCGGTGGGCCAAGAAGAGGCATCGCTATCGTCCCCGCTCGTCAAGAATGTTTAGGGCACGGACCTGTTTCCGAGTTACGGTCGCTTAGTTTGAAAAGCCGCACGGCACAGTCCGTTAACTCGGCACGATTTTCGCCAAGCCTTTAGAGACCGTTAAGTTAAGAAGACATTCTCCTAAAAGTTGTAAGGCGCCCAAACAGGCAACCAGATGTTAGGAAACGCTGTCCAGTGTTGGCCAGAACGGATCCAATTTTTCGCCGATGACCAACTAAGGGTGAATGCCGTGCCGGCAAGTCTCAGGATTCCAGGCCGCTACTATTTTGCAATTTTTGTCTTGGCCTGCGCTACTCTTTCTTTCCAGATCCTGATCACGCGCTTTTTTAGCGTGATGCTATACTACCACTTCGCGTTCGCGGCCATTTCGCTTGCGATGCTCGGACTGACGCGCGGCGCGATGGAGGTCTACAACAACGCCGAGCGTTACGGGCCCGAGGCAGTGGGCCCCGAGTTCGCACGCCACGCCTCGTGGTTCGCAGTCTCGGGTGTTGGCGCGATGGTCGCCTTCCTCTGCGTGCCTCTCGTGATTCCTGCAGTCCTCGCGCAGGGCGCTCTCGCGCTTGCGGCCCTGGCATTCGTGATCCCCTTCAGCGAAAGCGGCATCTGCATCACGCTGCTGCTCACGCGTCTTCCGTATGCCGGTGGCTGGCTCTATGCCGCGGATCTGACCGGGGCCGCGTTCGGATGCCTCGGCATCATCTTCGCTTTGCTCGTCGTCGATCCCGTCAGCGCCACGTTGTGGCTCGGTGCCTTTGCCGCAGGTGCGGGCTGGATGGTGGTCCGCAGCGGCGGCGATGTCGGCAGCCGGCGACTGAGCGGTGTGGTCGCGCTGACGCTGGCGACTACGGCCGCCCTGCACACTGGTCTTCATGTTGCTGGCAAAAGTCACCTTGGAGTGTTCTGGGCCAAGGGGCGGGAGGAGACCGGGACACTGTTCGAGCGCTGGAACACATACTCCCGTGTACGAGTGAGGCCGCTCGGAGAGACAGCTCCGTTTGGCTGGGGCTTTGCCCGCGATCCCAAGGTAAAGATCGACCAGAACTATCTGGATATCGACTCCGACGCGGCTACCGTCATCACCCGGCACGACGGCGATCTCGACAAACTGTCCTATCTGAAAGACGACGTTATCAATGCGGCCTACCTAGTTCAGCCGCCAACAGACGTGGCTGTCATCGGCGTCGGCGGTGGGCGCGACATCCTTTCTGCACTTTTGTTTGGCGCGAAGCGCATCCGCGGAATCGAGATCAACCCCGCCATTTTCGAGGTCCTGACCGACAAATTCGCCGAATTCTCCGGCCATCTTGATCGTCAGCCGGGTGTGAAGCTGGTGAACGCCGAAGCACGCAGCTACATCAATCATTCTTCCGATCGGTATGATCTCGTCCAGATTTCGCTGATCGACACCTGGGCCGCCACGGCCGCCGGCGGGCTGACGCTGACGGAAAATCGCCTCTATACCGTGGAGGCCTGGGGCGACTTCTACCGTGCCTTGAAGCCCGGCGGGCTGCTGTCGATCTCGCGTTGGTACGATCCCACGGATCATAGCGGAGAATTTTACCGGCTTGTGGCGATCGCCGCCGACGCACTACAGCGGCACGGTGTACCCGTGGGCGAACTCGCGCGGCATGTGATCGCCGTCAACGCTGGTCCTGTCGTGACCGTCATCACCCGCCCCGACGCCCTCACGGACGCCGAATGGCAAAGCGCGCGGGTAAGACTTGCTGCACAGGGCTTCAAGATTATCCTGGCACCCGACGTCGCTTTCGACGCCATCACTTCCAAATTGCTCTCCGGCAACGCAAGCCCTGCTTTCTTGGCGTCATTGCCGGAGAATATCACCGCTTCGACCGACGATAGTCCGTTCTTCTTCTTCACGCAGCGCTTTACGAATTTCATCACCAAACCGTCGTCCACCGTCACGAACAACAATGTGGCCACCAGCATGATCTTGCTGGTGCTCGGTGTCGCGCTCGGCGCTTGCGCATATTATATCGTCGTTCCGTTTGTGCGTCTGGCACGACAGATGCCGCTATCGGGACTGACGCCGCCGGTGGTCTATTTCAGCGCGATCGGCCTCGGATTTATGCTGATCGAAGTGTCGCAGATGCAGCGGTTAATGGTCTTTCTCGGACATCCCGTTTACGGATTGAGCGTCGTTCTCTTCACCATTCTCATCTTCAGCGGTATCGGCAGTGCGACGGTTGGTGCGCTAACCCCTCATCGCGGCGTAGTGCTCGGCCGGGTGGCTGCTCTCCTCGTCACGCTCACCGTGGCGGGCTTCCTTACACCGCTGGTGAGCACCTGGGCGCGGTCGGAAGCGACCGACATTCGGATACTGATCTCCGTCTCCTTGTTAGCGCCGCCGGCGTTCTGCATGGGCATGATGTTCCCGCTCGGCTTAAGCATCTGGCGCCGCCACTCGGAAATACTTCCGTTCCTTTGGAGCGCCAACGGCATTACCTCGATGCTAGCCTCGGTGCTGGGCGTGACCCTTTCCATCCTGTTCGGCATCGCCTCGACATATGCGTTGGGCGTCGCCCTCTACGTTGTCTCTGCCGCCCTGCTCGCCCTCAGGCGTAAGGAAAGTCATCCCGTTCTGCCTGTGGTCGAGCTGATCCAGGGACCAGGACTGGTACCTGACGACGTTGCCTCTCCGATCGGTTCGCCCATTCCGTCACCGCAGGCCGCCGCGAGGACGTGAACGAGCTGATCGCGCTCGCGAAGGCGAAGTCCGGCGCGATCAATGTCGGGGCGTCGGGGAACGGTACGACCAATCATCTCGCCGGCGAGGGCGCAGCGCCCGCGAAAACGCCCGCGCGCGTCCTTAACATCACCAGTTTTGGACCGACGTGGCGCACCCGACACGATTCGAACGTGTGACCTTTGCCTTCGGAGGGCAACGCTCTATCCAGCAACACGAAAAATCGCTGCAAAATCAATGGTACTGGAATGGGCGTCGCCATGCAACCGGCTGTACCGCAGCCGGTGCTGTGACAGGAGTGTGACCGCTACTGCCGTCTGATAAAGCGGTCGTATCCTTGTGCTCCATCTGCGAAGCCCGAATCACCGCCTCCCAAATCCACTCCGTGCTAGCGTCGAGGTCGCTCCATTTAGCGGTACAAGTCCGCAGCCGGAAAAAGATTTTCAGCATTAATCCTACGGCGCTGGCTTTCCGGGAAAGATTGACTAGGACATTGACGAGATTGAATTTGGCAATGCCATTTTGGCACTACCGCTGCGTCATTCTGGTCGAAGGTGAAAGCTACTGACGACTTGAGGTGGTAGGAAATTCCGAAGCGCCATTGCGCAGCCTTCGCTCTTCTCGTTACCTTGGGGAAAGGTAAGGCTAAGCGAAGATGCACTTCGATCAACTCAATGTTCTTCATGAATTAAGACGCCTCAGCGCCAAGGGCGATAAAGCGACTGCCCAATCCCTACGCCGACACTTGGGCTCCAACGGCGGCCTTGACCCTCACCTTCGTCCCGTATTGATCGCCCTGCTGGGTTCCGAAGGATGGCGCGGTTTGCGACTGGTTTTGAAGCGGAGGCGCGGCCGTATCTCAACCGAGGCGCACCATGCAGGGAACATTTCAGCCTACGAATTCTATCAAGATTTGCTAACGCGACCGATGACGCGTGAAATCGCTCGACGCTACGCCGCCGCAATCGGCGCGGAGCCAGTCCAGGTCGAGCGATTGCAGAAGGAGACCCGTTATGAACTTAAGATAACGGGCACCGTCTATTTGATCAAAATGGGGACAAAAGAAACTCGCTTGCGAAAAGATCGTCGCATTCCTAAGGGGGTCGCACTGGTACTCACCTCAGAAAAGTTTGGTCGCCCTAAAGAGACGGTGCGCAAATGGCTCCGTCAGATGGATGCTCTGCAAAGCGGTCAATAAACGCCCGTATTTTTTGGTCAATTCGCCGCTTCTTCTCCGAGTAAAAGAAATCATGCCGTTCCATTGACGGCGTGACCGAACGCGCGTCCGGTCTATGCTTTGCGCGCTTACAGAGAACTGAATGACCAAGCAACAATGTGAAAGCTCCCTGCGCTGGAGTCTCAACCAAACCAGCGTTTGGCGCAGCGGCCTCGCCAAGCGCTATTTCGACGACTACCGCAACCAAGATGCAGCGGATAGGTGCCGCCATATCGCTTCGATTGGTGCCCAACTAACCGATGCGCAATGGCGCGATCTGTGTCCCCACTTCGATCCCAACGGTAGGACGTGGTTGGAAGCGCTCACGCGCGCCACGCGGGAAGTTGGCTTCAGGACATGTCCGACCACGTTCAACGACTTTGCTGATTTGCTGATCGGTGTTCTGGAAAGGGAAATGGCCTGATGATGCTTAAACCCTCCTTCGACTGGTCACAGATCGAAGAAGACATTGACCTAAGAATCAAAGCCGCGAGCGGCGTTGAGGGTCATTTCACCCTCTTTGTAACGCACGACGGCGTGTCCGGCGCTTGTCAACACTTCAAGACGACTGACAGGGCTGGCCTTCTTGCCGCGATCAAAACTCATGAAACAACACCAAACCTGAACATCTATCTTGCAACTAGCATTCTCCGGCGCAAGCCGCCGCGCGGCCGTGGCGTAAAGGCTGACATCAAGGCCGTCCCTGCGCTTGTTGTCGATTTCGATGCCGATACGGGCAAGATCGGCACTATGCCGGTCGAGTCGAGCTTCGAAATTGAGACCTCACCAGGCAATAAGCAAGCGTTCGTTCTCATGTCATTACCGATGACGCCAGAACAGGCCGAACCGCTCGCCAAAGCTCTTCAGATTGCAACGGGCGCGGATTCGGGAACCGGCGATATTGCACATGTCTGGCGTATTGCAGGCACTCGCAACTGTCCGAATGCGGCGAAGATCAAGCGTGGGCGCGATCCTGAACCTTGTGCGGTGAAATTCATCAAGCGCTTCGCGGGTAAGACATACAGCTATGATGAACTCCGCGACGCCCTGAAGCCATTCACGGTGGAAAGCACGCATCAGGGCGATGATCGCTTCTCTTCGACCGTTGATGTAGCTCCTTTGGTTTGTCGGCTGTCGGATATTGGGCGGCACCTTCTCAAAGCGGATGGGCAACCTGATCGTTCGGCTCACGCGGCGCGCGTGGTCGAGCACTTTCACTTCGAGCGTTTCTCGTTGGATGAAATCGTATCGTTGTGCCTGCATGAGGCCGGAGACTGGGCGAAGCGGTACCGGTCGCAAAGGGCGCTGATCCGCGACATTGAACGGCTCTGGAACAAGCACGCGGTACCGAAGAATGTTGAACGTCAGCAAGCCGCAGAAGCAGCGCAGGCGTTCTTGAGGCCGCGCGCGGCAAACGACAACGACCTTGTCGATAGCATTGATGCGGAGTCCCTACTCGCTAAGCATTTCGAAGAACTGCGCTATGTCATTCCGGGCTATGTCGTCGAGGGGCTAACGATCATCGCTGGCAAACCCAAGCTGGGGAAGTCGTGGCTGGCTTATGACTTTGCTGTTGCTGTTGCGACCGGCGGCAATGCGATGGGCAACGTCCCCTGTGAACAGGGCGATGTCTTGTACCTCGCTCTTGAAGACAACCAACGCCGCGCGAAGAGCCGTATTCATACCGTCGCTCCGTCAGGACGAGGCAACCTGAGGCGCCTGACAATGAAGTTCAGCGCCCCGCTGGTTGACGGGGGACTATTAGATGATCTGGACCGGTGGCGAACTAGCAGCAAGAATCCGCGACTGATCATCATCGACGTGCTGGCCAAGGTGAAGCCGCCGCAGAAGCGGAACCAAGGCATCTACAGCGCTGACTATGATGCGATCACACCGTTGCAGCGGTATGCCAGCGAGCATCGGCTGGCCATTGTGCTGATCACGCACACGCGTAAGCAGGAGGCCGACGACAATCTTGAGACGGTGAGCGGGACCAACGGCCTTACCGGATCAGCGGACTCGGTGCTGGTACTGACGCGGAATGCCAACGGTTCGGTGCTGTACGGCCGTGGCCGCGACATCGAGGAAATTGAGACGGCGATGCGGTTCGATGCTGGCAAATGGGCGATCTTGGGCAATGCCGATGAGGTACGGAAGTCGAATGAACGCCGCAAGATCATCAGCGTCCTCACAGACGCCCGCGATGAACTGACTCCGGCTTCAATCGCTAAGATCGCTGGCATGAACAGCGTGAACGTCCGGCAACTATTGCGCAGCATGGTTCGAGACGGCGACATCTCGCAACCGCGTAGCGGCTACTATTCAGCCATCTACCGGCGCGAAGCCGCCTAACCACCCCGATCACACCCATCACACGATCATTTCTCTCTTCTCACACCCACTCTGAGTCACAGGGATAGGGGGAGTGATCGTGGTGAGTGATGTGATGAAAGGATACATATATTCAAATGCAAATCGAGAACGGACATGAATTCAGTAATCGCGATCGAACACCACGCTGTTGGGAACACCACATTCGGCCGGTATCCTCTGAAGGAGGAATATCGCGCCCTGCGTTTGGGGAAATATCCTGAAGAGAACGATATCCTTTGGGCCACAGCTAAATGGTTCGAAGGCATCTATTCCGCTGCGAATCGAGACGCTGCGGCAACCCCTAGCCCCTTCTACGCATCTGTGGGCGAACTCGGCGGCTTCAAGAACAAAGAATTGCCGGATGCAATGGGATCGAGCGATCCACTCGGCCAACAAGTCGAGCGGTTTCCTATTCCGCTGCGTGGCGAGGTCCTTCCTTCTCTCATCAAGCCGAATGTCAGGCGGGCGGACTCCCTCTACATGGCAGAAGAGCGCATTTACGCTCGGCAAGTGTGCCAGCACGTCAAGTGGCGCCTCGATTGCTCTTACCGTCACTTGGTCAATGCGGTGGTGTATCAGTGGGAAATGAAAGACATCGGGGCAGACGAGCGCTTCCCAAACGCTGCAACTGGCCGTGCCCTGGTGCGCGCCGCCCTTCGGACAACATCACTAGTGAGAAGTGATCTTGCTCGATGGGATGCAATGAGCGAGCGTGGCGAGCGGCATGCGGTAGGACCGTTGCCTGACAAGCTGGTCTACTCAGCCCAGCACCGCAAGGCGGCGAATGATGATATGCGGCACATCCGCGACGTAGCTTGACCCCTCGGGAGGGGGTATCAGCGAAAATGCTAGACTCAGTTTAGGGCCCAATTGAGTGGCCTCTTTCGGCCGATGGTCTCCGCTCATCGGCCTTTCTTTTTGCAAAAAGGAACAACATGAATATCCCTTCACTCGAAGAAGTTTCGCCCGAATATGCCGCAGGCATCAAGAAAGCCGAAGCGCTCAACGAACGGATCAGGCAATGTCAGTATGATTACCGCCATCTAACGGATCAGAAGATCAACGGCGCGCACAATAACCATGAAGCGCGGGTCCAGGCGATGCTTGACGACAAGCCGCCCGTACCGGTTAGCCATATCGATACGCTTCTTGAAGATGTGCGCGCTGTGCACGACGCTGCAAGCGATGCTCTTCACATCCAGACCGGTTCAAATGCGGCTCTGGGGCGCGAGGCTGGTAGGAAGCTTTGTGAACGGCTCAAGCCGCTGCACGATTCCGCCATGAAGGAGATCAGCAACGGCTTGCTTGCCGTGCACAAAGGTCTGGTTACCCTGCATCGCCTAAGAAATGGGCTGTTGAGCGCCGGGGCAGGCTTCCATGGATTGTTCAACGTCTCGATGCCCGACGACCTTGAGCGTCCATTGGACCGCAGTTCTTCGCTTGGCGACTACTTCCGCGCGGCTCGGGCTAACGGCTTCATCAAGTCAGTGCCTGAGGAACTGCGCTAATGGGTCGTTGGCAACGAGGATATGAGATTGCTGCCAATCCGTTTGGCTTGGAGTATGGTGGGGCGAGCGGCTTCATTACTCACATCGATGGCAAACGCCTAACGCCGACCGTTGAAGCGCAATCTCCCGATGATGGTCGCGTGCTTCAGGGCTACGCGTGCCTCTACAACAAGCCGGTCTGGAATGAAGGCGCGATCAAATCGATTTGTCCAGGAGCGTTTGACGAGTATTTGGCAACGCGACCCAAAGTCGGGTTCTGGCTCGATCATGACGAAAAAAAGGAAGTTGGCGACTCAACGAACGGGCTTGAGCTTCAGTCAGATGATCGCGGATTGGCCTTTCGCTTCCGCTTTCCCGACACCTCGTTAGGCCGTGCGGCGCGGCAACTTGCGCTAGATAGGGAGTACACGGGCATGTCGGTTGGCTTCACGTTCCGCAACGATCATGTCGTGGATATCGAAGGCGAGAAAGTGTCGCTAGTGAAGAACGCTCACCTGAGGGAAATTTCCTTTGTGCGAAGCGGTGCTATCGACGCGGCTTTTGGCGTCTTGGTTCAACCCAGTAATTCTCTGAAGGACGCACTGCCGAGTCTTCCATGGGATGGTGCGGCGCGCGATGTCATGCGCGCTCTTCAGAAGGTTTCCGACGCATTTGAACAGGATCGCCGCTGATTCAGGACAGTGGTGATCTAGCGCTCGCGGGCATCCCGACGTTGAGCGCGGCGACGTGGTGGCGGGCTGTTTAACCCGCCACCGGTCGTACTGTTAGGAGGAAGAGACGTAGGGAGCATCGGGATAAGTACCATCAGATTGACCAAAAACTTCTAGTTGTGCAAATATTGAAGCACTTTCCATGAATGCGGATGTTTTCTTCTCCCGGAGATTTCTATGTCCAAAACAATGATCCTTTTAATGGACGGAACGACGAACGACGCTACCTGCGAGCTATTTTCGAACGTATATGCGATCAATCAACTCATCGCCGATAGCAAGCGGCCTAGAGACGAACCTCCAAGGACGCAGGTTACTTTCTATTTGCCTGGTGTGGGCACCAAGTTCACGGTGAAGCGGGTCGTCAACAGAAAGCGTTGGTTTGGACGCACTGATACTGTCCGTCAGCAAATCTTTGGCGATGACCTCGAACAGTTGATTCTTCGAGCCTATGTAAATCTCTGCGCTAACTTTCATCTGGGTGATGAGATCGCAATCATCGGCTTTTCAAGAGGAGCCGCAGCCGCAAGGATACTGTCTCGTTTCATATCCGATCTTGGAATTCTAACGCCCGACATGCTCATGTTCCTCGATCGCCTTTGGAATGAGTTTGTCGATATCTCAACTGCCGAGAACGAAAGGGAGTACTTCTCGCAGATTGCCGAACTAAAAGCTGAACTACGGCAGCAAGCGCAAAAAGTCGTATTTCAGAAGATTAGCGAATCCGACGACGAGACACCAACGATCAAATTTCTTGGGCTGTTCGATACCGTCATTGGGACCTACGACGAAGACCTATGCAAAAACATCAACTTTCGCGACCAGTTTCCAGCAAAGTCCGTGCAGCATGCTGTCCACCTACTCAGCATGCACGACGTAAGGAAGGAGTTCGAACTCAAGCGGTTCGACATCCCAAACAATCCGCCAGAAACATTTCGTGAAATTTGGATGCCAGGCGTCCACGCGGATGTTGGTGGTGGTTACAGTGACGACTTCATCTCCTCTGTTTCCTTGCTGACAATGGCGGACTTTTTGAAAGAACTTGGCGGTGTGGCGCTCATCAAATCAAATTATGAGGACATTCGGAAAAAGGTGTGCAGGCGGATTGCAGAGCAGAAATTCATAATAAACAAAGAGCCGCGCGTTATTCGAAGAAGCTCACGAATTTCCTTCATCAAGCAGAATGACGAGGTTCACCCGTTGCACGGGTTTCTTATTGGCAAGAATGTGCAGTGGAAGGATTCGTCTGAACAAGTGGCCTACCAAGACACCATTTCGAAGATTCCGTTGCAAGTTGATGCCAGTTTGCAAGGTCGATTTGATAAGTGGATTGTTGACTGATAGCGCGTATAGCGGCTCGAACGGAAAGTTGCCCGTCACCTTGGTTTCAGGGTGGGATTAGGTATCGTTGTCCCAAACGACCCATTTTCCGATCAGTTCGGCGGAGCACTTTTGAGAGGAGGCCCGCTGAATACCCGCCCAACGGCAGCAAAGGCAAAAAGATTCTTCCTCATTTTTCGTTTAACAATCGGTCGGCGAGGACTTCGGCCCGCTCTGCTCAGCCTCGGGTAATGGGAATAGTCGCCTGGCCTGATTTGAGTGCAGCGGCAGTCGCCTATCTCGCTAGGGGGTTGCCGAGCTTTTTTGCTTGCGCCAGATCGATGCGTGCAACGGTGCCGTGCTTTGCCAGCAAATAGAGGAGGTTATTTCCGTCCAGTAGAGTGAGAGGCTTACCTTTTGCAAACCGATGCGCGTCGGGCCCAAAACCCGATGTGGTGACGATTATTCCTTTGGTCGCGCCTTCAGAAAGAACGGTGCCGTACAAATCCCTAACAGCGCTAACATCCACTGTGTTGGTGTAACGCTTCGCTTGAATCACGATCTTGCCGCCTCTTATTGGGTCGGGATCAAACGCGATTGCGTCAACGCCGCCATCGCGGCTTGCTTGCGTAACCTTGACCTCGCCACCGCCTGCCGAGAACTCTTTCTCAAACAGTTGGCGAATCAAATGCTCAAACTCTTCCCATCCAATTGCTGCTATATTTGCGCCAGACTCCATTCCATCCATAACGTCATAGCTATTGACAAAGCGCTTGTCAGATCGGTCGATGTTCATAATCGGCCTCACAGGCGTCAAGGAGCTGATTTGCGGACTCGCGACGCCCTTCAATGAGCGAAAGCAGGTCTTCGCATCGACTTCGCGAAGGTTGATCTTCAGGAGTTCGCTGGCCTCACTATGAAGCGACACAATGCACGCGGTCGTCTGGTTTCCTGTTGCGCGATTGATGTACGTAACCCAACCATTGAACACGATGGCTTGAACGGCTTGCTCAGTATCGCAGGTGAAAAACGCGTGAGGCACCGCAAGAGCTAGCTGGTAGACAAATTCGTCATATATTTTCTGAACGAAGCTGTCCTTATGCTTGACCTCTTCGATTTCATTCTTGGATGCGACGTATCGAAAGCTCTTAATGTTTGGAGTCTTCTCGAACTCTGGCAGGTCGAGATCAATGACCAGTGTCTTTGCGGCCTCATCGAAATGTAGCTGGTATTCGCCCGACAGGAAATCGTCCGGCACCGGCAGTAAATTCCAAACGTTCTCGAATAGCCAGTAAACGCTATCCGCATTGCCATTCTTCAAGCCTGCGACGGAAGCGGCAAGCTCGGCATTCGCCCTTTCCCGATTCTCTTCCCACGCGGCCTTCTTGGCTGACCAATCGGCCATCAAGCGCTGTTGAGTCTGATAAAGGTCGTCGTTGGCTTTCTTTATGCTGGCTGTTTGGTTCGACCACTGCCCGTAGGCTTTGAGGTACAAGCTCTCAGCCTGTTCTATCTTCTTCTTCCGTAGGAACGGAAAAATGTTGTCGAGAATGCCAAGCTGTGGCTCTTCTCGCTTCGGTGCGCTTGGATATTCAAGGTATCTAGGAGCCTGCGGCTGGCGTTCGCTAAAGGGCGCAGTGATCCTCTGTTTGGCCATTTCGAAGACTGGCGAGGCGTTGACGATTGAAGGCAGCACCTCCCCAAGCCCTTGGATTGCTTGCTCGGCCTCCTCAGTCCGGTCTGCCGCCTCTTCCTTCAACGACTCTCGTTCAGCGCGCTTGTCTGCCGCAGACTTACTCCTTTGGGTGCGCGCCACGGATTTTAGGTACTGTGCATCCCAAGCTGACTTCTTTAGGTCAGCCTTCAATTGGGCTTCGGCCGGGGTCCGCCCCCGGACAACCTGATATTTACCCAAAGCTTCATGCCAAACCGTGATCGAGTACATCGAAAAAGGCCCCTCAAACCCTGCAACTTAGCATTGCTGGCCGGGACCTGATAGCCGGACAAAGGTCGCCTTACAATTCGCCAGTCCTCCAAGGTGCTAACCGGGGGAAAGCCCTACCCTGGGGGTATGGAATCCTTGGCGAAAAGGGGCTTCGACCGGCCCATGGGAAATCTTCCACCTCCACAAAATGGTGAAGCGGCCTTTCGCTGGAAGGGATGTGTGGCTCGTCTGCGAATTCAATTAGGGAAGCAGTTCCATAGATGGCGGATCGGTCGATTGGTGAGCGGCCGATGCATTCGGTTCGTATGGCAGCGCACGGATGAGACGGGCCCCTGCAAGCCCGTAGAATCACGGGCGATCTACGTAAGCGTGGGCATGGTGCAGGGATGCGGCGGTGGATACTCGCCGCGCAGCCTAAAAGTCGCATTGCACCTTGAGAAGCCGCAACCGTAGAGTGCGGACTGTAATACTTCACCAATGGGGTTGCTGTGCCGGTCACTGTTGACGATGTTATTAAGAATCTACAGCCCGCTCGCACTATACTTTTGTTCGGGGCGGGTTCGTCGATCCCGTCGAACGCGCCGAGCGTGCACGACTTGCAACGTCACTTCGAACGGACGTTTAGCGTTCCGGCAAACCAGTACAGCTTGGCAGAGCAAACCGGCATCATCGAATACCGAACCAACAATCGGAAGGCGCTGATCCAGGAACTGCGATCGCAATTTCGTGGAGTACAGCCGACCGGCGCTCTGCTGAACCTGCCGTTTCTGAAATGGAAAAGCATCTTCACGACAAACTACGATACGTTGATTGAGGACAGCTATAAGCGCAGGAGCCTTCCCTACACCGCCTATTCCTGCAATTTCGACTTTGGCGCCGAACGCGATCCAGATGCAGTTCAAATTTTTAAGCTGCACGGCACAATCGAAAAGGACGTGATTGACGGGTCTCAATCGAGAATAATCCTGACCGAAGGGGACTATGATCAAACGTCCGATTACCGAGAGCATCTGTGGGATCGACTTCGCGCGGACATGGCGGGCAGTCAGCTCATAATCATCGGCCATTCACTGGCGGACCCGGACATAAAGGCCGTGGTCGATCGAGCGCTCAGTCTGAATCAGAAATCGGGTGGCAGCGGCCGCGTTACTTTGTTTTCATATACTCGCGACGATGGGCGCGCACTACTCTTCGAATCTCGCGGCATGTCTGTTTGCTTCGGCGGTATTGATGATTTCTTTGCGGGCCTTACTAATCTAATTGTACCACCCAGTGCCAGCGCATCGCCGTCGGGCGATCCCCTTGACGATCGTCCGGGTTTGCGCCCGACCACGGTCGATGTTGCTCATCAGCAGTCTACAGCATCGCCAAACGTCAGCGCGATGTTTAACGGCTGGCCCGCGTCTTACGCGGACATTGCTACGGGCTTCACTTTCAGGAGAAACGTCGCCGCCGATATCGAAGCCCAATTTTTGAATGGCGGCGAAAAGTACATCGCTGTCATTTTGGGGCCAGCAGGTGCAGGCAAGACGACAGCAGCGAGGCAGCTAGCTAGCAATCTATTGCGGAATAAAGTTCATTGCTGGGAGCACAAGAGCGAACAGCCATTTCTGTCAGAGTCGTGGCGCCAAGTCGCTCACTTCCTCAAAAGCAACGGCCTGACAGGTTGCTTGCTCATCGATGATGCTCACTTGGACTTGTCCGACATAAACGACCTGACCGACTATCTGGCGTCGGATAAAAATTACAACCTAAAACTTGTTCTTATCTCTTCTGCCAACCAATGGCATCCTCGCGTAAAGCTACCTAGCTTGCATAAGTTCGCGAAGGAATATCATCTGAATCGCGTCCAATCCAATGAGATTGATCGCCTTCTCGATTTGGCCGAACAGGTAAAAGCGATAAGGGATCTAGTCGAGCAAAGTTTTGCCGGCTTCTCGCGACCCGAGCGCAGACGCAGATTGATGGACCGGTGTCAGGCCGACATGTTTGTTTGTCTCAAGAACATTTTCTCGTCCGATAGCTTTGATGACATCATCCTACGAGAATACGCTACGCTCAACCCAACCTTGCAAGATGTCTATAAAAATGTTGCGGCGATGGAATGGGCCGGGGTGCATGTGCATCGCCAACTTGTTATTCGGCTTCTTGGCATAGGCGCAATGTACGTCTCAAACGTTGTCGCCGACCTGCGCGACATTATTCACGAAGAGACCGTGGACGAGCGTCAAGGGATTTATGCTTGGAAGGGAAGGCACTTGGTAATCATGGGCATTGTTGCCCAGCAAAAGTATTATTCGGAAAATAGCCGCTTTGAACTCTTCAAGCGTGTTGTCGGGTCAATATCTCCAACTTACGACATCGAGATACGAACGATTCGCGAGCTGTGCAATGTCGAAACAGGTCTTGCAACGCTCACGGACAAGAAAGAGCAAAACATCATCCTACGGATGATGATCTCCACTGCACCCAGAGAGCGCGTTCCCCGACACCGACTGATAAGAAATCTAATCACTCTCGGGGAGTATGACCAGGCAGATACTGAAATCCGACTTTTTGAGAAAGACTTTAGGAGCGTCGATGGCCCCACCACGCGGTATAGGATCGATCTTGCGGTTGCGCGGGCGGTTCGATCGCCGGGGTTGATGCATGAAGATCGCGTTGTACTCTTGGAAAAGGCCAGCGAAGCCGCTGCTGCGGCGGCAGAGCGCTTTGAATTGAACAAGGCTGTCCTAACCGCTTATTGTGAAGTGGGCTTGGCTGTGAAGCGGCTTGACGATCGCGATGACGTTTTCCTTGCTGCAATAGCACTGCTGAAAAAGGCGGAAGATGAAACCGGCGACGCGGACATAAGCCGTCGCGTCGCGCGGTTAGAGGCTCGCATGCGAAATTTGGGCGACAGCGACTCGGATGCAGGGCCGACTGAGATTGAATTCGAAGATTGACCCAGGAACCCTCGCGGAGTGCGACTAAGGCCACTCCAGTTGAGGGGGCAGCACCTACCGCTGTCCCGGTCGTTTGCGTGGTAAGTCGTGGTAGTAGCGACCCGCGATAGGAACGTTCGTTACGCCGCCGTGACTGTCGCGATTCTTAAATTCGCGCGGCACGTTGACGATGTTGGCTAACTTCCGCCAAACCTCGCGAAATCGTTTATCATTCCACGGCTGTGCGCTTGCCTCGTAGATGATCACGGGTCCTGATTTCGGTAGCGCTCCGCGAAGTTCATTCCGATAAAAAGCGACAACATGGCTTAGCTCTTCCCGCACCATTGGCGCCTGTTTGAGGTCAATGCGCCCCTTACATGTCGCTCCCTTATGCGTGAGAATCCAGTTCTCGTCGATCTGCTCCCACCGAAGCCCACCAATCCAAACCTTATCGTCGAATCTGGAAAGGATTCCGTCCCTAGCTTCTGAGCGCGGCAACCATTCTCCGATGACCTCTCTTTGAGGCAGCATCAGTTCGTATTGAAAGGCTTGTGCTAGTGCGACGGAGAAATACCCGACCTCCCTCGCCTTTGCTCGCACCGCGTTGGCGTGCTCTTCGGTCAACTGCGTGCCGCGTGGCTTGACACTGCGAGTGCTGATATTGTCCAGTGCCATCAGGACGCGGTAACATTCCTCGTCTTCGGCACTAAGAAATCCATGCCTCACGATTGCTCTGAGCTGGCCAATGAATGCGTTGCCTACTGCAAACTTTCGTCCATCCGTCCAGCGCCTGTACCACATTCCAACGGTTTGACTACTGATTGACGACAAAGCACGGCTTCCGAAATCCTTCTCAAGGCGAGATAGATATCGTTCTCGGTCGATCCTGACACTGAAACTCAGTTTGTGATGACCGGAGTTCTCGTCGTCTCTGTATGCTTTGATCAGTTCTGCAATGGTGCGAGACATTCTAAAATCTCAATTGAAGATGGCCACCGCTACCCATGATGCAACAATCGGGTAGATCAAGAAAATTACGAAGATTGCTATGAGCGCGGCCACCACCCCCGCAAGACCTTCGCCTTGGACGCTAGTACCAAACGTTCGCACTTTGAAACGAGGATTTTTCACGACATGGTTCTCCCCTTAAATCTGGAGAACCATGGGACAAGCGTCGGCCTCTAATGGATGCTTGCTTTGTCAAATTTTGACAAGACCATCTTCGTTGTTTTCCCGAAGGGTTGGAATTTCAGTGACTTAACCGCGCAGGGATCAGGCCGTCGCTCATGGAAAAAGAGTGCGGAGCTGCTATCGAGTAGCGGCATTGGTCCTAATCCATTGATCTAGTTCATAAAGCCGCGCGCGATCACCCGAATCGCGAGCTAGAGTCCCGAGAGTGCGGGCCTGCGACTCATGTCTATCCACACCCACCACGGAAGGTAGCTCGGCTTCGACCGAGCGCCCAAGGGATAGACAATTTGCATCCGCCCGCCGGTCGCGGTTCTTTCTCCTCCGCATGTCCACCAAGTCCCGCCAGTATCTCTTCGGCACTCAAATCAAGATGTCGGCCGAGCGTGCCAAGGAAGCACGCAAGGAAGCCGACAAGCTGGCTTGCGAGGCGTGGAATTATCGGATGTTGGGCTACAAGGGACCTGCCCAGCCATCGCCGACAATTGGTGACGCGATCAACGGCGGATACCCCTATCTAGAAGTGCGTTGCCTGGGCTGCGACACTAACCAAACGGTAGCGCTCGACATCGTTAGGCGCGCGAAGATTACACCTGTCCATGAGTTAGAGCGTTACCTGCGTTGCAAACACTGTTCGGCAGTGCGACGATATCCATACAAGCGAAGCGCATTAGTGGCGCTTAGACCGAGGAAGATTTCGGCGAGCCATCCGCCTTCACCGTGGTGGCCCGGGGAGCGATAGTGTGTCAGCCCAAGATGGGGAAATTGATGACGAAAATTGTGCCATCCCAAATCGTGTCTTTCATTGACGGTTTCTATCCAAAGGTCAAATCCGATCCAGGCATGCAAGTGTACTCGGCCGACTCCGCTGTATTAGGCGCGATAATTGATCTGGCCGACGACCTTCCCGTTGAGTTGCTGACAATCAGCGGCGAGGATTACACCAACTACGTCTTCGGCCTAGAAGCGATGCAGGCCGCGATCGATCGCTGGAACCACCATGGCACTGACACGCCGCCCCGCACGCACAAGAGTAAGAGTCCAGTTTACCTTGTTCGCGAGGCGCTGTTGAAATGTCCCGACCAAAACCCGTCCCCGCAGGCAGCTTCGCTTCCGTTTCTTTCCGATCCGCAGTTAGCCGAGAGCATACGTCTTGATATTGATAGTGCCACCAACGCGCTGCATCGGAACGACTTCAAAGCGGCTACGGTATTAAGCGGCTCCGCAATGGAGGCATTGTTACTCTGGAAACTTAGAGATGTTGGTCTTGCATCGCCGATATCGGGGATGCGGACCAACATCAAGAAGCAATCATCGCCGGAAGAATGGGTTTTGGAAGATTACATAACCGCCGCCGAGATCAAGGGGCTGATTAAGCCGGATACTGTGGCGCAAGCACGGCTCGCGCAAAACTATCGTAACCTTATTCACCCTGGGCGCGCGGTTCGTTTAGCGCAGACTTGCAATAGAGGCACGGCTTTCGGAGCGCTGGCAGCGGTACACTTAGTAGTGGCCGATTTCACTTGAGCGCATTGATGTGCAACCTCTACAGCATCACCATCAACCAAGCCGCCATCGCCGAACTCTTCCGCATCGTCAATCGCTACGTCGGCAATCTCGCGCCAATGCCCGGCGTGTTTCCCGACTATCCAGCACCCGTGGTGCGCAATACTGATAATGGCACCGGACTCACCCTGATGCGGTGGGGCATGCCGCCTCCACCGCGCACCGGAGGACCGCCTGTGACTAACATTCGCAATACATCGTCGCCGCACTGGCGTGGCTGGCTGAAGCCGGAAAGTCGCTGCCTTGTGCCGTTCAACAGCTTCGCCGAGTATGCACCCGAACCGAATCCTGAGACCAAGAAGAAGGATGTGGTGTGGTTTGCGATCACCAGTGACAGGCCGCTCACGGCTTTCGCTGGCATCTGGACAACGTTCAAAGGTGATCGCGGGACGAAATCCAAGCCTGTGCATGGTCCGCATAATGTCTATGGATTTCTTACAACAACACCCAATTCGGTAGTTGGGCCGATACATCCTAAAGCTATGCCGGTGATCCTAGCGACTGATGAAGAGCGTGATGTATGGATGCGCGCGCCGTGGGACGAGGCGAAGGCGTTGCAGCGGCCGCTGGCGGACGACGGAATAATGATCGTCAGAAGAGGGGCCGACAAGGAAGACGGCAGTGAAGCGCTGGCACAATCTGAATAACGCATTTCAATACTTGTTGCGGTTCATCGAAGCGAAGCTGCCGGCGGATCGATATAACTTGTCCGAGATCGATCTGGCACTCGTCAGCAACTTCAAGGGAGGAAACGCGTCGATCGTTGAGCCAATCGAGCTTCTTTCGGATAAGCTTGCGATCTACGGCCGCTCGCTTGATATTCTTGCAAGAATGATCGGTGGCCGAGCGCTCGTTACTTTCTCGACGTGCGACGAATTACGCGCGGAGGCCGGTGCGTTTCTTGCGTTGACGTTGACGCCCGAAACAGCAATCAGCGGCTTTCGGGCATCGTATGCTTCTGCGCTGCTCGCCGCATACTTCCCGGAAACACTGCCCGTCCTTGATAGGCAAGTTTTGCGTGGTGCGGGAATTGCGCACAAGCTGAACAGTCAGGGGCAAGTGATTCAAATCGAGCAGCACTATGGCAAACTCATCGAGCGATTTCACTCAGTGCTAAAAAGCAAACCCGGCTTGAGCTTGCGGGAGCTTGATCGTGAATGGTTCGCTGTGGGCAGCAAGGAAAATAGCGCGAGGATCGCCGCACAGGGGCGCGCAAAGCTCAAGACTAAATCAGCGGAAGGAAAGCTGCGGCGTCCATTCTTCAAAGGACTGCGGGAGGACTCATGACAGTGTGTCTAAGATGCCACTCGCTCTGCCATTCCTGATTGGAGCGTCGGATTTCCGACCCTTCTCCGCGCGCGTTGAAGTTACGATACGTGCTCTGGGGCTCAGATCAGCCGCCTGATTTTAGTCTCGGGGGCCGCTCGGCATAGTGCGGGCGGCCCATATACTCTTTCTGACGCTGCGATTTGGGTCTGCCATGGACCGCAATCAGTACCTCTGCACCGCGTGCCATAAGCCGCGAAAGTTCGTTGGCAGCGAGCCCGCCGCTAGGCGGTACGAAATCCGATCGTATGAATGTCCGTCCTGCAAGAGCGTGCTGCGGATGGTAGAGCGCACCGAACCAAGCATGTTTCCGCGCCGATCAGGAACCTGACCGGTAGACGCGACTTATTTCGTCAGGCGATTTTCGAATGGGGTTACCCATGGCGATTGCTGCTTTTAAAGCCACTACGCCACTGTTTCTTCCTGAGCGATTTTTCGTCGGGCGGCTGGAAGGTTGGGCAGTGCTAGAGAGTCTAGTGGGAGGACTCTTGAAGCGCGCAACGATTGCTGGTCATGGCGAGTTAGATGCGGACACTCATACTGTGCTATTCGCCGAGACATATACCTTTGACGATGGTCACAGCGACACCCTGCATTGGACGATACGAAAGGGCGAGGAAGGGAAGTACACCGGATTGGAAAACCGGCTTGAAGGTGAGGCCATTGGCGAGCAAGCCGGTTGCGCCTTCCATTGGAGGTACACGCGCGACACGCCGCAGGCGGGCGGTAAATCATTCAGATTGAATTTCGATGATTGGTTCTATGCGATAGATGATAAGGCTTGCATCGTTCGCGGAAGTGCCGGGCGAGCGGGTATTCCGTTCGCCACGGCGCACGTCACGTATCGGAAACTTCCCAAAGACGATCAAGCGGCCTGATTCAGCTTCTTGAACACTGCGCTCGGTGATGCATGAGCATATCTGAGCAGCATTGTTGCATCTCGGTGCCCGCTTATCGTTGCGACCTCTGGAATAGTCAGCCCTAGCTCAAAGAACCGGCTGATGGCTTCGTGGCGCAGGTCATGAAATCGCAAATCGTTAATTCCGGCACGCTTCGTAATGCGATCCCAAGCTAAGTGGATTGCGTTACCTGTTTTCGAGAACACGCGCCCGTCGATCGAGCATCGCTTTGGCAATGCCTTGATGGCATCGTTTGAAAGCGGAACCGTTCTCGCATGGCCATTCTTGGTAATCGGAATGGTCAAGAGCCGCCTTTTAAGATCTAGGTCTTTCCACTGCATACTGGCGATCTCGCCTCTCCTCATACCGGTAGCGAGCGCGAACTGGATTATCTGCGCAATCTCTGAGCTTCGACATGAACGAGTAGCTTTCAACAATCTGTTCAATTCTCCGGGGCGCAAGCGACGCGTTCGCATACGCATTTTGGCCGAGAAGCGAAGTGTCTTGATTGGATTGTCCTTGATGGGAATCGCCCAATCGCGCTTTGCGACTTCAAACATGTGCTGGATCGGGTTCAACTGTCGCTTAAGAGTTGTGGGTGCGACGCAAGCTAGTCGGCGGTCGCGATAACGTGCGAAGTCGGCGGTCCCCAGCTGGGACAGCGACAATTTGCAGATGGGGTCGCAAAGCATTCGTGCGAGCACAGAGTCTTCGATCTTTCCTCCGCGCTTTTTGGAGGTCACTTCCTTTCGATAGCGGGTGATAAGGTCGGCTAGCTTAATGGCTTTGAGGGCGCCGCTGTCGGCCGGCAATTCGGAGCGGTCCGCCCGAATCTCCATCTGCCTTGCCCAAGCGTCCGCATCCTTCCTTCGTAGGAAGGATTTGGACAGGGCCCCCGAGCCTGCCCGCCTGACTTGAACCTGCCATTTCTTACCTCGTTGCCTGATCGTGGCCATGTGTTTTCTCGCTGTGACACGGTTGTGACAGCGAGTTTTTCGGGCGCTGGGGCAGGAGGGCCTAAATCGCTGGAAATGCCTTCAATTCTGGCCTTTCCAGACTGGCGCACCCGACACGATTCGAACGTGTGACCTTTGCCTTCGGAGGGCAACGCTCTATCCAGCTGAGCTACGGGTGCAGTGCTCGCTCATTTAGCCGATTGGCGCGGGGCGGGCAACCGGTTCTCGCCACATTGCGCTTAAGCGGTTTTGCGCTGGACAGGGCCCGGAACCGCTGCGGCCTCCCGGCCGAGGCTTGCGAATTCGGCAAGCACCCTTTCGGCGCAGATGACGCGGTTGCGGCCGAGACGTTTGGCCACATAGAGCGCCTCGTCGGCCGCGCCCAGCAGCCGGTCGGGTCCGCCATCGGCGCCGCCGGGAATGTGGCTGGCGACCCCGACGCTGAGGGTGACGTGGTCGCCGGCGCCCATGGCGCCATGGGCGATCCGCAAGGCGATGACGGCGCAGCGGATCTCGTCGGCGATGACGCAGGCGGTATCGCAATCCATGTCCGGCAGGATCAGCGCGAACTCCTCGCCGCCATAACGGCTGGCGAGATCGAGCGGGCGCACGGCATGCCGGCTGACGACCGAAGCGACCGCGCGCAGGCATTCGTCGCCGATCTGGTGGCCGTGGTGGTCGTTGAACAGCTTGAAATGATCGACGTCGACGAACAGCAGCGCCAGCGGCTTCTGCGTGCGCTGGGCGCGGGCCCATTCGGTCATCAGCATCTGGTCGAACGAGCGGCGGTTCGACAGGCCGGTCAACCCGTCCTTGGTGGCGAGCTCCTTCAGCGCCATCTCGGCGCGCTTCTGGTCGGTGAGGTCGCGCAGCGTCTCCACCACGGCGATCAGATGGCCGGCCTCGTCGTGGATCGGGCCGGCGTCGATGGCGAGATAAAGCTGGCTGCCGAGCTTCGGCATCGTGCACCAGTTTTCCGCGGAAAAGCCGAGCCCGTTATGGCCGCGCGCGGCGTATTCCGAATAGAACTCCGGAAGCCGCTCGGGCCGGTCGAGCGCGACGAGATCGGCAAGGCAGGGGCGTCTCGTCTCGTAGAAGGCCTGCCAGTGCTTGTTGGTGCCGATCACCTCGGATGCGGCGAGGCCGGTCAACCGCTCGCAGGCCCTGTTCCAGATCACGACGCGGCGCTTCGGGTCGATCACGAAGGTCGGCACCACCAGATGCTGCATCAGCCGCACGGCATAGGAATCCGCGACGTCGACCGTCTTGGTCGAAATCTTCGCCGAAGACTTGCGCGAAGACTTGCGCGAAGACTTGGCCGACGTCTTGCTCGACGACTTCACAGATTTCGTCATCAGGCCACCGCCGCCACCGGCAAGGCTCCGGGCAAGCCATTGCCCGAGCCGAATAGTTTCCGCACCTCGCTGGCCGGCTTCGGCGGGCTGAACAGATAGCCTTGCATCTGCGTGCAGCCGAGCGCGCGCAGCATCTCGCGCTGCGCCTCGGTCTCGACGCCCTCGGCGACCGTGGTCATGCTGCTGGCGGCCGCGATGTTCACCACCGCCTGCACGATCACGGGTGCACCGCTCGTCTCCGCGATGTCGGCGACGAAGCAGCGATCGATCTTGATCTTGTCGAACGGGAAGCGCTTGAGATAGCTGAGCGAGGAGTAGCCGGTGCCGAAATCGTCGAGCGCGATGCGTACGCCGATCGAGCGGAGCTGGTGCAGGATCGAGAGCGCAGCTTCGTCGTCGCGGATCAGCACGGCCTCGGTGATCTCGAGCTCGAGCCGGCGCGGGTCCAGCCCGGAGGCGGCGAGTGCGCCCGCGATCCGCAGCGCCAGCGTGTCGCATTTGAGCTGCACCGGCGACACGTTGACCGCGACGCGGATATGCGTCGGCCAGGTCGCGGCCTCGTTGCAGGCCATGCGCAGCACCCAGTCGCCGAGCTCGTTGATCAGGCCGGTGTCCTCGGCGACGGGAATGAACTCGGCCGGCGAGACCATGCCGCGTTCGGGATGGCGCCAGCGCAGCAATGCCTCGCAGCCCGCCACGTCGTTGGTGCGCAGGTCGACCAGCGGCTGATAGTGAATCTCGAAGCCGCCGTTCACCAGGGCCTGCCGCAGATCCTGCTCCATGCTCAGGCGCGCCTTGGCGCAGGCATCCATCTCCGGCTCGAAGAAGCGGTGGGTGCGGCGCCCCTCGGCCTTGGCGCCGTACATCGCGAGATCGGCGTTCTTGATGAGCTGGTCGAGATCGGTGCCGTCCTGCGGCGCCAGCGCGATTCCGATGCTCGCGTCGGTGGAGAGCTGATGGCCGAGACAGTGATAGGGCTGTCGGATCGCCTCGTAGATCCGCGTCACGAAGGCCAGCACGTCGGCAGGGGACTGGATGCCGGTCTGGATCACGGCGAACTCGTCGCCGCCGAGCCGCGCGATCAAATCGTCCTGCTTGAGGCAGCCGCGGAGGCGGCCTGCGATCGCCTTCAACAGCTCGTCGCCGACGTGGTGGCCGAGCGAATCGTTGATGCCCTTGAATTCGTCGACGTCAATGTAGAGCAGCGCGAACTGCGCGCCATCGGCGACCTTCGCCAGCTCGCGTTCGATCTGCTCGCGGAACAGGGTGCGATTCGGCAGGTCGGTCAGCGCATCGTAATGCGCCATATGCGCGATCTTCTCGTGGGCGCGCCGCCGCTCGGTAACGTCCTCGACGACATTGATGATGTAGCGCGGCTCGCCGGACTTGTCGCGGATGCCGATCCGGGTCGAGGTGATATAGCGCCGTCCGGTGGCCGGGGTATTCCAGATGTGCTCATCCAGGAACAGGCCATTCGGCGATTGCAGCAGCTTGTCGTCGTCCCGGGTGATGATCTCGGCGTCTTCCGTCGGGTAAAGGTCGAACGCGCTCTTGCCGACGATCGTCTCCGGCGTTTCGCCGAGCTGTTGCTCGGCCACCTGGTTGGCCAGGAGGTAGCGCCGCGTTCGGGCATCCTTCACGGTGATCCGCGAAGGAATATGGTCGATGATCTCGCGCAGGAAGGTGTGGTTGCGATCGCGCTCCTGTTCCAGGTGGCGGCGATCGGTGATGTCTTCGATCGTCGCGACCCAGCCGCCCTGGGCGAGCGGGGTGTTGATGACCTGGAAGGCGCGGCCATTGGCCAGTTGATGAATTCGCGTGGAGACCGTGCCTTCGGCGACGACCCTCATCACGTCAGCGCAAAATTCCTCGACGTCGCCGTCAAACGCGCCGCGCTCCTGACGATGATACATCGCCTCGCGGATGTGACAGCCGGGTTTGATGACGTCGTGGGAAAGGCCGAACATGTCGGCGTAGCGTCGGTTGCAGGTGACGATGGTGCCGCTCGCGTCGTAGAGGATCAGCCCCTGCGTCATGTTGTTCAAGGCGGTGTCGAGCCGCAGCCGCTCCGCTTCCAGCCGTTCCTGCGCTTCGCGGTTCTGCCGGTTGATCAGGCGGATGATCAGATAGAGGATCAGCGCGATCACGGCAGCCGAAAGCGCGGCGGTCGTGACCATGAAGCCGGTCTGCTGCCGCCAGTCCGCGAGGGCCGCGACTGTCGTGTTGGTGGCGACGATGACCAGCGGAAAATGCGTCAGCGACGCCGCTGAGCCGAGCCGCTCCTCGCCGTCGAGCGGGCTCCTGACGCGGAGCGTCTGCTGACCGCCCTTGGTCAACACCTTCCGCATCAGCGGTGCATCCTTGAAGCTCCGTCCGATCAACTCCTCATGATGCGGATAACGCGCCAGCATCTTGCCTTCGCGATCGAACAGCGAGATGGCCGTGCCCTCGGCAAGCGCGACCGATGCGAAATAATGCTGGTAGCTGTCCGGATCGATCCGGCGGACCATCGCGCCGAGGAAGGTGCCGTCCGCGCCGTTCAAGCGGCGCGCCACGATCGTGGTCCATTTGTTGATGATGAAGCTGCGGACTGATTCCAGCAGCACCGGTTCGGACTGCGGATTGGTCTTGAATGTCTGAAAGTAGGCCCGCGACGAAACGTTGATCTTGGGCAGGGGCTGGGCCCGCGACCAGTTGATCAGCTCGCCGTCGGCATCGTAGATCGCGATATCGCCGAGGTAAGACACGGAGCTGATCTTGCTGCGCAGCATCTGGTTCGCCGCAGCCCCGGACATGCGCTCGCGGAACATCGTCGGCGAGGTGATCTCCGTCAGGCTCATCTGACCGATCAGATCGGCGGCGACGACGTCGGAATCCTCGAATTGCTGATCAAAATGCCGGGCGATCAGCTGGACCGTGTTTTCCAGCTCGCGCTCGCGGTTGGCCAGTGTGCGCTCGCGAAATTCACCGACGGCCACGGCCGTCACACCGAAGATGCCCGCGACCAGCAACACGCCGCACAGGATCAGCCACAGGACAGGACCACGTCGCGCCAAGGCCTCCCAGCCGTTCCTTGCGGCTAGAGACATTCCGGCTGCCACCGTGGAAAAGACCTGGCGCATTCCCCCTCCCTGGAGGAACACGAATACACCGCACAAATGGCCTAAACCTTAGGAAAGCCAGTTACCTAAGCATTAATCCAGTTGCGCAATCGCGTCCGTATCCAGCAGAGCGGGAATCGCGTCGCGGTTGTGCGGCGGATGCAGCAATCGCCGCACTGCATTATTAATCGCGCCTTAATGCGAACTGCCAGCGCTCTTGTCGCCAGCGGGATTACGCAGCCGTCCGACCACGCCGGTCGGGAAGAAGTAGACGCTGGCGATGAACAGCAGGCCGAGCCACAGCAGCCAGCGGTCGGGATGCAGCAGCCCCGGCAGCAGCGGCAGGCCGGCCTCCGACGCCGCCGTGGAGGCGACGCCCATCAGCGACTGCAAATAGTTCTGGGCGAGGATGAAGATGGTAGCGCCGATGATCGCGCCGTAGATCGTGCCCATGCCGCCGATCACGACCATCAGCAGGATGTCCAGCATGATCGAGAAGCTGAGCGAGGTGTCGGGGCCGGCATAGCGCAGCCACAGCGCATTCAGGATGCCGGCACTGGCGGCGACCAGCGCGGCGATGCAGTTGGCATAGGTCAGGTGGAACACCGTGCGGAAGCCGAGTGCCTCGGCGCGAAAGCGATTCTCGCGGATTGCCTGCAGCACGCGCCCGAACGGCGAGTTCACCACGCGCAGCAGTGCGAGGATCATCAGGGCCGAGATGGCGAACACCAGGTAGTAGGTCAGGATCCGACCGTTGACCTCGAAGCCGACCAGGCTCTTTGGGATCAGCACCGTGCCGGGGCGGAGCAACTGGGGCAGCTGGAAGCTGCGCCCGTCCTCGCCGCCGGTCAGCCAGGACAGCTGCGAAGCCAGCACCTGGAAGGCGGAGGCGACCGCGAGCGTGATCATGGCAAAGAAGATCGCGGCGACCCGCAGCGAAAACAGCCCGATGGCGAGCGCGAGCAGGGCCGCGAGCGGTAGGCCGACGACGATGCCGGTGGCGACCGCGGCCCAGTTCGGGCCCATCCCGTACAGCGCGATGGCGATCGCGTAGCTGCCGATGCCGTAGAACATGGTGTGGGCGAACGACACCGAGCCGGTATAGCCGAGCAGGAGGTCGTAGGAGGCGACCAGCGCGGCGAAGACGCAGATCTTGGCGGCGACGTTCAATGCCTTGGCACCCGGAAACAGGAACGGCGTCGCCGCCAGCGCCAGGATGATGACGACGAGAACGAGGGTGAGAATCCGGCTACGCGGCGGATCGCCTGACAGGATCATCATCGGCTGGTCACCGCATAAAGGCCGCGCGGCCGCCACATCAGAATGGCGACCATCAGCAGGATGTTGGAGACGAGGGCAAGTTTCGGCACCAGGAAGCCGCCGTAATTGGCAACCATGGCCACGAGAATCGCACCGATGAAGCAGCCGCCGATCGACCCCAGGCCGCCGATGATGACCACGATGAAGATCAAGACGGTGAGGTCGTCGCTCATGGAGGCATGGACCTGCTCGCGATAGAGCGCCCACATCACGCCGCCGAGGCCGGCCAGCGCCGATCCCGTCATGAACACGCCAAGAAACAGCCGGCGGATGCGATAGCCGAGCGCTTCCACCATCTCGCGGTTCTCCACGCCGGCGCGGATCAGGAGCCCGAGCTTGGTGCGGTTGAGCACGAGCTGGATCGCGATGAAGACGGCAAGGCCGATCAGCATCGCCAGCACGCGGTATTTGGCGATCGCGACGTCGCCGAGGATGAAGGAGCCGCGCAGCGAGGCCGGCAGCGGCATCGGGATGATCTGTGGTCCCCACAGGGCATAGAGCGTCTGCTCGGCCACGATCAGGCCGCCGGTCGTCATCAGGATCTGCTTCAGATGCTGGCCGTAGACCGGCAGGATCAGCACGCGCTCGACGACGAGGCCGAGGGCGCCCGACACCGCCATCGAGAGCAGCGCGGCCGGCGCCAGCACGGCGAGGTTCATCCAGAGCGAATCCGCCTGAATGGAGGCTGCGAACGGCGCCAGCACCAGGGTCGCGACATAGGCGCCGACGGCGATGAAGGCGCCGTGGCCGAAATTGAGCACGTCCATCAGGCCGAACACCAGCGTCAGGCCCGAGGCCATGATGAAGATCATCATGCCCATGGCGAGGCTCGCGGCGGTCAGCGTCAGCCAGGTGCTGGGCGAGCCGATCAGCGGGATCGTCACGAGGGCGAGCGCGACCGGCAGCAGGATCGGTGCGATATCGCGCTTCGGCTTCGGCAGCGGATCGGTTGCGGCAAGGTCAGTCACTGATGCGCCTCCAGGCTCAAGCCGAGCAGCCGCTCCTGCAGCGGCACGTCGGCGGCGAGCGCCGCCATCTCGCCGCGATGGACGATGGTGCCGTTGTCCATCACGAGCACGTTGTCGCCGAGCTCGCGGGCGGCAAAGAAATTCTGCTCGACCAGGAGGATGGTTGCGCCCTTGCGCTTGATCTCCTTCAGGCACTCGATCAGCGCCATCACGATCGCCGGCGCGAGCCCCTTGGTCGGCTCGTCGATCAGCAAGAGCTTGCGCGGCTCGATGATGGCGCGCGCGATCGAGAGCATCTGCTTCTGCCCGCCCGAGAGGCTTCCCGCCCGCGACAGCCAGAACCGGCGCAGCGCCGGGAAGAAACCAAAAATCCAGTCGAGCTGCTTGTCGTCCAGCGGCCCGTCGCGCGCCGCCAGCACCAGGTTTTCCTTCACGGTGAGATCGGAGAACACCGCCATGCTCTCCGGAACGTATCCGACACCGAGCCTTGCGATGTCGGGCGTGGCGCGGCTCTCGATACGATCGCCGGAGAGGCTGATCTCGCCCGATGAAGCTTGCCACAGCCCCATGATGGTGCGCAGCGTCGTGGTCTTGCCGGCGCCGTTGCGGCCGAGCAGCATCGTGGTCTGCCCCTGCGGGACGGCGAGGTCGATGCCCTGGAGGATGTGGTAGCGGCCGATATGGGTGTGGACGCCGGAGAGTTTCAGGAGATCGGTCATGCCGCGCTCCCTGCAGCTGTCTTGGGCGCGACACCGAGATAGGCTTCCTGCACGATCGGCGAGGCGATCACTTCGGCAGGCGGGCCGTCGGCGACGAGCTGGCCGTTATGCAGCACGATGATGCGGTCGGCGAGCGAGCGCACCACGTCCATCTTGTGCTCGACCAGCAGGATGATCTTGCTCCTGTCCTGCTTGAGCTGCGCGATCAGGTTGAGCACCACAGGCACCTCGTCGATGCTCATGCCGGCGGTCGGCTCGTCGAACATGAAGACTTTTGGCTCGAGCGCAATCATCAGTGCGACCTCGAGCTTGCGCTGGTCGCCATGCGACAGCGCGGTCGCGGCGACGCCGCGGCGGCTGCCGAGCGCGACCTGGTCGAGGATGGCATCGGCGCGCGCGATCAGGTCGCGGCGCACCATCCAGGGCCGCAGCATGTCGTAATGGGTGCCGTTCGCCGCCTGCACTGCGAGGCGGACGTTCTCTTCCACGGTGAGGTTTGGAAAGAGGTTGGTGAGCTGGAAGGCGCGCCCGAGGCCGGCGCGGGTCCGCATCGGCGCGGAGTGCTGGGTGATGTCGGTGCCGTCGAACAGGATGCTGCCGTTCGAGGCGCGTAGCTGGCCCGAGATCAGATTGAAATAGGTGGTCTTGCCGGCGCCGTTCGGCCCGACGATCGCGGTGAGCTCGCCCGGACGGAACGTGCAGGTCACGTTGTTGACCGCAACATGGCCGCCGAAGCGGATGGTGAGGTCGCGAGTTTCGAGGGTGAGAGTCATTGTTTGGCAAATGATGAGATGAGGAAGTATCCGCGATCACAGTGGGCTCCCTCCCCCCCGCTTGCGGGGGAGGGGTGGGGAGAGGGTGTTTCCGCACGCGAGAACCCCCAAGGGAAGAGAGCCCTCTCCCGGCCTCCCCCGCAAGCGGGGGAGGTGAAGTAGGAAGCGTCAGCGCTTGTTCTTGACCGGAACGTCCATGTCCTCGATCTTCAGCTCGCGCACCGGCTCGAGCACGGCCCAGGCGACGTTCGGATCGACCTTGACCTTGAAGGCGTACATGCTCTGCAGCGCCTGATGGTCTTCCTTCCGGAACACCATCTTGCCCTTCGGTGTGTCGAACTCCAGGCCTTCCATCGCCGTGATCAGCTTCTCGCTGTCGGTCGACTTCGCCTTGGTGACGGCGGCGACGACGGACATCGCGGCGGCAAAGCCGCCCGCAGTGAAGAAGTCCGGCGGCGCGTTGAAGCGCTTCTGGTGCTCGGCGACGAGCCAGTCGTTCACAGGGTTCTTCGGGATCTCGTAGAAATAATAGGTCGCGCCTTCCATGCCGGGCAGGCCCTTATAGGCGGCGAGCGCCGGGAGGATGTTGCCGCCGGTGGAGAGCTCGATGCCGTAGCGCTTCGGGTCCATGTCCTGCAGCTTGGCCAGCGGATTGCCGGCGCCGGCCCAGATCACCCAGATGACCTTGCGGCCCGGCTTGTCCTTCAGTGCGTCGAACAGGCGCTGGCCGACCGCTGTGAAGTCGGTGGTCGAGGTCGGGGCATATTCTTCGGCAGCGAGGGTCGCGCCGGTCTTGGCGAGTGCCTCCTTGAAGGCGGCGACGCCATCGCGGCCGAACGCATAGTCCTGTGCCAGCGTTGCGACGGTGACGCCCTGCTTGCCGATCGCGACCGCATTGGAGATCGCGTCCTGCGAGGAGTTGCGCGCGGTGCGGAAGATGTAGCGATTCCACTTCTCGCCGGTAATCTGGTCCGCGACTGCGGGCTCGACGATCAGGATTTTCTTGTTCTCCTCGGCGACGGGGAGAATGGCGAGCGCCGCAGCCGACGAGGTCGTACCGATCGCGATGTCGGCCTTGTCGTCCTGATAGGCTTCGGCGAGCGCGGCCTTCGAGAGATCCGGCTTGCCCTGGTCGTCCTTGGTGATGATGACGATCTTGCGGCCATCGAGGGTCATCGTGCCCTTGGTGGCGTATTCGAAGCCCATCTTCAGGCCGGTCTCGGTCTGCTTGGCGTAGGCCTCGAGCGGACCGGTCTTGCCGTAGATCAGCGCGACCTTGAGATCGTCGGCCTGCACGGAGGTGCCCGCAGCGAGTCCGAGAATGGTTGTTGTTATGATGAGTGATCGACGCACGATGGTCCCTCCTGATTTAACGTTTCTCGGCAACAGCGATTTGCATAACACTACGAACATTGCAATTGAACCTTCCGGCCGAGCGCGTCGGCCTTTCGAGCATGCATCATTTTTGGGCTGGCCGCGCATCGCCGGCTCCCTCGGCCTGACGCCGATCCGACTGCGCCTCATCAGCGCTTTCGAAAATGTGCGGCGCGACGCCGCGCTTCTCCAGGGCTTCGCCGAGCTTGATGCGCAGGAAGCCCGACGTGGTGTAGCGCGACACGCCGGAATAGAAGCGATCGACCAGGCTGCGCACCATCGCCGAATAATCGTCCATCAACTCCGGCAGGATGGAAAAATTGTCATAATTGACGATGGCGTAGACCCGGCGGCCAAGCGGAGCGAGCCTGGCTTCGACGATACCAGCGATGGTGTCGATCTCGGCCTTGCTGCGTAGCGGATAGCGCTCGAGATTGACGAAGAACAGGTTCTGCTGCTCGTCCAGCGTGAAGCGCTGGTCGAGCGGGATGGTGAGCAGGCGCTCGCGCAAATCCATCAGACCCTCGCGGAAGATGCGATCGTCCATCAGCGCCGGGTCGCGCGGGATCAGCGGCTTGAAGTCCATCAGGCGCAAAATGTCGCGCTCGATGTCGATGCCGGGCGCGACTTCGGTAAGCTCGAGCCCGTCGGGCCTGAGCTCGAACACGCAGCGCTCGGTGACATAAAGCGTGCGCTGCTTGCGCGCGGCCGCGAACGGGCCGCTGAAGGTGACGTGCTCGACGCGGTCGACGAACTTGCGTGATGTGGCCTCGTCGAGAATGACGAGCTTGCCGTCCTTCACGGCGATGCGCTGCTTGCCCGCGCCAAAGGTGCCGACGAAGATGACCTCCTTGGCGTTCTGGCTGATGTTGATGAAGCCGCCGGCGCCGGCAAGCTTCGGCCCGAACTTGCTGACATTGAGGTTGCCGGCGCGATCGACCTGGGCGAGCCCGAGGAAGGCGGCGTCCAAGCCGCCGCCGTCGTAGAAGTCGAACTGATAAGGCTGGTCGATCACCGCCTGGGTGTTGATCGCCGCGCCGAAATCGATGCCACTCGCGGGGATGCCGCCGATCACGCCCGGTTCGGCCGTCAACGTGATGAGGTCGATGATCCGCTCCTCATTGGCGACGGAGGCAATCCCCTCGGGCATGCCGATGCCGAGATTGACGACGCTGTTGGCCTTCAGCTCCAGGGCGGCGCGACGGGCGATGATCTTGCGCTCGCTGACCGGCATCACCGGCAGCGAGGCGGCACGGACGCGGATCTCGCTGGAGAAGGCCGGATTGTATTGCGTGCCGAAGGTCTGCCAGTGATTCTCGGGCCTCGCCACCACGACGCAGTCGACGAGGATGCCGGGAATCTTGACCTGGCGTGGATTGAGGCTGCCGGCCTCGGCAACGCGTTCGACCTGGGCAATGACGATGCCGCCGGAATTATGCGCTGCCATCGCGATGGCGAGCGCTTCCAGCGTCAGCGCCTCCTTCTCCATGGTGAGGTTGCCGTCGGGATCGCCCGTCGTGGCGCGGATGATCCCGACTTGAATCGGAAACGTCTTGTAGAGCAGGCATTCTTCGCCGCCGATCTTGATCAGTTCCACAAGCTCTTCGGTGGTGCGCGCATTCAGCTTGCCGCCGCCCTGCCGCGGATCGACGAAGGTGCCCATGCCGACGCGGGTGATGTGGCCGGGCCGGTGCGCCGCGATGTCGCGAAAGAGATGCGTGATCACGCCTTGCGGCAGATTATAGGCCTCGATCTGGCCTGCGATCGCAAGCTGCTGCAATTTCGGCGCAAGGCCCCAATGTCCGCCGATCACGCGGCGGACCAGGCCTTCATGCGCGAAATGGTTGAGGCCGCGATTCTTGCCGTCGCCCTGGCCCGCTGCGTAGACCAGCGTCAGATTGCGCGGCTTGCCCTGCGTATAGGGGGCATCGCCCTCGTGGGAGAGATAGAGCTCCTCCAGCGCGACCGCGATCTCCTCGGCAAAGCCGATGCCGACGAAGCCGCCGGTCGCCACCGTGTCGCCGTCACGGATCAGCATGACGGCTTCCGCCGCGGTGACGACCTTGCCCTTCTCGGAATTGCGCAAATAGGGCAAGGCAGGATGCTGGCTCATGGCATTCCCTCCCATGTCTGTTGCGGACCGCATGCCGGCTCTTCTCGTTTGCCCCTATTCGTATCGCGTGGAGCGGCTGGCGACCAGCCGCTCCGGCGTCGCGGGGGCCGCACTCAGCCCGTTCAGGGCTGGGCGACCTTGCGTGTTTCGGTGGCGAAATAGACCGAGACGATGGTGATGAGCGCCAGCGCGATCATGTAGAGCGAGATCGGCCAGGTCGCCGGCGCGTAGGCCGTCATCAGTCCCGTCGCGATCAGCGGCGACAGCGCGCCGGCGAAGATCGAGGCCAGGTTGTAGCCGAGCGAGACGCCGCTGTAGCGCACCTTGGTGCCGAACAGCTCCGACAGGAAGCTCGCCTGCGGGCCGTACATCGCGGCATGACCGATGGCGAGGCCGAGCACGATCGCGATCCAGGCATATTGCGGGTTCCTGGTCGCCAGCAGCGTGAACAGCGGGAACGACATCAGCGCCGAGAACACCGCGCCGAAAATGTAGATCGGTCGCCGCCCGAGCCGGTCGGAGAGCGCACCGAAGGCCGGGATGGTGAAGGTCTCGATCGCCGCGCCGATCAGCACGCCATTGAGCATGTCCTGCTTGTTCATGCCGAGCGATTGCGTGGCATAGGCGAGCACGAAGGTCGCGTAGATGTAGAAGAAGCCGTTTTCGGCGAAGCGCGCGCCCATCGCGAGCAGGATGTTCTTGGGATACATCCTGATCGCCTCCAGGATCGGCATCTTCACTTCCTGCTTGGTATCCTTGACCTTCTGGAACTCCGGGGATTCGGCGATGGTGAAGCGGATCCACAGGCCGACCAGCACCAGCGCGATCGAGAACAGGAAGGGGATGCGCCAGCCCCACGCCAGCAGCTGCGCGTCGGTCAGCATCGCCGATACCACCGAGAAGACCAGCGTGCCGAGCACGAGGCCGAGCGGTGCGCCGAGCTGCGGCCAGCTGCCGTAAAAGCCCTTCTTGTCCTCGGGCGCATGCTCGACCGCCATCAGCACCGCACCGCCCCATTCGCCGCCAAGGCCAAAGCCCTGGATCAGGCGGCACGTGACGAGCAGGACCGCGGCCCAGATGCCCGCGGTCTCGTAGGTCGGCAGGAATCCGATCGCCGCGGTCGCCACGCCCATGATCAGCAGCGTCAGATAGAGCATGGTCTTGCGGCCGATCTTGTCGCCGTAATGCCCGAACACGACGCCGCCGAGCGGGCGCGCGACGAAGCCGAGCGCGTAGGTCGCGAACGCCAGCAGTGTTCCCATCATGGGGTCGAAGGTCGGAAAGAACAGCTTGTTGAAGATCAGCGCCGCGGCGGTGCCGTAGAGGAAGAAGTCATACCACTCGATGGCGGTGCCGATCAGGCTCGCGGTGGCGACTGTGACATGCGAGGGCTGCTTCGCCTGAAGCTGATGGACCGAGATCGCTTCACTCATCCTTGCGTCCTCCCTGATTTGCGAAATGCGCATGTGCAGCATGCGTCATTGTGCAAAGCGAAGAGCAAGGTCCGCGCCAGATGCTGTTGGCTCGCGCAAACCGGCTTAAATTCCGGCAATTTCCGCATTGGCGCTCGGACAGAGCCGTTCGGCGCCGTGTCCGGAATCCGAGACTCCGGACAGTCCATTGTCTCGAAACTCAGACGGAGGCCGGCCCTGCGGCGAGGCCGAACTTGGCGAGCTTCTTGTAGAAGGTCGCGCGCGAGATCCGCAGCATCCTGGCGGCCTCGGAGATCTGGCCGTTGCTGGCGGCGAGCGCCTGCTCGAGCGTGTGCTTCTCGAATTCGGCCTCGGCTTCGGCATAGGGCACCACGGGTCCGGCCGGGCGCGCGGATGCTGAGGGCCTGACGTCGGAGCCGACGGGAAGAATGCGGGCGACATCCTCGCCGGTCAGCCGGCCGGAATCGCTCAGGATCAGCGCCCGCTCCAGGATGTTGCGGAGCTCGCGGACGTTGCCCGGCCAGTCATAGCGTGCCAGCGCGGAAAGCGCGCTCGGCGTGATCTTCGCCTTGACGTAATCGCCGGAGGCGCTGATGTCCTCGAGCAGCCGGGCGCAGATGTCGGGGAGATCATCCAGGCACTGCCGCAGCGGCGGCAAATCGATCGAGAGCACGTTCAGCCGGTAATAGAGATCGGGCCGGAACGCGCCGTCGCTGACGCGCTTGCGCAAATCCACATTGGTCGCCGCGACCACGCGCACGTCGACTTTCGAGATCTTGTCCGAGCCGAGCGGCTCGATCTCGCGCTCCTGCAGCACGCGCAGCAGCTTGGCCTGCAATTGCAGCGGCATCTCGCCGATCTCGTCGAGGAACAGCGTGCCGCCGTCGGCGATTCGGAATTTTCCTTCGCGTCCCCTGCGGTCGGCGCCGGTATAGGCGCCGGGCGCGGTGCCGAAGAACTCCGATTCGATCAGCGTGTCGGGAATCGCGGCGACATTGACGCTGACGAACGGCTTCTCCGCACGCGAGGAGGCATTGTGAATCGCCTGCGCCAGCATCTCCTTGCCCGTTCCGGTTTCGCCGGTGAGCAGCACCGTGACGCTCTGCCGGGCGGCGCGGCTTGCAAGCTGTTTGGCCTGCGCGATACCAGGCGTGGTGCCGACGTAGTCGGCGAAGGTGAAGCGCGCCGCCCGGGCGTTGGACAACTGCCGCCGCGCCAGCCGCAGATCGCTCTCGAGCTGGGCGACGCGGGCGAGCAGGGGTTTGAGGCTTTCGAGGTGGTCATAGAGCACGAAGCCGATCGCGCCGATCACCGTGCCGTTCTCGTCCTCGATCGGCATGCGCGTGACCACGAGCTGCTCGCCGCCGAGCTCCATGATGTCGAGCAGGATCGGCTCGCCGGTCTCGGCCACCTTGCGCATCAGGCTGTTCGGGATGACCTCCTCGATCGGCCGGCCGATTGCCTCACTGGTCCGCTTGAGACCGAGCGCCGCGAGATATTTTTCATTGACGTAGACGACGCGTCCGCCGCGGTCGATCGCGATCGCGCCCTCGCAGAGCTTCTCCAGCCGCTCGAACAGCGTCTCCATCGCGCGCGCACGAAGGTAAGCGGGATCGCTGATCGAGGCGGAAGAGGCGGACATGACATATCCCGGGGGAAGTCTGTCTGTGTATTAGCAAAAGGGCGTCGATTTCAAAGGGGGAATTGGTCGGTCGCGAGGCGCCCCATACTCAGTCGTCGTCCCGGACAAGCGAAGCGTAGATCCGGGACCCATACCCACATGGCATAGTTTGGCGAACATTCGGAGTTGGCAGCTTACTCCATAAACACGCCCTGGGGTGATGGGTCCCGGGTTCGCTTCGCGCCCCGGGACGACAGCGGTAATGTTGTCCCGCTTGCACCCTACCTTCGATACCCGCTCGCCCGCGAATAGCCCTGGCGGTTCTGCTGGTGCGGGCGGCTTGCGATGCTGGCGCGCGACTCGCTGGACACGGGCGTTGCGAGCTTGAGCTCCTCCAGGAAGATCGGCCGGGAGAAGTAATAGCCCTGCGCGTAGCGGATCTTGGTCGCGGCCTGGAGATAGGCGAGCTCCTCGTAGGATTCGAGGCCTTCGGCGATCACGGTCATGCCGAGCGCTTCGCTCAAGGATTCGATCGCGCGCAGGATGCCTTGGCTGCGCGGGCGCTTATGGATGTCGGTGATGAAGGAGCGGTCGATCTTGATCTCGTCCGCGGTGATGTCGGCCAGCGCCGAGAGCGAGGAATATCCGGTGCCGAAATCGTCGATCGAGATGCCGACGCCGAGCTTGCGGAACATCGGCAGGATCTCGTCCTGGAAATGATTCTTGGCGACGAAGGCGTCTTCGGTCACCTCGATCATGAAGCGCTGCGGAAAGCCGGTGTCGTCGAGCGCCCGCGCGAAGCTGCGCATGAATTCTGGGTTGCCGGCCTGCTTGGCCGCGACGTTGATGCTGATGGTCGCTTCCGCGCCGAACGTCTCGTTGATCAGGTCGATCGATTTGACGATTTCGGCGAGCACGAGATGGGTCAATTCGTCGATCAGGCCGAGCTCGCTGGCAAGATTGATGAAGGATCCCGGCGCCTGGATCACGCCTTCGTCGTCGCGCAAACGGACCAGGGCCTCGATGCCCTTCACCGCCTGGGTGCGGATGTCGACCTTGGACTGGAAGGCGCAGCAGAAGCGCTTTTCCAGGATAGCGAGCCGCAGCGACTGCTCGATCTTCATCCGCGCCAGCGCCTCGCGCTCCATGCTGGAATCGAAGAAGGCTGCCGATCCCTTGCCGTCGTTCTTGATGCGGTACATCGCGATGTCGGCATTCTGGCGCAGCGTCTCGAAGCTGCGTCCGTGATCGGGATAGAGGCTGATGCCGACCGAGGTGGAGGCAAAGAGTTCCGAATGGTCGATGAAGAACGGCGCCGTCAGCCGCTCCAGCGTCGATTGCATGAATTCGGCGACTTCCTCCTGGCTCTGGATCGGGGAGAGCAGCAGCAGGAATTCGTCGCCGGAGATGCGCGAGAGCATGTCGGTATCGCGCAAGTCGCGCCCGAGCCGCTTCGACAGCTCGACCAGCAGCGCATCGCCGACGGCGTGGCCGTAATAGTCGTTGATGTGCTTGAAATTGTCGACGTCGAGGAAGGCCAGCGCGAAGCGCTCGCCGCCGCCATTCTCCGCCAGCAGATTGTTGGCGTGATGTTCGATCACGCGCCGCGAGGGCAATCCCGTCAGCTCGTCGAAATAGGCCGAGCGGAACAGCTGGTCCTCGAAATTCTTCTGCTCGGTGATGTCGGACGACGCCGAGATCAGCAGTTCGCGTCCGGCGAGGCGAACGGGACGATGGGTCGTGAGCAGTACCTGGCGCGCGGCGCCGCCGTGAAGCGCCTCCTCGGTGACGACAGCCTGGCCGGCGCTCAGTGCCTGGCGGCAGGCTTCGCGGCGCGGCGCAAGGTCGGGTGAGGGACGGCTGCCGTCCATGCCGAGCTGCGCTGCCGCGGCATCGTTAACCAGCAGAAGCTCGCCATGCGCATCCTGCACGGTCAGACCGGCCGGCAGCATTCTAACGATTTCCTTGAGAAAACCGAGCTCGGCTTCAGTCGCGCCGGAATATTGGTTGTCGTTCATAGAAGTCATGAATCTTGTTGTTTCAGCGCGCCTTTGCAATGGGCGCGATCTTGCGTGGTTCCCTCTTAAGTTTGGTTAAGGGGTCAGGAGAAATACGGGGGTGTTTTGGAGGAAACTTGCGGCGTTGCGACGCGCGCCGACGATCGTCATTAACAGAGGGTCAACAGCGCGTGCGAAACTGCGGGCGGCACGCGGGCCGGCTTTCGCTTGACGCGCGATGCTATTCGCTTCGGGGGATGCGGCACTGCATGATGCAATGCAGCCCCGTCTTCAAGTAAGAGATCTCGGTCCTGCCATCGAAGGACGATAGTGCCGATTTCAGCAGCTTGGTGCCGAAGCCGGGCTCGGACACCTCATCCACACTCGGACCCTCGGTCTCGTCCCAGGTGATGATCAGGCGGTCGTCGCTGACGGTCCATGACACCTGCAGTAGACCGCGCGGCGCGGAAAATGCGCCGTACTTGCCCGCATTGGTGGCGAGTTCGTGAAACATCAAGGACAGCGTGACCGCGAGCTTCGGCGGCAGGAACAGTCGATCGCCATTGAGGGTGAAGCGGACATGGCCGTAGGGGCCGAGCTCCGAGATCAGGAGGTCGCGGATGTCACAGCCGGCCTTGTCGATCCGCGAGATCAGATCGTCGGTCGCGGCCAGCGAGCGCAGCCGCGGATCGACCCGGGCCCAGACCTGCGGGTGGTCGTGCAGCACCTGGTGCAGCACCGCGTGCACCGTCGACAGCTTGTTCTTGAGCCGGTGCTGGAGCTCGTCGACCAGCAGTTTGCGATACTCTTCTTCCTCGATCAGGCGCTTGGAGATCCGGCGCTGCTCCGCGAGCATCGTGCGATAGTGCTCGACGCCCCAGATGGTGAGCGCGCAGACCGCCCAATACAGTGCCAGCAGGGCAAACCGCGCTCGATCGGCAAAGGCATCGCCGAAATTCACGACGACGCCGAGCATGCCGCCGACCAGCGCGGTCACGATTCCGATCCGGAAGCCCCCGAACGCGGCGGCAAAGAACACGGCCGGAAAGTAGGGGGTGAAGTAGACGTCGGGCCGCACATGGGCGAGGGCCCAGCGCGTCAGCGTCGCAATCAGCAGGCAGGCCACCGCAAAGGCAATGCTCAGACCAAGCGATGGCGGCGCCGCACCCTGCCAACCCCTGCGGAATTCCTCGATCAGCTTCCCCATGCGCAGCCCAGTTGCGATATGCGTTCGAAAATCGAGCGGCCCATCAGGATGTTACGCATCCCGTCCGCGCAAGCATAGCTTGCCTTGCCGCAGACAGGCAGAGATAGTGGCCACCGCTGCAATGGCAGCGGCCGATGTTCGCCATTTGGCATCAAATCGTTCGAAAACAGGAACATTCCATGGGCAGGCTGGACGGCAAGGTTGCGGTGATTACGGGGGCGACGAGCGGGATCGGATTGCGCACTGCGGAAGTCTTCGTTGCCGAAGGTGCCAAAATTGTGATCGCGGGGCGGCGTCTACCGGAGGGCGAGGCTCTGGCCAAGCAGCTCGGCGCCAACTGCATCTTCCGCCAGACCGACGTGACGGTCGAAGCACAGATGCAGGCGCTGATCGCGCTCGCCGTGGACAAGTTCGGCCGGATCGACTGCCTGTTCAACAATGCCGGCGGCCCGGCGCAGACCGGCGGCGTCGAAGGCCTCGAGGTCGAGCGCTTCGATGCGGCGATGGCGACGCTGGTTCGCAGCGTCATGCTCGGCATGAAGCACGCCGCGCCCCACATGAAGAGGCAGGGCTCAGGCAGCATCATCAACAATGGCAGCATCGCCGGCCGCCTCGCCGGCTTCTCATCCTCGATGGTCTATAGCGCGGCCAAGGCGGCGGTGATCCATCTCACCAAATGCGTGGCGATGGAGCTTGGCGAGTCCAACGTGCGCGTCAACGCGATCTCGCCGGGCGCGATCGCGACCGGAATTTTCGGCAAGGCGCTCGGGCTCTCGACCGATGCTGCGGAGAAGACGCCGGCGGTGATGCGCGAGGTCTACAAGACCGCGCAGCCGATCCCGCGCGCGGGCCTTCCCGATGACATCGCCCAGGCCGCGGTGTTCCTGGCCAGCGACGAATCCAGCTTTATCAACGGCCACGACCTCGTCGTCGATGGCGCCATGACCGGCGGCCGCAACTGGAGCCAGCAGCAGCAGGGCTATGTGGCCTTGCGCAAGGCATTCGATCAGGGGGCGTAAGCGACGGAGACGGTGCCGTAGGGTGGGCAAAGGCGCGCTCTTCGCGCGCCGTTCCCACCAACCCGTTCCACAGCGGCAAATCGTGGGCACGGCGCTCTGCGCCTTTGCCCACCCTACGAGATCTCGTGCCCCGGACGCAGCGCAGCGCCCCCGGCGATGCGAAGCATCGTCCGGTGCGGTACGCTGCAGAGCCGGGGCCCATCTCTCCACCTACTCGATCGCAGCATTCTGGGTCCCGGCTCGCGCTTCGCGCGTCCGGGACACGTGAGGCTAAACCGCCCGCACTCTCACCCGCAACCCGTCCCGCGGCTTCGGGATCGGCCACATCTGCCAGTCCGGCTTGTAACCGGGCTCCAGCGACACCTCGATGTTCTGCAAGAAGTGCCGCGCGAAGCATTTTGCCTGCATGTAGGCGAAGTGCAGCCCGAGGCACATATGCGCGCCGCCGCCGAACGGGACCCAGGCGAAGCGGTGGCGACCCCGTTGCGCCTCTTCGGTGAAGCGCAATGGATCGAAGCGATCCGGCTCCGGCCAGATGTCCTTCATGTGATGGGTATAGAGCGGATTGACGCCGACTGCGGTGCCGGCGGGAATCGTAAAGCCCTTGAAGGTGAAATCGCGCATGGCGCGGCGCGGCATCGAAGGCACCGGCGGCTTGATCCGCAGCGCCTCCTTGAACGCCATCTCGGACAGCGGCATTTTTTCGAGATCATCGAAGCTGCTGGGCGCGCCCGGCGCGAGCCCGAGCGCGAGAACTTCCGCGCGTAGCCTGTCCTGCCAGTCCGGATTGGCGGCGAGCTCGCCGATGAAGGATGTCAGCGACGAGGTCAGCGTGTCGTGCGCCGCCATCATCAGGAAGCTCATATGGTCGATGATGTCCTGCTCGGACAGCAGCGCGCCGTCCTCATGGGTGGCGCGGCAGAGCTGCGAGAACAAATCATCGCCGCCGTGATTGCCGCGGCGAAGCGGGATCTGCTCGCGGAAATAGGCGACGATGCGTTTGCGTCCCCTGACGCCGGCGGCCATCTGGGTGCCCGGAAGGGGACGGCGGATCGGCGCGACAGCGGCGGCGACCATGTCGACGAAGGCGCGGTTGATCTCGTCGACCTCCGGCCCGATATCGGCGCCGAGGAAGGACGCTGCGGCGAGGTCCAGCGTGAGCTGCTTCATCGCGGGGTAGAGCTGCATCTCGCCGGGCTTGGCTTTCCACTGGGCGACCCGCGCGGAGATGCCGCGGTCGAGATCGGCCAGGTAGGATTTCATCGGTCCGGACTTGAACGCGACCGACAGCGCCTTGCGGTGCAGCCGGTGCTCGTCGAAATCGAGCAGCATCAATCCGCGCGGAAACAACAGGCCGAGCACCTTGTTCCAGCCGTGGGTCGAGGAGAACAGCTTTTGCTGGTCGAACATCACGAGCTCGTTGGCCTCGGGCCCGAGCAGCACGACGTTGGTCTCGCCGAACACATGGGTGCGGTAGACCGGGCCGTATTTGGCGCCGTTCGCCTCGATGTGGCCCTTGGGATCGGCCAGCACCTGGAAGGTCTTGCCGATGATCGGCCATCCCTCGTCGCCGGGAATGTGCGTCAAGGCGTTGCGCTTGGGCGCGGTATAGTCGGGCGCCGGTGCGGCCACATTCTGCATCGACATGACGATTGCTCCGGTTGGCAGGCGCCGCGAACATAGCACGATCCGGCCGCGATGAGCTGCGGTCGTCTTGCGCACAAAATCGTCACACCCACGGCCGTCGTCCCGGGTTCGCTCCACGCGCGCCCCCGGGACGACGAGTGGAGTGTGCCCTATCGCTTCGCCGCCTCCTTCTGCAGATCCGGCGCATTGACGGCGGGGATGGCGACTCGGCCTGGGCCGGTCATCTTCAGCGCCTCGGCGGCCTTCTCGTTCTCCATGATCTTGGCCATCACGGCCTGGCCCGCACGCTCGAAGATGGCGCGGTTCTCGATCACGAATTTTTGCGACCTGCGCAGGCCGTCGATATAGCCGTTGATCTCCGGCACGACGTAGCGCGCCACCATGTCCCAGCTCCGGCGCGTCGCTTCCGGATTGGCCCAGTCGTGCACGAAACCGATGATGGCGCCGACGCCGCCGGAGACCTGCATCACGTTCTTGATGGTTTTGACGAGATCATCGGGCGTGCCGATGGTGGAGGCCGCGCCCTCGACGAAGGCGGTCTTGTCCACGGCTTCGTCGGGCGAGGAGAACGCGGTCAGCCCCGGCCGCTGCAGCGTGCCGACATTATATTCGTTGTGCCAGCGCATCAGCCCGGCGCCGGCTTCCTTGCGCGCCTGCTCGCGGGTCTCGGCGATGTGGAAGGTCAGCAGCACGCGCCAGTCGGCGCGGTCGACCTTGTTGCCGTGCTTCTTCGCGGCGTCCTCCGCAAACTGCCATTGCTGCTGCAGCGACATCAGCCCCTGCGTCGTCATCGAGCCCAGCGAGATGATGCCGATGCCGTATTTGCCGGCCAGCGTCATGCCGGAGGGCGAGATCTGCGAGGCCACGACGAACGGCATCTCCTCCTGCAACGGCAGGATCTGCAGCGCGGCGTCGTTCATCGTGAACCAGTCGCTCTTCGCCGTGACGCGCTCGCCGTTGAAGAGGCGGCGGATGATTCCGATGGCCTCGTCCTGGCGGTCGCGCTGCGTCATCGGGTCGATGCCGAGCGTGTGTGCGTCGGAGGCCAGCGCGCCGGGGCCGGAGCCGAAGATGGCGCGACCGCCGGTCATGTGGTCGAGCTGCACCATGCGCTGGGCGACATTGTAGGGATGATGATAGGGCAGCGACACCACGCCGGTGCCGAGCTTGATCCGCTTGGTGCGCTCGCCGGCCGCAGCCAGGAACATCTCGGGCGAGGCGATCATCTCCCAGCCCGAGGAATGATGCTCGCCGCACCAGAACTCGTCATAGCCGAGCGCATCGAGCTGCTCGACCAGGTCGAGATCGCGCCGGAACTGGAGCATCGGATGCTCCCCGATCGGGTGATGCGGGGCAAGGAAGGCTCCGAACTTCAGGCGCGCCATGGCGTTCTCTCCGGCTTTGATTTTCTGTTTGTTGAGGCGGTGAAGCTACGTGCCGGAGGCCGCGAACGCAATCGCGCGGTGTCCCGCGCGGCGGAATGCAGGCATGCGTGCGTTGAGTCTTCTCCCTCTCCCCGTGCTTACGGGGAGAGGGTTGGGGTGAGGGGCTACTTCAGCAATTTCGGTGGCAGTGTGACTCGCGGAAGCTCCCCCTCACCCGGAATTCAAACTGCGTTTGAATTCCGGCCTCTCCCCGCAAGCGGGGAGAGGCGAAACAGCCGCGCCTCGAACGAAGCACGCGAATCCTACCTCCGAGGTAATCGTGACACCGCGCGAGACCTGAAATCATCGGCACCGTAATCCAGGGTTACGCGCCGATGCATCAGATCGTCACACAACAAATCGATTCGTCCCGCCGCTGGTGGGTGCTGGCCATCGTCGTGGCCGCCCAGTTCATGTTCGGCGTCGATGCCTTCATCGTGAACGTCGCCATTCCGACCATTGCGGTCGATCTGCAGGCCACGCCGGCGCAGATCGAATCCGTGATCGCGATCTACCTGATCGCCTACGCCACGCTTGTCGTCACCGGGGGGCGGCTCGGCGACGTCCACGGCACCAAGACTATCTTCCTGGTCGGCGTGCTCGGCTTTACGGCGACCTCGCTGTGGTGCGGGCTTGCGCGGTCCGGCGTGGAGCTGATCATCGCCCGCCTGGCGCAGGGCGCGACCGCGGCGCTGATGGTGCCCCAGGTGCTGGCGACGCTGCATCTCCTGTTCACGGACGAGACGCGCAGCCGCGCCTTCGCGATCTACGGCATCGTGCTGGGGCTGGCCGGTGCCGCGGGCTTCCTGCTCGGCGGTCTGCTGGTGACGATTGACCTTGCCGGCACCGGCTGGCGTTCGGTGTTCTTCGTCAACGTTCCTTGCGGCCTCGTCATTGTGGCTGCCGCCTGGCGCATCATGCCGTCGGTGCCGCGGCGATCAGGGACGAGGCTCGACATCAAGGGCAGCATGGTCCTGTTCGCGGGGCTGCTGTGCCTGATCGGCCCGCTGCTGTTTGGTCACGATGTCGGCTGGGCTCCCTGGCTGTGGGCCGTGATGGCGATCGGCGGCGCCGTCCTCGTAGCGTTCCTGAAGCTCGAGCACACAGTCGCGCGTGCCGGCGGCATGCCTTTGATCGACCTCACGCTGCTGGCGGATGCCGCTTTCCTGCGCGGGCTTGGCGCCGCCTTCTTTTTCTTCCTTGCCAATCTCTCCTTCTACCTCGTCATGACGCTGTTCATGCAGCGCGGCCTGAAGATCCCGCCGCTGTCGGCCGGCATGGCCTTCATTCCGCTCGCGCTGGCCTTCGTCGTGGCCTCGCGCCACAGCGGCGCGCGGGCGCGTCATCGCGGCACCAAGGTGTTGATCGAAGGCTGCGCGCTGCAGATCGCAGGCCTCGCCGCGCTCGCGCTTGTTGCAGCCTGTATCGATGCGCCATCGCCGCTTCTGCTGGCGTTCGCCATGATCATTTTCGGCTACGGCCAGGGATTGGTGATGGCGCCGCTCTCCGGCGCGGTGCTCTCGACCGTCAAGCCCGTCGCCGCAGGCTCGGCCTCCGGCATCTACGGCACCACGGCGCAGATCGGAAATGCGGCCGGAGTGGCCGCAATCGGCGCGGTATTCTTCGCCGTCGATGCCTTGCAATCAGCGCGCGCAGGATTTCTGGTCTCGCTTGCGCTGTTTGTGACATTAATCCTGATCTGCGCCGCATTTCTGTCGTGGATGCATCGCGCATCTGCATGAAGTTGAGGCATTGCGGTTAATAGGTGCGGATTTCGGCGGGATTTCCCGTGATTTTCGTGGATGGACAGCGCACGGTCTTTTTATTTTGCAATGCAGCAACTATCTGGTTTGGCTGAACGTTGAAAGTCGCCCACCAGGAAGTTGCCGTGTCGTTAGCCAAAAATGTTGATCTGTTGAGACGTCTGCCGAGGCTGGACGGTCTGCGCTTTGCCGAGCTCGGCCGCAGCGCGGATGCGTCCAGTCCATTGCAAGAGGTCACCGGCTTTGGCGACAACCCGGGCGCCTTGCGCATGTTCGCGTTCGTGCCGGCGCAGTTGCAGAAGCCGCGCGCGCTGGTCGTCGTGCTGCATGGCTGCGGGCAGACGGCAGCCGGTTACGATCTCGGCGCGGGCTGGTCGACGCTCGCCAAGCACTATGGCTTCGCGCTGCTGATGCCCGAGCAGCAGCGGATCAACAACGGCAACACCTGCTTCAACTGGTTCAATCCGGAAGATACGGCGCGGGACAGCGGCGAGGCGCATTCGATCCGCGAGATGATCGCGCACATGGCCGAGGCGCATCGCATCGATCCCAGGCGCATCTTCATCACCGGCCTGTCGGCCGGCGGCGGCATGACGTCGGTGATGCTCGCGACCTATCCGGAAGTCTTCGCAGCCGGTGCGGTCATTGCCGGATTGCCCTATGGCATCGCCTCGAATTTGCGCGAGGCGCTGGACGGCATGTTTCATTCCCCGGTGCGTCCCGCGCGCGAGCTCGGCGATCTCGTGCGCAATGCCTCGGATTATCGCGGCCCCTGGCCGAAAATCTCGGTGTGGCACGGCAGCGCCGACCGCACCGTCAATCCCGGCAATGCCAACGAGATCGTCAAGCAGTGGCTCGATCTGCATGATCTGCCGGAAGCGCCGATGGCGGAGACCAATGTCGACGGCTATCCGCGCCAGGCGTGGTGGGGCAAGGACGGCGAGACGCTGGTCGAGTCCTATGCCATCACCGACATGGCGCACGGCACGCCGCTCGGGCTTGCCGACAACGACCAGCGCTATGGCGTCGAAGGCGCATTCCTGATCGAGGCCGGTATTTCCTCGTCCTATCACATCGCAAAGTTCTTCGGCCTCACCGGCTGGATTGCAGATGCTGCAAAGGCGGAGGCCAAGCCTACCAGCAAGTCTACAAGCAAGCCTGCCGCGCAGCCGGCCTTGACGCCCGCGCCGCATCTCGCCCGCTCGATCCGCGCCGCGGTCGCCGAACAGCCGGCCGAGCCGACGCGCGAGGAGGCTCGCGGCTTCGATCTCGGCCAGATCATCACGCGCGCACTGACCGCCGCGGGGCTGATGAAGTAGTTCAGGCCGTCTGACCGATCCATTCGATCGGCGTCACCGTCACCTCGCCGCCGGCGACCTTCCGCGTCATCTCCTGATAGGCTTTGAAGAAGTCGCGCGATTGCAGCGCTTTTTGCGCGGCATCGTCAGCGACGCTGGCGAGATGGAAATAGCTGCCGTCGTCGCGGTTCTTCAGGACACGATAGCCAATCCGCCCTTTCAGCTCGGGATCGCCGTCGATCGCTTTGATGAACCGATTGACCTCCTGGTGCCAGGCCTCCGTCGTACCGTTCCTGAATTCATATCTGATCATGAAGTGCTTCATGTGACGCTCCCTGTTCGTCGTGTGCGTCATCATCTGCGGCTTGCAAGCGATCCTGCAAGTATGGACAAAATTGATAGTATGGACTTTTTCGACGTCGCTCCTATCCTGAGGCGTGGCTAACGCGTGGAGGAGACGACATGGCGAAGGCGAACCCGGCGCGCACCTGTCCGGTCGCGGCCTTTCAGAAGATGATCAGCGGCAAGTACAAGCTGCGCATCGTCTGGGACCTCAAGGACGGCCCGCGCCGCTATGGCGAGATCCGCAGCGGCCTTTTGCGCGGCGCGGAAGGCAGCGCCGAGATCACCCCGCGCGTGCTCAGTCGTGAATTGAAGGCCCTGACCGCGAGCGGCCTGATCGATCGCAAGGATTTCGGCGAGGTGCCGCCGAAGGTCGAGTATCGCCTGACCCGCAAGGGCAAGAGCTTCGTGCCCGTAGTCGCGGCGATCCGCGAATGGGGCGATCGTCACCTCAGTGAGACCGCCACGCTTGTGGACGCAGCGGAATAAACCTCACATCTCGCCGGTGATGAACGGATTGGTCATCCGCTCCTGGCCGATGCTGGAGCCGGCGCCGTGGCCGCAGATGAAGCCGACGTCGTCGCCGAGCGGCAGCAGTTTTGTCAAAATCGAGTTGATCAGCGTGGCGTGACTGCCGCCGGGCAAATCGGTGCGCCCGACCGAGCCGGCGAACAGGACGTCGCCGACATGAGCGAAGCGCAGCTCCTTGTTGAAGAACACCACGCTGCCGGGCGAGTGGCCGGGGCAGTGGAAAATATCGAATTGCAAGCTGCCGATCGACACGCTGTCGCCTTCGGCGAGCCAGCGGTCCGGCGCGAAATTGCGCACGCCGGTCATGCCGAAGCGTGCGCCGCTCTCGACCACATTGTCGAGCAGGAACTTGTCCGCTTCATGCGGCCCCTCGATCGGCACCTTCAGCGCATCGCGCAGATCGGCCGCGCCGCCGACATGGTCGATATGGCCGTGGGTCAGCCAGATCTTCTCCACGGTGACGCCGGTCTGCTTGATCGCGTCCAGGATCTTCGGCACGTCCCCGCCGGGATCGATCACCACGGCCTTCTTGCTGGGCTCGTCCCAGATGATGGTGCAGTTCTGCTCGAATAGCGTCACGGGAACGATGATCGCGCCGGCCTTGGCTTGCGAAGAGTCTTGGCTGTTATTTTGCTCGGTCATGGCGCCACAATGCCGATTTTTGCCAGGCCGCCAAGCAAAAGATTCGCCGCCGCGGCCGGGAACAATCGTCACACGGCCGTCCCAATTGGCCTGCCAATTCGAACCGGGGCGGTGTTGTCGCGTTCTCCCGCGCAAGACGCAGATTATGGGTGGTCTTCCCGCATGGCTCAGAGCAACGAAAACTGGTGGCGCGACGGCATCTTCTATCAGATCTACCCGCGCTCCTTTCAGGACTCGAACGGCGACGGCGTCGGCGATCTCGCCGGCATTTTGCAGCGGCTGCCTTACGTCAAATCGCTCGGCGTCGATGCGATCTGGCTGTCACCGATCTTCCCCTCACCGATGGAAGATTTCGGCTATGACATCGCCGACTATACCGGCATCGAGCCGCTGTTCGGCACGATGGAAGATTTCGATGCGCTGATCGCGGCCGCCCACGACAACGGCCTGAAGCTGATCCTCGACCTCGTGCCGAACCACACCTCGGACCAGCATCCCTGGTTCGTCGAGAGCCGCGCCTCGCGCGACAATCCCAAGCGCGACTGGTACATCTGGCGCGATCCGGCACCCGACGGCGGAGTGCCGAACAACTGGCTGTCCGAGTTCGGCGGCAGCGCGTGGCAGTTCGACGAGACCACGGGGCAATATTATTACCACGCCTTCCTCGCCCAGCAGCCGGACCTGAACTGGCGCAATCCCGACGTCCGCGCCGCGATCTACGACGTGATGCGGTTTTGGCTTGAGAAGGGCGTCGACGGCTTTCGCGTCGACGTGATCTGGCACCTGATCAAGGATGCCGAATTCCGCGACAACCCGCCCAATCCGCATTACGTCGAGGGACGGCCACCGAATGAAAGGATCATGACGCAATACTCCACCGACCAGCCGGAGGTGCATGACGTGATCTCGCAGATGCGGCGTGTCACCAATGAATTCGGAGCCCGCGTGCTGATCGGCGAGATCTATCTGCCGCTGCACCGTCTCATGGCCTATTACGGCAACGATCTCACCGGCGCGCAGATGCCGTTCAATTTCGCGCTGCTCTCGACCTTCTGGAGCGCGCGCTCGATCGAGACGATCATCGAGGATTACGAGAAGGCGCTGCCGCGCGGCGCCTGGCCGAACTGGGTGCTCGGCAATCACGACCGCCCGCGGGTCGCAAGCCGCGTCGGGTCCGAGCAGGCCCGCGTCGCCGCCATGCTGCTGCTGACGCTGCGCGGCACGCCGACGCTCTATTACGGCGACGAGATCGGCATGCACCAGGTGGCGATCGCGCCGGAGGATGTCCGCGACCCCTTCGAGAAGAACGTGCCCGGCATCGGTGTCGGCCGCGACGGCTGCCGCACGCCGATGCAGTGGGATGCGACCGAATTCGCCGGCTTCTCGGCGGCGCGGCCGTGGCTGCCGCTGCCGGAGCACTATGTGCGCGACAATGTCGTCAATCTCGAAGCCGATGCGCGCTCGATCCTCAACCTCTACAAGCGCCTGATCACGCTGCGGAAGAGCAGTCCGCCGCTGGTCGCCGGCGATTATCATCCGATCGCGGCACAAGGCGATCTCCTGATCTATCGCCGCGAAGCCGAGGGGCAGGCGGTGATCGTGGCGCTCAATCTCGGCCCCGATCCCGTCGCGGTGACGACGAGTGCGATTCGTTTCGGCAGCAGTATACTGCTGTCAACGTTCCTGGATCGCGAGGACGAGCGCATTGAAGGTGTACTGGATCTGCGTGGCAATGAGGGGGTGATTGTCGCCCCACCCTAGCTGTCGTCCTGGACAAGCGCAGCGCAGATCCGGGACCCATCACCACAGGGAGTTGTTTTGCGAAGACTCGGAGTGACCAGCGCGCCCCACACTTCTCCTTGTGATTATGGGTCCCCGCTTTCGCGGGGACGACAGCGGAGGGTATGGCTGCGGTGGAGTATAGCGATGCGTAGATACTCTTACCCCGGATGCTTCTTCCCCCGCACCGTATCCCCGTCGATATCGCTCCGCTTCAACAGATAATCCAGCCCGCCGACGCGGTACCAGCGATACCCATACGGCTCCAGCACGATCCGGTGCTGGCCGCGCTTGTCGGCGTGGCTGTGGTCCTCCGCAAGCAGATTGATCAGGTGCGCCCCGGCCTCATCCGGTAGCCCGGCTGAGAACGCGATCTCGCGCGGCTTCTCGTCGAGATTATGCACGAACAGCACCGAATTGTTGCGCCAGTCGTAGCGCATGATGAACACGGCGGGATCGCGCACCGGAATGATGGCGAAGTCACCCCAGCCAACCTCCGGCACTTCTTTCCGCATGCGGACGATGCGCTCGGTCCAGTTCAGCATCGAGTTGGGATCGCGTCGCTGCTTGGCGACGTTGACGTGCGGGTAGCCGTAAGGCCCCTTGTCGATCACGGGGCAGGCCGGCTTGTTGCTCTTGGTGAAGCCGCCATGCGGTTCGGTCGACCATTGCATCGGCGTGCGCGCGCAATTGCGTTCCGGCAGTGAGAGATCGTCGCCCATCGCGATCTCGTCGCCATAGCGGATCACGGGCGTTCCCGGCAGCGTGCACATCAGGCTGTAGGCGAGCTCGAGCCGCCGGCGGTCGCCGCCGAGCATCGGCGCGAGGCGCCGCCTGATGCCGCGGTCGTACAGCTGCATATCCTTGTCGGGACCGAAATTCCTGAACACGGTGTCGCGCTGCGCCTTGGTCAACCGTCCCAGATCGAGCTCGTCGTGATTGCGCAGGAACAGGCCCCATTGCGCGGTCGCCGGCCGCGGCTTGGTCGCCTTCAACGCCTTCGCCAGTGGCCGCGAATCTGCGGAGGCCAGCGCATAGAACAGGTGCTGGTTGACGTGGAAGTTGAACATCATATGCATGCGGTCGGCGTCGCGGCCGAAATATTCCATGTCCGTCTTTGGCAGCACATTGGCTTCAGCGAGGATGATGGCGTCGCCCTGCCGCCATTGCAGGAATTCGCGGAACGCGCGCAGCATGTCGTACTGCTCGACCGGCTTCTTCACCTTCGCGCCCTTGGTCGCGATCACGAAGGGCACGGCGTCCATGCGGAAGCCGGAGACGCCGAGCTGGATCCAGAACCCCATGATCTTCAGGATCTCGGCCTGCACATGCGGGTTCGAGGTGTTGAGGTCGGGCTGGAAATCGTAGAAGCGGTGGAAGTAATACGCGCCCGCTTCCTTGTCGCGCGTCCAGGTCGTTTTCTGCACGCCGGGAAACACCATGCCTTTGTCGGCACCGGCCGGCTTCTTGTCGGACCACACATACCAGTCGCGATACGGCGAGTTCTTGTCGCGCCGCGCCTCCTTGAACCAGTGATGCTGATCCGAGGTGTGGTTGACGACGAGATCGATGATGATGCGGATGCCGCGCTGCTTGCAGCCATGGGCGAACTCGACGAAATCGCCGAGCGTGCCGTAACGGGCATCGACGCTGTAATAGTCGGCGATGTCGTAGCCGTCGTCGCGGCCGGGCGAGGTCTGGAACGGCATCAGCCAGATCGTGGTGATGCCGAGGCCGTGCAGATAATCGAGCCGGCGGAGCAGGCCCTTGAAGTCGCCGACGCCGTCGCCGTTGGCGTCCATATAGGAGCCGACGGAAAGGCAGTAGATTACCCCGTTCTTGTACCAGAGATCGTCGATCATCCGCGCAGCCTCGGTGGTTCCGCCGAGGTGCGGCGGCTGCGTGATAAGTTCGTGGGGGAGGGGAGGTTCCGCGTCCCACACACTGTCGTCCCGGGGCCGCCACTTGGCGCGAGCCCGGGACCCGACGGGCGGAGAGAGTGTCCGCCCCAAACGGAATCGGCTATCCTCCCTCCATGGACAATCCCGCCCGTAACATCGCCCTGGTGCCGCCACCCGATCGCCGCCAGTCGGAAACGGCGCTCGCGGTCGCGCGCGGCACCGCGCGGCTCTTACGTTCGCTCGGCTTTACCTGCATCAGCGAATTGCCGCTGCCCTCGGGCCGGCGCGCCGACCTCGTGGCGCTGAACGAGCGCGGCGAGATCTGGATCGTCGAGATCAAATCGTCGGTGGAGGATCTGCGCGCCGATCAGAAATGGCATGAATACCGTGCCCATTGCGACCGGCTGTTCTTCGCCTTCACGCAAGACCTGCCGTGCGAGATCTTTCCGGAAGGCACCGGCCTGATCATCGCCGACGCCTATGGCGCGCACCTGCAATGCGAAGCGCCCGAGCACAAGCTGGCTGCCGCGACGAGGAAGCAGATGACGGTGCGGTTTGGAATGGCGGCAGCCTTGCGCATCAACCGCCTGGTCGATCCGCAGGGGCATGCGGAGTTTTGGGAGTAGCGGCGCCGCAAACATCGGTGCCGTAGGGTGGCAAAGCGAAGCGTGCCCACGATCTCTATCCAGCTCTTACAGATCGTGGGCACGGCGCTTCGCGCCTTTGCCCACCCTACGAGACCTGTCGTTCCGTCATCCCGCGATGTGGCCGGGCCGTCGCCCTTCGAGGGCCGCTGAAGGTGCGGCCACCTCAGGGTGACGGGGATAGGTTGCTGATTGCCGTAAATTACCGCGGCGCGCGTTTGGCCAAAATGCGCTGCAACGTCCTGCGGTGCATGTTGAGCCGCCGCGCCGTTTCCGAGACGTTGCGGTTGCACATCTCGTAGATGCGCTGGATGTGCTCCCAGCGCACGCGGTCGGCGGACATCGGGTTCGTCGGCAGCTCGGATTTCTCCGCGCTGGTCGACAGCAGCGCCGCGACGACGTCGTCGGCATCCGCTGGCTTGGAGAGATAATCGATCGCGCCCATCTTCACCGCGGTGACGGCGGTGGCGATGTTGCCGTAGCCGGTCAGCACGATCGCGCGCGCATCCGGGCGCTTCTTCTTCAGCGCCGAGACCACGTCGAGGCCGTTGCCGTCGCCGAGCCGCAAATCCACTACGGCGAATGCCGGCGCTGCCTTGCCGATCTGCGCAAGACCATCCGAGACGGTGTCGCATGACGTCACCGCAAAGCCGCGCGTTTCCATGGCGCGCGACAACCGCTCCAGGAACGGCTTGTCGTCCTCCACGATGAGCAGCGAGCGGTCGGTCTGTTCGTTCAGTTCGGCGATGGCGTTCAAGGTTTTGTCCTCTCTCCAACGCGACTACATATGGCCTCGCAATCGAGCGGTGCCAAGGCCGCCGATAGTCGATCGGCCCTGTTGTGCGACGCAAGGTCGCGGCCTATCCTATTGTTTCTTCGAGGCTCTCGATAGCCTCAAAACGCTGTCGCGGCCAAGTGATCTGCACCACCGCGCCGTGTTCCGGAAAGATCCGGTTGGTAAACAAGACCTTGGCGCCGGTGCGTTCCAGCAAGGTGCGCGCGATGAACACGCCCAATCCGAGACCGCGTCGCTCACCGCCGCCGTCATCCGTGGTTCGCCGCCGCGACAGATAGGGCTCGCCGATCCGGTTCAGGATGTCGGGCGGAATGCCGGGGCCGTCGTCGGAGATCAGAAGCTCGATCGTGTCCTTGTTCCACCAAGCGTTCACCTCGACGGTGGTATGGGCGAAATCGACCGCGTTCTCGACGATGTTGCCGACGCCGTACAGGATTGCCGGATTGCGCGAGCCGACCGGCTCGGACACGGCGGCGACCGCGATCCGCACCTTGATCTCGACGCCGAAATCGCGGTGCGGGGCCACCACCTCCTCGATCAGCTCCGACAGCTTCATGCGGTCGAACGGCGCGCCGGTGGAGGAGAGCTGGGTGATCTTGCTCAATATGTCGCGGCAACGCTGGGTCTGCTCGCGCAACGTCTTCAGGTCGGCGGCAAAGCTGGCGTCCTTCACCGTCTTCTCCAGCTCGCGCGAGATCAGGAAGATCGTCGCGAGCGGCGTGCCGAGCTCGTGCGCGGCCGCGGCTGCGAGCCCGTCGAGCTGGGTCAGGTGTTGCTCACGCGTCAGCACCAGCTCGGTCGCGGCCAGCGCGTCCGCAAGCTTGCGCGCCTCCTCGGTCACTTGGAAAGAGTAGAGGCTAGTGACGCCGATCGCGAGCACGATCGAGAGCCAGACGCCGACGAGATAGATCGGCGGCAGCACTAGGGGATCATCGGAATCCCAGGGCAGCGGCAAATGGAAGAAGAACAGCACCGAGGCGCAGGCCACCGCAAGCACGCCGAGGCCGAACGTGAAGCGCGCCGGCAGTGCCGTGGCCGAGATCAGCACCGGCGCCAAGAACAGGAACGAGAACGGGTTCTGCAGTCCGCCGGTGAAGTACAACAGACCGGCCAGTTCCACGATGTTCAGCGCGAGCAGTCCGGCCGCCTGCATCGGCTCCAGCCGCTGCATCGGATTGGCCGCGGTCTGGAGCGCCAGATTCAGTGCTGCCGACAAGGCGATGATGCTGACGCAGGGGACGATCTCGACGTTGAATTCCAACCCCTGCGCCACGATGAAGATCGCGGCGAGCTGGCCCAGCACCGCCAGCCAGCGCAGCCGTAGGATCGTGTCCAGGCGGATATGCCGCTGCGCGTGGCGAAAGTCGGAAGCAGCAATTTCAGTCAGATCGGCCAATGGGGGTGCCTTCCAGATCACAAACGCTGGGCTCGCGGAACCACCGGATTTACAAGCCTTGCGCTATCCGCTGCAATAGCAGAAGAACGACCAGCATGACCGAGAATGACAAGGCTTCAAGTCGGCCCACTGTCGCGGAGCGCAGTTCGTCCGCGGCGATCGCGGTCGAGCACCTCGTCAAGATCTACAAGCAGACCCGCGCGGTCGACGACATCTCCTTTTCGCTGACGCGCGGCAGCATCACCGGGCTTCTGGGCGGCAACGGCGCCGGCAAGACCACGACCATCGCGATGATCATGGGCCTGGTGCTGCCGACCTCCGGCCGCGTGCAGGTGCTCGGACATCGGATGCCGGAGGAGAGCGCTGCCGTGCTGGGGCGGATGAATTTCGAGAGCCCCTATGTCGACATGCCGATGCGGCTCACGGTGCGGCAGAATCTCACCGTGTTCGGCAAGCTCTATGCGGTGAAGAACCTCGCCGGCCGCATTGCCGAGCTCGCGGACGATCTTGATCTCACCGATTTCATCGACCGCGCCAACGGCAAGCTGTCCGCCGGGCAGAAGACCCGCGTCGCGCTCGCCAAGGCGCTGATCAACCGGCCCGAGCTGCTGCTGCTGGACGAGCCGACCGCCTCGCTCGATCCGGATACCGCCGACTGGGTGCGGGCGCATCTGGAGCGTTATCGCAAGGACAACAACGCCACCATCCTTCTGGCCTCGCACAACATGCTCGAGGTCGAGCGGCTGTGCGATCGCGTCATCATCATGAAGCGCGGTCGCATCGAGGACGACGACACGCCGGAGGCGATCATGGCGCGCTACAACCGCACCACGCTGGAGGAGGTGTTTCTGGACGTTGCGCGCGGCCGGGTGAACGGCGCGAAGGAGGCAGCAAGGTGAGCGGGAGCCGTCTTCGTAGCCCGGATAAAGCGAAGCGTAATCCGGGACCCCTGTCGCATGTGGCACGATTCCCGGATTGCGCTGCGCTCCATCCGGGCAACGGGAGCGTGCCATGACCGGCCTCACCCTCCACCGCGGCATCTCCGTCCATCGGATCGGCGCGATGATCCTGCGCTACTGGTACCTCCTGCTGTCGTCCTGGCCGCGGCTGCTCGAATTGCTGTACTGGCCGGCGCTGCAGGTCATCACCTGGGGCTTCATCCAGTATTACATCGCGGAGAATTCCAATTTCTTCGCGCGCGCCGGCGGCACGCTGATCGGCGCCGTCATCCTCTGGGACATCCTGTTCCGCGGGCAGCTCGGCTTCTCCATCTCGTTCCTGGAGGAGATGTGGGCGCGCAACATCGGCAACCTCATGATGAGCCCCTTGAGGCCGTTCGAGTTTCTGCTGTCGCTGATGGTCATGAGCCTGATCCGGCTTGCGATCGGGATCATTCCGATGACCTTGCTCGCGCTGTTCATGTTTCAATTCAATGTCTATGCCCTGGGCCTGCCGCTGATCGCATTCTTCTGCAATCTGATCTTCACGAGCTGGTCGGTCGGCATCTTCGTGTCGGGTCTCGTGCTGCGAAACGGCCTCGGCGCCGAGAGCATCGTCTGGACCCTGATGTTCGCGATCCTGCCGCTCGCCTGCGTCTACTATCCCGTCAGCGTGTTGCCGGTCTGGCTGCAGTACGTCGCTTGGGCATTACCGCCGACCTATGCCTTCGAGGGGATGCGCGCGCTGCTGATCGAGCAGACCTTTAGGACCGATCTGATGCTGGAGGCGTTGGCCATCAACGCAGTACTCCTGGTTGCATCTTTTTGGGCATTCCTTGCCCTTTTGCGCAGCGCCAAGAAGCACGGCTCGCTGCTGTCGGGCGGCGAATAACGTCACTTTCCCGTGGATTCAGGCCGATTTACCCGTCTCCGCCACGTAGATGTACGGAACCATGCATTGACGCAATATTGCGCATTCGGCAGTATGCTGCGATGCGAAGAGGGATATAGCGATGCCTATTGGTGAGTTCGGCGGCGCACCGCCCCTGGCTGCAGAAGGCAGTCCGGTCCTGACGACGCCGATGTACTGGATGTACGAGATGGCGCACGCCTCTCTCAATCCGGCACGTGCGGTCACTGACGCGACCAAGCTGCTGTTTCAGAATCCTCTCAACCCCTGGGCGCGCACCGAGGTCGGCAAGTCGGTTGCCGCGGCCTGCGAATTGTTCGAGCGCACCACGCGCCGCTACGGCAAGCCGGAATGGGGCCTCGACGACACCGAGGTCAACGGCATCCGCGTCCCCGTCGAGGTCCGCTCAGTCTGGGAAAAGCCGTTCTGCCGGCTGCTCTACTTCGATCGCAAGTTCGCTCGTCCCCTGCGCAGCCCGCAGCCGCGCGTGCTGATCGTGGCGCCGATGTCCGGGCATTATGCGACGCTGCTCCGCGGGACGGTCGAAGCCTTCCTGCCCGCACATGAGGTCTACATTACCGATTGGGCCGATGCCCGCATGGTGCCGCTGAGCGATGGCCGCTTCGATCTCGACGATTACATCGACTACGTCATCGAGATGCTGCACGTCCTCGGCGGCAACACCCACGTCATGGCGGTGTGCCAGCCCTCCGTGCCGGTGGTCGCCGCCGTTTCGATCATGGAAGCGCGGCGCGATCCCTTCGTGCCGACCTCGATGACGCTGATGGGCGGCCCGATCGACACCCGTCGCAATCCGACGTCGGTGAACAATCTCGCCCAGGAGCGCGGTATCGACTGGTTCCGCAACCACGTCATCACCAAGGTGCCGTTCCCGCATCCCGGCATGATGCGCGACGTCTATCCGGGATTCCTGCAGCTCAACGGCTTCATCAGCATGAATCTCGACCGGCACATGGACGCCCACAAGCAGCTCTTTGCCCATCTGGTGAAAGGCGACGGCGACCTCGTCGACAAGCATCGCGAGTTCTATGACGAATATCTCGCGGTGATGGACCTCTCCGCCGAGTATTACCTGCAGACGGTCGACACCGTTTTCGTGAAACATTCGCTGCCGAAGGGCGAGATGACGCATCGCGGAACACGCGTCGACCCCTCCAAGGTCACGCGCGTGGCGTTGATGACGGTCGAAGGCGAGAACGACGACATCTCGGGTCTCGGTCAGACCGAAGCGACGCACACCTTGTGCAGCTCGATCCCCGATCATCGCCGCGTCCATTACGTCCAGAAGGGCGTCGGACATTACGGCGTGTTCAACGGTTCGCGCTTCAAGTCGGAAATCGTTCCGCGAATCCATGACTTCATGGTCTCAGCTGCGAATCCGAGCTCATTGCAGGCTCTCGCGGCCGAATAACCTTCGTTTTCGGCTTTCCCGTCGAAAATTCAGCCCCCGCCGGAGGCTCCGGCCGGGCCTGGTTCTCTCCAGATTCGCGGTATTTCGGTAGCTTTATAGGAGTGAGTCTTCCCTCACCCCTTGGGGGTGCCGCATGCGTCCAGCGGGGGCGAAAAAAGCCGGTTCCAACCCCAGTCTGTAGGGTCTCCCGGACGTCAGACCGCTGTATATTGGGCAAATGATTTGTTTTTGCGCCGAGCGCTTTCCCTGGCGGCGGTTATGGCAGAATCCGGGCGCCCTCCTGCCCCCCGGACTGACAGACATGGCCACTCGCGCTCTCCTCTATCGGCGGCCCCACGAACCCAAGACCGTCCTGATCACCCATGGATCGCAATTTTTTGCCATCCGATTGCGCCGGCACCGCCGCGCGCGCCGCTACACGCTGAGAATTCACCCCAGCGATCGCGAAGCCATCCTCACCATGCCGCCGCGCGGCACGCTGGCCGAGGCGAAAGACTTCGCGCAGCGCCACGGTGCGTGGATCGCGGCGCGCCTCGGTCGCTTGCCGAAGGCTGCGCCGTTCCAGCCGGGCACGGTGATACCGCTCCGTGGCACCCCGCATCGCATCGTTCATCGCGCCGGCACGCGCGGCACGGTGTGGACCGAGATGCGCGACAGCGGTGAGCGCATTCTCTGCGTCGCCGGCGGGCTCGAGCATGTCGATCGCCGCGTCAGTGACTTCCTCAAGCGCGAGGCGCGCCGCGACCTGCAGCGATCGGCGGAGGCTTACGCCGCCGAGCTCGGTGTCAGGGTCAAGCGCCTCTCGATCCGCGATCAGTCCAGCCGCTGGGGTTCCTGCACCTCGGCCGGCTCGCTGTCGTTCTCCTGGCGCCTGATCCTGGCGCCGCCCTTCGTGCTCGACTACCTCGCCGCGCACGAAGTCGCCCATCTCGTCGAGATGAACCACTCGGCGCGGTTCTGGCGCGTGTGCGGAAAAGTCTGCCCGTCGATGGAGCGCGCCAAGAAGTGGCTCGATACCTACGGCAACGATCTGCACCGGTATGGGGTCGAGGATTAGGGACGCGCTGCAAACGTCTTGAAAGGTGTCATCGCCCGGCTTTGACCGGGCGATCCAGTGCGCCGAGACGGCGCTGATTGAATCGAGAAGCCGCGGCGTACTGGATTCCCCGCTTTCGCGGGGAATGACAGCGGAGAGTGGCGCAGCTGGTGTTTTTGCTTTTGGGGAGTAGCTCACCTCGGTTGATCCGGCCGTGATTGGCAGGACTTGTCGAAGTGGTGGAGCTGACTTCGAGGCGCAGTTCAGGCGTCTGTGCGGCCCGCGCAAGCCGTTGATATCGTTAGCGCGGGCTACTGTGCATGGGGTTGTTTTCGCAGTTTTTGTCTTGAGGCCACGCGGACCTCAGGCCGCGCCTAACGGTTTCCGCCGAACAGCCGGTCCATCAGCCAGCCATCGAGCCCTGCCGCAGCCTCCGGCCGCGCATTGGCGCGCGTCGGCGGTGGACGATAGCCGCCATTGCTTGCGGGTGCCGGCCCGGGCGCTGCCAACGTCGGCGGCGACACCTGCGAAGCCGCCTGCGCGAGGTTCGACAGGCCCCAGCCACCTTGTGTGCTCGGCAAGTTCGCCACCGGCACACCCTCGTGCGCGGTGCGCATGAAGCGCGACCAGACTTCCACCGGCAGGCCGCCGCCGGTCGCCTTCTTGGTCGGCGAATTGTCGTCATTGCCGAGCCAGACACCGGTGACCAGGCTTGCGGTGTAGCCGATGAACCAGGCGTCGCGGTAATCCTGGCTGGTGCCGGTCTTGCCGGCCGCGGGCCAGCCCGGGATCTCGGCCTTCTTGGCGGTGCCTGATATCAGCGTCTCCCGCATCATCGCGTTCATCATGCCGACATAGCGCGGGTCGATGACCTGATTGCGCTCCTCAGGCTGGCGCATGTAGAGCAGCTTGCCGCCCAGCGTCTTGATCCGCGTGACGACGTGCGGTGCCACCGCGAGACCGCCATTGGCGAAGGGCGCATAGGCGCCGACCAGCTCGACCACCGAGACTTCCGACGTGCCGAGCGCGATCGAGGCGTTCGGCTCGAGCTTGGAGGAGATGCCGAGCCGGTGCGCGGTGCGCACCACATTCTTCGGTCCGACCTCGAGACCGAGGCGAATGGCGACGGTGTTGAGGGACATCGCCAGCGCCTGCGTCAGCGTCACCGCGCCGAAATATTCATGAGTGTAGTTCTCGGGTCGCCAGCCCTTGACCTCGATTGGCGCGTCCTGGCGCATCGTATCAGGCGTCAGGCCCTGCTCGAGCGCGGTCAGATAGACGAACGGCTTGAACGAGGAGCCCGGCTGGCGCTTTGCCGTCACAGCGCGGTTGTACTGGCTCTCGGAATAGTTCCGCCCGCCCACCATGGCGCGCACCGCACCATCCGGCGTCATCGCCACCAGCGCGCCCTGGCTGACATTGAACTTCACGCTCTTGGCCGCGAGCTCGTCGATGATGGCGGCTTCCGCCACGCTCTGCAGCTTCGGATCGATCGTGGTCTCGACCTTGATGCTCTCGTCGATCTGGCCGACCAGATCGTCGAGCACCTCGCCGATCCAGTCGGCGACGTAATTGACCGTCCCGGCGCCGACCGGTTTCACATTGTAGGAGGGATGGCCGATCGAGGCCTGCGCCTGTGCATCGGTGATGAACTTCGCGTCCGCCATCGCCGCGAGCACGATTTGCGCGCGGGCTTCGGCGCCTTCGGGGTTGCGGTTCGGCGCGAGGCGCGAGGGCGATTTGACAAGACCGGCTAGCATCGCGGCCTCGGCAACCGTGACGTTCTTCGCCGACTTGCCGAAATATTTCTGCGCGGCAGCTTCGACGCCATAGGCGCCGGAGCCGAAATAGACGCGGTTGAGATAGAGCTCCAGGATCTCGTTCTTGGAATGCTTGCGCTCGAGCCAGATCGCGAGCTCCACCTCCTGCAGCTTGCGCTGCATGGTGCGCTCCTGGGTCAGGAACAGGTTCTTGGCGAGCTGCTGCGTCAGCGTCGAGCCGCCCTGCGAGACGCCGCGATGCATGACGTTGGTGACGAGGGCGCGCAGGATGCCGATCGGGTCGATGCCGAAATGCGAATAGAAGCGGCGGTCCTCGATGGCGATGAACGCCTTGGGCAGGTAAGGCGGCAAATCCTTCAGCGAGACATTGGCGCCGGCCATCTCGCCGCGTTGCGCCAGCATGCTGCCATCGATGCCGACGATCTGGATCGTCGGCGGCCGCTTGGGGATCTCCAGCGACTGGATCGGCGGCAGATGGGCGCCGACATAGATGACGACGCCGATCACGGCGATCGCGCCCCACAGGCCGAGCACCGCGCCCCAATAGACCAGGCGGCCGATGCTGGCGCCGATGCGCGACTTGGTGCGCCGCTTGGCACCGCTGCGGCTGGCCGGCGCCTTCCGTTCGCGCGGCGGCTCGTCGCCGGAATCCTCGCTCTTGCGCTTGGTGGATGATTTCGTTGATTTCTTCGGCTTGTCGTCGCCGCCGGGAATGCGGTCCGCAGGGGTCAGGCGCAGATCGGCGAGCGCCGCGGGCAAGCCGAACAGCGGCTCCTTCCGCCCACCCTTTTTCTTTCCCCACGCCATACGCAAAAACGCCCGGTCAGCTCGCCCCGCCGCACGCTAGCGGTCGCTGTTTAAGGCCCGGTTACCCAGACCTTAACGCGCGATTAGGAGGTGCGGCATTCGATCGCCGCAGTTCCGCTGGTTGCGTGCCGGAGCTAGGATCGCCGGCACAAAACACGAGGAAACACGCAGAGGAAGCACGCATGGGCCATATCGATCCGACCAAGGAGATTTTCGCGCAATTCCGGGAGAACGACCGTCCCGGGCCGATCCACATGCTCAACCTGGTGCGTCTGCGCAAGGAGGCGGCCTATCCGGATGGCCGCAAGGCAAGCGGCGCCGAAGCCTACGCGGCCTATGGCCGCGAGAGCGGCCCGGTGTTCGAACGCCTCGGCGGCCGCATCATCTGGCAGGGCAGATTCGAGCTGATGCTGATCGGCCCGCAGGACGAGCGCTGGGACCATTGCTTCATCGCCGAATATCCTGATGTCGGAGCCTTCGTCGAGATGATCCGCGATCCCGTCTACCGCGAGGCGGTCAAGCATCGCCAGGCCGCAGTGGAGGACTCGCGGCTGATCCGGCACGCCGTGCTGCCGATCGGGAAGAATTTTGGAGAGATACCGGAGTAGCTCGTAGGGTGGATAAAGCCCCGGGGTGCGCGAATGCGCATCCGGGGGGCGTGCCCACGACTTTCGTCGCGATTATGGAGAGATGGTGGGCACGGCGTTTGCGCGCCTTGCCCACCCTACGAAGTTGCGTGTGCAGCTAACCCGCCGGACCCGCATCCTCCAGGATCGGGCCGAACAGCTCCCAGCGCTCGCCGTTGAACTTCATCATCTGAAGCTGCTTGTTGACGCGGTAGTCGGTCGCCGAGGTGTTGGCCTTGATGCCGGGCAGCGCGGTGTCGCCGATGAAGTCCTTCAGCGAGGCGGCCTGCTTCATGACATTCTCGCGCGTCAGGTTGTCGCCGCACTGCTTCAGCACGTGCACCAGCAGCTGGGCGGTGCCGTAGCCATAGGTGTTGAAGCTCGAATCCTTGTCGCCGTCAGGATAGTACTTCGCCATGAAGTCGAAATATTTCTTCATGCCGGCATCGTCCTTCCACGCCGGATCGAGCGGATCCTTGCCGTAGTTGACGCTGATCACGCCCTTGGATGCCTCCAGGCCCGCCGGCTTCATCACCGCGCCGACCGAAGTGGCGTTGATGTCGACGATCTGCACCGGATGCCAGCCCATCTCCGCGATCTTCTTGATCGCCTGCGCGGCCTGCTTCGGCGTGGTCGCGCTGAAGAACAGGTCGGCGCCGGCATCCTTGATCTTGAGAATCTGCGAGTCGATGGTCGGATCGGAGACCTCGTAGGAGGCTTCCGTCACGATCATCTTGCCAGCCTTGTCGCCGAGGCCGGCCTTGATGCCGTTCAGATAGTCCTTGCCGAGATCGTCGTTCTGATAAAGCACGCCGATCTTGGCGTTCGGATGCTCCTTGAGGACGTACTGGCCGTAGATGCGGCCCTCGACGAAATAGTTCGGGTTGTAGCCCATGGTCCAAGGGAAGTTCTTGGGATCGGTGAACTTCGAAGCGCCGGTGGCGGCGAACAGCTGCGGCACCTTCTTGGAGTTGAGATATTTCTGCACCGCTGCGTTCGAGGGCGTGCCGACGATCTGGAAGGTCAGCAGCACCTCGTCGCTCTCGACGAGCTTGCGCACCTGCTCCACCGCCTTCGGCGGCGAATAGGCGTCGTCATACTGGATCAGGTTGATCTTGCGACCGTTGATGCCGCCCTGGTCGTTGATCATCTTGAAATAGGCGGCCTGCGTCTTGCCGATCGTGGCATAGGCTGATGCCGGCCCCGAGAACGGCACAGTCTGTCCGACCTTGATCTCGGTGTCGCTGGCGCCCGGATCATATTTCTTCTGGGCATTGGCCGCTGAAATTGACAGCGCCAGAGCAAGCGCCGTGGCCGCGGCCAGATGCAGCATTCCATTCCTCATTCGCAATTCCCTCAGTTGTTATTGCCGATGATCTCTCGGCGCGCGCTTGCGCATCCGATGCCATCGCTGAGGGCGAGTGTGGAGGAACGATTGTTGCGACGCAAGGTGGGCGTTCGTAGGGTGGGTTAGCCTTGCGGGCTGCGCGAAGTGCAGTCCGCTGGGCGCAACCCGCCCTACGAGATCGGGACTAGCCCGACGGTCCCGTGTCCTCGATGATCGGTCCGAACAGCTCCCAGCGTTCGCCGTTGAACTTCATCATCTGCATCTGCTTGTTGACGCGGAAGTCGTTCGGCCCGGTATTGATCTTGATGCCGGGCAGCGCGAAGCTCGGCGTGAAGTCCTTGATGTTGGCGACCTGCTTCATGATGTTCTCACGGGTCAGATCGTCGCCGCATTGCTTCAGGACCTGCACCAGCAGCTCCGCCACGGAATAGGCGTAGGTGTTGACGGTGTTGAGCTTGTCGCCTTCCGGGAAATACTTGTCCATGAAAGCGAAGAAGGCCTTCACGCCGGGATCGTCCTTCCACTGGGGATCGCTGGGCTCCTTGCCATATTGGGTCGAGATGATGCCCTTGGAGATGTCGAGGCCGGCCGGCTTCAGCGTTGCCGAGATCGGGCTCGCATTGATGTCGAGGATGTGCACCGGCGTCCAGCCGAGGTCGGCGAGCTTCTTGATCGCCTGTGCCGCGAATTTCGGCGTCGAGGCATCGAAGAACACGTCGACGCCCATCGACTTCAGCTTGACCACCTGGGAATCGACCGTCGGGTCGGTGACCTCGTAGGAGACCTCGCCGACGATCATGCTTGCGGCCTTGTCGCCGAGGCCGCTCTTGAGGCCCGCGAGATAGTCGCGGCCCATGTCGTCGTTCTGGTAGAGCACGCCGATCTTGGCGTTCGGATGCTCCTTGAGAATGTATTTGGCGTAGATGCGTCCCTCGGACACGTAGTTGGGATTGTAGGCGATGGTCCAGGGATAGTTCTGCGGATCGTTGAAGCGGGCCGCGCCGGTCGAGGCCAGCAACTGCGGCACCTTCTTGCCGTTGAGATATTTTTGCACGGCGGCGTTGGCCGCGGTGCCGATCAGCTGGAAGGTGAACAGCACCTCGTCGCCCTCGACGAGCTTGCGCACCTGCTCTACCGTCTTCGGCGGCGAATAGGCGTCATCATACTGGATCAGATTGATCTTGCGGCCGTTGATGCCGCCCTGATCGTTGATCATCTTGAAGTAGGCGGCCTGGGTCTTGCCGATATTGGCGTAGACGGAGTAGGCGCCGGAGAACGGCACGGTCTGGCCGATCTTGATCTCGGTGTCGGTCGCCCCGGTGTCGTATTTCTTCTGGGCGAAGGCTTGGCTTACGAAGGCTTGGTTCGCGGAGAACGCGAAGGCGAGCGCTGTCGTGGCAGCTAAGAAGGCTCTGCGATTGGTCATGTTGGTTGTTCCTCCTGACGGAATTTTCGGCCGATGGTCTTTTCCCGTCGATTGCAACGGTCGCCATCGCTGCCGAAGATTGTGGAGGAAGGTTCGCCGCCGCGCAAGGATCGCGGCGCTGCGCCGTAGCGTCTCAGGCCGAGGGGGCAGGCGTCTCAGGCCAGGAACAACGCGACCAGCGCGACCGCCGCCGGCAGCGCCTGCACCATCAGGATGCGGCTGCTGACGGTCGCGGCGCCATAGGCGCCGGCCACGATCACGCAAAGCAGGAAGAACGCCTTGATCTGGAATGCGAAGGCCGGGTTGCCGTGGACCAGACCCCAGATCAGGCCGGCGGCGAGGAAGCCGTTATAGAGGCCCTGATTGGCGGCCAGCACCTTCGTGATCTCGGCCTTCTCCGGCGTATTGCGAAACACCTTCAGGCCCTGCGGCTTGTCCCAGAGGAACATCTCCAGGATCAGGAAAAAGACGTGCAGCGCGGCGACCAGCGCCACCAGGATATTGGCGATCAGGATCAAGTTGAGCTCCCCCAGCGTCAGCTTTCGGGTGGACGATAGCACGGCCGGCATGGCAAGTGCGATGGCATGTTTCGATGCTATGGTGCCACCATGCCCGGGCGATCAACCAAACCGTCTGCAAGCTTCGGCCTCGATCGCCTGACGACGCCGATCGGGATTGCTCTGCTCGTCACCGATGCCGAGGGTGCGCTACGCGCACTGGACTGGGAAGACTATGAGCATCGCATGCGCGAGCTCTTGCGCTTGCACTACGGTGCGGTCGATCTCAGCGACCGGCCTGCGCCTGCATCCATGCGAACGGCGTTATCGGGTTACTTCGAAGGCGATCTCGGTCAGCTCTCGGCCATCGCATGGCGTATCGCCGGCACGCGGTTTCAGCAGAAGGTCTGGAACGCGCTGGCTCACATCCCCGCCGGCACCACGATGAGCTACAGCGCGCTGGCCGCAAAGATCGATGTGCCAAAAGCCATTCGTGCCGTCGGTCATGCCAACGGCTCCAATCCGATCAGCGTGGTGCTGCCCTGCCACCGCTTGATCGGCGCCGACGGTTCGCTGGTGAAATACGGCGGCGGGCTCGAGCGCAAGCGCTGGCTGCTGCGGCATGAGGGAGTGCAGGTTTAGGTCTCTCTCCTCGTCATTCCGGGGGCGCCGCGCAAGCGGCGAGCTATGGTGCGCAATTGCGCACCTGAGAATCCATCCTGCCACCGACTCCGCGGATGAATGGATTCCGGGTTCGCACTACGCGCTCCCCGGAATGACAGACTATATCACGCCGCCGGCTGGACCGCCTTGTCGCCGGCCATCACATGGGTCAGCGCGCTCTTGATCGCGGCCTGGCGGGTCGGCGCGCTGATCTGCGCACCCAGGAGGTCGGTGACGTAGAACACGTCGCGGGCGCGCTCGCCGAAGGTCGCGACATGGGCGGAGGCGATGTTGAGGTTGAGCTTCGAGATCGCGGTGGTCAGCTCGTAGAGCAGGCCGGGCCGGTCGAGGCCGGAGACCTCGATCACGGTGTAGCGGTCGGACCATTGGTTGTTGATGGTCACCTCAGGCTCGATCACGAAGGGCCGTGCCTTGCTGCGCACCGTGCGCCGCGCCACCACTTCAGGCAGGCGCAGCTTGCCTTCCAGCACGTCCTCGATCATCTCGCCGATGCGTGTGGCGCGCCGTCCCTCGTCCTCGTCGCGGTCGTATTCGCGCGAGATCGAGATGGTGTCGAGCGCGCGCCCGTCGGTCGTGGTATAGATCTGGGCATCGACGATGTTGGCGCCGGCCGAGGCGCAGGCGCCGGCGATGATCGAGAGCAGCCACGGATGGTCGGCCGCGAAGATCGTCAGCTCGGTGACGCCGCGCACCTCGTCGAAGCCGACATTGATCGCGAGCTTGTGGCCGGCCTGTTCGCTGGAGCGGACGAAGCGGGCGTGGCGAATTTTTCGTGGCAGCTCGACCTTGAGCCAGTAGGCCGGATAGTGCCGGCCGATATAGGCATCGAGCTCCTCCGCCGGCCATTCGGCGAAGGCATTTCGGAATTCAGCGTAGGCGGCGGTGAGGCGCTTGCCGCGGTCGACCTCCGAGAAGCCGCCGGTCAGCACCGGCTCGGTCTCGTAGTACAGCGAGCGCAAGAGCTGCGCCTTCCAGCCGTTCCACACCCCGGGACCGACGCCGCGGATGTCGGCGGTGGTCAGGATCGTCAGCAACTTCATCTGCTCGACCGACTGCACCACGGCGGCGAAATTCTCGATGGTCTTGCGATCCGAGAGGTCGCGCGACTGCGCGACCGTGGACATCGTCAGATGCTCCTCGATCAGCCAGGCGATGAGCTCGGTGTCGGCCGGGCTGAACCCAAGCCGCGGGCACAGCCGTCGCGCCACCTTGGCGCCGGCGATCGAGTGGTCCTCCGGCCGGCCCTTGGCGACGTCGTGCAGCAGCGTTGCGATGTAGATCACCGACCGGTGCTCGGGCCGGGACTTGCGCATCAGGTCGCTGGCCAAAGCGAATTCCTCGATGCCGCCGCGCTCGATGTCCTGGAGGAAGCCGATGCAGCGGATCAGGTGCTCGTCGACGGTGTAGTGATGATACATGTTGAACTGCATCATCGAGACGATCTTGCCGAAGGCACGGATGAACTGGCCGAGCACGCCGGTCTCGTTCATTCGCCGCAGCACGATCTCGGCGTTGTCGGAGGTCAGGATCTCCATGAACAGCCGGTTGGCTTCGGGATTCTCGCGCATCTGCGCGTTGATCAGGCCGAGCGATCGCGTCACGTCGCGCATCGCATCCGGATGGAAGGCGAGGTTGTTCTTCTGCGCGAGGCGGAAGATGCGGATCAGATTGACCGGGTCGTGCTTGAACACGTCGGGCGCGGCGACATTGATGCGGTTGTTGTCGACGATGAAGTCGTCGCTGTCGGGGACGCGCCGCTTCGCCGCGGTCGGCCGCAGCCGCGCCATCATCCGGCTCAGGACCGGCGCGGGCTTGGCCTGCTGGTCCTCGAGCTTGGCGCAGAGGATGGCGGTGAGGTTGCCGACTTCCTTGGCGACCAGGAAGTAGTGCTTCATGAAGCGCTCGACATCCTGCATGCCGGGATGCGAGGTGTAGCCGAGCCGCACCGCGATCTCGCGCTGGAGGTCGAAGGAGAGACGCTCTTCGGCGCGGCCGGAGTAGAAATGCAGATTGCAGCGCACCGACCAGAGGAAATCGGCGCAGCGGCGGAAGCTGCGGTATTCCTGCGCATCGAACACGCCGCGCTCGACCAGCTCGCCGGTGTCGCGGACGCGGTAGACATATTTGGCGATCCAGAACAGAGTGTGCAGGTCGCGCAAGGCGCCCTTGCCGTCCTTGACGTTGGGCTCGACCAGATAGCGCGACTGGCCGCCGCGGCGGTGCCGCTCTTCGCGCTCGGCGAGCTTGGCTGTGACGAATTCCGATGCGGTGCCCTGCACGACCTCCTTGTCGAAGCGCGCGACCAGCTCCTCATAGAGCGGCTTGTCGCCGGTGAGGAAGCGCGTCTCCAGGATCGCGGTGCGGATGGTCATGTCGCCGCGCGCCTGCCGGATCGACTCGTCCACTGATCGCGTGGCGTGGCCGACCTTCAGCCCCATGTCCCAGAGGCAATAGAGGATAGCTTCGGCGACCTGCTCGCCCCAGGCGGTCTGCTTGTAGGGCAGGATGAACAACAGGTCGATGTCGGATTCGGGCGCCATCAGGCCGCGGCCGTAGCCGCCGGTCGCGACCACCGCCATGCGCTCCGCGCCACTCGGGATCGGCGAGCGATAGAGATGGCGGGTCGCCGCCGAATACAGGATGCGGATGATCTCGTCCTGCACATGACAGAGCCGCTCGGCGCAGCGACGGCCGTGGCGGTCCTTCAGAAGGATTTCCTGTGCCGCGGCGCGTGCCGCGATCAGCTCGGCCTTGAGCAATTGCGCCATGGCCGTGCGGAACGCGTCCTCGCGTCCCTGGTGCTTTTCGGCAAGCGCATCGACCGCGGCGGTGATCCGCGCAGTGTCGAAACGATCATCCACCTCGGCCTTGTGCTCAGTCGTGACGCTGTCCATGTCCCACCGGATATAAGAGGTGACAGGCGCTGTCACCCGCCATTCTCTGGCAATAGTCGTTCCATGCTGGAAAGGCGCGGCTTTTGGCAAATCTGTTCTCGGCCGGCGCGCTTTCGAGGGACGGATTTTCTCGTTGACCTCTAGGTATAACTCATTGAAAAACAATGAAGTTTTGGAGGAGGCTGGGCATGACCGGAATTACACGACGCATTCTGTTGGCGGGAGCGATTGCGCTCGCCGTGACCCCCGCGGCCAAGGCGGCCGATCCGCTCAAGGAAATCCGCATCGACTGGGCGACCTACAATCCGGTGTCGATGGTTCTGAAGCAGAAGGGGCTCCTTGAGAAGGAGTTCGCCAAGGACGGCATCACCGTCACCTGGGTGCAGTCGGCCGGCTCCAACAAGGCGCTCGAATTCCTCAATGCCGGCTCGATCGATTTCGGCTCGACCGCGGGTTCGGCGGCGCTGGTCGCCCACATCAACGGCAACCCGATCAAGTCGATCTATGTCTATTCGCGCCCTGAGTGGACGGCGCTGGTGACATCGAAGGATTCCAAGATTGCCGGCGTGGCCGACCTCAAGGGCAAGCGCGTCGCGGTGACGCGCGGCACCGATCCGCACATCTTCCTGGTGCGCGCGCTGTTGGGAGCGGGCCTCACCGAAAAGGACATCACCCCGGTGCTGCTCCAGCACGCCGACGGCAAGACCGCGCTGATCCGCAGCGACGTCGATGCCTGGGCCGGCCTCGATCCGATGATGGCGCAGGCCGAGGTCGAAGAGAGCGCAAAGCTGTTCTACCGCAAGGCCGAAGCCAACACCTGGGGCATCCTCAATGTGCGCGAGCAGTTTTTGAAGGACTATCCCGACGCTGCCCGCCGCGTCCTCGCCGTGTACGAAGAGGCGCGCAAATATTCGCTGGCCAATTACGACGAGCTGAAGAAGACCTTCATCGCGGTCACAAAACTCCCCGAGGCCGTCGTCGACAAGCAGCTCAAGGAGCGCACCGAGCTCACCCACAGCCGCATCGGCGCGCCCCAGCGCGAATCGATCCTCGCCGCCGGCCTCGCCCTCCAGCAAGCCGGTGTCGTCGATGCCAAGGTCGACGTGAAGGCGACGCTGGATGCGTTGATCGACGATCAGGTCCCGCTGCCGACGAATTGATCTTCTCTTACCCTCCCCTGGAGGGGGAGGGTCGATCGCGCGTAGCGCGAGCGGGGCGGGATGATCTCTCCTCTCGGGCAGTCCCGTGAGGAGAGGTCACCCCGCCCCGCTGTGCATTTCGCTTCGCTGCATGCCCACGACCCTCCCCCTCCAGGGGAGGGTAAGAGGCACCCTTGCATTCCCCGACCGGACGCGCTTGCTAATGGCCATGATCTCCGACGCGCCAGCCTTGCAACAATCCTCGGAACCCGCCGAAAGCGCCGCCGCGCCCTCGCGCATGGCGCGCTATGCGCGGCCGATGCTGGGGCTGCTGCTGCCGCTCGCGCTCGCGCTTGGCTGGGAGCTCGTGGTGTGGCTCGGCTGGTCCAACGGCCGGCTGGTGCCGCCGCCTTCGCGCGTCTTTGCCACCATCGCCGAACTTGCCCGCTCCGGCGAACTGGTCCGCCACGTCATAGCGACGCTGTGGCGCGTCGGGCTCGGCTTCGCCTTCGGCGTGGTCGCGGGCACGTTGTTGGGGGCCGTCTCCGGCTACTGGTCGCTGGCGCGCCGGCTGCTGGATCCGACCGTGCAGGCGCTGCGGGCGATTCCCTCGCTCGCCTGGGTGCCCCTGTTCATCCTCTGGCTCGGCATCTTCGAGACCTCGAAGGTCGCGCTGATCGCGGTCGGCGTGTTCTTTCCGGTCTATCTCGGCGTGATGGGCGCGATCCTCTCGGTGGATCGCAAGATCGTCGAGGTCGGCCGGACCTTTCGCCTCTCCGGCTTCGCCATGATTCGTCGCATCCTGTTGCCGGCGGTGCTGCCGGCCTACGTGGTTTCCCTGCGCGTCGGTCTCGGCCTCGGCTGGATGTTCGTGGTCGCAGCCGAGCTGATCGGCGCCTCCGAAGGCCTCGGCTATCTCCTGCTCGACGGCCAGCAGCTGGGTAAGCCCGCGCAGATCCTCGCCGCCATCGTGATCTTCGCCATCCTCGGCAAGCTCACGGACTGGTTGATCGAGGTCGCGGCCGCGCCTTTCCTGCGCTGGCAGGATGCCTTCGGGCGCGCGAAGGGAGCTTGAGGCGATGCTTGCGCTCGACCGGGTCAGCAAGACCTATCCCAACGGCGTGCAGGCGCTTTCACGCTTCTCCGCTGAAATCAGGCTGGGCGAGATCATCGCCATCATCGGCGGCTCCGGCTGTGGCAAGTCCACGCTGCTGCGTGCCATCGCCGGCCTCGATCGCGCCAGCGCTGGCACGGTGACGCTCGACAACGAGGCGATCGTCTCGCCGCATGCCAAGATCGGCATCATCTTCCAGGAGCCGCGGCTGCTACCCTGGCTCAGCGTCGCCGACAATATCGGTTTTGGACTCGCCGATCTGCCCGCGGCCGAGCGCCGCGAGAAGGTCGCGCGTGCGCTCGAACGCGTCGGGCTGGCGGAAAAGGCGCAGGCCTGGCCGCGCGAGCTCTCCGGCGGACAGGCGCAGCGGGTTGCGATCGCACGCGCGCTGGTGCCGCAGCCGGAGGTGCTGCTGTTGGACGAGCCGTTCTCCGCGCTCGATGCCTTCACCCGCAGGGATCTCCAGGATCATCTGCTCGACCTCTGGGCGGACACGCGGCCGACCCTCATCCTCGTCACACACGACGTCGACGAGGCCGTGGTGCTGGCCGACCGCGTGCTGGTGATGCGGCCGCGGCCGGGCCGGTTGTTCGACCAGATCGAGATCAATCTCGGCCGGCCGCGCGACCGCAATTCGCCGCTGTTCGAGAATTTCAAGCGAAGTGTGCTGACGTCACTCGACCGTTCGCTTGACCGCAACGTGCCCGACCGTGACGCAACCCAGGGTCCCGGTCAGGCCATGTGGTGGTGACAATTTCGCTCTGAACCGGTACATCGAGGGTCAATTTTCCGGGAGAGAACGAAAATGGACGCTGCAGAGCTGCGCCAGATGCAGGCTCCGATCAAGGAGCGCTACAAGACCGATCCCAAGACCGCACTGATCACGCTGAAGGCCAAGGGCTCCACCGACAGCGAAGGCATCGCCTGCAAGGTCGAGACCGGCCGCGCCATCGCGCTTGCCGGCCTGCATCCGGCGACCGGCGGTTCCGGCCTCGAGCTTTGCTCCGGGGACATGTTGCTCGAGGCGCTCGTCGCCTGTGCCGGGGTCACGTTGAAGTCGGTCGCGACTGCGATCGAGGTGCCGCTCAAGACCGGCAACGTCTATGCCGAGGGCGATCTCGATTTCCGTGGCACGCTCGGCGTCGACAAGGAGACCCCGGTCGGCTTCGCCGAGATCCGTCTGCGCTTCGAGGTCGATACATCGGCGCCGCAGGACAAGCTCGATCTCCTGCTCAAGCTGACCGAGCGATATTGCGTGGTCTATCAGACCATCAAGAACGGCCCGAAGGTGTCGGTGTCGATGCAGCGGATGTGAGTCTCTTACCCTCCGATCGCGCATAGCGCGAGCGGGGTGGGGTGATCTCTCCACTCGGGCACCGTCGCCGTTGAGAGACTGTCACCCCACCCCGTTTCATATTTCGCTGCGCCCAATATGAGCCGACCCTCCCCCAGGGGAGGGTAAGAAGCCAAAAATGTCCCCCGATCTCCACTTCTTCCTCTTCCTTCTCCTGCGCATGGCGATCGCGGCGGCGTTCGTCGTGACGGCCTCGATCATCACTGAGCGCGCGGGTCCGGTGATCGGCGCGCTGGTCGCAACCCTGCCGATCTCGGCCGGTCCCTCCTACGTCTTCCTCGCGCTCGACCACGATGCCGCGTTCATCGCGCAGGGTTCGCTGGCGAGCCTTCCGATCAATGCGGCGACGATCTTCATGTGCCTCGCTTATGTCGTGCTGGCGCAGCGGCATGGTTTCGCGGTGAGTTGTGGAAGCGCGGTTGCCGTCTGGATCGTGCTGGCCTCGATCATCCGCCAGTTCGACTGGTCGCTCACCGCCGGGCTCGCCGCCAATCTGATCGCCTTCGGCATCTGCATTCCGCTCCTGGCGGGCTATCGCCATGTGAAGATGCCTCTGGTCACGCGCCGCTGGTACGACGTGCCGATGCGGGCTGCGCTGGTCGCGACCCTGGTCGCCATCGTGGTCTCGACTTCGGGCTGGGTGGGACCCCGCATCAGCGGCATTATCGCGCTGTATCCCGTGGTGTTCTCCAGCATCATGGTGATCCTGCATCCGCGCATCGGCGGCCCGCCGACCGCGGCGGTGCTCGCCAACTCCGCCTGGGGCCTGCTCGGATTCGGCACGGCGATTGCCGTCTTGCACGTTGCGGTCGTGTCGTTCGGCTCGGCCGTCGGTCTGTGTCTCGCGCTCGGCACCTGCATCGCCTGGAATCTGACGCTGTGGGGAATCGGCCGGCGAACGATGCACAGGGCGCGGCAAGGACCGTGAGACTACGGACACGCGCGACACCGCGTCGCGAAAGACATGTCGGAGACGGCATCTCATGCCGACGGGCAACGCGGCATCTTCCCAAGCCATTGAATGAGAAATGTCATTTCAAGTCGCAGGGGCGCGGGTGGCGGCTCTCGACGCCCGCCGGATCGTTCCCCGTTCTGCTGGTTTCCGACAATTCTATTAGAACTTTGTTCGAGCTTTTTCCGTACGAATAATTTCACGTACCCGCTTCCGCCGTCGTCGGCGTGAACTCGTCCGAGCTGCATCCGAGTGCAGGGACTCGCGGGAATTGTCGATTTGAATACGGCTGTGTTGCCGCAGCGGTCACTTCCCCTACGGGCTGTCCACGTTACTTCGAGATGGAGATTGTTTGATGTTCGGTCGCAAGTCCCACAGCGATGCACAAGGGCGGCTCGACGCCATAGGCCGTTCGCAGGCCATGATCGAATTCAATCTCGATGGCTCGATCGTCACGGCCAACCAGAATTTTCTCGACGCCCTCGGCTATCGGCTTGACGAGATTCAGGGTAAGCATCACTCCATGTTCGTGCCGGCCGACCAGCGCGATACCGCCGAGTACAAGGCGTTCTGGGCTGCATTGAACCGTGGCGAGTATCAGGCGCGCGAGTTCAAGCGGATCGCGAAGGGTGGCCGCGAGGTCTGGATCGAAGCATCCTACAATCCGGTGCTCGACGGCAACGGCAAGACGGTGATGGTCGCCAAGATCGCGACCGACATCACGGCGAAGAAGATCCGGAGCATGACGGATGCGTCGAAGATCGCCGCGATCAGCCGTGCCCAGGCCGTCATCGAATTCAAGCTCGACGGCACCATCGTCAGCGCCAACGAGAATTTCTGCAAGACGCTCGGCTATTCGCTGGCCGAGATCGAGGGCAAGCATCACAGCCTGTTCATGCCGCAGGCCGACCGCGACGGCGCGGCCTATCGCGAGTTCTGGGCTGCACTCAACCGCGGTGAATACCAGGCCGGCGAGTTCAAGCGCATCGGCAAGGGCGGCCGCGAAGTGTGGATCCTCGCCTCCTACAACCCGCTGCTTGACGAGAACGGCAAACCTTACGGCGTCGTCAAATTCGCAACGGACGTCACCGCGGAGAAGCTGAAGAACGCCGATCTCGCCGGCCAGATCGCGGCGATCGACAAGGCCCAGGCCGTGATCGAATTCAACATGGACGGCACGATCATCGCCGCCAACGCCAACTTCCTCGGCGCGCTCGGCTACTCGCTGGCCGAGATCAAGGGCAAGCACCACAGCATGTTTGTCGAGCCCACGGAGCGCGACGGCGCGGCCTATCGCGAGTTCTGGGCCGCCCTCAACCGCGGTCAGTACCAGGCGGCCGAATACAAGCGCATCGGCAAGGGCGGCAAGGAGGTCTACATCCAGGCCTCCTACAACCCGATCCTCGATCTCAACGGCAAGCCGTTCAAGGTCGTGAAATATGCCACCGACACTACGCGTCAGGTGCTGGTCCGCATGGGCAACGAGCGCGTGCGCGGCATGATGGAATCGGTCGCCGCCGGTTCGGAGGAGCTGAACGCTTCGGTGCGGGAGATCTCCGAGGCGATGACCAAGTCCCGTGAGACCGCGATGAGCGCGGTGGAGCAGGTCGCCTCCGCCGATGCTCAGGCCCAGCGCCTCACCGAGGCGGCGCAGTCGATGAGCGGCATCGTCGAGATGATCAACAGCATCACCGGACAGATCAACCTGCTCGCGCTCAACGCCACGATCGAATCCGCACGGGCCGGCGAAGCCGGCCGCGGCTTTGCGGTGGTCGCCTCCGAAGTGAAGAGCCTCGCCAATCAGGCCAAGCAGGCCACCGACAAGATCGGCCAGGAGATCGGCAGCCTCAACGGCATCTCCGGCGACGTCGTCAGCGCGCTCGGCTCGATCAAGCAGGCGATCAACAATGTCAGCGAATACGTGACATCGACCGCCGCTGCCGTCGAGGAGCAGAGTACGGTGACGAACGAGATGTCGACCAGCATGCAGCGCGCGGCTGCGGAGGCGGCTGCGATCGCGGCGCGGGCGTAGCGCTCAGCGCACGGAATCGTAGGGTGAGCAAAGGCGCGCACTTCGCGCGCCGTGCCCACCATCTCTTCCCGATCTCGTCCAAAACGCGGTGGGCACGCTTCCGCCGTCGCTCTTCGAGCTATGGCGGGCAAGTCGCTTTGCCCACCCTATGGCACTGTCACTGCTTCGGCAGCTTCGCCTTCAACGCATACAACGCATCCAGCGCCTCGCGTGGTGACATCTCGTCCGGATGCAGCGCCTTCACGGCCTCCATCAGCAGTTCGGCCTCGCTCGGCGGCGCGACTTCGGCCGCCGCGCGTGAGGGCACGGCGAACAGAGGCAGATCGTCCACCAGCGCGCGCGCGGTCTGGCCGCGGTCCTGCGCCTCCAGCTTGGACAGCACCGATTTTGCGCGCGTGATCACGGCCGGCGGCAGGCCGGCGAGCTTGGCCACCTGGATGCCGTAGGAACGATCGGCCGAGCCCGGCAGCACCTCGTGCAGGAACACGACGTTGCCCTGCCACTCCTTCACCCGCACGGTGGCGTTGAACATCCGCGGCAGTTTTGCGGAGAGCGCGGTCAGCTCGTGATAATGCGTGGCGAATAGCGTGCGGCAGCGATTGCTTTCGTGCAGATGCTCGATCGCGGCCCAGGCAATCGAGAGACCATCGAAGGTCGCGGTGCCGCGGCCGATCTCGTCGAGGATCACGAGCGAGCGTTCGCCGGCCTGGTTCAGGATCGCAGCCGTCTCGACCATTTCGACCATGAAGGTGGAGCGACCGCGGGCGAGATCGTCGGCGGCGCCGACGCGCGAGAACAGGCGGTCGATGATGCCGATCCGCGCGCGCGCGGCCGGCACGAAGCTGCCGATCTGGGCAAGCAGGGCAATCAGCGCGTTCTGACGCAGGAAGGTCGATTTACCGGCCATGTTGGGACCGGTGAGCAGCCAGAGCTGGCCGGACTTTTGCGCCGGGCTTGGCGACAGGTCGCACGCATTGGCGATGAACGGCTCGCCATTGCGCTTCAGCGCCTGCTCCACCACGGGATGGCGGCCGGCCTCGATCGCAAAGCCGAGGGAGCCGTCCACGTCCGGTCGCACATAATTGTCGTCGACCGCGAGCTTTGCCAGTGATGTCGCAACGTCGAGCAAGGCGAAGGCGTGAGCGGCGGCGCGCAGATCGTCGCTGATGGTCATGGCCTTGGCTGACAGCCGCTCGAAAATCTCGAGCTCGAGGCCGAGCGCGCGATCGCCGGCATTGGCGATCTTGGCTTCGATCTCGCCCAACTCGGAGGTGGTGAAGCGCACCTGCCCCGCCAGCGTCTGGCGATGAATGAAGGTCGCGTTCAGCGGCGCCGACATCAGCTTGTCGCCGTGCTGCGCGGTGACCTCGACGAAATAGCCGAGCACGTTGTTGTGCCGGATCTTCAGGCCTTTCACGGATGTCGTGTCGGCGTAGCGCGCCTGCATCGAGGCGACGACGAGGCGCGAGGCGTCGCGCAGGTTTCGGGCTTCGTCGAGCGCGGGCTCATAGCCCTGTCGAACGAACCCGCCATCGCGCTTGATCAGCGGCAGCTGCTCGTCGAGCGCGCTGGCGAATTCGGCCGCGAGCTCGCGCGAGGGGCGCTGCAAGGCCGCCATCACCGCGGCGATTTCCTGCGGCGGCTGATCGAGCTCGCCAAGCCGCGCCAGCACCTGGTCGGCGGCGATGATACCGTCGCGCAGACCTGCGAGGTCGCGCGGGCCGCCGCGGCCGACTGACAGACGCGCCAGCGCGCGCGACATGTCGGGCGCGCCGCGCAGGATGCTGCGGATGTCCTCGCGCGCGGCAGAATCGGCGACGAAGGTACTCACCGCATCGAGCCGGCGCGCGATCGCCGGCGCATCCGTCAGCGGCGCGGCCAGGCGTTGGGCAAGCAGGCGCGAGCCCGCCGAGGTCACCGTGCAGTCGATCGCATCAAGCAGCGAGCCGCGGCGTTCGCCTGCGAGCGTCCGCGTCAGCTCGAGATTGGCGCGGGTCGCCGGATCGATCGCCATGGTCGCGCCGGAAGCTTCGCGCGCGGGCGGCGACAGTGGCGGATGCTTGCCGACCTGGGTGCGGTCGACATAGGTGACGGCGGCTGCTGCTGCCGTGGCCTCCAGCCGCGTCAGCTGCGTCAGCCCGTCCATGGTCGCGACGGCGAAATAATCGCAAAGGCGCTTTTCGGCGGTGGCGCCGTCGAAGACGTCGCGCGTCAGCGGCGTCACGGCCGGCAGCTCGCGCAAGGTCTGTCCGAGCTCGCTGTCGTTATAGAGCGCGTCGGTGACGATGGCCTCGTTCGGGTTGATGCGCGCCAGCGTCGCGGCGAGCTCGCCGCCCGAGCATTCCATCACGGTGAACTCGGCGGTCGAGATGTCGATCCAGGCAAGGCCGAAGCGGTCGCCACCGCCGGAGGCGCGGGCGCGCGCGATCGCGAGCAGATAATTGTTGGCACGCGCATCGAGCAGCGTGTCCTCGGTCAGCGTGCCCGGCGTCACCAGCCGCACCACGCCGCGGCGGACCACGCTCTTGTTGCCGCGTGCCTTGGCGGCAGCAGGATCTTCGGTCTGCTCGCAGACCGCGACGCGGTGGCCGGCCGAGATCAGGCGGTGCAGATAGTCCTCGGAACGCTCGACCGGCACGCCGCACATCGGGATGTCGGCGCCCTGGTGCTTGCCGCGCTTGGTCAAGACGATGCCAAGCGTCCTGGAGGCGATCTCGGCATCCTCGAAGAACAATTCGTAGAAATCGCCCATCCGGTAGAACAGCAGCAGGCCCTGATGCGCCGCCTTGATCTCCAGGTACTGTTCCATCATCGGCGTGACGCGCGCGACGGCTTCCGTTGGCGAAGCGGGCGCTTCGTCGGGGGGCGGTACTTGTATCGGCTGTTGCATGGTCATGGGCGGCGCAACCTACAAAATTTCGCCCCCTGCTCCTATCGCTTTGGCCGGGAAGGGGAGGTTTTCCACGTTGTCCGCATTGCGGCATGCGTGGCCGGCGTGCGGCCCCCTCGGAACACGCGTGTATCAGTCAATTGACCTGCTGCGGGCGCCCTCCTAAAACTCCGGCGTCATTGAAGAATTTGGGCCGAACCGCGGCATTCAGGGAGAACAACGATGCGTGACGTCTTTATCTGCGATGCCGTGCGGACCCCGATCGGCCGCTTCGGCGGCTCGCTCGCCAAGGTGCGTGCCGACGATCTCGCCGCAGCGCCGATCAAGGCACTGATGGCCAAGCACCCCAATCTCGACTGGGCGCAGGTGGACGAAGTCTTCTTCGGCTGTGCCAACCAGGCCGGCGAGGACAACCGCAACGTCGCCCGCATGGCGCTCCTGCTCGCAGGTCTGCCGGACTCGGTTCCCGGCCAGACGCTCAACCGGCTCTGCGCCTCGGGCCTCGATGCGGTCGGTGCGGCCGGCCGCGCCATCCGCTCCGGCGAGATCGAGCTCGCCATTGCCGGCGGCGTCGAATCCATGACCCGCGCGCCCTTCGTGATGGGCAAGGCGCAGGAGGCTTTCTCGCGTTCGGCCGAAATCTTCGACACCACGATCGGCTGGCGTTTCATCAATCCGCTGCTCAAGGCTCAGTATGGCGTCGACGCCATGCCGGAGACCGGCGAGAACGTCGCCGAGGAATTCCAGGTCTCGCGCGCCGACCAGGACGCCTTCGCCATCCGCTCGCAGCAGCGCGCCGGCAAGGCGATCGCGGCGGGCTATTTCGCCGAGGAAATCGTCCCGATCACCATTCCCGGCGGCAAGGCGGGTCCCATCACCGTCGACAAGGACGAGCATCCGCGTCCCGAAACCACGCTCGAAGGTCTGGCAAAACTGAAGCCGATCGTGCGCAATCCCGGCACGGTGACCGCCGGCAATGCTTCCGGCGTCAATGACGGCGCGGCCGCGATGATCCTGGCCTCGGAAGCTGCGGTGAAGAAGCATGGTCTCACGCCCCGCGCGCGCATCCTCGGCCTTGCCTCGGCCGGCGTGCCGCCGCGCATCATGGGCATTGGTCCCGTGCCGGCGACCCGCAAGCTGATGGAACGGCTCGGCAAGAAGATTAGCGATTTCGACCTGATCGAGCTCAACGAGGCCTTCGCCTCGCAAGGCATCGCCTGCATGCGCCAGCTCGGCGTTGCCGACGACGCCGATTTCGTCAATCCGCATGGCGGCGCGATCGCGCTCGGCCATCCCCTCGGCATGAGCGGCGCGCGCCTCGCGCTCACCGCCGTCCACGGCATGGAGAAGCGCGGCGGCAAGCTCGCGCTCGCCACCATGTGCGTCGGCGTCGGCCAGGGCGTCGCGGTCGCCATCGAGAAGGTGAACTGAACTCTCTCCTCCCCTCTCCCCGCTTGCGGGGAGAGGGTTGGGGTGAGGGGGAGTCTCCGCAAGGACGGTGATAGTTGGACTCGCGGAGAGTCCCCCTCACCCGCCGCGCTTCGCGCGCCGGCCTCTCCCCGCAAGCGGGGAGAGGCGAAGAGTCCGGGTTCGCTCGTTTCTCTCGCGTCCCGGAATGACAGGGAGAAAAAGCCAGCATGATCATCGAGCGCGAGCAGGACGTCACGGCCGCGGCACTGGCGGTGATGGAGCGGACTTCCGATCCGCGCATGCGCCAGATCATGATCTCCCTGGTCAAGCATTTGCACGGCTTCGTGCGCGACGTCCGCCTGACCGAGAAGGAGTTTCGCGATGCCACCGCGGTCATCGCCGAGCTCGGCAAGCTGACCACCGACACGCACAACGAAGTGGTGCTGATGGCGGGCTCGCTCGGCGTCTCGCCGCTGGTCTGCCTGCTCAACAACGGCGACCAGGGCAATACCGAAACCGATCAGTCACTGCTCGGGCCGTTCTGGCGGTTGAACTCGCCGCGGGTCGAGAATGGCGGATCGATCGTCCGCTCCGAGACCCCGGGCGCGCCGCTGTTCGTGAACGGCCGCGTCGTGGACAAGGACGGTCGTCCGGTCGTCGGCGCCGAGGTCGATGTCTGGCACGCCTCTCCGGTCGGCCTCTACGAGAACCAGGATCCTGACCAGGCCGACATGAACCTGCGTGGCAAGTTCACGACCGACCAGGATGGGCGCTTCTCCTTCCGTTCGGTGATGATGGTCGGCTATCCCATTCCGACGGACGGCGTGGTCGGCCGCCTGCTGGAGGCGCAGAGCCGCCATCCCTATCGCCCCGCGCATCTGCATGCCCTGATCTTCAAGCCGGGCTTCAAGGTCCTGATCTCGCAGGTCTACGATCCCAACGATCCCCATATCGACAGCGACGTGCAGTTCGGCGTGACGCAGGCGCTGATCGGCAAGTTCCTGCGCCATGACGCGCCACATCCGACCGAACGCGAGGTCGCGACGCCCTGGTATTCGCTCGACCATGTCTACCGGCTCGAAGTCGGGGAAGCCTTACTGCCGCGTCCGCCGATCAAATAGGGCTCAAACCCGCTTCCCCCAATTAGTTATATCCTATAATGATTGGCTGAAGCGTTGTCCGGCCGGACCACATGGCCGGGGAGGAGTCCGCCCATGACATTCATCTATCCCACTGACAGCAACAAGGCGCATCCGCTGCCGCTGTCGCCCGACTACAAGAGCTCGATCAAGCGTGCGCCGAACAAGCCCTTGATCCCGATGCGCCATACGTTGTCGGAGCTCACCGGCCCGGTCTACGGCCACGAGACCGTGCGCGAGGGCGACAACGACCTCACCACCCAGCACAAGGGCGAGCCGATCGGCGAGCGCATCATCGTGCACGGCCATGTGCGCGACGAGGACGGCCGCGGCGTGCCGAACTCGCTGGTCGAGATCTGGCAGGCCAATGCCTGCGGCCGCTACGTCCATGTCCGCGACCAGCATCCGGCGCCGCTCGATCCGAATTTCACGGGGGCCGGCCGCGCCCAAAGCGATGCCTCCGGCTATTATCGCTTCGTCACCGTCAAGCCGGGTGCTTATCCCTGGGGCAATCACCACAATGCCTGGCGTCCCGCGCACATCCATCTGTCGGTGTTCGGCCATTCCTTCGTCACGCGCCTCGTGACGCAGATGTATTTTCCGAACGATCCGCTGTTCCCGTTCGATCCGATCTTCAACTCGGTGCCGGACGAGAAGGCGCGGGCGCGGATGGTCTCCTCGTTCGATCTCGAGAACACCCAGCCCGAATGGGCGCTGTGCTACCGCTTTGACATCGTGTTGCGCGGCAAGAACGCCACCCCCATGGAGAATCACTAAGTGCAGGATTCTGTGACGCCCGACGGGATCACCCCATCGCAGACGGTCGGCCCGTTCTTCAAATACGGCCTGACGCCGAACGGCGAGTACGCCTGGAACGACGCGTTCACCAACTCGACGCTGACGCCAGATATCACCGGCGAGCGCATCCGCATCGAGGGTCGCGTATTCGACGGTGACGGCGTTGCCGTGCCGGATTGCATGCTGGAGATCTGGCAGGCGGACGCGCAAGGCCGCTTCGCCGACCCGCAGGACAAGCGTGCGCTGCCAAATGCAAGCTTCCGCGGCTTCGCCCGTTGCGGCACCGACAAGGACGGCAATTACGCGTTCGAGACCATCAAGCCGGGCACGGTGCCGGATCCCGATGGCAAGCCGCAGGCGCCGCACATCCTCCTTGCGGTGTTTGGCCGCGGCATGCTCAGGCATCTCTACACCCGGATCTATTTCGGCGACGAGGCCGGCAACGCCGCCGACCCCGTGCTGGCGCTGGTGCCCACCGAGCGCCGCGCCACGCTGACCGCGGCGCGCGAGGCCGGCAAGCCGGTCTACCGGCTCGACCTGCGGCTGCAGGGCGACAACGAGACGGTGTTCTTCGACGTGTGAGGCAACGCGTGCCGGGGGAGGCTTGCTCTTCGGCGCGCATGTCTCATCTGGCGCATCGAGGCCGAGGCTGCCTCCGGCCGAAACGATTCTCCCGCACGTGTGTGCGTCAGCCTCGCTGACTCAAATACCGATGGCTTGACGTCGAATTCCCGTAGTTAGACGGGGTTCGCGCGATACAATTTCGGCGCGAAGCAATCCCGTATTTACCGTATTCGTCTAGGGTGGCTGCAGTTTTGACACCGCCCTGGATTGTTTTCATGAAATTTCGTCTGTCGTTGTCATCTGCGATCATTGCGTTCGGCATCGTTCTCGCCATCGGTTTTGCCGCCGTGGTTTCGACCAGCCTGTACGCCTTGAAAGAGCTCAAGGTCGGCGGTCCGCTCTATTCCGACATCAAGCTCGGCAACGACCTCATCGCGGACATTCTGCCGCCGCCGGAATATGTCATCGAGGCCTATCTCGAGGCGACCCTGGCCATGCGCGAGCCGGACCAGCTGGCGGCCCACGGCGAACGCCTGGTCCAGCTCCGCAAGGATTACGACGAGCGCAAGGCGTTCTGGGTCACCTCCAGCCTCTCGGCCGACCTGAAGACGGTGCTGGTGTCGAAATCCGATGCTGAGGTGCAGAAGTTCTGGAAGGCGTCCGACCAGCTCCTGCCGGCCCTCAAGGCCAAGGACGCCGCTGCGTCCGAGCGCATCTATGCGCAGGTGAAGGACGCCTACACCGCGCATCGCGCCGTGATCGACAGCATCGTCGAGAACGCCAACAAGCAGAATGCAGCCATGGAAAAGCTGGCCGCGGACCGCGACAGCTCGATGCTTTATATCCTCCTCGGCGTCTCCGCCGCTGTCCTGGCTTTCGTTGCTGCGGGCCTGCTCGGCGTCGCACTCGGCGTGGTGCGGCCGATCGTGCGCATGACGGGCACGATGCAGAAGCTCGCGACCGGCGATCTCGCCGCCGACATTCCTTTCGCTGACCGAAAGGACGAGGTCGGCTCGATGGCGGGGGCGCTTGTGGTGTTCAAGCAGGCGGCGGTCGAGAATTCCCGCCTGCGCGAGGAGCAGTTGCGGCAGGAGCAGGAGGCGGCGCTCGCCAAGCGCTCCGCCCTGCACCAGATGGCCGAGACCGTCGAGCGCGAGACCGGCCGATCGGTCGACACCGCCGGCGCAGCGACGCAAGGCGTCGAGCGGGCGGCGTCCAGCCTGTCCGAGATCGCGAGGTCGCTCTCCGCACAGTCGCAGGCGGTCGCGGCGGCCTCCACCCAGGCCCTCGGCAGCTCGCAGACCGTCTCGGCCGCGGCCGAACAGCTGAGCGCCTCGATCCGCGAGATCGCAAGCCAGGTCGTGCGGACCAGCACCGTCACAAAATCGGCGGTCGCCGGCCGCGAGCAGGCGCGTTCGACCATCCAGGCACTGGCCGGATCGGTGAAGAAGATCGCCGAGGTCTCCGACCTCATCGGCGGCATCGCCGGCCAGACCAACCTCCTGGCGCTCAACGCCACGATCGAGGCCGCCCGTGCCGGCGAGGCCGGCCGCGGCTTCGCCGTGGTCGCCGCCGAAGTGAAATCCCTGTCAGACCAGACCGCCAAATCCACCGAGGAGATCACGCGGCTGATCACCGAGATTCAGGCCTCGACGCAGGCCGCGGTCGATGCCGTCGAGACGATGGGAGGGCACATCGTCGAGATCGACGGCGTGGCGACCTCGGTTGCCGCCGCGATGGAAGAGCAGGACGCCGCGACGCGGGAGATCACGCGGTCGATTTCCGAATCGGCTTCCGCGGCCAAGGAGGTCTCGGCCAAGATCGGCAATGTCAGCCGCGACGCCGCTTCCGTGAACGAGCGCGCCGCCGAGGTCAGGCAGGCGATCGCCGGCATGGCCGCCAATCTCGAACAGCTCCGGTCGGTCGTGGTGCGGACCGTGCGCGCCTCGACCGAGGCGGCTTGAGCGCGGCATCGGTTCGGCCGCTGGTGCGTGGGGTCATGATCGTGCAATATGGCGCGGGACAGGGGCATCGTGAATTTCATGACACCTCCACAACTGCCTGATGTCGTTGAGCCCGCCCGACTGACGGCGGCACTGCGCAGAGGCGGCGTGCTCGACGCAGGCGCGGTCCGCGAGGTGAAGGTACTGCATCAGCGCGACACCGTCGTGTCGCACATCGTCCGTCTCGGTCTGCGCTATGTGGGTGAATCCGGCGGCGCGCCGCAGACACTGATCCTGAAGACGCCGCATGCCGATTTTGCCAAGACGCTTGCGCATGGTGGCCGGCACGAAGTGGCCTTCTATGCGAAACTTGCACCGAATATGCCGCCGGGGCTGGTGCCGCGTTGCTTTGACGGACAGTTCGATGAGGAAAATGTCAGTTGGCATCTGCTGCTCGAGGACCTCACCGACAGCCATGAGGTCGCGGCCCCGTGGCCCTTGCCGCCGTCTCGCGAACAGGCGATGGCGATCGTCACGACGCTCGCGGGCTGGCACGCGGCATGGTGGGACCACCCAAGTCTCGGCGACACCATTGGCAGTTGGATGAGCGCCGATGATACGTCAAGGTTGATGGAGACCTTTGCTGGCCATTATGATCGTTTTGCCGATCTTCTCGGCGACCGTCTGAGCGAAGAACGACGCATCCTCTATCGTCGGTTCATTGAGCAGTCGGATCGTTTGCTTGAGCGCTATCATTCCCATCGACATCTCTCTATTGCCCACGGCGATGCCCATACCTGGAATTTCCTGCTGCCGCGCGCGGACATCGCCGACACCGTGCGGATTTTCGACTTCGACCAGTGGCGCATCAACGTGCCGACCCACGATCTCGCCTACATGATGGCGACGCAATGGTATCCGGAGCGCCGCCAGACGCTCGAGCGCCTGCTGCTCAACCGCTATCATGAGACCCTGATCTCGCACGGCGTCAGCGGCTACACGCGCGGCGCACTTGACCAGGATTATCGCCGGTCGGTGCTCTGGCACATCACCAAGCCGGTCTGGCAATGGAGCGTCAATCTCCCGCCGCTGATCTGGTGGAATAATCTGGAGCGGGTGTTTGCGGCGGTGGATGATTTGGGCTGCGAGGAGTTGTTGTAGGGCGCGCCGCAATTTCGGTGTCGTCCCTGCGAACGCAGGGACCCATAACCACAGGGAGTAGTTTGGCGCGAGACTGGTAATTCACAGTCTTCGCCAAACTACTCCCTGTGATTATCGCGACGAGCGCAAGCGCTCGCGCTGAGGTCCCGGATCTGCGCTCCGCTTCGCAGCGCTTGTCCGGGACGACAGCGGAGATTGGTGGTCGACCGCGTCCTACTCCATCACCGCATGCTCCGGTCCCGCCGCCTGCTTGCGCAGCGTGGCCTTGGTCGAGCCGATCAGCAAGGCGAGCGGGATGGTGCAGAGGATGAAGAACATCACCAGCTGATAGTCGTAGGCGAACGCGATGATCTGCGCCTGGACGCTGACCATCCTGTCGGCCATGGCGCGGCCGGCGTCGGTGGACAGGTTGATCAGGCCCCTGACGTCGGGCATCTGCAGTGCATGGTTGAACGGGTTGATGTGCTCGGACAGGATTGCATAGGTCCGCCGCGTCCCCTGCGTCAATTGGGCGATGACGACGGAAATGCCGACCGAGCTCGCGACGTTGCGCATCAGGGTCAGCATCGCGGTGCCGTCGGTACGGAGGTCGTTCGACAGTGTCAGGAAGGCCACGGTCGAGAGCGGCACGAAGACAAGGCCGAAGCCGAAGCCTTGAATGACGCTGACGGTGACGATCTCCGGCACCTGGGTCAAATCGGTCCAGCCGGTCATCTGGAACAGCGAGCCTGCGGTCAGTGTCAGGCCGGCGATGATCAGCGTGCGCGCCTCGAAATAGCGCATCATGCGGCCGACCAGCATCATCGCGAAGAAGGTGCCGAAGCCGCGGCTCGCCAGCAGCAGGCCGGCGGTGATGATGGGATAGCCGATCACGTTCTGCATATAGGGCGAGGCCAGCGCCATGGTCGAGAACAGCACGAGCCCCATCACGATCATGAACACGCAGCCGGTGACGAAGTTGCGATCCCGAAACAGCGCGAAACGGATGAACGGGGTCGAGGTCGTGAAGGAGTGCGCGAGGAAGAAGTAGAAGGCGACCGCCGAAACGATGAACTCCGCGAGGATCTCATTGGATTCCAGCCAGCCCAGCTGCTCGCCGCGGTCGAGGGCGAGCTGAAGCGAGCCGATCGCAACCGCCAGCGCGGCGAAGCCGAACCAGTCGAATTTGAGGCTGAGATTCTTGTCGGTCTCGTCCATGAAGACGATCAGCCCGAGCACGGTGATGAAGCCGAATGGCAGGTTGACGAAGAACACCCAGTGCCAGGAATAGGTCTCGGTCAGCCAGGCGCCCAGCGAGGGGCCCATGATCGGCCCCATCATCACGCCCATGCCCCAGATCGACATCGCCTTGGCACGTTCCTGGAGCGTGTAATAATCGAGCATCACCGATTGCGACAACGGCACCAGGGCGGCGCCGAACACGCCCTGCAGCAGGCGGAACAGCACCATCTGGTTGATGTCCTGGGCGAGGCCGCACAGCACCGAGGCCATGGTGAAGCCGGCCGAGCAGATGATGAAGATGCGTTTGCGGCCGAAACGGTTGGCGATCCAGCCCACCGGCGCCGTCATGATCGCCGCGGCGACGATGTAGGAGGTCAGCACCCAGTTGATCTGGTCCTGCGAGGCCGACAGCGTGCCCTGCATGTAGGGCAGGGCGACGTTGGCGATGGTGGTGTCCAGCGCCTGCATGATGGTCGCGGTCATGGCGCAGATCGTCACCATGTTCCGGCGCAGGCCGGGGACCATCAGGCTGGCATTGGGACCGGACATCGGATCAGTCCTTGTGTTCAGTCTTTATTCTGGCTCGCGGTCGCCGACAGGCCAAGCAGGCCGGCGAGCGAGCGCTGATGGCCGGTGTCGATGGTGGCGTAGACGCTCATGCCGGCCTTCAGCTTCCGCACATATTTGTCGGTCTCGTCGAAATAGATGCGGATCGGCACGCGCTGCACCACCTTGACGAAATTGCCGGTGGCGTTCTGCGGCGGCAGGATCGCGAATTGCGCGCCGGTGCCGGGCGAGAGCGAGCCGATCTTGCCCTTGAAGACGTGGTTCGGGAACGCGTCGACCTCGAGCGTGACGGGCTGTCCTTCGGTGACGTGGGTGAGGTCGCTCTCCTTCGGATTGGCGTCGACCCAGGGGTGGGCGACGTCGATGATGGAAAACACCGGCGTGCCGGCGGCGACATAGCGGCCGAGCTGGATCTGCTCGACCTGCGTCGCCACGCCGTCCATCGGCGCGCGCAGCACGGTGTGATCGAGGTTGCGCTGGGCATCGTCCAGCTTGGCTTTCGCCTGTGCGTAAGGCGGGAATTGCTCCAGTGGCAATTCGGGGTCGCCGAGAAGCTGCGTCCTGGCGTTGGACAGCTGTTGCTTGATGTATTGCGCCTGCGCGCCGGCGGTGACCAGCGCATTCGAGGCATTGTCGAGATCGAGCTGCGAGCCGTAATTGTTCTTCACCAGCGCCTGCTTGCGCTCGACGTCGCGCTGCTTCAAATCGATGCCTTGCTGGGCGAGGCCCAGCATGTCGCCATAGATCTTGATGTTGGCGACGAGGTTGTCGTAGGTCGTGCGGGCCTGCGCGAGCTGCGCCTTGGCTTCGACCACCGCGTGGCGAAACGGAGCGGGGTCGATCTCGAACAGCTCGTCGCCCTGCTTGACGGACTGGCCTTCCTTCACGACGACCTTCTGGATCTTGCCGGAGATGTCGGGCGTCACCAGCACCTTCTGCGCGCCGACATAGGCGTCGTCGGTGCCGACATAGCGGCCGCCATGCAGGTAGAAAGTGATGCCGCCAATGGCGGCGATCACGGGCAGCACGACCAGGAGCAGGAAGCGGCGGTAACGCCGCAGGCCCGCGACCAGGCGGCGGCGCGGGTCGGTGCCGGCTTTCTTGGTGGGCTTGCCGCTGTCGGTCTTCTGCTCGGGCTGGAACTTGAGGACTTGGTCAGCCATAGCGCTGCTCCTTACGTGCCTGTTCCGCGCCGCTGGTCTGGATCGCGGTACGCACGTTTTCCTTGATGGTTTCGAGCTGGGTCAGGAGGCGATGGGCGTCCGCCGGCGTGATGCCGTCGAGCGCGTTGGCCGTGAGCTCGGACTTCAGCCCGCTCATCCGGCCCAGCAATTGCCGGCCGGCCTTCCTCAGATACAGGCGCTTGACGCGGCGGTCCGAAGCGTCGCTGCGGCGCTCGATCCAGTCATTGTCGCAGAGCTTGTCGATCAGGCGGGTCAGCGTGATCGGCTGCATCTCGAGCAGCTCGGCGAGTTCCGACTGCTTCATGCCCTCGCTGCGCTCAACCTTGGCCAGCACCGCCCATTGCGCCCGGGTGATGCCGAACCGCGAGGCCTCCTTGTCGGCATAGACGCGCAACAGGCGGTAGAGCTCACCGAGCGTGAACAGGAAGTTCTGGTCGACAGACCCGCGGGTCATAAGCTTGGTCTCCAATAAGCTTGGGATATAATAAGCAAGCTTATGATTATTCCACGGCGGATATCACGATGCTGTCCCGCAGCGCTAGCATGGCTGGCAGCCGGTCGCAGGGTCGTGCTTTGGGTTCCCAGGCCCAAATGCTAGAACGTGCCCGCATGACCCTCGCAAAACCGGCATTTCCCGCGCCCGACCACGATCACGGCCGCTGCACCGCGGATGCGCTGGCGCATGCCGAAGAGGTCTGCAAGCAGCGCGCACAGAAATTCACGCCCATACGCCGTCAGGTGCTGGGGGCCTTGCTCTCCAGCCATCGCCCGCTCGGAGCCTATGAGGTGATCGACGAGCTCGCCAAGTCCATGTCGCGGCCGGCGCCGATCACGGTCTATCGCGCGCTTGATTTCCTGATGGCCAATGGCCTTGTGCATCGCATCGAGAGCCGCAATGCCTATCTCGCCTGCGCCGCCCACGACCACGACGCGACCTCGGCGGTGGCGTTCCTGATCTGCGAGCGCTGCGGCCTGGTCGGCGAGATCCCGTCGGCGTCCTTTGCCGGGGACCTCAATGCCGCCGCGCGCAGCTCGGGCTTTGCGCCTAAATTGTCCGTGGTGGAGATCACGGGCGTCTGCACCCATTGTCAGAAAGCTGCATAGAGCAACAACGGCGCAAAGCCGGTAATCGGGAAGAGATGACCTCGCCACAAGCCTTACATTCCGCCGCACGTCCCCTCAGTGCCGGCGCCATCGCCCTGATGCTCATGCTGTGCCTGACCTGGGGGTTCAACCAGATCGCGGTGAAGCTGGTGCTGCCGGACATTCCGCCGATGCTGCAGGCCACGATCCGGTCGGCGGGCGCGCTGCCGGTGCTGTTCCTCATCGGCACGCTGCGCGGGGTCAAATTCTTCGAGAATGACGGCACGTGGAAGCCGGGCCTGATCGCCGGGCTGATGTTCGGCATCGAGTTCGTGCTGATCTTCCAGGGGCTGCGCCTCACGTCTGCCTCGCGCGCGGTGGTGTTCCTCTACACCGCGCCGTTCTTCGTTGCGCTCGGCTCCTACCAAGTGCTCGGCGAACGGCTTGGCGCCTCGCAATGGCTGGGTCTTGCCATCAGCTTTGCGGGCGTCGCGCTCGCCATCGGTGTGCCGCAGCCCAATGTCGATTCGCATGTCCTGCTCGGCGACCTCATGATCGTCGGCGGCGCCGCGCTGTGGGCGGCAACCACGCTGGTTGCCAAGGGCACCAGGTTGCGGTTTGCCGCGCCGGAGAAGGCGCTGGGCTATCAGGTCGCGATCTCGATCCCGATCCTGGGGCTGGCGGCCTGGCTGTTCGGCGAGACCATCACGCACACCCCCGCGCCGCTGTCGCTCGGCCTGATGGCCTTCCAGGCGATCTGGGTCGTTGGAACCACGTTCACGCTTTGGTTCGCGCTGGTGAAGGCCTATTCGGCCAGCAAATTGTCGGCTTTTACCTTCATCACCCCTTTGTTTGGCGTCGTCGGTAGCTATTTCATCATGCACGACACGCTAAGCTTGGCGTTCGGGGCGGCCGCCGTCCTTGTAATTGCTGGGCTTTTTCTCGTTAACCGTCCCAGCCAAGTCGCTGCGGCGCCGCGCGATGCATTGCTGAACGTCACCAAAACCTGATATTTGGACCCCATGAACAAGCCCGAAACCACCATCGATTCCGACATCGCGGGGCCAGCGCCGCGTTACCATACCACCCAGGTCAAGGTCGGCGACGTCGCCGTCGGCGGCGGTGCGCCGATCGTCGTGCAGTCGATGACCAACACCGATACCGCCGACATCGACGGTACCATCGCCCAGGTCGCAGCGCTCGCGCGCGCCGGCTCCGAAATGGTCCGCATCACTGTGGACCGCGAGGAAGCCGCGGCCGCCGTGGCGCACATTCGCGACGGCCTCGCCAAGCGCGGTATCACCACGCCGCTGATCGGCGACTTCCACTATATCGGCCACAAGCTGCTCGCGGCCTATCCGGCCTGCGCCGAGGCGCTCGCCAAGTACCGCATCAATCCCGGCAATGTCGGCTTCAAGGACAAGCGCGACACCCAGTTCGCCGACATCATCGAGATCGCCAACAAGAACAACAAGCCGGTGCGCATCGGCGCCAATTGGGGCTCGCTCGACCAGGAGCTGCTGACCAAGCTGATGGACGAGAACGCCGCTTCCGCCAATCCGCGCGACGTGCGCGCGGTGACGCGCGAGGCCATGGTGCAGTCCGCGCTGCTCTCGGCCGCGCGCGCCGAAGAGCTCGGCATGCCCAAGAACCGCATCATCCTCTCCGCAAAGGTCTCGGCGGTGCAGGATCTGATCGCGGTCTATCAGGATCTCGCTTCTCGTTCCGACTACGCCATCCATCTCGGCCTGACCGAGGCCGGCATGGGCACCAAGGGCATCGTTGCCTCCTCCGCCGCGCTCGGCATCCTGCTGCAGCAGGGCATCGGCGACACCATCCGCATCTCGCTGACGCCGGAGCCTGGCGGCGATCGCACCCGTGAGGTGCAGGTCGGCCAGGAGTTGCTGCAGACCATGGGCTTCCGCACCTTCGTGCCGCTGGTCGCCGCATGCCCCGGCTGCGGCCGCACCACCTCGACCACCTTCCAGGAACTGGCGCGCTCGATCCAGGATTTCATCCGCGACGAGATGCCGACCTGGAAGACGAAATATCCTGGTGTCGAGGAGCTCAACGTCGCGGTGATGGGCTGCATCGTCAACGGCCCCGGCGAATCCAAGCACGCCAATATCGGCATCTCGCTGCCCGGCACCGGTGAAGCGCCGGCCGCACCCGTGTTCGTCGACGGCAAGAAGTTCCGCACGCTGCGCGGCCCGACCATCTCCGCCGACTTCAAGGCGCTGGTGATCGACTATATCGAGCAGCGTTACGGCCAGGGCGCCAAGGTGCCGGTGACCGCGGCGGAGTAGGCGTTCAGGTCAGCATGTAATCGTGCTGACCTGGCCTGTCTCGCCATATCTCAGCATCAATCCGTCCCGGGTAATCACGCTCGCGCCAAGGTCGCGAGCGGTTGCAATGATGATTCGATCCGCAGGGTCACGCGGCGGGGCGCCGGGCAAGAATGAAGACGCGATCAAAATATTGGGCGTGAGTTCGGCGAGCCGCACTCCTTCGACGGCAAGCAGCCGTTGAAACCAGAGTTCTGGTCTCGTGGAGAGGCCCAGCCTGTTGCGTGCAACGAGCAAGCCGATTTCCCATGCGGTGATTGCAGAGACGAAGATGGCAGATCCTGCGCGATAGGCGGCTTCAATCGCCTCGCTCGCCTCGGTGGCAATAGGTTTGTCTTCTGCAATCCAGATCGCGGCATGCGTATCGAGCAAAAGAGGCGCAGGATCACTCATACACTTGGCCCCAATCGGGATCGGCCGGCTGTGTCAAATCAACGCCGGGTGGGATGTGTGCCAATCCTTTGAGCGCGCCGAACAGCGGAGGGCGGCCGAGCTTCTTGATGCGCGACGGCGTCGGTTCTGCGGAACTCAATTCGACCCGGCGAAACACGACCTTGCGAGCCTTCGTGTCGACCTGCTCGGTACGAAAGCCGGCAGCCAGCCAGACCTTGGTCATCACATTGTTGGTCGGATTATTGCTCCACCAGGCCGGGTATTGAGGAGAGTTAGGAGGGAGCTTGCTTCCAATGACTCGCTCGATTTCGGCAAAGGTCATAGGGACCTCTTTGGCCCGTTGGGACTTCAGGAACGCGCCAAGTCGCTCATATTTACCCATCGTGGAAGCCTCTTTTCCTTTTACACACTATTAAAACTTTATAAGTGTGTCAAGATTCGCGGGTTGCTATCTTTGCGTCTGCGCTCCCGAGGCCTAGGATAGCAAGCAACGAACAACAGATCGGGAGACACGCCATGAGCTCACTCGCCGGCAAGCAGGGCCCGCGCTATCGCCACACGGCTGACGACGGCGCGCCCTACGAGACCATCGCGGTCGAAAAGCTCACCCCCATCATCGGCGCGGAAATATCGGGCGTGGACATCGGCGGGCTCGTCTCCGACGTCGCGCGTTCAAATCAGCAGATGGACGAGATCCACCGCGCGCTCGCCGAAAACCTCGTCATCTTCTTTCGCGACCAGCAGATCACGCCGCAGCAGCAGCTCGCCTTCGGCCGCAAGTTCGGCGAGCTGCATTTCCATCCCGCCGCGCCGCATGAGGACGAAGACCCGGCGCTGATGAAGATCTACGCCGACAAGAACTCGCCGCGTGCCAACGGCGAGGGCTGGCACTCCGACGTGTCCTGCGATCTCGAACCGCCGATGGGCTCGATCCTCTACATCAAGCAGTGCCCGCCGCGCGGCGGCGACACGCTGTTCGCCAACATGTACGCCGCCTATGAGGCGCTGTCCGATCGCATGAAGACCTATCTCGATGGCCTCACCGCGCTGCATGATGGCGAGCCGATCTATCGCGGGCTCTATGCGAACTACGGCGTTGCCGACCGTCCGTCCTATCCGAGCGCCGAGCATCCCGTTGTGCGCACGCATCCGGTCACCGGCAGAAAGGCGCTCTACGTCAACCGCGGCTTCACCCGCCACATCAACGGCATCCCGCGCGACGAGAGCGATGCGATGCTCGCCTATCTCTACCAGCACGCCGAAAACCCACTGTTCCAGTGCCGCTTCCGCTGGACCGAGAACGCCATCGCGTTCTGGGACAACCGCTGCACCCAGCACCGCGCGATGTGGGACTACTGGCCCCACACGCGCTCGGGCACGCGGGTGACGGTGAAAGGCGAGCGGCCGGTTTAGGAGACAGTGCGGTAGGGTGGGCAAAGGCGCGTCAGCGCCGTGCCCACGTCTTCTCATCAAATAGGCAGGACGTGGGCACGCTTCGCTTTGCCCACCCTACGAGAGCCGTTCTTGCGTTGACGTCTTCCCGCGTCCGCGCCAATCTTCCCGAAAATATTCGGGAGGATCACCATGCTCCGCGCCGAGGACAACAAATTCCTGACCGAGTCGGGTGCAGGTACCGGCATGGGCGAGCTGCTGCGCCGCTTCTGGATTCCCGTCCTGCTGTCCGAAGAACTCCCCGAACCAGACGGCGAGCCGAAGAAGATCACCGTGCTCGGCGAGGAACTGCTTGCCTTCCGCGACACGCGCGGCGTCGTCGGTGTCATCGACCAATATTGCCCGCATCGCGGCGCCAATCTCTGGCTGGGGCGAAACGAGGAATGCGGCATCCGCTGCGTCTATCACGGCTGGAAGTTCAACACCGACGGCCGCTGCGTCGACATGCCGACCTCCTATCCCGATCTCAACGCCAAGGACCTGATCCGCATCAAGTCCTATCCGGTGCGCGAATGGGGCGAGATGATCTGGGCCTATATGGGTCCGATCGAGGCCATGCCCGAGCTGCCCGATCTCGAAATGGCGCTGCTGCCGGCCTCGCACCGCTACGTCAGCAAGAAATGGCAGGACTGCAACTGGGTGCAGGCGCTGGAAGGCTCGATCGACACCGCGCATTTCACCTTTGCCCATCTCTCCTTCGACAAGGAGGAGAACGAGATCCTGGACATCAAGAAGCACTTTGTGAATCCGATCGCGCGGATGTCGAGCGATCACATGCGCTGGATCGCTGAAGACCCGCGGCCGGTGATCAAGATCAGCCCGCACGAGGCCGGACTGACCATTGCCGGTGGCCGGCTCACCGGCGGCGACAGCATCTACTGGCGCATCGCGCAATTCCTGATGCCATTCCACGCCTACGCGCCGAGCGCGATGCCGGGCGAGAGCATTTTTGGCCAGACCTTCGTGCCTGTGACCGACACCAATTGCTGGATCTACACCTATGCCTGGAATCCGGAGCGGCCGTTGTCGCAAGCGGAGCGCGACGCCTACGACCGCGGCAACGGCGTGATCGCGGAGGTCGACGACAATTACGTGCCGCTGCGCCATAAGGGCAACGACTATCTGATCGATCGCAAGCTGCAGAAGACCAGGAGCTACACCGGCATCAAGGGTGTCTCCGAGCAGGACGCCGCCGTGCAGGACAGCCAGGGGCCGATCGCCGACCGCACCCGCGAGCATCTCGGGCCGACCGATCTCGGCATCATGCATTTTCGTAAATTGGTGATGGATCTGGCGCGGGCGCTGCAGCAGGGCGAGGCCCCGCCGCAGGCGACGCGTCAGGATCGTTATGCGGTGCGCTCCGGCGCCTGCGTCACCAGCAAGTCGAAGGATCTGCCCGCGGTCATGCTCGAACGATTCGGCGATGTCGCGGGCTTCGTCGGCCGGCCACGCATCGCGGCAGCGGAGTAGGATTTGTCGTCAGGGCGGGACATCGTCGCAATTCTCCTGGTGTCGCTGGTCGCGTTATTGCTTCCGTCCATCGATGCGGGGCAGGCTGCCCCGGCCCGAAAGGTCGCGAAAGCGAGGCCCAAGCCTTCGCCCGCGCCGGCCAAATGTGAGATGCCGAAATTCCGGATCGTCGTGGATGTCGGGCATACGCCGGACTCCTACGGCGCATTGAGCGCGCGCAACGATCCGGAGTTCGGCTTCAACTTCCGTCTCGCAAGACTCATCACGGCGAAGCTCAAGTCCGAAGGCTTTGCCGCAACACGCCTGCTCGTCACGGACGGCAAGGCTCGGCCCAGCCTGTTTAAACGTGTCGGCAGCGCCAATGGGTCGCACGCCGATCTCTTCCTGTCGATCCATCATGATTCGGTGCCGGACAAGCTGCTCGAGACCTGGGAATTCGATGGTGCGAAGAGCTATTTCAGCGATCGCTTTTCGGGCCACTCGCTGTTCGTGTCGCAGCGGAATTCGCACTTCGCCACCAGCCTGATGCTGGCCCGGATGATCGGCAGGCAGTTGAAGGAGCAAGGCCTGCACTATGCCAGCCAATACACTTTGCCGCTGATGGGCCGTTACCGGCGCCAGTTGCTCGACAAGGACGTCGGCGTCTACCGCTATGACGGGCTCGTCGTCCTGTCGCGGACAAGCAGTGCCGCAGTGCTGCTCGAGGCCGGCTCCATCATCAACCGCGACGAGGAAATGGCGATGAACGCACCCGAGCGGCATGAAACGATTGCGGCGGCCGTGGCGTCGGCCATAGCGGAGTTTTGCGCGAGGCGGTAGTTGCTCCCGCCGTCATTGCGAGCCAACGGGTCCGCGCCTAACGCGGCCCGAAGACAGGCTCCGCGAAGCAATCCAGAGTCCTTCCGTGGAGGCAGTCTGGATTGCTTCGTCGCAACGGCTCCTCGCAATGACGGGAGGCTACAGCGGCGTCCGCCGATATTCCCGGTTCGCCAGGCTGGCCTCCTCCAGATCCAGGTCGCGCTCGATTCGCCGCCGCGTCTCGTCGGTGATCTGGCCGTCGCGCAACAGGTTGTGAATGAATTTGCGTTCGGCGGCGATCAGGTCGCGGGTCAGCGCGGTACCGGCGGCGGAGACGTCGTGGTGGGTGGGATCGAGTGAATCAGGCAGCTGGTTGACGCGGATGTCGTGGCGGGCACGCAGGAGCCGCATCACTTCGTCGGACACCTCCTTCTCCTCGGTCAGCGCGTCGAGCGATTTCAGCGCTGCATCCAGCGCCTGACGGCGCGCGGCGATCTCGGCTTCGTGCTCGGCGGCATGCTCGTTACGGCCGGCCTCGGCGACGCCGAGCCACCTCACCACCGGCGGCAGCGTCAGCCCGACGCCGATCAGCGTGACGAAGATGACGCCGAAGGCCACGAACAGGATCAGATCGCGATACGGAAATGCATCGCCATCCGGCAGCGTGAACGGCAGTGCCAGCGCGGCCGCCAGCGACACCGCGCCGCGCACGCCGGTGAAGGCGAGCACGAACGGCCATTGCCAGGGTGGCGACGGATCGCGCTGGCGCAGCGATTTGCTGAGCATGCGCGGCAGGTAGGTTGCAGGATAGAGCCAGGCGAAGCGCGCGACCACGACGATCACCATGACCACGGCAGTTGCGATCAGGATGTCGTCGAGCGGGAACGCCTTCGATTTCTCGTAGAGCGCGCGCATCTGGAATCCGGTGAGCAGGAACAGCACGCCCTCGATCAGGTAGATCACGAGGTCCCAGAAGAAGATGCCCTGCAGGCGCGTTGCCGACGAGATCAGCAGCGGGCCGTTCCAGCTCACATAGAGGCCGCAGGCCACCGTCGCGATCACCCCGGAGCCACCGATATGCTCGGGCAGCCAGTAGGAGACGTAGGGGGTGATCAGCGACAGCGTCAGCTCGACCTGCGGATCTCCGGACCATTTGCGGAAGCGAAGGGAGAGCCAACCGACGCCGATGCCGAAGGCGATCTCGCTGGCGACAATGAGGAGGAATTCGCCGGCGGCGAGCGGCAGCGAGAAATGTCCGACCATGATGGCGGCCAGCGCGAAGCGGTAGAGGATCAGCGCGGTGGCATCATTGGCGAGCCCTTCACCCTCGAGGATGACGAGGAGCCGCCGCGGCATGTTGAGCCGGCGCGCGATCGCGAGCGGTGCCACCACGTCGGGCGGCGCGACGATGGCGCCGAGCAGGAAGCCGATGGTCCAGGGCAGGCCGATCATGTAGTGCGTGGCGGCCGCCACCATCGCTGCGGTGAAGATCACTGCGCCAACCGCGAGCAGCACGATCGGGCGCAAATTGTTCTTGAACTCACGCCAGCTCATGGCGACGCTCGCCGAGTAGATCAGCGGCGGCAGCACCATCAGCAGCACCAGCTCGGGAGGCAATTCCACCGGGGGCATGCCAGGCACGAAGGCGAGGCCGACGCCGGCCAGCATCAGTAGGATGGCGGGGGCGACGTTGAAGCGGCGTGCGGCCAGCGCCACGCCTGCCAGCACGGCGAGCAGGATGAGAAAGGTCTGAAACTTCGCTTCCATGATGGTCTGTCTTGACCCGGAAGCGACGGCTACGTCAATGCGCGCGGCTTACGCCAGCCGCTCGGTCACCATCCGTCCGATGCGTGCAAAGGCGGCTTCGATCTGCGCCGGATTCGGCGTGCCGCCCTGGGTATAGACCGCGATCAGGATCGGCGTCCCGGGCTTGGGCCATGCGACCGCGATATCACCCGAAGCGTCCTTGCCGTTGTTGCCGGTCTTGTCGCCGATGGTCCAGCCTGCGGGCACGCCGCCGCGCAGCCGGTTCGCGCCAGTCTTGCAGTTCACCATCCACTCGGTGAGCAGGGCCCGCGAAGCCGGCGACAGCGCTTCGCCCACCACCAGGCGCTGCAAATTTCCCGCCATTGCTGCCGGCGTCGTGGTGTCGTGGGGATTGCCCGGCGGCGAGCGGTTGAGTTCTGGCTCGTTGTGGTCGAGCCGGGAGGTGGTGTCCCCGAGCGATCGCCAGAAGGCGGTGAGCGCGGCGGGGCCGCCGATCCGCGCCAGCAGCAGATTGGCGCAGGTATTGTCGCTGAGCTCGACGATCGCCTTGCACATGTCGCTGACCGACATCGCGCCGGCCGCAAGATTCTGTTTGGCGACCGGCGCGTAGTCCAAGAGGTCGGGCTTGCCGTAAGCGATCATGGCCGCAAGCTGGTCCTCGCCGCGGTCGACCCGGGCCAGCATGCAAGCCGCAAGCGAGGCCTTGAAGGTCGAGCACATGACGAAGCGCTCGTCGGCGCGCCAGGCGAGCTTTTTGCCGGTCGCAAGGTTCTCTGCATAGACCCCGATCCGTCCTCCGCTCTCACGTTCATAGGTTTCGAGCTCAGGCGGTGCCTCAGCGGCCAACGCAGGAGAGGCGGCGATCCAGCACAGCGAAGCGAGCAGGGAACGGCGATCGAGCGGCATGGGGATTTTCAGACAGTTGGGGGCGAGAAATGTGGCGGATGCTGTATCCGCCTCGTCATTGCGAGGCGCGAAGCGACGAAGCAACCCAGTCTGTCTCCGCGGAGGGTCTCTCGATTGCTTCGCTTGCAACGACGGAGGATGGATATCGAGCGCGGCAGATATGGGGCAGCGGAACGTCGAGCAGCCTCACTCCCTCAGGTCATAACGATACGATTTCGACACGATCTGCCAGCCGTCGGCGAGCTTCATCGCCACCAGATAATCGGTAAAGAAACGCGGAGGCAGCTGGCAACGGACCTTGATGAAGGCGGTCTTGTCGTCCGAACGGTCGATGGTGACGATGAAATCCTCGCGCGGCTTGCCTTCGGCCTTGGCGGAGGCCCGCTTGCGGACGCGGTCGAGCCAGTCGGGCACGGTCAGGACCTGAAGCTCGCCCTTCTCGACCCAGCGCAAGTCAGCGGAGGGATGGAAGATGGTGCCGAGCTTCTCGGCGTCGCCCTCGTAAAGCCCGTCGAAATAGGATTGCACGACGGCTTCGACACTCGAACGGTTCTGGCTCATGGGTCATCCTTTTGCATGATGGCTTGGGCGGAACTTAGTCGTACACATCGAAATGCGCTATGGGTGTCTCTCGCCAATCGCGCAAGGACGCTGGAATGACCGGATCAGAAACTTCGAACGCTCGTATCCTGATCGGCGAATGCTACTGCCGCGCCGTGCGCTTTGAGGTGGCCGACGCGTTCTCCTATGCGATGAACTGCCACTGCTCGAACTGCCGTCGCACCACCGGCTCCGCCTTCAAGCCCTTCGCCGGCATCGCGCAAGACAAGCTCCGCATTATCCGGGGAGGGGACCAGCGGCTGATCTTCGGCGACGACACCACCCATGACGCCCATTGCTCCCGGTGCGGCTCGCTGCTTTATTCCCGGGTACGTGAAGGACAATGGGTCCATGTCGCCATGGGAACCCTGGTTGATGCCCCCTCGATCCGGCCGAGCGCACACATCTTCGTGGCCTCGAAGGCGCCCTGGCACGAGATTACGGACAATCTGCCGCAATATCGGGGGCATATCGGCGATGCCTAGGGGAATTCGGTCTGCTTGCCTGTTTGGCAGCGAACCGCGACCGCGCTGGCGCGACAAACATAGGGGGTCCTTCGGGCTGTCGCCGACGCGGCCTTGGTGACCTCCATCACAAGCGCCGGCACCGGATCCTGCTAAAGCGGTCCAAAGGGGACCGAAACGTCCCGAACTTCGGAAGTCGTGTCATGCGCAACCTGCTCAGACTCTGCCCGCTTCTCCTCGTCGCCGTGCTGCTGTTCGGCATGGATCCCGCTCTTGCCGGCAACCGCGTCGCGCTGGTGATTGCCAACTCGGCCTATCAGCACGCGCCGTCGCTCGCCAATCCCGTCAATGACGGTGCGGTGATGGCGAAGACGCTGAAAGAGGCCGGTTTCAACAGCGTCGATTTCCGGCACGACCTGTCGGCCCTGGATACCCGGCGCGTGCTGCGCGACTTTGCCGATGCGACCCGCAATGCCGACATCGCAGTGGTCTACTATGCCGGCCACGGCATCGAGGTGGAGGGCTCGAATTATCTGATCCCCGTCGACGCCAAACTCGAGCGCGACACCGACGTCTATGACGAGGCGCTCTCGCTCGACCGCGTCCTGGTCGCCGTCGAACCGGCAAAACAGCTTCGGCTGGTGATCCTGGATGCCTGCCGCGACAATCCGTTCGGCAAGACCATGAAGCGCACGGTGGCCACGCGCGGTATCGGCCGGGGCCTCGCCCAGGTCGAGCCGACCAGCCCCAATACGCTGATCGCCTATTCGGCGAAGGCCGGCTTCACCGCTCAGGACGGCGACGGCGCCAACAGCCCCTTTACGGTCGCGCTGTCGAAGCATCTGACGACGCCGGGCCTCGACGTCCGCCGTGCCTTCGGCTTCGTGCGCGACGACGTGCTCAAGTCGACCGGCAACAAGCAGGAGCCGTTCGTCTACGGCTCGCTCGGTGGCGAGGACGTGCCGCTGGTTCCGGTCAAGGTGACGGCCGCAGCAACGGTTGCGCCCGCGCCGAACCCGCAGGCCGATATCCGCCGCGATTACGAGCTCGCGCTCCAGGTCGGCAACAAGGCGGCGTGGGCCGCTTTCCTCGCCCAGCATCCCGATGGCTTCTATGCGAGCCTCGCCAAGCTTCAGGTCGAGAAAATTGGTGCCGAGCAAGCCCATGCGGCTGCCACCGAGAAGGCGAAACAGGCCGAGGCAGAACGCGATCGTCTTGCTGCCCTCGGCGCACAGAAGGATGCGCAGGCCAAAGCCGCAGCCGATGCGAAGGCCGCCGAGCAGGCGCAGCTCGCTGCGCAGAAGGCCAAGGAGCAAGCGCAACAGCAGGCAGCTGCCGCCGAGCAGCAGCGCGTCAATCTCGCCGCTGCGGCGCCGAGCGCGGTGCCGGCCAGCACCGCGAGCCCCGCCGGCACCAACGTTGCCTCTCTGACACCGGCGACCGCGCCGGCCGATCTCAGCCGTTCGGTGCAGACCGAGCTCGGCCGCGTCGGCTGCTTCTCGGGCACTGCCGACGGCAATTGGAGCACATCCTCGCAGCGCTCGCTGTCGCAGTTCAACCGCTATGCCGGCACCAAGCTCGACGTGAAGGTGGCGAGCACGGACGCGCTGGATGCGGTCAAGGCCAAGCCGTCACGCGTCTGCCCGCTGGTCTGCGAGCACGGCTTCAAGGCCGATGGCGACAAGTGCACCAAGATCGTCTGCCGTGAGGGCTATGCGGTCAACGACGACAATGAGTGCGAGAAGAAGCGCGCCGCCAAGCCGGCCAAGCCTGCAACGGCGAAGCGCGATGACGGTGATGAACGTCCCGCCCGGCAGCGTCCTCAGGCCGGCGGCGCGGCGGGCGGCTATGGTGCCGCGGCCGGCATTGCGGCCGCTGCCGGCGCCGGTCGCGCCGCAGGTGGCGGGCAAGTCATCTGCAATAGCACTGGCTGCCGTCCGGTCAGCCGCGGTTGCCACCTCGAATATCGCGGCGGCGGCGGCCCCGGCAACGATGCCAATGCCGAGGTGTGTCGTTAGGGCATGCATGATCCAGGTCGTCGTCCCGAAAGCCCGGGACGACGTCAGGTCGCAATCGCGCTCGCCGCGATGTTGACCGTCAGTGCCAGCAAGGCCGTGTTGTAGATGAACGATACGATCCCGTGCGCCGTGGCCGTGCGGCGGATCGTCTTGTCGGTGATGCCGACGTCGGAGACCTGCGCGGTCATGCCGATCACGAACGAGAAATAGACGAAGTCCCAGTAGTCGGCGTGGTCTTCTTTGTCGCCGCTCGGGAACTGAAGGCCGCCCGGCTTGGCGTTCCGATAATAATCATGCGCGTAGTGCAGCGCGAAGGTCGTGTGCACGGCGGCCCATGACAGGGCGATGGTGCTGATTGCGATGGTCAGCTCCAACACGCCCCGATGCGGTGTGCCGAGTTCTGAGACGATCGCGGCGATGCTGGCGAAGGCGCCGGTCGCCGTCACCAGCAGGATCACGAAACGGCCGTCGTCCTGCATCGCGGCGGCGCGCCGGATATGGTGATGGTCGTTGCAAAGCATCATTGCGTAGACCAGCACGAGATAGACCGCGATCAGCGCATCCCAGCCGAACAGGAGCCGTGTCACCAGCCGGTGCGAGCCCGGCAAGAGCAGACAGACCAGGACGCCAGCCGCGAGCGCGATGAAGGTCCGCGGCCGCGCGTAAAGCAGCCGCATCGGCCGCGACATCTGGCGGAAGCGGACGAGGACGGGATCTTCTTTGCCCTCGGCCGCCATCGATGCTTGTCAGCTCTTCCGCTCGGCGACAAACCGCGCGGCGGCCTGCAGCACGGCGGCGCGCTCACCGAAGATCGAGACCGCGCTGTCGGCCCGGGCGAGCAGGTCGCGCACGCGCTGCTTGGCGCCTTCGATGCCGAGCTGGGTGACGAAGGTGGTCTTGCCGAGCGCGGCATCGGCGCCGGCCGGCTTGCCGAGGGCCGCCGCATCGCCCTCGACATCGAGCAGATCGTCGGCGATCTGGAAGGCTTCGCCGAGCGCGCGGCCGTAATCGTCGAGTGCCTGATATTCTTTCTGCGAGGCCTGGCCGAGGATCGCGCCGGCGATGCAGCCGTAACGCAAGAGCGCGCCGGTCTTCATCTGCTGAATGCGGGCGACATCGATCGGCTCGTTGCCGCCAAAGCGGCCTTCGCCGGCGAGGTCGAGGATCTGGCCGCCGACCATGCCGCCGATGCCGGCGCAGCGCGCCAGCGCGCGTGTCAGCAGCAGCCGCACATTGGCGTCGTGATGGATTTCGTCACGGGTGACGATGTCGAAGGCCAGCGTCAGCAGACCGTCGCCGGCGAGGATCGCGGTCGCGTCATCGGTCTGCTTGTGCAGGGTGGGGCGGCCGCGGCGCAGGTCCGAATTGTCCATGGCGGGCAGATCGTCGTGGATCAGCGAATAGCAGTGGATGCATTCGAGCGCGGCGCCGACCAGCAACGCGGCTTCACGGGGAACACCGAACACGGCCGCGCTCTCGACCACCAGGAACGGGCGCAGACGCTTGCCGCCGTTCAGGCTCGAGTAGCGCATTGCGTCCATCAGTCGCTTGGGCCGGGCGATCTCATCGTGCAGGATGTCGTCCGACAACAGGCGCCCGAGCAGGGCCTCGGTGTCATCAGCGGTCTTGTCCAGACGCTTGGCGAAATCGGACGGGGACGTGCCGGTCATCAAGAAGGGCTCCAGAACTAAAATTCGGCGGACAATCCTTTATGCGCCCGCCCCAGTCAATCGTTTGGAAGGCCTAAAAAGTGCTGGAAAAGGCCCGAATTATCACAGACTTAATGGGGAGAGCCGTGGCCGCGTTTCGTTCCATGCCGGAAAGGTCGATTTGCGCATCGTCAAAATCCTGCTGGTAGCGCTCGCGGTCGTCATTCTCGCGCCCTATGTGATCGCGCCGTTCTACCGAACCGGCCATCCGGTTTCGACACTGATGGCGTGGCGTTCGCTTCGCGGCGCGCCAATGCAGCGGGAATGGATCGATCTGGCGGCGATGTCGCCCTATCTGCCGCGCGCGGTGGTGGCGGCTGAGGACGCACATTTCTGCAAGCATCACGGCATCGATTGGGGGGCGCTGCGCGAGGCGATCGATGACGCGCAGGAGGACGGCACGCCGTTCCGGGGCGCCTCCACCATTACCCAGCAGGTCGCGAAGAATTTGTTCCTCTGGCAGGGCCGGGATTTCGTTCGCAAGGCGCTCGAATTCCCGCTGGCGCTCTGGATCGATCTCGTCCTGCCCAAGCCGCGGATCCTGGAGATTTACCTCAACATCGCCGAGCTCGGCCCGCAGGGCCAGTTCGGGGTGGGGGCGGCCAGCGCCTATGCCTTCGGCAAATCGGCCGCCGCCCTCTCTCCGCGTGAGGCGGCCCTTCTGGCCTCGATCCTGCCGAATCCGGTCAAACGCAGCGCCAAAACCCCCGGTCCGGGCGTCCGGCGGCTGGCAGGGACCTATGTGGCAAGGGCGCAGGCCTCTTCGCTTGCGACCTGCTGGCGGGAAAATCGCTGATTTTGGGCCCTTTTCGGGCGCATTTTCCGGCCCAAGAGCCTAGCTTTGCAGCCAGCCTTCCTCTATAAGCGCGACCTTGATCGGCATTCAGCTCGCCTCGGATTGCGGGTGCTGAGCCGTCCCTCGCGGACGATGCCCTGATAACACCAATCCCTAGAGGAATTTGAAATGGCCGTTCCGAGAAGAAAAACCTCGCCGTCGCGCCGTGGCATGCGCCGCTCGGCAGACGCCATCAAGAAGCCGACCTATGTGGAAGACAAGGACTCCGGCGAGCTGCGTCGTCCGCACCATCTCGACCTCAAGACCGGCATGTACAAGGGCCGTCAGGTCCTGAAGAAGAAAGAGTCCTGAGTTAAGGACCTTTCTCCAGGCGGGAAGATTGCACCTGCCTGATTTCGGCCAACCCATGAGATATGACAGTGGCGGCGGCGGAGCTAATGCTTCGCCGCCGCATTGTCCTGTCTGGATATCTTGATCGAGAAGGCATTTCGCCGATGGTCGGTTTCCCGCTGCTTCTGATTCCGCTCGCGGTCTACAACATCATCGCCTTCCTGATGCCGACCGTGTCCTTCACGGATGTGCTGTTCAAGGTGCCGATGGTGTCGGGCGAGACCTGGCCGGTCACGCTCGCCGACGTGATGCTGGCGCTCGGTATCGTGCTGCTGCTGCTCGAAGTGGTGAAGGGCGCGCGGCCGGGCTCGAAATTCCTGATGGATCATCTGCTGTCACTGATCCTGTTTGGCGCGGCCGCGGCCGAATTCGTGATGTGGCCCAAATTCGGCAACTCGACCTATTTCCTGCTGGTGCTGCTCGCGATGGCCGATTTCCTCGGCGGTATTGCCCAGCGCACGCGCCGCCGCGTCACCTATGTCGCCGAGACAACGGTGCCGGCGTCACGCAAGGCCAAGCGTCAGGTGGAAGCTCCGGCGGGAGATGCCGCGGCCGAGCCCAAGTTCGAGCCGGTGTCCGCGCCGATCGCAGCACCGGCGGCACCGCCCGCGCCCTCGGCTCAGTCGGTTGCCGAATCCGTGCTGATGGATCCTCCCGCACCGAAGCCGGTGCAGAGCACGCCCTCGCCGGAAGTCCCTTCGCCGCATTTGCAGCCGGGCGACGGCACGTCTCCGTCCCCCGACACGCCGCCGCGCTGATCGATCTCAAGCCACCTGCCGCGTGCGCGCGCTGACGCTTTGCAGCGGGTGCTTGCCGCCATAGGCCGTCTGCGCATCTTCGGAAGAGGCGCGGCGCAGCCGGCTCGCCTGGGGCAGATGTTCGGCATTGGCGATCAGCTGGGCGACGAAGCTGGGATCGGGGCGCGGCAACGGCGTCTTGTGGACCCATTGCAAAATCGGCAGTACCGGCACCAGGGCCGTGCCTGTGCCGCTATCCGCCGCGTCCGATCGATCGGTACTCAACATCGCTATCACCGTTGATCCGGCAGAGCCTGTCGCGTTTCGGGACGCTGGTGCCGGGTGCGTGTCAGTACTCGCAAGGCCTATGCCGGACGGGCCGGTTTGGTTCCCCCGGCCTGTAGAAACGTGGTTTCCAAATTGTTTATCAACTTTGCCTAGGGTTGGGGACGAATCTAGCTCTATCCTGTGTCAGCTCAGGACTTTCCCGCTGTCCCGAAACGAGGCGATTTTGATCCCCGCATTACCGCAAGCCTCCGACATCCTGGCCGCCCTCGGCCAGGCCGTGTTTGCCTGGGACATTGGCAGTGATGCGATCGTCTGGGGTGACCAGGTCGGCAGCGTCTTTCCCGGCATTCCCGCCGAGCGGCTGGCGACGGGAGCCGAATTTGCCAAGCTGATCGAGCCCTCGCCAACGCTGCGGACCGCCGCGCTGGCGCAAGCCTATGCCGTGCATGGTGCCGACGGCACGCCCTACCGGGTCGAGTACGGGGTGCGCATGAGCGCCGCCGATCCCGTGATCTGGATCGAGGAGACCGGCCGCTGGTTCGCCGGCCCCGACGGCCGCCCGGTGCGCGCGATCGGCTCGGTCCGAATCAACAATGAACGCCACGCCCGCGACGAGGAGCTGACCAAGCTGGCCCGGCTCGATCCGCTGACCGGCGAGCTCAACCGCTCTCATCTGATTGCCGCGCTGGCCGAGGCGATCGAGGAGACGACCCGCTTCCGCTCGACCGCGGCCTTCATGCTGGTCGGTATCGACCATCTTGCCCGCGTCAACGACGCCTTCGGCTTCGACGTTGCCGACGCCGTGATCCTCGACATCGCCAAGCGCATCCGCTCGCGCCTGCGTGGCGGCGACGTGCTCGGCCGCTTTTCCGGCAACAAGTTCGGCCTGATCCTGAAGAACTGCACCGTCGACGACATGAATGTCGCCGCCGAGCGCTTCCTCGCCGGCATTCGCGACGAGGTAGTGCCGACCAAATCCGGTCCGGTCTCGGTCACCGCCTCGATCGGCGCGGTCAGCGTACCGCGCTATGCCCGCAACACCGACGAGGCCGTCAACCGCGCCCATGAGACGCTGGATGCCGCCAAGCGCCGCCGCGTCGGCTCGTTCGCGGCATGGCGTCCGGACGCCACACGCGACGCGCAGCGCCGCGTCAACATCCGCGTTACCGACGAGATCGTCACCGCGCTGAACGAGCGCCGCATCAAGCTCGCCTATGAGCCGGTGGTCTCGGCCGTCTCCCGCGAGCGCGCATTCCATGAATGCCTGGTGCGGATGGACCAGGGCGACGGCCAGGTGCTGCTCGCGCCCGACATCGTGCCGGTCGCCGAACGGCTCGGCCTGATCCGCCTGGTCGATCACCGCGTGCTCGAGCTCGTGGTCGCCGAGCTCGCCGCCGCGCCCGACATCTGCCTCAGCCTCAACATCTCGCCTGATACGACGATGGATCCGGACTGGTGGGCGGGCATCGAATCGCTGATGCAGGCCCATCCCGGCGTTGCCGAGCGGCTGATCGTCGAGATCACCGAGACGGTCGCGATCCAGGACATCGATGATGTCCGCGCCTTCGTTGGCCGCCTCAAGCATTTCGGCAGCCGCATCGCCATCGACGATTTCGGCGCCGGCTACACCTCGTTCCGAAACTTGCGCAAGCTCGGCGTGGATATCGTGAAGATCGATGGCGCGTTCGTGCAGAACATCACTCATTCCGCCGACGACCGCGCCTTCGTGCAGACCCTGATCGATCTCGCCCGCCGCCTCGACATCAAGACCGTCGCCGAATGGGTGCAGGACGAGGAAGCCGCAAGCATGCTGCGCGATTGGGGCTGCGACTACATCCAGGGCCGCCTGATCGGGCTTGCGTCTGGCGAGCGTCCGTGGGGGACTTCAACGGATAGTGCGCTTCCTGCTGCATGCTGAGGTCTCGTAGGGCGGGCAAAGGCGCACTTGCGCCGTGCCCACCATTCCTCCGTGATGGATACAGATCGTGGGTACGCTTCCGCCTTCGCTCTTCGAGCTACGGCGGACAAGTCGCTTTGCCCACCCTGCGAAACTTCACGCCCCCTCATCCAGCGCCACCAGCTCGCGCTTCTTGCGCAGCGACGGCAATAGCGGCGCGATCAGCAGCACCAGGGCAAACACGAGACAGACCCCCGAGATCGGCCGCTGTACGAAGGTCCAGAGATCGCCCTGCGACAGGATCAGTGACTTGCGCAGATTGTTCTCCATCATCGGTCCCAGCACGAAAGCCAGCACAAGCGGCGCTGGCTCGTAGCCGAGCTTGCGCATGAAATAGCCGATGATCCCGAACGCGATCATCACATAGACGTCGAACACGTTGTTGCTGGAGCAGTAGACGCCCAGGATCGTGAACAGGATGATCAGGGGGAACAGGATGTTGTACGGCAGCTTGAGCAGCTGCACCCACATGCCGATCATCGGCAGGTTCAGGATCAGCAGCATGACGTTGCCGATATACATGCTGGCGACGATGCCCCAGAACAGGCCGGGGTTCTGCGTGATCAGCAGCGGTCCCGGCTGCAGGCCGTGGATGACGAAGGCGCCGAGCAGCAGCGCCATCACCACGTTCGGCGGAATGCCGAGCGTCATCAGCGGAATGAAGGCGCCGCCCGCCGCGGCGTTGTTCGCCGATTCCGGTCCGGCAACGCCTTCGATCGCGCCATGGCCGAAGCGCTCCGGCGTCTTCGACAGCCGCTTCTCCAGCGCGTAGGAGGCAAAGGACGCCACCACCGCGCCGCCGCCCGGCAGGATGCCGAGGAAGAAGCCGAGGATGGTGCCGCGGCCGACCGGACCTGCGCTCGCCTTCCAGTCCTCCCTGGTGGGCAGCAGATGGGTGATCTTGGTGTTGATGATGTCGCGCTTGATCGCCTGCTCGGTGTTGAGCAGCACCTCCGCAACGCCGAACAGGCCCATCACGACGGGCACCAGCCCGATGCCGTCGATCAGCTCCATGCGGCCGAAGGTCAGACGCGGCTGCGCCGTGATGCTGTCGAGCCCGATCAGTCCGAGCACGACGCCGATGCACGCCATCAGCAATGCCTTCGGCATCGAGCCCTGGGTCAGGAAGGTGAGCACCACGAGGCCAAGCACCATCAGGCTGAAATATTCGGCCGGGCCGAACGCGATGGCAACGCTGGCCAGCTTCGGCGCGACCAGCATCAAGGCGATCAGCGCGAATGTGCCGGCAATGAAGGAGCCGAAGGCGGAAATGCCGAGTGCAGGGCCAGCGCGTCCCTGCTTCGCCATCTGGTGGCCGTCGATGCAGGTGACGACGGAGGCCGCCTCGCCGGGGATGTTGACCAGGATCGAGGTGGTCGAGCCGCCATACATCGAGCCGTAATAGATCCCGGCCATCATGATGATGCCGGATTCCGGCGTGCCCGACAGCGTCACGGGCAGCAGGAGCGACATCGCCGAGATCGGCCCGATGCCCGGCAGCACGCCGACCAGCGTGCCGATGAAGACGCCGATGAAGCAGTAGAGCAGGTTGACTGGCAGCAGCGCGACGCCGAACCCATGCGCGACATTGACAAGCGTATCCATAGGGTCAGCCGATCCCGAACAGGCCCGAGGGCAGCTGGATCAGCAGCAGCCGCTTGAGCACCCACCACATGCCTGATGGCACCAGGACGGCGATCGGGATCGCCAGCGTCCAGCGGACGGGATCGATCAGCCGCAACAGCAGCAGCACCAGGGGGATCGACGACAGCAGGAAGCCGAGTGGTTCCAGCGCAATGGAGAATGCCACGAGACAGGCAATCAGCAGGAGCGGCTTGCTCCAGCGCACATTCTCCCAGCGCGAGGCCAGCGTCGGCGCGCCCTCGGTGACCGCCGAGACGATGATGGCGCCTGCGAACACGCACATCAGGATGCCCGTGTAGAACAGCACGTAGCCGGAGCCGGGATCGTTGATGGTGCCGAGCTTGAGCTTCATGCCGGACCAGATCACGAATCCGCCGAGCGCGAGCCCGATCAGCCCGCCCCAGAGCTCGGAATTGCTGAGGCGGAGTTTGACGTTGGTGTCGTTGTTCATGTGAAGCGCCTTGAGATCACCGTCGTCCTAAGGTGGCGGAGCGCAGCGTAGCCCTCGAAGGGCGACGGTGCCCCGATCCATCCTTCGAGGCGAGCCGCAAGCGCGGCTCGCACCTCAGGATGACGTCAGCATGTGTGGTGGGACAAGCTACTTCTTCGCGAGCCCGAGCGTATCGATCACCTTGCGCTCGGACTCCGTGACCTCGACGACGAACTTCTTGTAGTCCTCGGTGTTCTTGTAGTTCGGCACCATGTCGTATTTGGCGAGCGTCGCGACCACCGCTGGATCCTCGACCGCCTTCTTGAAGGCATCGTGCAGCTTGGCGACGATCTTTGGATCCATGCCTTTCGGGCCGGCGATGCCGAAGGGGGAATCATAAACCATGGGATAGCCGAGCTCCTTCAGCGTCGGCGCGTCGGGATAGTTCGGCGAGCGTGCGCCGGTCCACACCATCAGCAGCCGCAGCTTGCCGGCGTCGACCAGCGGCCGCCATCCCGTGGAGTCCGCCTGAAGCATCGTGTGCTGCCCCAGCACCGCGGCGTTGGTCTCCGCGCCGCCCTTGAAAGGAACTTGCGTCAGCTTGATACCGGACATTCCGGCGATCTGCTCCATGCCGATATGCAGCGAGGTGCCGGCGCCGGGCGTGGCATAGGTCACCTTGCCCGGATTCGCCTTGGCGAACTCCACGACGTCCTTCCAGCTCTTGAACTGCGACTCCGCGCTGGTGGTCACACCGAAGGTGTAGCCGGTGAGATGGATGATGTAGGTGAAGTCCTTGGCCGGATCCCACGACACTTCCTGCATCAAGGGCAGGCGGAACACTGTGATCGGAATCTGCGAGATGGTGTAGCCGTCCGGCTTCGCGGCCGCTGCCATGGTCGCGGGGCCCACCGTGCCGCCGCCGCCGGCCTTGTTGTCGATCACGATCGGCTGCCCCAGCACCTTCGAGGCGCTGTCGGCGATGGCGCGCATCGAGATATCGGTCGATCCGCCGGCCGGCCATGGCACGATCAGCGTGATCGGCTTGCTGGGATAGTCCTGCGCGCTTGCGGCAGTCGAGAGCAATGCGCCCATGACAGCATGCATCGCGGCAAATGCGATCGTCTTCAGCCCGTATCGCGGCATCGAAACTCCTCCCCTCGCGGCGGCCTCTTTGCGGGTCGCCGTTTCTCGTTCTTGCGCGGCGATTGTTCCTGAAATCGAGGGAGAAGAAAAGCGCATTGCGCGGACCGCGGGCGCCGGGCGGTGCGGCAATCCCGGTCGAGGCGGCACATGCGACAATTCGTCGTTTGGTCGTGTGCCGAGAGACGGAATTTGAGGGAGCAGAAAGCCGCTACGCCACGCGCCGGACCGTGTTCAGCGTCTCGATGGCGCGGCCGACCTCCGATGCGGGGCACGGCCTGCCGAAATAATAGCCCTGTACGGCGGTGCAGCCGCATTCGCGGACGAAGTCGAGTTGCTCCTCGGTCTCCACACCCTCCGCCGTCGTCTCGACGCCGAGCACGGAACCGAGGCTTGCGATGGTGCGGACGATGGCAACGCTCTCCGGACTTTCGCCGAGCGTGCCGACGAAGGAACGATCGATCTTGATGCGATCGAACGGAAACTTGCGTAAATAGCTCAGCGAGGAATAGCCGACGCCGAAATCGTCGAGGCTGACGCGCACGCCTAACGCGCGAAGCTGGTGCAGGATCTCGATCGTCGCCTCGCTGTCGTCGAGCAGCGCCGTCTCGGTGACCTCGAGCTCGAGCCGTTGCGGCGGCAGGCCGGCTTCGGCAAGTGCGCTCGTGACCATCGCCACCAGCCCGCGCGAACGGAACTGCACCGGCGACAGATTTACCGCGACGGTGACATCGGGCCAGGACGCGGCGGTCGCACAGGCGCTGCGCAGCACCCATTCGCCGATCGGAACGATCAGCCCGGTCTCTTCAGCGATCGGAATGAACTCGGCCGGCGAGACGAAGCCGCGCGAGGGATGTTTCCAGCGCAGGAGTGCCTCGAACCCGGTGAGCTCGGACGAATCGAGCCGCAGCTGCGGCTGGAATACCAGATGGAATTGACGCGCCTCGAGCGCGCCGCGCAGATCGTGCTCCAGCGCGTGCCGGCTGCGCGCCTCTTCCTCCATCTCGGGCTCGAACAGCTGATAGGCGCCGCGCCCCTTGGCCTTGGCCTGGTACAGCGCGAGATCTGCGCATTTCATCAGTTCGTCGGCATCGAGCCCGTGGTCTGGTGCGATCGCGATGCCGACGGAGGCGCCGACATGGATCGACTGGTTTTCCAGTGGCGGCGGATGACCGAGAACCTCGACCAGACGCCGGGCCAGCTTTTCCGCCGCTTGCGGCTGCGGTCCGCGCTGGAGCACGGCGAACTCGTCGCCGCCGAGCCGTGCGACGGTATCGTGCTCGCCGACATTCTCCTTCAGCCGCGCCGCGACCCAGCGCAGCAGCCGGTCGCCGGCGGCGTGGCCGAGGCGGTCGTTGACGGTCTTGAAATTGTCGAGGTCGAAGCACAGCACGGCCATGGCGCCGCCGGCGATCGCGACCTGGTTCAGTCCCTCGCCCATCTTTTCGCGGAACAGCGTGCGGTTGGGCAGGTCGGTCAACGAATCGTGCCGCGCCATGTGCGCGACGCGCGCCTGGGCCTTGTGGCGCTCGGTGACGTCCTCGTAGGTGACGACCCAGCCGCCATGCTCCATCCGCTTGTGATTGAGCTTGATGATGCGGCCGTCGCTCAAATGGCGATGCAGCGTATGCTCGCCCTCGCGCAGCCGCTCGACATAATCGGCATAGAGCCGCGCGGCTGTGGTGTTCTGATGGATGCCGAGCTCGCAGCTGTGCTCCATGATCTCGCGCATCGAGACGCCGGGCTTCACAATGTCAGGCGACAGGCCGTACATCTCGATGTAGCGGCGATTGCACACGATGACGCGCAGGCTCGCGTCGAGCATGCACAGGCCCTGGCTCATGTTGTTCAGCGCCGCGTCGAAGCGGCGATACTGCTCGCTCAGCTCCTCGATCGCGTGCTCGCGTTCGGTGATGTCCTCGTAAGTGGCGACGAAGCCGCCCTCGGGCAGCGCGCAATAGCGCACCGAGATCACTGTATCGTTCGACATGCGCCGGCGCATCGGCGAGGAATCGCGGTTCGCGATCCTGGCGCTGGCGGCTTCCAAGAGCTGCCGGGGGCTGTACTCGGACGAGAACGCGCCGTTCGCCATCGAGCGCTCGATCAGCTCGGCGAGATGCGTGCCGGGCCTGGTCTCCTCCGGCGACAGCAGGTAGATCTTGCGGTAGGTGGTGTTGCAGACGCGAAGGCGCATGTCGCTGTCATAGAAGGCGAGCCCGTGCGCCATGTTCTCCATCGCGGCATCGAGAATAAAATTCTGTTGCCGCAGCGTCTCTTCATATTGCAGCCGTTCCGTGACGTCCTCATGCACGGTCACCCAGCCGCCGTCGGGCAGGAAGCGCGAGACCGTCTGCACCATGCGTCCGTCATAACGCATCACCAGCAGGGACTTCGCCTTTCTGGTGCGCACGTCCTCCAGCCTGGATTTATGGAATTCGTCTGTCGGCATGCCCGGCAAATTGCCGCGCGATACCCAATGATCGAGCACCTCGCGATGCGAGGCGCCCGGCCTTACGATGCTGGGATCGAGGTTGTAGAGGTTCAGGAAACGTTCGTTGCAGACGACGACGCAACTGTCGGCATCATACATGATGAGGCCGTGCGACATGTTGGCGAGCGCGTGCTGGCTGCGCTCGGTCTGCACGCGCAATTCCGCCTCGAGCCGGGCGAGGCGGGTGACATCGTCGCAGATCGTCATCCAGCCGCCGCCGGGAAGCGGCTTCAACTCGAGCGACATGACGAGGCCGCTCGCCAGCTGCTGCTCGGTCCGGAACGGCTTTCCCCCAGCGATCTGCGCGATCCGCGCCGAATACAGCGTGTCGAGCTGGTCCTGGGGAAAGTTGCCGCGCATCGCACTATGCGCAAGTACCTCGCGGTAGCTCGTGCCCACGCGCACGATGTCGGCCGACATGTCGAACAGCGACAAGTAACGCTGGTTGACCAGCACGATCCGGTTGTCGGCATCGTAGACGCAGACGCCCTGTTCCATGTGGTCGAGCGCAAGCTGGCTCAGCGCGACCAAGGCCTCCGGGCCCTGCTCGCGGCGTGCACCAAACTCGTTGTCGCAGGTCGACGTCATGGGATCGGCGGGATCTCGGCGAGCAATAGACTTAACGCAACCTAATTCAGCCGCCGAGGGTAGCGAAGAGGCCGGAAAATTCCCTTAAGCGCAGTAGTTTACGGAGGGTGACTGGCGATGGAGAGCGCGTCGGAAATGCGGAGGTGCGCGCGAGAGTTGGCCGGGAGGGCGCGTCAAATGAAGTGTCGTCCCTGCGAAAGCAGGGACCCATAACCACAGGGAAAGGTTTGACGAAGATTGGAAGTGAAGGGGCCTTCCCGTGGTACCAGCATTGCGGCTTAGAGACAGATCACGCGGTATGGGTCCCTGCGTTCGCAGGGACGACAGCGGTGGTCTGGTCCGACAGCCTTCCCTACGGCCCGTACAACACCAGTTCCGTATCGGTGAGATCGCCGAGCTGCGGCCGATCCGGGCCCTTGAAGTATTTGCGACCGCGCCGCTCGGTATAAATACCGACTAGGCCGGGAAGCGGTCCATTGGAATCGATCGCCACCGCGATCTTGCCGAGCCGAAGCAGCAGCCGGCCGATGCGGCCTGCGCAGGCGGCGTATTCCGCGGCGCTACGGCAGTAGATCAGCTTCATCGCAGGAGGCGCAATGAAGCCGCGGCGGATGCGCACCGGCTGCAGGATGAAGGGGAATGTTCCCTTCGGCGTGCGGCAGACGAGGCTGAGGCAATTGTAGCGCGCATGCCGCGTCAAGAGCTCGGTTTCGGCTTCGGATAGCCCCTCGATCGTCTTGGCGTGAGGCGAGATGACCTCGATCTCGCTCCAGCGCGGAGGTCGCGCCAGGGCAGGAACCGAGAAGAATATGCCGCGGCAATAGGCGCGAAAGCCCTGCGTCTCGATGATCGGCCAGGTCCACGGGGCCGGGCTGATGTTGAAATAGGTCACGTCCTTGTGCCGCTGCGCGATCTTGGTCAGCAGCGGGGCATAGTTGCGGTAGGCCGGATCGACATACCAGCTCGACAGATTGCACTGGATGGCGGTCTCTTCGCCGTTCTTTCGCGCCGTGTAGATCAGCAGCAGCACGCCGACCGGCGTGCCGTCACTCTCGAGCATGTAGCCGAAGCGCGGATAGCCCTCCGGCACGGACCGGAAGGCCTGCCGGCGCAGACCCTGGATCCAATAGTTCCGCGAGCGGCCGACGAAGCCGCGCGTCAGCAGGTCCGCGACCGCTTCGGCGTCGGACTCGGTGATCTCGCGGCATCGCACCTTGGTGTGAATCACGCTCGTCTTACCCGTGGAAATGACAGGCCTCGTTTGGTCTATTGTTTCAGCATGATATTGTCGGAAGACCGCTTTGCACTTTTCGCTGACGCGGTCCTTCGGATCCGGATCATGCTGCTAGCGCCAGCCTTCGACATGGGCATCGGCCGTGACCCGCGGCTGCAGGCCCAGGACGTCCTGCACCTTGGCGGGCCAGGCGGAAAGGTCCGTGCCGTGGGTGTGGAACATGGCGACCGCCAGCCGGTCCATGCCGAAGGCGACGCAGCCGGTGTGGGCTGGCTCGCCGCCGGCATCCTGAATTCCCCAGGTCGTGCCGAAATGCTCGCGGTGATAGTTGAAGCTCATGCAGGCCGTCGGCTGCTCTTCCGAGCGCAGCGGAATGAGCAGCTCGAACTTGAGCTGCTGCTGCTTCTGGCTCACCGCCTTCATCTGGCCAACGCGGCCGAAGAAGGGATCGCTGGCGTAGTCGACGCGGAAGGTGAGGCCGAGGTCGGTCGCGATCTTCTGCGCGCGCACCATCCAGCGCTCGCGGAAATCGGCGACGTCGTCGGGGCTGCCGATGCAGACATATTCGCGCATCCGGAACGATTGCAGCCGGTCGAGATGCTTCGACGGCTCGCGGCGGAAGCAATCAGCGGCAACGTCGAAGCGCAGGCCGCCCTTCGGCAAGGGGCCGCGGCTCGCCGCGATCGGATAGACCGGATAGCAGGCGGCGGGCGACAGCACGAGATCGGCGGGAGACAGTGAGGTGGTCCAGTCGCCGCCGGCATCGAAGCGGCTCACCGCGGCGTTGATCTCGCGCTCGGTCCCGTGCAGACCGCAAACGCAGCCGAGCAGGTTCGGAAAGCTCTTGAGATAGCCGGATTTTTCCAGCTGGGCCCGGCTCATCACCGGCGGGAAACGCATCACCTCGGTGCCGCTCTCGCGATGGCTGGTGATCAGCGCGGCGAGCTTCTCGACGACGCCTTCATAGAGCGCGGTGCGGGCGTAGACGCCATCAGCGCCCATGCGGTGGAACAGCTTGTCGGCGAGATGATCGAGCGGATCGATCATCTGCGGCGCGGTCGCGGGCGAGTCGGGGAGGATGGCAATGTTCATGGCGCGATGTCCTGCTATCTCAAAATTGTTGTTGTTGATTCAGTCGTGAAGGCTTGTCGGCACGCCGCTCATCAGCGTCGATGTCGCGGCATTGGCCAGAATACGGTCGTTGTTGATCATGATCGGGGACGACAGCACGTCGCGGAGGTGCCGGCCCATAGTGAACTCGCCGTCGTTGCGGTAGCCGGAGAGGCCGGCTGTGCGCATCGCATGCATCACGGTCTCGACCGCGAGCTCGGAGGCCTGCACCTTCAGCAGCGTGATCGAGGACTGGAAGTCGAGCGAGCCGAGGGCGCGCTCGTCATGCTCGGCGCGGGCAAAGGCATCGATATTGGCCGACAGCAGCGCGCGCAGCTTCGCCAGCGACATCTTGGCGGCGGTGAAATGCGCCGCGGCCGGCGGCATCTGGCCGCCGGAGGTGCGGGCCGCCTTGCGGATGAAGGCCTGCGCGCGGGTCACCGCTGCGGCGGCGATGCCGGCCCAGGCCGACGACCAGCACAGATGCGCGAACGGCGTCATGGTCTGGGCGTGGATCTTGTCATAGGATTCCGGGAAGACGCGGTCGGCGGGACAATCGACCTTCAGCTCGAAGCCGGTCGAGCAGGTGCCGCGCATGCCGAGCGTTTCCCAGCCCAGCGTCCGCTTCAGCGAATAATCGTCCCTGGCGAGCGCCAGCAGCACCTGGTCGGAGGCGGCGGCCTCGGTAGCGCGGCGGGCGATGGTGACGAGGCCGTCGGCTTCGGCGCCGTAGGAGATCACGGTGGCGTCGCGCACCAGCGAAACGGTGTCGCCGGCGTGATCGACGGCAGCGGCGCTGGCGCGGATGTTGCCGCCGTTCTGGCCTTCGGTGGTGGAGGAGGCGAGCAGCCACTGGTCGCGGGCGACCCGGCGCATCATGGTTTCCATCCAGGGGATGCCGTGGCCGTGCCTGATGACGCACGCAACCTTGGTCTGGTGCATCGCATAGATCATCGCGGTCGAGGCGCAGGCGCGTCCGAGCGTGTAGCAGATGTCGGTGACGTCGTAGATGGAGGCACCGAAGCCGCCGAATTCGACCGGGATCATGACGCCGAGCAGCTTCTGCTCGCGCGCGACCTCGAAAGCCTTGTGCGGGAAACGGGCGTCGCGATCGACCCCGTCGGCGTCGGCCGCGGCAGCTGCGGCGGTCCGGGCGGCGCGCTCGGTCAGGGAGGGACCCTGCTCGAGGAAGCCCGTCTGCGTTTCGTCGACAGTGAGGACTGCTTCACGCACGTTCATACTCGTCCGCCTCCGGTTTGCCGTTCGAGATCGCCGGCATCATTCGCGATGCGCGTAAGCGATCCTCCGGCCATCTTTGCTTGTGAGACGAGGCTACGGATTTAATTCAAATTCGTCGATGAAATAGAGGGTAAACAAAGCCCAATTCCGAACGAACAGTTAAGGTCCGGTTGTTTGCATCACCCGTTTTTCCAGCATCGCGTTAGGACTCTGGAAGAAGCCTGAATTTCAGACAATCTGAGTCATCGTTTACTAAGAAACGCGAAGTATTGGTGTCGCCCATTGCGGGACCGGCAGGCCGTGCCCATCGTAGCGGCAAGCCGGTTCGACCTTTGACAGACAGACGGGAATTTGCCGATGCAATCCTTTGATACCGACGTACGCAATCGCATCATCAAGCTGGTGAAGGGCATCCTCGAGCAGAATTCGCTCATGGCCGATGTCACGTCGTCTGCAAAGCTGGTCGACGTCGGCCTGACCTCGATGGACATGGTCAATCTGATGCTCGGCGTCGAAGCCGAGTTCGACTTCACCATCCCGCAAGCCGAGATCACGCCGGAGAATTTCCAGTCCGTCGAGACGCTGGAGCGGATGGTGGCGACCCAACTGCAGCTGGCGAACGCGGCTTAAGCCCACCACGACTGTCGTCCCTGCCTAGTGCGCAATTGCGCACGGGGCGCAGGGACCCATACCGCGGAATCCCTCGATCTGGCGGTCCAGTACTGAACTACGAGTCTTCGCCAAACCACGGCCTGTGGTTATGGGTCCCTGCGTACGCAGGGACGACACCGGATTTGACGCGCCATTCCGCGCCTCTCACACCACCGACATCGCCCCACCACCCCGTTCCAAATCCGCCGCAAAACTGGCATAGCTTAACCATGTCGCACGTGGCGAACAGGGTGGAGCAGGCATGACGCAGGCGGTATTGGGCATCATCGGCGGCTCGGGCATCTATGATTTGCCGGGCCTTGAGGGTGCGCGCGAAGAGGCGATCGAGAGCCCCTGGGGCGAGCCGTCGGCGCCCGTGCGCCGCGGCACCATCGCAGGGTTGCCGATCGTATTCCTGCCGCGGCACGACAAGGGGCACCGGCTGTCGCCCTCCGACATCAACTACCGCGCCAATATCGACGTCTTGAAGCGGGCCGGCGTCACCGATCTGATCTCGCTGTCGGCCTGCGGTTCCTTCAGGGAGGAGCTGCCGCCGGGCACCTTCGTTCTCGTCGATCAGTTCGTCGACCGCACCCACAAACGCGAAAGCTCGTTCTTCGGCCGGGGCTGTGTCGCGCATGTGTCGATGGCGCATCCGGTCTCTCCACGTTTGCGTATCCATCTTGCCGCGGCCGCTGAAGCCGAGAGCATCGCGATCGCGCGTGGCGGCACTTACGTCTGCATGGAGGGGCCGCAATTCTCCACCTATGCGGAGAGCATGACCTACAAGACGCTGGGCTATTCCGTGATCGGCATGACCAACATGCCGGAGGCGAAGCTCGCGCGTGAGGCGGAAATCTGTTACGCCACGGTGGCGATGGTGACGGATTTCGACTGCTGGCATCCCGATCACGATGCCGTCACCGTGCAGGACATCATCCGCGTGCTGACCTCGAACGCCGACAAGGCGAAGGCGCTGGTGGCGCGGCTGGCAAAGGATTTTCCGCGCGAGCATGAGTCGTGTCCGATCGGTTCGGACCGCGCGCTCGACACCGCGCTGATCACGGCGCCCGAGGCGCGCGATCCCGAGCTTCTGAAGAAGCTCGATGCGGTGGCCGGGCGCATCCTGCGAGTATGAGAAAGGCAGAATGCCATGAAGGTTGACGGCAAGCATTTTCGCAGCATCTGGCGCGAGCATGACGGCTGGTCAATCGGCGCGATCGACCAGCGCCGGCTGCCGCATGAGTTCGTCGTCGCGAAACTCACATCCTGCGAAGACGCAGCCGTCGCCATCCGCGACATGCTGGTGCGAGGCGCGCCCCTGATCGGTGCCACCGCTGCCTACGGCATGGCGCTCGCCATGCGCGAGGACGCTTCCGACGCCGGCCTGAAGCGCGCTTACGACACGCTCGTGGTGGCGCGGCCGACGGCGATCAATCTGAAATGGGCGCTGGACGAGATGCGCACGGCGCTCGCGCCGATCGATCCGCTGGAGCGCGCCGAGGCAGCCTATGCGCGTGCCGACGAGATCGTCGAGCAGGACGTCGAGATCAACCGCGGCATCGCCGGCAACGGCTTGAAGCTGATCGAGGCAATCGCATCGAAGAAGCGGGGCGAGACCGTCAACGTCTTGACCCATTGCAACGCCGGTTGGCTCGCCACCGTCGACTGGGGCACGGCGACGGCGCCGATCTATCTTGCGCATGAACGCGGCATCAAGATCCATGTCTGGGTCGACGAGACACGTCCGCGCAACCAGGGCGCCTCGCTCACGGCCTGGGAACTCGGTCATCACGGCGTTCCGCACACGGTGATCCCCGACAACACCGGCGGGCACCTGATGCAGCACGGCATGGTCGACCTCGCCATCGTCGGTACCGACCGCGTCGCCGCCAATGGCGATGTCTGCAACAAGATCGGCACCTATCTGAAGGCGCTCGCCGCCCACGACAACGGCGTGCCGTTCTATGTCGCGCTGCCGTCGCCGACGATCGATTTTGCCGTCCATGACGGCATCCGCGACATTCCGATCGAGCAGCGCAGCGGCGTTGAGGTCACCGACATGACCGGCCGCACCGCCGATGGAAGGCTGGAGACGGTGCGCATCGTGCCGGAGGGATCGCCGGTCGCGAATTACGCTTTCGACGTGACGCCGGCGCGGCTCGTGACCGGCCTCATCACCGAGCGCGGCGTGCTGAAGCCGGATCGCGACGAGCTGGCGGCGGCGTTTCCGGAGCGAATCGCGGCGGCGGCAAAGTAGGCTCCGCCGTCATTGCGAGCTCCCGTAGGGTGGGCAAAGGCGCGAAAGCGCCGTGCCCACCATCTGCTTGTGGTGGGCACGCTCCGCTTTGCCCACCCTACGGCATTTGCGAATTAGGTCAGCTTCAGCCCAGTTGCTTTCTCGAGCTCGGCGATCGCCTGCGCTCCGCTCGTCACCTTGATCGTAGTCATGCCCATCTCGCGCGCGGGCTTCAGATTGACGCCGAGATCGTCGAGATAGACGCAATTGTTCGGATCGACCTTCAGCGTCTCGACCATCAGCCTGTAGATTCGCGGATCAGGCTTGCGCAGGCCGATCTTGGCGGATTCGATCACGTGGTCGAACAACACCATGACTTCGGCGATGTAGAGGGAGCGCCCGGTCATGCTGCCGATGGCATTGGCAGGCAGATTGTTGGTGATGCAGCCGGTCTTGAATTGCGCCTTGATGCGCTTCAATGCCTCGACCATCTCGAGGCGCAGATCGCCCTGCAGCAGCGGCAGCACGTCGCGGCCGCGCACCTCCGCGCCGAGTGCGAGCGATTCCGTGGCGAACAATTCGTCGAAGGCGTCGATATCGACCTCGGCCCGCTCGAACTTGGCCCAGGCATTCTCCAGGTGATTGGCGGCGTTGGTCCGCCGTATGATGTCCACGGGCAGGCCGCGCTCGGTCTCGAACCGCGCGAATGCCTCGAACGGCGAACTCGTCAGCACGCCGCCAAAATCAAAGATCACCGCCTCGATCGCCACTATCCTGCCCTCGTCAATTCCTTTCCAAGAGGGCTAGCATGCGCTATCGGCAAGGACCAGTCCGAAGCAATCTGCCGCCGCCAATACCGAAGCGTGTTCCCATGAAGAAGCTTGCCACGTTCATCACGACTGCGCTGCTGCTCGCCACACCCGCCCATGCCATCGTCGGCGGCGGCGCGCCGCAGGCCGATGGCGTCGCGCGCGCCGTCGTCACCATCGTCGGCTCGCGCGGCAATTCCTGCACCGGAACTCTGATCGCGCCGAAGATCGTGTTGACCGGCGCTCACTGCGTGCCGCCGGGCGCGGACTACAAGATCGTCGATCGCAGCGGTGGCGCACCGCAATTGCTGAACGTGCGCACCATCGCGATCCATCCGGGCTACAAAGCGCAGGTTCATCGCGCCGGCGCAGACGTGGCGCTGCTGCAACTGGAAATTCCACTCAAGGGAAAATCGACGGTGCCGGTCGGCGCGCCGAATATTCCAATCCAGGTCGGTAGCCGTTTCGTCATTGCCGGTACCGGTGTCACCGTGCGCGGTGATGGCAGGAGCGGCGGGGCCACGCGCGTCGCGGGCCTTGTCGTCACGGGCCAGCCCGGCACGCTTCAGATTCGCCTGGTCGATCCCGTAACCAACGGTGTTCGCGACGGAATTGGCGCTTGTACCGGCGATTCCGGTGGTCCTGTGTTCGAGGACAAGCCGAACGGCGCCGTGCTTGTCGGTGTCATCAGCTGGGCGACGGGACCGAACGCCGGCGATGGCTGTGGCGGATTGACCGGCGTCACACCGCTCACGCTCTACCGCGACTGGATCTTGCAGACCGCGCGGAGCTGGGGTGCGGCGCTGTGATTTGACCGCGGCTCGATCTATGTCATTTTGAAGCGGAAGCGCGGCGGGTGATCATGCCGGCCGCGGAGGAAACGCGTCGTCCGTCAAGGGCGGCCACAAAAACAAGCAAGGCATAGAAGCAACAATGAATGTCGCTGTTCGCAGTCACGCCACCGCCAAACAGGCTTCTGAACATTTCGACGTGCTGATCGTCGGCGCCGGCATCTCCGGCATCGGCAGCGCCTATCACATCGAGAAGCAGCTTCCGGGCACGAGCTATGTCATCCTGGAGACGCAGGCGACGTTCGGCGGCACCTGGAGCACGCATCGTTATCCCGGCATCCGCTCGGACAGTGATCTCCATACGTTCGGCTATAGCTTCAAGCCCTGGGTCGGGCCGCCGATCGCGACCGCCGAAGAAATCCTCACCTATATGAAAGAGGTGATCGACGACAACGGTATCGCCAAGCACATCCGCTACAAGCACAAGATCAATTCCGCCAGCTGGTCGAGCGAGCAGAATCTCTGGACTATTGAGGCGGTGACGACCGACACCGGCGAGCCGAGGACGTTCACGGCGAACTTCCTCTGGATGTGCCAGGGCTATTACCGTCATTCGGAAGGCTACACGCCGGAATGGAAGGGCACCGATCGCTTCAAGGGCCGCATCGTCCATCCGCAGACATGGCCCGATGACGTCGACCTCACGAACAAGAAGGTCGTTGTGATCGGCTCGGGCGCCACAGCGGCGACGCTGGTGCCGAACATCGCTGACCAATGCGCGCATGTCACCATGCTGCAGCGTTCGCCGACCTATTTTCGCCTCGGCCGCAACGCCATCGAGATCGCGGAAGAGCTGCGCCGGCTTCAGGTCGACGAGGCCTGGATCCACGAGATCGTTCGGCGCAAGATCCTGTTCGAGCAGGATGCCTTCACGAAACTCTGCGTGTCCAAGCCAGAGCAGGTCAAGAAGGACCTGATCGGCCAGATCAGTGCGGTGCTCGGTCCCGACTACGACGTCGAGACGCACTTTACGCCGACTTACCGGCCGTGGCGGCAGCGCATCGCCTTCGTGCCCGATGCCGATCTGTTCAAGGGCATCGCCAGCGGCAAGGCCTCCGTCGTAACCGACGAGATCGAATGCTTCGTCGAGAACGGCATTCAGCTCAAGTCCGGCAAGCTGCTGGAAGCCGATGTCATCGTCACCGCGACTGGCTTCAATCTCGCGGCGCTCGGCGACATCGCCTTCGAGGTCGACGGCAAGCCGCTCGCCTTCGGCGATACCGTCACCTATCGCGGCATGATGTTCACGGGCGTTCCGAACATGGTCTGGGTGTTCGGCTATTTCCGCGCCAGCTGGACGCTGCGCGTCGATCTCGTCGCCGACTTCGTCTGCCGGCTGCTCGGCCATATGAAGACCAAGGGCGCCAAGAAGGTCGAGGTGCGCTTGCGTGCCGAAGACCACAACATGCCGATCCTGCCCTGGATCGATCCGGAAAACTTCAACCCCGGCTACATGATGCGCAACATGGATCTGTTGCCCAAGCGCGGCGACAAGCCGGAATGGCAGCACAGCCAGGATTACTGGACGGAGAAGGGCGAGATCCCGAAGACGGATCTGGATGACAAGGCGTTTGTGTACGGGTGAGGGCGTCCGGGGGTGTAAGGGGCGGTAACGATTGCCACATCCTCCACTGTCGTCCCCGCGAAGGCGGGGGCCCATAACCACAGGGAGTAGTTATGGAGCGCTGCTAACTCCGAGCCTTCGCCAAACATCGGCTGTGGCTACGGGTCCCGGATCTGCGCTTCGCTTGTCCGGGACGACAGCGGTTGTGGGATCAGTAGCGCACCAACTCATCCGCACTGCGCTCACGAGTTCCTTCGCGTCGCATTCGCCGCAATCGCCGCCGCCGCCGTCCGGTTCTCCACGCCGAGTTTTGCGTAGATCTGCTCGAGATGCTTGTCGACCGTGCGCGGGCTGAGGCCCAGGATTTGCGCTATGTCGCGATTGGTCTTGCCCTTGCTGAGCCAGGCCAGCACCTCGCCCTCGCGGGTGGTGAGGCCGAGCTCGCTGGTGAATTCTGGCGGCGGCGCGGTGCCGGACTCCCTGGAGAGCCGCAGCAGGAATTCGTTCGGCGCAGTTTCGCCCATGTAATAGAGCCGCAGCTGCGGATTGTCGGGCAAGCAAGCCGCCTGGGATTTCGAGCTGCCCTTGGCTTTGGCCTGCTCCAGCCATAGCAGCAGCGATGGCGGCAGGACGAAATCGTCGGCCTGTGCGCCGTGATGATCGGACAGCAGCTTCTGCGCCTGCGGCGTTGCCCACAGCAGATTGCCATGGCGGTCGACCGCGAACAGGAAGCGGCCGGAGACGTCGAGCGCGGCGCGCGCACTCTGGGTCAGCCGGGCATTGCCGAGATGGACGCGGATGCGCGCCAGCATCTCCTCGATCACGATCGGCTTTGTCACGTAATCGACGCCGCCGGCCTCGAGCCCACGCACGATATGCTCGGTTTCGGCGAGGCCCGTCATGAAGATCACGGGGACATTGGCAAGACCCGCATCGCGCTTGAGCCGACGGCAGGTCTCGAAGCCGTCGATGCCGGGCATCACGGCATCGAGCAGAACGATATCGGGCGTGATCTGGTCGATGATGCGTATCGCGGCCGCGCCGTCGAGCGCCACCATCACCGTCATGCCGGCGCCGTCGAGCGCGTCGGTGAGCAGCCGCAACGTCTCGGGAGAGTCATCTACAACGAGCGCGACGTCGCGCTTTTTCGACTCAATGTTCATGCGCATGCAACGTCTTCAATGTGGCCATGTACTGCTCGAGATCGAACCGGTCGACCAGCGACCGCATCTGCGCGACGAAGTCGGCGTGCTCCGGATGCTCGCTGCCGATCTCGTCCAGCTTCAATTGGATGCCCCTGACGTAGCCGATCTGGCCGAGCCCGATCAGCGCCTCGATGTGCCGCGCCGGCGGCCTCGATCCGCTTTCGGGGCGCCAGAACGGCACCGCGATCTCGTCCGAGCCGTATTGCCATTCGATCTTGAGGAGCTGGCGGATCGTCTCCAGGAGCCTCGGGATGTCGATCGGCTTCATCAAATAGCCGTCATGGAAGGGCTGCGCCAGCGGCGCCCCGTGCGCCTCGATCGCGCTGGCCGACACCATCAGGATGCGGGCCTGGTGATGGCCGCTCGCGCGCAAGGCCTCCGCGACGGCCCAGCCGTCCATGGCGGGCATCGAGATGTCGAGCAGGAACAGATCGGGCCGGCAATGCTGCGCCAATGCGAGGCAGCCGGGGCCATCCGGCGCGCTGAGCAGGATGAAGCCGAGCGGGGTCAGCACCTCGCGCAGGAGGTCGCGATGCACGGGGTCGTCGTCGGTGATGAGAATGGTCTTGCGCGCGCCGTGATAGCCGGAGACCGGGGCCTCCACCGGCGCGATGAGCTGCGGATTGGTGACCTCCGAGAGCAGGATCTTGACCTTGAATGTTGAGCCGGTGCCGACCGTGCTCATGACCTTGATATCGCCGCCCATCACACCGGCGAGCAGACGGCTGATGGTCAGGCCGAGGCCGGTGCCGGTTTGCGGCTGCGAGACGCCGAGCGCACCGCGCTCGAACGGCGCGAAGATGCGTTCGAGATCGTCGCCCTGGATGCCGGGACCGGTGTCGATCACTTCGAACTCGGCAACGGGGCTGCGATAGTGCACCACGAACTGCACGCTGCCGGTCTGGGTGAACTTGATGGCGTTCGAGAGCAAATTGATCAACACCTGGCGCAGCCGCTTCTCGTCGGCATAGACCACCAGCGGTAAATACGCCGGCCGTCGGAAGACGAAATCGATGCCCTTGGCAGCGGCCTGAAGGCGGAACATGCCGACCAGCTGATCGAGGAACTCGCTGAAGCGCACCTCGTCGCGCGACAGATACAGCCGTCCGGCCTCGATCTTGGAGATGTCCAGAATGCCGTCGATCAGGCCGGAGAGGTGGTCGGCACTGCGGCGGACGACGCGGACCTGGTCGCGCGGCTTGGTGTTGAGCGTCGTGTCCTGCTCCAGGAGCTGGGCATAGCCGCTGATCGCGTTCAGGGGTGAACGCAGCTCGTGGCTCAGGCCCACCACGTAGCGGCTCTTGGCGAGGTTGGCGGATTCGGCGACTTCCTTGGCGCGCTGCAGCTCGGCGTCGGTGCGCTTGTGCGCGTCGATCTCCTGGATCAGCAGCGCGGTCTGCCGTCGCGTCTCGGCTTCCGCCGCGCGGCGGCTCTGCTGCGCCAGCACGAACAGCCACGCCACCACGCCGATGATGATGCTGAGCGAGAAGAAAACCTTCCAGAGCACGTCGGAGACGAGCGCGTTCTCGCCATGCACGCTCGCCGAGGTCTGCAGATAGATCAGGCCCAGCACCAGCGCGACGAGGCCGGCGGAGACCACGAACACGCCGACATAGTGGCCGAGTTGCGAGTTGATGCGCGCGTAGATCGGCTGCGGCATCAGCTTGCCCAGCGTCTCCGATACCTGCGCCTGGATCCGCGCGTGCGGCTTGCAGAGATCGTGGCAGCGGGCATCCAGCGAGCAGCACAGAGAGCAGATCGGGCCGGCATAAGCGGGGCACGAGGCCATGTCCTCCGGCTCGAACGCGTGCTCGCAGATGCAGCACTGGATCGCCTCGATGTCCTGCCAGCTCCGTTTCGGCTTGCGCGCGATGTAGTATTTGCCGTCCGTGGTCCAGGCAATCAACGGTGCGGTGAGGAAGGCAACCGCCAGCGCTATGAAGGCCGACAGCGCCTTCGCGGTCGGCCCGAACAGGCCGTAAAAGGCACTGATCGAGACAATGGTCGCGATCGTCATCGCACCGACGCCGACCGGATTGACGTCGTAGAGATGCGCGCGTTTGAATTCGATCTGCTGTGGCCGCAATCCAAGCGGCTTGTTGACGATGAGATCCGCGACCAGCGCACCGACCCAGGCGATCGCGACGTTCGAATAGAGCGCGAGCGTCTGCTCCAGCGCCTTGTAGACGCCGATCTCCATCAACAGCAGCGCCACGATGACGTTGAAGACCAGCCAGACGACGCGGCCGGGATGGCTGTGGGTCAGGCGCGAGAAGAAGTTCGACCAGGCGATCGAGCCGGCATAGGCGTTGGTGACGTTGATCTTCACCTGGGACAGGATCACGAACGTGCCGGTCAACGCCAGCGCGAGGTCAGGCTGGGACAGCACATAGCGGAACGCTTCGAGATACATATGGGCAGGCTCGGCGGCCTCCTCGGGCGGCACCCCGTGGCTGAGCGCGAAGAAGGCGAGGAACGAACCCGCGAGGAGCTTCAGCGCGCCCAGCACGATCCAGCCCGGTCCCGCGCTCATCAGCGCCACCCACCAGGACGCCCTGGAGGCGCGGCGATCTCGCGGCAAAAATCGCAGGAAGTCGACCTGCTCGCCGATCTGCGCCACCAGCGAAAACACCACCGAGGCCGCAACCCCGAACAGCAGCAGGTCAAAATGCCCGTTGAGGTCGCCGTGCTCGCCCGAGAACTTTCGCCACTCCGTGAAGGAATGCGGGTTGTGCCAGGCGATCGCCGCGAACGGAATGATGTGGAGCACGATCCACAGCGGCTGCGTCCACAATTGGAAGCGGCTGATCAGCGTGATGCCGTAGGCCACCAGCGGGATGATGACGACGGCGCTGATGAGATAGCCGATCGGCCGCGGAATCCCGAAGCACATCTCGAGCGCGGACGCGAGGATCACGGCTTCGATCGCAAAGAAGATGAAGGTGAAGGACGCGTAGATCAGCGAGGTGACGGTGGACCCGATATAGCCGAAGCCGGCGCCGCGCGTGAGAAGGTCGATGTCGATGCCGCATTTGGCGGCATAATAGGCGATTGGTACGCCACAGCAGAAGATAATGGTCGAGACCACGAGGATGGCGGCGGCCGCGTTGGTGACGCCATAGTTCAGCGTGATGGTGCCGCCGATCGCCTCCATCGCCAGGAACGAGATCGCGCCCAGCGCCGTATTGGCGACCCGGGCGGCGGACCAGCGGCGCGCGCTCTTCGCCGTGAAGCGCAGCGCATAGTCCTCCAGCGTCTGGTTGGCGACCCATTGGTTGTACTGGCGCCTGACGCGGTCGATTCGCTGCCGCCCTGCCACGCTCTACCCCACTCCTGATACGGACCCGGAGCCCTCGCAAATTCCGTACCAAAAGCCTACGTCGGCATTTTGCGGTGCAGTATACGCGATCTTGCGTATGCTGGCGCTCCATCAATCCGAGCCATCCTCACGGCACCAATCGCGTGTCCTCGAACAAAAGTGGGGTGCTCATGTCAGACGAACCAAACAAGGGCCTTTTGTCGCCGCTCCGGCGCAAACTATTGATGGGAATGGCCGCCGTGCCCGCCATCACGATGCTCCCGCGGGCGTCCTTTGCGCAGGCTCCCGCGACCTCGGCGGTCAACACCACCGGCCTTGCGGTCACCGACACCGAGGTCACGGTCGGCATCCTGCACTCGGCGACCGGCACCATGGCCATCTCCGAGACCGGGTCGATCGAGGCCGAAAAGCTCGCCATCGAGCAGATCAATGCCGCCGGCGGCGTGCTCGGCCGCAAGATCAAGTTCATCCAGGAAGACGGCGCCAGCGACTGGCCGACCTTTGCGGAAAAGGCCAAGAAGCTGCTGGTCAACGACAAGGTCGCGGCGATCATGGGCTGCTGGACCTCGGCCTCGCGCAAGGCGGTGCTGCCGGTCATGGAGCAGTATAACGGCATGCTCTATTACCCGACCTTCTACGAAGGCCTCGAGCAGTCCAAGAACGTCATCTACACCGGTCAGGAAGCGACCCAGCAGATTCTCGCCGGCCTGAACTGGATCGCCAAGGAAAAGGGCGCCAAGTCGTTCTTCTTCATCGGCTCCGACTACATCTGGCCGCGCACCTCGAACAAGATCGCGCGCAAGCACGTCGAGAACGTGCTGAAGGGCAAGGTGGTCGGCGAGGAGTACTATCCGCTCGGCAACACCCAGTTCAACTCGGTCATCAACAAGATCAAGCTGACCAAGCCCGACGTGATCTTCACCGACGTCGTGGGCGGCTCCAACGTCGCCTTCTACAAGCAGCTCAAGGCCGCCGGCATCGACCTCTCCAAGCAGGCGCTGCTGACGATCTCGGTGACCGAAGACGAGATCGACGGCATCGGCGGCGAGAACATCGCGGGCGCCTATGCCTGCATGAAGTACTTCCAATCGCTCGACAATCCGAACAACAAGGCGTTCGTGCCGGCGTTCAAGAAGGCGTGGGGCGAGAAGACAGTGATCGGAGACGTCACCCAGGCTGCCTATCTCGGCCCGTGGCTGTGGAAGTTGACGGTGGAGAAGGCGGGCTCCTTCGACGTCGACAAGATCGCGGCGGCCTCGCCCGGCGTCGAGTTCAAGGGCGCGCCGGAAGGCTATGTGCGCATCCACGAGAACCATCATCTCTGGTCGAAGACCCGGGTGGGGCGCGCCAAGCTCGATGGCCAGTTCGAGCTGATCTATGAGACCGCCGATCTCGTCGAGCCGGATCCGTTCCCGAAGGGCTACCAGTAAGAAGCGCTCCCAGTCGCGCTTTCGTCCAAATACCAAGCCTCTCCCTGGCGTGGACAGCAAATCCACGCCCAAGACCCCCGCGTCGCGAACCTGCATCGCGACGCGGGACCCTTATCCCCGACGGAGGACATCGATGTTCGGCGACTACTCGCTTGGTGACCTTGGCTCCATCTTCGTCATGCAGGGCTTTGCAGGACTGATCCTGTTCTCGGTCTACGTCCTGATGGCGCTCGGGCTTGCCATCATCTTCGGCCAGATGGGCGTCATCAACATGGCCCATGGCGAGTTCATGATCCTCGGCGCCTACGTCACCTGGATGACCTCGAACGTCTTCCAGTCCTATTTGCCGGGCTTGTTCAGCGGCTATTTCTTCCTTGCGATGATCCTGGCCTTTGTCGCATCCGGCGCATTGGGGATGCTGGTGGAGTGGGTGCTGATACGGCATCTCTACAAGCGCCCGCTGGATACGCTGCTTGCCACCTGGGGGCTCAGCCTGATGCTGCAGCAGGCCTATCGCTCCGTGTTCGGCGCGCGTGAGGTCGGGGTCGAGCTGCCGCAATGGATGCTGGGCTCGCTGCACGTCACCGACAGCATCGAAGTGCCGATCAACGGCGTCTTCGTGATGTGTCTCACAGTGTTGATCACTCTCTCGGTCGCGTACGTCATGTACATGTCGCGCTGGGGCCGCCAGGTCCGTGCGGTGGTGCAGAACCGCATCATGGCCGGAGCGGTCGGCATCAACACCGAGAAGGTCGACCGCTACACCTTCGGGCTTGGTTGCGGCATCGCCGGTATCGCCGGAAGCGCCTTCACCATGATCGGCTCGACCGGGCCGACCTCCGGACAGCTCTACATCGTCGACACGTTCCTCGTCGTCGTATTCGGCGGCGCGGCCAGCCTGCTCGGCACCATCGCCTCCGCGTTCTCGATCTCGCAGACGCAATCGACGCTCGAATTCTTCATGTCGGGCTCGATGGCCAAGGTCCTGACGCTGCTCGCTGTCGTCGGCATCCTGATGCTGCGGCCGCAGGGTCTCTTCGCCCTCAAAGTCCGCAAGTAAGGAGAAGCAGGCAAGTCATGATCATCAACTCACGCTTCTTCAATCGCTCCGAGCTCATCGGCTTCATTGTTCTGGCCGCCGTGCTGTTCGTGATTCTGCCGCTGTCGCTGGATGTGTTCCGCCTCAACCTGGTTGCGAAATACCTCACCTACGCCTTTGTCGCGCTCGGCCTCGTGCTGTGCTGGGGCTATGGCGGCATCTTGAGCCTCGGCCAGGGCGTGTTCTTCGGTCTCGGCGGCTACTGCATGGCGATGTTTCTCAAGCTGGAGGCTTCCAGCGTCGAGAACACGAAGATCCAGTCGACGCCCGGCATCCCCGATTTCATGGACTGGAATCAGATCACTTCGCTGCCGCTGTTCTGGCAACCATTCCACAGCCTCACCTTCACCATCCTCGCCATCATCCTGGTCCCCGGCCTGTTCGCGCTGATCATCGGCACCGCGATGTTCAAGCGCCGTGTCGGCGGCACCTATTTCGCGATCATCACCCAGGCCGTCGCCGCCATCCTCACCATCCTGATCGTCGGACAGCAGGGCTACACCGGCGGCATCAACGGCATGACCGACCTGCGCACCCTCAAGGGCTGGGACATCCGGCCCGACCACGCCAAGGTCATCCTGTACTTCGTCGAGGTGGTGCTGCTGTTCGCCTGCATCGGCATCGCGCAGTTCATCCGCCTGACCAAGCTCGGCCGCATCCTGGTGGCGATGCGCGAACAGGAGGATCGCGTCCGCTTCTCCGGCTACAGCGTCGCCAACTTCAAGATCTTTGCCTTCTGCATGGCCGCGGTCTTCGCCGCGATCGGCGGCGCCATGTTCGCACTCAATGTCGGTTTCATGTCGCCGTCCTTTGTCGGCATCGTGCCGTCGATCGAGATGGTGATCTACACCGCGGTCGGCGGACGCATGTCGATCTTCGGCGCGATCTGGGGCGCCATCCTGGTGAATTTCGCCAAGACCAGCCTGTCGGAATCCTTCCCGCAACTCTGGCTGTTCGGCCTCGGCGCGCTGTTCATCGCAGTCGTGCTCGCCTTCCCGAACGGTTTGTCCGGGCTCTGGGCCGATTACGTGCAGCCGCGCATCGACCGACTGTTCGCCTCTCGCAAGCGGAAGCCGGGCTGGAACGACAATTCGGTCGCCGACGGCGCACCGGCAGAGTGAGGAAGCCATCATGCTCGTTGGACACCAGCCCAAGGAATTCCTGCTCGCTGTCTCCGGACTGACCGTCTCGTTCGACGGGTTCAAGGCGGTCAATGATCTCTCCTTTTACGTCGAGGAGAACGAGATCCGCGTCATCATCGGTCCCAACGGCGCCGGCAAGACCACGGTGCTCGATCTGATCTGCGGCAAGACCAAGGCGACCTCGGGCTCGATCCAGTTTCGTGGCAAGGAGCTCACGAAGATGAAGGAAAACGAGATCGTGCAGACCGGCGTCGGGCGCAAATTCCAGACGCCGTCCGTGTTCGAGGATCTCACCGTGTTCGAGAACCTCGAGATCTCGTTTCCGCGCGGCCGCACCGTGTTCGGCTCGCTGACCTTTCAGCGCGACCAACTGGTGAAGGACCGGGTCGAGGAGGTCGCGGAGATGATCTTCCTCAAGGACAAGCTCAACACTTATGCCGACGAGCTCAGCCATGGCCAGAAGCAATGGCTCGAGATCGGCATGCTGCTGATCCAGGACCCTGATTTGCTGATGCTGGATGAGCCGGTCGCCGGAATGAGCGTGTCCGAGCGCGCCAAGACCGCCGAGCTCCTCAACCGCATCATCAAGAACCGCTCGGTGCTGGTGATCGAGCACGACATGAAGTTTGTCGAGGACATCGCCCACAAGGTCACCGTGCTGCACCAGGGCCAGATCCTCTCCGAGGGGACCATGGAGAAGGTGAAGAACGATCCCAAGGTCATTGAAGTGTATCTGGGGCACTGACGATGGTGAAAACCAATGAGTCCGTCGAGGCATCGACGGTGCACCTCTCCCCTTGTGGGAGAGGTCGGATCGCATCGTCAGATGCGATCCGGGTGAGGGGTATCTCTCCGCAGATCAAGCTGCCGCTCGGATCCGCTGATGCATACCCCTCATCCGTCGCGGGCTCCGCCCGCGCCACCTTCTCCCACAAGGGGAGAAGGAAGACGTACCGAGCCTAGGAGCACGCTGATGCTGGCAATTTCCGATCTCCACGTCGCCTACGGCCAGAGCGAGGTGCTGCACGGGCTCAACGTCAAGGTCGCGCCCAACGAGATCGTGGCGATCATGGGCCGCAACGGCATGGGCAAGACCACGTTGATGAAGTCGCTGATGGGCATCCTGCCGGCCAGGAGCGGCTCGGTGACCATGGACGGCACCGAGCTCGGTAACCTCAAGAGCTACGAGCGCGTCGCCAAGGGCCTCGCCTATGTGCCGCAGGGCCGCATGATCTTCTCCACCATGACGGTGAAGGAGAACATCGAGACCGGCCTCGTCGTTGCGGGCGAATCCGAGGTGCCCGGCGACATCTACGAATTGTTTCCGGTCCTGCTCGAGATGAAGGGCCGCCGCGGCGGCAATCTCTCCGGCGGCCAGCAGCAGCAGCTCGCGATCGCGCGTGCGCTCGCAACCAAGCCAAAAGTCCTGCTGCTGGATGAGCCGACCGAAGGCATCCAGCCTTCCATCATCAAGGAGATGGCGCGGACCCTGAAACGCATCCGCGACGAGAAGGGGCTCTCGATCGTCGTGTCCGAGCAGGTCCTGAGCTTCGCGCTCGACATTGCCGACCGCGTGCTGGTGATCGAGAACGGCGAGATCGTGCGCGACGATCCGCGCCACGCCGTCGATGCCGCACAGGTCTCGAAATATCTGTCCGTCTAACCAACCGTGTAAAAGGGGAGCATCTCGATGCCAGAGACACTGATCAAGGTCGATCTGACCAAATCGGCTTACGAAAATGACATGGTGCACAACCGCTGGCACCCCGACATCCCGATCGTGGCCTGGGTCAATCCCGGCGACGATTTCATCATCGAGACCTATGACTGGACCGGCGGCTTCATCAAGAACAACGATTCCGCCGATGACGTGCGCGACATCGACTTGTCGATCGTGCACTTTCTGTCGGGTCCGATCGGCGTCAAGGGCGCCGAGCCCGGCGATCTCCTCGTCGTCGATCTGCTCGACGTCGGCCCGATGAAAGAGAGCCTGTGGGGCTTCAACGGCTTCTTCTCCAAGCAGAATGGCGGCGGCTTTCTCACCGACCATTTCCCGCTGGCGCAGAAATCGATCTGGGACATCAAGGGCCTCTACACCTCGTCCCGACACGTGCCCGGCGTAAATTTCGCCGGCCTGATCCATCCCGGCCTGATCGGCTGTCTGCCCGATCCAAAGATGCTGGAGACCTGGAACAAGCGCGAGTCCGAGTTGATCTCGACCAATCCGACCCGCGTGCCGGGCCTTGCCAATCCGCCGTTCGCGCCGACCGCCCATGGCGGCCGTGCCAAGGGCGACGTGAAAGCCAAGATCGGCGCGGAAGGTGCGCGCACGGTGCCGCCGCGCGAGCATGGCGGCAATTGCGACATCAAGGATCTCTCGCGCGGCTCGAAGATCTACTTCCCGGTCTATGTGCCGGGGGCAGGTCTTTCGATGGGCGATTTGCACTTCAGCCAGGGTGACGGCGAGATCACCTTCTGCGGCGCCATCGAGATGGCGGGATGGCTGCATCTGAAGGTCGAGGTGATCAAGGACGGCATGTCGAAATACGGCATCAAGAACCCGATCTTCAAGCCGTCCCCGATCACGCCGAACTACAAGGACTATCTGATCTTCGAAGGCATCTCGGTGGATGAAGCCGGCAAGCAGCACTATCTCGATGTTCACATCGCCTATCGCCAGGCCTGTCTCAACGCCATCGAATACCTGAAGAAGTTCGGCTACTCCGGCGCACAGGCCTATTCGATCCTCGGCACCGCGCCATGTCAGGGCCACATCTCCGGCGTGGTCGACGTGCCCAACGCCTGCGCCACGCTGTGGCTGCCGACCGAGATCTTCGACTTCGACGTGATGCCGTCGGCGGCAGGTCCCATCAAGCACATCACCGGCGATATCCAGATGCCGATCTCGCCGGACAAGTAGTCGGTGCGCTCCCTCTCCCCGTCCTTACGGGGAGAGGGTTGAGGTGAGGGGCTATCTCTGCACGAACGGTGCAAGCGAGCTCCGTTGAACAGGCAAGAGCGTAGGGATGATGCGATGCCGGTCTATGAATATCTCTGTGACGATTGCGGTCCGTTCAAGGACCTGCGCCCGATGGCCGAGTGCGACGATCCACAAAGCTGCCCGCATTGCGAGACCATGGCGCCGCGCGTCATTCTGACCGCGCCGAATTTCTTCTGCATGCCGTCAGACAAGCGCAAGGCACACGCCATCAACGAGCGCAGCTCGCACTCGCCGCAGACGCTCGCGCAATACAAGGCCTCGCACGGTCCCGGCTGCGGCTGCTGCTCTCCGGGCAAGACCGTGAAGGACAAGAACGCGATCGACAAGAAGAAGCCGGCGCGGCTGGTGACCAAGACGAAGAGCGGCGCCAAGGGCTTTCCGACTGCGCGGCCGTGGATGATCAGCCACTAACGCACCTCAAACCAATAAACGACAGGAGCGCCCAACATGCTTCACGGTGACATTTCCAGCAGTAACGATACCGTCGGCGTCGCCGTGGTGAACTACAAGATGCCCCGCCTGCACACCAAGGCCGAGGTGCTCGACAACGCCCGCAAGATCGCCGACATGGTGGTGGGCATGAAGGCCGGCCTGCCCGGCATGGACCTCGTGATCTTCCCCGAATATTCCACGCAAGGCATCATGTACGACTCCAAGGAGATGTACGAGACGGCGTGCGCGGTGCCGGGTGAAGAGACAGCGATCTTCGCCGAGGCCTGCCGCAAGGCAAAAGTGTGGGGCGTGTTCTCGCTGACCGGCGAGCGACATGAGGAGCATCCGCACAAGGCGCCCTACAACACCCTCATCCTGATGAACGACAAGGGCGAGATCGTGCAGAAGTACCGCAAGATCATGCCATGGGTGCCGATCGAGGGCTGGTATCCCGGCAATTGCACCTATGTCTCCGACGGCCCCAAGGGGATGAAGGTCAGCCTGATCATCTGCGACGATGGCAATTTCCCGGAGATCTGGCGTGATTGTGCCATGAAGGGTGCCGAGTTGATTGTGCGCTGCCAGGGCTACATGTATCCGGCCAAGGAGCAGCAGGTCCTTATTTCCAAGGCGATGGCGTGGGCCAACAACGTCTATGTCGCGGTCGCCAATGCCGCCGGTTTCGACGGCGTCTACTCCTATTTCGGCCACTCCGCGATCATCGGCTTCGACGGTCGCACGCTCGGCGAATGCGGGGAGGAGGATTACGGCATCCAGTACGCTCAGCTGTCGAAACATCTGATCCGTGACGCGCGCCGCAACGGCCAGTCACAGAACCATCTCTACAAGCTGGTCCACCGCGGCTACACCGGCATGATCAATTCCGGCGAAAGCCCGCGCGGCGTCGCGGCGTGCCCCTATGACTTCTACAAGAACTGGATCAAGGATCCCGAAGGCACGCGTGACATGGTCGAGGCGATGACCCGCTCGACCCCCGGCACCGACGAATGTCCGATCGACGGCATCCCGAATGGGTCGTCGCCGAGCAATTACTGAGCCCCTGCCGGCACCATGAGTTGGACGGTCACCCCTTGATGTGAACGGCGGTCCACAAGTGCGCGAACGTTCTGATGCGTCCGTATGTGCGCGGAATGGGAATGGCGCTCGGCAAAACCGTGGCGCGGTTACAACATGGACTGTTGAATCTGCCCGAGTTGGGGTCCATTTGGGCGGATTCTCGATGCCCCGTAGTTCTACCGCCCATCCTCTTCGCCTAAGTTCCCTGCGGCGCCGCTGGGGAGCGCCGCGGGGTGGGGAACGAGCGTGGGGGCTTGGTTGCGATCGAGCGGGGGGAGTTGCCCGCGCCGGAGTGCTGCGGCAAAGCGCGCGGCATTCGGGGCCGGCCTCGTCGTGACCGCGATCGCTGTGGCGAGCCCGGTCGGGGCCCAGCAGGTTTTCAACGGATCACAGACCACACCGAACGGCACCGTCAACGGCGGGGGCGGCGTCTGGGACAACACGACGACCAACTGGACCGACGTCTTTGGCGCGACCAGCACCGCCTATGATCCCGCGTCAGCCGGCACGCTGTTCGGAAGTAGCGCTCCCTCGACGCCGGCGACGGGCGGCACGGTGACGGTTACGCCGGGCGGCGTGCAGCTCACCAGCCTCGTGGGCTTCGACCTGACCGCCGACGGCTCGATCTATACCATTCAGGGCGGCGACCTCAGGCTGGCTGCGGGCGGCACCACGTTCGTCACCAACGATGTGACCGGCACCAGCGATCCCTCGGCCGCGATCGTTTCGCGCATCGTCGGCAGCGACGGCATCAATGTTCAGGGACCAGGTACCCTGGCGCTGCTCGGCGCGAACTCCTATACCGGCGGCACCTTCATCTGCAATTGCGGATCCCTGCAGCTCGGTGACGCGACCCACACTGCGAGCATGGTCGGCGCCGTCACCAACGAGGGCCTCTTCAGCATCGTCAATGCCGACACGTCGGGAATCACGTCGATCCTGAACGCCTTCTCCGGCACGACGATGTTCCTCAACGCAAGCTCCGCCAGCTCGATCGTGATCACCAACAACGGCCAGGTGTATTTCGGCGATCCGCTCGGGGGTGGAGCCGACACCGCGACGGCCGGTCGGGCCACCATCATCAATGACAGCGGCCTGATCGGCTTCTTCGGACGGACTAATGCAGGCGCGGCCAACATCACCAACCAGAATGGCGGCGGCACGATATTCATCGAGCAATCTTCGGCGGGCTCGGCGACGATCGTGAACAAGGATTTCAGCGGGACCGTGTTCGGGACGTTCGCCGGCTCCGACACGGCGACCGCCGGCAATGCAACCATCATCAATGAAGCGGATGGTCTCACCGATTTCGGCGCGTTCACCACGGCCGGCAATGCCACGATCATCACTAAGGACGGCGGCAGGACCGAATTCTTCGACAACTCCACCGGCGGCAACGCACGCTTCATCACCACCGGGACCGGCGTCGTCGATTTCGGTGGAGGCACCGGTCCGGCCGGCGATGGTCGCATCACCGCAGGATCGATCGAAGGCAGCGGCTTCTACTACATCGGCGGCGGCAATACCCTCGTCGTCGGCGGTAACAACCTCTCGACCGAGGCCAGCGGCGTCATCGGTGATACCTGCGGTTGCGGTCCCGTCGGCCCCGGCTCGCTGGAAAAGGTCGGCAGCGGCACGTTGATCCTCTCGGGCGCGAATACCTACACCGGCACGACCACGGTGAACGGCGGCATCCTGCGGGTCGATGGTGACATCTCGCAGTCGAGCCTGACCACCGTGAATGCCGGTGGTGCCTTGTTCGGCGCCGGAATCGTTGGCAATACCCTCATCGCCAACGGCGGCATCTATGCGCCCGGCGACGGCGGCCCGGGCTCGAGCATGCAGGTTCAGGGCGATCTTACCCTTCAGTCCGGCTCGTTCTATGTGGTGCAGGTCGGTAGCGGATCCAGCACGAGCCACGCGCTCGTCACGGGCAATGTCGCGCTGGACGGCACTGTCGGCGTCGCGCTGTATCCGGGCGCCGCGGTGATGAAGCACTATTCGATCATGAACTTCTTCGGCACCTCCGTCGGGAATTTTTCGGGCGTTGCCGCGCCGGGTGGCCTCATCGGCACGACGAGCGTCGGATCGAACGAGGTCTTCCTCGATTTCACGCTGAGCTACGGCGCGAAATACGCGCTCAACGTCAACCAGCAGAACGTTGCCACGACGCTTCAGAAATTCTTCAACACCAACGGCTTCCTGCAGGCCGAACTCGCGGGTCTTGGTCCCGGGGGCCTGACGCAGGCCTCGGGTGAATCCGCAACGGGATCGCAGCAGACGACGTTCAATGCGATGAACCTGTTCATGAGCCTGTTGACCGACGTCTTCAGCTCTGGACGCAGCGGCACGGCTGGCGCCTCGTCATTTGCCGCGGACGCGAATGCGCGCGACAAGAGCGCGCGCGACGCCTTCGCCTCGATTTACCGCAAGGCACCGGCAGCAACCTTCGAGCAGCGCTGGGATGTGTGGACGGCCGGCTATGGCGGCTCGCAGACCACGGACGGCAATTCCGGCCTCGGCTCGAACAACACGAGCAGCAGTGCCTACGGCACTGCCGTGGGCCTCGATTACCGCTTCTCGCCGTCGACGATTGCGGGCTTTGCTCTCGCAGGGGGCGGCACCGCCTTCAACGTCAACGGGCTCGGTTGGGGGCGCTCCGATCTATTTCAGGCCGGCGCCTTCGTGCGTCATACGGCCGGACCGGCCTACATCACAGCGGCGCTCGCCTATGGCTGGCAGGACGTCACGACCAACCGCGTCGCAACGGCTGCCGGTTATGACCAGCTGCGTGCGCAGTTCAACGCCAACGCGATCTCGGGCCGCATCGAGGGCGGCTATCGCTATGCCATGCAGTGGGCTGGCGTCACGCCGTATGCGGCGCTCCAGGCCACCTTGTTCAGCCTTCCGACCTATGCAGAGGCTGCCGTGGTCGGCAGCAACGTCTTCGCGCTCAACTATGCCGCCAAGGACGTCACCAGCACGCGCACCGAACTCGGCCTGCGCGCGGACAGATCGTTTGCCGCGGCCGGTGGCCTGGTGACCCTGCGCGGCCGCCTCGCCTGGGCGCATGACTACAATCCGGACCGCACTGTCGGCGCGGTGTTCCAGACCCTGCCGGGTTCGGCTTTCGTCGTGAACGGTGCCGCCCAGGCGCGCGATGCGGCGCTGACCACGGCATCAGCGCAGATGAACTGGATGAACGGCTGGTCTGCATCGGCGACGTTCGAGGGAGAGTTCTCGAACCTCACCCGCTCCTACGCCGGCAAGGGCGTCGTGCGCTACGCGTGGTGAGGCATCGTCGCCTCCCTTGAGAGGGAGGATAGGGGAGGCGTCACTGCTTCTTCTGCGGCGGCTTGCGCGGCGGGCGCGGGGCGGCAGTGGGGGCCGGCGTCCCGCTCATCTTGTTGGCGGCCTCGCTGACGTCGAGCAGCGAGCGACGGATGTCCTCGAGGTAGCCGGCCGATTTTTTCCTCATGGTGTCGGCGAGCTCGTGCAGCCCCTGTATCTTCTCGAACAGCTCGTCGGCCTTGCCGTCGACGAAGCCGGGCACCACGCCCTCGAGCTTCGTGACCGCCTTGTCGAAGCCCGCGAAGGCGGTGTCGACCTTGGCCATGACGGAGTCGATTTCGCCACCCTTGCTCCGGAGGTCGGCGGTGTAGTCCTCGAACGTGCGCAGGCCCTCCTTGATCGCGGGGGCGTTGCTGACGATGGTGCGGTCGACACTGTGCAGGGTGTCGACGATGGACTCGGCGTCGCTGAGATCGGCGGTCAGCACGGGGATGCCGTCCGAGTCCAGCGGCACCGGCGGCGCGGAGGGCGCGCCCCCGATCAGCGAGATCGCGGCGACGCCGGTGAGGCCCTGGAACTCGATGCCCGCCACGGTGTCCTTGCGGATCGGCGCGGTGTTGTCGAGCATCACCAGCGCCACGATCCTGCGCGGATTGTCCAGCTTGATCGACAGGATCTGGCCGGCGGGCACGCCGTCGAAATTGACCGGTCCGCCGCGGCGCAGGCCGCTGGCGGACCCGCCTTCGAATACAACGCGCAACTGGCTGCGGCTCTGGATGGTGCGCCATTTCTGCACGCCGAGCAGGCCGCCGAACGCCACGGCAATCACCGCCAGCGTTGCCGTTCCGATCACCAGATTACTCGCGCGTGCCATCAGGCGATTCTACGGCCAAAGCGGGGAAGTTGGAAGAAGCCCCCAATGGTACGTAGGGCGGGTTAGCGAAGCGTAACCCGCCGTTTTCGCCTCAGCAGTCGTATAGTTTGGCGGATTACGCTGGCGCTAATCCGCCCTACGGCTTCAATGCCCGGCAACTCGCCTGGCAGCAGTATTGTTCAGCACGATCAGGGCGTCGACCGCTACGCCCGTCCTGGTGTTGATCAGGAACGGGTTGATGTCGATCGAGGCGATCCGGTCGCCGGCATCCGCGATCAAATTGGACAGGCCGACCAGCGCTTTCACCGCGGAGGCCTCGTGCAGGGCCGGCTTGCCGCGATAGCCGCGCAGCTTCATGCCGGCCTTGGTGCGGCCGATCAGGAGCCGCGCCTCGGCTTCGTCCAGCGGCGCGCCGGCAAGCGCGACGTCTTTCATCAGCTCGATGTCGATGCCGCCGGTGCCGAACAGCACGACAGGTCCCATCTCGGCATCGAGCGAGGCGCCGACGACGAGCTCGAGCTCGGCCTTGACCTGCTGCGCAATCAAAATGCCGTCCAGCTTCGGCTTGCCCTTCAGCTTCGCGACCCGCGCGGTGATGTCGGCGAACGCCGTCTTCACCTCGGCCGGACTGTTCAAGTTCAACACCACGCCGCCGATGTCGGATTTGTGCAGGATCTCGGCGCTGACGAGTTTCGCCACGACCGGAAAGCCGATCTGCTTGGCGATCTTCACCGCCTCGGCTGCGGTCTGTGCGATCGCCTCCTTCGAGATCGGAATGCCATAGGCCTTCAGGAGCTTTTTCGAGGCGACCTCGTCGAGCGCGGCGCCGCTCGCCGATTTCAGCGCCTTCTCCAGCACGGCGCGCGCGGCAGGTTTCGAGCTCGGGACGATATCGGGCACCTCCTTGCGCAGCCTGGCGTAGTCGAGCAGCGACTTGATCGCGGTCACCGCCCGGTCCATGCCCTGCATGACCGCTAGATGCGGCAGCGATTTGCGCAAGGTCTTGGTGAACTCGGTGAAGCCGATCGACATCGCGCTGATATAGATCACGGGCTTGCCGCCCTGGCGCGCCATGTCGTCGACGATACGCAAATTTCGCTCGCGCAGCTCGTGCGAAGCTTTCGGCAGCTCGGCATCCACGATGACGATGTCGATATCGGGATCGTCGATCATCAGCTTGATCGACTTCATGTAGACGGAGGGATCGACCACCGCGGCAAAGCCGGCATCGAGCGGGTTGCCGACAATCGACCCCGGGCCGAGCATCTTCGCAAGCTCGGAGCCGACGTGCGGGCTGAGCGGCGCAAAGTTCAGGCCCTCGGCATAGAAGGTGTCCAGCAGCATGCCGCGCTTGCCGCCGGACAGCGTGACCGCCGCGAGCCGGTCGCCCTTGGGCACGCCGCAATGAACGAAGCATTCGGTGGTCTCGATCAGCTCGTCGAGGCCGCCGACTCGGATGACGCCTTCGCGCGTTGCAATGGCGTCGAACGTCTCGATCGAGCCTGCAAGCGCACCCGTATGTGCCATCGCCGCGGCGCGGCCACCCTCGGACGAACCGAGCTTGAGTGCGATCACGGGTTTGCTGGCAGCGCGCGCTGCCTTGCAGGCATCGCGGAACGCCTTGGTGTTGCGTACGCCTTCGAGGTAGACGACGATCACCTTGATGCTGGGATCCTCGGCGAAATAGCGCATCAGGTCCGGCGTCTCGAGCCCGGCCTCATTGCCCGATGTCACCATGTAGCCGACGCCGACACCCCGATCCTCCAGCGCTTGGCGGATCGCCATGACGATCGCACCGGACTGTCCTGCGATCGCCACCGCGCCCTGTTCCATGGTGACGATGCGGTCGTCGATGTTGGTGAAAAGCTTCTCGCCGGCGCTCAGATTGCCGAGGCAGTTCGGTCCGGTGACCGCAAGGCCCGTCTCGCGTATCGCCGCCTGCAATTCGGCGGCGAGCTTCTGGCTCTCGTCATCCTGCAACTCGCTGAAGCCCGAGGTGACGATGGTGGCCGACCGTGCGCCGGCGGCCGCGGCATTGCGGATCACCTGTACGGCAAAGCGCGCCGGCACCAGCACCAGAACGTGATCCGGCTTTTCCGGGAGGCTCGCAAAATCCTTGTAGCAGGGGACGCCCCAGATGGTTTCCCGCTTGGCGTTGACCGGATAGAGGCCGCCCTCGTAACCGTACTTGATCAGGTTATTCCAGATGCGTTCGGCATAATTGCCGGGCTTGTCGGTCGCGCCCACCAGCACGATGTTGTGCGGGTGCAGCATGGCGTGGATGCCCTTGACGATCTCTCCGGCATCGGGCGATGGAGACCATGGGCGCGGAGAAACCGATGCGGCGGGCACTTGAGCTTCCATGCGCTTCCCTCACTTCTTGTTCTTGTTGCAACGCGCGCCCGCGCGCCGGCTTCGGGGGCTGATCGTGGCCGCTCCATGCCGCGAGACGGAATGGGCAGGATCTGACGATAAGGCTAGCATCACGAGACTTTTGGCGAAAGTGCGAACGGTCCGGCAAGATGCTAGGAAACCGTGACCCTCATTCTTTCAAAATGGTGATCATGCCGCTGCTGTCCATCGTGGTGCCGACCCTCGATCGTCCCGACACGCTTCGCCACGCGCTCGCGACCATGGCGTGCCAGCCTGCGCATGCAGATTGCGAGTTCATCGTTCAGAACAATGGCGGCAATCCCGAGATTGAGAAGATCGTCGCAGACCTCCAGGACGATCGCTTCAGGCATTTTGCCAGCGAGGTCGTTCTGACCATGACCGACAATTGGGAGGTAGCGCTCGGCCACGCCTCGGGCGAGTACGTTGCCTTCATCGGCGACGACGACGGGCTGATGCCCTATGCATGCGCCGCGGCATCGGAGATGCTCTCCGGCCGAAACATCGATCTCCTGAGCTGGAGCGCCTACACCTATCACTGGCCGAGCTACTACCATCCAGCCTTCCGCAACCAGCTGCTCGCCGAGATCGACCTCACCTCGTCCGCACAGCGAGTTTCGTCGCGCGACGAACTGAGGCGCATCTTCGGTTTCCAGGCGAACTATGCGCATCTGCCGATGATCTACAATTCGTTCGTCCGCCGCAGCGTCATCGATCGAATGCGTGCGATCGGCGGCCGCTATTTCATCGGTCTATCGCCCGATGTGGCGTCCGGCATCGCCAACGCTGCGCTGACCGACAGTTTCATCCGGCTGTCGCGGCCGCTGAGCATGGCCGGATTCTCGCAGCACAGCACCGGTCACGCGCTGTTCTTCGAGACCACTGATCTGCTCGAGACGCCGCGAGGAGCGCGCGATTTCGGACCCATTGACGAGGATCCCCAACTTCCCGATCTCAACGCGCTCCAGCTCTTCATCGCCAAGGACATGCTTGTCCTCAAGCGTCTGCTGCTGGCGGATCACGACGAGGTGCGGCTCGACTTCAAGGCGTTGGCGCAGGCGCTCGCGACCGACATCAACCATCGGCCGCCCCTGTATGATCGGACCGTGCAGACCATCAGCGAACTCGCGCGCACGCATGGGTTCGACGTCGCCGACATCATCATTCCTGCCCGCCTAGCGGACCGGCCGCCACCCGGCCGGGGTGTTCGCGTGACCGGACCGAACCGTGTGGCTTACGAGCTGGATGGTTCTGCGCTTGGGCTCAATTCGATTGCGGATGCAGTGCGCGTGATCGCGCAGTTCGTTCCGGATCAGGGGCCGTTCGATCCGGCCGCTCTGAAGGCTCCCGTGTCCGCGCCGGTCCTCGGCGCAAAGCAGCTCGAATTCGCGCATGGCGGAGCGGGCGTCGCCGCGTTGATCGAGGGATGGAGCGAGCCGGAGCAATGGGGCACCTGGTCCATTGCCAGGAATTGCGTGCTCCGGTTCGAGGTCCATCCCATTCCGTCACGGCCGGTTGAGCTTGTGCTGGCGTGCCGGGCCTTCATTTCCGAGAGGAATCCGCAATTGCAGGCGGCATGCCGCGTCGGCAATGGAGCGCCGCAGCAACTGACATTCTCGAGAGAGGCGTTCGCGGGCTTGCGCAGGTTGATGCTCGATCCCGCCGCGATTGCCGCCGACGGGACGCTGACCATCAGCCTGTCGCTATCCGATCCACGCTCGCCCGCGGATCTCGGACTGAGCCCCGACGCGCGACCTCTCGGCATCGGGCTCGAGCGGATCTGGCTCGATCACGATGACCATGCGGCACGAGGTGGGTGATCGCCGCCCGCTCAGTATCCTAGCAGGCTCAGCTTGTGGGCGTAGTGAAAGATGACCTGCCTCGCGAGATAGGGGGCGATGGCGCGGCGAATCTGAATCTGTGTCGGATCGAAGCCGAGAGCGCGGCGCCGCAGTATGCCCATCTCCCGGACGCCGATCGCGTAGGTCGATGCCGTCTTCTGGGCATCATGGATTCGGAAGCAGGCGAGAAATCGCGGCAGGCGCACGAATTTGAATCCCGCGGCCTGCGCCCGCAGGATGAAGTCCCAATCCATCGCGTAGTGGAAGCTCTCGTCGATCGGACCGACTCTGTCCCACACGCGCCTGCGCCAGAACATCGTCTCCTGCGGGATATAGTCGGCATATTGCAGCGCGCGCCCGTCATGGGGCGGCAGCACGGCACGGCCAACCTCGAGTCCCTCGCGATCGACGAAGACGCGATGGCCATAGACGATGTCGACATGCGGATGCGACGTGAAGTAGTTGGCGACATAGGCCAGCGTCCCCGGCAGCAGCATGTCGTCGCTGTTGAGATAGGCCATGATCTCGCTGTCGACGCCGGCGAAGCCGAGATTGATGGCGTTCGATTGCCCGCTGTCAGGTTCGCTCTTCCAGCTGATGCTCTCGCCGCGGCCCTTCAGGAGATCAGCCGTGCCGTCGATCGAGGCGCCGTCCTGCACGTGGTAATACAGGTTCGGATAGTTCTGGCTCACGATGCTGTCGATCGTGGCGCCGAGATATTGCGCGTGGTTGTAGCTCGGCGTGACCATCGCGATCCGCGGTGCATTCTCATGGATCGAGGGGGCTGGCGGGAAAGCCCTCAGGTTGAGCAGGCGCGGTGGATATTGCTCGAAGGTCCACATCGGCGGACGCCGCCAGAGGCTCCGGAGCGAGGATCGTCTTTGTCCGGCGGCGATGAGATCCTGATTCCTTTCGAGCAGCGCGACGCGATTTTCGAGCTGCTCCAATCGCTGTTCGAGGCGCTGCCTGAACTCGTCGTCCATCTATCGAGCTTTCGCAAATTACAACGTCCAAAAACAATGGAACCTTCTTACAGGTCTCTGGTCGGCGGCGCCAGTTCACGGTCGCGTCAAACGCGATGGACCCGGCGTGTCCGGCGCGGTTTGAGAAGGCTCGATCGTTCCCGGATGGGTCGATTGCGAACCGCTATTCACGCGTTTCGATCAAGGTGGCATGCAGGACGTAGCGCTCCGGGCCGGACGTAACGGCGTCGAACGGCCAGCAGGTCGCGAGCACGAGTTCCACGCCCTGCGTCGAGGGGGCGATGCCCGACGCGTCGAAACGGACAACGGCCGAAGAATCCGCCCGATAGCGAAAATGCTTGCCGTCGCGGCGGGTGACCTCAATGACGTCTCCGACGGCAACATTCCGCAAGAAGCGGAAATGGGTGTCACGATGCGCTGCGTATACGGCAACTCCACGCTCGCCGGCATCAACCGTTTGATGGATGTGGCCCGGCCCGAAGGCGAGCGCCTGGCCGCTCGTACCTTCCAGCACGATCGCGCTGGCGCCAATCCGCTTCACTTCGATCCGCGCGACCGGCCAGGTATCGGCCCATGCCCATGGTTTGATCACCTCGCCCGTCGCAAGGCTCTTGTCGAATGCACGCTCCAGCAGCACCTGCGCCAGCCACGCCTTGGCATGGATGTAGGCGCCGTCGCCGAACAGGATGAGTCCGATCAGTGCCAGAACCAGGGGAGATAAGAGGCGGAGCATGACATCTACTCTCGTCACTTCGCTCGTCACAATGACAGAGAAAAAGGCGCGCGCGGCCGTTGGTATGGGACGGGCAGCCGCGCGCGCTAACAGAGGAGCTCGGGGAGGCTCCTCTCTCAAGCGGCGTCGGTGAGCAAGAGCCGACGCCGGTTGAACACGAACAGGATCAGGGCGAGCACGATCAGGACCAGGCCTGCGATCATCTTCAGCTCGGCCGAAGTTGCTGTCTTGGGCAGACGGATCGCGTCAGGCGCTGCGGGTGTCGGACGCCGCGCGGCGGGTGAGGTGCGCGCATCGGCGTGGCGTTCACGCAACTGCGAGGGGATCTGCGGCCGTTCGCCGAACATCTTCTCGAAATCCCAGCCGGCCGGCAGGTTGATCGGCAATTCGCTGAGCTTGAGCGGCGCGCCTTCGGGCCGGCTCGGCGTCTTGTCGACGGCGACAAGGCTGGTCAGGCGCGTGACGATCTGATGGTCGAGCGCCAGCGCCAGGATCGCCTTGTCGGCTTCCTCGGGCGCGAGCTCCCGCATGGCGCGCGCCACTTCGGCGTCACCGATCTTGCGCCTGGCCCAGAGTTTCGACAGGCCGTTGCCTTCGGCGGCATTTTGCAGCGGCAGCGTTACCGACCATGGCCGATCGCCGACCCGCCCCTTGATCTCGAGGGAGCCTGCGAGCTTGTCGAGCTTTGCTGCCAGCACCAGCGGCTCGTCGCGATAGACGTCGGGGATGATCGCCGGGGTGATGTCGGCGTTGGCCTCGGAGAATTTCGCGGTAAGGCCGGTTACGGCCGGGTTTTCCAGCTTGGCGAACAAGCTGCGCATGCGCTCCTCCACCTGCTCGACGGAACCGATATGGGTGAAGGCGCCACGGCCGAGCTCGGCGGCGCGTGTCATGAGATAGGTGTTGGGCGCCGACCCGATGCCGACCATGAAGACGCGCGAGCGGCCGCGCATTGCATTGAGCGTTTCGAACAATTGCTGCTCGTTGCCGATTGCGCCGTCTGTCAGGAAGACGACCTGGCGAACCATGCCGGTGTCGCCGAGCTTGTCGGCCAGCGCGGCGCGCATTGCCGGCACCATCTCGGTGCCGCCGCGTGCCTGCAACGCGCTCACGAACGAGGTGGCATCACCGACATGGGCCGCGTCTGCCGGCACGGAGGCGGGAAACAGCATGTCCATGGTATCGTCAAAGCGAATGACGTTGAAGCGGTCGGTCGGCTGGAGCCGCGACAGAGCGTAGGCGAGGCTGGCCTTGGCCTGGACGATCGACGTGCCGCCCATCGAGCCCGAATTGTCGATCACGAACACGACCTCACGCGGCAATGGCTTTTGTGTCGTCTGTTCTGCGCTGGGCGGAGTGACGAAGGCGAGCAGGTAGTCGGCGTCGCCGACATGTTCGCGGAACAAGCCGACAGACGGTGCCTTCTCGGCGGCGGGTTTCCAGGTCAGCTCGAAGTCGCGGTCGGCGGGGACGGCACCGTCGGCGAGCGTAATGACACGATCCGTGTTGTCCGGACTTTCGACCTTGACCTTATGGTGGTGGCTCTTGACCTCGCCGAGCGCGAAGCCGGCCTTCAGGCGCACCGTGATGCTGGTCGGATTGACCGGTGCATTCCTGGCGGGATCGAGCACAGGCGGCGAGATGCGGTCGCGGTCCGGGACCGGGTCCGAGGTCGTCGCGCCCCAGCCCGATCCGTCCTTGCGGAAGTCGACGCTCTGGACGATCGGCGCCGGATTGTAGCGCGGTCCGACCACCAGCGGCAGGCGCAGCGAATATTCGTTGCCGGATTGATGCACGGGTTCCTGATATTCGATCTGCACCAGCACGGTTTCGCCGGGGCCGATATTGGCAACCGAGTTGGTGAAGATGTTCGGCCGCTCCTGCTCGGTGAGCGCGGCTCTCTGACCGGTGCGGCGCGCCTCTTCGTAGATCACGCGGGCCTGCTGCCGCTCCTTGATGTCGCCGACGATGACGCGGTCGCCGACCACCATCTTCAGCGTATCGACGGCGCCGCCGGCCGCGAGCGGATAGACATAGGTTGCTTCGACCCAGTCCTTGGTCGGGTTGCGGAAGATTTGGGTGACGCGCGCGCGCAGCGTCGGGCCCGAGACCGTGATATCGATGTCGGTGCCGAGGCGGATCGCTTCGGTGGTGGTGCCATCCTCCTTCAGGAAGAGGGAGCCGGACTTGGCGTCGCCGGGCTGGAGCAGGCTGGCCTGATCTGTCGTGGCCGACCAACTGGTCCCGAAGCTGACGAGCAGGGCCACGAAGGCCATCAGCATCACCGCGATGCCCTGCGCGAGAAGAAACAATCCGAGCTTGATCAGCCCCTTCAACATGGGGTGCTCGTCGTTGTCGGCTGTGTCGTAGGTGTCCATTGGCCTGCTCCCGAAAGGACGTTTGCTGGCTCTGAGCATTCGCTGGGAGGGGCCGATTTCGCGAGCAGAATGATCGGTCATGTTCCGCCGCGGCCGGCCCGCGCAGGCCGCCGTGGGGCGCCCATGTGCGGTTTTGTGCTGGTTTGTCCGCCCTGCTAGAATGGCCGTGCTGGAGCAGGGTTAGCGATGCAGATTCAGGACAAATCCGCCGACAAGCAGCTTTCGGACGAGCAGAGCCGCGAGATCGCCGAGACCATTCGCGAGGAGCTCGCCAGACGCCGGATCTCCCGGCAGACGCTGGCCGAGCAGGCCAAGCTCAGCCTGTCGACGCTGGAGAAGGTGCTCGGCGGCCGACGGCCGTTTACGCTGGCGACGACGGTCCGGCTGGAGCAGGCGCTAGGCGTCTCCTTGCGGAAGAGTCCCGTCGTGGCGGCGCCTCAGGCCGCCAACGATGTCGCTCCCGACAGTCTTGGCTCCTATGCGCATCGCGCCGTGACCTGGCTCGAGGACGTCTACATCACGCTGCGGCCGTCGTTCGGCGACAAGGACGCGATCTTCGCGTACCGCACCGAGATCGTCTGGGAGCCGAAGGTGTCTTCGCTGGTCTTTCGGGAGGGCGATCGCACCGATACCGCCTACGATCATACCGGCGAGGTCGCCGTCCCGCATCAGTCAGGCTTCATCTACCTCGTCATCATCAAGCACGGCCAGCATCGCGTGATCACGGTGTCGCGGCCGACGGTCGCCGGCGAGATGTACGGCATCATCTCGACGCTCCGCGCCGGGCCTGGTTCACAGCTCACGCCGATCGCAGCGCCGATCGCCTACGTACCGCTCCGGAACGTCCCGAAGCCGTCGCTGGGGAGGGTCGGGCCCGGCGACGCCAACCATGCGTTGTACGGAAAGCATCTGCGCCGCACGGTGGAAGAATCCTTCGCACTGTTTCTGTCGGTATAGTCCGCAAGAAAGAATCCGGAATGGCGTTGCCTGCGTCTATAAGGGGGTATGCAGAACGCGCGCGCCCCATGCCTCGGCGAATCTCCGCTGTTCTCCATCATCATCCCGCTCGAATATCATCGCGGGCAATGGGAGCAGTCCTGGCTCGGCTGGACATCGCAGACCGCGGACAAGTCGCTTTACGAAATCATCCTGGTCGTGCCACCGGATTTCAAGACGCGCGAGGCGTTGAAGGCGCTGGCCGGCGACGAGGCTCGCCTCGAGTTCACTGATTCCGAACACGATATCGGGCTGTGCGCATTCGGCGCAACCAAAGCCCGCGGCAGCTATCTGTTCTTCACCGAATCGCACTGCTGGCCCGCGCCCGATGTGATCGAGCTGTGCATCCGCGCCATCGAGGCTCATCCCGAGTGGGCCGGCTTTTCCTGCCATTCGGTTCCGATCTGCCACAATCGATTGTCCGTGGCGGAGGCTGCGATGTACCAGGCCGACATCGAGTTCGGCATGAAGCGGCATCCCTGGCGCAAAGTGCTTGATCAGTGCTTCGTGACGCGGCGCGACGTTTATTGGGAATGCGGCGGCCTGCGCGAGGAGCTCGGCCATTTCGCCGAATGGGTGCTGGCTGCGGCATATCACGCGAGAGGCCATGCCATTGGTTATCTGCAAGAGGCGCGCTTCCATCACTATTACATAGGCAAGATCGGCGAGCTGAAGACGTTCACGCTCGATTTCGTTCGGGGCGAGATCCGCTATCTCGGCGAGGCGCACCGTGATCCCGGTAGCGAGCTGCTGGAAGTGCCCACCGAGTGGAGCAAGCGCGACGATTTCGACACCGCGCTTGCGCGGAGTGCCCTCGGCGCACGGATGCGATCCGCTCGAGTGAACGGCGAAAGCGTGCAGGCGCTCGGGCGCTGGGGCGTGATCGCGTTGGTCGGCGGCCGCTCTGCGCGCAGTTCAGCGCGCCTCTCCGCAGTCTATGCCCGCTGTGTGCTGACCATGCTCACCATGGGCGGCTCTCCCGACAGCATCGCGCGTTGGCTGAAGCGCTATATCGCCTCACTGATTCACTTTCAGCGCCTCGATTGCATTCAGGGCGGCAGCGAGCCCGCTGGCACGAAGCTGTCGCGTCTCGGGGATGAGGTGATGGCGCAAGCCGGCTTCCACGCGTGCGAGGTCTGGCAGGGCCACAGCTTTCGCTGGAGTGAGCCGGAAGCTGCCTTGCGGATCAAGGTGTCGCCCGGACGCAGCATCATCCGCATCGTATCGCCCGAGATTCGCGAGCCTTTGGATCGGATCGGGGTAAGATTTTATCTCGACGGCATGCGGGTCGCCGATGCAGCGATCGCGATCGACGCCGGTGCTTTCGTCCTGCAACTCGATCGACCGTCATCAGGCACGGCGATACTGGCATGGACATGTCCGCGCTTTGCGGCCGCCGGCGACGATCGCCGGCTGGGTCTGCCGGTGGCGGAGATCCGCATGGCGGCGGGCGAAGGCGCGAGCTGCGCGCCATCGCCCACGGCCATCATGTGCAACTAACCGCCCGTTTCGGCGCTGATGATATCGCCGAACAGCTCCCACTGGCCGGCCTTGAAGCGGATCATCTTGAGCTGCTCGATCGGCGCGAAATCGTTGGCGCCGGTGTTGATCTTGATGCCGGGGATCAGCGTATCGGGCGTAAAGTCCTTCAGGCTGGCGGCCTGCTTCATCACGTTCTCTCGCGTCAGATTGTCTCCGCACTGCTTCAGCGTCTGTGCCAGGGTCTGCGCGGCGGCATAGCCGTAGACGAGGTTGGTGTCGGAGACGTTGGCGCCCGGCATGTATTTGTCGATGAAGGCGAGAAACTTCTTCATGCCTTCGTCGTCCTTCCATTGCGGATCCGACGCGTCCTTCAGATAGGTCGCCGACAGCACGCCTTCCGACGCGTCGAGGCCCGCGGGTTTCATCACGGCGCCGATCGAGATCGAGACGTCGGTCATCACATGCATCGGCTTCCATTCGAGCTCGGCGATCTTCTTGATCGCCTGTGCCGCGAATTTCGGCGTCGAGATGTTGACGAAGACGTTGGCGCCGGTTCCCTTCAGCTTGACGATGTGGGAATCGATCGACGGCTCGGTGGTCTCGTAGCTCTCCTCCGCGACGACCAGCGAGGAGGCCTTGTCGCCGAAGATCTCCTTGATGCCGGCGACGTAGTCCTTGCCGAAATCGTCATTGGCATAGAAGATCGCGACCTTGGCATCTGGCTTGGCCTGCAGGATGTATTTGGCGAAGATCCGCGCCTCGACCCGGTAGCTGGGCTGGAAGCCCATGGTCCAGGGAAAATTCTTCGGGTCGTTCCACTTGCTGGCGCCGGTGGCGAGGAACAGCTGCGGCACCTTCTTGGCATTGTGATATTTCTGCACGGCGGTCTGGGTCGGGGTGCCCAGCGCGTTGAAGATCAGGAATACTTCGTCGCTCTCGATCAGCTTGCGGACCTGCTCCACGGTCTTGGGCGGCGAATAGCCGTCATCGTAGGAGATCCAGTTGATCTTGCGGCCGTTGATGCCGCCCTGGTCGTTGACCATCTTGAAATAGGCTTCCTCGGTCTTGCCGATGATGCCGTAGGCGGAGGCCGGACCGGAATAGGCCTCGACGTTGCCGATCTTGATCTCGGTGTCGCTGGCGCCGGTGTCGTATTTCTTCTGCGCGAAAGCGCCCTGGGTGGAGAGTAGCGTCAGAGCAGTTGCCGCGGCGAGCAGGACGAGTTTCTTGTTCTTCATGGAAATTCCTTGGGGTTTCTTGTTGAGTCGAGCAGGCACTTCAAAAAAGAAAAAAGCGCCCGCGAGGGGCGCCTGGATCAGGCGTTGGCGACTTTCTTGTCGACTTCGGAGGCCACCGAGAACTCCTTGCGCAAGGTCGGCTTGTGGATCTTGCCCGTGGCGTTGCGCGGCAGGGCCTCGACGAAGCGGATCTGGCGCGGACATTTGAAGCGCGCCAGATTGGCCGCGCAATGCGCGAGGACATCGACCTCGGTCAGCTTTTGGCCCGGCTTGACCGCGACGATAGCAAGGCCCACTTCGCCCCATTGGGGATCGGAAATGCCGATCACGGCAGCTTCGGCAACGGCCGCGAGCTGATGCAGGACGTTCTCGACCTCGGCCGGATAGACGTTCTCGCCGCCGGAGATGTACATGTCCTTCCAGCGGTCGACGATGTAGTAGAAGCCCTCCTCGTCGACGCGCGTCGCGTCACCGGTGTGCAGCCAGCCGTCGGTGAAGGAGGTCTTGTTCGCCTCCGGCCTGTTCCAGTAGCCCGGCGTGATGTTCGGCCCCTTGACCCAGAGCTCACCGAGCTCGCCGACATCGGCGTCGCTGCCGTCAGGGCGCACGATGCGCACTTCGGTGTGCAGCACGGGCTTGCCGGCGGAGCCGGCCTTTCGCGCCGCATCCTCGCGGTCGAGCACCAGCACGGCCGGCGAGGTCTCGGTCATGCCGTAGCCCTGCTGGAGCGCGACTCCGCGCGCCTCCCACACTTTCAACAGCGGCACCGGCATCGGCGCGCCGCCGACGCCGCCGACGATCAGCCGGCCGAGATCGGTCGTCGCGAAGGCGGGGTGCTGCGCCATGAACTGGTAGATCGCGGGCACGCCGAAGAACACGTTGATGCCCTGCGCGGGATCGTTGATCAGGCCGAGCGCAGTGCCGGGATCGAACGCGCGCATGATCATCACGGTGCCGCCGGCATGCAGCACCGGATTGGTGTAGCAATTCAGCCCGCCGGTGTGGAACAGCGGCAGCACGGTGAGCAGCACCGAGGACGGCCCGATACAGGCGGGGCCGCCGAGATTGACGCAATTCCAGAAGGTCATGCCATGGGTGATGGTCGCGCCCTTCGGATGTCCCGTCGTGCCCGACGTGTACATGATGGTCGAGACGTCATCGAGCGTGACCTGCTCGATCGCCTCGAGCGGCTTTGCGCCGGCGATGCCGGCCTCATAGGCCCCGCCGGGCCCGAGCAGCAGGCTGGTCGCAATGCCGCACAGCTTTGCGACGCTGAGCGCGGTCTCGGTGAGATCGGCGTCGTGGATCATCACCTTCGGTGCGCAGTCGCCGGTGATGAACTGAAGCTCGGGAACGGTGAGGCGGGTGTTCAGCGGCACGAAGATCGCGCCGAGGCGGCCGCAGGCGAACTGCACCTCCAGCGTATCGGTCGTGTTCAGGGCCAGCACCGCGACGCGGTCGCCGCGTGAGACGTTCAGCGTATGGCGCAGGAATGAGGCGAGGCGCGAGACGCGGGCGTCCAGCTGTGCGTAGGTGAAGCGGCGCTCGCTCGCAAGATCGACCAGCGCGACCTTGTCAGGCGTGCGGCGGCCATGGTGAACGATCCAGTCGTAGTAACGAACGGCCAAGAATTCCTCCCTCGGCGGCCTTTGCCGCCAGCATCCCTATTGGCGTGCACCATGCCCGGCGTGGCCCTGGGGACCAGCCGGAGTTGGTGCATCGACGTGTTTTTTTCTTGGAGTTGGCGCGCGAGGGGTCAAAATCGTCTTGCGTTGAGTTGCTAGGCCATGGCCTGCGCCGCAGTGGTTCTTTAGTCAGCCACTCTGCGCAAGTGAGCAGCCGATGTTCCGGCCATGGTGAACGAGACGAATCCGTCCGCGAGGCGAGACTGCGATGAAGAGCCCGTTCTATACCGCCGAGCACGATGCCTTCCGCGAAATGATGCGCCGCTTCGTCGAGAAGGAGATCTCCCCGTTCGCCCATGAGTGGGACGAGGCTGGCGAATTCCCGCGCGCGCTCTATCGCAAGGCGGCCGAGATCGGCCTGTTGGGGCTGGGATTCCCCGAGGAATATGGCGGGATTGCTGCCGACCAGTTCATGAAGATCGTGGCCAGTCAGGAGCTGGCGCGCGCGGGCGCCGGAGGCGTCAGCGCCAGCCTGATGAGTCACACCATCGGCTCGCCACCGATTGCGCGGGCGGCACGGCCGGAGGTTAAAGCCCGCGTGCTGCCGCAGGTGCTGTCAGGCGACAAGATCTCCGCGCTCGCGATCACCGAGCCGGGCGGCGGCTCCGATGTCGCGAACCTCGCCACAAGGGCGCGGCGCGACGGCGATCACTACGTCGTGAGCGGTGAGAAGACCTTCATCACCTCAGGCGTCCGCGCCGACTATCTGACCGTTGCTGTGCGCACGGGCGGCGAAGGTGCCGGCGGGGTCAGCCTGCTCCTGATCGAGGGCGACACGCCCGGCCTGTCCAGGACCAAGCTGAAGAAGATGGGCTGGTGGGCCTCCGACACCGCGACGCTGCATTTCGACCAATGCCGCGTCCCGGCCGAAAACCTGATCGGCGAGGAAGGCCAGGGCTTCAAGATCATCATGCAGAATTTCAACAGCGAGCGCATGGGCATGGCGGCCGGCTGCACCGCCTTCGCGCGGGTTTGCCTGGACGAGGCGATCGCCTACGCCAGGGAGCGCAAGACGTTTGGCAAGCCGCTGGCGCAGCACCAGGTCATCAGGCACAAGATCGTCGACATGGCGCAGAAGGTGGCGGCGTCACAGGCGATGCTGGAGATGCTGGCCTGGCGGCTCGAGCAGGGCGAGAGCCCGGTCGCCGAAATCTGCATGATGAAGAACCAGGCGACGCAGACCATGGCCTTCTGCGCCTCGGAAGCCGTGCAGATCTTCGGCGGCGCCGGCTTCATGCGCGGCATCAAGGCCGAGCGCATCTACCGCGAGGTCAAGGTCAACGCCATCGGCGGCGGCACCGAGGAGATCATGAAGGATCTGGCATCGCGGCAGATGGGGTTGTGATCACCACCGTGGGGCGACGCCAAGCGTCGAACTACGATGCGCAATTGCGCATCGGAGAATCTCGACATTGTAGGACCTGATCTCTGGATTCCGGGTTCGCGCTTCGCTCGCCCGGAATGAAAAAGGGGAAAGAATGCTATTCACCGCCGACCACGACGACATTCGCCGTAGCTTACAAAAGTTCATCGCCAACGAGATCAATCCTCATGTCGATGAATGGGAAAAGGCCGACATCTTCCCGGCGCATGAGCTGTTCAAGAAGATGGGCAGCCTCGGCTTCCTCGGCCTGAACAAGCCCGTGGAGTTCGGCGGCTCCGGGCTCGACTACTCCTATGCGCTGATGATGGCGGAGGAGCTGGGTGCCATCACCTGCGGCGGCGTGCCGATGGCGATCGGGGTGCAGACCGACATGGCGACGCCCGCGCTGGCGCGGTTCGGCTCGGATGAGGTGCGCCGCGAGTTCCTGGCGCCCTCGATCTCCGGCGATTTCGTCGCCTGCATCGGCGTCTCCGAGCCCGGTGCGGGCTCCGACGTCGCCTCGATCAAGACCCAGGCGCGCTCCGACGGCGACGACTACGTCATCACCGGCGGCAAAATGTGGATCACCAACGGCACGCAGGCCGACTGGATCTGCCTGCTCGCCAACACCGGCGACGGGCCCGTTCACCGCAACAAATCGCTGATCTGCGTGCCCATGAAGAGCAAGGGCGTCACCGTCGCCCGCAAGCTCGACAAGATGGGCATGCGCTCCTCCGACACCGCGCAGATCTTCTTCGACAATGTCCGCGTGCCCAAGCGCAACCGGATCGGCGAGGAGGGCAAGGGCTTTACCTATCAGATGATTCAATTCCAGGAGGAGCGGCTCTGGGGCGCGGCGGCCTGCCTGAAGGCGCATGAATACATCATCGATCAGACCGTCGAGTATACCCGCAACCGCAAGGCCTTCGGGAAGTCGATCCTCGACAACCAGGTGGTACACTTCAAGCTGGCGGAGATGCAGACCGAGGTCGAGCTGCTGCGCGCGCTGATCTATCGGGCCGCCGAGCAGCTGGTGGCCGGCGAGGACGTGACCAAGCTCGCCACCATGGCCAAGCTGAAAGCTGGCCGGCTCGGCCGCGAGCTCACCGACGCCTGCTTGCAATATTGGGGCGGAATGGGCTTTACCAACGAGACGCCGGTCAGCCGCGCCTATCGCGACAGCCGCCTGACCTCGATCGGCGGCGGTGCCGACGAGGTCATGCTGATGGTCCTGTGCAAGATGATGGGCACGCTGCCCGGCAGCAAAGGAAACGCCTGATGATCACGCTCTATCACTGCGACGCCGCGCGCTCGTTCCGCCCGCTCTGGATGCTGGAGGAGATGGGGCTGCCGTATGAGCTGAAGATGCTGCCATTCCCGCCGCGGGTCTTCGCCAAGGAATATCTCGCGCTCAATCCGCTCGGCACAATTCCCTTCATGGTCGACGGCGAGACGAAGATGACCGAATCCTCCGGCATCTGCCACTATCTCGGCATCGAGCATGGCCCGACGCCGCTGATGGTCGGGCCGGAAGATCCCGCCTATGGCGCGTTCCTGAACTGGATGTATTTCAGCGACGCCACGTTAACCTTCCCGCAGACGCTGGTGCTCCGATACACCCAGCTCGAGCCGGAGGAGCGGCGCAATCCGCAGGTCGCCGGCGACTATGCAAAATGGTTCCTGGGCCGGTTGCGCGCCGTCGAGGCCGCGACGGCCAATGCCGAAACATTGTGCGCCGGCCGCTTCACCGCCGCTGACATTGTCATCGGTTATGCGCTTCGGCTGGCCGACAACATCGGGCTTGCCAAGGATTTTGGGCCAAATGTCGCAGCCTATTGGGCCCGCCTGCAGCAGCGGGACGGTTTCAAGCGTGCGGTTGCTGCGGAACAGAAGGCTGGCGCCGAGCAGAATGTTGCACGGCGCGTGAGGGCGTAAGTTTTAGGTCGTCATTCCGGGGCGATGCGCAGCATCGACTATGGTGCGCCCTTGCGCAGCTGGGAATCTCGAGGTTCCCGGTGCCCAATTGCGCACCTGAGGTTCGGTCCTACGGACCGCCCCGGAACGACGGCGCGTGTCTTTTGACAGCGCTATCGCGTCGTGACAGCGCCCAAATTTCCGCTAAGGTGACCTCCGTCCGCAGCGGCCAGAGAGCCGCGCGAGGAGGATCCCAATGGAAGATAAAGGTCGCGAATCCGACCATCTGATGCTGATCACGCCGGAGCGGGTCTTCTATGCTGGCCTGCTCGGACGCCCTCGCAAGCGGACCCCCGGCTGTTGCCATATCTACGTCGCCGTGAAAGGCAGCCTGCACCTGACGATCGACGACGTCCACACGTCGGACGAATTGATCGTGACCCTGCCGAACCAGCGGCATTCCATCGCCAGCGACTACCGCACTGCAATCAGCGTGACCCTCGAGCCGGAAAGCATGCCGGATGGCGTGATCGAGGCCTTGGCCGAGCGGCTGCGCGGGCCGGACAAGGCTGTCTATGCCCGTAAGATCCTCGCCGCCTACGCGCTCCTACGCCAGCGCCGCTATGGCGACATCACCACCGCCGAATTCGACGAGATGTGCTTTGGCGAGGCGCTCGCCCGCCGCGAGCTCGATCCGCGCGTGACCCGCGCCGTCGCCCGCATCGAGCGTTTCTCGGGCGAGCCGGTGACGGCCGACACCTGTGCGGCGGAAGCAGGGCTCTCGGCCTCGCGCTTCCTGCATCTGTTCAAGGAGGAGACCGGCATCTCGTTCCGCTCCTTCCGCGCCTGGAAGCGCGCACGGCATCTGCTGCACTTCGCCAACCAGGACCTCAACCTCGCCCATCTCGCGCAGGACATCGGCTATCCCGACTCCACGCATTTCAGCCATTCGATCCGCCGCTTCTACGGATTGAAGCCGCGCGCGATCTTCGTCGGCTCGCGCGACCTTGCGATCTATCGCAGCACCGAGACGGTGAGGCTCGCGGAGGCGAGTTAGGCTCGCTCTCGTAGCAACCATTAAGAGCTAGGCTTCTTTTTCGATCCATGGCGTGCCGCGCTGTACGACAGTATTGGCGTAAATGAGGAGCTTCCTGGCGCAGGCGATGAGTGCTGCGTTGTGGACCTTGCC
>NZ_JACIHG010000010.1:0-388334 GCF_014198315.1 Bradyrhizobium sp. CIR48
CGGCGCACGGTGCTGGCTGCGCAGGAGCATCAGGACCTGCCGTTCGAGCAGGTGGTGGAGATCGTGCAGCCGCCCCGGGCTCTTGATCACACGCCATTATTCCAGGTGATGCTGGCCTGGGAGAACAATGCGGTTGGGTCATTGGACCTGCCGGGGCTGAGTGTCGAAGCTGCCGGGGACGAGCTTGATCAGGTCAAGTTCGATCTGGAGCTGAGCCTTGGCGAGCATGGCGAGGAGATCGCCGGAACGCTGGCTTATGCCACGGCGCTGTTTGATCAGGCGACGATCGAGCGGCAGCGTGGTTATCTGCTGGCGCTGCTGCGGGCGATGGCTGCCGATGCGCAGCAAGAGGTCCGCCGGATTGAGCTGCTCTCGACTGCCGAGCGCACATATCTGCTGGAGGAGCTGAACCGGACGGCGGCGCCGTATCCTGCGGAGCGGTGCATCCACGAGCTGTTCGAGACGCAGGTGCACAAGGCGCCGGATGCGGTGGCGGTGGTCTGCGAAGATGAGCGGCTGAGCTATGGCGAGCTCAATGCGCGGGCCAACCGCCTGGCACATCACCTGATCGCCCTCGGCGTCAGGCCGGACCAGCCGGTTGCGATCTGCGTCGAGCGCAGTCCGATGATGGTGGTGGGGCTTCTGGCGATCCTGAAGGCCGGCGGGGCGTATGTGCCGCTGGACCCGGCCTATCCGCCGGCGCGGCTGCATCAGGTGCTCGACGATGCAGCGCCGCGGCTGCTGCTAGCCGATGTGGCCGGCCGTGCCGCCTTCGGCTCGGATGTGCCGGCCAATGTGCGCGTGGTGGAGCTCGATACTGCGGCGCCGGCCTGGGCCAGCCTGCCGGAAGTGGATCCTGACCCGCGCGCGCTCAGCCTGACCTCCCGCAATCTCGCCTATGTGATCTACACCTCGGGATCCACGGGCACGCCCAAGGGGGCTCAGAATGAGCATCGGGCTATCGTTAATCGCCTGATCTGGATGCAGAACGCCTATGGTCTGAAGGCAACAGACGTCGTGTTGCAGAAGACGCCATTTAGCTTCGATGTCTCGGCCTGGGAGTTCTTTTGGACTTTGCTTGAAGGGGCAACGCTGGTACTGGCGCCGCCCGGAGCGCACAGAGATCCCGATGCATTGGTCGACTTGATCGTCGGCCAGCGCATCACGACGGTTCACTTCGTGCCATCCATGCTGGTCAGCTTTTTGGATGCGAAGAGTGTTGACCGCTGCACATCGCTGCGGCGGGTTTTATGCAGCGGCGAGGCGCTCCCTGCCACAAGTGTGCATAGGGTTCGGCGCGTATTGCCCTGGACGGCCCTGCACAATCTCTACGGTCCGACTGAGGCCGCGATCGACGTTACTTCCTGGAGCTGCCCGGCGGAGTTTGATGAGGCCATGGTCCCGATTGGCCGTCCTATTGCCAACACGCGGGTCTACTTGCTGGATCGTCATGGCGGGCTGGTCCCGTTCGGTGCGGTGGGCGAGCTCTGCATTGGCGGGGCGGGGGTGGCGCGAGGCTACCTGAATCGCCCTGAGCTGACAGCCGAGCGGTTCATCCCCAGTCCCTTTGTCGAGGACGACCGGCTGTACCGGACAGGCGACCTGGCACGCTACCTGCCGGACGGCAATCTGGAGTTTTTAGGCCGCAACGACGAGCAGGTGAAGATCCGCGGCTACCGCATCGAGCCGGGCGAGATCGTAGCAAAGCTTTGCGGCCACGCCTGCGTGCGCGAGGCGGTGGTGGTGGCGCGCGAGGATGGTCGCCGCGAGCAGCGCCTCGTTGCGTATGTCGTTGCCGCCGAAGCTGAGGAATCTGATCTTGCCGGCGGGTTGCGCGCGCATGTGAGTGCGGGGCTGCCGGACTACATGGTGCCGAGTGCGTTCGTGCGGCTGGCGGCGCTTCCGCTGACGCTGAACGGTAAGCTCGATCGAAACGCACTGCCGGCCCCGGGCGACGAGGCGTATGCGCGCCGGACCTACGCGCCGCCACAGAGCGAGATGGAGACGGTGCTGGCGCAGATCTGGGCCGAGCTGCTGGGGCTGGAACGGGTCGGACGGGACGACAACTTCTTCGAACTGGGAGGGCACTCGCTCTTGGCCGTGCAGATGATCGAGCGTCTACGGCTGCGGTCACTGCGTATCGAGGTGCGCACCTTGTTCGTCAAGCCGGTGCTGGCGGATCTGGCTGCAAGCCTGGGCCGCCATCACGAGGTGGCGGTCGCGGCCAACCTGATCACCGAGCGGAGTGCGGCGATCACGCCGCAGATGTTGCCGCTGATCGAGCTGACGCCGGGCGAGATCGACCGGATCATCGCCACGGTACCCGGCGGGGTTTGCAACATCCAGGACATCTACGGCCTGTCGCCGCTGCAGGACGGCATCCTGTTCCATCATTTGCTAGCGGCAAAGGGCGATCCGTACCTACTGGTGTCGCAGATGGCGTTTGCCGAGCGTGGGCTGCTCGACCGCTATCTTGCCGCGGTCCAGCGGGTGGTGAATCGGCATGACATCCTGCGTACCTCGTTTGTCTGGGAGGGCTTGTCGCGGCCGGCCCAGGTGGTGTGGCGGGAGGCGCGTCTGGAGGTGATCGAGGTCCAGCTGGATGGCGCTGGAGCCAAGCAGCTCAGGGAGCGGTTTGACCCACGTCGGTACCGCATCGAGCTTGGCCGGGCGCCATTACTGCGGTTTGTGATTGCGCGCGAGCCCGGAAGCGCGCGCTGGCTGCTGCTGGAGCTGCAGCATCATCTGATCGGGGATCACACGACGCGGGACGTGATGCATGCTGAGGTCCGGGCCGAGCTGGAGGGGCGCCAGCATGAACTGACGGCGCCGCAGCCATTCCGCAATCTGGTGGCGCGGGCGCATCTACGCCGGGATGACAAGGCCGACGAAGTGTTCTTCCGGGAGCTGCTGGCCGACATCGACGAGCCGACCGCGCCCTTCGAATTGAGCGAGGTGCGCGGCGACGGAGGCGGGGTTCGAGAGGCGCATCGGATGCTGCCGTCAGTTCTCCATGCGAGGCTGCGCGAACAGGCGCGACGGCTGGGCGTCAGTCTGGCGAGCCTGTGCCATCTGGCGTGGGGACAGGTGGTGGCGCGCAGCAGCGGCCGCGAGCAGGTGGTGTTCGGCACGGTGCTGTTAGGCCGACTGCAGGGCAGCGCTGGCGCCGACCGCGCCATGGGGCTGTTCATCAACACCCTGCCGCTGCGGCTTGATCTCGATGAGACCGCCGTCGAGGCGAGCGTGCGGATGACGCAGGCCCGGCTGGCCGACCTGCTGGCACATGAGCATGCCTCGCTGGCGCTGGCACAGCGCTGCAGCGCTGTTGCGGCGTCGGCACCGCTATTCAGCACGCTGTTGAACTACCGTCACAACACGGCGCCGGCTGTGCCCGGCTCCGGGACGGATGATGTGTTGTCGGGCATGGAATGGCTGGGTGGAGAGGAACGCACCAACTATCCCCTGACCCTGTCGGTGGAGGATTTTGGCGAGGCGCTGGGCCTCACTGTGCAGGCGGCGGAGCCAATCTCGGCGGATCGGATCTGCGGCTACATGCAGCGGGTGCTCGAACAGCTGGCAAAGGCGCTGGAGCATGCCCCGGATACGCCCGTACGCGAGCTGGACATCTTACCGGCCGAGGAGCGCACCTATCTACTGGAGGATCTGAACCGGACGGCGCAGGCCTATCCATCGGACCTGTGCGTCCATGAGCTGTTCGAGGCGCAGGTGCAAAAGGCGCCGGAGGCGGTGGCGCTGGTCTGCGAAAACGAGCGGCTGAGCTATGGCGAGCTCAACGCACGGGCCAATCGGCTCGCGCATCACCTGATCGCCCTCGGGATCAAGCCGGATCAGCCGGTCGCGATCTGCCTCGAACGCGGTCCGGCGATGGTGGTTGGTGTCTTGGCGATCCTCAAGGCTGGCGGTGCCTATCTGCCGCTGGACCCAGCCTATCCCAGCCAGCGGCTGCATCTGGTTGTCGACGATGCCGCGCCGCGGCTGCTGCTTTGCGACGTTGTCGGTCGCGCAGCACTCGGCCCCGAGGTGCTGACCGATGTGACGGTCATCGATCTGGAGACCGCCACGCCCGCCTGGGCCGAACGGGCGGCTTCAAACCCTGACCGGCGCACGCTTGGCCTCACAGCGTGCCATCTCGCTTATGTGATCTACACCTCAGGCTCAACCGGAAGCCCAAAGGGAGTCATGGTTCAGCATCAGGGGTTGGTCAATCTGCTGTCGGCTCAGGTCGGCCTCTTTGGCGCTTCTTCCAACAGCCGCGTCGTGCAGTTCGCCTCCATTGCTTTTGATGCAAGCGCTTGGGAGCTTGTCATGGCGTTTGGCTCCGGAGCCGCTTTGCACTTGCCTGCGGAAGAGATCCGTCAAGCGAGTAACAAGCTATTGGATTATCTCCAAAGCGAAGCCATCACCCACGCGACGTTACCCCCAGCGTTGCTTCAGACAAGCAAGGATCCGGAAGGTTTGGCTGCGCAAGTTCTCATTCTTGCTGGGGAGCTGCCGAAGGCAGAACTCATTCGAAGTCTGACCCCAGCATCAATTGTCAACGCTTATGGCCCGACCGAGGCGACAGTCTGCGCGACGCTCTGGACTTGCCCGGCTGACTTCAATGGGTCAGTGGTCCCGATAGGGCGTCCAATTGCCAACACGCGGGTCTACTTGCTGGATGGTCATGGCGGGCTGGTGCCGTTCGGCGCGGTGGGCGAGCTTTACATTGGCGGGGCGGGGGTGGCGCGGGGCTACCTGAACCGCCCTGAGCTGACAGCGGAGCGGTTCATCCCCAGTCCCTTTGTCGAGGGCGATCGGCTGTACCGGACCGGCGACCTTGCACGTTATCTGCCGGACGGCAATCTTGAGTTCCTGGGCCGTAACGACGACCAGGTGAAGATCCGCGGCTACCGCATCGAGCCGGGCGAGATCGTCGCAAAGCTTTGCGAGCACGCCTGGGTGCGCGAGGCGGTGGTGGTGGCGCGCCAGAACGGCCCCAGTGACAAGCATCTGATCGCCTATGTGGTCTGCGCGCCCGAGGCCGGCTCGGACGAGGGCGATGGAGGCAGGCTTGCGGGCGCCTTGCGGGCGCACTTGAGTGCGCGGCTGCCGGACTACATGGTGCCGAGTGCGTTCGTGCGACTGGCGGCGCTTCCGCTCACGGTGAACGGCAAGCTCGATCGGAACGCGCTGCCGGCGCCAGCCGATCAGGCCTATGCGCTGGCGGCCTACCAGGCGCCGCAAGGTGCGGTCGAGACGGTGCTGGCACGGATCTGGGCCGAGCTCCTGGGTGTCGAGCGCATCGGGCGCAACGACCACTTCTTCGAACTGGGCGGCCACTCGCTCTTGGCCGTGCAGATGCTCAGTCGAGCATTACATCTTGGGCTGAGTTTTAGCGCCACCGACCTCTTCCGAGCCCCTGTTCTGAAAGAGCTTGCATCGAAGATTCGTTTGCAGGTGCAGCCCAGTAACACGGCGGTGATTCCCGTTCGACCGACCGGATCGCAGCCACCTCTCTTCTTTGTCCCCACAGGTTTTGGGGATTGTTCGTATGTCCTCGGTTTGGCAGCGGAAATGGATGCAGACTGCCCGGTTTACGCTCTGCCATGGCCTCCTTTCGACGACGTTCGCCCACCGACACTTGAGGCGATGGCCGCGGAGGTGATCCTTGCGATTAAACAGATCCAGCCACGTGGCCCATACCGCTTTGCTGGATACTCATCAGGTGCAATCCTGGCTTATGCAATTGCCGAGCAATTACTGAGTGTTGATGAAGTTGTGTCATTCATGGCGTTCATTGATGTTAGTCTAACTGCGGCTTCTTCAAACGGATCACTGAAGAATTTGGCGCGAGAATTTGTCTTGGATCGTTGTGGAATCTTGCGCGATGAATATCACGAGGTTTTGGAACGCGACACCGAACAATGTTCCATCTCTGAGTTGCTTGAAAAGGCGCAGCAAATAGGAGCGTTAGCTCCAGGTCACGATCTTCATAGTGACGTTTCGATGTATCAAAGGGCCGCGACATTTCACCGCTCGCTACAGTCTTATCGCATTCCGTCGCTCCCGATTGAAATCCACCAGTTTTATGCCAGTGAGCCTCTCATCAGTTGGTTAGCACCCGACAAACAACCTGATCGCGCGTTGCCAAAGCAGGGCTGGGACCGGATCATGAAATCTGGTGCTATGCATGCCGTACCGGTTCCAGGCAACCACGCGACAATGGTGAGCCATCCAGAAAATCGCCGAGTTCTGGCTCGAGCCATTTCAACAGCCTTGATCGGGAGTGTTGAATAGACCCAAAGAACTTTCTCAGAAGGGAGCGAAGTCATCGCGTGCTGGACGGCAACAAAATTGGTCGTGCACGGCTCCCTGACAACGGGCTGGAAGACGTCGCATCTTGATCGAGGTCTTCAAGGAGCGTGTCAGTTTCGCTAATCATCCCCATAATCGTTGGCCGGAGCAGGGCGAGCTTCGAATAAGGGCGGCAGCCAAGCGAGCGCGGGGGAATACGAGGCCGCGCGCCAGCTCCTCGAACAAATAGATCGAGCTCGAGATACCGAAGCCGCCAGGATGCACGCACTCAATCTGCATTCCTTGTCCGAGGAAGATCCCGATAATGGCAAGCCGCTCTTGGATGATGCGATCCGAGAATTTACCGAGCTTTTGGACAGAACAGACGGCGCCAAGCGACTGAGCAATCTGATCGCGCTTTGTGAAGCTGAGCTTGATAAAGCGAGTTTGTTGACGGTGAGGACCCTCGACGGTGCTGCTGCACGGCGGATCGCCCAACGGCGCCGAGCTGATCGCAGCCAAGTGGGCCGACAACCGTAAGGTGCCGCAGATTGCCTTCAGGCCCGACTGGACGAAGCATGCGAAGGCCGCCCCGTTCGAACGCAACGATGCGATGCCGGAGACACTTCCTATCGGCGTTCTGTACTTCCCCGGCACCGGCATTCAGGACGACCTAGCCGACAAGGCCAAGAAGCTCGGCATCCCGATCTGGACATTCGGCGGCGCGTGAGCGCTGCCGCAAATTCTAATCACCAGGAGCTTTCCAGCTCGCTCGATGCCGCTGATCGTGCGACCAGCCGCGGCCCACGTGTGTTCGCCTCAGCAGTGTGCGGCTCGCGCTGGCTAGCATTCATTCTTTCTTTGCAAGCAAGCTGAGCTCTGCTCGATTCCGAGTGCTTCACCATCATTATCCACGACGTCGGCGTCGCTGTTTGGCGCCGACATCGATGCTTACGAGCAGGCCTGGATGGCTCGAGATATAGTCTCGAGCTGGCCAAGATCAAGTCTTTGAATCGAACTTGTAAGAAGCCTGAAAGAATGTACCCCAGCGCTCCATGCTGTACTTCGCAAATGAGGGCGCGTGCTCGATGCAGCCGTTGCCGCAGTGCATGGACTCGGCGTCCTTTTTGGTCCACATAGCCCAATAGCGACCACCAACGCCGACGCTGATGTTATCCGTGATGAAGTAGGACAGCACGCCTTCAAGCTGGACGCCGCCACCACCACTGCCGCGTTGTTCCGCGAAGGTAGTGGCGGGACGCAAGAGGTGATAATCTCGACCGATGAAATCGGTCCAGGGCAGGTAAGCGACATCAGCGTTCAGGCGCCAGCGCTCGGTCAGCATGGTTTCGGCGCTCAGGCCGATTCGAGGCGCATTCCATTGCGTATCCTCGCTGCCAACAATCCTGTTGTCACCCGGCTTCAGACATCGATGCCGTGGATTGGCGAACTCAATGCAACCGGTCGAGTCCGAGCTCTGCCCGTAATAGGTCCAGCCTAGAAATCCACCGACCTTGTAGTTCGTGCCGCGCAGGACATCGTAACCGACGTCGGCTGTGTAATATGTGAACTTTCCGTTTGACTCATCTGAAATGGTGTTCTGGTAGGACCGTCCCTTGTGGGGCAACCAGTCTTCATCATTTGACTTCCCTTTGTTGAAGCCCCCGATACCAAGGTTGCTCTTCAGGAACACTCCCCAGGGACTATCAACACGGCCGAATAACTCCCCGGAGAATCCGTCCTGTCGATGATAGGTGAGCCTCGATATCAGCAAGCCGGGATCTTGCTCTCTGCCCGCTGCGCTGTGATCCCACTGGAATCTTCCCCGGCTGAGCCAGAGCCGCGAGCCGCCTTCGAACGACCAACCGCTCGCGTAAGGAATGGGCTGCACGCTCGCGGGTACCTTCGTGTACAGCGTAGCATTAGACCATTGTGCGGCCTTTGGGTCGGCGTCGAAATGGTAGTTAAGGCCAATCTTTCCGATGTGATAGTTGCTGGACAGGCTGGTTGTGTTCGCTGGCAGAATTGCAAGTGGTGGCAGTTGTACTGTCGGAGCCGTTGCCACACTCGGTCCGCCAAAATGCAGATAGTCATACTCGACGTTCACGGACCACGCAGGCGTAATCGCTTGCTCGATGCCCAGCCCGATAACGCTACCGACACGACCATAGTCGAAATGGGTTTTCTCCTGGGGCAGGTGGAGGAATTCATAGTTGTTGACCACATCGCCCCTGTTGTTTTGCCAGGCTACACCTCCCTTGATATACGCCAGCGTGAGGCCGAGTGCGCCAAAGGCGTAACCAATTCGGCCAGTCCCGGTGGCGAAGAGGTTGGGACCTGCGATGCAGTTTGCGCTTACAACCAGGCCCGAATGAGCGAGGCAAGTATTTGTGCCTTCGGAAATAACACCGCTGGCATCCAGTTCGACGCCAAACACCCAGCTGCTGTTCTGCCAATTGTAGCCGATCTGGCCACCCGCGAGAAACGCCGGGCTTTCCACGATACCGCCATAAATCGAGGGACCGTAGGGATTGCTGAAGGAAGTTCGGCCGTATCCACCGCCGACATGTCCGCCGATATAGACACCCGACCAGTTCCATACGACCAGCGGCAGCTTCGGTTCTGGCTCAAGGCGCGCGTTGGCCGCACCGCTGGCCATGACCGCAATCGTGGCACCCAACAGAAGAACTCTCGACTTCATCAAAGACCCTGCACTTTCCCGGTCCACACCGGCTTCTTAAGATATCGCCAACGGTGAATCGTCGCGGCAGAACTGACACTCGCGACAACGCGTGCCAGATCCGCTCCGAAAACAACGCACTGCGATCGGTGATGATGCCCGAATGAAGCAATGCACGTGCCAAACTGATTTCGTCTGCTTTGCAGGTTTTCGGAAGACTTTGTTGCGTCTACTTGCCGACTGTCGTCTCAAATCTGACAATCTGAGCTTCCGACAGTCTCTCCATAGCGCGACATTTGCGAGGGCAGATCCAATACGCAGCGTTTATCATTGCGTGGAATAGTTGCGAAAGCGCCGCCAAACGGAAAACAATCAGGGCTTGGAGTGAGTGGCGATTGTGACCCGGATGCTCAAAAGCAACACACGCGATGGAGTGGCAGCGAAGATCACAAAGGGTCAAATGCCGATTGCACGAGCCTTTTGAGCGTAAGCTCAGCGCAAATGACAAAAATCGCGCAACTGAATTTGTGACGATCCGGACGCTGCGTTTCTTGCGATAGTGTCGCGACGAGGAAGGTGAAGGCTTCAGCCTGATCTGCTCCCCTCCCAGCCGTCGCAACGGCGACTGACCCGATCCGCTTTGCCTCGCCCGGCTGGTCCGGGCGGGGCATTACCTTGCGCAGGAGCCGGCCGCGATCTTGCGGCTGCGTCGCACCCCGACCATGCGAGCTTCGCAGGACGGACGCACCGATTCCCTCAAGGAGCTTTAGTCGCAAGTCACCGAGGGCGCATCGTTGTGCTTGAGGTGTCGCTTTCGGACATTGTAACTCACCAGCCAGATCACGCCGACCGCGATCGGCACAAAGGCTGCGGTCAGGAACGAGGGCTCTACTCGCAGTCCGACATCATGCGCGCCCTTGGCAAGATAGCTAAACAGGCTGACCACATAATATCCTATCGCCGCGACCGACAATCCTTCGACCGTGCATTGCAGCCGAAGTTGGTGTCTCGCGCGCTCGTTGATAGCATGCAATAGGTCACGATTCTGTCGTTCGATTTCGACGTCGACCCGGGTTCGCAACAGATCGGCGGCACGCGCGAGCTTGACCGACAGAGTCGCCTGACGATCCTCAACAGTTGCGCAGGTTCGCATCGCCGGCGCCATGCGGCGTGCCAGAAATGACGACCAGGTTGGATAGCCCGAGACATTGTTGCCTTCAATGATGGATAGTCGCGATTGGACCAGCTCGCTATAGGCCCTGCTGGCGCCGAAGCGAAACAGGCTGCCGGTCGCGCCTCTCTCGAAGGATGCGGCCAGCGCCGTCAGCTCGGCAAGCAGATGGTTGTTGAATTGCAGACCCTCACCGCTTTGCATTTTCTCGAGCGCCTCAACAAGACGGCGGTCGATGCGATCAACAGATGGTGCAAGCTCAAGAGCCGCCGACAGGCCAAGGAGCGCCAATGGACGGTAGGTCTCGATTTCCAGGAGCCGTTGCACCAGCGCTCCGAGATCGTGCGACGTCAACCCGAGGTCGCAGACGAGGATCTTCGTGAAACCTTTTTCATCTACGCGGAAGTCTGAGGCGGCAACGCCTGCGCCGCTCTTTGTGGCAACCATGGCCAGGCTGTTCTTGTCAAAAATCTGTTCGGCCCGCATGGTCGGCGAGGCGTCCTGCTCCACTTCTAGCCTGATCGCGACCAGCAACTGTCCGGTCTGACGCAACGCGCGGATCAGCGATCGGACGGTACCCTCAACTTTGTCAAATTGGTCTGCGGCAGAACAATTTGCGTTAGTCCAGATCCAGGTGAATGTCGTAAATTCCGAATGCTGCTCCCAGCGTAGCGTAGCGGGCCCGATGACAATCTGATGAAGTTTCGCCGATTGCTCAGGCGGCGTAAGATTGCGCTCGAGGCAAAAATCGATAAAACGGCAGCGATCGCTTGTGGCCGCCTCGCCCTGTGCAAGAAAGGCCAAGTGGATCACGCTGAAGGGCGAAACAAGGCGCGTGAAGGGGCGCGCGTGCACTTCGCCGAGCACAGCGTCGCGTTGCGGATGGGGCGTGAAGGTTCGTAGATCCAGTTCATCGATCATGTATTGACGCCTCGCTTCAGGGTGAGCAGGCAACCGTCAGCCTTGACGCGTGGGCCAATGGCGGTGCTGGGAAACGGTTGCGCGCGGCTAGGTTGCCGATCGAGTCATGTCGACGATCACTACCGAGGCCGCTTGAACTCGGGAAAGAGGTTTTGCCGGAGGAAGGTCAGGCCAGGCAGATTGAGATGAAGCCGCCTCATCCAGCTTTCGAATGACGCCATCAACGTATGGTCCGGTGTCTATTGCGAAAATGCCGCATTGTGGCTACAATAGGTGTAGCGGTGCGCCAGCAAGCCGCTCCTGGGCGATGGCACGCGCCACCGTTGGACGAATGCCTAGATTTACGTGGACATCGTTGTCTGTCTCAGGAGGGGGGCGCGTGCAAGTGAAGATATGCCGCCCCTCTTCTGAAAGCAGTTTTCGGGTGGGATGACCGATGCCGCGCGAGGCCGTGGCAAGCAGGAACATCTTCCGTTCTCCCAGCGTGGTACAGACAAACGACCTCCAGTGCGGCAACCGCATTGTCGATTGACGGATCGAGGCCCAAACCCGACTCCCATCTTGTTGCCGGCGCCAAACTCCCTGGCGCCGAGCGCCGGTGCAGGATTTAGGCCAGCAACAGAAGGGGCACTCTCGAGTCTTTTTTACGCAATGTGGCTTCCGTAGACAGTCGGAGGCGGGTTTCAGACATGAGCGCGCTTGTATTCTGACAGAATGCGGACGTGGCACAGGCCACAGGGAAGGGTCTTTTTTCGGCAAGCTGATCGCTCGCCCGGCCGCTGCCATTGTTTGAGCGGCCACGCTTTGGTTGGATTCGTCGATGCAGAGCCATGCGAGTGACCGCGCCCGGACCCCCGGGCAAGGCTCCGCGATGGTCGGATAACGTCACCTCGAGTAAGGTTGACTGGATCACGCAGCTGGAGCGCTCTTCGCCTTTGAAGCGTCACTCAGAGCAGCGCAAGCGTTCCGGCTCGACCGGTTGTCGCAGGGAGGCAGATACGTGGCGATCGTTGTGAGCAGGTTACGCAGCCAATCGTGGAACCGTGCTCTCGGTCAATAGCAAGTATCGGGTGTTGCGAGTCCACGCAACCACCGGTTCTTACGATTTCGGCATAGGCTCAAGCCTGCGCCACTCCCTTGATCGGCGTCACCTTCTTGGAATCTAGCCAGTAGTGGATCCGATCGGCCCAATGCTGCATCAGCTTAGTGCGCGTGCCGATTAGCGCGAGCGGTCCGTGCCTCTTGTACAGACCTGGAGGTGACGCCTGTATAAGCCTTAGCTCCATCGAGGCGATCGGCGGCATCTGTTTCGATACGAGGGCAACGGTTTTCGAAGTCGATAGGGCGTCGGCGACCCCTGGTACACGCGGCTGGACAGCAAACTAATCGAAGTACCAGTTTTTGGTGCAGGAGCCGCTTGGCGCGATGGCGAGCACTGACAGTCTCAAAGCCTTCCGGATCCGCGGTACCGTCTGCAGCCCCCCGCGAATGGGTCCCATCGTCATCGACCAGAATAGGTGTTCCTGGTCCACGGGCTTCGAATCGTTCGAGTCCGATCTAAATCGTCGCTCGCCTCTGTCCTGTCTGCCAGGTTACAGGGATTACCAAGTTTCCGTTCGGCGGCTCACAAGATCACATCAGTTTTCCGGCGGTGCGAAGTGCGCAATTCAAATTCCGACAGCGGCACAAAGCCCGTCGGGTTCAAAGCACTGGCCGCCGTGCCGTTGAGCTATTCATGCGCAATCAGGCACTTAATGCGCGCAGACGATGCTGGCACGGACGTTGCTACTAAGGTGCCGCAGTACTGAAAGTGCTGAGCGCACGAAACGCAAGACCGGCGATGCTCCCCTTCCTTGAATCGATGTGGCCCGCTTGGTCCGCACCATGTGTGGCGGCGCTGTCCGATCTGGTACAGCTGCAAGAGAAATACAGAGATAGCGGAGTTGAGGTCCTCGGAATAGCAGCTCGTGAGCGCGCTCAAACAGCGGAAGAGGCCCGAAGCAAGTTGGACCCATCGTTGACCAAAAGGGTGCCGAATCTCAACTATCGGATCGGGTTCAACTACACACGCGAAATGGACAAGCTTTGGATGGATTCCAGCTTTTCTGTCGGAATTCCCACCTCGTTCCTAGTCGGCCGTGATGGCCGCATCGCCTTTATAGGTTCCCCGACGCAACTCAATGACGTTCTGCCGAAGATTCTGACGGGCCGCTGGCGCATCAGCGATGAAGCGAAAGCCGCCGATGCAGAGCGGATCGCCGAGGGCGAACGCACAATGCCGATCTCCGCTAAACTGACAGCGGCGATGGCGCAGGATTGGGCGAAGGCGCTTTCGGTGGTCGAGGAAGCCGTCGCTGTTCTGCCGGATGACGTGAACTTCCGCGTGCTGCATGCGGATCTGTTGCTCCACAAAATGCACGAGGTGCAGGCCGGCCTGCCGGTGATGATGCGCCAATTGGTTCGTGAGGCGATCGACAAAAAATCCGCGCTGTGGATGGCCGGGGCGATGCGCCAACTCTTTGATTCGGCGAATGACAGCTCTTATTTGCCGCAGGCCGAGCGCTTCGCGATGGGCAATGAGTTATCCAAACACATTCTGGCAGTGAATCCTCCGCAACACGACGAGGCCCCTAAGTTCCTGTCCTATCCGGCGCTCGCTCAGTACTGTTATGAGAGCGGCGACAGATCGCGCGATCGAGGTGACGCTGAGGTCGCTGGACGGCCCCGCACCTATCTCGGACAAACCGAAACAGCAGGTTATGTCGGTATTGGTCCAAACGCTGGCCAACTACAAGGGTCAGAAGGCTTGCCATTGGTCTCTATGTGCGACTCCGCAACCCGGAGTTCCGCAAAAGTACCAAAGCGCAAGCGCCGGAGGAGAAAAGATGCAAAAGAGAGTGACGCCGATCCCGCCTACCTGGCTCACACAAGCTCGGATCGTGCAAGGCTGGCCGATGTCTCAGATCGATGCTCTCAGCCCGAGGAGCTCGCAAAGCGTGAGGCGCTTCAGCTCAGCGCTTACGCCAAGAGTGGGAGAAATGGCTAGAAGATTTCGGCCGCAGCCCCCAGACTGCGGGCATTTATCGCATCCCTCGGACGACGCGCCAAGCATTGGGCACATCGGATCTGGATCGAACGGTTTTTACACCGCGTGTGCCACAACCCCCTAGTGCCATGACCAGTCAAGACGACAAACGACCGGCCGCAATCGGCTTGGTTCTCCCGTTTGCGTTGGAGCAGTGGCTGAAGCAGCCAGTCCGTGCCACTATTGTCCTCGTCGGCTTCTTAGGATCGACGGTCGCCGACCTGTTCATGCCGGTCTATTCCGGCCGTCTAGTGGATGCATTGGCCTCGGTCCCCTCCGACCAAGCGGCGCGGCATGCGGCACTGATTGCGTTCGCTGGTACCCTCGCGCTCGGTCTGCTCTCGATTATATTGCGGTTTACGGGCTTCCAGGCGATCGTGCCGTTCACGCTGAAGACCATGTCAGATGTGGCCCGTGGGGGCTTCATGCGCGTGCAGCGCTTCTCAACCGACTGGCACGCTAACTCGTTCGCCGGCTCGACCGTGCGCAAGATCACCCGCGGCATGTGGGCGCTCGACCTGCTTAACAATACGATCCTGATGGCATTGTTGCCGTCGCTCGCGGTGCTCGTGGGTTCGACGATCCTGCTCGGCCTGCATTGGCCCGAGCTCGGCGCCGTGATCGGCCTCGGCGCAGTGATCTATGTCGCCATCACGACGGCATTCACGATCGGCTACATCGCGCCGGCGGCGCGCGTCTCCAACGCCTGGGACAGCAAGGTCAGCGGCACGCTGGCGGACGCGCTCACCTGCAATACTGTGGCGAAATCCTTCGGTGCTGAGGCGCGTGAGGATGCGCGGCTTGATGGTGTCGTCAGACGCTGGCGGGCAAGGGTGCAGCGCACCTGGCTGCGATCCAACGGCACGGGCACGGTGCAGCTCGTGATGCTCTTGTGCTTTCGTGCTTCGGTGATCGGCGGCGCCATCCTGCTGTGGATGGCGGGGCGGACCTCTCCAGGCGACGTCGCTTATGTGTTGACAAGCTATTACATCATCCACGCCTATTTGCGTGACGTCGGGATGCACATCAACAATCTGCAGCGCTCCGTGAACGACATGGAGGAACTGGTTACCATCTATGGCGAGCCGATCGGCATTGTCGATGCTCCCGACGCCAAGCCGATCGACATTCACTGTGGGAGGATCACGTTCGAAGACGTCACCTTCCTCTATGACGGCGATCGCGTGCCGCTCTACGACGGATTGTCGATCAACATCCGCGCCGGCGAGCGGATCGGTCTGGTCGGCCGCTCCGGCTCCGGCAAGACCACGTTCGTCAAGCTGCTTCAGCGCCTCTACGACGTCTCCGGCGGCCGGATCCTGATCGACGGCCAGGACGTTGCGAAAGCCACGCAGCAGTCGCTGCGCAGCCAGATCGCGATCGTGGAGCAAGAGCCGATCCTGTTTCACCGCTCGCTGGCTGAAAACATCGCCTATGGCCGACCCGGCGCCAGCATGGCGGCGATCAAGCAGGCGGCGAGGCTCGCCAACGCACATGACTTCATCATGCGATCGCCGAAGGGCTACGGCACACTTGTGGGTGAACGCGGCGTAAATCTGTCGGGTGGCGAGCGGCAGCGCGTTGCGCTGGCGCGCGCGTTCCTTGCCGATGCACCAGTGTTGATCCTGGACGAGGCGACGTCGAGCCTGGATTCGGAATCGGAAGCGCTGATCCAAGAGGCGATGGAACGGCTGATGAAGGACCGCACCTCGATCGTAATCGCGCACCGCCTGTCGACGGTGCGCGGCCTCGACCGCATCCTGGTGTTCGATCGCGGCAAGATCGTCGAGCAGGGCGCGCATTCGGCACTGATCGTGCAACCCGGCGGCATCTATCGCAGTCTGTTCGAGCGGCAGGCCGTCGAGTTCGGTCCGCACTCGGCGGAAGGCCAGCCCAAAACATGGCTGGCCGCATCTCCGTAGGCCTAGGTCTCGGCCTCGGACGAGCCAAGAGGCTGATATATCCATCGGGACCAATGCGTCCGACGGGCCCGCCATATCGCCCGGCGGATCGCCAGATGCGACGTCTATCTGTATGCGTCCAAAAGTTACATTGACCATCATGGCGAGCCGAAAAGCCTCGGGAAAGCCGATGATCATGTTTTTGTGGACTACATTGGCGATATGATCGAAATCTCCGCATTGAAATGGCTACATGACACCGTCGGCGAGAGACGTGTCGTTTTTTGCAGCACCAGTCCACTTGTCCAATTGGAGGCCGTCAGGCGAGGCTTTGGCATCGGAATGTTTCCTACATATCTGGCAGACTCTGAGCCCACGCTCAGACGCGTACTTGCGGCTGAGGCCAGGACAAATCGCGAGTCTTGGCTTGCCATCCACGAAGAGTTACGGCATGTCCCAAGGATGGCGGCGGTCTTTGATTGCGTAACTGAATATTCGCAGCAAATAAGGCGTTCTACCACTAGTGCGACCTTCGTAAAAATTCTTTGAGCGATGATCGCCGCTTTTGAAATCTTGCGCCAGCCGAAATGAAGGAACGGGTGTCGCGATCGGAATGGGGCGAACTGACGACAAACCTCCCGCACGCTAGTCTAGGTCTCAAACCAAACGGCTTTGGCAATCAGCGCCGCTTGCAATAGGTTATGCCGCGATCCCCCGGACCGCTGACGCGAGACTGTGAACCTCCTCAATCGTATTGTAGTAATGCGGGGATGCGCGAACGATGTCCGGCAGACCTCTCCGCGCTGCATCTAGCGGTGTACTTGTTGGTGGCGAGACGGATACGTTGATCTTCTGCCTTGCAAGGCTGCACATGACCTCGCGTGCGACTATGCCACGAAGTGTGAACGACACGATTGAAGCGGGACGTTCTCCAAGATCGTGAAGCAACACCCCAGGGACGGCGCCAAGTGCTGCTCGCAATTCATTCGCAAGCTTGCGGCAACGTTGTTCGATCCTCTCGATGCCAATTGAAATCGCGTAGTCAGCGGCGATCCCAAGTCCAAGCCGCGCCGCATAGTTCGCTTCCCACGTCTCGAATCGTCGTGCGTCGGACCTAAATTCGTAGCGCTCAGGTCCAACCCAAGGTGCGCCGAACAGGTCTATCATTGCCGGTTCAATATCCTTCAGGAACTCGTCGCGCATGTAGAGGAAGCCTGTTCCGCGCGGACCACGCAAGAACTTCCGACCTGTTGCCGTCAGCATGTCGCAACCAAGTGCACGGACGTCGATGGGGATCTGCCCAACGGCCTGGCATGCATCCAGCAAATAGGGAACATTATGGGCGCGCGCGATGCGTCCTACGGCTTCAGCTGGGTTCACCAGACCGCCATTGGTTGGTATCCACGTGATAGCGATCAGCCGGACGCGCTCATCAATCATTCGCTTGAGGGCCTCAGGGTCCAAGGCCTGATTTGCGTCGTCGGGTATGACCTCGACCCGTGCGCCGGTACGGCGCGCGACCTGCAAAAACGAAATATAGTTTGCCGCAAATTCTGCGGAGGTGGTGAGAATTCGGTCTTCAGGTCCAAAGCGGAGCGAATAAAAGGCGCGCTGCCAGGCCAGAGTGGCACTTTCGGCGAGCGCGATTTCTTCCCGCTTCGAGCCGACCAGTCGAGCTATGCTGTCGTATACGCCTTCGAGGCGCGCTGTGCTCTCGGCGCACGCTTCGTAGCCGCCAATCTCGGCTTCGCGCCGGAGATATGTCACCATGCCGTCCAAGACGGGACGTGGCATCAGCGAGGCGCCCGCATTGTTGAGGTGGATTCGATGCGCAACACCCGACGTATCGCCTCGCAAGCGATCGACCTCGGAATCTGAAAGATCCTCTATCGAGCTTGCGGTTTGCTCTCCGTTATCCTGCACCAGAGATCCTTATTTTCGCGACGCGCCTAGAATGCCAGATTACGATGCGTTCGCCGCCTTCGATCAGCAAATCTCTTGGAATATGCCTGCCAGCAGAGCCCAAACCCGCCATTTTAGTGTCAACAATGCCCAATTCCGTCATGGATTGCGTCAAAGGTTGCAACAAACGGCTTCGCGGCTCGGCACAATACGGTCCGAAAGATCGAACGAACTTGCCAGGAGAATGACCTTGGTACCCCCTTTTGAGGCCGCGGACTCCGCGACAGCGACGCTTGCCACTTCACGATCTATCCTATTACGCAACCGGTCATCTGGCCTGAAACATGCGGCTTCCTGGTGCGACCGCAACGCGGCAGATGAGCCTCTGCGCCTTCTTCGAGCCTGCCCGCGCTATGCTCCGACCGATTTAATCTCGCTGCCGGGTGCTGCCGAGCGGCTAGGGGTTGGCGGAATATGGATCAAGGACGAGACGCGGCGTCTTGGCATAGGCAGCTTCAAGGGGCTTGGCGGAGCCTATGCCGTGCTGAAGCTCGCTATGCGACACGTCGAAAGGCGGACGGGACGAGCCATTCTGCCGGCGCAACTGATGGAGCCGGGAGTTCGGGCCATGCTGTCCGAACTCACCTTTTCCTGTGCATCTGACGGCAATCACGGTCGTTCGGTATCAGCCGGAGCTCGGCTCATCGGAGCGCGGGCTGTAGTGTATCTCCACCACGGCGTGAGCGAAGAGCGTGCCGCACATATAACACGGCTCGGTGCTGAGATCGTGCGTGTGTCAGGAGATTATCACGACTCGGTGGAAGCTGCAGCTAAAGCTGCGTCGCAGGACGGTTGGATTGCGGTCCCGGATACCGTCGGGCCAGGAGAAGATGCCACGGCCTGCACGCTTGTGGTTCAAGGCTACTCGATCCTGACCGATGAAATCATTGCCGCCACCATGGGCCAGCAAATGCCCTTTACGCATGTTCTGGTTCAAGCTGGCGTCGGAGGTCTTGCTGCAAGCGTCTTCAGCCATGGCTGGGCGCGTGGTCTATTCGGGCCCGATACCCATCTGTGGATCGTGGAGCCGGAACGATCGGCCTGTCTCTACGAAAGCGTGCAAGCAAAGATGCCGGTGCGCCTTCCGCCCGGCCCTGCGACGAACATGTCGATGCTCGAATGCCAAAGCCCATCCTTGTTGGTTTGGCCGATCATCGAAGACCTGACCAGCGGCTACATAACGGTCACCGACGAGGCGGCCGCCGACGCAGTACGTTTACTCAACGAGGGCATTTCAGGCGATCAGCGTCTTCGCGTCGGCGAGTCGGGAGCGGCGGGATTGGCAGGCCTCTTCAGGGCAGCCGAAGAGAAGGACCGAAAGAGACTTGGGCTGGATCAGTCCGCCAAGGTTCTGCTTTTTGCGACGGAAAGCCCCACCGACCTGTCGGTTTGGAGCGGCAACCAATAGCCAGGAGCAGAACGCTGCCCGTCAGGATACGTCAAGATTGATGCGGGTGGTGAACTTCACCGTCTGCATTGAAACATATGTGTTGAACGACTTGACGTTCTTGTCTGGAAAGAATGCTCGCTCGGTGAAAGCCCCATATTCTTCCATCGAGCCCGTGTTGACGACCAGAATGAAATCAGCCGAACCCGTTACATAGTAGCACTGCGTAACCTCAGGATAGGCGCTCATCCGATTCTTGAAGGTGTGGAGAAGATCGAGCTGCTCTTGCTCGAGCGCCACAAGCACGATCGAGGTGACCCGTTTCCCGGTGACCGAAGGCGATATGATCGAGACGTCGGACATGATCGCCCCGTTTTCACGCAATCGCCTAAGCCGACGCAGGCAGGACGTCGGGGAAAGTCCCACGCGCTCTGCCAATTCCTCAGAGGTCTGCAGATTATTCTCCTGCAGCAGCATCAGAAGCTTCAGGTCGAGACGATCGAGGTCAGTGCGCGTGACAGCCATTTAACCTCTCAATTTGCAGTTTTATGGCATTTTGGGTCGCAGAACGGCGAATTCAGCCACTGGCTTGGCAGATTATATGCACGAAGCCGGGTCGAGCAAGTATTTGCCACTACACACGGAGCCGCAGATGGTGGATGTAGTCAGACGCAAGCTTCTCCAGGGAACGGCTTTGGCAGGGGGCCTTGCGGCCGCGCGCTCGCTGTTTCCCACGCCCGCGATTGCGCAAATCCCGAAGGGCACCGGTGAGGTCGTGGTCTACGACGGCGGCGGCTCTTGGGGAGAAGCCAAGCGGATCGCCTATTTCGAGCCCTTCGAGAAGGAGACGGGCATCAAGGTCATAGCTCAACCGCGCACCGATACGGGAGCGGTGCGCGCGAGCGTGTTGGCCGGCGCTCCCCGATATGACGTGACGATTCTTCCTGGCGGCAAGGCCCCGACTTTCGAGCGGGACAATCTTCTGCTTCCGATCGACTATGGCTACTTTGACAAGGCGGACCTCGACGCGTTCAGTCCGGTCAAGGTCGGCAAGTTCACCGTGCCCGCGATTATCTATTCGCTGTTCATTGCGTATGATGCGTCGAAGTTTGCATCCGATGCGCCGAACTCGTGGGCGGATGTATGGGACGCCCAAAAATTCGCGGGACGGCGTTCGCTCATGGCCGGAACCTGGGCCTCGGACGGCGGCACGTTCGAAGCAGCTTTGATGGCGGATGGTGTTGATCCGTCGAAGCTCTATCCACTTGATTGGGATCGCGCGTTCAAGAGTCTCAGCCGGGTCAAGCCAAGCATCCTGAAATGGTGGAATACTGGTGCGGAAGCTCCGCAGATGATCATTGATAAGTTGATCACGGCCGGCAGCGCCTGGAACGGTCGGGTTTCGGCAGCCAACGAGCAGGGTGCCAAGATCGGCTACACCTGGAATCAGGGAATGTTGCAGTACGACACCTGGGTGGTCTTGAAGGGCACCAAGAACGCCGACAATGCATTCAAGTTTCTCGCGTTCTCAGCGCGAGCCGAGAACCAGGCGAAGTTCGTCCAACACATTCTCTACGCGCCACCGAACTCGCGTGCATTCGACTTCGTGCCGCCGGAAAGGGCAAAGCTCCTGCCGACCTCATCGGAAGCACGGAAGCTGCAATTCGTCCAGGATTACGAATTCTGGAACACCGTGGGAGCCAACGGCAAGGCCAACAATGAAATTGCCGTCGCTCAATGGGAGCGTTGGATTTCAGGTGCACGGTAGGTCAAGATGGTGGATGCGAGTGTGGCCATGCCGCATAGGAGATACATCTTAGGACGGGCGCGCCTGGTGCCTGTCCTACTTCTCTTGCCGATCGTGATCCTGTTCTCGATCGGCTACGTCGTGCCGCTTGCGCAACTCGTGCTCAAGAGCCTGCAGCTTGATGGCGCATGGTCGCTCAACAGCTATATCGAGATCGCCAACTCGCCGGCGTTTCTATGGATCGCCCTCAGGACACTCGCGCTCGCCGCGACCGTGACGATCATCTGTTTGATCACCGCCTATCCGCTCGCTTATGCCATATCGAAATGCCCGCCGCGCTGGGCGGCGTTTCTCCTACTTATTGTCACGCTTCCATATTTGACGAGCGTCCTGATCCGAACCTACGCATGGATCGTCCTGCTCAGCCCCAACGGGCCTATCAACCAGCTGTTCTTGCGCCTCGGCCTCATCTCCGAGCCGCTGCAAATGGTGTTTAATTCGATCGGCGTCTACATCGGGATGGTGCAGGTCCAGCTGCCTCTCATGGTCTTTCCTCTCTACGCGGTGCTGGCGCGGGTTAATCCAAGCCTTGCAAAAGCGGCACAAAGCCTTGGAAGTCCTCCTACCGACGCCTTCCTGAGAGTCACGCTGCCAGCCTCGATGCCAGGCGTGATCAGCGGCTGCACGCTTGTCTTTCTTTCCAGTCTCGGCTTCTACATCACGCCAGAGCTTCTTGGTGGTCCAGACAGCTATCTGATTGCTCAGGGTATTAGCCTGCGCGTGCTGATCCTCGGTAATTTCGATGAAGCCGCAGCCCAATCATCGATCTTGATGCTGACAGTGATCGCAGTCTTCATCATATTTCGTCAGCGCATCGCGGAAGAGCTCGACGATCGCCCGCACAACAACATCTCTCCGATCGGCACCTCGACATCCGGCCTCTCTGCACAGTGGCCGATCCTGGAACGCGTGACTGCGATCCTGCATGGTCCGTCGTTGAGGTTGCACGAGGCGTTCACGATCATCCGCCGGCCATTGCTGTACGTTGTTGCGGCGTCAACGCTGCTCCTCCTGATATTGCCATTCATGGTCGTGATTCCTCTTGCATTCAGCGATGCACCATATCTCACCTTTCCGCCTCCTGGTTACTCACTGCGCTGGTTCTCAAGTCTGCTCAAAAATACCCAATGGCTCGATGCACTAAGCTTCAGCCTGAGATGGGCAGGGCTGTCCGCTCTCTTGAGCGTGGCTATTGGTGTTCCTGCTGCCTTCGCTCTCGTGCGGTACCGCTTCTCTGCGCGCGTGCCAGTCTATCTTCTCTTGATCTCCCCGCTGATTGTTCCTCACGTCGTAATTGCGGTTTCGTTGTTCTTTGCTCTCGCCGGATCCTCATTGATCGGCAATCCGCTGGCGTTCGCCCTCAGTTATACGATCATCGGCGCGCCTTATACGGTCATCGTCATGATCGCGGGACTCAAGCGCTTCAATCGCACACTCGAGTTGGCTGCCGCGAGCCTCGGCTCGAGCCCTCTTGTGACGTTGAGAACAGTGACCCTTCCATTGCTTTTGCCGACGCTAGCTAGCGCAGCAATCTTCGCGTTCATCGTGGGGTTTGATGACGTCGTGTTCGGTCTATTCCTTAGCGGACCTACGGCTACGCCTTTGCCCATGAGAATGTGGGATAACATCCGCCTGGAGATAAGTCCCCAGATCGCAGTCATTGCCGTTCTGTTTCTCGCCGCACTTGCGCTTCTCCTGCTCCTGCGGCTGTTCGTAGGCTTGGTCGTCCAAGGCCGCCGGCCGCAGGAAAATCTCCATCCTTGAGGGGAAAGAGCAAAATAAAGAGCGCTTCGAACAATTTGCATCCTAACGAGAAGCCAATGACGCCTTTCCTGAAGCTATGCACTCGGCCCAATCTGGGTCAAGCTTTCGTAACCGCAACGGAGCATCGATCATGAGTCGCGATCTCACATTCTCCGTCGAGGAGTACAAGCGTCGATATGACGCTGTTCGAAGGTTGATGGCGGAGCGTCGTCTTGACTGCGTCATCTTCGATGAACCTGAGATGATGTCGTGGCTCTCGGGCTATACGGTCTCTGAGAATCTCTGGCGTGCGTGCATCGTGCCGGCATCGTCCGAGCCGTTCCTGCTCGTGCGCAAGCTTGATATGCCCCCGGCGCGGCAGCGCACGTGGATCGATAAGATTGTGGGCTTTGGCGACTGGGACGATCCGCTGGCGCTATTGGTCAGCACCTTGCGAGAAACGGGCTCGGCGCCTGTCCGGATCGGCGCCGAGTTTCAATCGAACTCGTTTACGATCAAAAGATTCCAATCGCTTCGCAAGCTCTTGCCGGACTCGGAGTTTTGTGACCTTGAGCGTTCGGGATGGGATCTCAGGCGATGCAAGTCGTCGGAAGAGATCGCACATATGTCCCGAGCGGGTTCGCTCTTGGACGCGGCCTTCGACATGACTGTCAAGGAAGTGGCAGGCGGCAAGAGTCAGCGTGATATCGCCGCCGCTGCCGCTGCCGCCTACTATCGGCTCGGGTTCGACGATGGCTTTGTTGGGCCTCTTAATGTTGGGTCGGGTTGGGATTCGCTGCACGGGTTCCTCGCAGAGCGGCCGCTGGCCAACGGCGATATCGTTCATATTGAACTGTTGCCGCGCTTGCGTTTCTATACGGTGCGGATCATGCGCTCTGTCATCGTTGGGCAGGCAAACGACGAGCAGCGAGCTGCAGCCCAAACTCTGATCTCGCTACAGGATCGCCAAATCGCCGCGCTACGGCCTGGAGCCATTGCCGCTGACGTTGACCGCATCGTGCGCGAAGGCGTCGTCGAGGCCGGGTTGCGAGAGACCTACGATAACATCACCGGTTACACACTCGGTACCGCGCCGCTCGTGTCCCAGCACACGAGTGACCTATATCGCTGTTTCACGCCTCATTCAGACTGGGCCATCGAGGAAGGAATGGTCTTTCACATGTACACGTCCGCCGCTGGTCTTGCCTTCAGCGAGTCCGTCGTGGCGACCAGTTCTGGCGGTAAGCGATTGACTTCAATACCGCGCAAAATATTCGAGACGGAGCCGAAATGAGCGTCAGCACAGCGGTGGCGAACGGTAAGGCAATGGCTGGTGTCGCTGCGGCGAACAGCAAACGTGGCTCCGTCTCGGTCAAGTCGTTGACCAAAATGTTCGGTCCGGTCAAGGCGGTCGACGACGTATCATTGTCCGTTCAGCCAGGCGAGTTCGTAGCCTTGCTTGGATCCAGCGGGTCTGGAAAATCGACCTTGCTGATGATGATCGCCGGGTTCGAAGCGTCGTCGTCCGGTGATATCACGCTCGACGGCGTACGCATCAATGACGTTCCCAGCCATCGTCGCGGCTTCGGCATGGTGTTTCAGAGCTACGCCTTATTCCCCCATATGACCATCGCGGAGAACATTGCTTATCCGCTGCGGCGCCGAGGCTTACGTGGCGGAGATATTGAGCGTGAAGTCGCAAAAGCCCTGAAGCTCGTTGCGCTTGACGGATATGGTGCGCGACTTCCCAGCCAGTTGTCGGGAGGACAGCAACAACGTGTCGCTTTGGCCCGGGCTCTCGTCTTCCGTCCTCCACTGTTGCTCATGGATGAGCCGCTCGGGGCCCTGGATCGCAAGCTCAGGCAACAACTCCAAATGGAGATCAAGCTGATCCATAAGGAGGTTGGTAGCACAATCATCTTCGTTACCCACGACCAGGAGGAAGCGCTGTCGATGGCCGACCGCGTCGCTGTGCTCGAGCAGGGACGCTTGCAGCAGTGTGGAACACCGCGTGAGCTATACGAGCAGCCGGCTACTGCATTTGTCGCGGGGTTCATAGGCGAGATGAACTTTCTGCCAGTCGAGTTGCGGCAGTCGGGAGGTGAGGTGTGTGCCCGTAGCGCTGATCTCCGACTTGAGAGTGTGCAGAAAGACACTCAGGTGCTCACGTCGGGCGATCGAGGGTTGCTGGCCGTTCGCCCGGAGTATGTCGATCTGACACCCGACGACCGCGCCACCGCGATGGTTTTGGAATCTGCCTACACGGGCACGAACCAAAGCGTGCTCGTGCAGGTGGGGTCCATTCGATTGACAGCCCGGACTTCGGTGAGCCCCGGACGGCCGCTGCTCCAATCCGGTCAAAGGGTCCGCGTTGAGATCGAGGCGGCGCATACCCGCGTGTTTCCGGCTGCCGGTTGAGCTCCCTTTGGCGTGCAAGGAGCTACCCGAAATGAGCCGGAACGCTGCAATCTCGCGCGCGAGAAATCATCTCGATTCTGGAGGCTTCGAGACAGTGCTCTCGCGGCTCGTCGCCATTCCTTCCGAGAGCCAGAATCCGGAGCGAACGCTTCAGATTGCTGAGTATCTCGACGAACTCCGTTGCATGCTTGAAGAGCTCGGCTGCGATTGCCAGCATCTGACTGCCGCAGGCGCGGATTTCCTGTATGCGGAGCGCAAAGAAGATGGAGCATTGCCGACGGTGCTCGGATATGGGCACGGCGATGTGGTTCGAGGAATGGACGAATCCTGGGCCGCCGGAATGTCGCCTTGGCGCCTCGCGAGGCTCGATGATCGCTGGTATGGCCGTGGTGTCGCAGACAACAAGGGACAGCATGCCATCAATCTTGCGAGCCTCCGAGCTGTCCTCGAGACGAGAGGTCGACTGGGGTTCAACCTGAAATACCTCATCGAGATGGGCGAAGAGGTCGATTCGCCCGGCCTCCGCGAACTATGCACGACGCATCGGAAACTTCTGCGTGCCGATCTTTTCATGGCGTCCGACGGACCACGGTTGTCCGAGCATCGGCCTACAATATTCCTGGGCTCGCGCGGATGTGTCACATTCGACATTTCGATTAACGCGCGCGAGAGCGCATATCATTCCGGCAATTGGGGCGGTCTGCTTTCCGATCCTGCAATCCAGCTTGCGCATGCCCTGGCCACGATCGTCTCGCCGAGCGGACGAATCCTGATTCCAGAATGGCTTCCAAATGGGCTGCCTGACTCCGTCCGGAGGGCGCTTGCCGATTGCGTTGTTGACGGGGGACTTGGCGAACCTGAGATCGATCCGGCTTGGGGCGAGCCGGGACTGACCCCTTCAGAGCAGGTGTATGGCTGGTGCTCGTTTGATGTCCTCGCCATCAGTTGCGGAAATCCACAGGCGCCGGTCAACGCCATTCCGCCGAGTGCATGGGCCCGCTGCCAGCTCCGCTTCGTGGTCGGCGTTGATCAAGAGGACTTCTTGCCGGCGCTTCGGCGACACCTCGTGAGTTCCGGTCTCGACATGGTCCAAGTGACTCCAAGCCCCAGCGATGGTGTTTTTCTTGCCACGCGCCTCGATCCTGAGGATCCCTGGGCTAGGTGGGCCCAAGCCTCGATTGCCCGGACGACGCAGAAATCGCCGGCAATCCTGCCCAATTTCGCAGGATCGCTTCCGAATGACATCTTTGCCAACGTGTTGGATTTGCCCACGTTGTGGGTCCCGCATGCCTATCCTGGCTGCCGGCAACATGCAGCCGACGAGCACATGCCGATCGGGCTCGCGCGTGAAGCTCTGGAGGTTATGGCGGGGCTGTATTGGGATCTTGGTGAGCCAGATACCCTACCTTCAGCCCGGCGAGGGTGAAATGATTGCCAACTCTTCGCTGGCACCCGCGGGCCGTGGCCGGGTGATCGGTTTTCTGCGAAGGCCCTTGCGCATTTTCGAAGTACCGCTTCCCGACTGATACGCCAAGCTCCGTCAAGGTGGCCCTGAGCGCCATCTTTGAATTCGGACGCTGAAGGGGGCAAAGCACATGGGTGACGCATCGGACCATCATGGCTGCGGCGACAAGACTTGCAATTGCTCGTACCTGCTCCGGCTCAGCCGGGCCTCGAGGCTGCCGTCTCGAACCGGGTCTTCGGCTCCCATCCCGGGGCGCGAGCGGTTCATGCGAAGGGAATTGTGCTGGAGGGGAGTTTCACGCCGAGTGTCAAAGCGTCTACCGTCAGCAAGGCGCCTCACCTGCAGCGAACAGGAGTTCCCGTTGCGGTGCGGTTTTCGAACTTTGCTGGAATTCCCGACATTCCGGACAATCAGGGGGGTGGCCCCGCGGACTGGCAATCAAGTTCAGGGTGCCTGACGGCTCGGACAGCGATATCGTGGCCCACTCATTCAACGGCTTCCCGTCGCCTACGGCCGATGATTTCCGCGACTTGTTAATCGCGCTGGGAAGCAGCGGACCGAAGGCGAGCAAACCGACGCCGCTCGATAATTATCTGGCTACCCACCCGATCGCGAAGGCATTCCTGACTGCACCAAAGCCAGCGCCCGTGAGTTACGCCACGCTGCCATACTATGGCGTAAACACGTTCAAGTTCACAAACGGAGACGGCCAGGTCACGTTTGGTCGCTGTCAATTTCTGCCAACGGCCGGCGCTCACTATCTGAGCGACGGCGAAGCGGTCAACAAGGCCGGTAATTGTTTGAGTGCCGAAATCAGGACTCGCGCGGACCAGGGGCCGGTGAACTTCAAGGTGATGCTTCAAGTTGCCGCCGCCGAAGACTAGCTCGACGATCCATCAATCGCCTGGCCCGATACTCGCCAGGTTGTAGAACTTGGCTCGATTTCGATAACGAAAGTCGTGCAGAATAACGACGCTGCACAGCAGGAACTGCTGTTCCTGCCAAATGCTCTTCCATCCGGAATTGAAGCGCAGAATCCGATGATCGATGCGAGGTCGGCGGCCTATCCTGTCTCTTACGCCCGGCGGCACAAATAGCAGCCTCCAGTGAAGCCCTCGCTGTTCGGTTTCTGGCGATCTGATCGGTGAGGGCTTCGAGATGCCGATTTTCCGCTGACGCTGGAGGGCCCAGACGGCTTGCCTTGGGGAATTGCGCAGTTTCCTCAATATCCGGTCGTCTTGGCTTTCTTTCAGGATCTCCACGATGCAAGTGTCGCTTGTGCGCACTCATTCATTACGGTCAAAGCGCGTTGAACGGTTGGAGCACCGAGTATAAACGGGTTCGGGCCGTTCACGGTTTTCGCCGCAAGCTTGTCAAGGGCGCCGTCATAGCCATTGTGGTTTGAAATGAAGACTTCAACGCCTTGGCGCTTTGCGACCTCCCGAGTGCGCGCGGTCGCGTCGATATAGGCTTGCAGACGTTCGGGTTTCTTGCCGAAATTGAAGGACGTGCCGCCCCACAGCAATGCGCGATGCTTCTGAGATCCTGACAGGACGTCGAAGATTGGCGAGATCGTGCCCATCGTGTGTCCGGGCGTAATTAGGATGTCGATCGTCGTCTCGCCGAGGGTGGCCTTGTCTCCATCGACCACCGACACGTCGCGCTTCGGTGGCCTGCCCCAGAGTGGGGTGTCGAATTCAAGCTTCGTTTCCATCATTGTCCAATCGATGTCGCTCACAATGCGCGATTTGTATTTTTGTACGAAGTAGTTCGCGCCGCCGTAGTGATCTCCGTGCCCGTGCGTGACGATGATGGTCTTCACCTTGGCCGGATCCAGCCCGAGCGTTTTCAATCCGCCTTCCACGATTCGCACAGCTTCTTCTTCATTGTCCATAGCATCGATTAGGATAATGCCGTCGGAGGTCGTGATCGCCCAAGTGCTTACCCACTTGCTGCCGACAAAGTAGAAATTGTCGAAGGCTCTCCCCGGAGGTGGCGCCGGGACCTTCATAAGCGCCTCGAGATCAGGCACCGGCTGGTTGAAGTTCGGATCTGCCGATCTGCCGAGAGCGAGATAAGCGCCGAGATCTGAGCCTGCAGCCTCTTTTGCCGCTGCGAGATGCTGCGCTACGTCAGGCGAGGACGTCTGCGCGAGTGCGTAGGGCGACGCGGCGAGCGCAACGCAGCAAGCGCAGCCCATCTTCAGTAGGGCGCGCCGACCTTTCATCAATTCGGCCGAGATCTCTTCGGCACGAAACAACGAGACTGCTGAGCGCTGGAATAGCTTCATATCGTCCTCTTGGTGCCGCGATGATTATCGCGGCCGGCTCTGCCCGGATCATCACTCCTCGATCACTATTGTCAATCCAAGCGAGTGAGAGACTAGCTGGACCTTCCGATTGCATAGTTGGTTTCCAGTAGCGCCTGCTCGCCCGCTCGCGGGCGGATTCTCAAGCTTGACCTGACTCGCAGAGAGACCGTTGCAGCGAGTATTCCCAGGACACCAACTCCACATACGCGCGCAGCTTATCCACCGTGAGTTTCTTACCTGTCCATGATCGTGCGGATTTTGGAGGGCTGTCGTCCTTCGCGCGGTAGCCTAACAGTTATTGGCATCGACCCGCGAAACCGAAGCGGGTGTCAAACATCCATCGTCAGGTCACTCCCGCGACCTTCGGAGAGGTCACTGTCGGAAGCATCAGGATCGCCAGGACCTCTGAGAAACACGAGCACGCCGATCTAGTCGACGCCGAAGTGGGACGGCGAGACGGCCTCACGCCGGACGCGGGCGCATATGCTGAACGCCGCCGCAGCGCTCCAGCGCTACATTGAAGACTGCCTCAAGCCCGTCGAAGGGCCTGAGCCCGACAATCTCTGATAATGGGTGACCTGAACCGCTCTCGTCGCACGGCTCGAGCGCGTTCCTGATCTAACAGAGCTAATTCCCGCGTGACTGGGCATGCGCAGGTAGCAGAGCCGGTGGGCGTAGAGGATAGCGCCGCGGACAGCATATTGTCGCGCTGGACACGATTAAGCAGCGGAGTTCCGGCGCGTGAGTGGGCGAGCAGCCGCTAAGGCAGCGTCAGGTTGAGGCACGCGATCGAACAAACAGCGAAAAGGAGAACGTCAAACGGATCGATGCCTAGCCCGCAGCAATCCACTTGCGCAGGCCATCGATGGTGCGGAATCCGTCGGCGGCGTAGCAGCGGATGGACGGCTGAGAGGCGCGCATCATCTCTGCCAGCGCATGGCCAGGGCCAAGGTCCAGCACCGCGGTGACGCCCAGCTCCGCGAGTGCCTCCAGCGTTGCCGCCCAGTCGATGGGATGCGCGACCTGGTTTGCCAGTTTCGCCGTGGCATCTTCGGCCGAAAAGATGCGCTCGCCGTCGCCGCCGGCAAGCAGCACGCGATGACTTGCGATGGCCGCGTGCCTGCTGGCATCGTGCGCTTGCTGCAGAGGTTTACAGGCCTGCGCGAGCCTCGTCGTGTGCGACGCGATCTTCACGGCGAGAAGGCCGGTGCGCGCGCCTTCTCTGGCGGCCTTGTCGCAGAGCGCGATGACATCACGCTCTGCGCCTCCGATGACGACAAGAAGGTCGGGATTCCGGATCGCGATCTCGCAGCGATGTTTGGCAAGCAGAGTTTCGAGCGCGGCCCGGTCGAGCCCGCGAACATAACCGAGGCGACCATTAGGCCCTGCCGAGCTTTCCATCAGCCGCGCGCGAAGATCCGTGAGCCGCAGCGCTTCATCGGCCCTCCAGATCCCAGCGATGCTCCAGGCCGCCATCTCGCCGACGCTGTAGCCGGTGACGGCAATCTCCTCAATCAGCAGGTCCGCAATGCAGGCGTGGATGGCGAGTGTCGATGTGACGGTCAGGATCTGGCTGGTGTGATTGACGGAGAGTTCGTCCGCGGTCCGCGTCCTGATGAACTCCCGCGGATCCGCGCCAAGAAATGTCGTCGCTGCAGTAAACACTGGTTCCGCAGCGGGCTGGTCCGCGACAAGATCAAACATCTTGTCCGAGAGCGTGCCTTGTCCGCCGCAGAGCAGTGCCAGCATCAGACCTCCAGCCGATCGACGAACAGCGCCATCGCCAGCAGGTCGGCGGAGCCGCCGGGGCTGAGATTGCGGGCGACGAATGCTCGATGAATCTCGGCGGCGCGCTCGCGCCATCCCAGAGAGCCGACGCCGCCAGCAAGGAAGCTGGCCGCACTCTCTTGCGCGAAGCGCAATCCTTCCGCACCGCCACGATGCAGCAGGTTGGTGTCGGTGACCTCGGCGATCAGTCTCATGCAGGTCTCAACGCGCACGGCTTCCTCGTCATTTGGCGCAAGCTCGCGCGCTGCATGCAGCGCGGGCAGGGCGATATCATAGACTGACGGAAAGCCGTCGGCAGCTTCCACCCTGGCGCCACCGGCACCGTAGCGCCGTCCGGCCACGGCGCCATGGCTGCGCAGCGAGACCGGGCCCGAGAGGATGTCGTGGCCCCAACGCTCCGAAACCAGCCGGCCGAGCGACTTGCGGATGCCGACGGCGTTGCGATAGCCGGCCGCGGCGCAGAGCAGACCCAGTCCGAAGATCGCGCCCCGATGCGTGTTCACGCCCTGTGTCGCGGCCAGCATCGCGCGCTCGGCGGCAACGCCGATCGCGCGCAGCCGGTTCATGCCGGCGCCCTCGGCGCCCGCGACGGCGAGCTCGCTGAAGAACGGCGCCAGCGTGTCGGCGCTCAGGCAGAGCATCACGGCGTCCATGTCGCGATGCGCGCCGTTGTCGACATGGCTGACGAGCCCCGGCTTCGGATAGGTCTCGACTTCGAGCGTCAGAGAGAGCGAAGCGAGATGGCCGAGCTCTTCCGCATCGAGCGCGCGTCCCGGCCGTGATTGCCATCGGAGTGCAGAGGTCATGACACGAGACCTGCGAGGAAGGCCGCGCGCGTTGTCGTGGTGATGCCTGCCTCGCCCTTCACAAGGACTTCGTCCTCGTCAGTGCCGGCCAGCTCGCGCCATTGAACGCCGCCGGCGGGACCTGTGATCTCGCCGTCCAGCCGCATCGGCGCTTGCTTCGCGATTCCCGCGATGTCGGACAACAGGGATCCCGCCTGCTTCACTGAGGACAGCGGCCAGAGCAGATCGAGATCCGAACTGTCGGAGAGATAGGGCAGGCCTGTGAGATGCTGCCAGGCCAGGCTGCCATAGGTGCGCGTCTCCGGCAGAAGCTGGAGGAGCTTCTCGATCGTCTCGCGCCAGCGCGCGGGCGCTGCCGCCGCGGCGTCCGCCAGTAACGGCGGCGGCGCGGACGCGACGATATCGGCTGCGGCGAGCGAGACCGCGATGCGCCGTTTGCCGTGGCTCGGCGGCAGCGGTAATCCGAGTGGAACGAGACCGGCGGTATCGCTGCAAGCCGGCCGGCGAACGACGAGCGGACGGCCGGCACGTGCCCAGCCCGCGACGATCGGCTCGCTGGCAAGTTCCGGATAGCGGTTCATCACCGCAGCCCATCCCGCCGGTGAGGCCTTCACCATGCTGTGGCGCGCCAGGGCTTCAGCCATGTCGCGCCCCCTGAGGCGAGGCAGCAGCGCGCGCAACGCGTTCGGCAAGCTCGGCGGCCTTTTGCCGCCCGCCGCGTTCAGCGCCGAGCCGGCCGCGATCATCCTGTCCGGGTGGCCGCCGCAGCAGGGCGGCCAACTGCGGCGCCAGCGGCGCAGCGTCGTCCCAGACGACGTGAATTCCGCCGGTCTTCACCATGTTGTCGAGCCCGGGTGCGAACACCGGTGTTGCCTCCGCCTTGGCCTTGAGCACATCGATCGGAAGCTTGGTGACCCGCGCCATCGACAGCAGGTCCATCACCGCGGGATGCGCGCCGGGCAGTGCTACCAGCGTGCCGGTCGCAAGCGCGGTGGCGATGAACGCACCGGCTGCGCTGCCGCCATAGAGCAGGCCGACGGTGCGATGTCCCTCGGCTTCCGCCAGGAGCAGCGTCTTGGCGAGATGCGACAGATATTCGCTGAGGCCGAGCAGCTCGTCGCGCTTGCTCATGCGTTGGCTGGCGGAATCCACCAGGAACAGGATCGGCGCCCGATCCCCTGATTTGACGATCTCGATCACGCGCCCCGCGAGCACGATGGCTTCGTCCACGCCGAAGGGCTGTCCTTGCGTGACGCCGAGCACGTGGATCGGTCCGCCGTCAGGCAGCGTCGCCTGTCCCGCGATCATCGCGCCGATCGTCTCGATCTTGGCACCGTTCGGGAACAGGCCGGCCAGGATGTCATCGAGCGTCATCGGCGTTCTCCCTGTTATTGGCCGCGCGAAGAAACGCGCCGGTCGGACGTGCGGGAACATCGGCGGGATCGTCGATGCCGAGTGCCTGCCAGATATCGACGGCGTCCTTGGCCTCGCCGAAACGCTGCAGCCGCCGCTCGAGCCGCGTCTGCTCGGCTTCGAGGACCGGGACGTCGCATCGTCTGCCGGCCTTGAGCGCAGCGATCGCCGCCTCACGGAACGCCAGCGCCTCGTCGTCGACGAAAATGTCGGCGCCGCCGATCAGATAGCGATGCTTGCCGCCCATGGTGCGCCAGACCAGCGCGCGATCGCGCGAATCGAATTCCTCGATGCCCCTGTTGGTCTCGATCACCTCGGGGCCGCTGACGCTGAGCCGCCCCTGTTCGGAGATGACCAGCTTCGAGCAGGTGCCGGCGATCAGGCTGCCGCCGCCATAGCAACCGGCGCGGCCGCCGATCAGGCCGACGATTTTGATGCCGCCGCGCCGCGCTTCGACGATCGCGCGCATGATCTCGGCGATCGCGAGCTCGCCGGCATTGGCTTCCTGAAGCCGCACGCCGCCGGTATCGAACAGGATCACCAGATCCTGCTTGAGCGCGCGCGCCGCGCGCAACAGCCCGGTGAGCTTTGCGCCGTGGACTTCGCCGAAGGCGCCGCCCATGAAGCGTCCTTCCTGCGCGGCGACGAGCACGGGCGTACCGTCGAGCCGGCCGCGGCCGATGACGATGCCGTCGTCGAACTGCTCCGGCAGGTCAAAGATCGCAAGATGCGGGCTGATCTCGCGCAGCTCCGGGCCGATGAATTCGCAGAAGCTGCCGGCATCGACCAGCGCGTCGATGCGCTGCCGCGCGCTCGCCTCGTACCAGCTCAGCGAGACGTCATTGGCTGTCACGGCTGTCATCGTTCCGGCTCCTCGATCTTGCGGACGCCCTGGGCAAGTCGCAGCGCGACCGTGTCGGGCCGGGCGCCGCCGTCATTGATGGAGATGCGCAAGCCCCCGGCGGAGCGGCGCGCGACGAAGTCGCGGACGACGGCGTCCCACACCGCGCCGAAGCCGTGGGCGGCGGTGGCGATGTCGATCGTGCAGGTGTCCGCGGGCGAGGCACGTTCCAGCAGCACTTCGAGATTGCCGGAGGCGACGACGCCGACGATCGCCTGCGCGCGAGTGCCGCCGGCGGATTGCGTTGCAGTCAGTCTGAAGCTGAGCTTTTCCATGCAAAACTCCTCACCAGTTGCGGAAGCGGCTGGGCGGACGGTAGAGACCGCCGGAGGCCAGCATGAGGTCCTTGATCGAGCGCGCGGCCAGCAGGCGACGATCGGCGTCGAGCGGATCGATTCCGAGATCTTCGGGGCGGCGGATCACGCCGCGCTGCCGGAGCTGCTCGACCAGCTTGGCATCGCGCGCGCGGCCGATGTCGGTGTAGCCGGCAACGCCGCGGATCGCCTGCTCGCGCTCGTCCTTGCTGCGGCACATCAGGAGGTTGGCGATGCCTTCCTCGGTGACGATGTGGGTGACGTCGTCGGAGTAGACCATCACCGGCGCCAGATCGAGGTCGAGCTTGCGTGCCAGCTCGAGCGCATCCAGTTGCTCGACGAAGAGCGGGACGTTGCTGTCACCGAAGGTCTCGCCGATCTGCACCACGAGCTTGCGGCCTCGGCGCAGCGCAGCGCTGGAATCGGGGTCGGCCTCGGCGCCGGCCTTGAGCCAGGGTTCGCTCGGATGGCGACGTCCGCGCGGATCAGAGCCCATGTTGGGCGCGCCGCCGAAGCCGGCGATGCGGCTGGTCGTCACCGTCGAGCTGTGGCCTTCGAGATCGATCTGCAGCGTCGATCCGATGAACATGTCGCAGGCGTAGAGGCCCGCGGTCTGGCAGAAGGCACGGTTGGAGCGCAGCGAGCCATCGGGACCGGTGAAGAAGATGTCGGAGCGCGCCGCGACGTAATCCTCCATGCCGACTTCCGATCCGAAGCAATGGATCTGCTCGACCCAGCCGGACTCGATCGCCGGAATCATCGTCGGATGCGGATTGAGCGCGAAATGGGTGCAGACCTTGCCCTTGAGGCCGAGCTTCTCGCCATAGGTCGGCAGCAGCAGCTCGATCGCGGCGGTGTTGAAGCCGATGCCGTGGTTGAGCCGGCGCACGCCGTAAGGCGCGTAGATGCCCTTGATGGCGAGCATCGCCGTCAGGATCTGCGTTTCGGTGATGGCGGCGGGGTCGCGGGTGAAGAGCGGCTCGACATAGAAGGGCCTGTTAGCCTCGACCACGAAATGCACGAGATCGCCGGGAATGTCGACGCGCGGCACCTTGTCGACGATCTCGGTGACCTGCGCCACGACGAGACCGTTCTTGTAGCTGGTCGCCTCGACCACCGTCGGCGTGTCCTCGGTGTTCGGCCCCGTATAGAGGTTGCCGTCCTTGTCGGCGCTCACCGCCGCGATCAGCGCGACGTTCGGCGTGAGGTCGATGAAGTAGCGGGCGAACAGCTCGAGATAGGTATGGACCGCCCCGAGCTCGATCTTGCCGCCGAACAGCATGCGCGCGATGCGCGCCGATTGCGGGCCGGAATAAGAGAAGTCGAGCCGCCGCGCGATGCCCTTCTCGAAGATGTCGAGGTGGGAGGGCAGCACCACGCCCGACTGCACCATGTGCAGGTCGTGGACATCCCGAGCGTCCAGGTTCGCGAGCGCCGCGGCGAGGATATCGGCCTGCTTCTGATTATCCCCCTCCAGGCACACCCGATCCCCTGACCGGACCACCGCCTTCAGAAATGCGCCCAGGTTCGGGATCGGGACGACCTTCCCCCTGGCGTGCTGTCGGCCGGCCGCGAGGCGCTCGCCCAGGGCGGCCTTTTGCATACCCCAATCGCTCATTTCAGCTCCTCGGCATGCGAAGTTGGTCTTCGATGGGGTCGAATGTATGCATATTGCCTTCAAATGTCAATTAGTGTATACGTAACTATATAAGCGATGGATATTCGCATACACAGGAGGGAATTTATGATGCGAATGCATACAGAGGCCTCGTATCCCGGGGCCTGCGCCCCGCTCGCAACAGGGAGGCGCCCGTGACCATTTCCGGCGTAGCTCTGCTCGCGATCTGCACCCTGCTGGGAGGCCTGCTTGGGGACCTTCTTGGCGTTGCCCTCGGTGTGAAGGCCAATGTCGGCGGCGTCGGCATTGCGATGATGTTCCTGATCGCGGCCCGGCTCTGGCTGGTGCGGAACGGCCTGCTCAGCCGCGGGCTCAATACCGGCGTCGAGTTCTGGGGCAGCTTCTACATTCCGATCGTGGTCGCCATGGCCGCGCAGCAGAACGTCGTCGCCGCGGCGAAGGGCGGTCCGATCGTCGTCATCGCGGGCGCCGGCGCGGTCGCGGTGTGTTTCGCGATGGTGGCCTTGATCGGCCGGCTCAGCGGCCGCGTCGAGACCATGGACGAGATCGAAGCCCGAGAGGCGATCGAGGCCAATGTGCCCCACTTCAAGTCCGGGAGGGTCGGATGACCATGATCTCTCACATTCTCGCAGCCAATGCGTTGATCACGGCGTTCGCCGCCGTCGGGATCCTGATGTGGGTCTCGGGGGCGATCTCGAAATACCTCACCTTCGGCCGCATCCACGGCTCGGCGATCGCGATCATGCTGGGTCTCGTGCTGGCCTTTTTCGGAGGTCTCGCCACCGGCGGCGAAAAGGGCGTCGCCGACCTGCCGGCGCTGACCGGGATCGGCCTGATGGGCGGCGCGATGCTGCGGGATTTCGCCATCGTCGCCACCGCCTTCGAGGTCGATGTCGTCCATGCGCGAAAGGCCGGACTGATCGGTGCGGTCGCGCTCGGATTGGGAACGGTCGTTCCGTTCATTCTGGGCGTGTTCGTCGCCGCAGCGTTTGGCTACACTGACGCCGAATCGCTCACGACGATCGGCGCCGGTGCGGTCACCTACATCGTCGGTCCGGTCACGGGGGCAGCGATCGGCGCGTCATCGCCGGTCATTGCGCTCTCGATCGCGACCGGTGTATTCAAGGCGGTGATCGTGATGATCGGCACGCCCTTCGTCGCGAAGATGATCGGGCTCGACAATCCGCGCAGCGCAATGGTGTTTGGCGGCTTGATGGGAACGGTCAGCGGCGTTTCCGGAGGGCTTGCGGCGACCGATCGTCGCCTCGTGCCTTACGGCGCATTGACCGCGACGTTTCACACGGGCCTCGGATGCCTGGTCGCACCGTCCATCCTCTACTTCACGGTGCGCGCAATCATAGGAAGCTGAATGGCAGGTCTGTTCAAAGTCGCAGCCGAAGCAGAAGAAGATGGCGGCCTCCTCTCCGATCGCATCCGCAATGCGCTCACGGACGAGATCGCCTCCGGTGCGCTCGTTGCCGGCTCGGCTTTGGAAGAGCAGCAGCTTGCCGATCGCTTCGGAGCTTCCCGCACCCCGGTGCGGGAGGCTCTCCGGCAACTCGTCGTCAGCGGACTGGTCGAGGTGCGTGGGCGTCGCGGGGTTGTGGTGGCGCGGATGACACCCGAACGGATTATGGACATGTTCGAGACCAGCGCTGAGGTGGAGGCCCTGTGCGTCAGGCTCGCGACCTATCGCATGACGCCGCTAGAACGCAGCCGCCTAATCGAGCTACACGAAGGCTCGCGGGCAATGGTCGAGGCCAACGACGTCGATGCCTATGATGCCTTCAACCGGGTCTTCCATGAATGTATCTACAGCGCGACGCACAACTCGTTCATGGCCGAGCAGGCCCAGGATGTTCGTGCCCGGCTGAGTGCCTTCCGCCGCACGCAATTGCGGCAGGGCGATCGCATCCGCAAGTCCCGCGACGAGCATGATGCGATCATGCAGGCGATCGCCGAAGGCGACGGCGAAGCGGCCTCACGCCGAATGCGTGCGCATATGCTGAACGCCGCCGCAGCGCTGCGGCGCTACATTGATGACCGTCTCCGGCCCGTCGATGGGCCTGAGCCCGACAATCTCTGACAATAGCGGACTGAACCGCTCTTGAAGCCAACCAGGGCAGGTGCGCGATAAGTTGCGTCTGCTTGAAATCACAATTTTAAGGAGAGCAACATGGCCGATGGCAATTCTGGGGTGTCTGTCTACGACGTGCCTGCCGAGTGGTCGAAGCGCGCCTGGATCGACGATGCCAAATATCGCGAGATGTAGGCGCGCTCGCTGTCCGATTCCGAGGGCTTCTGGGCCGAGCACGGCAAGCGTATCGACTGGATGAAGCCCTTCTCTGAGGTCAGCAACACTCGTTCGAGCCCGGCAACATTTCGATCAAATGGTTCGAGGACGGCACGACCAATGTCGCCTGGAACTGCATCGACCGTCATCTTGCGAAGCGCGCCGATCAGGTCGCGATCATCTGGGAGGGCGACGATCCCAACGAATCCAGGAAGATCACCTACGGCGAGTTGGCGCGGGAAGTCGCCACATTCGCAAATGTGCTGAAGGCGCACGTCGTCAAGAAGGGCGATACCGTCACCATCTATTTGCCGATGATCCCCGAGGCGGCTTACGCGATGTTGGCCTGCGCACGGATCGGGGCTGTTCACTCCGTCGTCTTCGGCGGCTTCTCGCCGGATTCGCTTGCGGGTCGTATCGAGGGCTGCGGGTCCAAGGTCGTCATCACGGCAGATGAGGGACTGCGCGGCGGTCGCAAGGTTGCCCTGAAGTCCAACGTGGACGAAGCGATCAGGAAGACCGGCGACACAATCAAGTCGCTGATCGTCGTCAAGCGCACCGGCGGAAACGTCGCCTGGTATGCCGGCCGCGACGTCTGGTACCACGAGGAAACAGCCAAGGTTTCCGAACATTGTCTGCCCGCGGAGATGAAGGCGGAGGATCCGCTGTTCATCCTCTACACGTCGGGCTCGACCGGCGCCCCAAAGGGAGTCGTGCATTCGACGGGCGGCTATCTCGTGTACTGGTGCACCGCCGACGTCGGCTGGGTTACTGGCCACAGCTACATTCTCTACGGACCGTTGGCGAACGGCGCGACCACGCTGATGTTCGAGGGCGTGCCGAACTATCCGGACAATTCGCGCTTCTGGAACGTCATCGACAAGCACAAGGTCAACATCTTCTACACCGCGCCGACCGCAATCCGTGCGCTGATGCAAGGCGGCGACGAGCCCGTGAAGAAGACCTCACGCGCGAGCCTTCGCCTCCTGGGCTCGGTCGGCGAGCCCATCAATCCGGAGGCCTGGGAGTGGTATCACCGCGTCGTCGGCGAGGGACGCTGCCCGATCGTCGACACCTGGTGGCAGACCGAGACCGGCGGCATTTTGATCACGCCGCTGCCGGGTGCGACCAAGCTGAAGCCGGGCTCGGCGACGCAACCGTTCTTCGGCGTGGTGCCTGAAATCGTCGACGCCGACGGCAAGGTGCTGGACGGCGAGACGTCAGGCAATCTTTGTCTCACGCGTTCGTGGCCAGGCCAGATGCGCACGGTCTATGGCGACCACGCGCGCTTCGAGCAGACCTATTTCTCGACCTACAACGGCAAGTATTTCACGGGCGACGGCTGCCGCCGCGACGCCGACGGCTATTACTGGATCACCGGCCGCGTAGACGATGTCATCAACGTCTCAGGTCATCGCATGGGCACCGCCGAGGTCGAGAGCTCGCTGGTGGCGCACCAGGCGGTATCCGAAGCGGCGGTGGTCGGCTATCTCCACGACATCAAGGGCCAGGGCATCTACGCCTATGTCACCTTGATGCAGGGCCAGGAGCCGAGCGAAGCGCTGCGCAAGGAACTGGTCGCCTGGGTCCGCAAGGACATCGGCCGATCGCCTCGCCGGACCTCATCCAGTTTGCGCCCGGTCTGCCGAAAACCCGTTCCGGCAAGATCATGCGCCGCATCCTGCGCAAGATCGCCGAGGACGAACCGGGCAGCCTCGGCGACACCTCGACGCTTGCCGATCCCGCTGTGGTCGATGATCTCGTCAAGAACCGCCAGAACAGGAAGGGCGGGCCGGCTTAATCGTCGACGAACATCGGTGTGATTGTGATCCGGCATGCGCCACCGACCCGCGCAGCCATTCGAAGCCGACTTTGACGGAGGAACGATATGAGGCTTGTTCTCCTAGGACCACCTGGCGCCGGGAAGGGAACGCAGGCGGTCAGGCTATCCCAGACGCTCGGGATCCCGCAGCTCTCGACTGGGTGACATGCTGCGCGCAGCGGTATCTGGGGGAGCCGCGATCGGACGACACGTCGCGGAGATCATGGAGCGCGGCGAGCTCGTCCCGGACGGTCTGGTGATCGGGCTGATTGCCGAGCGCATTGCACAGCCTGACGCGGATCGAGGTTTCATCCTAGACGGATTTCCGCGCACGGTTGCCCAAGCTGAAGCCTTGACCATCTCCTAAAGGGCCATGAATTGAGCCACGTCCTCGAGCAACCACTGCTCTTCCGTCGTAATATTCTGAAGGTTTCCGGAGCTCTCCAGCTCAGCCAGACGCCAGATCTTCTCCTCGTTCCCTCGCTTATAACGGTCATACAACTGAGTGATGCGAATTGGCGAGCCCGTCTTTAAAACTCGGAGCTTTGCGATCAGCCCCGCCAGACTTCGGGCGGTGTAAGCTCCGCGACTGACGCCAAAGATGAATATCTCATCTCCGTCATTGTAGTTCTCGACGAGCCACTCGTACGCGAGCCGGATGTTCTCATCAAGGCCTTTGCCAAAGACGCCGCCAAGGAAGCCATTCACGCCAACCTCATAATCCAGCGTCGAGCAACGCTGGTTCGTCGGCGCGCACGCCAACGTTGGAGGTGGATACGCGACCGACCTATTGCCTCAGGTGCCGTTGCGCTCGATCATGAAGAAGGCCCAGTCGCAAGGACTCGCATTCCGCAGCGAGGTGGATCTGGACGGTGACGGACTGTCGGCGCCGCTTGCGGATTCCTACAAAGAGTTTGCCTACGGCCTATACTCCAGGGTCACCAAGCCGCTCTATCGGACGATCGACCAGGAGCCGGACGTCCGCGATGACGGGGCCCATGTGAATGTGAACAAGACGATTGACAAGTCGGTATTCGACCGCTGGCGGGCGGATGCGTCGTACCGTCCCAGGAATCTCGTTCAATGGCCAATCGGAAACGCGTGGACCTTGCCAATCTGACGTCTGTTCGCGCGGACGACCCGGCTGTCGGCGCTCCGGATTGAGTTTATCGATTGCCGCAGTCATGCGTGTTGATGCTGAGCCTTTGAGGGTAGAGGCTATAGTGGAACACGGCCGGTAACGGCGGATCCAGCCGATACCAGTTGGCGTTGCTGCCGGCCGCTGTGTCGCCGGCGCCCTGGGGAGCGCCTCATAGAGCTAAGTTAAGCGGGCTGCTAGGTCAGGCCGTCGTGGAGCCCTGAGTGCGCTCTGTCGCAGAAATTTTGGAGAGCACTTGGAGCCTGCACGTCTCGAGCCCATTCTGCTCGCGACGCTAACCTACGCGATTGGTCGAGAACGCACTCAATTGTGCGACTAAGGAGCGTGGTGCCTTTATGCAGAGATTGGCCTTTGCGATGATAGTGGGACTGCTCGTGTAAGCCCCCACAACAGCCGACAAGCGTCGATGTCAAATCGTGCGCAACCTGAAATTACACCCGATACTCCTCTTCGCCTTGCTGATGCCGCGAAGATCGCGTTTCCTTTGGGAGGAATGACGGTCGCGGGCTTACGTCGCGAGCGCGATCGTAACCGATTGGTCATTGAGAAGATTGCCGGCAAGGAATTTACAACGCTGGCTCATATCGAACGGATGCGAGAGCTATGCCGCGAAGAAGCAAGGGCGCCAGACTTCAGTTTAAGGCCGCCCGCCGAAACAAGAGCGGAAAGATCACCCACCAAGCAACCTGGATCATCAGAGACAACGGCCGGGATGTCGGCACAGGCTGCGCTGCAGATGAGATTGCGGCCGCAGAGGAAAAACTGAAGGATTACATAGCGTCTAAACACACTCCGAAGCGACGAATTCGTCACATAGACGATATCGCCGTTGCCGACGTCCTTTCGATCTATCTGGACGCGCAATTGGACAAGCTTCGCGGCCGTTTCAATGTCGATAGCGAGAACGAAGATACCATCCCCGATATCCGCAAGTTCAAAAGGCGGATCGAGCGGCTGAACGACTGGTGGGGAGCAAAAATGCTGGGCGAGGTGAACGGGGAGGCGTGTCGCTCGTACGCCAGGGAGCGCGCGCGGAGGGGAGGCGCGCGCCGAGACCTTGAGGACCTCCGCGCAGCAATTGGTCACCATGCGGCCGAAGGATTTCATCGGGAAATCGTCAAGATATCACTGCCAGAGAAGGGCCAACCTCGAGACAAGTGGTTGACGCGCAGCGATGCTGCGAAACTGATTTGGACATGCTGGCGCCATCGCGAAATGCAGAAGGGCTCGCGTCGGCCGACCGACGACCTGAAGGTCCCGACATGCAAGCGTCCGCTGCGCCATCTTGCACGGTTTATTTTATTGGGCATCTATAGCGGAACCCGGGCGGGCGCTATTGCAGCCGCATCTCCCATTCCTGCAATCGGTCGAGCTTATGTCGACCTGGAGCGCGGCCGCTATTACCGTCTAAAACAGGGCAGTGCCCAAACCAACAAGCGGCAGCCGACCGTCCCGATACCGTTGCGCTTGCTTGCTCACCTACGGCGCTGGCACCGGATTAATCCAGAGGCGAAGCATTTCGTCGAGTACAACGGAAGGCCCGTTACCTCGGTCAAAACGGCGTTCAAGAGTGCCGTGAGACTGGCAGGCCTTGGTCCGGGAATCTCCCCTCACACCCTACGACACACCGCAGCGACTTGGCTTATGCAGCGAGGCGCAGATCCTTGGCAGGCAGCGGGCTATCTCGGAATGTCGCTTGAGGTGCTGCTCAACACTTACGGCCATCACCATCCCGACTATTTGTCCGATGCCGTCGACAAAATCGCCAAGCGCGATCCAGCCGGCGAACGAAAAGCGCACGTATCTGGTGCGGTGATTCCGATCAGGCGAAATGGCGCCTGATAAGTTACTCGCTATTTCGTGCGGAGCCGTTCCGTCCGCGGAAGGTACGACGCTGATCTTCGGGTCGACCTCGCCAATTACGGACGGTGGCTGCCGCAGCATCTGAGAGAGATTCCCAAGCACTACGAAGAAGGCGTTCCGCTGCGCGTTATCGAAAGCGAAGCAGTCGATCTGGGGCCTCTTTGGGCGACCCGGAGTTGGCGGATCTGATCTGCCATTGGATCGTGATGTTGCCTTCGCTGAGGAGGAAACAGGATTACCTCCGCTTGATCGGCGATTCGATGAGGGCGGTAGCGAGGTAAGTGCGAGTTCCCGGTTTCAACAGTTTGTCTCTATGTCTGGTGGAACTGTTGAAACTATTGATTCCAGATGATAAATAGCGTTTTAACAGCTGAGTTAGAAATCGGGCTAGATTGTTGAAACCATGGATTTTCAAGAGCTTAACAATGACCAACGCCGCGAGGTGGTCAATAGTCAGCAGCGCTTCCAGGCCCTGAGGGATGCCAAGGAGGCCTACGATACCCATCGGGGGTCCCTGACTTGGGTGGAGTCGAAAGGCCGCGAATACCTCGTCCGGAGCTACTACGACAAGGCTGGCCTCAGGAAGCAAGCCTCGCTCGGCTCGCGTTCGCCCGAAACTGAAAAAATGAAGGCGGACTTCGAAGCTAAACGTGCTGTTGCAGAAGACCGGGTGAAGAACTTGCGCGATACAATGGATCGTCAAGCCGCGGTCAATCGTGCGCTCGGCTTGGGCCGCGTACCGTTGCTTGGAGCCCGGATCATGCGCGCTCTCGACGGATTCGGAATCTTGGGTTCTGGGATCCGGATTCTCGGGACCAACGCGATCTACGGTTATGAGGCCTCTTCCGGCGTCAGACTCGATTCGGGCCTGGCCACGACGGAAGACATCGATCTGCTGTTCGATGCGCGCGGCGGACTAACGTTCGTCGCAGACGACCACGTCTCTGAGTCATCGCTCATGAAGATACTCAAGCGAGTGGACACCAGCTTCGAACGCGCCAAGCAGACGTTCCGCGCTATAAACCGGGACGGCTATCTCGTCGATTTGATTAAGCCAATGCAGAGCCCACCTTGGCGGAAGGGTCCAGATAAGATCGGCTCGGACCCGGAAGATTTGTCCGCTGTGCAAATCGAAGGACTCGATTGGCTGCAGAATGCTCCCGCGTTCGAGGCGGTCGCGATCGACGAAAAGGGCGAACCGGTACGCATCGTGGCTCCGGATCCGCGGGTTTGGGCCGCCCATAAGCTATGGCTGTCCCGTCGTGCGGACAGAGAGGCGCTCAAACGCCAACGAGATGCAGCGCAGGCTGAAGCCGTAGGCGCTCTGGTGGCGAACTATCTTACTCACCTTCCGTTCGACGCAGAGCAATTAAGGATGCTTCCGAAAGAGGTGGTGGACAGCGCGGCGCCTCTTTTCGCCAAGAAAAATAGCGCTGCTCGAGCCTAGCGGGCAGGGTCGGCATAAACGGCTCAGGCATATCCGGCGCCGCCGATCATCAGCGGCACCATGATATAATCAGCATGCTGCTGCTCATCGACATGCCGACGGTCATGATGCCGGCATCATCCCCAGCAGCACCAGCAGCACGACCAGCAGCAGCTTGAGCATCGGCGCCGCTGGCAGCCTAGCGGCTGCCGGCCTCTCATTGGACGAGCGCTCCTCGAGACAAGGGCGCGATGCCGCGGCGTCCCGTTACGAGCATCCTCGGTGCTGGTGCTTGAAGCGCACACGCTACGACACACCGCAGACTTGGCTTATACAGAAAGGGCGCGGATCCTTGGCAGGCAGTGGGCTATCTCGGAATGTAGCTTGAGGTGCCGCTCAACACGTATAGCCATCAGAATCCCGACTATTTGTCCGATACCGTCGACAAAATTGCCAAGTGCGACCCAGCCAGTGAACGAAAAGCGCACGTATCTGGTGCGGTTTCTGGTGCGGTGATTCCGATCCGGCGAACTGGTGCCTGATAAGTCATTGATTTCTTTGGTGGGCCCGGCAGGACTCGAACCTGCAACCAGACCGTTATGAGCGGCCGGCTCTAACCATTGAGCTACAGGCCCCGCCGCGAGACGGCTCGCGATGTACGGCCGGCAACGGTGCGCGGTTCGTTTACAGGGATGGGGGCGGGGGTGCAATGCTGGCTCTGGGGATGGGAACGCCGCCGCGGCATCGCAGGTGATTGTTGAATATCCGAAATTGGCGATGGTGCCTGTATAACCCTGTTTTGCCCGACGAAGCAAACCGACTTGCGAAGGCCTCACTTTTCAGGTTCGGTAACCTATTGAAATTGCTGGCCTCGTCTACTGTGCATGGGGTTGTTTTGCCGTTTTTGACGAGAGGGGGCCTTCCGGAATCCCCCCCGACGCTTGCCAAGCGAGCTGCAGGCTTGCGGCTGAGCCCGCCGCCTAATCCACCGAGACCCCGGCGAACTCCACCACCTTGCGCCACTTCTCGGTCTCGTCGGTGACCAGCTTGCCGAACTCGGCAGGCGTCATCGGCTTGGGGAGGCCGCCGACTTCAGTGAGGCGCGCCACCAGCTTCGGGTCCTTCAGCGCTTCGCCGACGGCCTTGTTGAGGATCTCGATCACTTCGGGCGGCGTGCCCTTCGGCGCGGAGATGCCGTAGAAGCCGACCGATTCGAAGCCGGGCACGGTCTCGGCGATCGCGGGCACGTCGGGCACGCTCGGCCACCGCTGCGGCGAGGTCACGCCCAGCGCGCGGACATTGCCGCCTTTCACCTGCTCCATGGCCGAAGGCAGATTGTCGAAGATCAGCTGCACCTTGTTGGAGATGATGTCGGGGAAGGCGATGGCGGAGCCGCGATAGGGCACGTGCACCATGTCGCACTTGGTCAGCACCTTGAACAGCTCGGCCGACATGTGCACCGAGGTGCCGTTGCCGGACGAGGCAAAGGAGATCTTGCCGGGATTGGCCTTGCAGTAGTCGACGAACTCCTGGACCGTCTTCGCGGGGAACGCGTTGGAGACGACCAGCATGTTGGTGAGCTGCATGATGCTCGCCACCGGCACGGTGTCGCGCAGGAAGTCGAACGGCAGCTTCTTGTAGAGCGAGGTCGAGATCGCGTTGTTGGGCGCGACGAACAGCAGCGTATAGCCGTCGGGCGGCGAGTTGATCGCGGCGGCGGCAGCAATGTTGCCGCCGGATCCCGTCCGGTTCTCGACGATGAATTGCTGGCCGAGACGGTCCGACAGCCACTGCGCCATGATCCGCGCCACGATGTCGACCGGACCGCCGGCGGCAAATCCAATCAGCCAGTGCACGGGACGGTCGGGATAGGCGGCGGAGGCGGGAGGCGTGGCGCTGAAAAGACCTAAAAGGACGGTGAGCCCGAAAAAACCGTTACGCAAAATTCGCAACATGACGCCTCCCATTGTTCTATTGTCGTTGGCGACATGCTTTCACAAAATCCGCACCCTGCCTACATCGCCGCAAGTCGGTGTTGACGCAGGTCCGTCAGGGACGACCATGAGATTCGCGATCCTCACCCTTCTCGGCGCGGCGCTGCTCGCAAGCCCCGTTGCTGCTCAAACCGGAGGCACGGCCATTCCGACCACGACGATCAGTTTGGGCACCGCGACGCCCGGCGGCGGCTTTCCGCTCTATGGCAACGCTCTTGCGGAGGTGATGAACGCGGCCGATCCGCAAATCTCCATCGCGCCACGCAACACCAAGGGCAGCAACGAGAACATTCCGCTCTTGGAGAAGGGCGAGCTCGATCTTGCGCTGGTCGCGGGCGAGCCGGCCTATGAGGCCTTCGCCGGCATCGGACGCGCGCCTGTGCGGCTGAAGATTCTCACCGCGATCTATTCCAACCCCGGCATGTTCGTGGTGCGCGCGGACAGTCCTTACAGGACCATCCGCGATCTCGTCGGCCAGCCCGTTGCGTTCGGCGCCAAGGGCTCGGGCCTGCCGATCCTGGCGCGCTATGTGCTGGATGGGCTCGGCCTGAAGCAGGACGAGGACTTCAAGGCCATCTATCTCGACCGCGCCGGCGACGGCCCCGCGATGGTCGAGGACGGCCGCGTCGCCGCGCTGTGGGGCGCCGGCATCGGCTGGCCCGGCTTTGCCGCGGTGGCATCGAGCGCCTCAGGCGCGCGCTTCATCGCGCCTGATGTTGAAGAGATGACGCGCATCCGCGCCAAGCATGCCTTCCTGAAGCCGCTGCTGGTGCCGGCTAATAGCTATCCGAAGCAGGACGCGCCGATCGCCTCGCTGGGGTCCTGGAGCTTCGTGCTGACGCGCGAGGATCTGCCTGACGAAATTGCCTATCGCCTGGCGAAGACGCTGCACGGCAATGAGGCGACTTTCTGCAAGAAGCTCGCGCAGGCCTGCGAAACCACGGCCGCGAACACGGTGGCGGCGGCGCCGAGGCCGGAGCTGATCCATCCCGGCGTGATGAATTATTTTCGCGAGATCGGGGTGGTGAAGTAGCGAATGGCGAGTTGCGAATAGCGAATGGAAGCATCCCCATTCGCTACTCCCTATTCGCCATTCGCCAACTCACTTCTTCACCATCGCACACGCCTGGTCCGGCGGACCGAACGCCTTGTCGCCGGAGATCGTGGTGAGGATCTTGTAATAGTCCCACGGATATTTGCTCTCCTCCGGCGTCTTGACCTGCACCAGCCAGAGATCGTGGACCATCAGATTGTCCTCCCGCAGCTTGCCGTTGCGGGCGAAGAAATCCTCGATCGGCTTCTCGCGCATCTTGGCGGCGACCTTGAGCGGATCGTCGGTGCCGGCTTCCTTGATGGCGTTGAGATAGTGCATCACGCTCGAATAGACGCCGGCCTGCCACATCGACGGCATCTTGTTCATCTTGGCGAAATAGCGCTTCGACCATTCGCGGGTCTTGTCATCCATGTCCCAATAGAACGACGTGGTCAGCAGCAGACCTTGCGCCGCCTGCAGGCCGAGGCCGTGGATGTCGGTGATCAGCGCCAGCAGCGCCGCCATCTGCTGGCCGCCCTTGAACACGCCGAACTCCGAGCCGGTCTTGATCTCGTTCATGTTGTTGGGCGGTCCGGCCGCGATGCCGATGATCTTGGCCTTGGAGGCCTGCGCCTGCAGCACGAAGGAGGAAAGATCCGGCGTTGCCAGCGGCGGCCGCACCGAGCCCAGCACCTTGCCGCCATTGGCGGTGACGACGGCGGAGGCGTCGCGCTCGAGCGAATGGCCGAAGGCGTAATCGTCGGTGATGAAGAACCAGCTGTCGCCGCCGCGCTTGACCACGGCGTCCGCGGTGCCGACCGCGAGCGCGCGGGTGTCGAACACCCACTGGATCGCGTAAGGCGAGCAGAATTTGCCGTGGAAGTCCGCGGTGCCGGTGGAATGCGTGATGAACAGCCGCTTCTTCTCGTTGGCGACGTTCTGCACCGCGAGCCCGACCGCGGAGACTGGCACATCGACGATCAGGTCGACCTGGTCGACGTCGTACCAGCGCCGCGCGATCGTGCCGCCGATGTCGGCCTTGAGCTGGTGGTCGCCGATCACGATGCTGATCGGCTTTCCGAGCACGGTGCCGCCGAAATCGTCGATCGCCATCTGCGCCGCCGTCACCGAGCCCTGGCCGGTCGGCGCAGAGGCCGGGCCGTTCATGTCGGTGAGCACGCCGATCTTGACGACGTTGTCGGAAACCTGCGCCGATGCCGCACCGGACAGCAGCGCCGCCGTCAAGGCGGCCGCGACCGGCAGTCCAAATCTGATTGGATTCACGTTTGTCCTCCCCTGATCCGGCACGTTGGCCGGTGTTGCCCCGGGTATGCCCGGCTGAATTGGTTTCTTTTGCAACTATTTTGGGGCGGGCGTCAATGTCAGGCTGCGAAGCGGATCCGCCCCGCGGGTGAGGGATCGTAGCCGGTCAGCTCATCGGCGCGCTGGCGCAGCCGCCGTTCGTTCAGGAATCCGATCAAGGCCTGCATGGCGGGGCGGAAATAGCTGCGCTGCCGCATCGCGAGGTCAAAATTCTCCCAGACCAGCGGCACGAAATCGAGACCGGCCGAACGCGCGGCGGCGCGCGTCGCGATGCCGCAATCGGCCTGGCCGGCGCGGACCAGTTCCGCAAGATCCGGTCCGGTCAGGGCCGGCGTCTCGACCCTGCGCAAATCCCGCGTCGTGGCGCCCACGCGCTTCAGCAGCACGTCGAGCAGCATCTGCGCGCCCGTGCCCTGTTGCCGCATCGCCATCCGGGCGCCGAGCGCGAGCACGTCAGTCAGGCCGTGCAGGTGCTTGGGATTACCCTGCGGCAGCACGAGACCCTGTTCGCGGCGCGCGAACGCGACCAGCACCGCATCATGCAAATCCGGCGCGGCCCGCAGCGCCTCGACACTGGCATCCCCAGCGAGATCATCGGAAGCATCCAGGCCGTGGAAGTGTATCGCCGCCGCCATCACCTCGTTGCGCTGCAAGCGCTCGAGCCCGCGCACGCTGCCCTCGCTCATCGATCCCAGGCCCGAGCCGGATTCGCGCAGGCTCCAATCCAGCAGTTCGTCCTGGCTGCCGCCGACGACCGGCGGCGGCTCCGCGATCAGCATGCCGGCCGGACGCGCGAGGCCAGAGAGCACCCAGAGATCGAGTTCGTGGCGTGGGAAGAGCCACTTCCCGGTCACCTTGGTGCAGGGGATCGCGCCTGTGGTGACGAGTTCGTAGAGCTTGCGTTCGCCGAGCCGAAGATAGTCGGCGGCTTCGCTGGTCGTCAGGAATTCCATCCTGCATTCCTATGCAAATTCTTGCTTCTTTTTGACGTTCGACGCAGGTGGAATTCTGCATTTCAATTCGTGTCCGCCGGAACCATGCCCGATCATCTCGCTGCTTTGCAACACATCCGCGCGCGCGTCTTTTGCTTTGGTGAATGATCCTGAATCGTTCGGCGCGTTGCCGAAATTTCCCGGGTGACGTGCGCAAAAGGCAAACGCGTCACGAGTGCGGCGCAATCGATCATCATCATGATCGGGTCGTAGCCAAAGGAACCCCCGATCATGGGCCGCCTGTCCGTTGCATTCGCGCTGTTCTGCGGCCTCACCGCCGCCATTGCGGCGTCATCCGCCGAGGACCGCGGCTTCGTCCTTGCCACGACGACCGCGACGCAGGATTCCGGCCTGCTCGACTATCTGCTGCCGATCTTTCGCGACAAGACCGGTGTCGACGTGACGGTGATCGCGCGGCGCGCCGACGAGGTGCTCGACGGGCCGCGCAGGGGCGAGGCCGACGTCGTGCTGATGCATGCCCGGCCGCAGGAGGAGAAATTCGTCGCGGACGGGTTTGGCGTGAAGCGCTTTGACGTGATGTACAACGACTATGTGCTGATCGGGCCGAAGAACGATCCCGCCGGCGTCAAGGGCAAGGACATCGCGACGGCGCTGAAGGCGATCGAGGCCAAGGGTGCGCCGTTCGTGACGCGCGGCGACCGGTCGGGCACCCATGCTGCGGAGCTTGCGCTCTGGATCGTCGCCGGCATCGACATCGCCGGAGCCAAGGGCGCCTGGTATCGCGAGGCGGCACAGGGCATGGCCTCGGCTCTCGACGCCGCGCGCGCCGCCAATGCCTATGTGCTGTCGGATCGCGGCAGCTGGATCGCCTTCAGGGATCGCGGCGATCTCGATATCGTCGTCGAAGGCGACCGGCGGCTGCTCAATCAGTATGGCGTGATGCTGGTGAACCCCGAGAAGTTTCCGAACGTGAAGAAGGATCTCGCGCAGACCTTCATCGATTGGCTGACCTCGCCGGAGGGGCAGACGGCGATCGCAGGCTACAAGGTCGACGGACAGCAGCTGTTCTTCCCCAATGCGGACAGGTCGGGCGGTTGACGTCGGCATCGCCGGTGGTTGCCAAACCGGGCGATGCATGGTCCACCATGGCGCATGACCCAGCGCCTGCCGCCATCGCTGACGCCGCTCGACACCGCGCTCGCCGCGTTGCTGAACGGGCTTGAGCCGCTTGCACCGGTGGAGTTGCCGCTGAGCGAAGCGGCCGGCTGCATCGCGGCGGGCACGCTGCTGCTTGCGGCCCATCCGCATCACGACATCGCCGCCGCGGATGGCTGGGCGCTTTGCGCCAACGATCTCGTCGGCGCGTCCTCTTATTCGCCGCTGCCTTTGCCACAAGCGCCCGCGTGGGTCGAGGCCGGTGACACGATGCCCGCCGGCTGCGATTGTGTGCTCGATGCCGACGCGGTCGATGCATCGGGGCCGCTCGTGCAGGTGCTGGCGGAGGGCGTGCCGGGGCAGGGCGTCAGGCGTGGCGGCAGCGACATCGCGGAGCGCACGCCGGCCGGCGCCGAGGGCCAACCGGTCGTCGCAGCCGATCTGCTGCTCGCACGCATTGCCGGCTTGGACAAGCTCGGCGTGCGTCGGCCCCGGTTGCGTATCGTCAACGTGCCGGGTGCAACGGCAACGATGCATATGATCGCGGGGATCGCGCGCGCTGCGGGACTGGATGTGAAGACGTGTGAGGCGGGCGCGCGCGATGCGGTGGCGATTGCCGATGCGCTCGATACGTCCTCCTGCGATCTGATCCTCTCAGTCGGCGGCAGCGGCGTTGGCCGTGGCGATGCGGCCGTGACGGCGCTGGCTCAGCGTGGTCAGGTGATCGCCCACGGTTTTGCACTTCAGCCCGGGCGGACTGCCGCGGCCGCGAAGATTGGAAAGGTTCCCGTCGTCGCCTTGCCGGGCTCGCCGGATCACGCGCTGGCGGCGTGGCTCGCGCTCGTGCTTCCGCTCGTCGACCGGCTATCGGCGCGCCGGCCGCGCCGGCGCGTGACCCTGCCGCTTGCGCGAAAAATCGCATCCAGCGTCGGCATCGCCGAGATCGCTTTGCTGGCCAGGGAACATCACGGCTGGATGCCGCTTGCCGTGGGCGAATGGCCGCTCCAGGCTATTGCCGGTGCGGACGCATGGCTGCTCATTCCCGACAGGGACGAGGGATTTGCGGCGGGCGTGCCGATCGATGCCTATCTGATGCGGGAATGATATGGGTTTTGACATGTCGATGAACCCGCAATCGCAAATCCGCAGCGCGCTCGAACAAGAGCAGTTCCTCAAGATCCTCTCGCGCGAGGAGGCCCTGGCGCGCTTCGAGGCCGCGTTGTTCCCGCGCGCTGTTCCGAGCGAAAAGCGCAAGCTCGGCGATGCGCTCGGCGTGGCGCTCGCCGAAGACATCACCGCGCCGATCGACGTGCCCCCTTTCGATCGCTCCAATGTCGACGGTTTTGCCGTGCGCTCGGCCGATCTTGCGGCGGCTGGCGAGGGCACTCCCCGGCGCCTCACGCTGAACCGCGAGACCATCCACTGCGGCACCGCGCCGAGGATGCAAGTGGCGGCGGGAACCGCGACGCCGATCGCCACCGGCGGTCCGTTGCCGCGTGGTGCCGACGCGGTCGTCATGGTCGAGCACACCCAGCCGGTTGGATCCGATGCGATCGACGTCCGCCGTGCCGTCTCGCCCGGACAATTCGTGTCGTACGCCGGATCCGACATTGCGCGCGGCGAGGCCCTGCTGCGTGCCGGCACGATCATCGGCTCGCGCGAGATCGGCATGCTCGCGGCTTGCGGCATTGCCGAGGTGGCCGTCGCGCGCAAGCCGCGGGTTGCCGTGGTCTCCACCGGTGACGAACTGGTACAGCCCGGCGAGATGCTCGCGCCCGCCGCGATCTACGATACCAACGGCGCGATCGTTGCGGCTGCGATCGACGAGAATGGCGGCGAGGCGGTCTTCCTCGGCGCCATTCCGGACGATGAGGCGAAACTCGAATCCGCCATGCGTCGCGCGCTCGCCGAATCCGACATGCTGGTGCTGTCGGGCGGCACCTCGAAAGGCGCGGGCGACCTGTCCCATCGCATCATCGGCCGGCTCGGCCGGCCCGGCATCATCGCGCATGGCGTTGCGCTCAAGCCCGGCAAGCCACTGTGCCTCGCGGTGTGCGACGGCAAGCCGGTGGTGATCCTGCCGGGCTTTCCGACCTCGGCGATGTTCACCTTCCACGACATGATCGTGCCGGTGCTACGCAAGCTGGCCGGCCTGCCGCCGCGCTCGGATGCCAAGGTGAACGCGACCGTGCCGGTGCGTATTGCTTCCGAGCTCGGCCGCACCGAGTTCGTCATGGTGTCGCTGGTCGAGGGCAGGGACGGCCTGATCGCCTATCCCTCCGGCAAGGGGTCTGGCGCGATCACGTCCTTCGCGCAGGCCGACGGCTTTTTGCGCATCGACGCGCTCGCCGACCAGATGCCGGCCGGGACCGAAACCGAGGTGACGCTGTTCACGCCGCATGTGCGCGTGCCCGATCTCGTCATCGTCGGCAGCCATTGCACCGGCCTCGATCTCGTCACCGCACAGCTCGCGCATACCGGCCTGGCCGTGCGCTCGATCGCCGTCGGCAGCCTCGGCGGACTCGCGGCCGCAAAGCGCGGCGAATGCGATCTCGCGCCGATCCATCTGTTCGATGACAAGAGCGAGACGTACAATTCGCCCTATCTCGTCGAGGGCCTCGAGCTCGTGCCGGGCTGGCGGCGGATGCAGGGCATCGTCTTCCGCAAGGACGACAGGCGTTTCGAGGGCCTCGGCGCGAAGGAGGCCGTCGCCGCCACTCTCGCTGACCCCGCCTGCATCATGGTCAACCGTAACCAGGGCGCCGGCACGCGCATCCTGATCGATCGGCTGCTCGGCGGCGCGCGGCCGGAAGGCTACTGGAATCAGCCGCGTTCGCACAATGCGGTCGCGGCAGCTGTTGCGCAGCACCGCGCCGATTGGGGCATGACCATTGCACCGGTCGCCCATGCGGCCGGCCTCGGTTTCATTCCGTTCGCGGAAGAGCATTATGACTTCGCGCTGGTCACGGCGCGCAAGGACCGGCCGGCGGTGCAGGCGTTTCTCGATGCGCTTGGCTCGAATGAGGCCCGTGCCGCGCTGGAGCGCGCCGGATTCCGGCCTGCGTAGCGACGGTGCAGAAGACCTCGCGCATCAAATATCTGGCGGAAGGAGCGGACTGATACCGGCTGGATCTGCAGCTACGATGCCTGGTCGGTGCTGCTGGCGGCTTGATCGGACTGACCGCGTTTGCGCTCCCGCTCCTCGGCTTCCGCGAGCGCACGCTGGGCGGCGGCCGGCAACGGTTCCGGGTCCGGCGGGACTTCGACGGTGTCAGGCTTACTCAGCTGCTTCGTGCGATCGATTGCGTCCGAAACATCGAACGCGAGATCGACGACGTCGAAAATGACTTCCAAGAGCGAGTCGGCCATGGCTCATCCGGGGCAACGTCCCAATCATTGGTCGTTCGCTTCTCAGGCCCGGTTCATAGCCAGGAGCTCAAGGCCATGAACTCCAGGCAATGCCCTAGGATGCATCATCCAGCGCCGCCAGCCGTTCGGCCTCGGCGATATCCTCGACCGTATTGGCGTTGAAAAAGGGATCGAGCGGCTCGGTCGGCCACGTCACCGTCGCCAGTGGATAGCGCGCGGTCCAGCGGTCGATCTTGCGGAGGTCCTCGACGACCAGCGCGTGCCTGAGCTCGTCGCGCAAGGCGACGCGCCACAGGCCGATCACGGGGTGCGACTGCTCGCCTGACGCGGCGACCGCGAGCTGCGCGTTCTCACGCGCGCGCGTGTCATGCAGGCGCGCGACCAGATCGCGTGGCAGGAACGGGCAGTCGCCGGCGGCGCTGAGCACCCATTCGATGCCCGGCCGGTTTGCCGCGGTCCAGTCGAGCGCGGCGAGGATGCCGGCGAGCGGGCCGGGAAAGCCGGGCACGTCGTCGGCGACGACCTGCAGGCCGAACGCGGCGAAACGCGCGGGATCGCCGTTCGCGTTGAGGATCAGCCCGCTGCATTGCGGTGACAGGCGCGCGATCACGCGCTCCAGGATGGTGCGGCCGCCGATGGTGCGCATCGGCTTGTCGCCACCGCCCATGCGCCGCGCCAGGCCGCCGGCGAGCAGCACGCCTTGCGTCGGCAGAATGTCAGTCGTCACCAGCTTCACCCTTGCGCTTGTGCTTGGCCGACTCTTCCTCGACGTAAGCGAGGTCCTGGTCGTAGACGATGCGTTCCTCGCCCGCGAGCGCGATGAAGCGCTTGCCGCGGGTGCGTCCGACCAGCGTCAGCCCGACCTGTCTTGCGAGATCGACGCCCCAGGCGGTGAAGCCGGAGCGCGACACCAGGATCGGAATTCCCATGCGGACCGTCTTGATCACCATCTCCGAGGTGAGCCGCCCCGTGGTGTAGAGGATCTTGTCGCTGGCATCGACACCGTGGCGGTACATCCAGCCCGCGATCTTGTCGACGGCGTTGTGGCGGCCGACGTCTTCGGTGTAGCAGAGCGGGGTGCCTTCCTTGCACAGCACACAGCCGTGGATCGCGCCGGCCTCGAGATAGAGCGAGGGCATGGTGTTGATGGTCTGCGTCATCTGGTACAGCCAGGACGTGCGCAGCTCGGCCTTCGGCAGCGCGACGCTCTCGACCGCCTCGAGCAGATCGCCGAAGGCGGTGCCCTGCGCGCAGCCCGAGGTCTGCGTGCGCTTCTTCAGCTTGGCCTCGAAATTGGTGTGGTGCGTGGTGCGCACCACGACCACCTGGAGGTCGTCGTCGTATTCGACCTCGGTGACCACGTCATTATATTTCAGCATGTTCTGGTTCAGCAGGTAGCCGAGCGCCAGATATTCGGGGTAATCGCCGATCGTCATCATGGTGACGATCTCCTGGGAGTTCAGGTAGAGCGTCAGCGGTCGCTCCATCGGTACCTTGATCTCGACCCTGGCGCCGGTCTGGTCGGTCCCGGTCACGCTCTGGGTCAGGCGCGGGTCGTCCGGGTTGGGGACGATCAGGGGCACCGGGGCTTTGTCGATCTTCATCATGGCGGCGAGGTTAGCATGACATTCGGGTCAAGCCGATATAAGCATGCTGACGGAAAACGAAATGCCTCCGGTCATCGTTGCGAGGAGCGAAGCGAGGAGTCTGGATTGCTTCGCTTCGCTCGCAATGACGGGAAGGGATAGCGGTTCCACCAAAACCAAGTCGCTCGCGGACACGGAGCTAGAATGAAAGTCATCGGCCTTGCAGGCTGGAGCGGTGCGGGCAAGACCACGCTGTTGACGCGGCTGATCCCGCATTTCAACGCGCAAGGGCTGCGCGTCTCGGTCATCAAGCATGCGCATCACCAGTTCGACGTCGACGTGCCCGGCAAGGATTCCTGGCGCCATCGCGAGGCCGGCGCGGCCGAGGTGCTGGTTGCGTCGTCAAACCGCTGGGCCCTGATGCACGAACTGCGCGGGGCGGCGGAGCCGCGGCTGCCGGAGCTCCTGAACAAGCTTTCCGCGGTCGATCTCGTCGTGGTCGAGGGCTTCAAGCGCGAGCCGCATCGCAAGATCGAGGTGCATCGCGCGGCGAACGGCAAGCCGTTGCTGTTTCCCGACGATCCCGGGATTGCCGGGATCGCGGCCGACACCGCCATTGACACCAAGCTGCCGACTGTCCATCTCGACGATGTCGCGGCAGCTGCGGCGTTGCTGCTGCGCGCCGCGATGCCGGTCGAGGAAGCGGTGGCGAAAAGCGCCGCGATACGCTGACGAGGCACCATGGCGCAACTCTCGGACGATTGCTTTGCCTTCGGCGGCCCGATGATGTCGGTCGACGAGGCCGTTGGTCTCATCACGACGCGCGTCAACGCGATCGCAGATCTGGAGACGGTGGCGCTCATCGACGCAGACGGGCGCGTGCTGGCGCGCGATGTCGCAGCACCCTTGCCGCTGCCGCCCTTCACCAACTCGGCCGTCGACGGCTACGCCGTGCGCAACGGCGACATTCCTGAAGGCGCGGAGCGGGCGTTCCCGCTCGACGGCCGCATCCAGGCCGGCGGCCTCGCACAGGCGCCGATCAAGCCCGGCCATACCGCGCGCATTTTCACGGGCGCGCCGATGCCGCCGGATGCCGAAACCGTCTTCATGCAGGAGGACGTCCGCATCGACGATTCCGGCAGGATCGTGCTGCCGCCGGGGCTGAAGCCCGGTGCCAATGTTCGCCCCGCCGGCGAGGACATCCCGAAAGGGCACGTCGCGCTGCGCGCCGGCCAGCGCTTGCGGCCGCAGCATGTCGCGCTCGCCGCGGCGTTCGGTCTTGTCAGTCTCGACGTCATCAGGCGCATTCGCGTTGCGGTGTTCTCGACCGGCGACGAGTTGGCCTCGCCCGGCGAGCCGCGCGCGGCCTCGCAACTGTTCGATTCCAACCGCTTCATGCTGATGGCGATGCTGCGCCGGCTCGGCTGCGAGGTCAGCGATCTCGGCATCTTGCGCGACGAGCGGACTTCGCTCGGCAATGGCTTGAAGCAGGTGGCCGGTGATCATGACCTGATCCTCACCACCGGCGGCGTCTCGACCGGCGAGGAGGACCACGTCAAGGCGGCGGTCGAGAGCATCGGCTCGCTGGTGCTGTGGCGGATGGCGATCAAGCCTGGCCGTCCCGTGGCGATGGGTATCATCGACGGCACGCCGCTGATCGGATTGCCGGGCAATCCCGTCGCGAGCTTCGTCACCTTCGTCCATGTGGTGCGGCCGACAGTGCTGGCGCTCGCCGGGGGCCTGCCGGAGCCGCTTCTGCCGATCCCCCTGCGGGCGGCTTTCACCTACAAGAAGAAGGCAGGCCGGCGCGAATATGTTCGCGTCTCCTTGCGGCGGGCGGAGGACGGTACGCTGGAGGCGGTGAAGTTTCCGCGCGAAGGGGCCGGGCTGTTGTCCTCGCTGGTCGAGACCGACGGCCTCGTCGAGCTCGGTGAGAGCATCACGGGCGTCGAGCCGGGGCAGGCCGTAGGTTTTTTGTCCTACGCCGATCTGCTCTAGCGGCCTCGCGTTGACGCCATCGATCGGTCCCGCCATGTTGCGCCCATGACCAGAACGACGCTCGATCTCACCGGACTGAAATGCCCGCTGCCCGCCCTGAAGACGCGCAAGGCGCTCAAGCCATTGCAGCCGGGCGATCAGCTCGAGGTCCACTGCACCGATCCCTTGTCGGTGATTGACATTCCGAACCTGATCCGCGAGACCGGCGACAAGGTCGAGATTACCGAACGCAACGAGGCGCGCATCGTGTTCCTGGTCGAAAAGAGCGACGCCCCGTAGAAAGGCGAATATTCACGGCGGCAACGTTTGACTATGTTGCCTGCGCGGGACACGGCCGGAACTTCGCTGCAATGCGAAAGGCGCCGATTGGTGCCGTGGATGAGCTCAAACCCAAGACTCTCAATCCCAAGACCCTCAATCCCAAGACCCCTCAAACCCAAGACCCCTCAAACCCAAGACTCTCAAAGACGTCGGGCATGACTTTCTCAACATCGAGGGCAAGCGCTGCCGCAGGTCCCGCGGCGGGCCGCGAGCCTGCCGTCAAGCCCGGCAAGACGGCTGCAGGGCCGGAGTTCGGCGCGCTGGCACAGGCCTCCATCCTGATCGTCGACGACGAGCCGGGCATGCGCAATTTCCTGGTGCGTACGCTTGCGCCGCGCTGCAAGCTGGCGGACGAGGCGGCCGATACCGACCAGGCCTCGCGCAAGCTCGATTCCAACCGCTACGATGTCGTCATTCTCGACAACATCATGCCCGGCAAGAACGGCGTCGATTGGCTCGCCGAGCAGCGCGCCGTCGGCTTTTTCGCCGACGCCATCCTGATCACCGCCTATGCCGACCTCGACACCGCGATCCAGGCCCTGCGCGCCGGTGCGGCCGATTTCGTGCTCAAGCCGTTCCGCTCCAACCAGATCCTCAACGCGGTGGCACGATGCCTCGACCGTGTCCGCCTCCAGCGCGAGAACTATGTCCTGCGCTACGCCCTGCGCGCCTCGTCCGACCGCACCTTTCTGCGCGACAATCTGATCGGACAATCGGCAGCGACGCTGCGCGTGCGTGAGACCATCGCGCGCGTCGCGCGCCTGCCGACCTCGGTTCTCCTCACCGGCGCATCCGGCACCGGCAAGGAAGTGGCAGCGCGCTCGATCCACTCGCTGTCCGACCGCGCCGACAAGCCCTTCGTGCCCGTCAATTGCGCGGCGATCCCGCCCGAGATGATCGAGGCGGAGCTGTTCGGACACATCAAGGGCGCCTTCACCGGTGCCGATTCGGGGCGCGAGGGCTTGTTCCTGTATGCCCACGGCGGCACGCTGTTCCTCGACGAGATCGGTGAGCTGCCGCTGCCGATGCAGAGCAAGCTGCTTCGCGTGCTCGAAGACCGCCGCGTCCGCCCGGTCGGCTCCGAGCGGGAAGTTCCGGTCGACCTGCGCTTCATCTTCGCAACCAATGCCGAGCTTCAGAAAGAGGTCGAGAAGGGCCGTTTCCGAGCCGATCTGTTCTACCGGCTCAACGTGATGCAGATCCACCTGCCGCTGCTGAAGGATCGGGGCGACGACGTGCAGGAGCTTGCCGCCATCTTCATGAGCAAGCTGTCGACTCAGCTCGGCATGCCGCCGGTGCCGATCGACGCCTCGGTGCGAGCGGCGCTCGCAAGCTATGACTGGCCGGGCAATGTGCGCGAGCTGCGCAATTTGATCGAGCGCACGCTGATCCTCGGCGCCTTCCCCGACGATTTCGCCGGTCCCCGCAACGACGGCCAGTCGGCGCCTGCCGACAGTCTCGCCGAGCTCGAGCGACGTCACATCCTCGGCGTGCTGAAGGAGGTCAATGGCAATCGCGAGGAGGCGGCGCGGCGTCTCGGTATCTCGCGCAAGACCATCGACCGCAAATGCGCGTTATGGGATGTCTGATGGTGCCCGCCGCAGCGGTGAGCTCGTGCGGGGACGCTCCGTCCGCTTCCGGTTGCTCGCGATCGCTCTGCTGCCGATGCTGGTCATCCTGCCGCTCCTGCTCGGCGTCGCAATCTATCGCTGGAACGCAAAATTCGACGCGGCCCTGATTTCCAAGGTGAACGGCGATCTCACCATCGCCCATCAATATCTCGCCCGCATCCTAGAAAAGACCGGCGTCCAGATCCGGGCGCTCGGCCTGTCGGCCCGCTTCCAGGAGGTGCTGGCGCCGGATGCGCGCGGCTCGCTGCGGGACCTGCTCGACGAGACCCGCAAGGAGATCGGTCTCGATTTCCTGTACCTGACCAATGATCGCGGCGACGTCCTGGCCTCATCGCCCCCGCTGCAGCGTCAACCGAGAGGCGACTGGCCGATCATCATGTCGGCGCTGTCGGGCCAGGTCCCAGCCACAGGCGTCGACATTTTCGGCAATGACGAGCTCGCCGCAATTTCGCCGGCCCTGGCCGAGCGCGCGCGATTGGACCTGGTGCCAACCCCGAACGCGGTGCCGACCGACCGCAGCACGGAGACGCGCGGCATGGTCGTGCACGCGGCGAGCCGGGCGATGCTGCCTGACGGGGGCGCCGCTGCGCTGGTCGGCGGCACGCTGCTCAACCAGAACCTCGAATTCATCGACACGATCAACGATCTCGTCTACCGCGCGGCGAGCCTGCCGGAGGGCAGCCAGGGCACCGCGACGCTGTTCCTGGACGACGTGCGGATATCGACCAACGTCCGCCTGTTCGAGGGCCGGCGCGCGCTCGGCACGCGCGTGTCGGCGGCGGTGCGCTCGGCCGTGCTGGGCGAGGGGCACACCTGGCTCGACAGCGCTTTCGTGGTCAATGACTGGTACATCTCCGCCTACGAGCCGCTGGTCGACAGTTATGGCAAGCGGGTCGGCATGCTCTATGTCGGCTTTCTGGAGAAGCCGTTCAGCGAAGCCAAATACCAGACGTTGGTGATCATCATCGCTGCGTTCATTGCCATCACCGCCGCGACCGTACCGATCTTCCTGCGCTGGGCGACCTCCATCTTCATGCCGCTGGAGCGCGTCACGGCGACGATCGGCGAGGTGGAGCGCGGGAACCTGTCCGCCCGCACCAAGATGCCGGTGTTGGGTGACGAGATCGGCCGCGTCGCGGTTCATCTCGACAGCCTGCTCGACCAGATCCAGGAACGCGACCGGCAGCTCCGGGAGTGGAATGAGGAACTGAACGTCCGCGTGCTGGAGCGCACCCGCGACCTCGAGCACGCCAATCTCAAGCTCGAGGCAACCACCAAGCAGCTCATCATGTCCGAGAAGCTGGCCGCGATCGGCGAGATCACCGCCGGCGTTGCGCACGAGATCAACAATCCGATCGCGGTGATGCAGGGCAATCTCGACGTCATCCGCAGCGTGTTCGGGGCCGATGCCGACAAGGCGAAGGTCGAGTTTCGCCTGCTCGACGAGCAGATTCACCGCATCAGCCAGATCGTGACCAAGCTGCTGCAGTTTGCAAGGCCGGAGGAATATGCCGGTTATGTCGAGCGCCATGCGCCGACGAGCGTCATCTCCGATTGTCTGCCGCTTGTGCAGCATCTTCTGAACAAGACCGAGATCGCCGTGGTCAGGGACGATCGCGCCAGCCGGCTCGTGCTGATGAACCGGAACGAGCTGCAGCAGGTCCTGGTCAATCTCATCGTCAACGCGATCCACGCCATGCCGGACGGCGGAACCCTGACGCTCCGCTCCTTCGATGCCGAGCGCGACGGCCATCAAGGCGTCGCCATCGAGGTCACTGATACCGGCATCGGCATGAGCGCAGACGTGATCGAAAAGATTTTCGACCCCTTCTACACCACCAAACGGCGGCAAGGCACCGGACTGGGCCTCTCCATCAGCCAGACGCTGATCAAGCGCCAGGGCGGACAGATCACGGCCGAAAGCCACCTCGGTTCCGGGAGCACCTTCACGATGTGGCTGCCCGAAGCGACCTGATTGGACATTTTGTCCTTGGAGTCAGGACATTCTGTCCGGAGCGGCGCGCTGCGCTGCGGGAAGTCGTTGAATCGTCACGATGCGACTTCTGGCACGCGCGTTGCCCTTCTCAAGACAGGGTGTTGAGGGGGATGAGGGCGCGATAGCCGTCAAGGCAACGCTGCTTGCGAGGCGAAGGGACATCGCCCGCGATCAGTTGCTTGCTCGGCGCACAAGACGGATGCGCACCAGACGATTCCACTTCGGCATGAATGAAGTCCGACCTGTCATGCGCGGCTGAAAGCACGCACACGACCGGTCTCAAACCGATGTGCCGGCAAGGCCGCGCTTGGGAGGGAATGCTTATGACAACTGCCGATACCGTTCTTGCACCGGTTGGTGCTTCCGGCTTCCTCGATCGTGAACGCACGATCGCGAAGGCCGGGTTCAATCGCTGGCTGGTGCCGCCGGCCGCGCTGTGCATCCATCTCTGCATCGGCATGGCCTACGGCTTCTCGGTGTTCTGGCTGCCGCTGTCGCGTTCGATCGGCATCACGCAGAGCAAGGCTTGCCCCGACATCTCGCTGTGGCAGGAGCTGTTCACCACGACCTGCGATTGGAAGGTCGCAAGCCTCGGCTGGATGTACACGCTGTTCTTCGTCCTGCTCGGCGTCTCTGCGGCGATCTGGGGCGGCTGGCTCGAGCGTGCCGGCCCGCGCAAGGCAGGTTTCGTTGCCGCGCTTTGCTGGGGCGGCGGCCTGTTGATCGGCGCCTTCGGCGTCTACGTCCATCAACTCTGGATCATGTGGCTCGGGGCCGGCGTCATCGGCGGCGTCGGGCTCGGCCTCGGCTATATCTCGCCGGTGTCGACGCTGATCAAATGGTTCCCCGATCGCCGCGGCATGGCGACGGGCATGGCCATCATGGGTTTTGGCGGTGGTGCGATGATCGGTGCGCCGCTCGCCAATCTGCTGATCAACTACTTCAAGACCGCAACGGATGTCGGCGTCTGGCAGACCTTCGTCGTGATGGGCGTGATCTATTTCATCTTCATGACGATCGGTGCCTTTTCGTATCGGGTGACGCCGCCCGGCTGGCAGCCTGATGGCTGGACGCCGCCAAGCGAGAAGAAGTCGATGATCACCGAGCACCATGTGCACCTCAACAACGCGCACAAGACGCCGCAATTCTGGCTGATCTGGTGGGTGCTCTGCTTGAACGTCTCGGCGGGCATCGGTGTGATCGGCATGGCCTCGCCCATGCTCCAGGAAATCTTCGCCGGCAAGTTGATCGGGCATCCGGAGCTGACGTTCAGCCAGCTTTCGGTCGAACAGAAGGCATCGATCGCGGCGATCGCCGCCGGCTTCGCCGGCCTGCTGTCGCTGTTCAATATCGGCGGCCGGTTCTTCTGGGCGTCGATGTCGGACCTCATGGGGCGCAAGAACACCTACTACACGTTCTTCATCCTCGGCATCGTGCTCTACGCGCTGGCGCCCACCTTCGCGGCGATGGGCTCGAAACTGCTGTTCGTGCTCGGATTCGGCATCATCCTGTCGATGTACGGCGGCGGCTTCGCGACGGTGCCGGCCTATCTTGCCGACATGTTCGGCACCCAGTTCGTCGGCGCCATCCATGGCCGGTTGCTGACGGCATGGTCGACTGCCGGCATCATCGGTCCGGTCGTGGTCAACTACATCCGCGAGTTCCAGCTCGCGGCCGGCGTGCCGCGTGACCAGCTCTACAACACGACGATGTACATCCTGTGTGCCATGCTGATCGCCGGTTTGATCTGCAACTACCTGATCAAGCCGGTCGATCCGAAGTGGAACATGAGCCACGAGGAGGTGGCCCGCCTGCAGGCGGCCAGTGCGAAGAGCGAGGCGTCGGTCCAGCACGGCTCGTTCGGCATCGGCAAGGGCGGTCTGGATGCCAATGCGGCGCTGTTCTGGGCCTTTGTCGGCGTGCCGCTGGCTTGGGGTGTCTGGAAGACGCTGGAGAGCGCGGTCAAGATCTTCTGATCGCACGTTCATCGCGGCGGGAGCGCATCATGCGCGCTCCCGCCGCTCATTTCGATTGCTTCAAAACTTCCCTGGGGGAATTCGATGGTTCGTAAGCTCGTTTGTGCAGCCGCCGTGCTGCTCGTCGCCGGCGTCCTGCAATCCGCATCCGCACAAACCGCCGCGGCACCGGCTGTAACGCCGCCCGCCGCGACCGAGGCCAAGCCCGGCAAGATCAAGCTGACCGCGCAGAAGCTCAAGGACATGAAGGCCAAGTGGAGCGCCAACAAGTCAAAGCTTAGGGAGTGCCGCAAGGACGTGAAGGCCAAGGGCCTCGCGGGCGACGATCGCTGGTTCTATATCGAGGAGTGCATGGGCAAGAGCTGACCCGTCAGCATTGGGGCACGGAGAGGTCACCTGCAGCCTCGGAGCGGAGTTCGATACGATTTCGCTATCGCAGCATAGGAAGCCTTTATTGATCTCCAGACCAATTCAGGCTTCGTTCTATCGATTGGCGCGTTGGACGAACGCAAGGCCGTGTCCGGGCAGCGATCTTGGGTTGCCCTTGGGCTGCGCTTAACTGCTTCCGCGAGCATGATAATTTGCTTGGCATCTGGCATGCCAGGAGCTAGAACTGGAGTCGTTCTAAAAGACGAGATCGAGACGAATCGATGAGCCACGACGACGTGCACAAGGTCCGCCCGTTCGAGCATCCCGGTGAGGGACGCAAGCGAGCCAAGGCCACGCCCAAGGGGCGGCAGGTCGATCCCACCGCCGCGCACGAGATCGAGCAGCTGCTCGGCGACAGGCCGCGGCGGCGTGATCTCCTGATCGAATATCTGCACCTGATCCAGGACAGATATCATCAGATCTCGGCCGCGCATCTGGCCGCGCTCGCCGACGAGATGAAGCTCGCCTTCGCCGAGGTGTTCGAGACCGCGACGTTCTACGCGCATTTCGACGTGGTGAAGGAGGGCGAGCCGGATATCGCCCCGCTGACGATCCGCGTCTGTGACTCCCTGACCTGTGCGATGCTCGGCGGTGAGAAGCTGCTCGAGGATCTGCAAAGCGCAAGCGGCCCTGGCATCCGTGTGGTGCGCGCGCCCTGCGTCGGTCGTTGTGATACTGCGCCGGCAGCCGAGGTCGGGCACAATTTCGTCGATCATGCGACCGTCGCCAATGTGATGGCGGCGGCGAAGGTCGGCGACACTCACGCGCATCTGCCCAACTATATCGGCTACGAGGCCTACGTCGCGGGCGGCGGCTACAAGCTGCTGGGCCACCTGCGCTCGGGCGAACTGTCGACCGACAATCTTTTGAAATCGCTCGACGATGCTTCGCTGCGTGGCCTTGGCGGCGCCGGCTTCCCGACGGGACGGAAATGGCGCGCCGTGCTCGGCGAGCCCGGCCCGCGGCTGATGGCGATCAACGGCGACGAGGGCGAGCCCGGCACGTTCAAGGACCGCGTCTATCTCGAAAGCGACCCGCATCGCTTCATCGAGGGCATGCTGATCGGCGCGCATGTGGTGCAGGCCTCCGATGTCTACATCTACCTGCGCGACGAATATCCGGCCTCGCGCGAGATTCTGGAGCGCGAGATCGCAAAGCTTCCGCCGGGCGGTCCAACGCTGCACATGCGCCGCGGCGCCGGCGCCTATATCTGCGGTGAGGAATCCTCACTGCTCGAAAGCATCGAGGGCAAGCGTGGCCTGCCCCGGCACAAGCCGCCTTATCCGTTCCAGGTCGGCCTGTTCGGCCTGCCGACGCTGATCAACAACATCGAGACGCTGTGGTGGGTGCGCGACATCGTCGAGAAGGGCGCTGATTGGTGGAAGGGCAATGGCCGCCACGAGCGTCATGGCCTGCGCAGCTTCTCGGTCTCGGGCCGAGTCAAGAATCCCGGCATGAAGCTCGCACCCGCGGGCATCACCGTGCGCGAGCTAATCGACGAATTCTGCGGCGGCATGGCCGATGGCCATCAGTTCTATGCGTACCTGCCGGGCGGCGCATCCGGCGGTATCCTGCCGGCGTCGATGGACGATATCCCGCTCGATTTCGGCACGCTGGAAAAATACGGCTGCTTCATCGGCTCTGCCGCGATCGTGATCCTGTCGCAAAAGGACAGCGTGCGCGCGGCGGCGTTGAACCTGATGAAATTCTTCGAGGACGAAAGCTGCGGCCAGTGCACGCCGTGCCGTGTCGGAACCCAGAAGGCGGCGCTGCTGATGCAGAAGCCGGTCTGGAACCGCGCTCTTCTGGAAGAATTGAGCCAGGCGATGCGCGATGCCTCGATTTGCGGGCTTGGACAGGCGGCATCGAATCCGCTGGCCACCGTGATCAAATATTTCCCTGACGAGTTCAAGGAAGCGGCCGAATGACCAAGATTACGTTTGAGCTCGACGGCAAGCAGGTCGAAGCCAATCCCGGCGAGACAATCTGGCAAGTCGCAAAACGCCAGGGCCGCGAGATCCCGCATCTGTGCTATTCGCCCGCGCCCGATTATCGGCCCGACGGCAATTGCCGCGCCTGCATGGTCGAGATCGAGGGCGAGCGCGTGCTGGCTGCGTCCTGCAAGCGCACGCCGTCGGTCGGCATGAAGGTGAAGTCGGAGTCCGCGCGCGCGGTGTCGGCGCAGAAGATGGTGATGGAGCTGCTCGTCGCCGACCAGCCGGCGCGCGAGACCAGCCACGATCCGGATTCGAAATTCTGGCACTGGGCCGAGACGACAGGCGTCACCGAGAGCCGCTTCCCCGCCGCCGAGCGCTGGGCAACCGACGCCAGCCATCCGGCGATGCGCGTCAACCTCGACGCCTGCATCCAGTGCGGCTTGTGCGTACGCGCCTGCCGCGAGGTCCAGGTCAACGACGTCATCGGCATGGCCTATCGCAACCATGGCTCGAAGATCGTGTTCGACTTCGACGATCCCATGGGCGAGTCCACCTGCGTCGCCTGCGGCGAATGCGTGCAGGCCTGCCCGACCGGCGCGTTGATGCCGGCCGTGATGCTCGACGAGAAGCAGACCCGTGTCACCTACGCCGACAAGAAGGTGGATTCGCTCTGCCCGTTCTGCGGCGTCGGCTGTCAGGTGACCTACGAGGTCAAGGACGAGAAGGTGATCTATGCCGAGGGCCGCGACGGCCCCGCCAATCGCAACCGTCTCTGTGTGAAGGGCCGTTTCGGCTTCGACTACATCCACCATCCGCATCGCCTGACCAAGCCGCTGGTGCGGCTGCCGAACGCGAAGAAGGATGCCAACGACCAGGTCGATCCCGCCAATCCCTTCACCCATTTCCGTGAAGCGAGCTGGGAGGAAGCGCTCGACATCGCCGCCAAGGGCCTCGTCAAGATCCGCGACGAGAAGGGTGTGAAGGCGCTGGCGGGCTTCGGCTCGGCCAAGGGCTCGAACGAAGAGGCCTATCTGTTCCAGAAGCTGGTGCGTACCGGCTTCGGCTCCAACAACGTCGACCATTGCACCCGACTGTGCCACGCCTCGTCGGTGGCGGCGCTGTTCGAAGGCCTAAGCTCGGGCGCGGTATCGGCGCCATTCTCGGCTGCGATGGATGCCGAAGTGATCATCGTGATCGGCGCCAACCCGACCGTGAACCATCCGGTCGCCGCGACCTTCATCAAGAATGCGGTCAAGCAGAACGGCGCAAAGCTGTTCGTGATGGATCCGCGCCGGCAGACGCTGTCGCGCCACGCGACCAAACACCTGCAGTTCAAGCCCGGCTCCGACGTCGCGATGCTGAACGCGATGATCCACACGATCATCACCGAAGGCCTGACCGACGACCAGTACATCGCCGGCTACACCGAAGGCTTCGAGGACCTCAAGGAGAAGATCAAGGAATTCGCGCCGGAGAAGATGGAAGCGATCTGCGGCATCCCGGCGCAAACCTTGCGCGAGGTTGCCCGGACATATGCCCGCGCAAAATCGTCGATCATCTTCTGGGGCATGGGCATCAGCCAGCATGTCCACGGCACCGACAATGCGCGCTGCCTGATTGCGCTGGCGCTGATCACCGGCCAGGTCGGCCGTCCCGGCACCGGCCTGCATCCGCTGCGCGGCCAGAACAACGTGCAGGGCGCCTCCGACGCCGGCCTGATCCCGATGTTCCTGCCGGACTATCAGCCGGTTGGTCGCGACGATCTGCGCGGCAGCTTCGAAAAGCTTTGGCAGCAGGATCTTGATCCCGTCCGCGGCCTGACCGTGGTCGAGATCATGAATGCGATCCACGCCGGCGAGATCACGGGCATGTATATCGAGGGTGAGAACCCCGCGATGTCCGATCCGGATCTGCAGCATGCGCGCCATGCGCTCGCCATGCTCGATCATCTCGTGGTGCAGGATCTCTTCGTCACCGAGACCGCATTCCATGCCGACGTCATCCTGCCGGCTTCGGCCTTCGCGGAGAAGGACGGCTCCTTCACCAATACCGATCGCCGCGTGCAGCTCGCCCGCCAGGTGATCAAGCCTCCGGGCGATGCGCGGCAGGATCTCTGGATCATCCAGGAGATCGGCAAGCGCATGGGCCTGCCCTGGAATTACGCCGGCCCGGGCGACGTCTTCACCGAGATGGCAGAGCTGATGCCGTCGCTGAAGAACATCACCTGGGAGCGGCTGGTGCGCGAAGGCGCGGTGACCTATCCGGTCGACGATCCCAACAAGCCCGGCAATGAGATCATCTTCACCACGGGCTTCCCGACCGCCAGCGGCCGCGGCAAGATCGTGCCGGCCAAGGTCATCCCGCCGGACGAGATCCCCGACGCCGAGTATCCGATGGTGCTGTCGACCGGTCGCGTGCTGGAGCACTGGCACACCGGTTCGATGACCCGCCGCGCCCAGGTGCTCGACCAGATCGAGCCGGAGGCGGTCGCCTTCATGTCGCCGAAGGACATGCGCAAAAAGAACCTTACACCGGGCGATTTCATTCGTCTGGAGACCCGCCGCGGCGCGGTCGAGGTCAAGGTCCGCTCGGACCGCGACGTGCCGGAGAACATGGTGTTCATGCCGTTCTGCTATGCGGAGGCGGCGGCGAACCTGCTGACCAATCCGGCGCTCGATCCGTTCGGCAAGATCCCGGAGTTCAAGTTCTGCGCGGCCCGGGCCGAGCGCGTGGAAATGCGGGACGCGGCGGAGTAGGGCTCTGGCGTTAGTTGGCGGCTCAGTGCCGCCAATTTACCGGTGTCGTCCCGGCGAACGCCGGGACCCATACTGCGTGATCCATCGAGTGCGAGTGGTCGCAGTCCCGGACTGCGAGCCTTAGCCAAACTCTTCCCTGGGGTTATGGGTCCCCGCGTACGCGGGGACGACAACGGAGAGCGTGGCGGGGAATTGTACCCCTACATCGTCATCGCTTCGCTCCTCGCAATGACGGTGCTAAACGTGGCCCATGTCCAAGGTCACCCCCGCCACTCGCGCGCTCACGGCCGCCGGTGTTGCCTTCACCGTCCATGCCTACGACTATGATCCTGACGCCGAGAGCATCGGGCTGCAGGCGGCCGCCGCGCTCGGTGAGGACCCGGCACGTGTCCTCAAGACGCTGATGGCGCTGGTGGACGGCAAGCCGGTCTGTGTGGTCGTGCCGTCCGACCAGGAGGTCTCGATGAAGAAGCTCGCCGCAGCCGCGGGCGGCAAGTCGGCGCAGATGATGAAGCCCCCCGAGGCCGAGCGCGTCACCGGCTACAAGGTGGGCGGCATCAGCCCATTCGGGCAGCGCAAGCCCATTCGCGCCGTGATCGAGCAGAGCGCGCTCGCGCATGATCTCGTCTATCTCAATGGCGGCCAGCGCGGGTTGCAGGTGCGGCTCAAGCCGGGCGACGTGAGGGACGTCGTGAAAGCGGTCGTCGCGGATGTGCTGGCGTGACGGCAATGGAGCGCGATCATGAGGCGGCCACTGCTGCTGTGGTTCGCGATCTTGCTTGTGGTCTGCCCGCCGGCTGAGGCGCATCAGATCAATCTTGTGACCGCGCGCGTGGCCCTCACCGCCGGTCGCATTGTGAACGTCGAGCTGGGATTGAAGGGCAGCGATGTCGATCGCCTGATCGGCACGAAGATCCATGATGCAAGGCAGGACACGGTCGACCCGGTCGCGGTCGAAGCGGCCAAATCCGCAATCATCGATTATCTCGGCCGGCACCTGGCCGTGACAGGCGGCGGTACGGCTTGTTCGCCGGGTGATGCCGCGATCCTGCCTGATGGTGACGGTATCGTCTATCGCAACAGCTTTGCTTGCACGGACGCGGCCGGCGACATCGTCTATCGCTCCACCGTGCTGACGGCGAAAGACAAGACCGCGCGACAGGTGGTGCTGATCGTGCAGGGCAGGTCCGAGGCGCAGGCCTTGCTCGATGCCGACAATACGACGGTGACGCTCTCGACGGCGCCGCCATCGCCGTTCTCGATCATGCAACGCTATTTGCTCACCGGCATCGAGCACATCTTTCTCGGTTACGATCACATCGCATTTCTGGTCGCGATCGTCTTGTGGGCGCGACGGCTCTTGCCGGTCGTCAAGATCGTGACCGCTTTCACCATCGCCCACTCCCTGACATTGTCGCTCGCGGCGCTGAATGTCCTGGTTATCCCGAGCCGCATCGTGGAGCCGGCGATCGCGGCCTCGATCGTGTTCGTGGCGGCCGAGAACTTCTTCTCGCGGGACGTCGACAAGCGCTGGCGCGTGGCTCTTCTGTTTGGTCTGATCCACGGCTTTGGCTTCGCCGGCGCTCTTCACGAGATCGGCCTGCCGCCGGATGCGATCGTCCCGGCGCTGGCCGCCTTCAACATCGGCGTCGAGATCGGGCAGATCGCGATCGTCGCGCTGATGGTGCCGATACTTGGCCTGTTGGACCGTGTGACTGTGGTCGGGCCGGATGAGCCGGCACGCGCGACGAGACTGGTCTACTCGGTGTCCGCGGCGATTGGGTTGCTCGGTGGATATTGGCTGCTGACGCGCGTGCTCGAGGCGTGATCGGGCCGGCCTACTGCTTCTGTAACAGCTTCAGCCGGCAGCGCAGCGCCTCGCGGATGTGTGCGCGGGCAAGCTGCTCTGCTTTGTCGCCGTTGCGCGCGGCGATGGCGTTGATGATGGCCTGGTGCTCGCCATGGCTGGACGAGGGGCGGCCCGACACGGAGAAGGTGGTCGGGCCGAGCAGGGCGATCCAGTCCTGCAATTCCCGCGAAGCGTTGTCGAGATAGCGGTTGCGGGCGGCCCGGCATATGGCCTCGTGGAAGCTGCGATTGAGTCTTGCCATCTCGGCCGCGTCCGCTGCGGGAGCTTCGACAAAAGCCTGCTCGATATCCCGGAGCGCATCGACCTCGGGCGCCGAAGCGTGCTCGGCGGCAAGGCGCGCCGCGGCGCCTTCCATGATCTCGCGCATGGCGTAAAGCTCGAGAACCTCGGAGATGTCGAGATTGCGCACGATCAGCCCGCGGCCGCCGGCGGGCTCGACGAAGCCGCGCGCGGCGAGCCGGCCGAGCGCTTCGCGCACCGGGGTGCGGCTGACCTTGAGCCGCTGTGCGACCTCTTCCTCGCGCAGGCGATCTCCGGCGCGGTAGTTGCCGGCCTGGAGTGCTTCGCAGAGCGAGCGGAACACGGCCTCGCCGAGCGCAACGCCGCCGCGCGCGATTGATCCGCCTGTCTTTGCCGGGCGCCTCGCCATGTTCCCTCGACGCAAGGCGCACCCTGCCCATGCAGAGATGTCGCTTGCACAGATTATGTATATCTTTGTATACAAAGGTACGCAATGGCGGTGCGGGTGACCGGTGCCGCCCGTGGATGGAATGTCTCCACTTCGTCGTATCGGACGGACGGCATGAGCAGCAAATACGACGTGCTGGTGATCGGCGGCGGCAACGCGGCGCTGTGCGCGGCGATCGCGGCGCGGCGCGGTGGTGCCTCGGTGCTGGTGCTCGAAGGCGCGCCGAAGTTCTATCGCGGCGGCAACACCCGCCACACCCGCAACATGCGTTGCGCCCATGACGCCGCAACCGAAATCCTGACCGGTCCCTACACTGAGGACGAGTTCTGGGAGGACCTGCTGCGCGTCACCGGCGGGCAGACCGACGAGGTGCTCGCGCGCCACATGATCCGCGAATCCAAGGACATCCTGAACTGGATCGTGGAGCAGGGCGTGCGCTGGCAGCCCTCGCTCGGCGGCACGCTGAGCCTCGGCCGCACCAATTCCTTCTTCCTCGGCGGCGGCCGCGCGATGCTGAATGCGCTCTATCTCACTGCAGAGCGGCTCGGCGTCGACGTCGAATACGATGCCGAGGTCACCGACCTCGTGATCGAGGATGGCATGTTCCTCGCTGCGCGCCTCAAGCGGCCGATCAGGGGCGAAACCGAGATCCGCGCGACCTCGCTGGTCGCCGCGGCCGGCGGGTTCGAGGCAAACATCGAATGGCTCAAGCAATATTGGGGTGAGGCCGCCGACAATTTCCTGATCCGCGGCACGCCCTATAATCGCGGTTCGATCCTGAAGATGTTGCTCGACAAGGGCGTGCAGGAGGTCGGCGATCCCACCCAGTGCCATGCGGTCGCGATCGATGCCCGCGCACCGAAATTCGACGGCGGGATCATCACGCGGCACGACTCCGTGGTGTTCGGCATCGTCGTCAACAAGCACGCACAGCGCTTCTACGACGAGGGCGAGGACATCTGGCCGAAGCGCTACGCGATCTGGGGCCGGTTGGTCGCGGCGCAGCCCGACCAGATCGCCTACATCATCTTCGACTCCACCGTGGTCACGAGCTTCATGCCGACGCTGTTTCCGCCGATCGCCGGACAGACCGTGGCCGAGCTCGCCGGTAAACTGGAGCTCGACCCGGCAGCGCTGGAAAAGACGATTGCCGAATTCAACGCCGCGGTGCTATCAGGCACCTTCGACCACACGATTCTGGATGACTGCCGCACCGAAGGCATCACGCCGCCCAAGACGCACTGGGCGCGCAAGATCGAAACGCCGCCTTATCTCGCCTATCCGGTGCGGCCCGGCATCACCTTCACCTATCTCGGCACGCGCGTGACCAAGGAGGCGCGGATGCTGATGGCTGACGGCAAGCCGTCAGGCAACATGTTCGCCGCCGGCGAGATCATGGCCGGCAACGTGCTCGGCAAAGGCTACGCAGCTGGCATGGGCATGACCATCGGCAGCGTGTTCGGGCGGATCGCGGGACGGGAAGCGGCAAAACATGCACGGAACTAGGATCCTGGACGAAGCCGACCGCCTGATGACGGTCTGCAATTCCTGCCGCTACTGCGAGGGGCTGTGCGCGGTGTTTCCGGCCATGGAAATGCGCCGCGCCTTTTCCGACGGCGACCTCAACTATCTCGCCAATCTCTGCCATGGCTGCGGTGCCTGCTATGTCGATTGCCAGTTCTCGCCGCCGCACGAGTTCAACGTCAACGTTCCCAAGACGCTGGCGGTGGCGCGCGCCGAGTCCTATGCAGCCTATGCTTGGCCGCGGGCGCTCTCAGGCACATTTGCGCGGAACGGCCTCGTCATCAGCATTGTCGCCGCGCTCAGCATGGCCGCTTTCATCCTCGGCTTCGCGGCCCTGAACGACCGCGACGTACTGTTCGGCGTGCATACCGGCCCCGGCGCCTTCTACAAGCTGATGCCGCATAACGTCATGGCTGCGCTGTTCAGCGCCGTCTTTCTCTATGCGATCCTCGCACTGATCATGAGCGTGCGCGCCTTCTGGCGCGACATCGGGCCGCCGATCGGCGGTCGCGCCGATGGGGGATCGATCTTGCGGGCGATCCGCGATGCCGGCGAGCTGCGCTATCTCCACGGCGGCGGCGTCGGCTGCTACAACGAGGACGACAAGCCGACCGACCGGCGCAAGCTGTATCACCACCTGACCTTCTACGGCTTTCTGCTGTGCTTCGCCGCCACCTCGGTCGCCACGCTGTATCACTATCTGCTCGGCCGCGAGGCGCCGTATCCGTGGTGGGACCTGCCGGTGGTGCTTGGCACGCTCGGCGGCATCGGCCTGATCATCGGCCCGATCGGCCTGTTCACGGCCAAGATGCGACGCGATCCGGCGCTGCTCGACGAGTTTAGCTACGGCATGGATGTCGGCTTCATCGCCATGCTGTTCCTGACCGGGTTCACCGGCATGGCGCTTCTGGTCCTGCGTGAGACCGCCGCAATGGGGCCATTGCTGGCGCTGCATCTCGGCGCGGTGTTCGCGCTGTTCGTCACCATGCCCTATGGCAAGTTCGTGCACGGCATCTACCGTTTCGTCGCGCTGGTGCGCTACGCGCAGGAGCGGCGGACTGCAGGGTGACCCGTTACTTCGGTTGAAAGCGGCCCTCGCGCAGGAAGGCGACGGTCTGCGCGATCGCGGCGGCGTGGCGCGGAAGCCCGGTATGCGACGTCTTCACGACGATATGGTCGGCCATGCCGGCCAGCCCCGCGCTTTGCACCGAGACCCGTCCGTCATTTGGCTTCGGCAGAACGAGCAGGCCGGCGACGGGATCGATGAAGCGGCTTCCGGCGATCACGCCGACCGGATAGTCGATGGCGGGGAGGGCATTCGGCGCGGTCGCAGGCGTGGTGGTGAGCTCGAGCCCGGCTGGCCCGTAGAATTTGCGATAGGGCAAAGATCCCCGCAGGAGATCGGCGACCTCGCTGCCGCTGTTCGGCGTGCCCAGCATCACGACGCGGCCAAGCCGGGCCGGCCGGTGTCTCGCGATATAAGCGCGCGCGACGAGCCCGCCCATCGAATGCGCGACGAAATGCAGCGGTGCGTCGCGCTCGGCGAAACGGGTGATCGCCGGGTGGATATCCTCCGCAAGCGCGGCGATCGGCTTGCTGCGGCTGGGATAGTCGATGTTGAGCGTTGCGAAGCCGGCCGCACGAAGCGCCCGTTCCAGCTTCATCAGAGATGCCGAGGTCCGCGCGATGCCGTGAAGCAGAACCACTCCCGGGCATCGCGCGTCGCCTGAATGAGGCGCCTCGTGCATCTGCCTTACGCCACCTCGCGCTCCGGCGCGGACGCCTGCTCGCGCGCCATCGTCGTCGCGGTTACGTAGTCGGTCTTGCCGGTGCCGAGCAGCGGCACCTTGTCGACCACCAAGATCACCGCGGGAACGGTCAGCTCGGACGCGCCGATCGTCTTGGCTTGGCCCTGCATCGCGCTACGCTCGGCATTCTTCTCCGTCGTCAGCAGCACGATGCGCTCGCCCTTGCGCGGGTCGGGGATCGAGACGGCGACCGATGCGGCCTGCGGCCACAACGTCGCGGCGATGGCTTCGACCGCGGACAGCGACACCATTTCGCCGGCAATCTTGGCAAAGCGCTTGGCACGGCCCTTGATGGTGATGAAGCCGGCTGCGTCGATCGCCACGATGTCGCCGGTGTCGTGCCAGCCCTCGGGAAGCTTTTCGAGCACGCCGGGATTTTCGGCCCTGAGGTAACCGAGCATCACGTTCGGCCCGCGCACCGAGAGGCGCCCACCTTCCTCGATGCCGGGGACCGGATCGAGGCGGCTTTCCATCAGCGGCGAGAGGCGGCCGACGGTGCCGGGGCGGTTGGCCATCGGCGTGTTCATCGCCAGCACCGGCGCCGTCTCGGTGACGCCGTAGCCTTCGAGGATGCGGATGCCGTAGCGCTCCATGAACACCTGCCGTGTGCGGTCCTTGACCGCTTCGGCGCCGGCGATCACGAGCCGCAGGGTGCGGAAGTCGTAGGCGTGCGCCGAGCGGGCGTAGCCGGTCAGGAACGTATCGGTGCCGAACAGGATCGTGGCGCCGGTCTGATAGATCAGCTCGGGCACGATGCGGTAGTGCAGCGGCGAGGGGTACATGTAGATTGGAATGCCCCCGAGCAGCGGCATCATCATCCCGCCGGTCAGCCCGAACGAATGGAACACCGGCAGCACGTTGAACACCTTGTCATTGGCGTTGGCATCGACCCGCGCCAGCGCTTGCGCCGCGTTGGCGAGGATGTTGCGGTGGGACAGCACCACGCCCTTGGGCGTGCCTTCCGAACCCGACGTGAACAGCACGACGGCGGGGTCGCTAGCCTGGCGGGCGACGCGCGGCGCGGTGCCTGCGAGCAGGCCCTTGATCTTGTCGGCCGTCCCGATCGAGGCGCGGACGTCCTCGAGATAGACCACGCGCGCCTCCGCGGAGATCGCAGTCATCAACTTGTCGAGCTTGCCCTTCTCGATGAAGGCCTTCGATGTCAGCACAGTCTTGACCTGCGCGGCCTTCATGGCGGCGAGGACGTTGACCGGGCCGGCAGAGAAGTTGAGCATCGCCGGCACCCGGCCGTTGTTCTGCAGCGCCATAAAGACGACGGCGACGCCCGCCGAATTCGGCAGCAGCACGCCGACATTCTCGCCCACGTCGGTGCCGGTCTCGAGCTTCCGGCTCAAGACCTGCGCGCCGAGGATCAGCTTGCGATAGGTCAGCTTGGTACCGAGCGCGTCCTCGATGATGACCTTGCCGGTGTCACGGTCGCGATAGGCGTGTCCGAGCGCTTCGAACAGGGTGTGATCGAGCATGGCGTTCTTGACCATCGCATCGATCATCACGTCCTGGAGTGCGGCGCCGGCGGCGTTGCGGCGCGCCTTGCCCTTCAGCGCTGGGTCGACCGGCAGCTTGATCGGCGGCAGGATGGTGACCGTCACACGCGGGAACCACGAGCGCTTGATCTGGCTGGAGTTGAGGTAGCTGAGATGCGAGCGCTGCGCGCCTTCGATGCGAACGGGTACGACCACCGCATCGGCCTTGTCCGCGATCATCGCCGTGCCATCATAGACCTTCATCAGCGAGCCCGAGACGGTGATGCGTCCTTCCGGAAAGATCACCACCGGCTCGCCGGCGGCGACCAGCTTGATCAGGTCGCGCGCAGCCAGCGGCTTGCTCGGATCCATGGTGTAGTGCTTGACGACGCGCAGAAACGGCTTGGCCCACCAGGCTTTGGCGATGCCGGTGTCGACCGCGAAGCTCGCGTCGATCGGCAGCACGGCATGGAGCAGCGGACCATCGATCAGGCTGACATGGTTGGGCGCGATCAGCATGCGCGTGCCGGCAGGCGGCAGGTTCTCGAGGCCGCGAACCTCGGTGCGGAACAGTGCGCGGAACAGCAGTCCGCCGAAATCGCGCACGCCTTCCTTGCCCCATTTCGTCAGCACGAACCAGACTGCGCCGAAGCTGGCGACGCCGAGCCCGAAGAAGATCCAGCCGATGTGAAGGCCGGCCGCCTGCAGCAGCGCGACGAACAGCGAGCCGACCACCATGAAGGCGGCCTGCAGCACGTTGCCGGCGGCGATGATGCGGGCGCGCTCGGACGGTGCCGACCAGGCCTGGACCGCGGCAAAGGAGGGAACGACGAACAAGCCGCCGCCGAATGCGAAGGCGACGAAGTCGACGAGCATACGCAGGCCTGCGAACGAGGTCGCGAAGCCGGCCGCGGTGATGTCCTGCCCCTTGGTGGTCACGGCGATGGCCCAGGCGAGATCGAGGCCGGCAAACCCCATGATGATGGCGCCGATCGGGACCAGCGCGAGGTTCGGGCGAACGTGGCTGAGGCTGGCAGCGAACAGTGAGCCGATGGCGATGCCGATCGCGAAAATCGCAAGGCACAGCGTCACCACGCCCTCGGTGCCGCCGACGACATCCTTGACCAGCGCCGGCAGCAGCGACAGCACGATCGCGCCGACCAGCCAGAACCAGGAGACGATCACGGTGCCGTCCCACAGCCGGTGGTCGGCATGCAACGTCCTAAGAAGGCTCACCGTCGAGGTCCAGGGATTGGCGTCGACGGGCAGATCGGGCGCCGACGGCGTCGTCTGCGGAATGCGGGAGGCGAAGGCCCAGGACAGCAGGGCCAGCACGACCACGGCCGATGCGACCCAGCCCATATGCGCGGATCCCGCCACGAACTGGCCGCCGGCGACGGTGCCGAGCAGGATGGCCATGAAGGTCGCGCCTTCGACCAGCGCGTTGCCGGTCGCGAGCTCGCCGAGCTCGAGCTGATCCGGAAGCATGGCGTATTTCACGGGTCCGAACAGCGCGGCGATGGTGCCGAACAGGGCGAGCGCTGCGAACAGGAGCGGCACCGAGTGCAGGAAGAAGCCGGCGGCGGCAAAGCAAGCAGCGAAGATCTCGGCGAACTTGAGCCGCCTTGCGACGACGGATTTGACGTATTTGTCGGCGAGCTGACCGCCGAGCCCGGACAGGATGAAATAGGGGAAAATGAAGACCGCGCCTGCCACCGTCACCAGCGCATCGCCGTGCCCGGTTGCGGCGCTGTAAAGCAGGATGATGACGAGCGCGTTCTTGAGCACGTTGTCATTGAGCGCCGAGAAGAATTGCGCCCAGAACAGTGGAGCAAAGCGGCGTGACGACATCAATTCCCTGATCATGACTAGTCCTGTTTTGGAAAGGCAGAATGAGGTTCGTTACGTTGTCTTTGAAGCGTCACGACCGGAAGGGGAGGGGACGAACGATTGCGGGCGCTGATGGCCGGCCTGCCTTGTCCCCTCGATCCCTCTGATCCTGTTGGTCTCCAAGCGGCGTCGTTAGGTTCGCAAAATATCTGGGCGCGCCTTACCGGGTATGCGCCGAGCGATGAGGAAAAGCTGAACCGCGTCACTGAAGTCTGGCAAGATCGGCCGCGAACATCGGGACATGGTAAGTCCTTCCTTGCAACCAGCTCTTGCATTCGAGCCGACCCGCGTGTGCAGGTCGCGTGCACCTCAGGTGAGATGGGCGAGGTGACGAAAGGGCGAGAGGCGGCGGAGCAGGCTGAATCGGCGGCCCTCTTGACGGGCGCGGTCGCGGCTCGCCCGCCACATCCGGAAGGTCGCCCGGCGTTCGGCAAGCACGCCGGCAATGTCGCAGGCATTTGCGATGCGATCGATCGGCGTCATGGCGAACCGCAGCAGGGCGCGGCCAAGGCCGGTCACGAGGGCGGTGGCGTCGTCGACGAAGGTGGCGGCGATATCAACAGCGAGGGTTTGCATTTTGGTCGTCTCCAGGTTAATTTGAACAATGTTCACATGAGTAGCTCGAAAATGAACAATGTTCAAGAAGAATCGTTGCGGGATCAGAAAAAAAATCGGCGGCGGCTCCAGATCCTGGAGATCGCGCGGGGGATTATCGCGACTAAAGGATTGAGATCGTTGAAGGTTCGGGACGTTGCGGAGGCCGCCGGCTGCTCCGTTGGCAGCGTCTACAACGAGTTCGGCGACTTCGACGGGGTCATCCTGACCGTCAATCGGGAGACCGTTCAGGCGCTCACGGCCCGGCTTTGCGGGGTTCCGGCCGAAGATCCCGTTCGCCAGCTCTACGGGCTTGCCGAGACCTATCTCGAATTCTTCGCGGAGCACGCCAATCTGCTGCGCTCGCTGTTCGAGCATCGGATGGAGGACGACCGTCCCTATCCCGACGACATCCTGCAGATGGTGATGGATGCATTTGCGCTGATGCATCCGCCCCTGGTGCGGCTGCTACCGGATGCGGATGACGTGAAGATCGCGCTGTTGTCGCGCACCTTGTTTTCTGCCGTGCACGGAATCATCTCGCTCGGTCTCGAGGAGCGCATGGTGGCCGTGCCGCCGCAGATGCTGCGTCAGCAGATCGAACAGTTCGTCGACGCCCATCTCGCCGGCCTCGGCATTCTGCCGGTCGGCGCGCGGAAGTCTTGATCGGGCGCCGGTGCTACCAGGCGTATCGCAGGCTCGCGGTGCCGGAATAGGTGGTGCTGCGGGCCGCGAACTCGCCGTCGAACTTGGCCGACAACGCAACACCGTTCGAAAACTTCAGCTCGGCCCCGGCCGATGCAAGCGCGGCGTCCTTTGCCGGCGTCGCGCCTTGCACGATGAAGCTCGCGCCGGGCAGCGCCTGGAATGCGGCGACGAGCGTCGGATCGCTCACCCAATCATGGGCCCAGGCCGCGCGGCCGCGCAACGTCAGGACCGCGTTCGGTGCAACCAGCGTGGCGCGATCGAAGCGCGCGCCGAGTTCGCTGCGCGTGTCGGAGGCCGTACGCCCCCGATAGGTCAGGCCGAAGCCGCTGCCGGTCAAATCGGTCTCGGTATAAGTCGGCGTGCGAAACGCCTGCACCTGTGCTGCCGCATATGGCGTCAAGCCGCCGATCGGCGTCGCGAAGCGATAGCCACCCTCGATGCGGCCGCCGACGGTCTGCGCATCGAACTTCGCGGTCAGCTGGTTGCTGAACGGCGCCAGGCGGTCCGTCGACATCCAGTGATTGGCCACGGCGAGCGAGGCGGCGAAATAGGCAGGCCCGTTGCGGACCGCGGTGTAGACGCCGGCCTGGATCGCCTCGCTCTTGCCGCCGCCGAGCGCCTGCGCGAGATCCCATCTGGTGCCGCCGCCGGAGAGCGCAAAGCCGACGACCGCGTCGCGGCTGAAATGATAGTCCGCACCGGCCGCGACGCCGCCTGCGCGCGCGCCGAGGTCGTGGCTGCCGATCACGATCGGATCGCCGCCGGTCTGGTTGGTGCCGCCGAAGGCCGTGCCCCAGACGGCCCAACGCTCCGCGAAGGCCGGCGCTTTCGTTGCCGGCGTGCCGAGAGCTTTGCGATAGGCGAGGGCAATATCCTCAGGCAGTGCGGCGCGCTCGCGGCCGAAGCCGAGTGCTGTATCGCCTGCGCCCATGCCGCTACGCCCGCTCATGAATTGATCGAGCATCAAGCCGAGGAACTGGCCGGTGAACTGGAATGCGCCGCGGTGCGCGCCGGTGGCAGCTTCGCCCGAGAGCTGATCGAGATTGTGACGAAGCTGCGCGTCGCTCTGGCCCGCGAAAGACGACAGGAAGGGCAGGTTCGGGCCGAATGCGCTCAGCGCGCCGGCCACTTCCTTCTGGTTCTGCGTCTGGGCGATCGAGAGGAAAGCGGCATTGTTGTAGTTGAGCGTCAGGAAGACGCTGAATCCGTCATAGCTGAGGAAGGACGCGAACAGCTGCGGATTGTATCCGCTGACAGTCACGCCAGAGAAACTACCGGTGAGGCCAGCCGTCGTGCTGAGGATGGTGTACTGCGTCGAGGGATTGTAGGCGCCGGCAATCGTGTTAACGGCGACTGTGCCGCCGGTCAGCGTCGAGCTCACAGCGGCAATCTTGTCTGATTGTCCGGCCGCGTTGACCGAGATTGCGTAGGTTGACCCTGACTGGAACGCCGCATTGCTGTTGACGACGAGTTGACCGAGATTTCCGGGCGCGACCCTGCCGCCGGACAGCACCGTGAGCGATCCGATCATGCCGCTGCCACTGAGCGTGCCGCCGCTCACCACCGTCCCGATGTTGGCCATCGTGCCGTTGACAATGAGGGTGCCGGCCTGGACGTTCATGGCGGCCGCGTCCATCGTGGTGCCCGTCAGCGTCCAGGTCGAACTGCCGGTCTTTTCCAGCATCTCGAAGTCCTTGAACTGGCCGGCCGCACCGAATGTGCTGAGGTCGAACGCCGCGTTGGCGGTTCCGCCCAGGCGCAACGTGTCCATTCCGCTACCACCCACGACCCAGCCCGTGATGTTCGATCCAGCGCGGAGCTCGAAGACGTCGTTGCCGCCCTTGAGGTCGACAGCCGTGCTGACAATGTTGTTGATGATCGTGCCGGCGTTGATGACGGTGTCCTGACTGTTAGAGCCGAAGATTGCGGTGCCCGAGGCATTCGATATCGTGCCGGCGTTGTTGATGGTGTTGCCGTCTGCCGCGCCGTTGAGTTCGATGGCCGCCGGGCCGTTGCCCTGGACGAGGCCGCTCGACAGGACATTCACTTGGTTGCTCGCGGAGCCGGCGAAGATGCCGATGCCGGAGGTTCCGGCAGCGCCGCTTCCAACCGTACCTCCGATCACGATGGTGTTGTTGCTCGAACCGGACAGACCAAGCCCCGTCGAGCCGAGGGCCGGTGACCCGGTTGCGGCACCCGCATCCACGGTAATTGTATTGTTGCCTCCGCCTGACACGATGATGCCGTCGCTGTTGGCTGGCGCGACCGATGCGTTGCTGAAGATCCTGATCGAGCTGTTGGATGCTGTTTGAAGCACAATGCCCGCAAAAGTTGGGTCATTCACTGAGGTCGCGGTGGTGCCGTCGCCGATGTTGATGGTGACGCCGTTGACCACGGGGAATGTCTTGATCTGGGTGTTATTCCCGACGCAGGTGATCGAATCACCCGATTGAAGCGTCGTCAGCGTGCCGGCTCCGGTCACCACACACACCGCTTGCGCCGGCGTGATGAACCACGGTAGCGAACCGCTTGCGGCGAGGGCGCCGATCGCGGTGCTCAGAAGTAGCATGCGCCGCCGGGGCGTGTTCGAGCGGACGATATAGCGCGGGGCTAGCAAACGATTCCAAGGCACTTCCAAACTCCTCCTGCGGCGCAACCCGTGGAATCGCGCCGCAAATATTGGGCAGTGCCATGCTTAGAGAAGGAGGCGCCGGCCATCGTGGCCCGGCGCGCAATGTGATGTGTCCGAATGCGAAGAGCGTCGCTTTTTCAAAGCCATGTGGCCGCGACGTCACAACTGCGCCGTATCACTGCACTGTCCGGCGCGCCAGAGTGGACCGAGACGTCATCGGGTCGGTCTGAGGCGAACTCAACCCGATCGCAATGTCGGCCGACCGTCGAATTGAAATGATGCGCGGGCGGCAATCAGCCTTGCGCGGCGGCGGCTTCGCGGTGCCAAGGCGCGACCACGACGACGTCCGGTCGCCCGCCATCGACCTGAACGCGGTTGCGTCCCTTTTCTTTGGCGCGGTAGCAGGCCGCATCGGCGCGCCGCATTGCATCCTCGAGCGTGATGTTGCGATCCGCGATGCAGGCGACGCCGACGCTGGCGGTCACCGCAAAGCAGCGATCGTCCCAGGCGAAATTGAACAGCTCGAGCGATCGCCGCAGCCGTTCGGCGATGTCGACCGCGTTCGCAGGCGAGCACTGCGGCAGGATCAGGCCGAATTCGTCGCCGCCGAGCCGGGCCACCAGGTCACGCGGATGCCGATCCTGTTGCAGGAGGCGGGAGACCTGGCAGAGCAGGCTGTCGCCGGCAAGGTGCCCGCAGCTGTCGTTGACGTTCTTGAACTGGTCGAGGTCGAGCAGGATCAGGCCCAGCGAACCCGCCGCGGCAACGTCCAGCTCGCTTTGCAGGCGCGCCTCGAAGGCGCGGCGGTTGGACAGGCCGGTCAGCCAGTCGTGCGATGCCTGCCACCCCAAGCGTTCCTTCTCGGCATGCAAGGCATCTTCGAAGGCCTGCCGCTGCAGCACCAAGCGCCTGGTGTGCCAGATCAGGAGCAGGATCAGCGCCGCGGCGGTGACGATATTGATGCCGGTCAGTGCCAGCTTGATGGCGCGGGAGCCTTCGCCGAGCACCGTGGAGAACCGTTTGGCATGCACCGTGAATTGGGCGTTGAGCTCGGAGAGCCGCGATGACAGGACTTGCAGGCGGTTCGTGTCCTGAATGGGCCCCTTCGCGAGCTCGGACCGGATGACCTCGCCGAACACGCTCAGCTCCAGCAGCATCGGATCGGTGGCAGCCCACTCGCGGATCGCGTCCTGAAGGAAGCTGACGCGGTTGAAGTAGCGAAACAGCCAGATCAGTCCCGGCACGTCGTCGGGATGGTTGCCGCCTTGCAGGAAGCCGATGCGGGCGGCCTCGACGTCGACCGGATCACGCTCGAGTGCCCAGCGCGCGAACTCGTCACCGATGGGAACGGCAAGCGAGGCCTGGTATTGCGTGAACTGGCTGGCATCGCCCGAATGCAAATAGAGATTGAGGAAATAGACGGCGTTCTTCTGCGAGCGCGACCACATCGCCTCGCCCGCGACATAGGCGCGGACCGACGACATCACCTCGAGACTGAATCCCGCGATCGTCGCTTGAAGCACGACGACCATCACGAAAGGTGAGACGAGCTTGATGACATGAAGGAAGCTGTGTCCCTTCGTCGACGTCGCTGTTCTGCGAAACACCCTGCGTTCCCCAAATCGCGCAATGACCCCCAGCGGAGCGCTGCGCCTGCAACGCCAAGTAGAGGATATGGTTGCTTAACTCGGCCTGAAAGGCGCGGGAGACTGCATCGCAGGGTGAAAGCGCTGTGAAGCCGATATGCGCAGATCGCTTCAAATGCCGGTAAATAGGACAAGGCGCCGCATCGACGAACGAATGCCTCGCATTCGTCGTGCGCGGTTTACCCGATCGAGAGAGTTTCGTCGGTGCCGTTAGACCAGCACCGGCTTGCGGACGCGGCCGGCGTCGCCGAACACGCGCAGATACCGCTCGATCTCCGAGGGCATGCCGGTCGCCTTCTCCGGATTATCGGAGAGCTTGACGGCCGGATGGCCATCGACCGACGACACCTTGCAGACCAGCGAGATCGGATCGAGATTGAACGAGCCGTCCGGCGGGCAGCCGACGAAGTCGTTGGTGAGGTTGGTGCCCCAGCCGAAGGAGAGCCGCACCCGGCCGGCGAAGTGGTGATAGGTCTCCTCGATCGAGCCGACATCCATGGCATCCGAAAAGACAAGCAGCTTGTCCTTGGGATTGCGCCCCTTCCTTTCCCACCAGGCGACGATCTCCTCGCCGGCCTGGATCGGCGGCGCGCTGTCGGGGCGGAAGCCGGTCCAGTCCGCGACCCATTCCGGCGCATCGCGCAGGAAGGCCTTGGTGCCGAAGGCGTCGGGCAGCGCGATCAGCAAATTGCCGCCGTAAGTCTGGCGCCACTGGTCGAGAATGCGATAGGGCGCCCAGCGCAACTCCTCGTCGTCCCTGGCGAGTGCCGCGGCGACCATCGGCAGCTCATGCGCGTTGGTGCCGATGGCTTCGAGATCGTTGTCCATCGCGAGCAGCACGTTGGAGGTGCCGATGAAGGACGGACCCAGGCCTTCCTTCACCGCCTCCACACACCAGCGCTGCCAGAGGAAGCCGTGACGCCGACGTGTGCCGAAGTCGGACAGGCGCAGATTCTCCAGCTTGCGCAGCCGCTCCACCTTGGTCCACAGCTTGGCCTTGGCGCGGGCATAGAGCACGTCCAGCTCGAAGCGGCCGCGGCCCTTCGTCGCCGCGCGCGAGCGCAGCTCGTTGAGGATCGCGAGCGCCGGGATCTCCCACATCGTGGTGTGGGTCCACGGTCCGTGGAAATGCAATTCGTACTGGCCCTCGACCTTGCGCAGCTCATACTCGGGGAGGCGGAATTCGGCCAGCCAGCGGATGAAGTCCGCCGAGAACATGTGGGTCTTGCCGTAGAAGGTGTTACCAGCCAGCCAGATCAGCTCCTTCTTGGTGAAGCGGATGGTGCGGGCATGGTCGAGCTGGGCGCGCAGCTCGCCTTCGTCGATGATCTCGGCAAGCCGCACATGGCGCGAGCGGTTGATGACCGAGAAGGTCACCTGCTGATCCGGGTAGTCTTCCCGAATCATTTGCAACATCAATAGCTTGTAGAAGTCGGTATCAAGCAGGCTGCGGATGATGGGGTCCAGCCGCCAGCTGTGATTGTAGGTCCGGCTCGCAATATCGGTCACTGTCATGGGGGGATTTTAGCGCGGCGGCCCGCGCGCAACCAGTGGGTTTGGCGAGGGGTGGTCTTCCGAAAGGCGGTATCAGCGATCAGGCCTTCAAGCCTTGGCGGCCGTCGCTGCGACCGTCTCGAGCTGGCTCCTGACCCAACGATGAGCCGGATCTTTCTGATAGCGCTGGTGCCAGACCATGAACATCGGCAGCTCGGCCAGGGTCCGCGTGCGGGACGCCAGCGGAATCCGCGTTTGCGCGAAGCCGCGCATCACGCCGGATGCGAGCAGGCTCGGCATGCTCGCCAGCATCTGCGAGCCACGCAGGAAGGACGGCACGCCGGAAAAGCTCGGGACCGAGATCGCGATGTCGCGGTGAAGACCGTTGGCCGCCAGCCGGCGGTCGAAATCGAGCCTCTCATTGTCGGTATAGACGACGGTGATGTGGCGCGCGGCGAGATAGGTGCTGCGGCTGGCCGGCGCAGTACGCGCCTTGGCATCGAAATAACAGACGTAATGATCCCTCAGCAGGCGCTTCTGCACGATGTCGATGCCGGACGGCGGCAGCGGCGTGATCAGGAGATCGCAGCGGTTCTCACGCAGCATCGCGGGGGAGGGCGACTGCGAGGGGATCACGCGCAAATTCAGGCTCTTCACCTGGCCGGCGACATGATCGAAGAACCGGGGCAGCAGCAGATCGCGCTGGAAGTCATTGGCCGCGATCGTCAGCGAAAGCTGCGCGCGGGGCGGCTCGAAGCTGACGCCGCCGGCAAAGCTTCGCATCTCGTCGATCAGTGCGCGCGCCTTTGCGGCCAACGCTTGCGCATGGGCGGTTGCGACGATGCCGCGGCCGGACTTGGCGAACAGGGGATCGCCCGCGATCCGCCGCAGCTTGTTCAGGGCGTGGCTGACGGCGGACTGCGTCAGGCCGAGCCGGGTGGCGGCCGCCGTGACCGAGCCTTCCTCCAGCACGGCGAGGAATAGTTCGAGGGCGTGGCCGTCGAGGGCCAAATGATCGATTTCTTTCATGCAATATATTATAATCAATCTATTTATCTGCGGAATAGACCGTTCCATGATCTCCCGATAAGCCGCGCGTCCGGACCCCGGGCGCCCCCAGGGAGAGACACGATGAATGCCCAGGCGCCAGCCTTGCGGGATCCCCGCCTCAACCGCCCCGAGCCCCTGACGCCGCCGCTTGGTGATGGCGGCTTCTTCCAGCGCGATCGTTCGATCCATCCGCCCGCGCATGCGCCCGGTTACAAATCCTCGGTGCTGCGCTCGCCGCGGCAGTCGCTGCTGTCGCTGGAGGGCTCGGTCTCGGAGATCACGGGGCCGGTGTTCGGCCACAACGATCTCGGTCCGCTCGACAATGATCTGATCCGTAACTACGCCAAGGACGGCGATCCCGTCGGCGAGCGCATCATCGTCCACGGCCGCGTGCTGGACGAGACCGGCCGCGGCGTTCCGAACACCCTGGTCGAGTTCTGGCAGGCCAACGCCGGCGGCCGCTACCGGCACAAGAAGGACACCTATCTGGCGCCGGTCGACCCGAATTTCGGCGGCTGCGGGCGCGCGCTGACCGACGACACCGGTTACTATTATTTTCGCACCGTGAAGCCGGGGCCCTATCCCTGGCGCAACTACGTCAACAGCTGGCGTCCCGCCCACATCCATTTCTCGGTATTCGGTTCGGGCTTTGCGCAGCGGCTGATCACGCAGATGTACTTCGAGGGCGATCCGCTGATCCCGGTCTGCCCGATCCTGACGACGATTCCGGACCAGGATGCGCTCGACCGCCTCGTGGCGCCGCTCGACCTCAACGCCTCGGCGCCGTTCGACTCGCTGGCCTACCGCTTCGACATCGTCCTGCGCGGCCAGCGCTCCACCTATTTTGAAAACCGCACCGCGGGGAACTGAGCCATGCCGCAGCCGCTCAACTATCTCAAGGAAACCGCCTCGCAGACGGCCGGGCCCTACGTCCATATCGGCTTGATCCCGGCGATGGCCGGCTTCGACATCTTCGAGAAGAACTTCTCGAATGTCCTGACAACGCCGAATACAGAGGGCGAGCGCATCACGCTGGAAGGCAAGGTGCTCGACGGCACCGGTACGCCGCTGCGCGACGTGCTGCTGGAGATCTGGCAGGCCAATGCGAGCGGCCGCTACAACCATCCGGCCGATCGCTCGGCCGGCGCGCTGGAGCAGGAGTTTCGCGGCTGGGGCCGCGCCGGCTCCGACTTCGAGAGCGGCCTCGTGACCTTCGAGACCATCAAGCCGGGCGCAATCGTCGACAAGGCGGGCCGGAAATGCGCGCCGCACATCAATGTCTGGATCGTCGCGCGCGGCATCAATATCGGCCTCAACACGCGGCTCTATTTCTCGGATGAAGAGACCGCCAACGCCGCCGACCCCGTGCTCAACCTGATCGAACAGCCGTCCCGGCGCTCGACGCTGGTCGCCAAGCGCAGCGAGCGCGGCGGCAAGGTCGTGTATTCCTTCACGATCAATCTGCAGGGGCCGGAGGAGACGGTGTTCTTCGACGTGTGAGGATCCGGCCGCCGTCCGGCAGGATCACTCCACCGGATCGCCGCGATTGATCGCTCCGCGGGCGAGGAATTGCGGCGACTGACGCATTTCGCGCGATCCCGGCCGGTCGACCGGATCGCGCCCCACTTTTTGTCTCAGTTCTGCCAGGTCAATGAATACATCGGCCTGCCGGCGCAGGTCGTCGGCGACCATGGGTGGCTGAGTGGAGAGCGTGGAGACGACCGTCACGCGGACGCCGCGGCGTTGCAGGGCTTCCACCAGCGAACGAAAATCCCCGTCGCCCGAGAACAGCACGATCTGATCGACGTGCTTGGCGAGCTCCATCGCACTTACGGCGAGATCGACATCCATGCTGCCCTTCACCTTGCGGCGGCCCGTGGTGGCGTCGACGAACTCCTTGGTGAGCTTGGTGACGACGGTGTATCCGTTATAGTCGAGCCAATCGATCAACGGGCGGATCGACGAATATTCCTGATTCTCGATGAGGGTCGTGTAGTAGAAGGCCCGCAACAGCACACCCCGGCTTTGGAATTCGCCGAGCAGACGCCTGTAATCTATGTCGAAGCCGAGCGCCTTGGAGGTGGCATGGAGATTGGAGCCATCGATAAAGAGTGCGATCTTCTCAATCGAAGACATTGTGCTCAAATCTCCAGTCCACACGAAAGCTGGCCGATCAGCTGTCAGGGTACGGTATGTCGGCCGGAAAATACTGAAGGCGCCGATGGCTTGCTGAAAAAGCGGCGCAGACGACCGGACAGGGGTGGCCGTCTTGCGCCAAGGTAAGGGAGGTTCCATGCCACCAGCGCCAGGGCGCCGAATGCAGCCACGCTAAGGCGCGAGCAGGCCCTGCTCAATTGTACTGAGGTAAGGGGCTTCTATGCAAAGGATAGGACCCGATATACGAAGGTAAGTGGCTGCACCGGCAGCAAAGGCGGCCATTGCGGCAATGTCGCCTTCATCCATGGGCGCGCTCGGTCTTTCGTCCGACGTGTCAACCTTCATCGCCATGCAGCTGCGCGCGGAAGGCGCGCGGCGACACTCCCGTGGCTGCGGCGTAGACCCGGCTGAAATAGGCGGGATCCTCGAAGCCGAGCGTGTAGGCAATCGTCGAGATCGGCAAATTGGTGTAGACGAGGTTGCGCCGCGCCTCGCGGATCAGCCGGTTGAGGATGAGGTGCGAGGCGGTATCGCCGGTCGCCGCCCGCGTGATCCGGTTGAGATGTGTCGGTGTCACCGCCAGCGCCTCGGCATAGTCCGCGACGCTCCAGCGTTCCAGGTGATGCTGCTCCAGCAGCGCCTCGAATCGCCGGAACAGGCTGGATTCGACCGTGCCGTTGCCGCCGCTCTCGCTCATGAGCGCGCGGGCCACCAGCCCGATCATGGCCGACGATAACGCCCGCAGCACATGCGCGCGGCCGAAATCGCGCGCGGCGTGTTCGGCGAAGATCTGCTTCATGGTGGCGCGGATCTGCGGCGTTCCGCGCACCACGGCTGAGCGGGCCAGTGCACCGCGCAGACCCTCGGCGGCAAGCAGCGCCTCATCCAGAATTTCCGCGGCGATGGTCAGCACCCACCCTTGCGTATCCGGCACGAAGCGGAAGCCGTGGACGTGACCGACAGGCACGTTGACGATCTGCATCGGTTTCAACGGCACCACGCGCCCATCGAGCGTCGCCTCGCCGCCGCCGCGCTCGATCAGCAGCACCTGGTGCAGCCGGGCATGACGGTGCACGGCGAGGGTCCAGTCGTGCAGCACCGAGCGGGACGCAATGGTCTCGCAATGCACGACGTCGGGCAGATCGCCGGACTCGCCGAACAAATTGTAGACCCGGATCGTCCGGGCAGGGAGCGCGCTTCTCATGTTCGAATAGTACAAGACAATGGCGAAACCCTCCATCGGTCTGCGCCGCCAAATCTGCAAAAAAGTGCCGACGGGAGGACGCGAAAATGAAGGTTCAGGTCTGTATCATCGGCGGCGGGCCGTCCGGGCTGTTGTTATCCCAGCTGCTGCACCTCAAGGGCATCGATGCGGTCGTGCTCGAGAAATACAGCCGCGACCATGTGCTCGCCCGCATCCGCGCCGGCGTGCTCGAGCATGGCTTCGCCGAGCTGATGCGCGAGGCACAGTGCGGCGAGCGGATGGACCGCGAAGGCGAGATCCACACCGGTTTCGAGATCGCCCATGACGGCGTGCTGTCCAAGATCGATCTGCACAAGCATTCCGGCGGCAGTTCGGTGCTGGTCTACGGCCAGACCGAGCTGACGCGCGATCTCTATGAGGCGCGGGACCGCCTCGGCGGCAAGGTCGTGCACAATGCGCAGGACGTGACGCCGCATGATCTGACGTCGGACCGGCCCTACGTGACCTATCGATCGAACGGTGAGACCGTCCGCGTCGATTGCGACTATATCGTCGGAGCCGACGGCTTCCACGGCGTCAGCCGCAAGTCGATCCCGAAGGATGTGCTGCGCGAATATGAGAAGGTCTATCCGTTCGGCTGGCTGGGGGTGCTGTCGCGCACCAAGCCGGTGTCGCCCGAGCTGATATATGTGAAGCACGAGCGCGGCTTTGCGCTCTGTTCGCTCCGCTCGCAGGTGCTGAGCCGCTACTACGTCCAGGTGCCGCTGACCGATAAGGTCGAGGATTGGAGCGACGATGCGTTCTGGGCCGAGCTGAAGCGCCGCTTGCCGGAGGAGGTCGCCGGCAAGCTGATCACGGGGCCGTCGATCGAGAAGAGCATCGCGCCGCTGCGCAGCTTCGTCGCCGAGCCGATGAGCTATGGCCGCCTGTTCCTCGCCGGCGATGCCGCTCACATCGTGCCGCCGACGGGCGCGCGCGGGCTGAACAGCGCGGCGTCCGACATCTACTATCTCTATCACGCCCTGCTCGCGCATTATCAGCGCGGCGATGATTCCGGCCTCAAAGGCTATTCCGCCAAGGCGCTCGCGCGGATCTGGAAGGCGCAGCGCTTCTCCTGGTGGATGACGATGCTCTTGCACCGCTTCCCCGACCGGCTCGAATACGAGGACCGGCTTCAGCAGACCGAATTGGACTATCTGCTCTCGTCCGAGACGGCGCAGCGCCTGCTCGCGGAGAATTACGTGGGACTGCCGTTCTAGGCGCGGCGCGTCTGGCGCTGACGTCGCTACTTCCCTTCCAGCGTATTGACCGGGGTCCAATCTGGCGGCGGTGGATTCGCGGTGAATGCCGTCGCGCGCTTCGCAAACAGCGCTGACGCCGGATCAGTCTCCGCCATCTGCCCGAAGGCGTCAGCCGCCTTCGCGAAGTCCCGCGCGCGCCAGCGCGCCAGTCCTTCAGCATAAGCTGCGGCGACCTTCGCCTGCTCGGCGCCTTCCGCGCCTTTCTCCGCCATCGGCTCGAACACCCTGATGGCTTCGCCGCGCCCCAGCACCCTGATGGCATCCAGCTCGCGCCAGGCAAAGGCGTCGCCGCTCTGCGTCATGGTCGTCTCCGAGGCCATGATCGCGGTACCGTAATATTTGTTGGCGCCCTCGAGCCGCGAGGCGACGTTCACGGTGTCGCTCATCACGGTGTAGTTGAAGCGGCGGCGCGAGCCGATATTGCCGACCACGGCTTCGCCGCTGTTGAGCCCGATGCGATGCGACAGGCCGTGACCGGCGAAGACGGGATTGCCCGCATTGAGCTCCGCCAGCTTCTCATGGCACTTCAGCGCGGCGCGAACGGCGTTGGCGGCGTGTGCGGGATCGTCGGCCGGCGCACCGAACATCGCGACGATGGAATCGCCGATATATTTGTCGACGTAACCGCCATGGCCTTCGATGATATCCGTCATGGCGGACAGATATTCGTTCATCAGCGTCACCAGTTCTCCCGGCGTCATGGTCTCGGCAATGGACGAGAAACCGCTGAGGTCGGAGAAGAACATGGTGACGTTGCGCATCTCGCCGCCGAGCGCCGGCATCTTGCCGGAGGTGACCATGGTCTCGATGACCTCGGGCGCGAGGTAGAAGGCAAAGCTCTTGCGCAGGAAGCGCTCGTCGCGATCGGCCAGCATGAATCGGTAGCCGATCATGATCGCGAGCGCGGCAAGGCTGGCGAGTGCCGGCTCCGTCAGCGGCAGCGCCAAGGCATGGACGAACGCACTGACGGCTATGGCTGCATAAACGAGGGTGAGAGCGGACCACGTGAGCAGCGCGCCACTCGGTGCGAGCAGGCAGGCCGCGCAGGCGATGATCGCCGCGAACGCGATCGTGAGAATGGTCCGCATTGGGAAGCCGAGTTCGGTCACGGCATCGCGCTCGATCAGATTTCGGACCGCGGTGGCGTGCACGAACACACCGGCGACGTCGCTGCGAGACTTTTGCACAGTGCCTGCCGGCGCGGGCAGGGCACATCGTGCCGCCGGCGTGCCGTCATACCCGCCGGAGAGGCGCATCGAGGTGAGCTTGCGGTCCTCGAAATTCAGGACAGTACCGAGCAGCACGACCTTGCCGCCGAAAGCGCGGCGAAAAAAGTCGCGGTCACCCTTTTCGACGCAGGCGCGCAGATCGACGAAGGAGAAGGTCGGGATGTCGCGTCCCAGCCCTCGGAAGTTGAGCGTCATTGTATTCGGCACGGCACTTGGGATCGCATAGCTGGACAATTCGGTCGCGCCAGAGGGCGCAATCTCGGGCTTTGCGCCCGTCGCGCGCGCAGTGAGCTCGACCGCCATCGCGGGGACCGGCCGGCCCTCGATGGCAAAGCTCAGCGGCATCCGTCGGATGACGTCGTCGTGGTCGGTGTGGACATTGAGTGCCCGCACGGTGTTGCGCACGGCGACTTGCTGGGCGCGATAGGGCACTTCCGGATGGTCATTGCTCAGGATTTCGCCGAGCACCAATTTGCCGCTGTCGGAGATTTGCCGGAGCGCGATCAAGTAATCCCGATCGAATCCCTTCATGCGGCCGCCAACGGCGGTGTCGCCAAAAGGAATCTCCGATTGCTCGATCGAGCTCGGAAAGATGACGTCGAAGCCGATCACCTTGGCGCCGCCCTCGGTGACGCTGCCGAGCACCCGGCCGATCTCGCGCGTCCAGGTCTGCGTCGGCGATCCCTTGAACGGTGGCGTGTCGTAGGTTTCACTGTCGATCGCCACGACGACGACCGGCGATGTCGCGATGTCGCGGCTGTCGCCGAGAAGCCTCCCGCGCATCGCCGTGAGGATGTCGAGCGAAAGGCCTTGCAGGGTCTGAAGCGGCGGCGACGTGAAGATCGCGCCCGTCACGAGCGCAATCAGGGTCGCCGCAACGATGTCCCGTCCCCCGATCCGCCGCATCGCCCGGTCGCTAGGTCTGCTTATTCGAGCCGCAGCAGGCGGCCGATGATCGGGGTTGGCGAGGCGGTTGCGCTGGCATCGACCTGGAAGGTGTAACGCTTGGCCCCGAGGCTTGCGAGATAGCTGCCGCCCGGGGTCAGCGACTTCCCGGCCTTGGCAAAGTCGTAGAACTTGCCGCGGATCATGATGTCGTTCTTGAGCGGCACGCTGATCGTGGGTTCCTTGCCGTCGGTGCGCTCGATCACCAGCGTGCTGCCGCTCTTGGCCTGGATCAGGGGCGCGACGCCGTAAATCGTCGGCAGCTTGGACGGTGCGCTCTTGGCATCGGACCGCATGGTCCGGAACGTGGTCGCCGCACTCTGGTTCGCCTCGCGTTCGGAGAGCTGCGCCGCCTTGGTGTCACAGGGCACCTTGGCACGCTGCACGTCGCCGAGCTGCACGGTGCTCTGCTCGGCGCCGACCATCACGACGCCCTCGCTGATGGTCTCGCGCAGGCAGGATTTGAGATAGCTGAGCGTAATGCTGGCCTTGGGCCCGAGCTTGATGATCTTGCCCGCGGCGACATAGTCCATGAACTCGACGCCATCGACCTTGCCTTGCACATCCTCGACGATCGCGGCCGGCGTCTCTGCCAAGGCAGGGGCCGCAGTACAGAACGCGCCGACAACAGCGCCGATCAGGCTTCTCATGACTATTCTCATTCAATTCGACCGATAATTTTGCCAGGTCCCCGTCCCGGTGCGATTTTTAGCATCGGGGCGCCCAGGCAAGTGTGACCAGAATCACTCTTTGATTATTGGTGCACTCTAGCAGGAAGTGGTTCAAGCCGGCCATCGCCGACGAAGGAAGATTGCCAAGCTGTTGGCCGGACAGCGAAATCAGCTGGCCGGGACAACCTCAGGCGAACGGCCCTCGGCCGGTGCCTCCATGGCCGGAGTGAGCGGAGCCTCGGCCTTGTGAAATGGCGTCGCCCGCTCACCGGCGGCGATCTCGACCACCTCGTTCCAGCGCGACAAGAAAGCCTCGACGCAGGCCGGATCGAACTGGCGGCCCTGGTTCTCGACCAAATAGCCGCGAGCCAGCTCGATCGGCATCGGCTCTTTATATGGTCGTCGCGTCGTCAGCGCGTCGAAGACGTCGGCGACCGCGACCACGCGCGCGGCGACCGGGATCTCGTCTGCCCTCAGACCGTTTGGATAGCCCGCACCGTCCCAGCGTTCGTGATGGCCTGCGGCAATTTGCGCACCGAGCTGGATCAGCTCGCAGCCGGAGTTCGCCAGGATCCGCTCGCCGATCGTTGCATGGGTGCGGATCACCGCCATCTCATCGTCGGTCAGCCTGCCGGGCTTGAGCAGAATGTTGTCGGGAATGGCGACCTTGCCGACGTCATGCAGGGGCGCGGCCAGATAAATGTCGCGACAAAGCCGGGCCGGCAGTCCGAGCTGCTCGGCGATGATGCGGCTGTACCGGGCAACCCGCAGCGTGTGTTCGCCGGTGTCGTTGTCACGGTATTCGACCGCGAGTGCGAGCCGCAGGATGATCTCCTCCTCGCGTTCGCCGAGCTTTTGCGTCGCGGCTGCGACTTCGCTGGCCAGATGCGCCGCACGGTCGTTGAGCTTGCGTACGGCTGCACCAAGCTGAATCAAATTCCGCAGGCGCACCGTCATCTCGACGCTTTGCGGCTGCTTGGGCAGGAAGTCGGTTGCACCGGCCTGCAGCGCTTCCATCTTGACGTCATCTGTCTGCCGCGACGTGATCATCGCGATCGGGATGTCGGCACAGCCGGGCAGGGCACGGAAGGTGCGGATGAAGCTGATGCCGTCCATGTGCGGCATCTCGTAGTCGACCAGCACGAGATCGAAGCCGCGTTCGCGCGCGCAAGTCAACGCTTCCACGGGATCGAGGAAGGTGGTGGCCTCGACCAGGCCTTCGGCCTCGATGTGACGTTTCAGGAAGTTGAGGACGGAACGGCTGTCGTCAACCAGAAGCGCTTGGGTCAGCATCGGCGGCCGGGGCTCTCTTCGCTGGCAAAGACACGAACCCAAGCCATAGCCCGAGCGAATTTAACGCGAAGCAAATGCGCCGTACGGGAGCACCCGCGCCGCGGATATGCGCGCCGCGCATGAAAGATTTCAGGAGGTTGTACACGTCTGCATACAGTTGCGCGAATTCCGCGAGAATGTGACCCGTAGTTGTACGGATGCCCGCGTTAGGAGTTTGCTCACCGGATTCGCGTCAAACGAGTAGTGGAATTTTAGCAAAGGCGGGGCAGCGATGGCGCTCAATCCCACGGAGCCAAAGTGGTCGTTGCGGTTGCCCGCCGATTGCAGCATCGCGGCCATTCGCAATGTCTATGAGCTCATTCGCGAGGCGTTCGGCCGCCAGGAGCGGCTCGAGATCGACTGTTCGAGCGTCGACAAGGCCGACGTGACCTCGATCCAGCTTCTGCTGTCGACAGCCAAGACGGGCCAGGCTCAGGGCCGCCCGGTGGTGCTGACCTCATTCTCACAGTCTCTTCGCAACACCCTTCGCCGCGCCGGCTTCACCAGCGAGGCGATGATCGATCAGCATTTCCCGCAAAAGAAAGATGGCACCTAATGGCCACGATTCTGACCGTCGACGATTCCCCCAGCATCCGGCAAATGATCAAGGTGGTGCTCGAGCCGGCCGGTCACAGCGTGATCGAGGCCGGCGACGGTGCGCAAGGCCTCGCCAAGGCGCAGGCCGGCAAGCTCGATCTCGTGATCACCGACCTCAACATGCCCGTCATGAACGGGCTGGAGCTGATCCGGGCGCTGCGCAAGCTGCCGAGTGCGGTCGGCATGCCCATCGTGTTCCTGACGACCGAATCCAACGACACGGTGAAGCAGGAAGCCAAGAGCGCCGGCGCCACCGGCTGGATCACCAAACCGTTCAAGCCTGAGCAGTTGCTCGCCGTGGTCGGCAAGCTGGTGCGCGCATGAGCGCAATGGACCCGACCGAGGTCTTTCGTCAGGAAGCCAGCGAGCTCTTCGAAGTCCTTGAAGGGGCCTTGCTCGATCTCGGCCAGCGTCCCGATGACCGCGAACTGGTCGATTCCGCCTTCCGCGCCCTGCATACGATCAAGGGCTCGGGCGCCATGTTCGGCTTCGACAAGGTCGCCTCCTTCACCCACGAATTCGAGACCGCCTTCGACCGTGTCCGCAAGGGCGAGATCAAGCCGACCCAGGAGCTGATCTCGGTCGCGCTCGCGGCCAAGGACTACATCCGCGCGTTGATCGAAGATCCCCAGTCGACCGACGACATCATTGGCGAGGCCATTCTCGACGACCTCAAGCGCTTCGTCTCGGCCGACCAGCCTGTTGCAGCGGTGATGGAGATTGCCGAAGCGCCGCCGCTGGCTCCCGCCGGGACCAAGCAGGCCGGCTGGCACCTTTATCTGGAATTCGAAACCCATATCCTGCGCAACGGCTCGAACCCGCTCGACCTGCTGGAAGACCTCTGCAAGCTCGGCCCCTGCTTCGTCGTGCCCGTTACCGACGGCGTCCCGTTCCTCGACGAGATGGAGCCGGAAGACTGCTATCTGAAGTGGGACGTCAAGCTGCACGCGGCCTGCGACAAGGATGCGATCGACGACGTCTTCATGTTCGTCCAGGACGAGATGAAGCTGACGCTGTCGCCTTTGGAGCATGTCGAAGCGCCTGCGCCGGCACCGCTGTTCCAGCTGCTCGACGAGGAGCTGGCCCCGGTGGCCGAAATGCCTGCGCCGCCGGTCGAGGCTGCTGCGGCGCCCGTCGCCGAGCAGGCGGTCGCAAAGGCGGAACCGAAATCCGAATCAAAGCCTGAACCGAAGCTCGAGGCCAAGCGCGACGATCGCGGCATTGCCACCGTCCGCGTCCAGGCCGAGCGTCTCGACGAGCTGATGGACCGCGTTGGCGAGCTCGTCATCGCCCAGGCGCGGCTGACCCAGCTCGCCGCCTCCGGCTCCGACCTCTCGATCAAGATGATCGCCGAGGAGATCGAGCGCCTCGCCTCCTCCTTGCGCGATACCACGATGGGTGCGCGCATGGTGCCGATCGGATCGCTGTTCGGCCGCTTCCGCCGCCTCGTGCATGATCTGTCGCGGGATCTGTCCAAGCCCGTCGAATTCGTCACCTCGGGCGAAGATACCGAGCTCGACAAGACAATGATCGAGTGCCTGGCAGATCCGCTGGTGCATCTGATCCGTAATGCCGTCGACCACGGCATCGAAGACACCGCCACGCGCGCTGCCAATGGCAAGACCGAGCAGGGCCGGATCGAGCTCGCCGCCGTCCATTCCGGTGCGCAGGTGCTCGTCACCGTGAAGGACAATGGCGGCGGCCTCAACACCGCGCGCATCCGTGCGAAAGCCGAAGAGCAGGGGCTGATCGCGACTGGCGCCGTGCTCACCGATCACGAGGTCCATCAGTTCCTGTTCCATCCCGGCTTCTCGACCGCGCAGACCATCTCGGCGCTATCAGGCCGCGGCGTCGGCATGGACGTGGTCAAGCGTACCATCGAGAACATGCGTGGCTCGATCGACCTGTCGACCAGGCCGGGCCAGGGCACCACGGTGACGCTGCGCCTGCCGCTGACGCTGGCGATCATCGAAGGTCTTCTGATCCGCGTCGGCGAAGGCCGCTACATCATTCCGCTGTCTGCGGTCGAGGAATGCATCGAGCTGACCGCCGAGGACGAACGCTCGCGCGGCCGCAATTTCCTCAACGTGCGCGGCAATCTCGTGCCCTTCCTCCGGCTGCGCGAGATCATGACCGCATCGGGCACGCCCGACCGTCATCAGAAGACGATCATCATCTCGACCGGCGAGACGCACGTTGGTCTCGTCGCCGACCAGATCATCGGCAACCACCAGACCGTGATCAAGTCGCTCTCAAAGCTGCATTCGGACGTCACGATGTTCTCCGGCGCGACCATCCTGGGCGACGGTACGGCGGCATTGATCCTCGACGTCGCGCAGCTTGTCGCGTTGGCGCAGTCGAAGGTCGAGAAGCAGCATATCAGCGAGGCGGCGTGATGAACGATGGTTTGGCTGGCGAACGGCAGGCTGACGCGATGCAGGTCGTGATGATCGGCCTTGGCGAGGAGAAGTTCGCGCTCGACGCCGGCCTCGTGCGCGAGATCATCGATCCCGTCCCCGTGACCAAAGTGGCAGGCGCGCGCGCCTTCGTTCCCAGCGTGATCAACGTGCGCGGCAACGTCATTCCGCTCGCCGACCTGCGCATCCGCTTCGCCATGCCGCAGCTCGATGATTCCGCCGATACGCGCATCGTGGTCATCGAGCTCGAGCTCGATGGCGAGCCGGTTCTGGTCGGCGTCACCGCCGACAAGGTCTACGAGGTCACGGAGATCTCCCAGACCGACGTGCAGCAGACGCCGCGCGTCGGCATGCACTGGAAGCCGGAGTTCATTCGCTTCATTGCCAAGTGGCGCGAAGAGTTCGTCATCGTTCCGAACATGGAACGCATTCTAAATTGAGATGAGGTCTCGGGCGAGACCGGGGTAGGGGCTGGAAATGAGATTTACCGTCAAGGCAAAGCTTGCCAGTGCGTTCGGCGTGATCATCGTCCTGTCCGGGATTGCGGGCGGCGTGGCTTACATGAAGCTCGGCGACATGATGGCGACCGCCGACAGCATGGTTCTGCGCGCAAACCGCATGGAAAAGGCGACGCAGATCGAAAAGGACATCCTGCTTCAGCTGCGCGCCGAGAAGAACTCGGTGCTCGGTACGGAGGCTCAAGCCGAACAGTTTGCCGCCGATGCCGCCAGGCTTCGCGAGGAAGCGATGAAGACCAGGGATGAGGTCTACGCGCTGGCGAGCGAGGGCGGCAGGAAGCTGCTCGACAGCTTCGCAGCCACATACGCGAAGATGAATACCTACCAGGAAGAAACGATCCGGCTGGCGAAGACCGACAAGCCGAAGGCCATGGAGCGCTCGATGGGTGACGGCCGCAAGGTCGTCGCAGACGCGATGGAATCCATGGGCGCCTATGTCGCCAACACGAAGAAGCAGATGGCTGAGCAGGCCGTCCAGTCCAAGGCGGAGGGGCACCAGGCCCAATTCCTGCTGATGACGCTGATCGGCATCTCGCTGGCGGTTGCAATCGGGGCTGCGCTCTGGATTTCCATCTCGATCAGCCGTTCGCTCGGAAGAGCGGTTGGCCTTGCAGGTGCGGTCGCGGAGGGCGATCTCAGCCAGACCATTCCCTCGGCGAGCAACGACGAGATCGGAGATCTCGTCAGGTCGCTGAACGGAATGGTCGAAAAGCTCCGGCAAATCGTTGCCGAGGCGATCACTGCGGCGCAGAACGTCTCCGCCGGAAGCCAGGAGCTATCCGCCAGCGCCGAGCAGCTCTCGCAAGGCGCGACCGAGCAGGCTTCGTCCGCCGAGGAAGCCTCCTCCTCGATGGAGGAGATGGCCTCGAACGTGAAACAGAATGCCGACAACGCCAACCAGACCGAGAAGATTGCGGGGCAGTCGGCCAAGGACGCTGAAGCCAGCGGTGTCGCCGTGGGCCGTGCCGTCGAGGCGATGCAGACCATCGCCGAGAAGATCACGATCGTGCAGGAGATCGCACGCCAGACCGACCTGCTCGCGCTCAACGCGGCCGTGGAAGCCGCTCGCGCAGGCGAGCACGGCAAGGGCTTTGCTGTGGTCGCCTCCGAAGTGCGCAAGCTTGCCGAGCGCAGCCAGGCCGCCGCGGCCGACATCGGGACGCTGTCCACGGAGAGCGTGAAGGTCGCCCAGGAGGCCGGCCAGATGCTGTCCAAGCTCGTGCCCGACATCAAGAAGACCGCCGAGCTGGTGCAGGAGATCACCGCGGCCTGCCGTGAGCAGGACGTCGGCTCGGCCCAGATCAACCAGGCGATCCAGCAGCTCGACAAGGTCGGCCAGCAGAACGCCAGCGCCTCCGAGCAGGTGTCGTCGACCTCGGAGGAGCTCGCCTCGCAAGCCGAGCAGCTGCAGTCCACTATCTCGTTCTTCCGGATCGAGCATGCCACGCGCAAGGAGAAGGCCGCGGCCGAGCCGATCGACCGCGCCGTCGGTCAGCTCCGGGCCAAGGCAGCGCACATGGCGGCCGCCGATCGCGGCATGAAGAAGCCGGTGCCTGTCCGCAAGCCGGCACGTGCGATGAAGGTCGCCGGTGGCGGTGGCTTTGCCTTCGACATGAATGACGGCGAAGACGATCGCGACGCCGAGTTCCAACGCTGATCAACCGGTCCGGCCTTGTGCCGGACCGTACCCATTTCCAACCGGGAATCCTGGACTGCATCATGGCCGCAACCTCGCAATATCTGACGCTCGGGCTCGCCGGCGAGACGTTCGGCATCAGCATCCGCAACGTCCGGGAAATTCTCGACATGCGGCCGATCTCGCGGCTTCCGCATGCGCCGAACTTTCTGCTCGGCATGATCGACGTGCGCGGCAGCGGCTATCCGATCGTCGATCTCAGGAACAAGCTCGGCCTGCCCAGCGTGGCCGCCACCGAGGCGACCCGCATCATCATCCTCGATGTGCCGATGAAGGACCGTCTGGTCGGCGTCGGCTTCGTCGCCGACTGCGTGTTCGAGGTCACGGACATCGACGAGCAGGCAATCGAGCCCGTGCCAGAGGTCGGCGGGAAATGGCAATCGGACTATGCCGCCGGCATCGGCCGCAAGGGCGAGAAGTTCGTCGTGATCTTCGATCTCGCCAAGCTGATGGCCAATGACGAAGTTCCGGAAGGCCGCGACACGGCTACAGATGCGCCGCGCGCCGCCTGAGTTTGCAAGAGTGAAGCGTGGTCACGCGTAAGCACCCCAATTCGAACCAACGAGACTGAAAATGAGATTCACCGTCAAAGCCAAGCTCGCCAGCGCGTTTGGCGTCGTCATTCTTCTGTTCATGGTAGCAGGCGCCGTGAGCTACATGAAGTTGTCCGACATGGCCGCGACCGCAGATTCCATGGTGCTTCGCGCCAAGCGGATGGAGAAAGCAGCCGAGGTCGAAAAGATCATCTGGCAGCAGGTCAGGGCGGAAAAGAACGCAATTCTGGGGACGGCAAGCGAGGCCGAGGAATTCGCGGTGAACGCGGCCAAGCTCCGCGATGAGGCCATGAAGATCAGGGACGAGGTCTATGCGATGGCCAGCGAAGGCGGCAAGAAGCTGCTCGACAATTTCGCCAGCGCCTACGCCAGAATGAACGTCTTTCAGGAAGAGACGATCAGGCTGGCAAAGACCGATAAGACCAAGGCCACCGAGCGCTCGATGGGCGACGGGCGCAAGGTGGTTGCGGATGCGACGGAGGCGATGGGAGCCTATGTCGCCAATACGAAGAGGCAGATGGCCGAGCAGGCTGTGCAGTCCAACGAGGACAGCCGCCGTGCCCAGTTGGTTCTGATCGTCCTCGTCATCGTCTCACTCATCGTTGCCGCGATTGGCGCAGTCTGGATCTCGATCAATATCAGCCGGTCCCTCGCCAAGGCGGTCGGGCTGGCGGATGCCGTCGCGATCGGTGATCTCAGCCACAAGATCGATGCTTCCAGCAACGACGAGATCGGCGATCTCGTGAAATCCCTGAACGCGATGACCGCCAATCTGAACGCCACCGCGGCCGTCGCCAACGAGATCGCGCAGGGCAACCTCACGATCGAAGCCAAGCCGCTGTCGGACAAGGACACGCTGGGCCTTGCGCTCGAGCGCATGGTGGAGAAGCTTCGCCAGATCGTGTCCGAAGCGCTGACGGCGGCGCAGAACGTCTCCGCCGGCAGCCAGGAGCTCTCCGCGAGCGCCGAGCAGCTGTCGCAGGGAGCGACCGAGCAGGCCTCGTCCGCGGAGGAAGCCTCCTCCTCGATGGAGGAGATGGCCTCCAACGTGAAGCAGAACGCCGATAACGCCAATCAGACCGAGAAGATCGCCGCGCAGTCGGCAAAGGACGCCGAGGCCAGCGGTGCCGCGGTCGGCCGCGCCGTCAACGCGATGCAGACCATCGCCGAGAAGATCACGATCGTGCAGGAGATCGCACGGCAGACCGATCTGCTCGCGCTCAACGCCGCGGTCGAGGCCGCGCGCGCCGGCGAGCACGGCAAGGGCTTTGCGGTGGTCGCCTCCGAAGTGCGCAAGCTCGCCGAGCGCAGCCAGGCCGCCGCGGCCGAGATCGGCACGCTTTCGGCCGACACCGTCAAGGTGGCACAGGAGGCCGGCGCGATGCTCTCCAAGCTCGTCCCTGACATCAAGAGGACTGCCGAGCTCGTCGAGGAGATCACCGCGGCCTGCCGCGAGCAGGACGTCGGCTCGGCCCAGATCAACCAGGCGATCCAGCAGCTCGACAAGGTCGGTCAGCAGAACGCCAGCGCGTCCGAGCAGGTGTCCTCGACCTCGGAGGAGCTCGCTTCGCAGGCCGAACAACTTCAATCCACCATCGCCTATTTCCGCATCGAGCACGGCGCCAAGAGCCAGGCGCCGGCGCCGATCGACCGGGCGGTGAGCCAGTTGCGCGCCAAGGCGGTTATGATGGCGGCTGCCGAGCGTCCGGCGAAAAAGGTCGTGCAGGCCCGGCCGGCGCGCGCCGTGAAGGTTGCCGGTGGCGGCGGCTTTGCCTTCGACATGCATGACGGCGAGGATGATCGGGACGCCGATTTTCAGCGCTAGGATTTTTGCGGGCCGGTCTGCCCTGGGACGGTGGACCGGTCTTCTTTCATAGGTTGTTTAAACCCGTAGGATTCGAGATGGCCCGTACGGCCCGACATTCAGTGCAGGTGGCCGTCGCGGACCGGGGCCGGCGGTCATGATGCCCGCCGTACAGGATACGGCCGTGCATCTGTCGGACCGCCATTTCCGCACCATCGCCGAACTGATCGAGGGCCAGGTCGGCATCAAGCTGCCGCAGGGCAAGCGGCTGATGCTGGAGGGGCGGCTGCACAAGCGCGTGCGCGCGCTCAACTTCACCGGTCTCAACGAATATGTCGAGAACCTGTTCGAGGCCGATCATTTCGATACCGAGCTCACCCATCTCATCGACGTGGTGACGACCAACAAGACCGACTTCTTCCGCGAGCCGCAGCACTTCACCTTCATGCGCGACGTCGCGATTCCCGGCCTGCTCAAGTCGCATGGACGCAAGAACGCGAACCTGAAGATCTGGAGCTCGGCGAGCTCCACCGGCATGGAGGCCTACACCACCGCGATGGTGCTGGACGACATGACGCGGAACGGCTCGCGCTTCCAGTACCGCATCCTCGGGACCGACATCTCGACCGCGGTGCTGCGCCTCGCCAAGACGGCGATCTACACGCGCGACGTGCTCGGCCCGGTGCCCGAGCATTTCGTGAAACGATATTTTGCGACGTCGCGGGACAAGTCGCGCGGTGAGGTGCGGGTCGTACCCGAGCTGCGGCGCGCGACACATTTCATGAGAATGAATCTCATGGACAAGTCCTATCCGGTCGATCGTGACGTCGACATCATCTTCTGCCGCAACGTCCTGATCTATTTCGAGCGCGAGACCCAGCGCAAGGTGGTCGAGCAATTGTGCAGCCACTTGCGTCCCGGCGGCTATTTGCTGGTCGGACATTCGGAATCGATGATTCACAGTGCCGTGCCCGGGCTGAAGCAGGTTCAGCCAACCATTTTCCAGGTCTAGCCGGAGCGCAACCAAGATGCCGAGGGAGAAGGTTCGCGTGCTGATCGTGGACGATTCGGCGTCGGTGCGCCAAATCCTGCAGACGATCCTCAACGACGATCCCGATATCGAGGTGATGGCAACGGCCTCCGATCCGTTCGTGGCTGCAAAGCGTCTTCAGGACGAGATCCCCGATGTCATGATCCTCGACCTGGAAATGCCGCGGATGGACGGCATGACGTTCCTGCGCAAGATCATGGCGCAACGCCCGATCCCGGTGATCATCTGCTCCTCGCTGACCGAAGAGGGCTCGAACGTGATGTTCGAGGCGTTCGAGGCGGGCGCGGTCGACATCGTGCCGAAGCCGAAGATCGACACGCGCCTGGCGCTGCTCGAATGCTCGACGCGGCTGCGCGAGGCGGTGAAGTCGGCTGCGCGCGCGCGGGTGCGGCCGCGTGCGGAACGCCGGGCCATCGAGAAGAAGCTGACCGCCGACGCCATCATCCCGCCGCCGGTGCAGGGCAGGGTCCGTCCGACGACGGAGCGCATCGTCTGCATCGGAGCATCGACCGGTGGGACCGAGGCGCTCAACGACGTCCTCGAGATGCTGCCGCCGCACTGTCCGCCGATCGTCATCGTCCAGCACATGCCGGCAGGCTTCACCGCGGCCTTTGCCAAGCGTCTCGACGGCGTCTGCCAGATCAGGGTCAAGGAGGCCGAGGACGGCGAGCCGGTGCTGCCGGGCTGCGCCTATATCGCGCCCGGCGCCCGCCACATGCTGCTCCAGCGCATCGGCCTGCGCTACCAGATCGCGATCAAGGACGGCCCGCCGGTATCGCGGCATCGTCCCTCAGTCGACGTGTTGTTCCGCTCGGCGGCCCAGCATGCCGGCGCCAACGCGCTCGGCGTCATCATGACTGGCATGGGCGACGACGGCGCGCGCGGGATGCTGGAGATGCGCAAGCTCGGCGCCTCGACGCGGGCGCAGGACGAAGAGAGCTGCGTGGTGTTCGGCATGCCCAAGGAAGCCATCGCCCATGGCGGTGTCGAGAAGGTCGTTTCGCTGCATCACATTCCGCGCGAGATCATGCTCTGGTATCAGGTCGGGCACGCCGCGGTGGCGGGTTGATGGCCATGTCGCCCGTTCCAGCCAACACGCTCGCCGAGGCAACCACCGCGATTGAGGACGTCTCCTCGCGCATCGAGGACGTCTTCGCGCGCGTCGGTCACGAGCTCGGCTGCGGCCACTTCATCTTCAAGGAGCTGAACCAGGGTTTGGCGACGCTCTCGGGCGAGCTTTCCGGCGCCGAGATCGAGGGTGCAGCAACGGCGCTGCAGGAGATCGCCGCGCAGCTGAGCGAGCTGGCGCAGGCGCTGCCGGCGGAGAGCGCCCTGCTGGAGACGATCGGCAAGAGCACGGCGGAGGCGTCCTCGCTGCTCAAGCCGCTGTTCAAGCACATCCAGATGATCACCATCATCGCGCGCAGCGCGCGGATCGAGGCGGCCTCGCTCGACGGCGACCGCGAGGGCTTTCTCGCCTTCACCCAGGAAGCCTACGATCTCGGCAGGGCCGTGCAGCGCTCGATCGAAGGCTGCGCGCGCGACCAGCGGCGCCTGTCCGAGGCGGTTGCCACCGCCTCCGGCCGGCAGAAGGAATTCGAGAGCCGCTACCGGGCCCAGCTGATGTCGGAGAGCGCCGAGCTCGGCGCGGCCTATTCCGGGTTACGCGACCAGCGCAGCAAGAGCAGCCATCTGGCCGACCGCGCCAGTGCCAGCACCAGGAAGATCGCCGAGGCGGTCGGCAGCGCGATCATCTCGCTGCAGGCGGGCGACAGCACGCGTCAGCGTCTCGAGCACGTGTCCTATGGCCTCGGCCTTGCGTCGGAAGCCGCGCCGAGCCTCGTTCCTGAAACGGTGCCGAGCGATGACGGCGTGCGTGCGATTTGCCGGCTGCAGGCGGTCCAGCTCAGGGATGCCCAGCGCGAGTTCGGCGGCGACGTCGGCCAGATCGTCGGCGCGCTGACGGCCATCCTGCACGATGCGGGCAGCGTCGTCGGCCACGGCCGCACGCTGTTCGGCGGCGAGGAGGGCGGCTCGTCGTCGTTCCTGACGCGCATCAAGCAGACGCTGGCGCACGCATCGACCCTGATCGCTACCTGCGAGAGTGCCGGCCGCTCGGTCGACGAGGCGCTCGCGATCGTCGAGGACACGCTGACGAAATTTCGCCAGGCGATCGCAGGGCTTGCCGAAGCGACTATCGACATCACGCTGATCGGAATGAATGCCGGCCTCAAGGCGAGCCATCTCGGCAGCCGCGGCAGCGCCTTCGTCGTCATCGCCAACGAGCTCAAGGCGACCGCCGACCAGGTCTCCGCGGGGGCCGCGCGCCTGAGGCCCGTGCTCGACGGGATCGAGCGCTCGGCCAATGAGCTGAAGGAGCTCCGCGTGCAGGGTGATCCCACCCAGCTTGCCAAGCTGGAGCCGCAAATCCTTCAGGCGCTGCGCGAGGTCGAGGCCGGCAATGAACGGCTCGGCAAGCTGATGAGCCGGCTCGTCGACGAAGGCGTGGAATTCGAGAGGCTGATGAATTCGGCCCAGGGCCTGATGACAAGGCTCGGCGAAAGCTCCGCAGCCTTGCCTGCGGTCGCCACGCGGCTCGAGACTGCGAGCGCAAGCGCGCAGCGGCTACAGCCGGAGCTGCAGGATCAGGCGATCCTCGACGATCTCTTCGCGCGCTACACGATGGAGCGCGAGCGGGACGTTCATCGGGAGTTCCTGCAAGCGCTGGGACTGGCATCGATCGCCACCATGCGCCGGGTCGAGGCGGTCGAGACTGCGGATGACGGCATAGAATTGTTTTGATTGCGTCGCCACGTGATGCGGCGGCAATTTGACGAGTCGGCTTTGCAGGGCGTTAACCGTCGCGGAATACTCGCCGCGTCGGTCATTGTCGCGCCCCAGAGTTGGTTGCAAATATCAGTGAATTTTACGGCGGACATTTCCATGATGCGAGACGGCAAATACGCGGCCTGGTTCAGGACGCCGCGCGGCCAGGGCACGGGTATCGTGCATCTGGCGGAGGGACGGATCTCCGGCAGCGACAGCTTCTTCACCTATGGCGGCTCCTATCAGTTCGATGACGATCAGCGCTTCACGGCCGTGCTGACCACGCGGCGCTATGCCGAGGGGCCGCCGACCGTGTTCGGTCTGGACGAGGTCGAGGTCAGCCTCGCCGGCGTGTGCAGCGGTGCGATGGCGACCTGCTCCGGAACGGCCAGGGAAGCGCCCGACGTGATGTTCGAGGTGACGCTGATCTACAGCCAGGAAGATGCGCCGGCTGTGGAGGCGCGAGGCGCCGTCGTGAAGCTCAATGACAAATTGCCCAAGGGCCTCGACAGCCGTTCGCGGCCGCGCCAATTTCCTGCGCCTTCCAGGCCGCCGCCCGCATCTTAGTCTTGCGTTGACGCTATCGCAGCGAAGCGGGCTGCGACCGCGCTGCGGCAACGATGCATTCAGGCGCAGAAAGTTAGGAATGAGGCGGCAATAAAGGACGGACGAGACCATGCCTCAGATCTGGATGACATACGACGAATTGGCGACACTCAGCGGCTGTTCGCCGGCAGAAGCCAAAATGCGCGCCGTCCATCTGTCGCTCGACCGTCGGAAGAGCCGCGACGGCGCAACGCGCGTCAAGCTCGACCTGGCGCTGACGGCCAAGTTCTTCGCCTCAATCCGCGAAGCGGATTTCGATCTCGACGGCGCGATCGAGGCGCTGCAGAGCACGCACAGGCAGATGGCCGAACTCCTGGCCCCGACCGGGTTCCGCGAGCGCGGGGCAGCCTAGCTCGCTTGGCGTCAGGCCCCGCAGATCGTTCCACGTGCCACCGGTGGATCGCCGCCAGCTTTTCGCGAATCAGGCATAGACTCGTCTCCGGAATTTCGAGCCGGGGCCGGGGTTTCAACCGCATCGGGCCGTAGAGCCTGTAGGAGAATGCCATGAGGAAAGCCAAGTATCGGGTCGGCGTGACGCTGTTGGGAACGGTGATGTTCGGTGGGCTGCTGATCGTCACAACCGCGCCGTCACGTGCGGAGGTCGTCAAGCTGCAGGCGGACCTCAAGGGTAGCAATGAAGTGCCTCCGAACGGCTCGTCCGGTTCAGGCAAGGCGGAGGCCGCGTTCGACACCCAGACCAAAGTCCTGACCTATACGATTACGTTTGCCAATCTGACTGGTCCGGCGATGGGGGCACATTTTCATGGCCCCAGTGATGCGGGCAAGAACGCCGGCATCGCTCTGCCCTTCAAGACGGTCCAGAGTCCTATCCAGGGCAGCGCCACGCTCACGGATGCCCAGGCGGCGGATCTATTGGCCGGCAAATGGTACGCGAACATCCATACGGCCGCGAACCCAGGCGGCGAATTGCGCGGGCAGATGATGAAGTAGGGGGATGTCGCGCTGGCGCTGAAGAATGTGTCAGCGCCGTGGGCTTCAGGCTGGCGGCCGAGGCAAGAAGGCCAGGATCGTCTGGGCGAGGATGACACCGACGGTGCCTCCTGCCGCCTTTTGCAGCACGTCCAGGAAACCCGGATCACGATCGGGGGTCAGCGTTTGCAGGACTTCCAGCCCCATCGCAACTGCGATGACGAGCGAGCAGGCCAAAGCGAGTCGGCCGGGCAACAGGAAAGCGAGCAGGAAGCCCAACAGGCCATAGGCGCTGAAGCGCTCGATGACGACGATCCAGTAAGCCTCGTGATGCCCCATCAGCGCCGGCCGCCCCGCCAGCCTTGCCAGGGTGGCATAGGCGATGAGGGCGAGGCAGATTCCCGCGGCTGCGATGAGGTGATTTCGACGCATGGCCTACCATAACCGCTCGAGGGCCATTCCGCTTCGAAAGACGAGAACATCGTTAAAGCGCCTCGTCGCTCTTCGGGCGGCGCGGGCTGCCTAAAACCTGGCCGTTATCGCCGGCCGGGAGGCGGTCCGGCGAAGATGGTCAGGCCACCAGGACGTCGCCCGCCTGCGCTGCGGATGCGGAGTGGCGGCGTGAATCGACGAGCTCGCTGAATTTCGCAAAGGGCAGCGGTGCGGCGACGAGATAGCCCTGCCCTTCCTCGACGCCGGAGGCGATCAGGGCGCGGCGCTGCTCCTCGGTCTCGATTCCTTCGGCGACGACCGTCATGCGGAAGTCCTTGGCGAGCGCGACCAACATCTCGACGATCGTCGTGGTCGATGCATCCACGGTGATGGTGTCGACGAAGAACTTGTCGATCTTGATCGTGTTGGCGCCGAGTCCCTTCAGTCGCGACAGACCGCTGTGACCCACGCCGACGTCGTCGATTGCGACGCGGAAGCCGTGGTCGCGTAACTCGGCCACGACGGTCGCGGCGTGCGCGAGATCGTCGAGCTCGTCGCGTTCGGTGACCTCGACCACGACCTGGCGTGCGGAGATTCTCGCTGCCAGGACCGTGCGACGCAGCGTCTCGACGAAGCCGGCACTCAGCAGGTGTTTGGGCACGACATTCACTGACATCTTGAAGGTCTTGTCCGCCTTCAGCACGCCCTGCAGGTCGGTGAGTGCCGATTTCAGGATCTGCCAGGTCATCACCTGGATGCGCCCGCTGGATTCGGCGAGCGGAATGAAGTTCATCGGCGGCACCACCGAGCCGTCCCGACGAACCCAGCGCGCCAGAATCTCGCAGCCGGTGATCTGGCCCGTCCTGAGCTCGAAGATGGGTTGGTAGTACGGCTTGAATTCGCCGGCTGCGAGGCCGCGATCGAGATCGGCGACCGGCCCCTCCATCCGGCGGCTGCGTGCAAGCAGGATGCCGAACAGTGCACCAAGCCCAAGGGCGACTGCGAGCGCCGGCCAATACGCCTCGCTGTTCCAGCTCGAAAGCACGGCGTGCTCGAGCCGGATCGTGGCGTGAAGCGGGAAGCGCGTGGAATGCCTGTCGAAGCTGATCGGCCCTGGCAGGGGCCTGTCGGCATCGAGCCGGAAATCGCCGAGCTTCTCGCCATTGCTCAAGGCGAGGATCACCTCGCTGTGCGCGCGCAGCTCGGCGGGCATGAGATCGAACAGGCCGGCGTTGATGCCGACGATGGCGACCAGCGCGGAGCTGCGATTGACGTCCCTGAGCACGCCCAATGCGTCGCCGCCGAACTGCTCCACGCGGAACAGCGAGAGCCTCTTGTCGTGCGAGGGCAGCATGTCGCGCCGATCCGCCCATCCCTTGTCGAACTCGAGCGTCTCGGAATAGGCCGAGCAGATCACCGATCCGTCCGGGTTGACGAGACGGACGTCCTTGATCGCCGAGCGCTGGTAGACGTGGAGCCGGATGGCTTGCAGCGCCGCCGGTGCGCAGCTGGCAAGATCACGCTTGGCGAGTTCGTCGAGGCTGGCCGCGGCGAAATCGACCGCAAATTCGGAGCGGCGCAGAACGACCTCGGTCAGCTCGTTCAGTTGATGCGCCTGCTGGTGGCGAATGACGCCGTCTGCCGCAAAATGGCCCGCCAGCCCGAACGCCATCGTGCTCGCAACAACGAGCGCCGCAAACGAGAGGTTCGGCCGCTGTAATCTCATCCGGTCCAGGCGAAATTCAGGAGAGGCTTGGTGACTGATCTCGGAACTGATTTTGGGAATTGATTCTAGCCAGCGGGGGCTAAGATAGGGTTTAACGAGCGGACCGGTCCGGAAGGGCTACCCAGGGGTTGCCTGACTGATGGTCGTGCGGCCCGAGCATGGAAAGTTGAGCAGTATGATCAGGACGTTAAGCCTCCTCCTCCTGTCGTTCGTCGTCGGAAGCTCCGCGGCTTGGGCGCAGGGAACCAAAGACCAGCCATCGGGCACTCAGCCCACCTCCCGCAGCGGCACGGCCACGAATTCCGGTTCGGACAGCATGGGCGGAGCCTTCAAGGGGACGGGGACACCCAACTATGGAACGAGCCCTGGGATGGGGTCCCAGAAGAAGACGCGCAACTAGGTCAGGTCAGCTTGGTCGCGCTCATCGGGGGCGCGGGGAGACGGCCTCTGGATAAGCTCTGCCTGACCTGTCGGTGTGGGGCGCTGCGGGATCACGGGCGGCCCGCAGCCGAAGCACCACGAAGGCGATGTTGATCGCCAGCCAAACCAAAACCGCGGAAATGGCAAAGTGGAGCACTGCCAGACCTCGCTGTGAGATTCGAACTAACACCCGAACGTGGGTCTGGTTCCGTCCCGGCGAGGCAAAGCCATGATTACTTCGAAAGAATGTCTGTTTCGAAAGACTGTAGGCTGACGTCCGCATCTGCGGAGTCGTGACCTCTGAGCCTTTTGCAGTGACCTGCTGGCCCCGACAGTGAGGTCGGTCGTCATTCACCGCACGCGGGAGGTCGTGCTGCGGGGCTCAAGGCGAGCACCGTCGCCTTTCCGAGGCTAGCTCTTTTTGCCCGTCTTCGGCTTCAGCGAAAGACCAAGCCGCAAGGCCATGCGCTTGATCGCATCAGGCGAGCGTCCGAGAACTTTCGCGGCCTCTTCCAGCGAAGCCGAAGACTTGGCCAGCTCCATGAGCCGGCGGTCTTCTTTGAACGACCAGGGCTTGCGCGCCATAACCGAAATCATCCTCTTGTCGACACAACGACAAAGCCGCCAAGCGACCCATGTTCGCTCGACGGCTTTGCTTGGGTGGGGCCGGGCTTGGGGGAGCCCGGTGCGAGATGGATATGCGATCGGTGAGACTTCGCAACAAACAACGCGGATTAAGCTAACTGCTCAACCTTACTGCGATGAAATCGATGCGCGACGCTCCGTATAACCACGGTGTTTCGCTGGCGAATCCGATGCGCGCCCTCCCACGGCGGTCTCATCCGTGCCGGTCGACGTTTGAAGCACCAAGATGAACGAGGGTTCATGGTGTCGGCGTGGCGAGTTCTGGTAAAAAGAACTGGAGCCTCTTCTCCGCGCTCTGTGTCCTCGCGTGCCGACCAATCTTCGAGCATCACGTTGCACAAACTTCATCTTCGTCTGACAAAAGTTTCAGCGGTGACGAACTTGAAGTCGACACAACGAAAAGATGAAAATGAGCGCGGGAGGAGCGTTCCGGCAAACGTGGGAATATTCCAATGTTAGCTGCTTTGGTTTTGATTTCGATTTTCGCAGCGGGTTTTGGCTGCGGCTATGCCGTACGGGCGTGGCGCTCGCGGAAGCGATCGGCACGATATCGTCTCTATGCACCCTATACCCCCGCTTCGATGGAAGCCGGTCGCACCCAGCGGCCATCGTAACCGCGGGGCCGCGCGCGTGCTGACCCGGGTGAATGGTCGTCGTGGCGGAGTCGAAATAACCATGTGCGGTTAGGTTAATCTGCCGCCGTCCTTGAGCGCCCAGGCAAGGCAACCTAAGACGGATCAGTTCATTGCGAGTTCGGGCCCTCTATTTCCGGAGGGCGTGCGGGTAGGCGTAGATGACGTGGCTGATTGCGTTGCTGGGCGCGACGACTTGCGCTCTTATTTTGATTGCGTTTGTTTGTAGCTATGGCCGGCATCTGAGAGATCTTCCAGGTCCTTGGATCATGAGCGAGGGTCATTCAAATGATTGATCAACGGCAGAACGCGCCGCGCAGGTATTTTGTTGACGCGCAAGGGCATCGTGTTCTGATAGGCCTTTCGCTGGAGGAGACGGCGGAATTCGAGGCGCTGGATCTTGCCTCGAAGGAGACGGTGCAAATCGTGGCCGAAACCCGCGCAGGCACGAGAGCGGCCGCGGTTGACGACGTTCGGTGGCTGGAGCTCTATTCCAAGCACGAAGGAGCCTGGCGGGCCTGGATCGCACAAAGCCAGGCGGGGCGGACGCAGGATTTAGGCTTTGTTAACTATGCCTGACCGATGGTAGCGGCTTAGATCTCGAAAATGGGGATGGCCCACATGTTTCAGCTATTCCTGAGAGCACGCGCGCATAATCTTCTCGGCTCCCGCCGCGAGGACAAAGGTTTTAAGGCCCGCTCCGCGGAGCGTGATGCGGAGACCGATCGCACGCGGATCGGTGCCGTCCTGACGGCGATCGAAACGGCATTGCAGGAAGCGGAGAGGGAGCAGGCCGGCCTCAACCGGCGTGTCGATGACGCAGTTGCGCGCGCATCCGTCACCTTCGGAAACGGTACCGACGAGTACCTTGAGCGAGAGGCGCTCGACAATCATCACCAGGATCTCTTTGCGGCGGACATCTCCAATGGCCAGCGCCGGCTCAAGGAATTGGCGAGCAGCATCGGGCACCTGAAGTTCGTCAAGACCGCAATGCTCACGCGTTTTCCGAATTTCAAGCCGCCGCAGCTCAACAGCTAGTATTGGAGCTCTTGCCGCGCGCTCGGCCATCCTTCGAGACGCCCAGGCCACACCGCGTGACAATTCGGCGCCGCTTTGCGGTTTGGCGCGTCGATCCTTTTTGCTATGGTCCCGGCAAGCATTCACGCTTCGAGGGAGCAGCAAGGTGCCGGTCAGGAATATGCGAAGGTTGGTTGGATTGGCATGCGTGTTGACGTTGGCTGCGCCGGCGACGGCGTCGGCCATCACTGCCGAAGTGGCGCGCGCATGCGAAGCGGCGGTGGCCAAGGCGTTTCCGCCCAGGCAAATCGGCAACCCGGCGGCGGGGAGCGCCAAGGGAACGGCCAAGGATCAGCGCGCATACTTCCAAAAATGCGTCGCGAACAACGGTAAGGTCGACGACGTGCCGGCGGAGGCGGCCAAGGACAGCAAGCCCAGTAAGTAGCGGCCGTCGATCTAACGCGGCGGCGGGCAGGGAGAATAGAACGCGCCGTTCGCCGCGTTGATGCGTTCGACGCATTGGTTGGGATCGGTGATCGTCCCTGCCACGGTGAAATCGTAGCCGATGCCTTTGACGACGACAATGTAGCGGCCCGGCGACAGGGTGAAGCCGTCCTGTTCCGGTTGCAGCAACAGCATCCTCTGCTGATCCTCGACCGGCCCCACTTTGTAGGGGTAGGACATGCTGCGAATGACCCAGGAATCGCCCGCGTTGACTATGGCGGCCTTGCCGGAGGCATCGACGCCCATTGACCGGGACACCCTCGCGACGACTCGAACCTCGGTCACGCTTGCCTCAATGCTTCCGTCCGGTCTGAACACGATAAAGTTGACATCTCCGCTTGTCAGGGTCGTTGCACTCGGCGTGTTGATGGCCGCCGAGATCGCAACGCGTCGGTCTGGAATCTTTCCGGGGACCGGCTTCAGTTCCTGGAGCTGCCCCTCGTTCAGCGCGTAGACGCCGAAGGTCGTCGGCAAAGGCATGGAGGGGTGTGCAGGTGGCTCCGGCTCCTTTGCGCTGTCGGGCGCTCGTTCGACACTCACGCTCTCCGACGGGGGCGGGGCGGTGGTCGGCCGGGGCTCGGGGTTGCCCGGCGCGCGCTCGGATGGCAGCACCAATTGTGACAGTGCGGACACTTGGGTCCTCAAACGCGGCCAATAGATCACCGTGGTGCTGGCGCCGGCCATGAGCAGGAGAATGCCGGCCAGTCGAACCAGAAAGGTGAAGGCGCCGCTGCGTTTGGTTTGATCCGGCGATCGCGGCGAAGCCACGGGACGGCGCGGTGCTCCCGCGTCCTTCACAGCAGGCGGCGAAGCCGAAACGGGTGACGACATCGGAATGGGCGGGGGAGCGGGGGTATGGCCCGGGGGCGGGACCGGAACGTCGGTTGCCGCGACAATTTTTTGCGGCTCGGACGCGGCGCTACGCTCGAAGGAACGCTCGACCTCCTTGATGGCACGTTCGAGGACCTGCTGAAACTCGCGCGATTCCCGCGCGTCGGCGTGCGTGAATTGCTCCAGAAGCTTGACGCGCGCCAGCTCATAGACAATCTCCCGCATTTGCCGGGGATCGTCGGATACGGCGCGGATGCGGCTCGACAGGAGACGGATAAACCCGGCTTTGATCTGTTGCGCCGAGGGAGCGTTGGCCGCAGTTTCACCGGAGTCGGTCATCAAGGCCGATCAAGTAGCCCGGATAGGGCTATTTCGCTAGGTCTTTCCGCTTCAAACCTCTCGAGTTGAGGCAGTTTGGCTTCGATTGGCGGCTCCGCGACGGCCTCGCGCGGTGTTCGAAGGTGCTTGCTTTTGGGCGAGAACCTGTGACATTTCGCCAAGCTCTTCTCTTTCTGGTGCTCGACCATGCGCGGCGTTCTAGCAGTCCTCACGGTTTTGACCTTCCTGGTTTCGCCTGCCGGTGCGCAGGGGACCAAGGATCAGGCCAACACCACGAGCTCCAGCATCATCACGACCCCCACGAAGAAGGCGCAGACCAATCAGGCTGCCTCGCGGCCGACCGCCGTTCGGAACCTTTCAGGCAGCCTGCCTGCTGGAAAGTCGGCCCAGGGCGTCTGGCGGGATGGCAAGCTGGTTGCCGTCCCCCGCTAAGGTTCACCCAACGAACCGTGAAGGAACGGTGATCGCCTCCCTGACGTTCATGCTCGGGAGATATCGTATGAAACGACCAGTTCTGATCGCCATTGCGTTGCTTTTGCCCGCCGCTGCCTGGGCCCAGGGCGTCAATGACCCATCGACGCCCAACCGCAACGTGACCATTGTCAATCCGTCGCAGCCCGCGCGCCCCAACGCGACGCCCAATATCCCGAGCCGGATCGAGCCGCCCGTGACGAGGGGCGGATACGCCCGACCCTATCACGGGAATAGAACCCGGGGCAGTGGCTCGAGCCGCCGCTAGCCGCGCCGTTCATCCTTCGGGGCCTCTCTCAAGCTATTGCGGGTTGACCTCGACCTCCAAGGTCGACGTCCCTGCATTGCGACGGTTCTTGCCCGAGATCAGCAGCGTGAACTTGTCGGTGCCGGGCGCCTCGGCTTCTGCCGAATAGCGGAAGCCGGACCCGACCACCGCCAATTGTCCCCGTGATGGTCCGCTCACGACCGATACCTTGAAGATCTGCATGTACGACCAGCGCAGGCCCTGGATGCACTCCGCGCCAGGCGCGATCGACATCGTCCATTTCACGGTATCGTGCGACAAGGCAAACGGTGTTCGTTCCTTGATGCAGATGGGGCTCGCCTGCGCCGCAAGGCCAGACATGGCGGACGCCGCGAGGACAGCACCTGACAGCAGTACCGGTCTTGTACGCATTCTCGGCAACTCCACCAGCTCATGCCGAAATCGAACGGCGACGATTTAACGAGGTCTTGGAACGCAGCTGTTGGCCATTGAGCCGCTCATCTCACATGGATCTCAGAAAGCGCGATCATCCGGTCGGCTCTCTCCAGATCATGCCATCCTACCTCTGTTTTGCCCGACGGATCAAATCGGATTTCGGGAAAGGCGTAACTGATTGAAATGGCTGGCGCCGGCTACTGTGCATGGGGTTGTTTTTCGATTTTTGATGGGACGGCCCCGCGTTCCTAAAATCTTGCAATTGGCAGCCGCATGAGCTGAAGTTGAGGGGGCCGCTGGATGCTGCTCGGCCCGCTTGGGAGTCATCGGAGTGCGATCCATTCGCCGCAAGTCCACATCGGATCGCTGGATATCCGGGCGCGCGCCGGTTCAGGCGGCCGTGGCCGCCGCTGTCGGATTGGTCCTCTCTGCCTACCCGCTCTCATGTCGTGCTCAGTCTGAGCCCGAGCCATCCATCAACGACTATCTTCCACCAAGCGAGCCGGAAGTGACGCGCGACGAATGGCGGCAGCGGATCGAGGACGCACGGCGCCGCGCCAAGGAGGCCTCGCGCGAGCGGCGGGAGCATCCCGAGCTTTACAAGCCGATTCCGGAAGATCCGGACCTTGTCGCGACCGAACGCCTTCTCCGCGACGACAGCCTGCAGCGAGGCGATATCGTCACGACCAAGAAGGGCATGTTCGTCTATCAGGGGCGATCCGACCAACCGCGTCGCGATCAGGACTTCGTGCCGGTCAACCCGAAATCGGTGCGCTGAGCTTTAGTACCGCCGCAAGATCTCGTTGAATTTGGGGTCGGTCACTTCCGTGGTGTCGAGCAGCAGCGCCTTGCCTTGCGGAGTTGCCTGCACATAGGCCGCGATCAGCAGCGGCTCGTAACGCGAGCGATTGGCAAGCGCCGAGCGGATGTCGGATTGCGCCAGCAGCTTGATCTCCTCGTCCGTTGCAGCCGCGCTCGAGGTCACGGTCCGGACGCGAGCGAAGGCGACGTCGATCGGCACCGTTCCGGTCAAGTAGGACATCTTCACCGCCGGCGTTGCTGCTTCGCCGGCCTGGGCCTGCAGCGTGCCGAGCGTGAGCCAGAGCGCTGGCCTGATCGGTGAGACTTTCAAGGCAGCGACGACGGCGCCTTGGGCGGCCTTGTTCTCGCTGGCCCGTCCGGCCGCATCGGACGATGGACGGTGAAGAACGTCAGCGGCCATTGCCGCCGCGTAGTTCGCGAGCAGGTCGCCATCCAGCGAAACTGATGCCAAGACACCGCCGGCCGCCAGCTTCGCCTTCTCGGGCGGAATCTCGCCCGAGAACAAATCGCTCGCGCGAAAGTTCGGTCGGATGAGATCGCCGTAGAATTCCATGCCGGCATGAAGCGCCAGCACGATGGCGGTGCAGATGCCGATGACGCGAAGCAGGAACATGCGGTTCATGGTGAAATCGACGAGGCCTGTGAGGGCGAAGCGAGCACGGGATTGAAACGAGAGCAGGGCTCTTAAATTGCGAGCAGACTATCACCTTGGATCGTCAGCAGCGTCAAGTTTCCGGTCGCGTAAGCGCCGGTGTCGATGTTGATGCGGTTCGGGCGAATATCGGGCACGCTGACCGGGGTGTGACCGTGGACGATATATTTGCCGAAGCGCTCCTCGGACGCGAGGAATTCCTCGCGGATCCAGAGCAGATCCTCATCCTTCTGGCGCTCGAGCGGGACGCCAGGCTTGACGCCGGCATGGACGAAGAAGAAGTCGCCGCAGGTAAAGGACGAGGGCAATTGCTGGAGGAACGCCAGGTGCTCGGGCGGCAATGCGCGCTTCAGTCCTTCGATCAGCTCGACCTGCTGCTCCGCGGACGGATTCATCGTCGGCGTGATGCCGTAGGAGACCAGCGTCAGCAGCCCGCCATAGTGGCGCCACTCCTGCAGGCGGGCTGGGTCCTTGAGGACCTCGAGCAGGAAGATCTCGTGGTTGCCCTTGAGGCAGACCGTCTCGTGTGTCTTCGAGCGTTCGATCAGCAGATCAAGAACGGCGCGCGAGTCCGGGCCACGGTCGACATAGTCGCCGAGAAAGACCTGGATGGCCCGTTCAGGGGCCGAGCGGGCCAGATCGACGTCGATGACGGTTAACAGCGATTGAAGCAGATCGGCGCGGCCGTGCACGTCGCCGATGGCATAGACGCGAACGCCGTCGGGAAGCCGCGGCTTGGTCTTCTTTCGAAAGCGTGAGGAAAGGCCCATCAGGTCGGTCGAATCGCTTCCAGCGTCACGAGCGGAACGTCGCGATGGCTCTTAGCAGAACAAGTCACACATCGGTATTCTTAATTGTTTCCGACCAAGGTGCCCGCATTTTGATTAAAGGATCGCGCGGCCTTTGAGCCGTATTTCAAGACGTCTCGCGTAGCGTCTCCCCAACAAAAACGGGGAGCGCGACATGCGCAAAGTTGTAAAGTTTCTGGCGGCCGTGGCCGCCATCGTCGTTGCTGCAGGGGTGCAGCAGCGCGCTGAAGCCGCTTTCGTCGGTGCGCCCTTGGGGCTGCGCGGGGCCATCCAGTACATCAAGTTCGACCAGCCGACGCTGGCGCCGATGGCCTTCACGCTGTTCTGCCTGAAGTACAAGGACGAGTGCAGGCCGCGGCCGCAGCGCGTCGTGTTCAGGGGCGGGCGCTTGAAGCTTACGGCGGAGCGGCTGGCGCAGATGCAAGAGGTCAACCAGCAGGTCAATACCGCCATCCGTCCCGAGGCCAATCTGGAAGGGCTGCGCGGCGAGAAGTGGCTCCTGCATCCGACCAGCGGCGACTGCAACGATTACGCTGTGACAAAACGCCACGAACTGATCGCCAAGGGCTTTCCGGCGCGCTCGGTGCTGCTCAGCGAGGTCGTGACCACCTGGGGCGAGCATCATCTCGTGGTCGTGGTTCGCACCTTCGCCGGCGATCTCGTGCTGGACAATCTCTCCGGTCACATCCTGCCGTGGTCGAAGAAGCCCTATCGCTGGGTCCGCATTCAGTCGCCCAAGAACCCGAACTACTGGGCCTCGCTCGGCGACCGCGCGGTCTGATCATCCGCGCTCTATCGTGATCCGGATTGGCTGACGCTCTGCGACAGCCCGAGTCCCACGATCACGGAAAGGCACAGGATTGCTGCGGGCCGCAGCAATCCGGGCCCGGCGAAGCTCTGAACCAGCGCAAACAAAACACAGGCCGCGGCGGCCGCAGGGAAGAACGAGTCGCGTCCGCGCTGCAAGGCGCCGAAAAACAGGCGCAGCAGCGCGATCAGGCTCACCGCCAGCGCGGTAGCCAGGCCAATCCATCCCATGCCGGCAAAGACCGCCGCGGCTGTCGACGGCGCCGTCAAAGCGGCTCCGACATCGCTCTGGTAGATCCGGCCCACCGCAGCAAAGGTCCCGGCGCCCGCGCCGAACCAGCGCGTGTCGGACAACATCCGCTCCAGCGCGGCCCGCGTTTCAGCCCCCATATCCGGGACGAGCCGCAGCAGGACCGGTCCGGAGCCCTTTTCGAACAGGAAGGACAGCACGATCGCCGCTCCGATCAAGGCGGCGGCCGACAAGGCGCCCGCTGCGAGCGGCGATAGATCGAGCCTGCGAATGACGAGGATCAGCAGGATCAGCACAATGCCAAAGGCCGCGGCGATCGCGCTGTTCGTGCCCGACAGGCCGAACACCGCAAGCGCGCTTGCCAGTGCGCCCACAAGACCGCAAAGGCCGATCGCCACCGAGCGAAGGACCGAGTGATGGGTCTCGGCCCGTTCAGCCGCAAGCTGCATCACCGCCAGATTGAGCATGAGACCGAGGCCGGCCATGGTTGCCGTGAGATCGGCGGGAACGGTCGCCGCAAGGGCCGGCGACAGCCGATGCAGGTCCAACATCAAGGCGGAGACCGCGGTTACGCCGCTCAGCACAAAGAGAACCAGCTCGGCCCGGCTGCGGTTGCGGACCACCAGGATGGTGACGCCGAGCAACGAGATCGCCGCAAGCGCCAGCAGCAGCGCGCTGACGGTCAGGCCGATATCGGCAGTGATCGGTCCGAACGGCAGGCCACCTATGGCATCGCGGGTGCTGGCCCAGATCGGATGGGCAAAGCTTAGCGGAAGCGGGACGAGCTGAGCCGCGATGAACAGCGGAATGGCGATCGGGATCCAGCGGCCCCAGGAGGTCGCGCGAACATAGTGGTCGTAGTCGGCTTTTCGCGCGCTTGCGGTGGCCGCCAGCAGGCTTAGCGCGGCGGCCATCGTCCCGAGCTGCGCACCAAACTTGGCGCCGGCGATTTCGAGAGCGGAAGCGGAGACGATGGAAACGATGAGGGCAAAATAAGCGAGGGACAAACGGCGCGCTCGAAGGGAATCCTGAAACGGTCAGGTCACCATACAAGCGGGCGGGTGGTTTTCAAACAGAGGCCTGCCTCGGTCCAACGCTTAAACCTTGGGCCGTTTGCGCGCGGGCTCGTCGGTCGCTGATTGATCGGCGCGATCAGCGGGTGGCCTTGATCGGGCGGCCGAAGACGCGGGCGGCGCGTGCGGCGGCAAGGCCAAAGCGCGCGGCCGAGCCGAAGAGATAACCGCCCTGGAGGGCGATGGCCGCGAGTGCCACGCCTTTGAGGCTCTCGAGCAGGGTGAGATCGAGCATCGAGCCGACCGGGATGGCGGCGAGCACCATGACGAAGGTCAATGGCAGCAGGACCAGGACGCGAAAGCGTTGGCCCAGCACGGCACCTACGAGAAAGCTGAAAATCAAAAACGCGGTCATCCGAAACACTCTCCGTGCTTCGGACCCTAGGTTCCCCACCCTAAAAAGACCCTTAAGCTGTATGGCTAAATTTGGCCTATTGGCTGCAATTTGCCAGCAGCGAATGATAGGCCTCCCGCAAGCCGTTCAGGGCCACCACGCCTTTGATCTCACTGTCGCTTTCCCTGACCACCACCGACAGCGAGGCCGTTGTCTGCCACTTGCCTGCGGCAAAGGCCGCGACCTCGTCGGGCAGCAGCACCGCGGCGCCTGCGGCCGCCATGCTGGCGTCAAAGGTCAGGGTGCCGCCGCCGCTCGCGGCGATGGTGACCTTGGGGTGGCTGCGCGGCGGAAAGGGCCGGATCAGGGCCACCAGCACGTCGATCTTACCCTTCGGCGCACAGCGGACGATGAGGCCGGCAAAGTCCGGGTCGGATTGGGTGGTGTCCGCGGTCTTCGTGATGGCCGCGAAGCTCTCGCCGTCCTTGGCCCCTTGCGTGCGGCTGAACTTCCAGATGGAGGAGGGGGCGGCCACCTCAACGACGAGGGCGCCCTGGCACGAGGACCACGTGCTGCCAGCGCAAGAGGTAGCAGAGCCCCATGGGCGATCAGCGGCGCCAAGGAGGGAGCCTGCCAACAGCGGAACAAGAAGGAGGCCAGACAATGGGAGTTCCTATCCTTAACGGCCCAGACTTAGCAGAGCGGAGAGAGGTCAAGAAGCCTCGCGCTCGACACACGAAGCCCTTGAGTTGGGCGGTTTGCTCGCCGACCGGGCACACGAAATACAACAAATGGTCACAAAGGGTTAAACCAAGCCCCAAACAGTGGCCCGCACGCAACAGTGGCCGACCGATCGCTCCGTTAACCACCGGGAACCCTTGTCGCACCACCCCCTAGGCCGTACCAATCAGGGGCTAATTGGGGTCTCCTGGGGCGCGATTCATGCATTCCTTTGCCAAGTCATATCTTTTCAAGCCAGCATTTCTGGCCGCCGCTTTGGCGCTCGGAGCGTGCTCGACCAATCCCGGCTCGGGTCCGCTGACGGACGACGTCAACAACAAGATTCAGACTGAAAACGCTCCGGCCTACGAGCTGGTGCCGCTCAATCCGGCCACGGTGAAGATCCTGCACACCCATGAGCCCAAGGGGCTCGCGGGGGCGTTCACGGACAAGCGGCCGCCGGCCAGCATCGTGTTCGGCATCGGCGACGTCGTCAGCGTCACCATCTTCGAAGCCGCGGCAGGCGGTCTGTTCATTCCGGCGGAAGCCGGCGTCCGCCCGGGTAACTATGTGACGATCCCGGATCAGTCGGTCGACAATGACGGCTTCATCACCGTGCCGTATGCCGGCCAGATCAAGGCTGCGGGGCTTACGGCGGTGCAAATCCAGCGCGCGATCGTCGACAAGATCGGCAACCGCGCCATCGAGCCGCAGGCGGTCGTCGCGATGTCCTCGCAGCGCACCCAGCTCATCAGCGTGCTCGGCGAGGTCAATTCGCCTGCGCGTTATCCCGCGAGCGCGGCGGGCGCCAAGGACAAGGTGCTCGATGCGATCACCCGCGCCGGCGGCATCAAGGGCCAGGGCTTCGAGACCTGGGTCATGCTGGAGCGTGGCGGACGGCGGGCCACCGTGCCGTTCGAAAATCTCGTAATGGCGCCCGAGAACAACGTCTATGTTCGCCCCGACGACAGCATCTACGTCTATCGCGAGCAGCAGAAGTTCCTGGCGTTCGGCGCCAGCGGTCAGAGCGGCGAGTTCAACTTCGATGCCTGGCGCATCAACCTCGGCGAAGCCATGGGCAAGGCCGGTGGTCTTCTCGATGGCCAAGCCGATCCGGCCGCCGTGTACATGTATCGCCGCGAGCCGCGCGAGGTTGCGGCCCAGCTCGGCATCGACGTCAGCAAGTACACGTCAGAGACCGTTCCGGTCATCTTCAACGTGAACCTCCGCGATCCCGGCGGCTTCTTCCTTACCACCAAGGTCATGATGAAGAACGGCGACGTGATCTACGTCTCGAACTCCCGCAACGTCGAAGTTACGAAATTCCTGCAGTTCCTGCGCGTGATCATGGCCACCGGCTCGGATGCGGTGAATCTCTCCAACGACGCCCTGATCTTCCGCAACAACGTCAAGCTGGCGCCGTAAAGGCCGACTTGATCGACCAGAAGCGATGGCACCGGGGCTTTGTCCCGGTGCCATCTTCGTTTAGATCGAAGCGGTTCTGCTGCGGCTACGAGTTCCGCCACTGGGCAGGGCGCCGGTCATCGGGCACCCCGCACTGTTGCAAGGGGCTTCATGCGCTTACGGACACTTTGCCGTCTTTTGGCTCTCGTCCCCGTCGGCTTCGGGCTTGCACCGCTCGGGCAGGCTCTCGGCGCTGCTGCAGAGCTAGGCGTTCGCCACCGCATCGACGTGATGGTCTCCGCGGAGCCCGACGCTCCTGTCTTGTCGCGCCTCAAGGGAGCCAAGGGCGAGCTGTCGTTCACGGTCCGGCTGTCGGCGAACTCCAAGGAGAGCAAGTTCTTCGGGATGCTGCGTCCGTCCTTCCCGGATATCGTTGTCCCCGATGATGCGGGAAAGCCGCTGGTCCAGCAGACCAAGCTATGGGAGGAGGAGGTTTGCCATCAGCGCCGCGGCCTGCCCAAAGTCACGGTGACGCACCTCGGCGGGCATTTCGGCGAGGGGGAGGGGCGCATCGAGATTTCGGCCATCAACCGGCACATCGGCGTCCTGGTCCCGCCCGACGAATTAACCCCTGGAATAAAACTCGATCCGGGCAGCGATAGCTTTGGAGTATTCTTGGCATTCCGGGCGCAGACCCGGAACAGCCGCCTCAACGTGGATCTGAAAATCTATCCGATCGATTGCTTCCTCTAAGCCTAAAGCAAAGCTCGCCTAAAGAAAGCACGATGCGCCTTTGGCCTCCCAATATGAGCTGGTTCAGGATTCGTTGGTCATGGAGCCTGCCCGCGACCTTCATCCTGTTCTTTGTGGTGGCTGGCGCGCCGTTCCCGTTCGGCTCGACCAATGATCTGTCGATTGCGTTCTGGTGCCTGTGTCTCGGGGTAGCGGTGATCTTCGCGCCGACGCGCGATCTGCGTCAGCCGCATCTTTGGCTGCTCGCCGGCATCGGCGTCATCGTTGTGGCCTACGCGTTCGTGCTGCATGAGCAGCTCTCCGACCATCCCTGGGTCGCACCGTTCCAGCCGATCTGGAAGCAGGCCGCGGAGCTGCTGGGCGTGCCGATCGCCCCGTCGGCTTCCATCGTCAAGAACGAAGCGTTCTTCGCGCTCGGCGCGCCGCTCGCCAACATCCTCGCCATCGTTCTCGGTATTACCGTCGGGGCCGATCGCGACCGCGCCCGCCGCATGCTGTGGGTGATCGCGATCTCGGGCGCGGCCTACGCGCTGTATGGCGTGCTCTCGTTCCTGATCGAGCCCACCATGATCCTGTGGCGGGGCAAGACGGCCTATCTCGGCAGCGTCACCGGCACCTTCATCAACCGCAACACGGCGGCGGCCTATTTCGGCTCCTGCGCGGTGATCTGGATGCTGTTGATCCTGGAGGACGTCCGCCGCCGGCTGCCTGAACGGCACATCGAATGGCGACGCCTGTCGCTCGATGTGCGCACGATTCCGCCGAAAGAGATCCTGCCGCAGCTTGGCTGCCTGCTGATCTGCCTGATGGCGATGTTCATGACCACCTCGCGCGCCGGCGTCGGCCTGTCGCTGCTCGCGATGATCGTCGCGTTCACGCTCTTTCTCAGAAAGGACCTGCCGCCGCGCACCGGCATCTGGATTTCGCTCGGCTCGGGCCTCGCTGTCGCGCTCGGCCTCTTGCAGCTGCTCGGCGGCCGCGTCTCCAGCCGCTTCGACAGCCAAGGCCTGGTTGACGAGGGCCGCATCGAGGCCTGGAAATCGACGCTCAAAATCATCGGCGACAATCCTTGGTTCGGCACCGGCATGGGCACCTTCCAATGGGCCTTCCCGCCGTATCGAAGCCCCAACATCTCGATTCGTGGAATCTGGGATGCCGCGCATTCGACCCCGCTGGAGCTTGCCTCCGAGATGGGCATTCCCATGGCGCTGCTGGTGGCGCTCGGCTGGGCGATCATGCTGCTGGTGCTGGCGAGAGGCGTGTTCACCCGCCGGCGCGATGCCATCATCCCGCTGGCGGCGGTGGCGACCGCGACGCTGTCGCTGCTGCATTCGTGCCTCGACTTCACGCTGCAGGTGCCCGGTTACAGCATTCCATTCTTTGCGCTTTTCGGCGCCGGCCTGGCGCAGTCCTTCCGCACAAAGGAGGGCCGGCCGATAGCGGAGGCGGGCGCTACCAGCCGGCGAGGCGAGGGCCATCCGACAACCGCGGGCGCCGCCCCGAGCCCGGTGCCTCAGCTTCATAAAAGTGTCTAGATTTGAAGCAGTTGCGTCGTTTACGAAGTCTTTAGAATAAGTGGACAGCTGTTTTCTCTTCGGTTAGGTTCCGCACTGCACAGCCATTTGCCCGGGCCGAGGAAGCACATCGGGGCAGCTGATTTTTTGGAGGTTGATTTATGAGCGTTATCAGAACCGCGCTTCGCATGGCTGCCGCCGCGGCCCTCGCCGCGACGATTACCTCGGCCGCCAGCGCTGCCGTTTATCCGCCGCAGCGCCAGCTGCCGGCCACCGTCATTTCCGACTTCAAGGCGTCCCCCAACAGCCTGCTGCAGCAATATCCGACCGGCGGCCCGCAGCTGATCTCGCGCGTGCGCGATCTCGGCGCCTCCGATCCGACCACGCTTCCCGGCCTGATCGCGCTCCTGAAGGATCCCGCGACCACCAAGGACCAGATGCGCGCGATCGTCGGCGGCCTCGCCCAGGTCGCCCGCATGGCCGCACAGTCAGACCAGGCCTTCGCCAATGAGATCCAGGCCGCGATCGCCAACACCGGCAACGCCGACGTGATCGCCGCCTACCAGGCCGCGACCGGCGACGTCGCGATCGCCGCGACCGGCGGTGGTGGTGGTGGCGGTAGCTCCGGAGCTGGTGGTCCGACCGGCAATCCCGGCAACACCGGTGGTGCTAACAACGGTGCGCCGAGCTTCGGTGGGTTCCATTATGCGAACACCGTCTCGCCGAATTCTAGCGCGGGTACTGCTGGGATTACCAACGCATCCGGGAACGTCAGTCCGCGCTGACACGCATCACAATCGGCCATGCAACCCTTTGTAAGCGGCGCCAGCGGGCGCCGCTTTGCTTTTGCGCCGTTAAGCTTCCTGCAAAATGTCGCGTAAACGGCACTGTGCACTGCATCGACCACGTTCAATTGCAGGCAGGATTGTGTTAGTGTTTCGCGCAACGCGGGCTTTGGCATCAGGTTTGCTCCGGACGCATCCGGGCTTTCGGCGAACATTAATCCCAATCAAACATATCGATCCATTTTCAGGAATTGCTAGATGTTGCAGGTGAACAAGCCGACCTCGGAGATCAATCGTGATTTCGCCGAGGCCGACGGCTCCCCGTCGCAGTCGCTGACCTCCTATCTCGACATCATCAGGCGCCAGTTCCCGACCATGGTCGCGATCGTCTCGGCATGCGCGATCCTGGCGCTGCTCTATCTCTTCACCGCCGCGCCGCTGTTCACCTCCACTGCGACGATGGTGATCGATACCCGCAAGGTGCAGCTGTTCCAGCAGCAATCCGTGCTCGGCGATATCGCGATCGATTCCGCCACGGTGGAAACCCAGGTCGAGATCCTCAAATCCGAGAACATCAGCCTTGCCGTGATCCGCGACCTGCACCTCACGGAAGACCCGGAGTTTACCGGCAGCGGCACCGGTCTGCTCGGCGCCATCATGGGCTCGGTCACCGGCCTGGTCTCCTCCGGCCACGCCCCCTCCGAATTCGAGCTGACGCGCAAGGCGCTCGGCGTCTTCGCGAGCAACCGCACCATCAAGCGCCTCGGCCTCACCTATGTCATGGAGATCGGCTTCTCCTCGCGCGACCCGCAGAAGGCCGCGCGCATCGCCAATGCCATTGCGGATGCCTACATCGTCGACCAGCTCGAGGCGAAGTATCAGGCGACCCGCCGAGCCAGCGTCTGGCTTCAGGACCGCATCAAGGAGCTGCGCACTCAGGCTTCCGCCGCGCAGAGGTCCGTGGTCGATTTCAAGACAGCCAATAACATCATTGACACCGGCAAAGGGCTCATGAATCAGCAGCAGCTGGCCGAAGTAAACAGTCAGCTCATCATGGCGCATGCATCGACTGCGGAGGCGAAGGCGCGGCTTGATCGCATGAACGACATCGTCAAGCAGGAGATCCCTGATGCTAACGTCGGAGACGCGCTGAAGAACGACACCATCGTCAAGCTGCGCGCACAATATGTCGATCTCGCCTCGAAGGAGTCGATCTGGTCTGCCAAATACGGCTCGGATCACCTCGCTGCGGTCAACCTGCGCCGGCAAATGGCCGAGATCAAGAAGAACGTCCAGGACGAGCTCAAGCGCATCCAGGAATCGTACAAGAGCGACTACGACATCGCCCAGACGCGCGAGGAGGCGATCAAGGCGAGCCTTGCCAACATCGTCTCGGAATCGCAGCTCACCAACCAGGCGCAGATCCAGCTCCGCGAGCTCGAGAGCAACGCGCAGAGCTACCAGGCGATGTATGACAATTTCCTCCAGCGCTACATGGAGAGTGTACAGCAGCAGTCTTTCCCGATCACTGAGGCGCGGGTGATCAGCGCGGCGACCACGCCGCTGGTCAAGAGCGCGCCGAAGTCGCTGATCATCCTCGGCGCCGCGCTGCTCGGCGGCCTGATGCTCAGCTTCGGCGCGGCGATGGCGCGCGAGCTCAGCGACAAGGTGTTCCGCACCACTGGCCAGGTCGAGGAGCAGTTAGGGACCAACTGCGTTGCCATCCTGCCGGCGCTAGGTGCGCCGGCATCGGCGGCGCTCTCCGGCAAGTTCGGCAGCAAGATGAGCAACCCAGCACCCGATCTACTCCGCTATGTCGTCGACAATCCTCTGTCGCGCTTCTCCGAAGCGGTGCGCTCGTTGAAGGTAGCGGTGGATCTCAACTCCATCGTGCGCGAGAATCGTGTGTTGGCCGTGACTTCGACCCTGCCCAATGAGGGCAAGAGCACGCTGTCGACCAACCTCGCGCAGCTCATCGCGCATGGCGGCGCGCGGGTGATCCTGATTGACGCCGATCTGCGCAATCCCTCACTGTCCCGTGCTCTGCGGCCGGATGCGAAAGCCGGCCTTGTCGAAGTCCTCGCGCACAAGGAGCAGCTCGAGGACATCGTCAGCATCGATTCCCAGACTGGGCTTGCCATCCTGCCTGCTGGCACGACGTCGAAGCTGCTGCATACCAATGAGGTGCTGGCGTCGAAGCCGATGCGCGATCTCGTCGCCCTGCTACGCTCGAAATATGATTATGTCGTGCTGGACATGCCGCCGATGGCCCCAGTCGTGGATGTGCGCGTCACATCGCCCTTCGTGGATTCCTTCGTGTTTGTGGTGGAATGGGGTAAGACCAAGATCGATGTTGTGCGGCATAATCTGCGCAATGCGCCGGAAATCCAGGACAAGCTTCTAGGTGTTGTGCTGAACAAGGCGGATACGAAGCTGCTCGCGCGCTATGAGTCCTATCACGGGCGCTACTACTACCAGAAATACTACGCGCGCTATGGGTACGTGGAGTAACGGCCGGCGAAGCGAGCTGGCTGTCTTCCAGGGAGGCATATAGCCGAGGCTCGAACCTTAGGAAAGTGCAGAGCAGAGTGCCAAGATCTAGTATGCAAGCCGCGCTGCTGGCATTTGGTCTTGTTGGCATCTTCTGGTCAGCCATCAACCTGCCGGCATTCTGGTCAGCCGCGCAAGCCAGGGAAGCTGTGGTACGTCTTCTCGCTGGTGATCGTTTCAAACCGGGTGCACTGGGTGATTTGCTGGTATCAATGGCGGCCAACCCCGCACCTGTCGTCCAACGCAGCCAATTTGCGCGCGCGAAGAGCCTAATTCGGTTGCGAATTGCAGAGGAAGTGATCGGACGAGAGAGTCCCGAGCAGAGCGATCAGGCCGCGGCGGCTGCAAACGACGACCTCAAATTCTCTCTAACGCTCAATCCCGAAGATTCCTTTCTATGGTTGATGCTCTATTCGGTGGAGACGACGCGCAAAGGATTTGACGCGACGACACTTGGATACCTGGATCAGTCTTACGCAACCGGGCCTCTTGAAGGCTGGGTTGCGGCGCACCGAAATCGACTTAGCCTTGCAAGTCTTCCACAGTTGAGTCCGTTCGCGAACGATAAAGCTGTCTCAGAATTCGCTGCAATGGTCGACGGCGATCTTCTTGAGCATGCGGCAGTAAACTTGATGACCGTGGGCTGGGTTCACAGGGAACGTCTGCTGGCCAGCTTGAACGGGATTGATTTGATATCCCGCGAGATCTTTGCGCGAAGACTAGCTCGGGACGGGATAAAGATCTCAATTCCGGGCGTGCAACTCGAAGAAAGGTTATTGCGGTGAAATGGCAACAGGCTATCAGGCTGGCGTGCCTTGTCTCTGCCCCTGAATCTCCCTTCCAAGTCTGAAGTGCAATAAGAACGGGTCGAATCGCAATCGCACTTTAGCTCTTTGTTCAAACGGGATTTTTTTCGCAAAACCGCTTCATACTTTTCCGAATCATGCCTAATGGGCTGAGAATTGCAGATCTGAAAGAGCTTTGCTTCGAACTGGAATAGAGTGTGTGCCTGGGAATTGGGCGCTTAAGTACCTTTGAAGATCCTCTGGCGACGTAACCGGCCAACCTCTGCGAGAACGACCGATGGCCGTGGTAGTGTCGCGTTGAGCCCAGTACTGAGCATCCTCGGGTGCTCGGAATTCTACCAGGGTGCCATGGCCGAGCAGGATGTTATCCTTTTCCTTGTTATTGACGGGAGAGCCGGGATCGTTCTCAGCTAGAGTAGCTAGGGCGGGATATCTTGTTGCCCATCGATCTCGGTCGTAGGGCACGGCTCTTAACCGTCGCTCGAGCTCACCTCCTAGTGCTTCCCCCCGCTTGTGCAACCAAATGGCCCCGTGCGTATTCGCCACAAAAACATTCTCTTCGATCAGGTTGTCGCGCCCCCCATGAATGACGATTGGCCTGCCGACTCTCCAAAAAATGTTGCGAGAAATTCTGTATCCACTTTCTTGATCATCGAGATATATTGCAGAAACAAAGGACGGTTCAGACGGAGACCTCGCGTGAGCTGACATTCTCATCCCAATGTCATGAAAAAAGTTGCCATCAATTTCGTTTCCTCGATGCGTCCAATCGCGTCCCGTATATATCGCTCCCGCATCATCGGTTTCCTGAACCACAGCGCTGATCTCATTCCCTCGGATCAGATTATCATTACCCGCCAAAATTATTGCGGAGTGTGGGCCTCGCGATAAGAAGCATCCTTCGACACGAATCCCGACACCCGTTACCTGCACGGCCGGCCGGTAGGTTCGTGAGTCGATCCCGAAATCCGTAACAATAGAATTGGTAATAGCGTGACCGGCTGGGGTCAGAGTTGGTCGATCTCCGCCACTCAGCAATACTGCAGTTTCAGCGGTATCGCGAATCACGCAACGATCAATGACGACATTCCGCCCTCCGGTTACTCTGATTGCTCCCGCACCACTGCGTCCTACGAAACAGTTCCGAATAGTTATGTTCTCGCTGTCAACGATCTTGATGGTCGTACCAAGGGTCTTCTCAAAGGCGACGTCCTCGATGACTATGTCATGCGCGTTGCTTATTTCTAGTAGCGTCGTCGCAATTGCGACCTCGAACTGGTCTGATTCGTTCGTCGGGATGACGAAGGCTTCTCGGTTCGAGTTCAGAATGTACTCTCCCGGTTCAGAGAGCTCAGAACGTGCATTCTGAACAAAGTATTTGAATCCGCTTCGTAGCTTCCCTGGAGCTTTGATGCGAGGCAGTTGCACAGTTTCGCCATCCTCTCCAAACCGCTCTATCGGTGCAGTCTCGAAAGCCCAATCCTGAGTCCAGTAACCACCGAGCCATATATCCTTCTCGGAATTCAATCGGGCAAACGCATCCCGTGGAATCATCACGCTCGTACCGGATTGGTCATCCGAGTCCAGAGCAGCTCTAATAGCAGTCGAGTATCCTAGCTTAGGCCATCTTGCTAAGTGCAGCCGGAGGCCGTTCTGAAAAAGTTCAAAACGAGATTGATCGATATCAAAATAAGCCCCTCGTCTTTCAATGCCGAACGGCCGTGGTTGTGGCAACGAGGAAAGATCCAAAGCGTAGATTGTCGGCTGCGTAGGCGCTCGGCTGGCATTGACGTCTTGGATCTTCGTACCCCTTACGACGGCTGCTCCACTTATCTGGGAATTTCCACTTCGACTGCCCCTTATAACGGTGGGCGCATCCGCTTTGCCCGAATCCTTGTGGGTCAATTTGATTGGACTCAAGATGCGAGTCACGCCATCGGGAAAATATCCCGTCCTCACGATGGTGTCCGCCAGCTCAACTGAATTGGGAATCGGGGAAGGCGAAATTATCGAAGAGGCGCTGGGCGCCAGTTCCGCTCCTTCAGCTACTAAGCTGAAAAGGCACGATGCGAACAATAGTATTAGTCGAAACAAAATCGATTCCTATGTTTTGCTGGCATGAATACGCAATCGACGTGTACTCCCAATCCTGGATCGACATCCCATAAGAAGCCCTGTGCCTATTCCATACCATAGGCTTATTATTCTGTCGCCAAAGAGCCCAGCTAAGAAGCCATATGTGAGCATTCCGATCACGATAGTCGCGCCCCAAACGCCTAGGTGAAAGACACCTTCGTCCTTCCAACGGTGTTGGCGAAACCAGCTAACGAACGACAATGCTTGAAAGCCGTGCCAGAACAGAACGCACAGCAAGGGACCACCTCCAACTACCCCGCCGATGAAGAGTATTGCCCAGTAATTTTGGTGGCCAAAACCAATGCTATGTATCTGCTCGACAGAAAGTCGCCCGACAAGTTGTGCAGCCATTGCGGCCTCAGGCCCGGTGAGGATGGTCGGAGCGGCCAGGCCCTGTCCGAAAAGGAAAGTCCCTGGAGAACCCAAGAATGATTCGGCCATGAAATTCACTTCAGCTCTTCTCGTAAGTAAGGTTGGATCGAACCCAACCTCGCTCGAAACAAAGAGCCGGGAGAACCACCGCTCGACGATACCTGCCTCTGAAACTAGATCGAGAGTTAGCGCTGTCCCTAAGAGACATCCTAGAAGGATGGTCCTGCTAATCAGTTTCCCGCGCACCATGAGAACCCATGGTGCACGGGCATAGATAGCAAACTGGGCTAGGGCGACAACTACCTGAGTACGGGTTACCGAAAGGCCCACGACAATCAGTGTTGCGGAAACGATAATTAAATCGAGGATCGTGAGTCTAAATAGCAGGCTTGTTGCTATTAGTCCGAGGCACGCGTTAACGGAGCCGCCCAAGATTTGGTATCTGATTGTCATCAAGTCGATACCGGTTCCGAGGAGAATGATTAGAAATCTGGAAAGCAGATAGATCAGGGCGAGGATTTTCAGGGCAGTTAATATAGTCCCCAAGTCCTTTACGACGTTGAGCGCTCGTGCGGTGACGTAGGCCGAAGATCCGAATATCAATACCGGAATTGTATTGATAAATACCGGATACAGTTCCTGGCCATTGACCAAGGCCGTCAGACTCGACTCGAAGCAGAACCAGCCCACCACAATTCCCAGGAGGGGTGATTGCACTTCTTGGATCGATGGCGCCGTCGCCAGCCAAAACAGGCCTGATAAAAATATGTACAGGAAGAGCAGCGCGCCTTGGATCTGGGCTGCCGCCCCGGCCCCCTCGCTCTTGAAGTCGAACGCGAGCGGCAAGAAGGCCACGAAGTAAAGCAGAGCAGCTCTGTCCCAACGCGATGATTCTGGCGACTTCGCGGGGGTCCTTAAGTATGGTTGCATCATTGCTCAACGTATTCCTGAGAAGAGCTTGAACCTAAGTGTGGAATGATCCCTATTCAGATTAGCGAGTACGTGTTTAGGATCTATTTTCTAGGATCGTAGAGCAGCGAGTACGATCGAAATGAATCGCGATCGCGAGCCGGTGGATGCATTGAGGTTGAATGATGTTTGGAGCGCCTAGACAACTCTTTTTGACGCTGGTCAAGACTGTTTTTCGTCAGTTCGGCATTAGAGTAGAGTTCGACCATGTCTTTCGCGATGCGAATCGCCTCTTTGCGGTGAAGGCACAGGAGTTGGGCGTACGAACCATACTGGATGTCGGCGCCAACAGAGGCCAGTTTGGCCTCGCTATACGGTCGCACGGCTACGGCGGACGACTAATCTCTTTTGAGCCTCTTAGCGAAGCTCATGCAGTAATGCGCCAAGTTTCCCACGCAGACTCGTTGTGGGAAATAGCTCCCCAAATGGCACTGGGTCGCGAGGCCAGTACAACAACTATAAATATATCTAAGAACCTTGCAAGCTCCTCGCTGCTACAGGTTACCGAACGATCGACGAGGGCGAGTGAGGCATCATCGTTTAATGGTACGGAAGAGATCCAAATCTGTCGGATGGACGATGTTGTTTCCGCCACCACAGAGGCTCCGTTGGGAATAAAGCTGGATACCCAGGGGTTTGAGCTTGAAGTTCTTCGTGGTGCTGAGAGCACCCTTTCAAAAGCTGCAGTTGTTCTCGTTGAATTGTCGCTGGCTCCTCTATACCAGGGCGGCGCGGCATTCGCCGAGGTGTTTAGCTTGTTGGAGGGAAAAGGATTTCGTTGCATTGCTTTGTGTGAGGGATTTTCTGACCCAGCCAATAACGAGGTTCTTCAAGTCGACGGTGTTTTTGTGCGCCCGTTAGATGTTTGAGAATCCTCTGTGTATGGCGAAAGTAGACAACTCTCGGCGAGGTTTGGTTGTAAAGGAATGCGGCATTCGAAATTTTGGGAGAGAGCAGCGTCGGTCAGAGAGGATCACGATAGTTTCCAAGGCCCGAAGAGCAAGCCTCTAAACCTGCTGAGTACATTCCTGGATCGCAAGCCTATAGCTGCAGTCAGCTGCTGTGGTGTTGGAAACGGCTCAATTCCGTAGCTCCAGCAGTTGAGCACCATAGTTAGGAGAGAGCCCGCGGCAAGGGCTGTGGCGACACCGAGCACCAGATATACGGATCCGAACTGGGTTCCCAACAAGTAAGCCAAGGCTGTGCCGCCAGCGCTCGTCATTATATGACCCGCGACGTTCCACTTAATCGTGCCTTGACTTAAGCCGACAAGATACGATGGGGCAGCTATCGCATTTGCGATCCACCCAAGACAAAGAAGATTTGCGAATAGCGCGAAGTTAACCTGATAAGAGCCGATCCAAATCATGGAGATTACCGGAGAGGCGATCCCAGTTAGCAGGAGCAGCGGAATTCCCATTATGATCGCCTCAGTCGTCGCGCGCGTGTAAAGCGCTGTCGCCTCTGTCGGATTCGACTCCCAAAGATGGGCAAACGCCGGTACCAGCTGTTGCATCGGCGCGACGACTACATGCCGAATTTGCAAGACCATTCGCTGTGCCATTTCGAAAATTCCGAGTGTCTCTACTCCCGAAACGGTTGATATGACGAGCTTTACAGCGGGGTCAAACAAGAATGAGATCAAGTTCATGAATTGCAGTTTCAGTCCAAATCCAAACAATTCCTTGAAAGCAGTGCGACTGAAGTGCCGGGGAACGATGGATACCGTGTGAGGCCCAAGTAACGAGCGACAAGTAATCCAAGATCCGATAATGGAGGTCGCGTATTGCGCGAGTTGGCCCCATCCCATTCCCGTAAGACCGACGTAAGGCACAGTTGTAAGGACCGTCGCAGCTTGGGCAACCAAACTAAGGATTACGATCTTGCATTTAAGATCGGTTCTCTGCTTCCCAACGAGTATCGTCAGTGTAACGGAATTGACGTTTAGCAGCGCAAAAGATGCCATTGCATACGGAAGGAGGTGTCGTGCTTCATCTAGCGAGTCCGCGGGGATCACGAATTGAATCCCCCACCAGAGCGGGTAGAAGAGAATCGCCATTACGATTAGGTATAACGAAAAATTTGTAAGCAAAGCTGTTTCGGCGAAGTCTCGAGCCCTTGCGTGATCGCCCCGTGCGACCGCAATAGCAATGAACCGACTTAGACCAGCAGCGGCACCTAGGTCGCCAAGGCGAGCAAGGGATGTGGTCGCAAGCACCAATGACCAAATGCCTAGCGATTTGAGACCGAGGATTGAGACCACGTATTTGTAGAGCAAGAAAAGAGAAATGCCCGTTGCGAATACCTCGGCAATTGACCACACAGAATTTCGTTTGAGGTCAATCTTCATCAAGTAACTCTTGAAGTGTGAGCATTGGTCCGCGACGGGGCTAAGGCCGCCGCAAGAGTGAGAAGATCACGTTTCCGTATCTTATCGATTTTCTTTTCGAGAGCGTGAGGATTGCCGATCTTGGGTCGCCAGTCGGAAAGGCTACGCGACGCGGCCCGGATTTCATCAAAAGGAAGCTGCACGCATGGATGATCGAGCTTCTCGGCAAGCGTGACTAACAGGGAGCCTTCCCGGACGACGGAGGGTTTTGCGAGCTGAAATGCTCGACCGAAGACGCCGGATGATTGATTGTAGTACGGGGCGTAGCAGCTCCAAACAGCGTCGGCAGCATCATACAACTCGAACAGTTCTGGATTTGACACAAAGCGGTCAAACAGGAGTCCTTCAGATTGATTGAAGCGCTCAGCCCAGACCTTGCTCTGTTCCGCAACCGCTCCTGCAGCAACGAACAAGAAATGCTTTCGTAGCTCGTTCTCTTCGCACCAAAGACGGGCGAAGAAATCGAACCCTTTCATCCCATTTTGGGCGCCCATCGCAATGAGAACCGTTCGCCCGTTCGCCGCTCGATGTATTTGGTCAGCGAGGCCGCTGCGATGGTTAAGCCGAATTTCCGGAAGGAAGTCGGCATCCCAAAATTGGGGGTCGAAGATCCAGTCCGTGGCGATAGTTTCGAACCGCTTGTCAATTTCGAAGGGTAGAATAGAGATGATTGCCGTATTGGGAAGGTATTTGAAGGCGGTGAACACAAGTCGCTTCAGCCTTCTCGGATCCTTCGGAAGAAAGCACTCAGCCGGGCGAAAGAAGAGTCCAACCGTGCGCCGACCTCTAACCATGTTCAGCAGCGCTTGCCGCAGAAAAGCGGGGATGTTGTCATCTATGATTGGGAAGAAGTCGGTAGTGGCCTCGCGTGCATTCTCCCGAACATCAATGTCCAGCCGCGCAAGGGCGGTCGTGAGAACTTGATTGTATGACGGACGGTGCCCATCGTTCGAGAAGTTCACCAAATTAACCGCGTTCGAGTTTCGACGCGCCACGGAAGCCGACTTTGCGTTTGTCATCACCTGATCTGATTCTGGCTATTCATGATCGTGAAGCAGCCTTGGAGGATGCTGTTGGCGGCCGCTTCTGGCGTAAAGGGTGCGATCCGCTTAAGGCAAGCATGCGCCGTTTTTTCAACATCAGAAAGCGTGCGCGGGAGAAGAGCCATCTTCTCCGCCAACTCAGCGACGTTTCCCCATTCGAAGGAGAAACCTGTTATGCCCTCGTCGACAAGCTCGGGCACGCATCCGCAGCGATAACTGACCAGCACAGGACAGCCGTAACTAAGCGCTTCATTGACGACCAGTCCCCAAGGTTCGCTGTAGCTGGGCAAGACCAAGCAACTAGCGCTGGAATACTGTTCGAAGAGTGCCTTATCGTACTTGGGCCCAGCAAAGATGACCCTCTGCTGAATCCCGAGCTTGATTGCCAGGTCGCGCAGGTCCTGTTCTTGTGGGCCCTTTCCGACAAGGACGAGTCGTGCTCCAGGTGTGGTGAGCGAGACTTGTTCGAACGCGAGCAGCAGGTGATCTAAGGATTTCTCCGGTGATAGGCGCCCTACATACAAATAGCGAGGGGCGGCTTCCTGCGGAGCTTTTTCAAGTCGTTGTTGGTGAGCCTTCTCGACCGAATAGTCCTTGGGCAATGCTGCTGCTTGACATCGAACGAAGCTCCTCGTACTCGGCACGCCATAATAGCTCACATACTCCATGGCTCGGACGCCATAGCAGAAGATGCCATCAGCCCAGTTGAAGATGATGCGCTTGGCAATCCCCTTCCAAAACCTTTGAGGTTGGTCGTACAAAGTCGAGTCGCAGAACAGCGCAAATGGTCGGCGCTTCAAGCTCAGGATAAGAGCTTGCAGCCATACAACGGGTCTCTCGTATCCGGATAGGATGAATAGGTCGGCGGGGTCCTTCCAGGTCAGGAGGCCTGCTCTCCACAACAGTTTGAAAGGGGAAATCTCTGACGACGCGCCTTTGAACAGCAGTGTAAATGGATACTGATGCCAGCTTTGATCGATTGGAGACAGTCCGGCGCGGTTCGCGTCGGTCTCGGCGATTTGATAAAAGTTCACCGGAATGTTTTCAGCCTGGGCTTGGCGGTGAATTGAGGAGAACACCCCCGCCTTGTAGCGAGACCACATGATATTGTGCCAAATCGCAATCTTCATGAAATGAAATCTCTGCCGCTATGAAACCGACGGAGGGCCGAAAGCGCTCTTCGCGCTTTCGCCCTTTCGGCAATGTGCATCTCAGTCATTTGGCAAGCTACGGAACCACGGGATGCCATGTGTTCCTGGCTCGCCTCAAGATTGCGCAACGAAGCAAGGGCTGCGGGGACGAACGGCTCGCCTTGCGGTACCATGATCCCGTTGTTGCCGACCTGCGAGGCGACACAGCCCCGCTCGTAAGCGATCACGACGTTGCCTGCCGCCAAGGCTTCGTAGAGCACCGTAGGTTGGGCCTCGTTCTTATAGATGGTTGGAAATACGAACACGTCGATCGACTCATAAAATTGAGTTTTGTCGGCCCCATAGATTGGACCGGCGTACTGCAAGCGGTCGCCGAACTCTTTCTGCGCAGCTTCAACAGCGCGTTTGTCGTCCGGCTCGCGCAGCGGTCCGGCCAGCGTTCCATAGATGTTTAAGCCTTGGTCGCGCGCCGCGCGCAACAGATCGAGAAAGAGATAGAGCCCTTTTTCGCGGTTAAGGTTGCTCAGAAGCCCCACTCTGAGAGAGCCGCTAGTTGAAGCACGGGCTTGGCTGGCGGCAGGAGGCACGAACGCAGCGTTCGAAATCACCAGGGAGAGCTCCGGCTTCCAGTAGGTCGCGCAAAAGCGCGTTCGCATATGGTCGCAAAGGAAGATGTGAACAACCGCTGGGCCACCGGCTCGAAGCGTAGCTTCCATCAGCCTGCGCCGTTCATTGATGTATCCGAAATTGTGGTGATGAAGATAGGTCGGATAGCCGAACAGCCGCGCAACGGCCAGCAAATACATCGTGTAGACGACCCCGAAGTCGCTTTGGCATGGCATATAGCAGGCCCGGTTTCCGCGCCATGCGTTGACCGCCAAATGGAGCGAGGCGCCCAGCACGATTGCAGCCCTCGAGATATGGTAGGCAACACCCCGCGTCGATACTCGCGGGGAAATGTTCAGAACCTTGACGTCGTGATCCTCGGCGAGAAGCTTGACGTATTCCGACGTGATGTAGGCGAGCCCGTCTGTTGGCGGTGGAATCTGTCCGATCGCCACGATGAAACGTCGATTGGGGCTCATGATAGGGTGGTCGGCCTGAATGCGAACTAATATGCGGATGTATCGAGCAAACCAAAAGCGGTTCGCATGATGATCTTGATATCCAGGGCCACGCTCCAATTATTAATGTACCACAGATCATGCTCCACGCGCTTCTGCATTAGCTCAAGCGTGTGGGTTTCTCCGCGATAACCATTAACTTGGGCCCAGCCCGTGATGCCTGGCTTGACGTGGTGGCGGAAGGCGTAGTTGCCGATGATCTGCTCATATTCGGTGTTGTGAGCGGCCGCGTGCGGGCGGGGGCCGACCAGCGACATGTCGCCCTTGAGCACGTTGAGAAGCTGCGGCAGCTCGTCGATCGAGGTCTTGCGCAGCCATTTGCCGATTCCCGTGACGCGCGGGTCGTTCTTCTGCGCCTGGACGATGGTCGGGCCGTCCTCGAGCACGCGCATGGTCCGGAATTTGAAGATCTTAAACGCGCGCCCGCCAAAGCCGTGGCGGGTCTGGCGGAAGAACACCGGGCCCTTCGAGGTCAGCTTGATTAGGATAGCGGTCACCAGCATCACGGGCGCGAACACCAGGAGTGCAAAGCTGGCGCCGACGAGATCCAGCGCCCGCTTGAGCGCACGCTCTTTCCAGGACAAGGGTGCGCGGCGCAGCTCGGCGGTGAAGGTGTTGCCTGTGCCGACCAGCGGATAGCGCAGGAAGCGCGCCGTGTTGGCGTCCGGCACCAGATGCACCGGGACGGGGAGGATCTTCAGCGCATCCAGAATGCTGTCGATCGCGTGCTGCCGGCTCCAGTTCATCAACAGGAAGACGTGCTCGATTCGGTTCTCGCGCGCATAGTTGATCAGCTCCTCGAACCGCGGTGCCTGCGATGAGAGCAGCAACGGCGAGGCGAGCTCCTTGGCGGGGATCTCCATCACCCGCATCAGGCGGTAGCCGTGCTGGCCGAGGTCGTCGACCGCGTTGGATGAGGTGGCAAGGCCGAACTCGGCGATCATGATCGCGCGGCCGTTGGCGAAGGCGCCGGTGCGCAGAGCCCGCGCGGTCCAGCGCGCGGCCGCGGTCTTCCAGGCAAGCAGCAAGAAGAGGCCAACGAGATAGAACGAGATCGTGGCGCCGCGGGAGAACCCCTCACTGACCTTCATCGTGAATGCGATTGCCAGCAGTGCGCCGAACAGGCCGGTCCATGTCGTCAGCGTCATCCGGAACGTGCGCGGCAGGTCGGTAATCGTTTTGAGTCGGTAGCCCTGTTGCACAATGGTCAGTAGGATGAAGTTTATTGCGACCAGGAAGCTAGCCGCCGCGTAGACGTCGGCCTTGCCGACAACGCCTGCGCTCGCCAAGAGATAACCAACCGCGCAGCCGATCCCGCTGAATACGATCAGCGCCGCATCGACCACAGCCATCAACCGCTCGACAACCACGGGACGCAGCCAGCTCGGCGCATAGCCTGTTGCCGGGGATTGCTCGACCGCACCAATTTCCGTCGCAGAATCAGGGACGGGCACCGGTCGAGTGGAAAGAATTGTCATCTTGCCAAGCCCATTGACGCAAAATTCATTATCCGAACGCGCCGTGCTATCGGTCAAAATCGCTTTTAAAACAAGGCGAAGGGAAAATTAACCTTACCCCAGAAGCTTCATTGTAGCCCATCTCGCCTCGACTGATATGTTAAATTTCACAACCCGTTAGGAAGTTCTCGTTGCCCCGAACCCAGTCCCGGCGGCGGACCCGGCCGAAAGGGAGGCGTTACCTTGCCATTGGCCTCGCTGCGGCGGCCTTGGTGGGGACCGCGCTTCTGCTTCTTCGCCCCGATGCGGCCCCCGTACGAGCTCCGACGGCCTCCGCGGCCGGCACAGTCAAGCTCCTCCTCGACGGCCAGTATGGCGCGCGATTCGCCGGCGAGCTCTCGGCGTCGAGACAGGGGTATTTCTCCTCCCGCATAGAGGTGGCGGCCCAGCCCGAAGACCCCGAGTTCGTCCAGACGATTGCACGCCAACATGCCATCGGCGTGACGAGCGGCCAGAAGTTCCTGCTGGCGAGCTGGCGCGGCGCGCCCGTGACCGCCTTCGCCGCGAGCTTCCTCGATACCTCTGTCGCGATTTTCACGCTCGAAAGCTCGGGATTGCGGCGTCCGGCCGACCTGGTCGGAAAGCGGGTCGGATACCGGAGGGCGAGTGAAGGCGACGTCGTTTTCGACGCCATGATGGCGCAGCTCGGGCTGCCCCGAAGCCAGATCACCAAAGTGCCAGACCGCGACAGCTTCGAAGCTCTGCGGGGCGGGCAGGTGGATGCCATCATCGCTGCCATCGACGAGCAGCCGGATCCCTCCAGTTCGACGTTCACGAAGCTGAATGTCATCAAACCGCAAGACTACGGCATCCATGTTCCTGGCTTGGTCTACTTCGCGAGTAACGCTCTCGTCCATGAACAGCCATCCATGATTGCCGATGTCCTTCAGGGCCTCATCCGAGGATGGCAATTCACCTACGCGGACTATGCACGGAGCGTGCCCGTTCTCGCCGGCGCCGGACCGGCCAGGCTGAATTCCGAGCGGCTGAAATTCGAACTGCAGCAGCTGCGTCCGCTGGTGTTGCCGACAGGGGGGCGCATCGGCGATTACGACGAAAGCCGTTGGCGGACGCTTCGGGACATTCTCCTCTTCGCCAAGCTTGGCGAAGAGGACGTGCCGCTGGCCCAGACCGTCAACTATCAGTTCCTTCGAGATGTGTACCGACGTTCACCCGACCTTGCCGCCCCGGGCGCCTGGAGCGAAGAAAAATAGGACCAAGAAGCCACAGTTGCGCGCCATATCGCTACAAAGGGCCTCCCCAAGCTGCGGCGTCGGTTGCCTTTTCGGTCCTAGCCTTGGTAATCTAGGCTTTACTATTCAGGCTGGTTCGCGGTGGTTCTCGGGTTGCAGCCTCCTGGTGGGGCGCGGGGAATGGACCAAATCCGCAGGGGCAAGGAGCTTTTTGAGATGTTTAAGACCTTGATGCGAGCAGGCCTTTTGGCCGCCACCGTTTCCTTCTGTGCAGCGAGCGGAGCAAGCGCGGCGATGCAAATGCCGGCGCCGGCGGCCCTGCTCACGGGTGCAAGCCAGGCGACGCCTGTCACGTTCTGGGCGCAGCCCTACCCATATAGATATGTACCGTCGCGCCACTGCCCCTTGGTGCGGGTCGAGACGCCCTATGGCTGGTATATGGACCGTGTTTGCGCGCCCGTCGGCCCTGTCCTGCGTCGGGCATACTAAGGTTCGGCTGACCTGAGCGGCGAGCGCCGCTTTTTAGAAGATTTACAAGGCAGCCGCACAGCTCATGCGGCTGCCTTGCTCATTTTTGTTACGCCGTGTGCTGCTCTTTTGTGCGCGCAGCACGGGTTCACCATGAATATCTTTGCGGGCCGGGATTGGCTGTTGCATGGTGAAGATTGTGTTACCAGTTTGGCGGGGCTGCATCGGCAGCGTGATTGCGTAATGCGGCGGTAGCTGGATCTCACGGAAGTGACGATCCGGCCAATCGAACGCCGGTAGAGGATACGATGACAGGGGTTTCAACCTACGATCTCACGGGCAAACGTGTCTTTGTCGCGGGTCACCGCGGCATGGTCGGATCGGCTGTCGTTCGAAGGCTTGCGTCAGAGAATTGCACCGTGCTGACGGCTGATCGGCGTGAGCTGGATCTGACAAAGGAAGAACCCACGCTCAGATGGCTCGAGGCCAATCGCCCGGACGTCGTGGTCCACGCGGCGGCAAAGGTCGGCGGTATCGCAGCCAACAACAATTTCCCGGTCGACTTTCTCTGCGACAACCTTGCGCTGGAATTGAGTGTGATCCGCGCAAGTCACGCGGTTGGCGTGCGGCGCCTGCTATTCCTCGGCTCGTCCTGCATCTATCCCAAGCACGCCAACCAGCCAATCGCCGAAAGCGAATTGCTGACCGGGCCGCTGGAGCCGACCAACGAGTGGTACGCGATCGCGAAGATCGCCGGCCTCAAGATGTGCCAAGCCTTTCGTCGGCAATATGGCGATGATTTCATCTCCGTCATGCCGACCAATCTCTACGGCCGCGGCGACAATTATCATCCCGATCATAGCCACGTTCCGGCGGCCCTAATACGGCGCTTCCACGAAGCCAAGCTTGCCAAGGCCCCGACAGTCACTGTGTGGGGCACGGGCACGCCGCTCCGCGAATTTCTCAACGTCGAGGATTTTGCAGATGCCTGCGCTTTCCTTCTGAAGAACTATTCGAGTGACCTGCCGATCAATGTTGGCAGTGGCGACGAATTGTCTATTGCTGAGTTTGCGGCAACGGTTGCGGGCGTTGTGGGCTACAGGGGCAAGCTGGTCTTCGATACGTCTAAACCCGATGGTACGCCACGCAAGCTGCTAGATAGCTCTAGGATTAGAGCGCTCGGCTGGCGGCCGAACACCTCTCTTCGGTCCGGTCTGGCGGCGGCGTACGATGATTTCCTGCAGAGTGGGGGGCGCAGGCTGGATGCGATCGTCGGGTCGTAGGTCGTAATTGCGGTTGCACTGGGGTTTTTAATTTTGACAAAGACTATTCTTTATCTGTCTCCTTATTTTTGGCCGGAAGAGATAGGGTCCGCACCCTATTGTACCGACCTTGCAAGGTATTTGCAGGGGGCGGGGCATCGGCTGCACACAATAGCCTTTCGACCGCATTATCCCACGGCAGAAAATTTCCGTGCGTGGAGCGATGGGAGTCGCGACGAAGAGACGTTTGAAGACATCAAAGTATCTCGAATCGGTGTAAGTGAGAGAGGCGCTGGCGGTTTCAAGGAGCGCGTGAAAAACGACATTCGCTTTGTAATTTCAGTTTGTCGGAAGGCATTGCTTGGACGTTTCAGCAGACCAGACGTTGTTATCGCCTACGTTCCGAGTATTTTGACGGTCTTCGCTGCATTATTGGTGAAATTAACCAGTGGCGCACAGGTGCTAACCATCGTTCACGATATCGAAAGTGGGCTAGCGCGGTCACTCGGTATTGCTAAGAACCCGCTGATACTGCGAATGATGGAGCGGGTGGAGAGCTTCGTACTCAATCGGTCGGATCGGGTCGTCGTACTGACGGAAGGCATGAAGAGCGAGCTTGAGAAGATCGGGTGTACGAGCCCGATCGACGTCATTTCTATTTGGGCTTCACCTGCGTCTGAATCGCCCATTCCAGCCCACCCGCCAGCATTGATGTATTCCGGAAATTTTGGAAAGAAGCAGAATCTAGATCAGCTTCTACCATTGATCAAACGCCTTTCACTCGAAAGGGCCGACATCAAAGTCGTGATGCAGGGAGACGGCTCGGAAAAAGAACGGATTGTTCGCCTGTTTCAGCAGGCCGGCGTGACAAATACCAGATTTGCGCCGCTGGTAGATGCGGACAAGTTTGTCCCTAGCTTGCAGGCCGCCACGCTCCACATGGTGCCACAGGCGCTGGACGTGGCGAACTATGCATTGCCATCTAAGCTCTTCTCAATCATGGCGGCTGGACGACCATATGTCTGTATAGCCGAGACCGGAAGTCCGCTCGACGTGCTCACGCAGCGCTCTGGAGCAGGAATTTGCGTTGCGCCTGGAGACGAGGATGGCTTGTTCGAAGCAGTCACCAGCCTTCTCGATAGCAAGGACGAGTTATCGCGAAAAGGCGAGAACGGCCGCACTTTCGTGGCCGAGTGCATGAACAAGCAAACCATTATGAACCAATATCTAGCGCTTATTGGCAAGGCATGACATTTCAAGGAAACAGGGGCAACTAATGGAGATCGGGGGCAGAATTGCTGTGATATTCGGCGGGCACGGATTCATCGGCTCACATCTTGCTCGTGAGCTTGTGAATTCAGGTAAATATGCTCGAGTCGTGAGCGCGGATATCGCGCCCCAGCCGAGATTCAGGACGAAAGGTGTTGAATATACATTTTGCGATGTAAGGTTGCCAATTCCGGCGGACTTAGCACCTGGGGTGACTGACATTTACAATCTTGCGGCAGTGCACGTAACTCCGGGTCCGGAGGACTGGGAGTACTACTGGACCAACGTATCCGGCGCCTTGAGCGTGACGCAGTATGCCCGGATTACAAAAGCGAAAACGTTATTTTTTACAAGCTCGATCTCAGTATACGGCCCGAGTGAAGATGAGATCTCTGAATTCTCGGATCCTAATCCGGAGAGTTCGTACGGGAAATCGAAACTTCTAGCCGAAGGCATTCATCAGAGTTGGCAATTAGAAGAGCCGAGAGATCGAAAGCTGGTGATTGTCCGGCCAGCCGTTGTATTTGGGTTTCAGGAACGTGGGAATTTCACCAGGTTAGCTCGATCATTGGAGAGAAGGGCATTCTTCTATCCCGGCCGGAGAGACACCAAAAAAGCCTGCGGATACGTCAAAGATTTGGTCGCCTCATTCGAATTCGCACGTAGCAGCGAAGAGATGCTCACCATCTACAATTTTGCGTTCGACGAACCGCTGACAACGGAAGGCATTTGCGCAGCCTTTTGCCGGGTAGCCAATTTGCCAGAACCGAGGTTTACAATTCCGATAAGCTTGATTCTTCTGGGAGGGCTGGCATTTGAGCTACTTTCCAAGCTCGGCCTGAAGACCTCGATCAATCGAGCCCGCGTGCTCAAGCTTTTTAGGTCTACCAACATCGTTCCGAAAAAATTGCAGAACGATGGCTTCGTTCGACAATTTGACCTGGCGGCTGCTTTGCGCGACTGGCGCTCGCAGTCGCCCGCCGGACGGTTCGAGTAAGACCCGCATGTCAGCCGCTCTAGACCGCCCAATTCTTGCCAGAAGAGCTACAGCGCCCTTCTGGCCGCACCGTACCTGACCGCCATCACTCGTGGCGTGGATAATATCTGAAGCCGTGCTGCTTGATGAGTTCGTCCCGTTTTGCGGATTCGAGGTCTTCTTTCATCATCTCTCGAACCAGGCTTTCGAACGACGTCTTGGGCTCCCAGCCGAGTTTCTGCTTGGCCTTTGATGGGTCACCAAGAAGCGTCGCGACTTCGGTGGGGCGGAAATATCGGGGGTCGACCGAAACGACGCACTTGCCGGTTTTGGCGTCATATCCCTTTTCCTCGACGCCGCTTCCTTCCCAACGAACAGTCATGCCCACTTCGTTCGCAGCGACATTCACGAAATCTCGGACAGAGTGTTGCACGCCGGTCGCGATCACGAAATCCTCTGGCTTGTCCTGCTGCAGCATCAGCCATTGCATTTCGACATAGTCGCGCGCGTGTCCCCAATCGCGCAAGGCGTCCAGATTGCCGAGGTAAAGGCGCTCCTGCAAGCCGAGATGAATGCGCGCAAGAGCCCGGGTGATTTTTCGAGTGACGAAGGTTTCGCCACGGACCGGAGACTCGTGGTTAAAGAGGATGCCGTTGCAGGCATACATGTCGTAGGCTTCACGGTAATTGACCGTGATCCAGTAGGCGTAAAGCTTGGCGACGGCGTACGGCGAGCGGGGATAGAACGGCGTGGTTTCCTTTTGGGGGATCTCCTGGACCAAGCCGTAAAGTTCAGATGTCGACGCTTGATAAAAGCGGGCCTTCTTCTCCAAGCCTGTAATGCGCATAGCTTCAAGGATGCGCAGGGCGCCAAGGGCGTCGGAGTTCGCAGTATATTCCGGCTCCTCGAACGAGACGGCAACGTGGCTCTGCGCCGCGAGATTGTAGATCTCGTCCGGCTGCACCTGGCCGACGATCCGGATCAGGCTCGAGGAGTCCGTCAGATCGCCATAGTGGAGCCGAAAGGGCGGATCAGGCTCGTGCGGATCGAGATACAGATGATCGATGCGATCAGTGTTGAACAGCGAGGTCCGGCGCTTGATGCCGTGGACCTCGTATCCCTTCTGCAAAAGAAGTTCGGCCAAATAGGCGCCGTCCTGCCCAGTGACGCCGGTAATAAGTGCTCGTTTCTTTGTCATATCAGTCCCAAAAATGGAAATTGGTGCTTACACGAAATTGACCTGGTTAGGGAGGGCGAAATGGAGCGAAAATCAAGCTTAGATTAACAGCGTCTGGCGCCCGCCGGCGCGCCAAAGATCTCCTCCGAGTGCGTGCGAGGCGCAGTGCCATTCAAGGTGTGCGTCCCTCGTTTGACCGTAGTCGGGCGAGAGGCCTCCAAGCCGCGGAAAAAACCAGATCGGATCTCATGACCATATGAGGCTTGGCCCGGTTCGGAGGCCAGCTAGAAGGTCGCGACTTCTCGTGTCCACCGTTGTGGGTCCGCTCCCGACTCCGCACGCAGGATAGTGAACCGATCCAAAGCATCCACAAGCGGCGTGACCACCGGACTCAGATTATCGAGTACGAGGACTGCTCTTCCCTCACGCACGAGCAGCACAAGATGGTGCTCTCCGGTTGCCCGAATGACGACCTCAGCGAGAAGGAGGGCCGAGCTGGGCCAGCCGGATCGCAGCAGCAGATGGCGCTTGGTGACGGCATAGTCGCCGCAATTGCCTTCGTCAGGAAATATCTGCCATTCCGCGTCGCGTCGGCTTGCGGGCGGATCCTTCGGCGCTATGCCGAGGTTAACCGTTGAATTGATTTGGGCGAGTTCGCGCCAGCGCTGGATTGAAGAGCGGAAGTCTCGGATCCTGCGATCGTCATGGCGCCGGCAGTCCTCGGGATATTGAATGCAGAATTGAGAGAATGAAAGCGGTGGCGTCACCGCTTGGGATTCATAGTTCGAATAGGCGGGCTGGCCGCAAACGTAATACATTATGGCCAGCATGCGGGCTGCATGTCTGATCATCGAAAGTTCGCCTGACATTCCTGATTGCTAGGCGAAGTATATTGCGATGCGATGGAAGCGCCATGACAATTGTGAGGCAATCGATGCACAATCGTGGAGCAGCGTGCGCGCGCTTGATCTGAACGAGGTGAAGGCTGCCACGGTATAGGAGTCTGTGGCCTCGAACACCTGCAGGATCTGAGGTGCACATCAAGCATTATTTCGACTGACTCTCGGGATGCTTTACTTGATGACCTCCGAGTGATCGAGGATGGACTCGAGCAGCTCCAGCTAGGGCAGTGACACCCGGATTGTCTGCATTCGCCGCTTTCAATGGATGCCGATATGACGTTAGGTGGCAAATTTTCAAAGATCTCGTTCCGGCCCTAAAGCGGCCGCATCGGATCTGCTGCACACCACGGAAGCTGAGGTCGTGAAGGTGAACAGAAGCACCCATCACGGCCATTCATCATGGGGTCGTCTCAAGGACCGGGCCGGGCGCAGGTTGATATGGCGGATGCTGCCGCACGCTCATGGATTGGGCTCGCTGCCCACAACTCGCTTGCAACGAGGAGCGGTGAGATCTGCACATCCGACCACCATGCCCTTTCGTCTCCATGGCGGTGCAGCTGTTGATGGTGCGTGCGGCACAAGGGCACCGTGAATTCGTCACTGACCTTGCGGCCGAGAGCTCGCGGTTGCGCGAATTTGAGATGGTGGGGATCGCAGGGCGTCTGCTTGCAGACAAGGCAGGGCTGGCTGCGCACGAACGCAAGGTGCGTCTTGCTGCGCTTCCGCGACGCTTCTTTCGGGAAGGCAAGCCCGATGTTCGGCTCCGCGGCGGATTGATCTTCGGTTGCGCCGGCGCGCTTAGCGCCGTCCTGAACCAGTCTCCCCGCGGGGACCGGTGTTGCAACGGCGAGCTGGTGCGGCGCGATGCTGATCTCGCAAGGGACGGTTGCCTCGAGCCGCGTCTGATAGACAGCCTCAATCGCGCGAGCGTCCCGCTCCAAGAGCGTGTTCTTGAGCGGCAGGCTGGTCTTGGCCCAATTCAGGAGTTCGTCCCCGCTCAGCAGTGAACCCAACTCGCCAAGCAGGCGGTCCCGGAGCTCGGCCGATGCTTGCGCATCTCGCAGCAGCGGCTGATTCACAACGCCTTTGGCCGGCTTCGCCTTTGCCACGGGTGCGGTCTGCGACGTGAGCGATGGGCCAGCCGTCAGGTCCGGCGCATCCAGATCGTCCTCGCCGGCAATGCCGACCAGGGTGAATAGCGCGTAGCGCCGGGCATAGGTCAGGGCGGCGCCCATCCGGTGTGGGGCGGCGGTGTTGGTGACTGAACACACCGGCCAGTCGGAGGCAATCCATTCGCCAGAGCTGTGGAGCAGGGTGGTCGTGAGCCTGATCAGCCCGGTGCCGGCATCGATCGCGGTGGCCTGCACGGTCGCGATCTCGTATCGGGTGAGGCACTTGCGCACGATGTCAAGGCCGCTGGCGAGCGAAGCGTAGCGAAAGGTGCGGCTCTCCTCGCGTGGGAACGGCGATATGACGGTGGCGGTCAATAATTTCTCGGGGTTGACCAGCTCGGCTTGCGCCTTGGCCAACGCGCCGGCGATCTGGCCGATAGTCTCGCTGGAACGCTGCATTGCCGTCTCCGCTGAAATCATCGGTTGTTCAGAACGTCGAGCTGGACCGCCAAGACGACTCCGGCAATGACCAGCTGGTGCTTGAGGTGACGGACCAGGCCGAGCAGCACGTGGTCTTGGGCGCAGGGCGCTTCGAAGCCGTGCAGTTTGGCCCAGAACTCCCAGAGCAGTTCGAATGCCTCCTGATACGGCTCCGGCGGATCGGTGGAGGGGTCGAGATGGACGAAGTCAAACGGTGGCTGCATCGATAGACTCTCTCAAGCGTGGGAGCCCGCGCCGGGTCCAGTTGCACCGTGGTTGGTCTCGGCAGGCCGCTTACGCGGCGTCGATCACTTCGAAGCTGATCGCACCCGCCTTGGACCGCTTGGCGCGCAAGCCGTGGCCGCTCGCCTCCTTGGCGTCTTCCGGCACCAGTGCCTTGAGCTCCGTTTTCGCCCGCTCGTGTTCCAGCGCCGCGGTCCGGGTTTGGCGATAGAGCGCGGCCAGTTCCGCCCAGGCGTTTGAGCCTGCCATGTCGACCACTCGCACCGCCGCCAGCCGCGGCCGCGGCGGCTCGACGCCAAACAGCTGCGGCGCCTCGCCGGTCTGCACGCAGCGCCAAAACTTCTTTTCCGCGGTCAGCAGCAGATGCTGGTACAGCGGGTCGGCATGGATCTTGATCTCGACCCATTTGCCTCCGCCGGTGATGATGGAGAGAACGGCGCTGCGGGACGCGGTGACCCACATGTTGTGCTGCAGCTGCGCCATGTGCTTCTCCGCTGCGGCCTCCTCCGAGAAATTCCAGGGCAGCGCGAATTTGCTTTCGAAGACATCACCGGTTTGGTGCACCCGCCCATCCAGGGTCGCTCCCATCCAACGGTGGACCGGGTGTAAAACCCGTCGCTGAACGTGCTCGATCGCGTGGCCGGTTTGCCGCTCGTACCAGGCGCGGTTGAGGGGCTCGGTCGCCGTGCCAAGCTGGACGATGAGATCGCTCGACAGATCGATGGGCTCGACCTCGCCGCGCTTTTCCTGCCAGAGCCGGAGCAGCGCTGCCGCATCGCTGCCCATGATGACGTGGGCGTCCGAGCCGCCGATGAAGGCGCGGCGATCGTTGGTCCTAAACGAGAGGGGGGAATGGGGCGCCTCGGCGCCATTGGCTGCAAGCGTGCTCACCGGTATCTCCTTTGGGGGTGGCCATGAGCGGCCCGCGGGCCGCACCGCCGAAAGCCCCGCACCTGCGAGGTGAGATACCGGCACCATCGCCAAGGCCCGGTCGACTCAGTAACGCTCCATTTGCTTGCGAATGCCAGTCCATTCTGCAGCAAGATTCTTGCTCTTTTCTGCCAGGTGTTTCTGCGCTTCTCACCGCTCCTGGCGGCCGGCAATTCCGCCGAGCGATGTGCTCGACCGCCAAGGCCAGCCGGTCCTTTGGACTGCGCACTCCAGCGAACGAGTATGCGCCGGTCCGCCGTCGCTTCCTGTGCTATTGCGGCGCGATTGCTGTTACCGCGGCGCTGCGCCTGATTGCCCCGCGACGTGTCAGCTCTGATACGGAGTGCCGGCTCATTCCATGTATGAGCCATCGTGGCCACGCGTCAGTTTCACCGAGATAACTCCAAGAGGGCAATCGTCGAACATATAGCGCGTGCTCGCCCATTTTAGGAATTGTGAGGTGCTGTCGACTTGGTCGTCGTGCCGGCCTTGCGGGAAGGCGAGCAGTTCCAGCAGGTAGGCGTCCAGCCATGGCGCGTCGGCCGGCAGGTGAACCTGCCCGGCTTCGATCTTGAACGATTGTGCGGCCATGCGGTCGGCCTTGCTGCCTTCCGGCTTGATGCCGATCGGGCGCGGCAGTCCGTCGGGCATCTCGCGCTGCAGATCTTGCAACATCGCCATGCCCGGTCCCGCGTTCTCGATGATGACGGTTGCAGCATCATGTCGCTTCGCCAGGCCGATCAGTATTCGCCTGAGCTCGGGATATTGGCGGCGGCCTCGGTACACGTCGATCAGGTAATAATCCTTATGGACTATGCGCCAGGTGGTGCAGACCGAATAATCGTTGCCGCCTCCGGTCATCATGGCGATGTCCCAGCTTTGCACGACGTGGCTAGATGGGTCAGTGGTCGGCAGCTGGGCGTAGCGACGAAACCATTCCCGCTTAATCAAATTGCCTTCCAGCGGAATCGGCTGTTGCTGGTATTGCGCCGAGAATTGCAGGCTGCCGGTTTCGGCTTTGATCTGCTCCAGAACCGCTTTGTCTTCCCGCGCCGCGTGCAGCACCTCGCCGGCGCGCCGGATGTGATGCTTGCCGCGACCGATCGGAATTTGGGCATCTTCGGTTGCCATCGCCGGAAGGTTGAGATGGCGCCAGCCCCCGGCCTGCAGCAGGTACCCAGCAAGGTCGTCCTCGTGTAGGCGTTGCATCACGACGACGATGGCACCTCTGTCCTTGTCATTGAGCCGGGACACCAGGGTGCCGCCATACCAATCGATGACGCGCTTGCGCGCGAGCTCGGACATTGCCTCCTCGGCCTTGAGCGGATCATCGATGATAATGAGGTCGGCACCCCGACCTGTCAAAGTCCCACCGACCGAGGTGGCGTAACGTCCTCCTCCGGCGCTCGTCACCAGTTCGCTGCCGGTATCTCGCGCGATACGCATTGCCGGGAACAGGTCGCAGTACCAGGCGGACTCGATCACCGTACGAAATTGCCGGTGCAGCTCAGCCGCCAGTTCGTTGGAATAGCTAACGACGATGATGCGCCGGCTGGGATTGCGACCGAGCAGCCAAGCCACATAGGCGACAGATACCGACAGGGATTTCAGCGAGCGCGGCGGTTGATTGATCAACAGGCGGCGGCAATCGCCGGCTTCGATCTGCAGCAGCTGAAAGGCAATGGCGTCCACATGCCAGTTTGAAAGGTAGGGGCTTCCTGGGAAGACAGTACGAAAAGCTTTGTAAATGAAGTAGCGCAAATGCTCCCTGAGCACCGCCGCAAGTACACTCATGTGTCGTCTTCGTCCTTGAGTATATCTTGGGAAACGTTGGCCTCGGCGAGAAGCTCTTGCCGAAACTGCTCGAGGATGGCCTGGTCATCGGCGTCTAGCGTTTTGGATGTGATCGCGGCGTTCTTGGCGAAGTGGGCCTCGGCAAGGGACAGGAATTTGTCCATCGCGCGATCGCTGCCGTTCAGCGCCTTGTTGGTAAGGCGGAGCAACACACCCTGCTGCGTGCTGACCTTGCGTGATTTGCCGCCCTCGGTCACGCTGACTGATGCTTCGAGGACGCGTTTAAGGTCACTTGCGAAATTTAACCTGCCTTGCGGACGTCCCTTGGGGTTGCCGGATTGCCCGGGCTTGAATCGGCTGTGAAGTGGGGGCTTGCCATAGCCAATTGGATTACCGTCATTCTTAGTCATGCGTGCTCTCCGATGTTGTGCGATCACGTTGCTCAAACGTAGCGCCGGTCGCGGCATGGACAGCACACTTGCCGGTCACATGCTGCCAGCGGCGGATGGTGATATCCACATAAAAGGGGGCGATCTCGATCAGCCGCGCCCGGCGTCGAGTCCGCTCCGCGGCGATGACGGTCGTGCCGGCGCCGCCGAACGGGTCGAGGATGATGTCGTGCTCGTTTGAGCAATCGCGCATCGCATCGGCGATCAGGGCCACCGGCTTGACGGTGGGATGCAGCGACAGCTTGCTCTTGGCGGAATTGGCCCAGGTGTTCTGGCTGGCATAGTCCCAGACGTTCGCCCGGTTTCTGCCATGCTTGCCGAGACGAATATTGTTGATGTGGGGCGCATGGCCGTTCTTGAAGATAAACACCAGCTCGTGCTTTGACCGGTAGAGCGATCCCATCCCGGCATTTGCCTTGTTCCAAACGCAAAGATTGATCAACTCGGGATAGATCGTCTCGGCGGCGGCAAGCAAGGATCCCATGCCGCGCCAATCCATGCACAGAAAATGCAGCGACCCCGGATGCGTGAAGGCGGCAAGATGCGCTAGCGCCTTGGCCAGGAACGCCTCGAATTCGGCCGCCGATAGCTCGCCCGACGCCATCGCGAACTCGGGATGCGTGACCTTGCCGCGGCCGGAGACGTGGCCACCGATAGGGACGTTGTACGGCGGATCGGCAAAGACCATGTGCGCCAGCTCGCCCTCTAAAAGGCGCTGATAGGTCTCGGAAGTTGCATCGGCGCAGACGATCCGGTGCTCACCCAGATTCCAGAGGTCGCCCGGTTGGGTGACAGCCGGCCGCGCCACGAACGGCGGCAGTTCATCCTCATCGCCCTCGGGAGTTGCCAATAGGCAATCGATTTGGCCCATAGCAAAGCCGGTGATTTGCAGATCGAGCTCTGGATCGAGCTGGCTCAGCTCCACCAACTCGAGCCGCAAAGCCTGATCGTCCCAGTTACTGTCCTCGGTCAGACGGTTCAGCGCCAGCCTGAGGCTGCGCAGCTGTGCATCGGTGAGATCGCGCAGCTGGACTACCGGGACCTCGCCCAGACCGAGTTGATCTGCCGCGCGGACGAGGGCCGCTCCGGCGACGATGCGGCAGTCACGATCGGCGATGACCGGCACCACGAAGCCGAACTCTTGCAGGCTTGCCGCGAGTTTCTTGATCTGGCCCTGGGGATGGCGTCGCGTTTCATACCCGAGAGGCTTGAGCTCGGTGATCGGCACGAGCACCGGCGTGAGGTCATGGCGAAGCGGACATCCATTGCCCCGGTCGGACTGATTGTGCAACTCGGTCTCCTCTCATCTGCTGAGCCCATTGAGAGGCAGGAGCCGCGTCATAGCAATCAGGAAGACCTCCCGCCGGCTAGCCGATGCGACGCCTCCTGAATTTAACGGCATCGGCCAACAATTGGCTGACCGTTGTCTCCTGGATCGAGCCGTCACACATCCTGATAAATCGAAAGACGAAGCATGCCGCGGGTGTGTGCAGCCGACCGTCATAGTGGCCTTTTACCCGGGGCGTGTGCGAGAATCGGACGCCGTAACGTTCGAGCCAATCGCCGAGCCATATCACCACCTGTTTGATCGTGGTTTTCGGCCGGGGGCCACCGCTCTTCTTCTTGCTTCGATTGAGTGCACAAGTCGTGGCGTCGCGCACGACGCCGGCGATCGCCGCCAGACCGCGCATACCCCGGACATTTTTCAGCCACAGTGCATCCAAGATCTTCTCGCCCACCGCAGCGTCCAGATTTTTCAAGTGGCGGGCCAACCGATCGGCTGAAGCAGCAGCGTGGTCCAACTCACTAGGGCGTGGACCAGTCTTGGCGTGGTATCTCGACAGAGCTGCAAAGTCATACAGCCGTTCGGGAAACAGGCTGAAGACTTCGGGCGGTGCCAACGGTTCGATGCACACTGTGTTGGTAATCTCCTGCGGTAGCGATCCGATGGACGCGAGCCGCTGCAGAAAATCATGGATCAGATCGCAAGTCTTGGTCATCTCCTTGTGGATTTGCCCCGGCGATGGTTGCTGTTCGGCGTGCAGTAAGTCCTTGAATACGTGGAGGCGAAACTCATTCAGGTCGACGCGCGCCCGATCGTCTAAGCGTTTCACTCCGGCAGTGGCGACCAGATCGTTGTATTGAGCGTCGCTGAGCAGGCAACCCTGATGGCCGCGATCTTTCAAGCCGTCGTTGGGCCCAAAAACTAAATCGAGAGAACGATCGTCCTCTTGTCCATAGCCGGCCAACCGGACCATGCCAGTCATTCGTGCTGGACTTACGCGTTTTGGCATCGGGGATCTCCGATTCGAGTCTCCTGCGATGATTCAGCGTGAGTTGCCTTTACGGAAAATGAATCCGTTCGCGAGATCGGTGCCCTGATGGTTAATTTGGCGCAGCCAGGCCCGCCGACATGCCGCTTCCCTGGTTACAGGGAATTCTGCATATTCTGACAGGGCAGCGGCAACGAAGGAAGTCCTCGGCAGCGCCGCTGTATGGTCGGCGCCTCTTAGCTCATCGCGTCCAGCGGCCGTTGAGCAGATCTACCGCTCACGCCAGTTGAGAGAGGAGAGTCACCAGCTCCGACTGGCGGTGCGCGCCCGTCTTCGAGAAGATCGGCTTGAGGGGGTTGCGGGCGGTTTCGCGCGAGATGCGCAGGTGCTCGGCAGCGCTGGCGAGCGATGCGCCGGTTGCAAGCAGGGCGGCCAGGCGGGTTTCCGCTGGGGTGAGATCGAAGGCCTGGCCGATCAGCGCCGGGTCCGGCGCCGGGCGTGGGATGAGGTTGGACAGGATCAGCATGGCGCGGGCTCCGAGGAAGACGGAGCGCGCCGCCCCGTCCACCGGCTGGATCCGCAAGACGACCGGAATCTCGCTCCCATTTGCGATGCGGTATTTCTAGGCGCGCGACAATCTGCATCGCGCGCGACGAACAGCTGATCTATACTCACTTTGCCGCCTGCGCTTACGACCTTGAGGGTTTGCCCATGAAGTGGCGAGGATTGATTGCGCTTTGCGGCGCCGCGGCAGTTGTCTCCCCCTGCGCGGCATACGCGCAAAAGGGCGCACTTCCGACAATTGGCTATCTTGGCTTCGACTCAGCCGACAAAAGTAAGGACTTGCTCGTCGCCTTTCGGGATGGTCTCCGCACCAAGGGCCTTGTAGAAGGCCAGAACGTCACAATCGAGTACCGCTTCGCTGATGGAAGGTATGATCGCTTTCCGGAATTGATCGCAGATCTGATTCAGGATCGCGTTCGAGTGATCGTCGCTGCCACTGGTACAAACGGAGTCTTGGCGACAACGAAAGCGACTAAGACGATTCCAATCGTGTTTGCAATTGCCATGGACCCGGTACTTCTTGGCGTTGTTTCCAGTTTGAACAGGCCGGGAGGAAACGCGACTGGCGTGAGCATGTACACTCCGCAACTGACCGCCAAGCGACTTGAGTTATTGGCAGAGTTGACACCGGGAGGCGGAACAATCGCTATGCTGGTAAATCCAACAAATCCAAACGCGAATGTAGTGGTATCGGATGCCGAAGCTGCGGCCAAGTCGCTTGGCCGACAAATTCACGTCCTGAAGGCGAGCACCGACGAGCAAATTTCTGCTGCCTTCGGCGAAATCAGAAACCGGAAGCATGCCGCGCTTCTTGTCAGTCCAGATGCATTCTATATTGCACGCCGAGAGCAACTCGCAGCGTTGTGCGAGCAGTATCGGATTCCCGCGACTTATGAATGGTCGTTCTTCGTCAAATCCGGCGGACTTATGAGTTATTCGCCACGCATTACCGATGTTCAGCGTCAGCTTGCCGATTACACAGCTAAAATTCTGAGCGGCGCTCGACCCGCCGACCTTCCGATTGAACAGCCGACTAGATTCGAGTTGGCGATAAATATCAAAACAGCAAAGAACATCGGCCTTACTATCCCGCCCTATCTCCTCGCTCGCGCCGACGAAGTGATCGAATGACGAAGTTATGCCTATGCTCCTAGCCGTGAGGCGAAGATCGGTTCAGCTCGGCATGTCAGCAGCTAAGGCAACCCCGGACGTGCCGAGAACGCGACTAGATCGACACGATTGGACCCAGGGCGGGGATACTGTTTGAAACGTCGATGTCGGCTTTGCGCTGTTTAGGGAACGTGGACCGCGCGGCTCGACTGAGGTTTACGCCAGGAAGCGCACCTAGCTTCAACGGAACTGGAACAATGTCCGGGCGATCTGATTGGAAACTGTTGCAGCTGATGAGAGAGACAAGGAAGTATTCCTGGACGAGTGTCTTTATCGGTAAGGAGCAGCAAATGGATGACGAACGAAAATCATCAAAGGCGGGGGAACGGGCAGCTGAAGGCTTGCGCGAGGCAACTGCCTGGGAAGAAGCGAAAAACGAGAGCAAGACGGGGCACGATTTAACCAAGGGCGCTGATCGCTTCGAAGAACGCTCTAAAAGCTCCGATGGAAAAAGCGCAGAAGAAAAACAAAAGGGGTAAATGAAAGAGCAGACCCGGCGTGGCGTTTCCGAGCGGGTCTGCCGCAATGACGCTGGAGGCCTTTACTCATGAAGGCTACATGCGCCCTCGCTAACTTCTCGTTCTCTTATTTGGGCTTGAGAATGAGGCGATCCGCACGTGAAGCGCGCCTAAACACTCCCCGAAGATCGGCTGCCGCGGAGACCTCTCCCGTACCTTTTGATGGGGCCGAAGCTGACGTCGGGCGCCTCGACCTCGATGTTCGCTCCCGGCGAAGTGAACGGGCCCGGCGAAGTGAACGTGGGCAGACAGGTTGGGATTCTTTTCTGGCCCTTAGCCGAACCGGGACGAGGCATTCGCAATGTCGGTTTTGGGAGACAGAACGGACGGGGGCTAGGGCTTCCTCCGCGGCGTGTGACCCTCAGCGGAAGTCGCTACTGGGCACATGCGTAGTGCGGCGTCGCTGCTGTTGATCTAAGTCAATTATCACCCATCCTTTGGCTTCAAACTATTAAGGTCGTCCTCTCCCTCCCGATCCTGCAGAAGGCCTCCCGAAGGTTCGGCGCCAAAGTGAGAGATTGCTCATGATAACAATCCCAGAACTGACGTCCCAGGCTCTTGGTGCGTTCCTGATCTCGGAGACAAGCGGTCGCTTCGGCTCGTCCCACGCTAGCTTGCCGGAATTGCTGCCCTATGCAGCAAAGCTGGCCCTGGAATGTATTGGTAACAGCGATGCACTCTACCACAACGTCGAGCACACCTTGTTGGTCACGCTGGTGGGGCATGACATCCTGATCGGGCGCTCCCTTCTTAGGCCAACGACGGCTAGCGACTATGCTCACTTCATCCTGGCGTGCCTGCTTCACGATATTGGCTACGTTCGGGGAATAGTTCATGGAGACCAGGACGGTGCCTATGTGGTTGATGGTACCGGCCGAACGGTTGAGTTATCGATCGGCTCTTCCGATGCAGCGCTTGCGCCCTATCATGTCGACCGCTCAAAATTATTCGCCATGGAGCGTCTCGACGCAGTTGACGAAATTGACGCTGCTCGCGTTACCCAAGCCATCGAATACACTCGTTTTCCTTATGCGGACGGATCAGCGAACGAACTCAAGGATGATCTTGACGAAGAGGAAGGTTTGTTGCTTCGCGCCGCCGACCTGATCGGTCAGCTCGGCGACCCGAATTACATGAAGAAATCAAATGCGCTGTTCTACGAGTTCGAGGAGATAGGACTCAACAAGTCGCTCGGATACACCACACCCGCTGACGTGGTGTACAAATATCCTCAGTTCTACTGGACCAAGGTCGCACCGCACGTCCAAACTGCCATCCGCTATTTGAATGTAACCTCGAGCGGAAGACAATGGATCGGCAGTCTCTATGGCAACGTCCTCCGCGCTGAGCGAGAGGTGGGACTTTCTGGTCCGGAGCTATAGGCGTTCCAATACTGTGATTTCGGGTTGATTTCGATCAATCCTCCGACGCTCAGAACTGACGATAGCTGACATAGCCGGCGGCTCTAGGCGCGTGCTGACGTCCGTTGTCGTTTGGCCGAAAGTCCGCAGTGACCAATATTGTTGAAGAAGTAGTCCCCGAGCGATCTTGAGCGCAGCGCGGCTGACCTACAGCCCAAAGCCTCGGCCAATCTCCCGCGCAAGCTTGAGCGCGGCGTCGGTATTGCGGCCATAGAAGAACGCTCGATCAAGCTGCGAAAAGATGCCAATTCCAAACAGCGCGATGGCAATGCCTCTAAACATGGTTGTAGACCGGGTTGAACGACGCAGCGAAAGTTCAAGACGGCCCCAGCCGCAGGTTGGGAGAAACAGCCGGGGCCGACATTCCCATTCCGTGTGCCGTAATCAGCGGTAATCGGCACGCTCCCAGCAAGCCACAAGAAAGCTAACGAACTCTTTCTCCCGCCGCCGTCCGGGCGCGCGCACGCGTTGAGGTTGGATCAATGTGAAGCGCAGCGTGGGCACTCCCCATCTGCTGCTTTGCTGAGCTGCCGTGCGATCTCTTGCCTGAGGTCTTGCGTTTCCCAATTGGCGGCATCGCTCCTAACGATCGGGATGGCAGGCTCTCACCTTGATGCTGCAAGCTCCCTCGGGCCAGCCTTGGCCCCTTGGGGGCTGGAGGGGACAGTGCGGGGCCAAGGCGGTCCGACGGATGGCGCTGAGGAGCGCCACGCAATTGAGGCTAGTCCCAGTCAGCGATAACGCTGTGTTCACTTGTGACCGGGAACAACTATTTGTAATGTTGCAACAAAGGAACATGGCGGCTGGCTTTGAGACATGCAGGCCCAGTCCGAGAAGCTTCGCCGAGGCGCCGCTGAGTGCGCCCTTATTCGCGACTTGGCGTGTGATCCCAGCGCGGGTTGTTTGCCAGATTGACCGAACACCTTGACGTGCTCGCATCGGCAGTGGAGCAAAATTATTGCCGACTGCGGGGATACCGACATCGCTCCCATGCCGCCCATGCCATGAACTTGATTGTGGACTTGCCCTCGGGCCGCCTCTCGGAAATCAGCCGAAAATGCCTATTCTTCCCGCATGCGTTCATTTGAGTTTTGCCTGCCGACGAAGGGCATTGCGGTCCCGGTCGGCCCCGATTGGCTCCACGAAGTAAAATACCGCGTGCGCCTGATCGCGTGGCGGCTACAACGTCACGACGCGCTGCCCGGATGGGCTGGCACCGTGAAGTGGAAAGTCGCGCCATGGGGCGCGTTGGAGGTCACCCACAAGCGCCCGGCATGCGCTTCGATGATCGAGCGGCAGATCGACAGTCCCATCCCCAGACCGCCAGGCTTTGTCGTGTAGAAGGGGTCGAAGATGCGCTTGAGAGCGTCCGGGGCCAATCCTGGTCCCGAATCCTTCACCGCGACGATAATGCCGTCAGATTCGGCCCGAGCGGTCGTGATGAGCACGCTTCGCGATCCCCTCGCGACCGTGCCCATGGCTTGGATGGCATTGACTATCAGGTTGAGGATCACTTGCTGCAATTGGACGCGATCACCTTCGACGAGTGGCAAACCGTCTCCGAGTTCCGTCTGCATCGCGACGTCGTTCTTCACCGCTTCGCTGCGGGCGAGCTCGATCACGTCCCGGATCGCCTCGTTGATATCCAAGCGACCCTTCAGTGGCGGTGCTTTCTTGATGAGATCACGTATGCGCCCGATGATGTCGCGGGCTCGATCAGTGTCGTTCACAACATAACCGAGCGTATCCTTGGCTCTCCCGACATCCGGCGGGTTTCTGTCCAAGAAATGCAGGGCGGCATCGGCATTCATCGATGCGCCAGCGATCGGCTGGCTTACTTCATGGGCGATCGAGGCCGTGAGCTCACCCATGGTGGCGAGGCGGCTCGCATGCGCCAATTCCCTCTGCACCTCCCGCAAGGTCTCTTCGGCCCGCTTGCGCTCGGTGATGTCCCGTCCGACGCCGCGGTAACCGATGAAGCGCCCTGCATTGTCGAGGACCGGCAGTCCCGAGATGGACACGTAGCGTTTGCCGCCGTCAGGCGTAGGCCTCGCCAGCTCGAAATCACGGAACGGCAGGTGGGCATCGAGAGTCTCCCGGTGCTTGCGCCAGGCCTCCGCGTCGGGCTCCAAATAGGGCACTTCCCACCGCGTCTTCCCAATTTCAGAGCCAAGCGCCGGCGCGTCGGCAAGACCCTCGCCGAACTCCTGGCGGGTGAAGCGATGCTGCGCATCGGATTCCCAGTAAACGTCGAAGGAGAATTGTACAAGGGTGCGAAAGCGCTCCTCGCTCTGCCGCAGAGCCTCTTCCGACCGCTTGCGCTCCGTCAGGTCGACGACAAAAGAGACGCCGTAATCTCGTCGCTCGTCGAATGCAGCCATGCCGATCAACACGGGCACGCGGCTGCCGTCCTTGCGGAAATATTCCTTCTCGAACGGCTGGACGCTCCCCATCATCTTTAGCTCCGGGATCCACAATCGCATGTGGCGGTCGAGCCACTCCGGCGGTGTAAGGTCAGTCCAGCGTAGGGGGCCCGAAATGAGATCCTCGCGATCGTATCCCACGATGCGGAGAAACGCATCATTCGCCTCCAGAATCCGACCTCCAAGCTCCCAGATGATAATCCCGATGATGTTGGCCTCGACCAGGCGCCGAATCCTAGCCTCGCGTTCTGCGAGATCCTGGTACAAGTGAGCGTTCTCCAGCGCGATTGCCGCCTGCGAGGCGAGCAGCTTTAGCACCGCGATCCGATCGGGCGCGAAGACGTGCGCAGCCAGATTGTTTTCCAGGTACAGCACGCCGATGAAATTGGCATGAGCGATCACCGGCAGGCCGAGCACGGAGCGCGCTTGGCGCTGAACGATGTAGGGATCCGCTGAAAACGGTTTCTGGGCTGCGGCATCATCGAGAATGATGCTCTCCCGCGTACGCAAGATGTAGTTGAGGATCGCCTCCGGCAGGAGCGCTGCAGTCACGGGCTCGTCGCGCAGCTGCACGACGACCGTGTCGCCGTCGGTGGTCGCTTCGGCGGCAATTCGCAACTCGGTCCCGTGCGACAGAACCAACAGGCCGCGCTCGGCGCCCGCGTGCTCGATAGCGGTGCGCATGACGGTGATGAGCAGCTTCTCCCGGACGATTGCGCCCGAGACCGCTTGCGACAACTTGATGACGGTGGCGAGGTCGAGCTGCTCCAGGGGGGTCTCGATCGTGCTCGTCGGACCGGGCGCCGCTGTTTCCTCTGCCAGGTGGGCATAGACGCGGTCGAGTTGCCGCACCTTGCCATCAGCCCCCCACCGCAAATAGGCACGCCGAGCGTCGGCCAAGTACGCTCGAGCGATTCTCTCAAACCCGCGCGCCGCGTAGAAGCGTGCGGCGAGTTCGTTGGCAAGCGCGTCGTTTTGAACAAAGCCGTTGGCGCGGGCCGAGCGGATTGCGTGTTCATAGAGGCGCTCGGCATCGAGTTCGCGGCCCTCCAAGCGGGCGACCTCCGCCTCGATAAGCGCAGCGCGATTCTCGAAATTTTCCGGACAATTCTTTGCCCAGATTTGGATCTGTCGCCGGTGCACCGCCAGTGCCGCGAGGTACTCCCGGTGCTGGGCAGGCGCAGCGGAGGCGCAGGCCATCGCGAGGGACAATGCACCATAGAATTCGTATTCGGCAGTTTCGAGTTGCGATATAGACGTCCACAGCAGCCGCTGCGCCCTTTGCGACGCCTCAATCGCAGTCGCGTAGTCGCCTGCAAAAAAGCGCGCCTGCTGCTTTCGGATCCAATACCAGCAGTCCGCTCGCATGAGGTTGGCATTCTCGGCGAACCGGCGCTCCGTCTGAAGCTCTTCAAAGTGCTCATCGTCGAAGGAGCCGAATTTCGACGTCAGCCCCCGCAGGGTTCGGATGAGCTGCAGTTGGCTGACGACAACGTCAACGACCAGCCCGAACTGTGCCGTCTTCGCAAATGCGAGGCCACTCTCGACTTCGCGTTGCACCTCGGCGAGCGGGTCACCAGCCGCGAGCAGATTCGAATTGAGATTGACGCGGGCGTACGCGGCGAAAGTGAGATCACCGGTTTTGTTTGCGACGTCGAAAGCCCGAAGCAGCGAATCACGCGCACTCCGGACATGTTGCGTCCATGGCGCGAGGTGCGCTCCGAAGAGCATGTAGGTCTGCGCATGAAGTCGCGTCAATCCGCGCCGTTCGACCAATTTATATCCGAGCAGACCAAATCGAAATCCCGCCTCGTAGTCGCCGAAGCGAGGACCGGCAATCATCCCAAGCCTCATATAAGCAACGCACGAGGCATCGCAGTTTCCGTGTTCAAGGCTGAGATTAACCGCTCGACAAACGGTCAAGGAAAAGAGGTTCAAATCCGTGAATAGTGCAGGCGGCAGCAGCCTGGTCAGCACGCCCAGAGTCGCGAGAGACACCGAATCACTCATTAAGGGCAGATCGATCAAAGCTTCGATACGGCGCCCGCCAAGTTGGGAGCGGACGCGGTCGTATTCACCTCGCGCCTCCTCCTCCGTCGGATGGGGCGGCCAGTCGATGGTCAGGTGGCGGAGGTAATCGAGAGCAACAGCAATTGCATCGCTACTCCGATCGAGCCTCGTGTACAGGTCAATGCGCAGGCACGAGACCGTGGCTAACTCGACAGGCCCGGCCGCACGGGCTGAGAGAGCCATCAGGCGTCGCTCCGCTTCCGCCAGCGCGCCGGTCAGAAACTCGCATTCTGCCCGGTTGATCTCCAGGGAGAAGGCCAGTTCATGCCTGCTCTCCCAGCAATCCTCCAGCAACAGGGCCGCGCCGGCTTTGAGATAAGTCAGTGCCGAGTCATAGGCGGTGGACGCTTTGGCGCGCTTGGCTGCGAGCAGGTTGAGCTCGGTCAGCTTCGCTCGTTCGTCTCGTGAGGTGATCAACGCAACGCCGCGGTTGAGCTGATTGACAATGTCGAAGATCACGTCCCCGTGCTGTTCTGTGGGAGTATTCGCCACGAGGAGCCGGCCGATGGCGAGATGGGCTTCCGCACGCTCGGCTTCCGGTTTGCTTGAATAGGCGGCTTCCTGCACCCGGTCGTGGGTGAATCTGTAATAGCCTTGCCGTCGCTCGACCAGCTCCTCGTGCGCGGCTTCCCACAGCGCTGCGTCGACTTCAGCCGCCGATTTTCCCAGAACAAGGGCCAACAGCGTGATCGTGGCGCTGTTACCGAGACAGGCGAGCTGCTGCAACGCTGCCTGCGTGTCGGCCGGAAGGCGCGCGAGTTTGCCGACCATGAGGTCCACCACATTGTCGGTATAGCCCTTGGCGCGAATGAGATCGAGATCCCACGTCCAGCACGGCGACGTATGATCGAACGCAAGCAAACGCTCCTCGACGAGCTCGTGAAGAAACTGGATGGCGAAGAACGGATTGCCACCCGCTTTCTCCTGCACTATCTGCACCAGGGACGCGGCATAACTCGGCTCGCAACGCAACGAGTCGGCGATCAGCTGCCCGACATGCTCGGTGGCAAGCGGCGCTAGCGCGATCTCCTCAACGATGCCGCTGCAATTTTTGATGGCGGCGATCCTGCGCCGCAGAGGATGCGCGGCGTCGACCTCGTTATCGCGGTAAGCGCCGATCATCAGCAGATGGCTCACATCCGCCTGAGTCATTAGATCCTCGAGCAGGTCAAGCGTCGCCGAGTCTAGCCATTGCAGGTCGTCGAGGAATAGCGCCAGTGGATGCTCCGGTCGCGCGAACACGCCGATGAACTGCCGCACCACTTGGTGGAAGCGCCTTTGCGCATCCTGCAGAGCCAGGTCGGGTACCCGCGGCGGCTCGCCGATGATGAGCCTCAGCTCGGGGACCAGGTCCACCAATAGCCCGCCGTTCGGGCCTAACGCCTTGTGCAGGGCATCGCGCCAGGGCGCCAGCTCGACCTCACTCTTCGCCAGAAGGCCCCGGAGCAGGCTGCGGAACGCCTGCGCCAATGTGGCATAGGGAATGTCGCGCTTGTATTGGTCGAATTTGCCGTCGGCGAACAGGCCGCGCGAGGGCACCAGCACCTTGTGCAGCTCGTTGACGACAGCTGACTTGCCGATGCCGGCGTATCCCGAGACCAACACCAGCGCAGGCGTGCTGCCCTGGACCATGCGGTCGAAGGCCGCGAGCAAGACTTCGATGTCTCGCGCGCGCCCATAGAGCGTCTCGGGGATGAGCAGCCGGTCCGGGATGTCGCGCTCGCCCAGGGGGAAGTCGTCGATCCCCTGCCGAGCCTCCCAGGCGGCGAGGCAGCGCCGGAGATCGCTCTCCAGACCGGCCGCGGTCTGATAGCGCTCCTCGGCGGTCTTGGCGAGCAGCTTCATGATGATGGCCGAAAGGAAATTGGGCACTTGCTTCCGACGCTCGGCGGGCGGCACAGGCCTCCTGGCGATATGGCAGTGCACCCATTCCATCGGATCGGCTGCGGTAAACGGGGGCACGCCGGCGAGCATCTGATAGAAGGTGACGCCCAACGCGTATAGATCACTGCGCGCGTCGATCGAGCGGTTCATTCGTCCGGTCTGCTCGGGTGCCATATAGGCGAGGGTGCCGGCGATGGTTTCAGGCGGTTCGGGTGATTGGCGCTCGCGCGGGAGTCGCGAGGCAATGCCGAAACCCGTGAGTCTGACTTCGCCGGTCGCGCGATTCACGATGATGTTGTGCGGCTTGATGTCTTTGTGCACGAGCCCACGCTGATGGACCTTGCCAAGAGCCGCCGTGATGTGGACGGCGAGATGCAAGAACGTTCCCACCTGCATAGGCGCTTGGAGCTGGCGCTCCAGCGGCTCGCCGCCGGGATCCTCGAGCAGCAGCACGGGCCGGCCGCCCTCCCTGACAAGTTCGAGCGGCCGCAAGGCCCACGCGCTGTCGAGCTCGTCCTTTAGTGCATATTCGTGAGCCAGGCGATCCCGGCTCGTTGATGGGGCATGCTCGGCGGGAAGCACGGCCAGCACAGTTTTGCGGCCACCATCGGAGCCCTGGCGCGATGCCCGGCAAAAGATGCGGTCGTCGTCCTCCCATAACGCCTGGAAGTCGCTATCCATGCGCGCCGAACCGAAAGACTGGGTTCAACTGCTGGCCTCTACGGAACCCGATGTCGGGTGGCGAGATACCTGTTGAGCTCGTTGAATAAAATCGAGCTTGCCACAGATGGAGCGGCGTGGCCAGCCGAGCTAAGCTCGACTACCAACGGAGCGGTCCTGAATTCTGGTTACCGATCAGGTGCGGCATCGGTCGAACGCGGACAGGCGTTCTGTCTTGCAATAGATCGATGAAATTCGTCCGATCGTCATTTTTTCAGAAGTAGCCCCATTTCTCGCGCCATCCGCTTGACTGAGCCGACATGCCGGCGAAGGGCCGCGGCAATCTCCGCCGCGCCGTACCGCCGGCGGCTCATTGCCGAAAGCTTCCTGCGTTCGAGGTCGCTCCATTCCTTCGGCTTCGATGCTTTCATGTTGTCATCTTGCCGGCGGCCCGAGGCAGGCAACATTGGGAAATTTACGGGTGCCATCTAGAGTTTGCCCGACAGGCCGAAGCGTGGATCGTCGAGGAGCGCCTGCCAGTATTCCGGCGGCAAATCGGCGTGGGGTGGAGCGGACTAACCGCCTTCGGTCTCTCTCACCCTCGCTTGTCCGATCAGCCGCTGACCGGTTGAGAAAGCGTCCGGAGCCCCGCTTCAATGGCCGCGATGTCTTGCTCGATTTGGACGATAGATGATCGGCAATCGAAACCAGTTGTGGCCTTCAGATCAGCGGCCAACCGCTAGCGATGCATCCGGAGAGCTTCGAGCGACAGCTGGTCTTTTAGCCGAGTGAAACCGCCAACGATCAACTCAATCGCACTCGACATAACGCTGCCCCACAATCAAATTTCGCATAGCAATATACCCCTAGGGTAAAGGGAGTTTGGATTTTAGTAAATTCAAAAATCCGGCGTGTGGAGCATAAGCAATTCACCGCGAGGCTGAGTCTTGATCCGCTTCGATTGTTCTGCCATTTTAAATCTGTTATTTATATTTTGGTTTTTTTGACGCGGCTTTTCAGAGCTATTTTGCAATATTGCGCCGCTACCTATTGGATAGAACATGAGCGACGAAACGATTGTCCGTTTGCAGACCCATAGGAAGAATGTTGAGCGGTATTTGCGCCTGCTAGAAACTGCGTTGACCGACGTTGAGCAGCAGTACGTTGAGAAGCGCCTGGCTGAAGAAGGATCGGCCATGGACCAGCTATCGCTTCAGATGGCCGGGGCGGCGAACGCTTTCCATAAGACGTGCAATCACGCGCCCAGCGGCAAACGGTAAAAACCGCAAGCGGCGGTCAACTCGCGGTCTGTCGCAATTGTCCACTGGCCGAGATATGGCAGGATACGCTCGCGAGTGAACGCACCGCGCAATCGCGGATAATAAGGGAGCGGGGCGCGGGACTTTGGTCAACTAATCCTTGGATGTATCTCGCAGCGCAATTTGAATGGCTTCGCGGATTCGCCGACCTCCTTTGGGTTCGATCGCATCCAAGTGATAAATTCGACATAACAGACCGTTGATGCGCCTCACAATGCTCCTGTTATTGGAGTGCCGATTGCGCGCGCGCACCAGCTGACGGCGCACTTCCAACAGGTCCAGGCGATGAAGCCCTCTTGATTGCACCATGCGGATGGACCCAGCGTGTGTCGTTTATGATCGTCAGCCACGGACACTCGGGCCAGCGTGATTATCACGGGCCAAACCACCGCAGGCTTTCAGCGTTCCAGCCAGATCAAATAGCTCTTTTAATTAAATTTACGGGGTGCTATTAGCATTTAATTATTTAATTTGCAAATTTATGGGTGGGGGCTGGTTTGACTACCCCATTGAACCAAAAGTTCGATGTTGCCGGATCTGATATGGCTGGGGCGTCCTTTAGTTTCCCTAAGCCTGCCCCAGCTCACGCACTCATCATTTCGGACGCGCATCTCTTGTTCTCAGGGGACTATGCACGTTCAGGTCATGATCTCATCATTTCCGATTCTGACCATCGGATCACGATCCCCAATTACTTTCTCGGCGAGAAGCGTTTGCCGCTCAGCTCGTCGGACGGCGCGCTGCTCGATGCGAGAGTGGTCGAAGCCCTCACCGGTTATCAAACCTTTGCGCAAGCCGGAGGTAATGCCGCTGCTGGAAAGGTGATTGGCCGTGTCGCGACCGTAACGGGAAGCGCCAGCATCGTTCGCAACGGCGTTACGATCGAGGCGAATAATGGGGATGTCGTTTATCAGAACGATGTCGTGCAAACTGGAAGCGGCTCTACCATTGGTCTCGTCCTTATCGACGGCAGCACGTTCAACCTGAGCGCCAACGCTCGGTTCATGTTGAACGAATTGGGGTATGAGGGGCAGAGTAGTGCGAGTGGCACCTTAGTCAGCCTGACGAGTGGCACGAACCATTCGATGTTCACTCTCATCCAGGGTGCCGCCAGTTTCGTCGCTGGCCAGGTCGCGAAAAGCGGCGACATGCAGGTCGCGACGCCGACTGCCGTGATTGGAATTCGCGGTACTGCCGTCCTTCTCAGCGTCGATGCTGTGGATGGGAAAGTCTCGGTCTCTGTCGCTGATCAGCAAGACGGCCGAGTTCATTCCGTACAAGTCTTCAAATGCGTTCCAGCGACGAACTTGCTTCAAGGCGTTTGTACTGCGGGGGATCCGATCGGGATAGTTACCAGCGACGGTCCATCGCTAACCATCACGCCAACCGCGAATTTCGAGGTGATCACTCAAACTGTCAGCAAGACCCCAGGGCAAGTTGCGCAGGAGTTCAACGCTTTTCAACAGGTGTTGACGACCTACGATATCGGGAAACAGATTGCTCCAGACACTCCGGCTCCTAGCGACGGCAAGCGAGGAGACGTCGACACAAAGTCGCTGCAGAAGTTCGCTGGGAGCCCCCCACCATCACCCACTGAAGCTCCAACCACCATTATAGGGGACGACATAAAAGGCCAAGCTGGTGGGGGATCGATCGCTCCAGTTGTTGTGACGCTCGCTTCCATCGCGGGGACTTCTGCCTCCGCCTCGAAGCCGCTCGTCCCCACTTTGGACCCATCGCAAGCTGTTGTTGTGGCTTCATTCGAACCTGTCCTTATCAGCAGCGCAGGCGGCCCAACCAACCAAGGAAATCAAACAATCAGCGGAACAGTTGATCCTTCCTTCGTTGGAAGCACGGTGACGCTGTACGACACATACAATGGTGTTACGACGCAGATTGGAACGGTTACCGTTGGCTCCGGCGGCGTTTGGAGCCTGGCGGTCACCCTGGCAGGTGATGGCGACCACAGCATCGTGGCTTTGGACCCTAGCGCCAACGTCACAACGAGCGTGCCCGTTGTTTTCACGCTCGACACGACGGCGCCGACCGTCGCGATCACCAGCGCGGGCGGGCCGGTCAACCAGGCCAGCCAGACCGTCACCGGTACGGTGGGCATCGCCGATGCCGGCACCACCGTCACCATCCTGGACGGCACCACTGCGATTGGTACCGCCATCGTGCAGGCCAACGGGACCTGGAGCACCACGGTCACGCTGAACCAGGGCGGCAACTCCCTGACCGCACGGGTCAGCGATGCGGCCGGCAACACTGCAACCAGCAGCGCGGTGGTCTACACGCTGAGCACCAGCGGCCCGACGGTGACCGAGAGTCTCGTCTCCGACACCGGCACTTCGACCACCGACCACGTCACCGCCAACCCGGCGCTGAGCGGCACCGGCCTCGCCAACACCGTGGTGCACTTCACCGTCGACGGCAGCCCGATCGCGACGACAGTGACCACCGATGCGCAAGGCGCCTGGTCATTTACGCCGAGCGGGCTGACTGACGGATCGCACACCATCGTGGCGAGCCAGACTGACATCTTCGGCAACACCGGCTCGGCCTCGCTGAGCTTCACGCTGGACACGACGGCGCCGACGGTCGCCATCACCAGCACCGGCGGACCCGTCAATCAGGCCAGCCAGACCATCACCGGCACGGTTGACGTCGCCGATGCCGGTGCCACCGTCACCATCCTGGACGGCAGCACGACGATTGGCACCGCCATCGTGCAGGGCAACGGCGGCTGGAGCACAACGGTCACGCTGAACAATGGCCCGAACTCGCTGACCGCACGGGTCAGCGACGCGGCCGGCAACACCGCGACCAGCGGCGCCGTGGTCTACACGCTCAGTACCACAGGTCCGACCGTGACCGAGGCCCTGATTGCCGACACCGGCACGTCGGCCACCGATCACGTCACTGCCAATCCGGCGCTGAACGGCACCGGCTTGGCCAACACCGTCGTGCATCTGACGATCGATGGTGTTCTCATCGCCTCTACGGCAATCACCGATGCGCAAGGCGCCTGGTCGTTTACGCCGACCGGGCTGGCCGACGGATTACACACCATCGTGGCGAGCCAAACCGACGCTTTTGGCAACACCGGCTCGGCCGCGCTGAGCTTCACGCTGGACACCACGGCACCGACGGTCGCCATCACCAGCGCGGGCGGGCCGGTCAACCAGGCCAGCCAGACCATCACCGGCACGGTCGGCGTCGCCGATGCCGGGGCGACCGTCACCATCCTGGATAATGCCACCGCAATCGGCACCGCCATCGTGCAGGCCAACGGGACCTGGAGTACCACGGTCACGCTGAACCAGGGCGGCAACTCCCTGACGGCTCGGGTGAGCGATGCGGCCGGCAACACCGCGACCAGCGGCGCGGTGGTCTACACGCTCAGCACCACCGGCCCGACCGTGACCGAGGCTCTGGTCTCCGACACCGGCACCTCCGCCACCGATCACCTCACCACTAACCCGGCGCTGAACGGCACCGGCCATGCCAACACCGTGGTGCACTTCACCATCGACGGCAGCACGATCGTGGCGACGGCGACCGCCGATGCGCAAGGGGCCTGGTCGTTTACACCGACCGGGCTGGCCGACGGACCGCACACCATCGTGGCGAGCCAAACCGACGCTTTTGGCAACACCGGCTCGGCCGCGCTGAGCTTCACGCTGGACACGGCGGCACCGACGGTCGCCATCACCAGCACCGGCGGACCCGTCAACCAGGCCAGCCAGACCATCACCGGCACGGTCGGCGTCGCCGATGCCGGCGCCACCGTCACCCTCCTGGACGGCACCACCACGATCGGCACCGCCATCGTGCAGGCCAACGGGACCTGGAGTACCACGGTCACGCTGAACCAGGGCGGCAACTCGCTGACCGCACGGGTCAGCGATGCGGCCGGCAACACCGCGACCAGCAGCGCGGTGGTCTATACGCTCAGCACCGTCGGCCCGACCGTGACCGAGACCCTGGTTGCCGACACCGGCACTTCGGTCACCGATCACCTCACCACCAACCCGGCGCTGAGCGGCACCGGCCTTGCCAACACCGTGGTGCACTTTACCGTCGACGGCAGCCCGATCGCGACGACGGTGACCACCGATGCGCAAGGGGTGTGGTCGTTTACGCCGAGCGGGCTGGCCGACGGATTGCACACCATCGTCGCGAGCCAGACTGACATCTTCGGCAACACCGGCTCGGCCTCGCTGAGCTTCACGCTGGACACCACGGCACCGACGGTCGCCATCACCAGCACCGGCGGACCCGTCAATCAGGCCAGCCAGACCATCACCGGCACGGTCGACGTCGCCGATGCCGGCGCCAGCGTCACCATCCTGGATGGCACCACGACGATCGGTACCGCCATCGTGCAGGCCAACGGGACCTGGAGCACCACGGTCACGCTCAATAATGGCCCGAACTCGCTGACCGCCCGGGTGAGCGATGCGGCCGGCAACACCGCGACCAGCGGCGCGGTGGTCTACACCCTCAGCACTACCGGCCCGACCGTGACCGAGGCCCTGGTCGCCGACACCGGCACCTCCGCCACCGACCAGGTCACCGCCAACCCGGCCGTGAGCGGTACCGGCCTCGCCAACACCGTGGTGCACTTCACCGTCGACGGCAGCCCGATCGCGACGACGGTGACCACCGATGCGCAAGGCGCCTGGTCGTTTACGCCGAGCGGGCTGGCCGACGGATTACACACCATTGTCGCAAGCCAAACCGACATCTTTGGCAACACCGGCTCGGCGTCGCTGAGCTTCACCCTCGACACGACGGCACCGACCGGTGGCACGCCAGATCTGACGGCGGGTTCGGATACTGGTACCTCGAGCACGGACAACATCACCTCGGCGACCTCGCCGAGCTTCACGGTGGCGCTGAACCCGACCGATGCCATTGGCGATACGGTGCGGCTGCTGCTGGGCGGCTCGCCGCTGGCGCACCCGGTCACGCATGTGATCACGGCCGCCGACGTGACGGCGGGCAACGTTAATCTGACAGTGACCGCCGGCGATCTCGGATCGGATGGCACCAAACAGATCACGGCGCAGTTCAGCGATGTCGCCGGCAACAGTTCGACGAGCGCAGCGCTGAGCTTCACACTCGACACCACGGCACCCGCGGTTGCGATCATCAGCGCGGGCGGACCGACCAACCAGGCCAGCCAGACCATCACCGGCACGGTCGGCGTCGCCGATGCCGGCGCCACCGTCACCATCCTGGACGGCACCACCACGATCGGCACCGCCATCGTGCAGGGCAACGGCGGCTGGAGCGCCACGGTCACGCTCAACAACGGCCCAAACTCCCTGACCGCACGGGTCAGCGATGCGGCCGGCAACACCGCAACCAGCGGCGCGGTGGTCTATACGCTCAGCACCGTCGGCCCGACGGTGACCGAGGCCCTGGTTGCCGACACCGGCACTTCAGTCACCGACCACGTCACCGCCAACCCAGCGCTGGGCGGCACCGGCCTTGCCAACACCGTGGTGCACTTCACCATCGACGGCAGCCCGATCGCGGCGACAGTGACCACGGATGCGCAAGGGGCGTGGTCGTTTACGCCGAGCGGGCTGGCCGACGGATTGCACACCATCGTCGCGAGCCAGACTGACAGCTTCGGTAACACCGGCTCGGCCTCGCTGAGCTTCACGCTGGACACCACGGCACCGACGGTCGCGATCACCAGCGCAGGCGGACCGGTCAACCAGGCCAGCCAGACCATCACCGGTACGGTGGGCGTCGCCGATGCCGGCGCCACCGTCACCATCCTGGACGGCAGCACGACGATCGGCACCGCCATCGTGCAAGGCAACGGCAGCTGGAGCACCACGGTCACGCTCAACAATGGCCCGAACTCGCTGACCGCCCGGGTGAGCGATGCGGCCGGCAACACCGCGACCAGCGGCGCAGTGGTCTACACCCTCAGCACCACCGGCCCGACCGTGACCGAGGCCCTGGTCGCCGATACCGGCACGTCAGTCAACGATCACGTCACCGCCGATCCGGCGCTGAACGGCACCGGCCTTGCCAACACCGTGGTGCACTTCACCATCGACGGCAGCCCGATCGCGACGACGGTGACCACCGATGCGCAAGGGGCGTGGTCGTTTACACCGACCGGGCTGGCCGACGGACTACACACCATTGTCGCAAGCCAGACCGATACCTTTGGCAACATCGGCTCGGCGTCGCTGAGCTTCACCTTCGACACCACGGCGCCGACCGGCGGTACACCGGACCTGACAGCGGGCTCGGACAGCGGTACCTCGGCTACCGACAACATCACTTCGGCGACGTCGCCAAGCTTCACGGTGTTGCTGACCCCGACGGTTGCCATCGGCGATACGGTGCGGCTGTTGCTGGGCGGCTCGCCGCTGGCGCACCCGGTCACGCATGTGATCACGGCCGCCGACGTGACGGCGGGCAACGTTAATCTGACAGTGACTGCCGGCGATCTCGGAGCCGATGGCACCAAACAGATCACGGCGCAGTTCAGCGATGTCGCCGGCAACAGTTCGACGAGCGCGGCGCTGAGCTTCACGCTCGACACGACGGCACCGACGGTCGCCATCATCAGCACCGGCGGACCCGTCAACCAGGCCAGCCAGATCATCACCGGCACGGTCGGCGTCGCCGATGCCGGCGCCACCGTCACCATCCTGGACGGCAGCACGACGATCGGTACCGCGATCGTGCAGGCCAACGGGACCTGGAGCGCCACGGTCACGCTCAACAATGGCCCGAACTCGCTGACCGCACGGGTGAGCGATGCCGCCGGCAACATCGCGACCAGCGGCGCGGTGGTCTATACGCTCAGCACCACCGGTCCGACCGTGACCGAGGCCCTGGTCTCCGACACCGGCACCTCCGCCACCGACCATGTCACCGCCAACCCGGCCGTGAGCGGTACCGGCCTCGCCAACACCGTGGTGCACTTCACCATCGACGGCAGCCCGATCGCGACGACGGTGACCACCGATGCGCAAGGGGCGTGGTCGTTTACACCGACCGGGCTGGCCGACGGACTACACACCATTGTCGCAAGCCAAACCGATACCTTTGGCAACACCGGCTCGGCGTCGCTGAGCTTCACCCTCGACACGACGGCACCGACCGGTGGCACGCCAGATCTGACGGCGGGTTCGGATACTGGTACCTCGAGCACGGACAACATCACCTCGGCGACCTCGCCGAGCTTCACGGTGGCGCTGAACCCGACCGATGCCATCGGCGATACGGTGCAGCTGTTACTGGGCGGCTCGCCGCTGGCGCATCCGGTCACGCATGTGATCACGGCAGTCGACATATCGGCCGGAAGTGTCAGCTTGACGGTGACTGCCGGCGATCTCGGCGCCGATGGCGCCAAGCAGGTGACGGCGCGGTTCAGCGATGTCGCCGGCAACAGTTCGACGAGCGCAGCACTGAGCTTCACGCTGGACACCACGGCACCCGCGGTTGCGATCACCAGCGCGGGCGGACCGACCAACCAGGCGAGCCAGACCATCACCGGCACGGTGGGCGTCGCCGATGCCGGCGCCACCGTCACCCTCCTGGACGGCAGCACCACGATCGGCACCGCGATCGTGCAGGGCAACGGCAGCTGGAGCACCACGGTCACGCTGAACCAGGGTGGCAACTCCCTGACCGCACGGGTCAGCGATGCGGCCGGCAACACCGCAACCAGCGGCGCGGTGGTCTATACGCTCAGCACCGTCGGCCCGACGGTGACCGAGGCCCTGGTTGCCGACACCGGCACTTCAGTCACCGACCACGTCACCGCCAACCCAGCGCTGGGCGGCACCGGCCTTGCCAACACCGTGGTGCACTTCACCATCGACGGCAGCTCGATCGCGGCGACGGCGACCACCGACGCACAAGGGGCGTGGTCGTTTACACCGACCGGGCTGGCGGACGGACCGCACACCATCGTCGCAAGCCAAACCGACATTTTTGGCAACACCGGCTCGGCCTTGCTGAGCTTCACGCTGGACACGGCGGCACCCGCGGTCGCGATCACCAGCGCCGGCGGACCCGTCAACCAGGCCAGCCAGACCATCACCGGCACGGTCGGCGTCGCCGATGCCGGCGCCACCGTCACCATCCTGGATGGCACCACCACGATCGGCACGGCCATCGTGCAGGCCAACGGGACCTGGAGCACAACGGTCACGCTCAACAATGGCCCGAACTCGCTGACCGCACGGGTCAGTGATGCGGCCGGCAACATCGCGACCAGCGGCGCGGTGGTCTACACCCTCAGCACCACCGGCCCGACGGTGACCGAGGCCCTGGTCTCCGACACCGGCACCTCGGCCACCGATCACCTCACCACCAACCCAGCGCTGAGCGGCACCGGCCTCGCCAACACGGTGGTGCATCTGACGATCGATGGTGTTCTCAGCACCGCTACGGCAACGACCGATGCGCAAGGGGCGTGGTCGTTTACGCCGAGCGGGCTGGCCGACGGATTACACACCATCGTGGCGAGCCAAACCGACACTTTTGGCAACACCGGCTCGGCCTCGCTAAACTTCACGCTCGACACGGCGGCGCCGACCGTCGCGATCACCAGCGCGGGCGGGCCCGTCAACCAGGCCAGCCAGACCATCACCGGCACGGTCGACGTCGCCGATGCCGGCGCCAGCGTCACCATCCTGGATGGCACCACCACGATCGGCACCGCGATCGTGCAGGGCAACGGCAGCTGGAGCACGACGGTCACGCTGAACCAGGGCGGCAACTCGCTGACCGCACGGGTGAGCGATGCGGCCGGCAACACCGCAACCAGCGGCGCGGTGGTCTATTCTGTCGGCGTGCTCGGCGCCATTCTCGGCGATGCTGGCGACAACACCCTGACAGGGACCGCCGGGAACGATGCATTCCAAGGCTTCGGCGGTAATGACACATTCAATGGTTTGTCGGGCGTTGATCGAGCGGTCTATCTCGACGCGACCGGGGGCATCACCGCCGATCTGACGGCAGGAACCGTGACGGGGCCGGGTGTCGGCACCGACACTCTGGTCGGTATCGAAGCCATCCAGGGCAGCAGCTTTGCCGATTACTACTCGGCGGTCGGTTTCAGCGGCAATGCCGGGGTGCCTGGCACGCCAATTGGCTTCAACAGCTTCGAAGGCATGGGGGGAGATGACATCATCGCCGGCACGGTCAATCCTTCCGGAGAGATTCTGACCCGCATTTCCTATGTCAGTGCGACAGCGGCAGTGGTCGTTGATTTCGCCGCGGGAACGGCGAACGGCGATGCATCAGTCGGCAACGACACCTTCACCAATGTCAATGCGGTCATTGGGTCAGCATTTGGAGACACGCTGCGGGGCAGCGACAATCCGAACGGCACTTTCGAGCAATATGACGCTCGTGCCGGCAACGATCTGATCGATGGCCGCGGCGGCTACGATTTTGCCGTCTACAACAACGACGCCACCACCACCACGGGCATAACCGTCAATCTTGCGGCCGGAACGGTCACTGGCGAGGCGACAATCGGGACCGATACGCTGCGTTCAGTGGAAGCCGTCCGCGGCACCAACTTCGCCGATACTTACGATGCCACTGGTTTCAGCGGCACCAGCACCAATGCCGGATCGAGCGGCACCTTCAACAATTTCGAAGGCATGGGCGGCAACGATGGCATCATCGGCAACGGCAACACCCGACTTCAATATACGCAATCAACCGCCGGCGTGACGGTCGATTTCCTCGCGGGCACAGCGACCGGCGATGCCTCCGTGGGTACCGATACATTCACCGGGGTCAACGCCGTCATGGGCTCGATGTTTGCCGACACCTTTTCTGGAAGCGGCGCCAATGAGAACTTCATGGGCCTTGCCGGCGATGATTTCATCGACGGAAAAGGCGGCTTCGACACGGCGCAATATGCCAACCTGACCTTCACGACGGGGGGGATCAGCGTTCACCTTGCCGCTGGAACGGTGACCGGAGATGCCTCGAGTGGCACCGACATCTTGCGTTCAATCGAAGGCATTCAGGGCACTAATTTTACCGACACTTATGACGCGACTAATTTCGGCGTCACCGGCGCTATCGATCCCGCGACCGGCCTTCCCTATGCCAATGTCGGCAACAATGGCAGCTTCAATCAATTCGAGGGAATGGGCGGTAACGACGTCATCAGCGGCAACGGCAACACCCGGCTGACCTACGCCAATGCAACCGGCCCCGTGACGATCACTTTCGCTCTCAACGGCTGGACCAGCACCACCAGCGGCGCGTCGGGTACCGTGACCGGTGATGGGTCCGTGGGCACCGACACCTTCTCCGGTGTCGGCTCGGTGTCGGGGTCGTCATTTGCCGACATTATCACCGGCTCGAACAATCCAAACAACACCTCGGAGGAATTTGCCGGTCGCGGCGGCAATGACTTCATCGACGGTAAAACGGGTTTCGACAGGGCCTTCTACAACAACGATGGTTCGGCGTCGGGTATTCAAATCGATATGGCTTCGGGCGTGGTGACCGGCGACGCTGCTGTCGGAACGGACACTCTCCGATCCATCGAAGCGATCCGCGGAACCGGCTTCGCCGACACTTATGTCGCGACCAATTTCGGCGTCTCCGGCGCAAATGTCGGCGATTTCGGTACCCTCAACGAGTTTGAGGGAATGGCCGGCAATGACACGATCACCGGCAACGGCAATACCCGCATCGCATACTACAATGCTCTCGATGGGGTGACCGTCGACCTCGCAGCCGGCAACTCCCACGGGACGGCCTCCGGTGACCTCGCAGGTGTCGGGACAGACACGTTCACCGGCGTGAATGCCGTCCGCGGTTCAGCTTTCGCTGACGTCATTCTCGGGGATGCCAATGCCAATGCCCTCGACGGCAGGGACGGCAATGATCGGATCGACGGCCGCGGTGGCGCCGATACCTTGACCGGCGGAAACGGCGCCGACACCTTTGTCTACGCCGATAGTGACGGAGCAGACACTATCACGGACTTTAACCGTACCCAAGGCGACACGATCGATCTGACAGGGTTGTCAGGCTTCTTCACGCTCGCAGATGTTCAATCGAAGGTAACGGTGAGCGGCGGCAACACCATCATCGACGTCGGAAGCGGGAATACTCTGACGCTGATAGGTGTAACAAGCCTCCAGCAGAGCGACTTCATCTTTCCCAACGCCACCAACGGCACCTCGGGCTCGGATGTGCTGCTCGGAACGAGTCAAGCGGATGCAATCTCCGGCCTCGCCGGAAATGATCGGCTTCAGGGATTCGGCGGCAACGATCTGCTCGATGGCGGGGCCGATTTTGACCGCGCTGTCTATACCGATGCCACGGGCGGGATCTCCGTGAACCTTGCGGCGGGAACGGTATCCGGACCGGGAGTGCGTACCGATACGCTCGTTGCGATCGAAGCCGTGGTTGGCAGTGATTTTGCGGACACCTTCAATGCGACCGGTTTCGCTGGGGGCACCGGTACGCCCGGTACGCCGATCGGGTTCAACGAGTTCGAGGGCCGCGGTGGCAACGACACCATTCTGAGTGACGTGAATCCTTTAGGCGCGGCTCTGACGCGGGTCTCCTATGTGAGCGCCACCGCCGGTGTGACTGTCGACATCGCAGCCGGGGCAGCGGATGGAGATGGATCCGTTGGTCACGACACGTTTGTTGGCTCGGGGATTCTTGTCGTCTGGGGCTCTTCGTTCGCCGATACTCTGTTCGGAAGCAACAATGGATTCGGCACGGTCGAGGTGTTTGCGGGGTTCGCTGGCAACGACGTGATCGATGGCCGCGGCGGCTTCGACCGCGTCGACTATAATAACGATCCGACCACCACGTCGGGTATCACGATCAGTCTCGCGGCTGGCACCCTGACGGGGGATGCCACGGTTGGTTCTGATACACTTGTGTCGATCGAAGCGGTCCGTGGCACCAAATTTGCCGATACCTACAACGCCGTCGGATTTAGCAGCGCCAGCACGAACTCCGGCTCGCTCGGGACCTTCAACGAGTTCACCGGCGAAGGCGGCAACGACATCATCACCGGCAACGGCAATACGCGCCTCGGATTCAACAATGCGACCGCAGGCGTCGTGGTGGACATAGCAGCCGGCACGGCTACCGGGGACGTCTCGGTCGGAAGCGATACGTTCACGGGCGTCAATGCCGTCATGGGCACGATGTTCGCCGATTCCTTGTCGGGAAGCGGCATCAACGAGATATTTACCGGGCTTGGCGGCAACGACACGATTGACGGTCGCGGCGGCTTAGATACCGCAAGCTACAACAACATCTATCTTTCGACCGGCAGTGTCGCCATTGACATGGCGTCCGGCACCGCCACGGGCGACTCCTCGATCGGTACGGACACGCTGCGTTCGATCGAAGCCATCCAGGGAACCGTCCTTGCCGACACCTATGTGGCAACGGGATACGGCCTTGCAGGCGCTCTTAACGTCGGCAACAACGGCAGCTTCAACCAGTTCGAGGGACTTGGTGGTGACGATGCCATTACCGGCAACGGCAACACGCGTCTGATCTACGCCAATGCAACCGGTCCCGTGACGATCACTTTCGGTCTCAATAGCTGGACCAGCACCACCAGCGGCGCGTCGGGTACCGTAACCGGCGATGCGTCGGTAGGCACCGATACCTTTTCGGGCGTTAGCTCGGTGTCAGGGTCGTCATTCGCCGATACCATCACCGGCTCCAACAATCCCAATGGCACAGCTGAAGATTTTGCCGGTCGCGGCGGCAATGACTTCATCGACGGCAAAACTGGCTTCGACAGGGCGTTCTATAACAACGACGGTTCGGTTTCAGGTATTCAAGTCGATATGGCGTCAGGCGTGGTGGCCGGCGACGCTTCGATCGGAACAGACACTCTTCGATCAATTGAGGCGATTCGCGGGACTAACTTCGACGATACTTTCATCGCAACCAGCTTTGGCCCCTCCGGTGCAAATGCCGGCGATTTCGGTACCCTCAACGAGTTCGAGGGAATGGACGGCAATGACACCATTACCGGCAACGGCAATACTCGCATTGCATTCTACAATGCGCTGGATGGGGTGACTGTCGATCTAGCCGCCGGCAACTCCCATGGGACGGCCTCCGGTGACCTCGCCGGCACCGGAACAGATGCCTTCACCGGCGTGAATGCCGTCCGTGGGTCATCCTTTGCTGACTTCATTTTTGGCGATGTCGGCAGCGACACGCTGGATGGGCAAGCAGGAAATGACGTGATCCAGGGCCGAGGAGGTGCCGACACGTTAATAGGAGGAGCGGGAAGCGACCAATTCGTATTCGCTGCGATTTCCGATTCCACGGTTGCAACCCACGATACGATCAGTGATTTCGTTCATGGTACAGACATCATCGACACCTCGGCGATCGCGGGGGTGACGAGTGTCCAAGGCTTGCTCAGCGGGAGCGCCCAAGTCGCCGCGCACAGTATCGGGTGGATTCAGAGCGGCGCGAATACGATTGTCTACGTCAACAACTCGACCACAGCGCAGAATCAAGGGTCGGCGGATATGGAAATTGTCTTGACCAATGTAACCGCGAATATACTCACCAGTCAGGATTTTCTCCTCCACATCTAACGGTCAACGCTCAGGGGAGAACATCAGGGCCGGAATCGCCGAGCTGCTGGATTTTTGCCAGACGACGCGAGGAGCTGACCTTCAGGAACCTCTCTTCTTTCATCGATGCAGGCAGGGAGCGCCGCACGCTTTGCATATGGCCTCGCACATTTTCACGCGCGTCGGCTACTGGAGCGAATCCATTGAGGCCAAGTCGTTCCGCCAAGGCTGCCAAGGACGGCAAGGACCCCAGCAAGCGCCTGCATGCCGACGATTATATGGTCTACGCCTTGCTCCAGCTCGCGCAGGACAGCCGAGCCCGCGACGTCATCGCGGACATGGTTGCGACGACGGGCTATGCGCCCGCCGTCCGCGCCGGTCCCTACGCGATAGCGGCCAGCCAGGCGCGTTACATGGTCGAGCGCGGCGATTTGCAGGGCGCGGCCGCGCTGAAGGCCGAGCCGAGCCGGTTTGCCTAAGTCGATGCGATCACCTGTTTCGCCCGCGCTCTTGGCGCCGCGCGCTCTGGCAATGCAGCCGCCGCAACGGCGGACATCGCCAAACTGGCAGAACTGCGGGACAAGCTGCCGCGGGACAAGGATGCCTATTGGGCGGAGATTCAGCGGCAGGCCGCCACAGCCTGGCAGCTCAATGCCCAGGGAAAACAGGCCGAGGCGTTGGAAGCGATGCGCCTTGGCTTTGAGGCTCGTGGGTCCACGGCCCAAAATTGGATCGCCATAAAATCAACCTGAAGAAGCCGCTGAAGATGGACGCCACGCCACCGCAACTCTGGTTCGGCCTCCGTATAATTGCGGGCGGCGCTCGCTTTGCGTTGGGCTTTGGTTTGCGCAACAGCAAAGCGCATCGCACCGAATTCGGACACGCGAAATGGTTCGTTAGCTTTCCTGTGGCTAGCTGGGTGCGTGCCGATTACCGCCGATTGCGGCACATTGGAATGGGAATGCCGGCCCCGGCTGTTGACCCCATCCTGCGGCTGGGGCCGTTTTGAACCTTCGCAGCATCGTTCAAACCCGGTCTACAACCATGCTTAGAGGCGTCGCTATCGCGCTATTTGGAATGGGCATCTTTTCGCAGCTTGATCGCGCGCTGTTCTATGGCCGCCATACTGACGCCGCGCTCAGGCTGATGCGGGAGATCGGCCGAGGCTTTGGGCTGTAGCACCTGCCACATTGTGGAGCGCGGTCGAGGCGGTCCACGGAGCGATGATGCGGTATTTGTTTGGTGTGTGCGGCGTTCGGCAGGCGCTCGAACCGTACGGCTCTAGCCTCAGTTGATGATGCGGCTTCCAGCCACCGGCATGCCGGGATACGGGCGAATGTCGGCATGCCTGCCAATTCGCTTTGATCAATCCGGACGAAGGCCGTGTACGGCGCATTCGTCTTCGGATGCCCACGCAAGTGATTAATTGCCGCCCGCTGGCGGCGCGAGCACGCCAGTGCTGCTTCTTCAAAGATGCTTGAATGCGGTGAAGTGCGTGCGCCGTTTTGTCAGCGATAGCGAACAAACGAGGCGGCGCCTCAAATAAGATGACCGCCGTGCAAGTCGTCGAACGATGGCACTCGATCACAGGCTTCTTTACGGTGGTTCGATCAAGGGAGAATTGCGTCGCCCAGCGCAAACGCCACGGCCGACGCAACGGACTCGTCGCCTCATCGGTCATGGATGCTTCTAATTTTTGAGCGAGGCTTCCGTCACGTCGCAGCAAGCTATCGTGCAAGTGGTTCAGTCCCCAGACTCCAACGAGAGATAGGCCTTTGTCGCGCACAGCGACCTGGTCCAGGTCCAAATCCGGCTTTCGGAGCGCCTATCTTCGTCGTACGATGCATCCCCCCAAAGCTCGGGGTGAACACGAGACGGCGCGAATTCCTCGGGGTGCAACGGTGCCCTGTTCGTCCCGCTGGTTCTCTGACGCAATCCGCGGGGATTGAACAGCAAGTCGGCCAGCTCGATCGCACGTGCCGTCTCTTAGTCCGCCGGCGGACTGCTGTGATCAATTGGACCTGAGTGCATCTGCCCGTATCCATCTAGCGATGTTAGATCCAGAGATCAAAAGTCAGTTTCGATAGACGAAGCATTTGCCTAGTCCAGGACGTGGACGATGTCCAATCCTCGATCATTAGCTCCCGAGACAAATTCTAGCCGAGGTGTCAGCTATGTCGGTAGTCTGGTCGCAATCGGCGCCATCTATCTCGTCTTGGCCAAAGGTGGCCTTGCTCTCGCCTCCGTTCATCCCAGTTCAACGCCAATTTGGCCGCCGACAGGTGTCGCGCTGGCGGCGGTGCTGTTGGGGGGATATCGGACCTGGCCAGCAATTTTTGCGGGAGCGTTGATCGCAAATGCGACGACGGCGGGCTCGGTTGCTACCGCAATCGCGATTGCGGCCGGTAATGCTCTCGAAGCGGTTGTCGGCGCTTATCTCATTGATCGGTGGTCGAGCGGATGTAATACGTTTTCAACCCCCGATTCTGTCGCAAAGTTTGCGGTGATCTGCGTCGGCATCGCGACGCCGATCAGCGCCAGCATTGGCCTGACCAGTCTGACAATCTTCGGGTACATCGAACAGAAGAGTTTCGCCGACGCGTGGATCACCTGGTGGCTGGGAGATGTGACAGGCGCACTGGTCATCACTCCCGTTATCGTGCTTTGGGCATCAAGCCGCTATCATGACTTCGAACGCCATGCGCTTCAGGAGACGGTCGGCGTCCTCACGACAGCGGCGGTCGTTGGACTCATTGCTTTCAGCCCTTTGATCGAGCAAACGCCCGGACGAGATCCACTGGGTTTTCTGGCGATCTTGCCAATGTTGTGGGCGGCGCTGCGCCGCGGTCCACGCGATACCGCGACGGTCGCCCTGATGCTTGCGGGCATCACGATCTGGGGCACGCTCAGGGGCGGCGGCCCGTTCACCACCACGGACCTTAACGCATCGTTCCTGCTGGTGTTGATGTTCTTGATCAGCATTACCGTTCCAAGCTTGTTGCTGAGCGCCGATATCGAGGTACGCAAGAAAGCGGAGGAGCATCTGCGCCGCGCACGCGTCGAACTCGAGCAGAAGGTCGCAGAGCGAACGCAAGAGCTGGAGCTTGCCAGTGCCGCAAAATCACGCTTTTTTGCCATGGCAAGCCATGATTTGCGGCAACCGTTACATGCATTAGGGCTGTTTGTTGCCCAGCTGCGCACGCCGCTCGAACCGGGGGAGCGGGCGAGGACGATCGAGCGGGTCGACGCAACGCGCAAGGAAATGGACGAAATGTTCAATTCGCTGCTGGACATTTCGAGAATCGATGCCGGGATGCTGAACCCTTACATGACCGAATTCCCGATCGGGCGCCTGTTGCAGAAAAGTGAGACCGCGTTTGATCAGGCGACGCGTGAAAAAGGCTTGCGCTTACGCGTCAGGCCAAGTGACGCCTGGGTGCGGAGCGACGCCATGCTGCTCGAACGCATACTCCTGAATCTGGTGTCCAATGCTGTACGCTATACGTTGCAGGGCGGGATCCTGGTCGGATGCCGTCGGCGCGGTGAAATGCTGCGCATCGAAGTATACGATACCGGTCCCGGCATTCCCGAGGATCAAAAGCAGAATATCTTTGGCGAGTTTTTTCAAGTTCCTGCTCCGGAGCAGAACCGGTCCGGCGGCCTGGGGCTCGGCCTTGCCATTGTCGACAGGCTCCGCTTGCTTCTCAACCATCCAATTGAGCTCGCTTCGACTGTGGGTCGCGGTTCGCGATTCACGATCCTGGTTCCGAAGGTCGACGAATGCGTCAGGGCCGCGGCGCCCGCCGACTTACCACACCCCGGCGCTTTTGCAGTCGACGGCAAGGCAATTCTTGTTATTGCCGATACTCCCATCGTGCAGGAGGGAACGGGCGGATTGCTCAGCAAATGGGGATGTTCGGTTCTTGCCGCCGGATCCGACGAAGCCGCACTGGTTCGACTTGCTGAGCGCGAACAACGCCCCGACCTCATCATCTCGGACTATCATCTCGCACGCGGGAAGACCGGAATCAGGGCAATTGAACAAATCAATGCGGCGTTTGGCTCGACAATTCCTGCCATTCTCATCAGCGGCGACACGGCAGCTGAACCACTGCGGGACGCCAAGGATCGAGGATACGTTTTGCTGCATAAGCCGGTCGACCCAATGCAGCTCCGCGCGGTCATGCACAAGCTGTTTAGGGATCACGATGGTGGGAGAGACGCCGGGGCAGTTTCATGATCCAGATTTCGGCGGCCACTCCCAGCCCATTTTTCCGACCTTTATGATGGCCTCGGTGCGCGTCGCTACGCCGAGGGCCTTGAGAACGACCGTGATGTGATTCTTCACCGTAGGCACTGCCATATTGAGCATCGTGGCAATGACCTTGTTGCTCTTCCCCTTCATCAGGAGCGCAAGTACTTCAATTTGCCGATCGGTCAACCCGACCCCCTTGAGCGAGTCGGGCGTCACTGGCTTGTTTGCATGCCGTGGGCCCGCCGTCTTCTCCAATATCTCCAACGGGATGTAAACTCCGCCGGAGAACACCAATTCAATAGCCTTGAGCATCACCTCGCGTTCCGTGGTTTTCGGAATGAAACCCAGCGCGCCGAATTTGAAGGCGCGCCTGACTGTGTCTTGATCATCGGAGGACGAGAGAATGACGACAGCAGTCCTCGCATAGCGATCGCGCAGTTCGCAAAGGACGGAGAAGCCGTCGCGATCAGGCAAATTGATATCAAGCAAAATGAGGCTGATGTCGGGATGCTCCTCGACGATGTGCATGGCCTCCCGGCCGCTCGAAGCTTCGAATATGACGGCTTCTGGCTTTAGTTGCTTCAGGACGGCGTGCAGCGCGGCCCGAATCAATGTGTGATCGTCAACAACAAGCACCTTCATAAAAAAGCTCTCCGTCTTCTGGCCGCGCGGAGATCAATGGAAAATCATACACCCACCTTCGAAATCGTCCATCTTCCATCTCGGCTCCGGCCAGCGGGTTCGCCGTCAGAAGAAGGGAGCGGACTACGTGAAGCGCGCAGCTCGCGGGCCCCGCAGGACGGACGGTACCTTGGTCATAGGACCTAGGCACCTCTCTGTACCGACCTCCGGCCGATTTACAGACTGCGGCGCTTGCACGATGATGACGGCAGTCAGCACTCCCCCAGAGGGTTGTGCGCAGCTCTGCCATACCATTTGTCGCAATTGCTGTCGTGGCCGGGTCGGTGTGAAGCAATTCTGGACTGCGGCGCTGTCAGAATCCCGCAACGTGCTTTTTGTTACATTCAGTTCCTGTCGCTCGTTCCTCTCGAAGCCTGCGCGTACCCTGGACGAGGCAAGCCAATGCAGGATCGGACCGCATCCCCGAAGCTATTTGCGGGCGCTCTGCCGGAGCTCAAAGTCAACAGCCGCGACCTTCGCATTGATGCCTGCCGCGGCATCGCGCTCTGGTGCATCTTTCTTGATCATGTCCCCAATAACATTGGAAGTTGGCTGACGCTACGGAACTACGGCTTCAGCGATGCCGCGGAAGTGTTCATGTTCGTCTCGGGAGTGACCTGCGCGCTGGCCTACGGCAAAGTACGGAGTTGCGAGGGGTGGACCAGCGTGATCCGCCGGACCCTGCGGCGAAGTTGGGACATCTATGTCGCATTTCTGCTGCTGACGCTCGCCTGCGCCGTCTTGGTTCACCTCGCAGGCGGGGACCGTCTTGCTGATGAGAGCAATACGCGGATTCTGTTGGACCAGCCGGGCTCGGCGCTCGCCCACGCAGCGATCCTGCAATACCGTCCGGTCAATACCGACGTATTGCCGATCTTCGTGCTTCTCCAGCTCTTTTTCGCGCCGTTGCTGTGGTTGCTGCTCCGAATGCCGAACGTGACGCTTGGCGCCTCGCTGGCGCTTTATGCGCTGGTGCAAATGTTCGGTTGGTCCATGCCGGCGTGGCCGAGCGGCCATTGGGCTTTCAATCCACTGGCCTGGCAGCTATTGGCGGTTCTTGGTGCCTGGATGATAATCGAGGGCGAACGAGTGCGCCCCTGGCTAACGTCTCGCACGGTGCTCGTGCCTGCCGCTCTCTATCTGATCTTCAGCCTCGTCATCGCATTGAGCTGGAAAGTCAAGCCGTTGGAAGCGTTGATCCCCCAGGGGCTGACCAAATTGGCTTACCCGCCAGACAAATCCAATCTCGATCCGTTGCGTCTATTGCATTTCTTGGCTCTAGCGGTTGTGGCGGTATGGTTCGTGCCGCCCAATCGGCAAGCCTTGACGAGTGCGGTGATGCGCGGCGCCATCCTCTGTGGCAAGCATTCGTTGCCAATCTTCTGCCTCGGCGTCCTGCTGACGCTCGTTAGCCTCCTGGCGCTGCTCGACATATCGGAAGGGCTTGCGATGCAGATTACGCTCAGCGTTGGTGGGATCCTCATGATGATCGTGGCAGCGACGCTGCTGAATCTGGTCAAGATCACGCCCAGGCTGCAGCCGTCTGTTGCTCTGGCTGCGGGCGTGCACGTCCAGCCGGACGCCTGGGGCACCGTTGACTGGCGGCCCTTGGAGGCGTTTCGCCGAGGACTGCGCGAGCTCGGATGGGCCGGCGGCCGGAATCCCGTCATCAATTGCTGGTTCGCGGATAAGCAATCCCACCGGGTGTACCAGGTGTTTGGCCTCGCAGACGGATTATTACGGCCGAAGGCGAATGTCATCGCGGCGTCGCCGACGCCTGCAGCGACGGCGGCCAGGAATGCAACAGCGCCCATTGCATCGGCGGAATATGGCGTTTGACACATCGGCACGGAAAAGTTCCGGCAGACCTCGAGCCGCTCAGAGAGATCACCGGGAGGTGAAGGATCGCGTTTCTTCGCAGCGTGAGGCGGAATGTTTCAGCAACGGGACTCGTACGGTTTGGTCGCCATCTTGCGTTCCGCCGTGCTGCTATCGAGCCATTTCCCCAAGGTCACAGCACGCACCCGCAGCGGGCAGATTGGGCATAGGCCAAGAGCCGAAAGTCAGCTTTAGCATGCACCGTGCAAAAGCGATCGATGATTGGGATCACCTTGTCACTGTAGCCGCGTTGCCAGTGTCCGAGCCCGTGCAGAGCGCTCTCCTGACAAGCAATCGAGTTGAGGTGAAGGATGCGCTCCATCGTGCGGAGCGCGCAATCGTGGAGAGTTGGTAGATGCGGATCGTCGGCAAGAGCCAAGCACGGAAATGCATCCCACCACATATAACAGACACAGTTTAGCGTCCCGGCATCGGCTTCGCTCAGGTGGGACAAACTGGGGGTGCACCGCGATTCGAACAATTTGGCAAAGAGTTCCGCGATGGACTTGACGCAGCGGACACGATCTTTGATGGGCACATCAGTTGAACAAAGCCATCTGTTATCGCCGCTTGCGCTGGTATTGACAAGGTAGGTTAAGCCTTGTGCGATTTGGCTGTCAGCAAATCCCTCTAGCGCGGTCTGCGGGTCTTCAAACAGCCGAGTGAGATAAGACACGGCTTCTGCTGGTGGCGGGTCCCACCAATCATGCTCAGGATCGAAGTACCAAGGTGCTTGCTGAAAGCGAACCTCGCGTCCAAATGCGTGCTCCAGCCAATCATGAAACGAGAGCGTTTGCAGGCGCATCACAAAAGGCCGCCTCCCCGGAGGCATGAGACTCCCTAATGCTACGCTAGGTCCGGGATCACGCCAAGGCGCGAAATTTTTCAGGCAAATGCCTCCTTGCGATCAATAGATGGATGAGATCGGTTCTTCACCTTCCGATCGGCCAATTCGCCCATTCAGGCAGCTCCTGATCAGTATCCCCGCTCGCGCGGCGCAAGGGGAGGCGCGCCACTGAAGCCCGCCGGATATATTTCCCTGCTCACGGCCATGCGAGTCCCTGTTCGCCAGCGAAAATTCCCTGCTCCGATGAGAGCCGGGACGCTCGGGATTTCTGGCAATTTAAGGTACTTCTCGCCAATTCTCGTTGCCAAGGCGGGGCCTGCGGTGGGCGCTTTTCCCTGTAAACTTCCCTGTTCGCAGGGAATTGGCGCGTTCGTGTTTGCCGCGGATGATGGCTGACACGCGCGGTTCAGGACCTCGGTCACGGTCCCGAGCTGGACGATGCAAATCAAGCGAGTTGAGAAACAAGCGTGACCAGCTCCGACTGGCGGTGCGCGCCCGTCTTCGAGAAGATCGACTTGAGGTGGTTGCGGGCTGTTTCGCGCGAGATCCGCAGGTGCTCGGAAGCGCTGGCGAGCGATGCGCCGGTTGCAAGCAGGGCGGCCAGGCGGGATTCCGCCGGGGTGAGATCGAAGGCCTGGCCGATCAGCGCCGGATCCGGCGCCGGGCGTGGAATGAGGTTGGACAGGATCAGCATGGCGCGGGCTCCGAGGAAGACGGAGCGCGCCGCCCCGTCCACCGGCAGGATCCGCAAGACGACCGGTGGCTTTGTCGTCCGGCGGATCAGGATCGGAGAGGCGGGGATGGCGGAGGCGTCCGGCGTGGAGCGCATCGCGCTGATCAGCTGATCGAGCCTTGTCATCGCATGCTTGTCGCGAAGGATGAGGCGCCGCTCTCTGATGCGGATCTCGTTGTCGAATCCCGTTTCGGCTGCCGCGTTGGTGCGCAGGACCATTCCTTCCCGATTGAGGATCAACGCGGGCTGTCGGACCCGGTCCAGAACATCGGTCATCGCGGTGAGTGCAGTCCTGCCGACGACCGTCGCGAGCGTGGCCGTCTCGGTCAGGCGCGGCGCCAATTGGGCAAGCAGCTGCTTGTCGATTGCCTCAAACGGGCCTTCGCGGCCGGTTCGCTGGATCGTCAATGCCCACGCGGCGCTGTCGGCCCAGAAGCCGATGCCGGCGAACCAGCGGAATCCGGATGGAAACAGCAACTCGTTGTACATGGGATCGGCGCGAATCTGCTCCGGCGTCATCACATCGAGGTCGGTCACGACCTCGCCCGCCATCATGCGCGGAAAGCCCTTGGCGCGCGGGTCCCTCAGATGCCAGTTATTCCTAAAGTAGAGCTCGGTAGCCTCCGCAATCGACGCCGTGCGCGGAACGTCCGGGGTCCGGATATCGCTTTGAAGGAGCAGGGCCGCCGACGCGCCCACCGCCTTGCAGATGTCATCCATGATGTCGCGCCATGCTTCCGGATTCACGGCGGCTTCGCCAAGTCGATTGAGGACCTTCGACAGCTCCGCATCGTCGATTTTGTCGACTTTCAAGCGCGGCCCCCTCCGCCTAACCCCACGCATTTCGTTGCGAGCCCGCATGCATCCTTGCTGCATGCATGCAAGTCCCCGACATTTGGGGCCCCGGAATGCGTTTCCCTCACCGGCGATGCTTCGTGAGGAGGCGGCTCGAAGCAAGCCCCCCTTGCCTGTTTTTCCTGAAAAATCGCACTTGACGAAAGTCTAGCGGATGGCTGCGGCAGGCGGCGGCGCCCGGACCGGAATGACCCATTCGGGTCATGCGTCCAGATGTGCCGGCGCTATTCCATGGAAGAGAAATATTTGCCGCACCAGGAATTGAGATGACATTGCTTTGCTTGAGTCAGTCGGATCTCGACGACGGCTTTCGGCTCCCGATATCGATCTGTGGGGATATCTGTGCGCGTCAGAGTGTCGCAGTATGTGTTGCCCGGCGCGGCGCGAATTGTTCAGCTGCGCTATCAACGGTCGCAATCCATTTTCTCGGCAGCTTAAGCGATCTGGTCAAGGCCAGCCGGGGAGGCAAGGCGATCGCTTCATTCCATCCCGTATTGTGCTGCAATTCGGTAGAGCTTCGATCCTCTGGTTTGCCGAAATCGGGCGCAATCGCAAACCTGGAACGCGCGCTTTCTCGGCTGCGCAGTTCGATTCACACTGCGCTTAAGGTTAGCAGCTGTGCTGTCTTGACGCAGTCACGCAACAATGAAAACAATTTGCAATTATCAGAAGTCCTTCGTCGCTCCGTGACAGGACTTCGCCGTTCGACGTCGGGCAACGGCGCCTCGTCGAACCGATACCCGATACAATCATAACAAGACCATTTCATTTCCAACTCGCGCCGTTGGGCTGACGGCGAACTTTTGAGCATCAGAACGTTAAAGGGGGGCTCGCCATGAGCGACCAGACGATTTTGCGCGCCAGTTTTGTCTCGGAGTCCGCGGCCTATCGCAACACCTTTGGTTGGTACAACAGCTCAACAGGGCTCGGCGGAATTCTGTTCGCAAATGCGGATTCGCAAGGGGCTGGCGCCCTCACCCCCGGTGTCTCCTATGTCGACTTCGCGGTGAACACCGCCGATCTTGGCAAGATCCAGTTCTTCCTCATTCCGGACGGTGCGGCGCTGGGCCGCAACGATGCCGACGATCTCTCCGGCGCCATCAAGGTCATCAAGCTCTCGGACGGCACCTGGGCGGTCGCCGATGTCGATGCCAACGGCAACGTCATTTACGTTGCCGGCAAGCCCGACCTGCTCAGGGGCGCCGGCGCCAATGCGTTGTTCACCGAGACCTCCAAGAACGCAGGCGGCATCGATTATGCCTCATCGGTCATGGGCAGCCAGCAGACGGCAGCCAAGCTCGCCGGCGACACCGCCGACGGCGCAACCGGCACCATCGCCTGGGAGGACTCCGCCGCGACGCGCAGGTCCAACGGCACCTACACCGCGCCGGGCGACGCCGACTACAACGACGCCGTCTTCCAGGTTTCGCTCGTGCAGAAGCCGGTCGCCAATGCCGATTCGGTCACGATCGGCGAGGATGCCGGCGCCACCGCGATCAACGTGCTCGCCAACGACACCAACCCCGCGGGCGGGACGCTGCGCGTCACCTCCGTCAACACGCAGGGAATTTTGGGGACGGTCAGCATCGCCGCCGACGGCCACAGCATCGCTTATACGCCGGGTTCGGCGTTCCAGTCGCTGCGCGCCGGCCAGTCCGCGAGCGAGAGCTTCACCTACACCGTAACCAACAGCGCCGGCCTGACATCGACAGCGACGGCGACCGTCACGATCCAGGGCGCCAACGATGCCGCAATCATCGGCACGCCTTCGGCTGCCGATGTCACCGAGGATTCCCGCAATCCGACCCTGAAGCTCAGCGGGACGATCGCGATCTCCGACGTCGATCAAGGCGAATCGGCGTTCAAGACCACCGTGGTATCCGCGGTGGGCAATTTCGGCACGCTGTCCCTGAAAGCCGACGGCGGCTACACCTATTCGATCGCCAACAGCGCCGTTCAATATCTCGGCGCCGGCGAGACCAGGGTCGAGACGTTCACGATCAGCGCGCTGGACGGCACGGCCAAGCAGGTCTCCTTCACGGTTCACGGCACCAACGATGCCGCCGTGATCGGCGCGCCCGCCTTCACCACCGTCACCGAGGACGCGAGCACGCCGACGCTGTCGGTGTCAGGCATGATCTCGATCTCGGATGCCGACCAGAACCAGTCCACGTTCCAGGCCGGCGTGATCACTGGGCAGGGCAATCTGGGCGCGTTGACGCTGAATGCCAACGGCACCTACAGCTATTCGGTCGCCAACAGCGCCGTGCAATATCTCGGTGCGGGCGACACCAAGGTCGAAACCTTCACCGTCAAGTCGTTCGACGGCACGGCCAAGCAAATCTCGTTCGTCATCAAGGGCGTCAATGACGCGGCGGTGATCGGCACACCCACGATTCACGATGTCTACGACAATCCGTCCGCGCTCGTGCTCACCGCATCCGGCAGCATCGGAATCACGGACGTTGATCAGGGCGAAGCGGCGTTCAAGCCGGCCGTTGGCTCCGCTGCCGGCAATCTCGGCTTCCTGCTGCTGTCGGGCGACGGCAGCTATGTCTACGTCGTGGCCGAAAGCGCTGCGCATAATCTGGCGGCCGGTACCGTCAAGGTCGACACCTTCACCGTGACCGCTGTCGATGGCACCACCAAGCAGATCAGCTTCACCGTTCACGGCCCGGCCGGCGGCAATCACGCGGCGACGATCGGCGATCCCACCATTGCCGATGTGACGGAAGACCTTGCGGCGAACAACGCCGGGAATCTGACCGCCGTGGGCAGCATCTCGGTCAGCGACCCGGACGCGGGCCAGTCCTCGTTCCAGGCCGGCGTGCTCACAGGGCCGGGCAATCTCGGCACGCTGAACCTCTCGGCCAACGGCAGCTACACCTACACCGTCGCCAACAACGCCGCGCAATATCTCGGAGCCGGCGAAACCAAGATCGATACGTTCAGGGTCACCTCTCAGGACGGCACCTCCAAGGATGTCACGTTCACAATCCACGGCGAGGACGACGGCGCGACCATCGGCAATGTTGGCGATCACGACGTCACCGAGGACGGCCAACTGACGGCGTCCGGGCAGCTGTCCATCCTCGACGCCGACCAGAATCAGGCCGCGTTCCAGGCTGGCGAGATCACGGCACCAAGCAACCTCGGCACGGTGACGCTGCAGGCCGACGGCCACTACACCTATTCGGTCGACAACGCCGCTATTCAGTATCTCGGCGCCAACGACACCAGGACGGAGACTTTCACGGTCACGTCGGTCGACGGCACGACAAAGAACATCAGCTTCGATATCCATGGCGCGGAGGACGCGCCGAATCTGAGCGTTCAGGACTCATCGGGCGCCGCCGACGGAAACATCACGCTTCACATTTCCGCCGATAAGGTCGACCAGAGCAGCACCTTGTCGGTGAAGATCGAGGGGGTTCCGTCGAGCTTTACGGTCCAGAACGGCGCAGCGATCGGGGACGGCGTCTGGCTCGTGACGGGCGACTCCATTCAGAACGTCGTTCTGATCCCGAACCACGCCGTCGGCAGCGCTGATCCGTTCACGCTGCAGGTCACCGCCATCTCCGACGACGGCATTCATCAGGCGGTGAGCTCAGCCGAGCTCGCGCTGACCGTGACGTCCGGTGCCAACGAGATCAACGCGCTGGATATCGACGGCTATATCGGCGGGGCGACCGTATTTGCTGACGCCAACAACAACGGAATACTCGACGCAGGCGAGGCGTATACGACGACGCGGGCTGACGGCAGCTTTACGCTGGCGGGCGGCTCCGGTCCGCTCGTGAGTATCGGAGGCGTCGATATCTCGACGGGGTTGCAGGTCGCTGGTGTGCTGAGGGCGCCGGAGGGCTCCACCGTCATCACTCCGCTGACGACATTGATCGTTGCGCTGGTCGATAGCACGGCAAACGACGAGCACCCGCTGACGGTGGACCAAGCCATCAACGCCATTGCGGCCGCGTTCAACGTCGATCTCGCCTCTGATCCCGCCAACCCCATTGACCTGCTGTCGTACGATCCCGTGCCCGCTGCGGTGAATGGCGATCCGACGGCAACGGCGGTGCTTGCGGCGGCTATCCAGGTCCAAAGCACGGTCGCCCAGGTGTCGGCCGTCGGCGTGGAGACGGGCGCGGTCATTACAGCCATTGCAGGCGCCATTACGGCCTCCCTGAGCGGGCCCGGCGCGCCCGTCTTCGATCTGGCGTCTTCGGAAACGGTTCAGAGCGTCGTCACGTCCTCCGGCGTCGACGCGGCGGCCGCCGCGACGGTTATCGAGGTCGTTGCTGCCGCGAACGACAGCATTCAGGGGGCCACGAGCGTCACCGAGCTGGCGCAGGCCGGCCAGGTCGCTCAAGGCGCGGCTGCCGAGCAATTGGCTGCGACGAATTTCTCCGACCCGGATTCGGTAACTGAGCTCACGACGCTCTATGTCGAGAATCTCGACCAGCAGGTCCAGAGTGCCGTCCTGACCCCGGTCGGGAATGCCCTGTTCGGCTCGCTCGGCGATGACCTGCTTTCGGGCGGAGCAGGCAACGATCTGATTGACGGCCAGGATGGCAACGATCGCATCAGCGCTGGTGACGGAAACGACATCCTCTTTGGCGGCGCCGGCAAGGACTATCTCGGCGGCGGCTCGGGTGACGACATCCTCGACGGTGGCCCGGGCTTCGACCGCGCCGTCTATACCGACGCAACCGGCGGCGTCACGATCAACCTCGCGGCCGGAACGGCGTCCGGCGCGGGCGTGGGAACAGATACCCTCGTCAACATCGAAGCTGCCATCGGCAGCGACTTTGCCGATACGTTCAACGCGGCGGGCTTCACCGGCGACGCCCATGTCCCGGGTAGCCCCGTCGGCTACAACGAGTTCGAAGGCAAAGGCGGCGACGACACCATCATCAGCAACACCAACAGCCAGGGTGCCGAGCTGACGCGCGTCTCCTATGTCAGCGCCACCGGCGCGGTGACGGTGGATATTGCCGCCGGCTATGCACAGGGTGATGCATCGGTCGGTCACGACACGCTCGTCGGGTCCGGCTTCAACGGCGTCTGGGGCTCCGCCTATAACGACACCATTTTGGGCAGCAACAATCCGATGTTCACCGCGGAGGTGTATTCGGGCTTTGCGGGCAACGACTACATCGACGGCCGCGGTGGCTATGACCGCGTCGACTACAATGTCGATTCGAACACCACGACGGGAATTGCGGTCAATCTCGCCGCCGGATCTGTCACCGGCGATTCCACCATCGGAACGGACACGTTGCGCGGGATCGAGGCAATCCGCGGCACCAACTTCGCCGATACCTACAATGCCACCGGTTTCGGCTCGGGCAGCGTCAATGCCGGCTCGAACGGGACGTTCAATGAGTTCACCGGCAATGGCGGTGACGACATCGTCACCGGCAACGGCTTCACGCGGCTCGGTTTCAACAACGCGACGGCTGGCGTCCAGGTCGACTTCGTCACTGGCTTTGCCACCGGCGATTCATCCGTCGGAACCGACCAATTCAGCGGCGTCAACGCCGTTCAGGCATCGATGTTCGACGACACGCTGCTGGGCGGGGCGACCAACGACACATTCACCGGCCTTGCCGGCAACGATTATATCGACGGTCGCGGCGGCTTCGACGTCTCGTCCTACAACAACATCTTCTTCATCACGGGAAGCATCACCGTCGACATGGCGGCCGGCATCGTCACCGGCGATGCATCGAACGGCATCGATACACTTCGTTCGATCGAGGGCATTCAGGGCACCAACTTTGACGACATCTACGATGCGACCGGTTACGGCGCGAGTGGGGCCAATATCGGCAACAACGGGACCTTCAACCAGTTCGAAGGGCTGAGTGGTGACGACGTCATCACCGGTAACGGCAACACGCGCCTGATTTTCGCCAACGCGACCGGCGGGGTGACCGTCAATCTCGCGGGTGGCACCGCCACCGGTGACGGCTCGACCGGTCACGACACGTTCACCGGCGTCAACAGCGCCGTGGGCAGCAGTCTTGATGACGTTTACGACGCAACGGGTTTCACCGGCGCCAACGCGAACTTCAACACATTCCAGGGCAATGCCGGAAACGACACCATCTCCGGCAATGGCAATACCCAGATCCAGTATGGCAACGCGACCGGCGGTGTGAGCATCAACCTCACCGCGGGCACGGCCGATGGCGACGGCTCGGTCGGCCACGACATCATCACCGGTGGCGTGTTCAACGTTCTGGGGTCCAACTTCAACGACACCATCGTCGGCAGCGCCAGCAACGATGGCCTCTCCGGCAGCAACGGCAACGACACCCTGGATGGTCGATCCGGCAACGACTTCCTCAGTGGCGGCGCCGGTGTGGACACTTTCGTCTATTCGAGCGGCGGCGGCTTCGACTTCATCCAGGATTTCGTCCATGGCCAGGACAAGCTCGATCTGACCGGCGTCTACGGCATCTTTAGTCTCTCCGATCTGCAAGCGCATGCGGTGCAGAACGGTCCCAACACGGTCATCACGTTCAATTCGAACGACGGCCTCACGCTTCAGAACGTCGATCTGAACAGCTTGACGGCGAGCGATTTCCTGTTCGGCACGCCGGCCGCGCCGATCGTCGGCGACGACAACGCCAACGACCTCGTCGGCAGCGCCAATGCCGAATCCATCAGCGGTCTCGGCGGCAACGACCGCCTCCAGGGCCTCGGCGGCAGCGATCTCCTGGACGGCGGCTCCGGCTTCGACCGCGCCATCTATACCGATGCGACCGGCGGCATCGCCGCCAACCTCGCGGCCGGCACCGTCTCGGGACCCGCCGTCGGGACGGACACGCTGGTCAACATCGAAGGCGTGGTCGGCAGCAACTATGCCGACACGTTCAACGCGGCCGGGTTTACCGGCTCAACCGGTCTGCCCGGCGTAGCCGCCGGCCAGAGCGAGTTCGAAGGCCGCGGCGGCGATGATACCGTTATCGGCGATCTCAACGCCCTCGGGCAGGCGGTAACGCGACTGTCCTATCTGAGCGCATCCAGCGCGGTCACCGTCGACATCGGGGCCGGGACCGCCGATGGCGATGCCTCGGTCGGCCACGACACCTTCTCCAACGTCTCGACGATCTGGGGCTCGGCCTCCAACGACACGTTCTATGGCAGCGACAATGCGGCCTTCACCTACGAGACTTATGAAGGTCGCGGCGGCGACGACTATATCGACGGCCGCGGCGGCTACGATCAGGTCACCTACAATTCGGATACGACGACTACCTCAGGCATTTATGTTCACCTCGCCGCGGGCACCGTGAACGGCGATGCGACGGTCGGCACCGATACGATCCGCAACGTCGAGGCCGCCCGCGGCACCAATTTCGACGACACGTTCGATGCGACCGGGTTCGGTCAGGCCGGGGCGACCAATGTCGGTTCCTCCGGCGCCTTCAACGACTTCGCCGGCGCCGGCGGCAACGACACCATCATCGGCAACGGCTCCACCCGCCTGAATTACCAGATCGCAGCCTCCAGCGTCAGCGTCGACCTCGAGACCAGCGTCGTCGGGACCACGAATGCGGTCACGGTTGCCGGCAGCGCCACGGGTGCGACCGAGGGCACCGACACCTTCACCGGCGTCAATGCGGTGCAGGGCTCGACCTTCTCCGATACGCTGCTCGGAAGCAGCTTCAACAACAACTTCACCGGTCTTGGCGGTGACGACTACATCGACGGCCGCGCCGGCTTCGACACCGCGATTTACAACAGCCTCAGCACGGTCACGGGTGGTGTGAGCGTCGACATGGCGGCGGGCACGGCGACCGGCGACGCGTCGATTGGAACCGATACGCTGCGTTCGATCGAGGGCATTCAGGGCACGGGCTACGCCGACACCTATGTGGCGACCGGCTATGGCCAGGCCGGTGCGCTCAATGTCGGCAACAACGGTACCTTCAACCAGTTCGAGGGCCTCGGCGGCGATGACCAGGTCACCGGTAACGGCAACACACGGCTGCTCTACACCAATGCCACCGGCGGCGTCACCGTCAGCCTGAACGCTGGCTCGGTCACGGGTGACGTGTCGGTCGGGCAAGACACCTTCACGGGCGTCAATAGCGTCTATGGCAGCAATTTCGCCGACACTTACGACGCGACCGGCTTCTTCGGATTCAATTCCTTCCAAGGTCTTGCCGGCAACGACCTCATCACCGGCAACGGCAGCACGCAGCTGCTGTTCGCCAACGCGACTGGCGGCGTTGTTGTCGATCTCGCCAGCGGCACCGTCAATGGAGATGCCTCCGTCGGGCATGACACCATCACCGGTGGCGTGATCGGCCTGTCCGGATCGAACTTCAACGATACGCTGAAGGGCAGCAGCGGCGCCGACAATCTGGTCGGCAACGGCGGCGCTGACACGTTTGTTTATGTGAGCGGCGGCGGCGCCGATTTCATCGGCGACTTCTCGCATGCGCAAGCCGACAAGATCGACCTTTCGGGCGCAGGCATCTACAACCTCGCTGACGTGCAGGCGATCGCCTCGCAGCAGGGACCGAACACGTTCATCAATTTCGGCAATGGCGACAGCCTGACGCTGCAGAACGTGATTTTGGCGAACCTGACTGCGGCGGATTTCATCTTCGCGCCAGGCGTTCACCTGATCGGCGATGCCAATCCGAACACGCTGGTCGGCACGGTCTATGCCGACAATTTGAGCGGCCTCGGCGGCAACGACGTCCTGCAAGGGCTCGGCGGCAACGACCAGCTCGACGGCGGCGTAGGCTTTGACCGCGCCGATTACGGTGATGCAACGGGAGGCATCACCGCCAATCTTGCGGCCGGCACCGTCTCGGGACCCGGCGTCGGAACAGACATGCTGGCGAATGTCGAGGGCATCCTCGGCAGCAACTATGCCGACACGTTCAACGCGGCCGGGTTTAACGGCTCGACCGGTCTGCCCGGCGTAGCCGCCGGCCAGAGCGAGTTTGAAGGGCGCGGCGGCGACGATAGCGTCGTCGGCGATCTCAACACCCTGGGGCAGGCAGTGACGCGACTGTCCTATCTGAGCGCGACCAGCGCGGTCACGGTCGACATCGGAGCGGGGACCGCCGATGGCGACGCTTCGGTGGGCCACGACACCTTCTCCAACGTCTCGACGATCTGGGGCTCGGCCTCCAACGACACGTTCTACGGCAGCGACAATGCGGCCTTCACCTACGAGACTTATGAAGGTCGCGGCGGCGACGACTATATCGACGGCCGCGGCGGCTACGATCAGGTCACCTACAATTCGGATACGACGACCACCTCGGGCATCTATGTTCACCTCGCCGCGGGCACCGTGAACGGCGATGCGACCGTCGGCACCGATACGATCCGCAACGTCGAGGCCGCCCGCGGCACCAATTTCGACGACACGTTCGACGCGACCGGATTCGGTCAGGCCGGGGCGACCAATGTCGGCTCCTCCGGCGCCTTCAACGACTTCGCCGGCGCCGGCGGCAACGACACCATCATCGGCAACGGCTCCACCCGCCTGAACTACCAGATCGCGGCCTCCAGCGTCAGCGTCGACCTCGAGACCAGCACAGTCGGGACCACGAATGCGGTCACGGTCGCCGGCAGCGCCACGGGTGCGACCGAGGGCACCGACAGCTTCACCGGCGTCAATGCGGTGCAGGGCTCGACCTTCGCCGACACGCTGCTGGGCAGCAGCTTCAACAACAACTTCACCGGTCTTGGCGGCGACGACTACATCGACGGCCGCGCCGGCTTCGACACCGCGATCTACAACAGCCTCAGCACGCTCACGGGTGGCGTCACCGTCGACATGGCGGCTGGCACGGCGAGCGGCGATGGGTCGATCGGAACCGATACGCTGCGGTCGATCGAGGGCATTCAGGGCACGGGCTACGCCGACGCCTATGTGGCGACGGGCTATGGTCAGGCCGGTGCGCTCAATATCGGCAACAACGGCGGCTTCAATCAGTTCGAAGGCCTGGGCGGCGATGATGCCATCACCGGCAACGGCAATACACGAGTGCTCTACACCAACGCCACCGGCGGCATCACCGTCGGCCTGAACGCTGGCTCGGTCGCGGGCGACGTGTCGGTCGGGCACGACACCTTCACGGGCGTCAACAGCGTCTATGGCAGCAATTTCGCCGACACTTACGACGCGACCGGCTTCATCGGCTTCAATTCCTTCCAGGGCCTCGCCGGCAACGACCTCATCACCGGCAACGGCAGCACGCAGCTGCTGTTCGCCAACGCGACCGGCGGCGTGATCGTCAACCTCGCAAGCGGTACTGTGGACGGCGATAGTTCGGTGGGTCATGACACCATCATCGGAGGGGTGACCAGCGCTGCGGGCTCGAACTTCAACGACACAATCACCGGTTCTGGCGGCAACGACCAGCTGTTCGGCAACGGCGGCAACGATCTGCTCAGCGGCGGTGCCGGCAACGACGGCCTGAACGGCGGCATCGGTGCAGACACCTTTGTCTACGCTGCCGGCGGCGGCGCCGACACCATCGGCGACTTCCTGCAGACGGACGCCGACAAGATCGACCTCACGGGGATCCCTGGTGTCTCGACCCTTGCCGACGTTCAGGCGCTTGCCACCCAACAGGGGCCGAACACGGTCATCAACTTCGGCAATGGCGACACCCTCACGCTGCTGAACGTGACGCTGTCGAACCTCACGGCTGCCGACTTCATCCTGGGGCAGGGCGTGCATCTCACCGGTGACGCCGGTGCAAATACACTGGTCGGTACCGCCTATGCCGACAGCCTGAGCGGCCTCGGCGGCAACGACCGGCTGAAGGGCCTCGATGGTAATGATCTGCTCGACGGCGGCCTCGGCTTCGACCGCGCCGACTATGTCGCGGCAACGGGCGGCATTACCGCAAATCTTGCGGCAGGCTCGGTGACAGGTCCAGGGGTCGGCACTGACACGCTGGTGAACGTTGAGGGGATTGTGGGCAGCGACTATGCCGACACGTTCAACGCGACTGGCTTTGCGGGCGATAGCGGTATTGCCGGGACCAATGTGGGCTTCAACGAGTTCGAAGGCCGCGGCGGGAACGACAGCATCACGGGCGCGATGAACAGCCTGGGTGCGCTCCTGACGCGCATCTCGTATGCCAACGCAACGGGCGGCGTGACCGTCGATTTGGCGGCCCATTCGGCGACGGGAGATGCTTCGGTCGGTACCGATACCCTGGTGGGCTCGGGCTTCGGGGGAGTTGTCGGCTCTGGGTTTGGCGACCAACTGCTCGGCAGCACCAACGGCGCCGGAACCGTGGAAATCTTCGAAGGCCGCGCCGGCGATGACTTCATCGACGGCCGGGCTGGCTTCGATCGGGCGGACTACGCGCTCGACCCGGCCGCAATGGGTGGGATCAACGTTCAGTTGGCCTCGGGAACCGTGACAGGTGACGCCGCGACGGTCGGCACCGACACGCTGCGATCGGTCGAGTCCGTGCGCGGCTCGAACGTTGCCGACGTCTTCAACGCCGTTGGCTTCAGCGGGGGCAGCCAAAATGCCGGTTCCAACCTGACCTTCAACGAATTCATCGGCATGGGAGGTAATGACAACATCACCGGGAACGGCAACACGCGCGTTGCATTCACCAACGCCACCGGCGCGGTGACGGTCGATCTGCTGGCAGGTACTGCAAGCGGTGACTTATCCACGGGCAACGATACGTTCAGCGGCGTCAACGCCGTGATGGCCTCGATGTTCAACGACACCATCAGCGGCAGCGATATCACCACGGCCACGGAGACCTTCACCGGACTTGCCGGTGACGACTTCATCGACGGCCGCGGTGGCTTCGATGTCATCAGCTATAATAACATCTACTTCTCCACCGGCCCGGTCACCATCGACTTCACGGCAGGCACAGCGACCGGTGACGGTTCGATCGGCAATGATACGTTCCGCCGAATCGAGGGTGCCCAGGGCACCACGTTCAACGACGTCTTCACGGCCACGAATTTCGGCGCCGTTGGTTTCCAGAACGCTGCAACCAACAACGTCGGCAACAACGGCAACTTCAACCAGTTCGAAGGTCTGGCCGGCAACGATACGATCACCGGCAATGGCAACACCCGCATCATCTATTCCAGCGCGACCGATGCGGTGACGGTTAACCTGCAGGCGGGAACTGCGACCGGCGGCGGCTCCATCGGCACCGATACCTATGTGGGCGTCAACAGCGCGACCGGCAGCAACCTGAACGACACCTATAATGCCACCGGATTCACCGGCGTGACTTCGGCCGGATCGTTCGGCACCTTCAACCTGTTCGAAGGCCTGCTCGGTAACGACACCATCACCGGCAACGGCAATACGCGGGTCTCGTATTCTCAGGCGAGCGGGGGCGGAGTTTCCGTCGATCTTTCGACGGGACTTGTGAGCGGTGCGGCCGGCGCAGACTTCATCACGGGAGGCGTCAACAGCGTCCAGGGTTCGAATCAGGCCGACACGCTCGTCGGCGGCTCGAATAACGAGTTCTTCTTCGGCGGCGGCAGTGGCGACACGATCAACGCTGGCGGCGGCAATGACGGCATCACCGGCCAGGGCGGCAACGATACGATCGACGGCGGCGCCGGCTCCGACATGGTGATCTTCTCGGGTACGCAATCGCAATACACCGTCACGACGGCTGGGACGGTCCAGGTTCAAGACAATGTTGCGAACCGCGACGGCACCGACACCCTGACCAACGTCGAAGCGCTGCAGTTTAGCGACGCCATCGTGCTGCTGTCGTCGGGAGCTTCGGGCAGTCCGATCGACCTCTCGACGCAACAGTTCTCTAACACGGCACCCGTGATCGGGACGGCTGGAGACGATTATCTTCGCGTCGGAGCCAATATCTTTGGACACGGGCTCAATCTGGGAGCCGGGACGGGAGATACCGTCCTGCTCAACGGCATCTTCGGTAACGGTTACACGCTCAATCTCTCGGGTGTCGAAAACCTTGTCGGCAGCGGCAATGACGAGTTCGTCAACCTCACGACGACCGCCAACGGACTGGTCGTCGATCTCGGCGGCGGCAATGATCAGCTCAATCTCGCGGGCGGCGCCAACACGCTCAGCCTGATCGGTGTCGAGGGAGTCGGCGGGTCCGATTTCGGTGTGGCGCCCGGCGTCAACGACGTGCTCACCCTGTCGACGATTGTCACGGGCCTGAACATCAGCCTCGGCAACGGCGACAATACGATGAATCTCGCAGCCGGCGCGAACTCGTTCGTGAACATCTACGACGTCAACCACGTGCACGGAACCGCGAGCGACGATACCTTGACCGTGACCGGTGCGATCGCCGCGGCCAACGGCGTCGCGGTCGGCCTCGGCGATGGCGAGGATACGATCGTTCTCAACGGAAACTTCGCGGCATTCGCCGCGCTCGGCGTCGAGCACATCAACGGCAATTCAGGCGATAATTCAGTCAGCTTGACGAATACCGTCGACGGCATCGTCATCGACATGGGCGGTGGAAACGATCTGGTGTCGCTCGCCAATGGGGTGAATTCGGTCAGCATCAATGGTGTCGAAAACCTCAACGGCAGTGATTTTACCGGCAATCTCAACCCGTCGGACGATATGGTCACGCTTCTGAACACCGTGTCCGGAGTGTCGGTCAATCTCGGCGAAGGGACGGCAAACGTCCTGAATCTCGCCGCAGGCAGCAATTCGTTCGACAATCTGTGGAACGTGAATCTGCTCAACGGGAGCTCGTCGGACGACATTCTGACGTTGCAGGGCAGCCCGGCGAACGCGATTGATCTCGGCGGCGGCGACGACACTCTGAACTTCAACGCGAATGTCTATGACATCACGGTGACCAATGTCGAAACCGTCAATGCCGCCGCGAATTTCGACAGGATCACGATCGGCAATGCGTCGGGTAACACCACGATCACTGCCGGCGCGGGTGCGGATGAGATCTTCGCCAGTGCGGGCCATGACAACTTCCGCTTCGTCAGCACCGCGGATTCCGCCGCCGGTGCCGCGGATACCATTCACAGTTTCGATGCCGACAATGACAGCTTTACGTTCTCAGGCATCAGCGTCGCCGGCGGTCACATCGAGTACGTGGAGAATGCGGCGTTGCTCGGCGGCAATCATGCCTCGGCTCATCTGCAGAACTTCGGGCCGGGTAACGACTATCTTCAGATCGATATCGATGGCGACGGAACGAGTGATATGGATGTGAGCCTGCAGAATGCGAGCGGCACGCTGCACAACGGCAACTTCCTGTTGAGCTGAGAGGGAACCGGCTTCGGAGAAGGCGTTGGCCTGCCGGCCTGTCTCCGGGGCCGCCGTCCGGCAATCGGCGCGCGAGCCCAAGCAAAAACCGCCGCCACCGGCTATCCGGTGGATCGGCGGTCTGTGGTCGAAGGTCGCTGGGTCGAAGGTGGCTCCTAGCTAAGCGCTCCCGCGCTCACCGAACGTACCAATAGCCCCACCAGCGCTGGGACACCGGACGCGCCTGCGCCTTCATGGCTGCGACTTCTTCGACGGAGCGAAGTTGCGGGCCGTAGATCGCGGGCGGATAAACGTCATCCCACAGCACGACCCCGGTTTGCGCGTAGGCCGCGCGCTGATGTGCTGGAGCAACCGCCAGCTCGGCGGCCGGTGCTACGGATGCTGTCAAAGCGAGACCGAGAGCGGACAGGGCAATGGATGGAATAAGGGCGCGGACGTTCATTGGATTGAATCCCTCGTAATATGAGATGCGAAATAATGCGACGGGTCCCGACTGGTTGCAAGGGCATGGATTGGCCGGTTGGCCCGAAATTTCCTGTTCGTGGGAGGGCGTGCCAGGTCCGTTCGACGGCAGCAGCCTTCGGACAGATCGGGATCGCGAGGACATCTCTTTATATGGAGTGACTCTAATGAGTGATCTTGATCGCAGCGATCAATGCACGGGATTGTGCTGCATGCACGTAAGAGGTCAGGTATGAACAATCTTTCGGCGCCCGAAGTCGGCAAGAACCATGATGTCGACACACTGCTCGCTCTTGATGAGTCCCGGACTATCTAGGGCGACTCCCATGACTTCTACATTCCTCTCCGCTTTCATTTTCGGCGCTGGCCTCACCTTGGGATACGCGCTACGCGCTTGGCGCGTGCAACGAAGCCCTGCGAACCCGTCCCGCGGCGCCTCGCGCCGAATGACCGGACCGACTCCCACCTCGACGTTCGGCCACCCTCGACGAGCCTTTTAGGCAACGTCCGATTCGCTGGCGGGATCTCACTGGTACGATGGGGCATGACGAGATGAGCGAACCCAAGAAGGATGCGCCGCGGCGTTACATCGTCGATGGCGCCGGACAACGCGTGCTTGTCGGGCTGACGATCTCGGAGACGGTCGAGTTCGAAGCGCTGGATAATCCGAGCTCCCGCCCCGGGGCCGATTTGCTTGTCGAGACGCGCCGTGTCCGACAGGACAGACATGGGGAGCGCTGGCTGGAGCTTTACGTCAAGCACGAGCGAGCTTGGAACGATTGGATGGCCGAAACACGCGCGCGGCTGGAAAAGCCCCGCTTGCTCAACTAGATCCGGTCGAGGTCGATGCCATGGTCCGGTGGGCTAGCCGTCGCGAACCAAGGCTCCGCGTCATACCGCGAGCATGCGGCTGCCCTGGATGCTCATCAGGGTGAGGTTGCCGGTCGCATAGGCGCCGGTGTCGATGTTGACGCGGTTCGCCATGAATTCGGCGCTGCGGACCGGCGTATGGCCATGCACGATGTACTTGCCGAACTGCTCCTCGCTGCGCAGGAATTCTTCGCGAATCCAGAGTAGATCGCGCTCCGTCTGCTCGGCCAATGGAACGCCGGGGCGAACGCCGGCGTGAACGAAGAAGAAGTCTCCGCAACTGAAGCTCAGCCGCAGATTGTCCAGGAATTCCAGATGCTCGGTGGGCATCGCCCGAATCAGATCGCGCATGATCGATGCCGGCTCGTCGCGCTTCAGGTCCGGCGGCGCGAGCCCGTAGGACATCAGCGTCTGGGTCCCGCCGACGGCAATCCAATCCTCGAACAGTGAAGGGTCTTCGAACACCCTCACCAGAAATGCCTCGTGATTCCCTTTGAGGAAGACCGCGTTGCCCCGGCGGCTCCGTTCGACGAGGACGTCGAGGGTGGAGCGCGTATCCGGGCCGCGATCGATGTAATCGCCCATGAAGACCTCGATCGCGTAGCGCGGCCGGCTGCAGGCGATGTCGGCGTCGATCACCCGCAACATCGGCTGGAGGAGATGTGCGCATCCATGAATGTCCGAGATCGCATAGATGCGGACTCCCTCCGGCAATTGCGGTTTGGGCATAGGCGGGCGTGGTCGGGCGAGAGATATCATGGCGCTCAATCGATCGGGTGGTCGAAAAAATTTCCCCAAGTCGCCGGCACCGGAGAGCTTCCATCCAACACGAACGACGTGAAATTGGCGAGGGAGCGTCCTTGTTCTCCGGCTCGATCACGCCAAAAGAAGGGCGCGGCATTTTTTGCCCACCTGGGGTATGCGACCGGCGGTGCGAATGGTCGGTCCGCAGGATTGCATCGCTCAAGGCGAGAGTGCAGCAAAGATGCATGCCTTGGCGTAATTACGCAACGCACGCCCAGATAGAAAATCATCGAAATTCTCGCAAATGACTCATTGTGCTTCGCCGAGGGATTCCATCGCCTGAAAGATGAGCGAGGAGTCGCTCACACGACGGCAAAGCATCGCGGTGGACGTGGAACTTGATTCAAAATAGGGCAACGCGTTCGCTCATATGTCATCACTGTGACGACATTTTCAGCGCGTCGAATTTCGCTGCGCATTTCAACACGACGCATGATCCGTGCGCCGCAAAAGTTTTGCGTGCAGCGCCACAATGTCGCTGCGATCACTCAACACTTTCCGTGCGGGGAAGTGACGAGTCTTCAGCATCACGATGAGCGTCAGACACTCTCTCGATAGACAGAGGTACGAATGGCTGTTGCAACTTATGGTTCTGAAAACACTCACACGCTGTCGTCGATGCGCGGCAGCGCTCTTCAGAGGCCATTTCAGATCGTCGTCATGGCGGCTGACTTTTTGCTGATCTTGTTGAGCTATGCCGCCGGGGCTTCGCTGTACGGCGCGGCCGTCGCTTCACCCGCCGACGGCGCTTCGGTGGGAGCGGGGTTGTTTGTCGGCGTGGTGTTCGTCGCAGTCGCCTATTTCCGGGATGTCTACGCCACCCACCGCTTGCTCAACATCGTCTGGCAGCTTCGAAAGGCGGTGTTTATCTGGCTGACGTCGCTGACGATCCTTGCCGTTGCGGCCTTCCTGCTGAAATCAACCGACAACCTCTCCCGCGGCACCGTCATCGTATTTGCCGTGATCGGCGGACTTGGTTTGGTCAGCCTCCGCTTCGTCTGGCAGGCGGTGTTTGGCACGAGCTTTGCGCGAAGCCGATTGGTCGATCGCAAGGTGATCCTGCTCAGCCTCAAGCCGCTCGACTTCACCTCCAGCCGCTTCAAGGACCTGCGGAGAAATGGCTTCGACGTCATGCGCCATTTCGTGCTTGGCGACGACCGGGATGACGGCCATTGGGAGCGGCAGATTCGCGACGTGATCCGTCAGTCGCGCTCGGCCGACGTCGATGAATATCTGCTTGCGATCGACTGGAACGAATTGCCGATGCTGCGCAAGCTCGGGCCATATCTGCGCGCGGTCCCGCAGCCGATACGCCTGCTGCCGGACGATCCGGTCGCCGATCTGGTCGCTCGTCCTTTCCTGCCGGTCAGTGGAACCGTAGCGGTCGAAATCCAGCGGCCGCCTCTCACCATTCTCGAGCGGCTGCAAAAGCGCTGTCTCGACGTCGGCGTGGCCCTGTTCGCGCTCGTAGTCTTGACGCCGCTGCTGCTCACCGTTGCCGTGCTGATCAAGCTGGATTCCCCGGGAGCCGTCATATTTCGCCAGTCGCGCCGCGGCTTCAATGGCAGGCCGTTCGAGATCTGGAAGTTCCGGAGCATGACAGTCTGCGAGAACGGCGAAACGATTGCCCAGGCGACCAAGAGGGATGCTCGGGTCACCAAGATCGGGCGCTTCCTTCGTATGACGAGCATCGACGAACTGCCGCAGCTCTGGAACGTGCTGCGCGGGGATATGTCGCTGGTTGGGCCGCGCCCCCACGCGCTGGCCCATGACAATTACTATGACGAGATCATCAGCAAGTACGTCTACCGGCATCACATGAAGCCGGGCCTGACCGGCTGGGCCCAGGTGAACGGGTTCAGGGGGGAAACGCCGACGATCGATCTGATGGAGAAGCGGGTCGAATATGACGTCTGGTACGTCAGCAACTGGAGTATCTGGCTCGACCTGAAGATTATGGCCCGGACGGCGTCCGCAGTGATGTTCCAGGAAGCATATTAGTCGTTCAATTTCTTCACTGTCCGGAACCGGATCCTCGAGGGATCAGGTTCCGTCTCTCGACGACCTGCTGAAGAGCCGCATGATCGCGTCGCGCAAGGCAAGCAACGGCGGCACCAGCACGAAGAAAGCTCCCATCGCGACGGAAACGATGACATGGCGGATCGAGAAGGGTTCGTCCTGCTCGATTTCCCTTTGACTCGGGTCGATGGGCGCGGGTGAGAGTGTCGTCGCCATCGGCTGGGGACGCGGTTTACGGGGGGGAACCACGATCAACACGAACAGGATGTTGAGCAGAACCCAAATAGTCAAAATCGTCAGGACGATCAGCATTCCGAGCCCGCCGGAAATGAACGACAAATATCAGCCGAGGTTAGCCTCAGGGAACCCAGAAAGAAAGATGCCCAAAGTTTCAGCAGTTTGAAGCATCGAGGACCGGATTGTCTCGTATTACCGATGAATGATTGCCAATTGGCGCACTGTCCTCGCCAGCGTCGCCTTCGTCAATCCTTGCTTTTGGCTAGAGCAATAACTGCAAGTTGTGGATTCCGGACGAATACGGAGGGCCTCAGCAGTCGGAGGTGGGCTCGGCGCAATCTTCCGTCTCGTGGTGCGAAGGCGCGCTCGTTCCTCTTCAGGCGACAGTTGCGCAAGACGCGAAAAAAGGCCCGCTGCCAAATGGCAGCGGGCCCGACGTCTTTACAATTCGGCTGGGCGCGGCGCCGCGCCTCTGCCTTTTAGGCATGCTCGACGTAATAGCTGTTGTGATGCTTGCCCTTGTACGCCTCGATGCGCTTGAGCATCTTCGGGTTGGCGCGGTTGAGCACGGCGCCGAGCAATTTCTTCTGCAGGACTTCCGACCCGGAAACCGACTCCTGAAGAGCGCTTCGTGTCGTCTGCCCCCACTCGATTACATAGACCATGGCATCGATCAGGAAGCTGACGGCCTTTGAATCCGCCACCGGCATCACCGGGGCAAGATCGATCACGATGTACTCATAGTGCTCCTTTAGCACCTTGAGCAGATCGGCCATCGCCTTCGATCCAATGACATCGGCCGAATTGACCATGCGGGAGGCCACGACGGACGGCAGGAAATCCAGCCCTGTCTCCTTGCTTCGCTGCACATGGTAGCCGAGGCTGGCCGGATCGCTGAGCGCCTCTACCAGTCCGCTCTTGGCGTTCGGCGCGAGCTCTCGCGTGAGCGAGCGCGTGTGCAGATCGCCGTCGATCAGCACCGTGCGATGTCCGGTGAGGGCGATCAACTGGGCGAAGTTGGCCGCCACCGTCGTCTTTCCTTCCTTGGGAAGGGACGACACGATGCCAATCACCTTGATCTCGCGGGTCAGGCGCGCAACGTCGATCGATACCTTGATGTTGCGCAACGTCTCGGCAAACCGCGAGAATGGATGATCGACGACGTAGCGGGACAGATCGGGTGGACCTGTCTTCGCGGACGTCGAAAGCAACGCGCCGGTCTTGGTCGGCGGACGAATGTCCGGCAGGACCCCGAGGCACTTCACGCCGAGCTCGTCCTCGACCTCGCCGGGGGTCCGCAACACGTCGCTGAGCAGCTCGCGGGCGAAGGCGGCGCCGAAGCCGAGGCACAGGCCGCCCACCAGGCCTCCCACCAGCGCCAGGACCGTGCGCGGCGAGCTCTTGCGATCCGGCTTGGTGGCGGTGCTGATGAGGCGCGCCTCGCTGAGCGGAAAGCTCTGATTCTGCGTCGCGCTCTGCAGCTTCTCGAGGAAGTTGTTGTAGAGGTTGCGGTAGGTGTCGGCGGCGCTTTCGAGATCGCGCAGCTTGACTGCAGCCTGGCCGGTATCGCCGGCCTGGGCGACGAGTTCCTTTACGTTCTTCTCGAGCGAGGCTTCTCGGCTCTTTGCGATCTCATAGTCGCTGCGATAGGCGTCGCCGATCCGATGCAACTCATCGGCGATGTTCTTGCGCAGCTCCTCCATCTTGTTGGCCAGATTGACCGCAGCAAGATGTTGCTTGCCATAGCGCCTCGACCAGTCGGCATACTGGGCCTGGAGGTCCAGATATTGCGCGCGCAGGCGGGTGATGACCGAGTTGTTGAGAGCATCGGTCACCGTCGATTGTGCGACGTCCTGGTCCGAAATTGCGGTGATCCGGTCGAGCCGGGCCTTGGCTTCGGCCGTCGACGCCCGCGCTTGAACCAGCTGGGTGTTGAGGTCCGACAATTGCTGTTCGGACATTAGGCCGCGGCTGGTTCCGACGATGTTGTTTTCGGCCTTGAAGGTCTGCACGGCGCGGTCGCTGGCCGTTGCCTGCTCGCTCAGCTCGATGCTGCGCTGCTGAAGCCATTCGGTCGCCCGCTTGGTGGACTGATATTTGGCTTCCAGGGCGCCGACAAGGTAGGCGCTGGCGATGGCGTTGACGATCTTGGCGGCCTTGTCAGGGCTTCGCGAGCGATAGTTCAGCGACAAGACATAGGTCGTCAGGACGCGTTCCGTCCTCAGGTTCTTCTGAACCTGCTCGACCACGGCGTGCTCGAGTCGTTCCTGCGACGCCGGTTCTCCGGAGCTGAACAACGCCATGAACTTGCCGAGGACGATGGAGAGCAAACCCGGATTGGAGCCGTTGAACTCCGGATCGTCCGTCAGCTTCAGGCGACGGACCACCGAGAGGATCAGGTCGTCCGAGTTGATGACCTCGACCTGGCTGTCGACGTATCCGGTATCGATGAGGGCGCTGTTGGCGTTGCTGTCCTTGTCCAGCACCTGCGCCTGACGGGTATCCATCATGATGCGGGCATTCGCCGTGTACATGGGTTGCGCCATGATCAGATAGACGATCACCAGCGCCAGCGAAGCGCCGGTGCACACCGCGATGATCGGCCATTGCCGGCGCAGGACATCGGCCACGCGTTCGAAGCTCAGGACCGCTCCGCCGAATTCGATGCCGAATCTGTGGCCCGACGGGAAATGTTCTCTAGGCTGATACATCTGTTAATTCGCTGCCTTTTGACGATCGCTGATCAATTCGGAAGGGGGACGGGTTTGAACGGGTTGGCCAGCTTGGTCTTCCACTCGCCGTCGAGCAGCGCCCCGCCTCGGGGCGGTTGCGCACGGCCCTTGTCTTGCGATTGGGCCTGGGCGCCGGAGGCGTCCTCTCCGGCGGCGGAATAACCTGCTTGCACGTTGAGATCGCCGATCCGCTGCGTGAAATCCCTGATCTTGCGCGCAGCGTCTGGCTTCGTCGACGTGCACCGCCCTTCGGCGATCCTCAACGCGGCGCCAATGGCTGAACGGTCGGTCGAAGTCGACGCCGAGATGAGGGTCTGCACGGACGGCAACACCGACGGGTTCGTGGCGATAAATGTGGCGAGCCGATATCTCAGCTTCTCCTTGTCATTGCGCAGCTGCTCCAGAAGCGAGGAGGGCGATTTTACGAACGTGTCGAGTTGGAGCTGCGAGGCGCGATCCGTAAATTCGACGCACTGGGCGCGGCAAGCATCGATGCTCGACACCATCAAGACAGAACCTGCCAAGATGATCGGTAGCCATCGCGATCTCGCAAGACGACGTGTTAGTCCGCAACCCATCCGTATCCCTTGCTCCCTGTTGCAATAGGAGAACACGCGAAACCTCGCATGCAACTGTGTCAATTTTTGTGCGATGCAAAAGCTGCGTGCTCTCGGCGAGACAACGCGTGCATTGTCTGTTTCCCGGTCGGTTGCAAAATGGAGATATGCAATGCCTGCGAGATCGGCACGCTGGCGCCTAGGAATGTTGCAAACTGAAAACATAAGAGGCGTTGAACGTCGAAGTGTCGCGAGCATGCGTCGCAAAACCGACACAAGTCGTCACGCGACTCATTGTTCCCCGCTTGCGAAAATTATCAGTGCGATATGTGCGGTCCTGCATGCGAAGAGATCGACGTCTTCGCGGTCGGCTTGATCGCAACAGCGCCGAATTTCGCGCACACTTTCCACGCAAATACTCGCAATCATCACGACCGAATTGATTTGCGCGCCGACGCATGTCGATCTCAGGCAAAAAGTGGCGTGATCTTGGCGCTCGCATGTCCGAATGATCTGCGAGCGTTGAAATTATCGTCGACCCTCATGCGTCGAATGCGAGTCCGCGATCGCAGAGATTGAACACGCGCAAGACCTGATACACACTGCTGCGGTGCAATAGCTACGGAATGTTGATGTGACGGAGATGGTTCATCGTGAGAAGGCGCATGTCCTGCCGCTCGATAGCATTCGGGGGATCGCCGCGACGTCGGTGGTGATTCACCATCTCCTGCTGATGCCGACTTTCCTCGCGGCGTTCCCGCACAACGCGTGGATCAATTGCTCGTTCTTCAGAAGCTCCTGGCTGCTGGTCGACTTGTTCTTCGTTCTCAGCGGGATCGTCATGTCGCTCAGCTACGTCGAGAGCGACTTCGGGCGCTTCTCGCTGCGCGAGTTCATGGTGCGGCGCCTGGCGCGGGTCTATCCGCTGCACATCGTCATGCTGATGGCAAATCTTCTGTTTCGCCTCCTGCGGATCGGTCTGGTCATGGCCGGTGTCGTGGTGGCCGCGCCGGCGGCGTTCGAAGTGAACAATGCCTATTCCTTCGGTCTCAACGTCCTGCTGCTGCATTCGATGGGATTCATCGACTATCTCAGCTGGAATGCGCCGAGCTGGAGCATCAGCGTCGAGTTCTACACATATCTTGTATTTGGCCTGATCGTGCTGCTGGCCCAGCGCATGCGTTCCCTGTTGTGGTTCTACGTTCTCTGCGGGCTGCTCGCGGTGGGAAGTCTGGTCGTCATCATTTTCGTGCTCGACAAGAGGAGCCTCGGACTTCAGACCGACTTCGGCATCCTGCGCTGCTTCGTGAGCTTCTTTCTCGGCGTGCTGACGGTCAGGATCGTCGATCGCCTACCGGCCAAGCCAGGCCCTGCCGCGCAGGGCGTACTGCAGTTCGCCGCCATGATCGCCAGCATCGTTCTGGTGTCCCTGGCGGAGACCAATCCCGCGGCAACCTTCCTCGCGCCGGTGACGTTCGCGATCTTCCTCGGCAGCTTGCTGGCCTTTCCAGATGCGCTGCTGGTGCCGCGGATGCTGGTGGCGGGGCCGCTGGTCTGGCTCGGGAAACGTTCCTACTCCATCTACATGGTGCACGCGCTCGTGGTGCTGCTCGCTGAATATTTCGTGCGGGCAGTGGGGGCGGGGCGGATCGCCGCGCTGGATTCGGTCTGGGCAGGCCTGCCGGCGACGCTGAATCTCGTCGTCTCGCTGGCCGCCGTGCTAGCGGTCTCGCACTTCACTTATCTCTACATCGAAATTCCCGGCGGCAAGTTCATGCGAAATGTGCTGGGAAGCCGTCGGGATTTCGCGCCATCCCCCGCGCCGTCGGCGCGGCTGACGAACTGAGTCGGGCATGAGCATCCTCGCAATGCAACGGCCGCGTCTGATCCTGATCAGCCTCAGCATCGAGGCGATCGCGCTCGGGGTCTATCTGGTCCGCGACGCCTTTGGCGGCGTGATCCGCTATTATACCAGCATCTATCACATGGATGCGCTCTGGTATCTGCCCGATGCGGTCGCGCTTGCGTGTCTGATCCAGTTCATCGTGCATTGCATCTTGCGCAATCGCAGCACCCTGGCCCTGTTGGTGTTGGTCCAGATCATGCTGTCGCTTGTGCTTGGCTATTTCATGATGGGAACGGCAAACGCAGCGATCTCGTCCTTCAAGATGATGCTGCCGGTGTTCGTCGGCTTCTGCTTCTGTGATTCGAGTCTCGGCTCGTACAAGAAGCTGCTGTCGGTCATCGCCGTGACCTTCTACCTCTCGGTCATCGGGGTGCTGCTGACCAAATTCTATCTCATGCCCTGGGTCGGGTATAAATACGAGTCCTTCGGCGCAGTTCGAGAGGCGGGCCGGCTGTGGTGGGCCTATGGCGGTGACGACCAGCGCCTCATGGGTTTTGCGGCCGACAACACCATGGCCGCCTTCTTCATTCTCGTGTCGTTCGCGATCACCTCGATTCGCAAGAGCACGACGTGGTGCCTTCTGTTCGGCTCGCTCGCGGTCTATGTCATCAAGCTGACCACGAGCAAGACGACGATGATCGTCCTCGTGCTCTATCTGCTCCTGCTCGTGTTCGTGCGTATGCTGCCGGAGAAGTCGCGCTTTCCCGCAATCAGGGGCATCGCGCAATGGTCCTTTGCCGCGATCTTCGTTCCGTTCTTCATGATCGTGATCGCTTCCGGCACCGCCGCCGTCCCGCACTCGACCCTGTTCAGCATCGTCGATCGCATCAACAACAGCTGGCAGTTGCCGTTCGTCTACATGAACCAGCTCATGCCGATCGGCCTGGTGACGGGCTGCGGCGCTGGCTGCTTCAACTATCCGCAGAAGCTGTTCTCGCCGCTCGCGCACTTCTGGGTGCCCGTCGACAATTTCTACATCGGGACCTACCTGATGTTCGGTCTGCCGTTCGTCGCGTTCATGGTGATGGTATTCAGGGCGACATTCGGCGCGACCGACGTGTACAAGCTGACGCTGATCTTCGTCGTCAACCTGTTCACGATCACGGTGTTGAACTACGGCCCGGCGTCCGGCCTCCTGATCATCGCCTTGAGCTTCAGCGACGTGTTTTCGCGCCGCGCGGCCTCCGCACGGGCGGGCGACGCCGTGCCGGTTGTCATGCGGCCGCCGATGCCGTCATTGGAAGGCTTCCGCCCGGACATGCCGGCGGCGAGCGGAAGCAGGTGAGAACGAATAATGCATAAACGGCTCGCATTCATCGACACGCTGCGCGGCATTGCCGTGTTGTCGGTCCTGGTCCAGCATGTGTTCGAGGTGATCGTCGAGAAGCACCCGACGGGCGCCTATTACTGGCCCATCCACGATTTGTTCGGCTACTACATGAACTTTGGCCGGTTCGGCGTGGTGCTGTTCTTCTTCGTCAGCGGCTTCGTCATTCCGTTCAGCTTCCCGGACAGCGCCACGCCCGTGCGGGATTTTTCGATCAGCCGCTTCTTCCGGCTCTACCCGGCCTACTGGACCTCGCTCGTGGTCGGGCTCGTGACGATGCAGCTGCTGGATTCGAAGATCTATCCGCTCGGACAGATCGCCGCGAACGTGACGATGTTGCAGACCTTCGTGAACGTCCCGAATCTCTGGGTGTTCTATTGGACGCTGGCGATCGAGCTGTTGTTCTATGTCGGATGCACCATTCTGTTTGCGATGGGGCTGCTGAACCGGCGCTTCACGGCGGTGACGATCGTCGTTGCGGCCGCGCTGGTCGGCACCACCGCCGCGCTCCTGGTGGAGAACAGGGCGGTTTCCTCGGTGATGGAGGTCGGGCTGAACCTGTCGGCGATGTTCCTGGGCAAGATCATCCGCGACACCGTCATCGGCGGAAAGCTGCGATGGTCTCACGTGGCGGTCTGCACGCTCTTGTATGCGATCTTCGCCATCACCCTGGCCGACCGGCGGTTCGGAGGCGTTTACCACGAGAACTTCTTCTACAGCTATTCGATCGCATCGGCCTATGTCTGCGCGGCGATCGTCTTCATTGGCTTTGCCGTGTTCGGTGAGAGAATGGCGTGGCGCCCGATGGCGTTCGTCGGCGTGATCAGCTATTCGGTCTACCTGATGTCGCCGTTCGTGCTCGTCTTCATCCACCGCCTCGTCTGGTTCGGCGACGGGCCGCTCGGATGGTCGATCTTCATGGCCCTGATCCTGGCGTTGTCGATCCTTGTCAGCTGGATGACGTTTACATTCGTCGAGAAGCCCAGCATCGCCTTCGGACAAAGGTTCCGCTCGGCACGGAGAAAGAAGGTCGTTCTCGAGCCCGCCCTCAGTACTCAGGGTGCTGCAGAGTGAGTGGCGCGCTGCACCAGCCGGGCGCCGCCTACGACGGATCGTTCGTTCCCTCGGTCCAGGGGCTTCGGGGAATTGCGGCGCTGAGCGTGCTGATGGATCATTTCTACGACATGCCAAAGGGAGGCATGTACGACATCCCGGATCCCGGCTTCCTGCCGCCGCTCTGGCTCTGGCTGCAATCGGTGATCAATGTCGGCGGGCATGGCGTCGAGTTGTTCTTCATGATCAGCGGCTTCCTGATCCCGGCGAGCTTGGTGCGGCACGGCTCGCTGCCGCGATTCTTCTTCGATCGCGTCCTGCGCATCATGCCGGTGTTCGTCGTGCTGCATCTTGCGCTGTTCGCGATAGGTCCGATCGTCGGCTACAAGTTCTTCCGTGGGATCGATCTGACGAGCTATCTCGGGATTTTCGCGGCCAATCTGTTCTTCGTGCAGGACGCGCTTGGCTTGCCCATTGCCCAGCAGAATGCCTGGACGCTGACCTATGAGTGGGCGTTCTACATCTGGTTTGCGCTGACATTCTCGATGTGGCGCGGCGGGGGCAAGCTGCTGGCGGCGCCCCTGATCCTGCTGGGTCTGGCCTGCCTGATGCACTGGCCGATCACGGCGTTCTTCTGCATCGGCATGCTGTTCAGCGCCACCGGATTTCGCATCTCCATTCCCGGACGGGTCGGCCTGCTCGCGGGCCTCGCCTGCGGAGCCGCGCTGTATGCGAGCCTCGTGCTGTTTCACCCGTTCGTGGGGCTCCTTCCCGGATTCCTGCTGTTCGGCATGGTGCTTGCCCCGGAATCGGGCCTTGGCAGGGCTCTGAGTGCCCCGGCCCTGCAATATGTCGGCAAAATCAGCTACAGCCTCTATCTCGTGCATCCCTTTGTGCTCTTTCCGTTGCAGGTGATCGGCCTGAAGCTGGTCGCCGCCGGCGTCGATCGCTGGCTGCTGTGGGCCGCCTTCATCGTGCTCGGGCTGGTGATGTCATTGGTCGCAAGCGCGATCAGTTATGAGTTGATCGAGGTCAGGCTCAGGCGCCTGCTGGACGGCGCGATCCGCGGCACGTTCTTTCGACCGCTGAAGGTCGGGCAATCGGTTTGAGCGGCCGCGTGCCCGTCGCGGTCAGCTCACGGTACGGCCGACGAGCTTGTGATAGGACCCCAGCAGCTGTTCGGCGATGTGGTCCCAGTTCAAAATGCCGGCCGCGGTCTGCCGTGCGCCATCGGTCAATGTCGCGGCGAGTGGCTTGGAGGTCAGCACGCGTTCGAGTGCATCGGCCAATGCAGTGGCATCCCCGGGAGGAACCAGCAGCCCGTTGACTCCGTCGGTGACGACATCGGGAATGCCCCCGGTGGCGCTGGCAACGACGGGACGAGAATTGCCGTAAGCGGAGGCAAGCACGCCGCTCTGTGTTGCATCCTTGTACGGCAAGGCGACCACGGTGGCGGATTGAAACAGCTGTCCGGTGTCCGCAGGCGAAATGTAGGCGTTGATGGTCTTGACCGTCGGCATCGCTTCCATCCGCGCGCCGAGCCGTGTCATCTCGGGACCGCGCCCGGCGACGATCGCCTCATGCGCCACACCGCGCCGGGCCAACATGTCGATCGCGTCGATGAAGACGTCGAGGCCCTTGTAGGCCCACATTCGTCCAAAAAACAGGATGCGTGCGGCTTCGGGCGCGGTGACCGCATGTCGGGCCGGTGGAACCATGAGCACGCCGTGCATGCTGGAGACCGTTCCGCCCTTGAAGTCGGGCGAGGCGCGACGAAAATCGGCAATACAGCTCTCGCCATGCGTCGTGACGATCGACGCGGCGGCACGCATGTGCCCGCGCCAACCGTCTTCACGTGGCGAGGTGCCGGAGCCGCCTTCCGAATGCGGGATAGCATCGTGAACGGTCAGCACCAGGGGAATGCCGAGTGGACGAAGGAACTGGATCAGCTTGGACGTATAGATCTCCGGAACTTCGTGACAATGAACGACGTCCGGACGAAACGAAATTATGTCGAGAAAAGAAGCCGGGATACCGATCACGCCGCCGCGGCGCAGGCTCAGATCGCGAATCCGGGTCTCGAAGGGAGCCGCCACGGCGATGTCGGCAAGTTCCCATTGCTGGTTGGCGTCCTTGCGGTTGAGCACGAGCCTGACGTCGCAATGGTGAGCCAATCCCGAAGCGAGCCGGTAGGAATATTCCGCAAAATGCGGGGCGTAGATCGCCACACGCAAGCGCCTGGAATTGGGAAAAGAACGCGGGGCCGGCGAATTCATCAAGGCATCCATTTTGCATCACATCGCAGAGAGCGATGGGAGTGTAGTCCACGATTTGAACTCACTTCCACTCTAAATCGGAATCGTGATGGCGCTCATCTGATTGCCATCACTCCGTCGTATTGTAGCGAGCAATCAGTCGCCGTTGTGAGCGGCGACAAGCGGTGGCGTGTCCTCATCATTGCCGCGTCGTCTGGATCGGAATTGGGTCGAATTGTTGATGAACGTCACTCGAGGCAGGCAACATCAGGTCGTGGTGGCGCTGTTCTGGTCGCTCGCGCAGAATTGGGGCGGCCGCGCATTGTCGTTCGTGCTGTTCCTGGTGCTGGCACGGCTGCTCGATCCCGCCGATTTCGGTCTTGCGGCGCTGGTCGCCTTTATCCTGCTGCTTTTGAGCTCCATCGCGGAATTCGGCTTCGGTGATGCGTTGATCCAGCGGCGGACGCTCGAGCCCGCCGATGTGACGCTGCCGTTCTTCTGCTCGTTTGCAGCCTCAGCGCTCCTGGCCGTTCTGATCGCATTGCTCGCGACGCATATCGAGCATTGGTTCGACGTGAAGGGGCTGGCGCCGCTGCTGACGGCCGCCAGTCTCTCGCTTCCGATCGGCACCGCGACGCTGTTCCAGGAGGCGCTCTACAAGCGGCAGATGGATTTTCGGGTGCTCGCGGTCAGGACCATGGTGGCGACAGCCGTCTCCGGCGTCGTGGGGATCGCCTGTGCCTATGCAGGGTTCGGCGCCCTCAGCCTGGTGATCCAGGTGGTCGTTCAGAGCGCGATCAGCGGCTTGTGGCTCTGGAGCCAGCCGCGATGGTTGCCGATGCGCGGCTACGATCTGAAGAGCTTTCGCGAGCTCTCCGGCTACAGCATCCACGTCATGCTGAACAGGCTGCTGGACTTCGCCATCGTTCGGACGATCGACATGATCATCCTGTCGCTCTATGGCGTCGCCGCGCTTGGCATCTATACGGTCGGGGCGAGGGTCTACATCATCCTGATGCAGTTGCTCACGCAGGCGGTCATGGACGTGGCGCTGAGCGCCTTGTCCAAAATCGCGCACGAGCGGGACCGCATCGCAGGTGCATATTTGCGCAGCGTCAGTCTCGGCGCACTGATCGGATCTCCGGTCTTCGTGCTCCTCGCGGCGATCGCGCCGGAGTTCTCCCTGCTGCTGTTCGGTGCGAAGTGGGGTGGCAGCGAAGCGGTGATGCGGCCGCTGATGCTGATTGGTGCGGTCCAGACGGTGCAGTTCGTCAACAGCGCCTATTTTGGTGCTCTGGGCAAGCCGAACTACGTCTTTCTGCTCAACATCCTCAAATTCTGTACGGTCGTGCCGGCGATGTTCCTGCTTCCCTCGCGCGACATTGGTCAACTGGCCACGATCTTCGCGTTCTCGCAGCTCGTGGTGACCCCCGTCACGTTTGCGCTGGCGCTCCGGCTGCTCGGCTTGAGCTGGAGCCAGTTTCTGCGCCCTATTGCGGGATGTCTTTGCGCCATCGCTCTGGCCTACGGCGCAGTCGTGCTGTGCCGGGAGGCGACGCCGGGCATGAATCCCTATTTGCGGATTGGACTGCTGTCGTCCTGTTTTGGCGCGACTTATCTGACGGGCATTCTGCTGTTCTGGCGGAAGCAGCTCCTTTCCCTGATTGATTTCGTCGTGAAGCGCGGTGCGACCGCTTGATGAAGACGAGGAGGATGTCGTGAAGCAACTGATCCCGGTGCCCGTACGCAGGCAGCTCCGAGGCTGGCTCAACAGCGCGAAGAATACGCCGTTGGCGCTCGACCTGCTCGAGCTGCGCAGATGGCAGATCGCCAGGAGGGACGTCGGCGTCAACGCCGCGCCGCGCAACACTCTGCGCCGGCTCGTCGTGCTCCCCTCCGATCCCTGGAGCGTTCGTCAATCGCGCGGCGATGAGGCGATGATCGAAGCGGCCACTGGGGAGGTGAAGAAGACCTATCCGAACCTTGAGGTCTACATTGTCACCGCGACGCCAACGGCCAGCGCGGACGTGCGCGCGATGGGCTTCAAGCCGCTCGAACTCTGGAGACAGCCGTTCTCATACGAGACGGTCGCGCAGGAGCTGTCGCTCACCAGGCCGGATTTCGGGCTGGTCCTGGGGGCCGACGTGCTCGATGGCTACTATTCGCCGGTGGATGCCGCGCGCATGCTGCTCGTGGCCGATCTGATGGCTGCGTTCGGCGCCAAGGTCAGCGTGCTCGGCTTCAGTTTCAACTCCCGCCCGGCGAAAGCGCTGCGCGAGGTGTTCCGGCTGCTGGACCCGGGCGTGGTGCTGAATCTGCGTGATGCAATATCTCTTCAGCGTTTCGACGATTTCGCGCGGAAACGTGCCCATTTGGTCGCCGACGCGGCGTTCATGCTGACCCCGCGGGCGGATACGGCCGCAGTGAAGCAGATCGCGGCCACGATCGCGCGACAACGCGAGCAGGGTCGCAAGGTCTTCGTCTTCAACATTCATCCGATGTTGTTCAGGAAGCCGGAGCCGGCCAAGCTGCGGCAAATGATAGAGCTCGCCGCGGGCGCCATGGAGCGGCTGTCTCGCGAGCACAATGCAAGCTGGTTGTTGCTCGCTCATGACTACCGCCCAGAGATCGCCGACGACAATTGCCTTCGGCCGCTGGCCGACCGCCTGAAGCCCACGCTCGTCGATCACGTGCATCATGTCGATCAGGCGCTGTCGGCGGGCGAGATCAAGGCCGTTGTCGGTCTGGTCGACGGTGTGATCACCGGCCGCATGCATCTCGCGATTGCGGCGCTGGGGCAGGGAACGCCTGTCGCGGCGATTACCTATCAGGACAAGTTCCAGGGCCTGTTCGCGCACTTTGGCGTCAGCGAATCGTTGTTGCTGTCGCCGGCCCAGTTCCTGGTCGACGACAGCTTTGAGAAGTTTGTGCTGCAGTTCCTTGGCGCACACGAAGCCGCCGGTGAGAAGGTACGACAGATGCTGCCGGATGTCATGGAGCTGTCCCGCGCCAACATCGCACCGTTGCTGGGCGACAGTGCGATGCGGACGGTGCAGCAGGCCGGCGGCAAGGTCGCCTGAACGCCCTCACGTCGCCGGCAGGCGTCAGTTGACCGCCCGCTCGGTGTTGTCAAAGCGCACGGAGGTGTCGGCTGCGGCCGGCTTGCGCGAGGACGTGGCACCAATGTCGGCCCAGCGGTTGATGAAGCGCCGCGCCGGATTTTCGAAATAGGCGTAGGTGCGGTCCGCGGCGATGGTCAGGACCGCGCAGCACGCCAGAGCGAACAGGCCGAACTGATCAGGACGCAGTCCGAGCCAAATCCACAGCGGCTTGAACACGGCAATGAGAATGGCATCGTGCAGCATGTAGATCGCATATGAGGTGTTGCCGAGCCGTCCGAGCAGGCGGGCGCCCGGAAACTCCTTGAAGGCGCTCTCGCCGACCGCCGTGAGCAGGATGGCGCAGGAGAACAGCAGGATGGCGAGGTCCGGCTTGGCGAAGACGTTGAGGACGAGCACGGAGAGGCCGAACATGCCGATGCCGGCGAAGATCATCCGCTTGTGCCGGTAGGGATGCGACATCCGGAATAGAATGGCGAGCAGGATACCGTTCAAAAAGCTCGGCAGCGCGCGGAGCATCCCGTAGTCGAAATTGGCGCCATACATCTGCGACCGTTCCTGCCAGATCGGCAAATGGCCGTGAGCAAGGACCAGATAGAGCGCGGCGACGATCGCGCCGAGCACGAACGGTTGCACCTTGCGTGCAAGCAGCATCAGCAGCGGAAAGATCAGATAGCAGAAGAACTCCGCGCTGATCGACCAGGACGGCGAGTTGAAGCTGAGATGGTCGGTGACGCCCCAGGCCTGGAGCAGCAGAAGATTGTACAGGAAGTCCAGCGAGGTCGAGCGGGCCGTGCGCTCCAGGCCGACGCCGATGAGCACCACGAAGATGAGCAAGCTCAACAGATGTAGCGGATAGATCCGCGCGATGCGACGGATCATGAACCGGGAATAGGCCGCCACGCCACGTGCGTCGGACGGGTAGGAATAGGAGATCACGAAGCCGGACAGGATGAAGAACATGTCCACGAACAGGCCGTAGGACCCGTTCCAGGCCGGCGAAATGCCCGTGTCGATCAGCTTCAGGTGGAAGATGAAGACCCCGAGCGCAGCGACGAAGCGGTAGAAGTCGAGAACGACAAAACGTCTTGCTTCACTGGCTTCCATCGGGCCTCGGAGTCCTTGCGCGGTTCGTCTCGCTTCTAGAGACGAATTGTGACGCAAGTTCGCTGGATGGAGCGGGGAAGGTGGCGTGATCGCGGATCGGTCGGCCTCGAGTTCCTCGAAACCATCCTGCCGGGGAAGTGAACGTCTTCATCGCCTCAACTCTGCCTCTTGATGAGGCAGACGCCTAACGAGCGGGCCGGGACCTTGGCTGGTCCCGGCCCGTGTCAACGTTGATGCGGACTTGTCGTCAGCTCGCCTTGCTCAGACGAACAAGAAATCGTGGCTCGTCAGGCTGCTGACATACACGTTCTTCAGCAGGATCGAATCATTGGCCGAGAACGTGATGAGCGCATTCGTCCCGGATTGCGTGATCTGCAGGTGACTGTAGTCAGCGGCCAGGAGCTTCGAGATCTGGACCACGTCGTGGGTTGTGCCGTCACCAGCCTGGAAGTTGAGGATCTGGTCCTGGCCGTGATCGTAGGCAACCGTGGTCGAGTTTGGCGCGGCTGAAAACACGTCATTGCCGGCCCCGCCCTGGATCGTCACGCCGCCGGCGACGGCTGTGACATTGTGGGTGCCGTCGGCCTTGGTTTGATCGAAGAATTGCAGCGCGCTGGCGGAGTTGTAGTTCTCGTGCTGCGTCGTACCGGTCTGTCCGTTGAAGTTGAACAGGAAGACGTCCTTCGAGCCGTCCACGTTGTTGGCGATCTCCTGGGTCTTGGTCCCGGAGCTGTTATAGATGTCGGTCAGCTTGCTGCCGTCGTCATGGATGACCTGGGTATAGTCCAGGGTGCCGTCGGCGTGGGTCCGGGTGAGCTCGACCAACTTGCCCGAGGCATCGAGGTGCTGATGCTGGGTGGTGTAGGACTGCCCGGTGATGTTGTAATTCCAGTTGTCGGATGTGCCATCGGCGTTCTTGATGTAGGCAGCGCTCTTCACGCCGCCGGTATAGACGGTCGTGGAGCTGTAACCATCGCTCTTGGTTGTCACTTCGCTGGTGATGACGCCGTTGGCATCGTACCAGTCGGAGGTCTTCGTGCCGTCGGCGCTCTGCACCAGCGTGAAGGCCAGGCTGTCGTCGGCATGGGTGCGCACGATGTTGGTGAGGAAGCCGGTCGAATCGTAGCTGTCGTGCTCGTTCGTGTAGTTCTGGCCGACGACGTTGAACTGGAAGACGTCCTTCGACCCGTCGGCGTGGTAGTCGGTTTCCGTCTTCTTGACACCTGATGCATCGTAGTTGGTCACCACGCTGCTGCCGTCGCTGTTGACGATCTGGGTGTAGTCGAGCGAGTTGTCGGCATGCCAGCGGGTCACCTCGGTGGTCTGACCGGATGGATCGAGGTGCTGATACTGCGTGGTATAGCTCTGCCCGGTGATGTTGTAGCTGTAGTTGTCGTGACTCATGTCCGCGTTGGTGATGTAAGCCGCGGTCTTCACGCCATTGGTGTACACCGTGGTCGAGCTGTAACCGCTCGGCTTCTGGACCACCTCGCTGGTCAGCACGCCGCTGGCGTCGTACCAGTCCGTGGTCTTGGCCCCATCGGCGCTCTGCACCAGCTTGAACGCCATGCTGCCGTCGGCATGCTTGCGAATCAGCGTGGTGAGGAAGCCGGTCGCGTCGTAGATGTCGTGTTCGGTCGTGTAGGTCTGGCCGGTGATGTTGAAGAGGAAAACGTCCTTGCTGCCGTCGGCGTGATAGTCGGTTTCCTTGGTTCGCGTTCCCGCGGCATCATAATTGGTGACGACGCTGCTGCCGTCGCTGTTGATCACCTGGGTATAGTCGAGCGTGCCGTCGGCATGCTTGCGGGTCACGGCGGTGACCTTGCCCGTGGGATCAACGTGCTGGATCAGCGTGGTGTAGCTCTGGCCGGTGATGCCGTAAGCATAATTATCCTGGCTGCCGTCGGCATTCTTCACATAGGCGTTGGTCTTGACCCCGTTGCTGTAGAGCGTGGTCGAGGAGAAGCCGTCGGCCTTCTGGACCACCTCGCTGGTGAGGCTGCCGGCGGCATTGTACCAATCGGTCGTCTTGGTGCCGTCGGTCGTCTGAGTAAGCTTGAAGGCGAGGCTGCCGTCGCTGTGCAGCCGCGTCAGGCTGGTGAGGAAGCCGGTCGAATTGTAGACGTCGTGCTCGGTCGTGTAGTTCTGGCCTGTGATGTTGTAGGTCCAGACATCCTTGCTGTGATCGGCATGATAGGCGGTCTCGACCAGCTTGACGCCGGTGGCGCTGTAGGTGGTGATCACGCTGCTGCCGTCGGCGTTGTAGACCTGCGTCGAGTCCAGCGAGCCGTCGGCATGGCTGCGGGTCACCGAGGTGACCTTTCCGGATGCATCGAGATGCTGAACCTGGGTCGTGAAGCTCTTACCCGTGATGCCGTAGGTGTAATTGTCCTGCGAGCCGTCGGCATTCTTGACGTAGGCGGCCGTCTTCACGCCGCTCGTGTAGAGCGTGGTGGAGTAATAGCCGTCCGACTTCTGGACGACTTCGCTCAGAAGGGTTCCGGCCGTGTTGTAGGTGTCGGTCGTCCTGGTTGCGTCGGTGCCGACATGAACGAACTTCGTCTTCACGCCGCCGGTGTAGCTGATCAGGTCCTTGGAACCGTCGGTGTAGGCGACGGTGGTCGAGGTCGGCTGTCCGCTTGCATTCAGGCCGGTGTCCGACTTCGACACAAGCGTTCCGCTGGAATTATAGGTCTTCGTGCTGCTCCAGGTCGCAGCCGAGTTCGTCACCGAGAACGAGTAACCGCCCTGGATCTTGGAGAGGGCGCTGCCGTAGTGGGCGATCATGTAGTCCATGGTCGCCTTCGAGGCGACCGGCAGGACGTGCGAATCGGTCAGCGTGATGGTCTGCAGGGCCGTGGAGTCGCTGAGGTCGGACAGTTGCGGCACGATCTCGGCGGCGGTGCCGCTGACAGTGGTCCTTGTGTCCGGCGGAGTCGTGGTGGTCGGAGGCGCGTCGATCTCGATGATCAGCGGGTGATCGCTGACCGGGATCGTGATCGTGCTGACGTCGGTGTAGCTGGCGATCGCCGTGGTCCCTGTCAGCGTGTCGTACACCTTCACCGAATGATGCACGCCGCCCAGGTTCACCGTGACGGTCTCGGTCGGATTGGAAATCTCGGTGTCGTTCGAGTCCTTCCAGAGCTTCGGCTCCGCCCAAACGACGAGCTCGTAAGCGCCGTTGCTCTTGCCGAGCACCATGCTGTTGCCTGTGGCTGGCATGTTGCTCAGGGTGTAGTTCAACGGATCAGTCGGCTGCAGGCCGCCCTTGCCGTCGTCGGCCAGAATGGTCGTCAAATTGTGAATGGCGGTGGCGGCGAGCTTCGGCGTCCCGTCGGAATTGAACAGTCCGAAATTGGCCTCGGGATTGGTATTGCCGGCGGAAGAATCGCGGTCGAACAGCTCGTAGAGATAAGTCGCGCTCACGCCGGCCTTGTAGGCATCGACCAGGGTGTTCAGGATCGATTTGGCCTGCACCGTCTCGTTGACGCCGAGATATTGGGTGTTGGCTTGCGTGGTGTAGCCGGTCTCGGTGATGACGACAGGCTTGCCCGGTGCCGCGGCCATGACGGCGCTCAGCGTTGCCGAAATCGAGCTGCCGGTCGTCAGGCTGGTGCTGACATAGGCGTGGGCGTTGGCGTAGTCGACCGAGCCCGACATGTCGCCGAGCTGGCTGTAGCCTTGCGGATCGTTGTAGGCCAGTGACAGATTGTAGACGGGGATGCTGCCGAGCGCGGCGTTGGCGTTCACGGCCTGATAGAGCGCGCTCTGGAACTGAGCTGCGGCGGTAAGGCTCGAGCTGCCGTTGTAGCTGAAGGGCTGGTGATTGGCCTCGTTGAGCCCTTCGATGGCGCTAATGCTGCCCGGGTGGCTCGTCACGAACTTCTGGAGCGAGGCGATGTAGTTCTGCAGCCCGGTTGTGCCGGTCTGGGGCAGCGCGGATGACACCAGGAAGTCGAACTTGTAGCCGGCAGCGGCCAGACCATCGACGACGGGTTGCGCGGCCGGGCTGGTCCCCATGGCGTCGCGGAGATGGGTGACGCCGAGATACTCGAGGTCATCGACCATCAGCGCGAGATTGTTGTAGCCGGTCCAGCCGAAGCCGGCGTGCGTGTTGACGCCGATAGAGTCGATGAAGCCGCTGGCGGATAGGATGGTTTGATCGGACATTTCACACTCGAGTTTCAGCGCGAACGAAATTGCTCGCAGGGATTGCGTTCAAGCTTCTCTGTCGAGTGTGAATTTCAGATAAAAATGGAAGCTACAAATCGCGAGCGAAACGAGGTTCCTTGTGCAGGAACAGACTTGCTCTGTGTTGCAGCAGAATATTCATGCGATGCCCGGGCAGCATGGCGTGAGGAAGGCGCTTTCAAGATTTTCGTGATTTGCACTGCTGAATGTATGCGCAGACCGCGCGAATTGGATTTTATATGACAGATTTTGAAAGAGCGGTTGGCGCGTGCGGCGCGCGAGGTCGGCAAGGAGCAGCAAGACATTTTCTCGCTGGCCGTGGATCAAAGCATCTTCGTCCATTCCTTCGCGCAGCTCGCGCTCTCCTGCACGGGAAGTTCGCAGATGCCGCTTCCATGGGCGGTTAAACCAATCGATTTACTCGCAATGGTTGTGGCTGCTCAGGGATGGTGCAGCTTTCGCCGCAGAAAACCGCTGAGGAAGACCCGGTTCCGTATCGGAACCAGATCTGCTTCGCACACCGCTGATGCAGCCAATCAGCTGCGCCGGGCCAGCATCAGAAAGTCTCCGCGCCATCCGATGACCGCCGTTGCCATCGCGGCGACCGCGATCTTGCCGGCCAGCCATACCGCGGGCTCCGTCGGTATCGAACCGAGCGATCCGATCAGGATTGCGGCCACGACCGCCTGCATGACCAACGGCCAGCGCGGGAACGCCTCGAACCGCAGCGTGGGACCGAGTGCGACCAGGATCGTCGCGAGCGTGGCGACCGCAGCGCAGCCGACCGCCCCCCGCGGCGACAGGCCGGCCGATACCGCGACCAGGGAGAGGGACACAACGATGGCGAGCTGGCAGGCCGCGACGACGACGAGCCTGGTCGCCAGCTTCTCGAGGTGGGGAACGACCGCGATCGTCGCCTGCAGATGGGTGTGCAGGAAATAGAAGGCGGCGACCGTTGGTGCCGTCTCGAGAAAGCCATCCAGGCTCGCCTGCGGCACCAGGATACGGGCGGCATCTGGAATGAATCCAATCAGACCACCGAGCAGCACGAGGGTCGTGCAGATCATGAATTCGAACATCCGCCGCGCCGACTGCACTGACTTTGCGCTGCCTCCGTGTTCGAAGTCGTTGACCACTTCCGGATAGCTCACGGTGTGGATCGCCGCATTGAGAACCCAGAAGGGACGTTGCAGGAGGTCGAGCGCAATCGAAAATCCAGCCCCGGCCCCGGTCGCACCCAGCTGGCCGACGACGATGACACGGAGCAGCACCGGCACCGACAGATGGATGACGGACGCGCCTGCCGCGAGCATGCCGTAGCGGGAGAACTCCTTCCAGTCGGCCAGCATCGTTTGCGGCGACACGCGCTCCATCGGCGTGCGATAGGCGACAAGGCCGGCGAGGAGGCCGAGGGCGTGACCCAAGGCAATGCCGAGCAGCGCCGCTTCGGCCGTCCCCGAGATCATCGCGCCCGCGGCGGCTCCAATCAGAAGGGCGGTGGCACGCAGCGCGAGCAGAAAGGATGCGATGCCCAGCCGGTCGGACAGGCGGACCGACAGGAAGTAAAGATCCGTCAAGCCCTGGAGCACGGATATGCCGAGACCCAACGCGACGATCCCGGTCGGGAGCACGCTGGCCACAGACGCGCAGCTCCCGACCACGACGAGCGCGGCTGCGCTCGACAGGCCGGCGGCAAATAGCGACCACCTCAGCCGCGCCGCCTCGTTTTCCTTGGCTGCCGCCAGAAACCGCAGTCCGGCCAGCTGCAGCCACTCGAACATCAGGACGCAGAGCAATTGGCTCGAGGCCAGCGCGAGGGAAAAGTTGGTGTAGTCGGCGGCGGGCAACAGATGGCTGATCGCGAAGATCAGGATGATCGCCGCGGCGCTCTGATAGACGTAGCCCGCCATCGCGAGGAGGCGTGTCATCGCGGAATGAGGCGCTCCTTGCCGACGATCGATGGCCCCTGCGACGCTTCGGCCGTTGCTGCGCGCACGTGCGACATCCGCTGCTCGCGCAATTGTTCATACAGGTTCTTGTATGAAGACAGCACGTCGGAGAATATCCATTTGTTGGTATCCGCGATCAGGCGCCGGCTGATCTCGTCGATCTTGTGCGGATCGGCCGCGACCGCGAGCATGCTCTTGGCCAGGGATTGCGGATCGGCTTCGGTCAGCCAGCCGGTCACGCCGTGCTCGATGACCTCGGGCATGCCGCCAAAGCGCGTGCCGAGCAGCGGCCTGCCCGCAGCCTTGGCATCTGCGACGACGAGCGGACCGGGGTCGTGCCAGATGGAGGGCGCGATCACGACGTCGACCTGCTTGTAGAAATCGTCCGGCACCACGAAGCCCATGAACTCGATTCGCGCATCGGGCGCGAGCGCCCTGAGGCGCCGTTGCTCCTCCTCGCTGACCCGTCCGGCGATCATCATTCGAATCCGATCACGGGGCAGCTGAGCAAGGGCCTGCATCAAATTGTCGATGCCCTTTTCCTCCGTGAGGCGGCCGATGAACCCGAACGTCACTTCCGTGGTGCAGACCGGCCGAGGGTAGGGCTCGCGCGGCGGCTCGGTCGAGGCGTTGCGGATCACGGTGCGGATCGGCGTCTCCGAGAACATGCCCATGTCGGTATGAATGGACAGGACGCGCTCGCTCACGCCGACCACGGCGCTGAGCCAATGCGTGGCGCGCTTGCGATGAAAGCTCAGAATTCCGCAGCTCGTGCAGGTGTGCTCGCAGGATCGCCCATTGTTGAAGCGGGAGCAGCGCGGGCAAGTCAGATAATAGTCGTGAAGCGTATGGAGCACGGGAACGCCGAGCTGGGCGGCAACGCGCCAGATCGCGGTGGTGAGGCCCGACAGATTGTTGGAGTGCAGCACGTCCGGCTTGAAGGCCCGGATGCGCTCCGCGATCAGGGGGGCCTGCATCTGCCAGTCGTCGACCGCGTGCCAGATGCTACGCAATGCGACGTTCTTCTGCTCCGTGAAGGGCAGATATACGTTCCGCACCGGAGCGGAGTAGACGTTGATGCCGTCGCAGGTTTCCGGAGCCTGATGAGGCGTGGATGCGGCCCGGATCACTTCCACCTCATCACCGCGCTGCACCAGACCTTCGGCGAAACGACGGGCGAAAATCTCCGCGCCGCCGACGATCTTTGGGGCCTGAGGCGTCGGATAAAGCGTGGACGTCAAAAGAACTTTCATCGCATCAACCTCATATCTGCAAAATCGGGTCTACCGCGCCGGCCTTATCTCCAGGGCGGGAACGGCACTGTCATTGGCTGCAATCAAAACCGGTGTGCTCGAAACGGGGATCCAGACCCCGGACGCAGGCCTTGCCGCCTGGTCGCACGGCATCGCAAAGCTTGCGCCTTGTTGATCGCCCTTGAGCCGGATCTCGTAACGTCGGTCCGGGGCCTCGGACCAGACTGCAACTCTGCCGCCGGAAGCCGTCGATGCATTGATCGACACGACGCCGCTGGCGAGCTCGCGGCGCTCGGCACTCAGGCTGGGGCGAATGAAGGCCCAGGCCCCCTGGGCCGCGCAGGCAACCGGCTTTGGCGAATTATCGAAACGATAGAGCCCGAAATTATCCTCCAGCTCCGACGGGTTCTTTCCGCTGTCCTTGAGCTCGTAGAGCCACATGCCCTTGAGCCAGCGTGTCGCGGTCGACGCCCACAGGATGAGCTGAGCCGTATTGTCGGCCTGGGCCTGCTCGCTGACGCCGCACTTGTTGGTGGCCGTGGTCCAGCCCGTCTCGGTGACGTAGATCGGGAAGTCAGGATTTCCGCTGGCCTGGCCGACGAGACGGTGAAACGCCGTGAGCCGATCGATGATCTCGGCCGACGTGCGTTTGCTCGGGCCCATGCAGAAATTGTAGAGATGGATCGAAGCACCGTCCGCATGCTGAAGAATGCCGGTTCGCAGCATCTTCTCCGTCCATGTCCAGCCCGGATCGTCGCCGAGAGCTCCGACCAGGAAAGGCGCATGCGGTGCAACGCGCTTGACCGCCGGCCGCGCGACTTGCGCGAGCGCCAGATAGTTCTCCGGTGAGAACGCCGGATCCTTCTTCGCCGCCAGATTCCATTCGTTCCAGAGTTCGAAGACCGGATGCTGCGCCACGACCGATTGCGCCGCCGCCGCAGCATAATCGGCGAACCGCTGCCGGGCCTCATCGGTGGTCGGCGGTGAGGAATTCGGAACCAGATGATGGCCGAAGGCGAGGATCAGGAGGGGGCGCGCGACGCCGGATTTGACCTGCGCTTCGAGCCGGCCGAGCCTGGGCGTGAAGCCCATCCGGCGTCCCCCCACCTCGAAATCGGACCAGGGAAAGTCATCGCGGAAGGCGTTGAGGCCGAGCTGCTTGATCTGCGCGACGTTTTCCGAAGGAACGTATCCGCGCGCGCTCACCGGGCCACCCAGCCCCTGATGGGTGCCGACGCCCAGCAGGAATCGGGCATCGAGCGGTTGCGCCTGCTGTGCGCAGACGGAGACCGGCAGAAAAATCGATGCCATGATGCCCGCGAGGCGGAAGCTGCCGCGAACCAAGGTGCGTGAGAATATCATCGGCTAGTTCATGCTCGCGCGTGCTGCGTTCGCGGTGACACCCAGTCCGGTCCATGACATCGCCATCGCGATCTCCTGCATCTGCGAGGGCAAGTGAGAACGTCGAGCCATCAGAAATTCTTGGAGAGGTCCGACTGCAGCCCCGCCTTCGCGTCGATCGGTGTCCGGTCGTCATGGAGCAGCTCGGCATAGACCTGCTGCAATTGCCCATGCGTCTTCTGAACGTCATAAAACTGCTTGAACCGGTCGTAACCGCGCTGTCCGAGCACCTTGAGGTCGAGATCGAGTGCTCGCCGGAAACCGTCGACGAGTGGCTGGACCGCGACGGGCTCGCAAAGCACGCCGGTCACGCCATCGACGACGATCTCGGGCAATGCTCCGCTGCGGAACGCCAGGATGGGTTTGGCCGCGCGCATCGCTTCCAGGGCAACGAGGCCGAAGGCTTCCCATCGTGACGGGATCACGACGAGGTCGGCGGCCTCGAGTTGGGTCTCAATGGTCGGGCGATCGAGCCAGCCCAGCAGGGACACGTTGGACGGGACGCTCGGGCCTTCGTACTTGTTGACGACGGAGGCGCCGATCATGCGGATCTCCAGCACGTCCTCGAGCGAGCGTGCCGCTTCGATCAGGAGATCAAAGCCCTTCTGGCGGTCCAGCCGTCCGATGAACAGGACCTTGACCTTTTCGGACGTCCAGTCGGCCGCGACAGGCTGCGGTGTGCGGCTCTTCGAGATGCCGTTATGGACGAGGGTGAGGCGCTCGGCGGGAATCCCGGCGCGGACGGCTTCGTTGAACTCGTCGCTCGAGATGCAGATGATTCGGTCCGACGTGCGGGCAAGGAGGTTCTCCGCCGCTTTCGTCACGAGATGACTGAGGCGGCCGGTCTCGCGTGAAAACGCCCAGCCGTGCGGGCAATAGACGACGCGCGGACCGTCGGAGCGGGCCGCCAGCGCCGGGCGCAGCACCAGGCCCGCAAACGAGGAATGCAGGTGAACGACATCAGGGCGAAAGGCATCCAGCGCCTGCATGCTTGCGCGCAGCATCTGGAATAGCCCAGAGATGCCGCGACCGGATCGTTCGAACGTCGTAATCTGGTTGTCATTGATCGCCGGAAGATCGCGGCGATGATCCGACGGCACGACGTAGTGCACGTTCCCGGTGCCGAAGCTCGCCTGTTGCTGTGGGTGCAACTCGTTCAGGTAGCTGGCAATCCCGCCCCGGATCGTCTCGGCGATGTGCAGCACTTTCATCGTTTGCCTTCCGTAGGGCCGCGTTGGAGAGCCGGACATCCTGTATCCCTGTTCTGAGTTCGCTAGTGTTCGCTAGTGCGAGAGACAGTTCCTCGAATACGTAGCGATATTGGGGCAGCGATGTGGTGATGTTGCGCCAAGCTCTTTGTGCGCGTGATTGTCATGGGAAGAACGAAAACTTTTCGTGGAACCATGCGCAGGTGTGCGAGTTGCAGCCAGTTGCAAATTGTTTGTGCGAAAACCGATGCGCGGGATAAGCGAAGTGCATCGAACTTCAAGCAGCGCTGGCAATGTTTGCCGATGGTGCGAGATGATCGAGCAACGACTTCGCCGACTTTTGCCACGAAAAGAACGCAACGCGTTCCTGCTGCCGCCGCCGTTCCTGATCGGAGATGGCGCCGATTGCCAATCTTTCGAGCATCAGCTGCTTCAACGATTCGGCATCATTGGCGTCAAAATACGCAGCGGCGTCGGCACACGTCTCCACGACCGCATCGGCCGTCGAGGCAATGACTGGGCAACCGAAGATCATGGCTTCGAGTGGCGGCACGCCGAAGCCCTCGTACAGCGAGGGAAACACGAATGCCGATGCATGCGCGTAGAGAGCGGCGATCTCGCCGTCCGTCAGACGCCCGGCGAGCAGCAGGCCGGAAACCCCGTCGCCCGAATTGTCTTGAAAGACCTTGCTATTATCCCCTCCGACGATGACCAGGGGAACGTCGGCTCGATCGAGCAGCTGGACAGCGCGGATCGCGATGGAGAGATTCTTGTTCTTGGTCTTTGAGCCCACGAAGAGGAAGAACTTTTGCGGCTGAACGCCGAGCCGGGCAATGATGTCGGGATCCGGCTTCGTCCTGGCAAAGTGTTCGGCGCTATTGGGGAAAACCGGGATCGCCGTTGCTGACAGATTCAGCACCTCGGCAAGCTCTTTGCGCGAAAAGGCCGATACGGTTGCGATGCTTGCGTGCCGGGCGAGCAGCCGGCCCATGGTTCGGTGAACTGCCAGATAGCGCCAGTTGAAGAAGTCGGGCCTGCGAAAGACCTGTGCGTCATGGATCACCACAATGTGGTCGCGATGGAACACGGGGCCGGAATTGGCGAGACTGATCAAGCGGCCACCCGCAGCGGCGCGCGCCAGGTCGATTTGATCCCAGGCGTGCCCGCGCAAGCGGCCGACGGCGCGAATCTTGATTCGCTCCAGCTGGAGCTGCTCGCTTGCATCCACGGGCGTCAGCAACTGCCAGTCTGCGTTCCGCAGCGAGGCGGGAGTTTGCTCCGACGCCAAAAGCACGTCGATCGCCTTGACGATCTCGGCGGCATAACGCTGAACGCCGGTGAGCTTTTGCGACAGAAAACGACCGTTGATGAAGAATTTCAATTGGCTACCATAGTGTTGATCGGAGTCCGGGCCGCCCTGCAGCAGGCAGGCGGGGGACGAACCGCAAAGGAGCAACCGTTAGGTACAGAAATATGACGCAGCCCTGCACGGTGGAGACGTTCCGCCTGCATGGCTGACGTTGCCTTGCTGCGTGTGAGGTCGCGGTGTAGATGTCCGCCATGAGTGACGACACCCACACCCTCCGCAGCGGGGGGCTCACCGCGACCATCAAGGCGCACGGCGCCGAGCTGTGCTCGTTGAAGGACAATGTCACCGAATTCGTCTGGCAGGCCGGGCCAGAATGGCCGCGCCATGCGCCGCTGCTGTTTCCGATCGTGGGGCGCCTCGCCGGGGACGAATTGCGGCACCGGGGCAAGACATACCGGATGACCCAGCACGGCTTTGCGCGGGACAGCCGCTTTGCATGGGCGGAGCGCGGCGAGAGCCGCTGCACGCTGGTGCTCGAAGACAGCGAGACGACCCGCGCGCTCTATCCGTTCGCGTTCCGTCTGACGGCCGCGTATGTCCTCGATGAGGCCGGCCTCGACCTGACGCTCACGATCGCCAACACCGGCAAGGAGACTTTGCCGGCTTCGATCGGCGGTCATCCCGCCTTCAACTGGCCGCTCCAGCCCGAAAGCGCGAAAGCGGACTACGCGCTGACCTTTGCGAAGGTGGAATCCTCTCCCGTCCGCCGTCTTGATGGCGGGCTGCTGCGCGCGGCAACGGAGCCGAGCCCAGTCAAAGGTGCCGTGCTCCCCTTGTCGGAATCCCTGTTCGTCGATGACGCCGTCATCTTCGACCGAATCGAAAGCGACGCGGTCCGCTATGCCGCGTCCAGCGGCCCCTGGCTCAAAATGTCCTGGCGCGGCTTTCGCGAGCTCGGCGTCTGGTCGAAACCGTCGGGCGCGCCGTTCCTCTGCATCGAGCCCTGGCGCGGCTATGCCAGTCCCGCCGGCTTTGACGGTGAGTTCACGGACAAGCCGGGCCTGATGCATATCGCGCCGGGTGCGGAAGAGCGCTTGTCGTTCCGGATCGAGGTCGGATCGTCCTGAAGCCGAAGGGCGAGCCGAGCGTCGGCCCTCAGACCTCGATGCGCGTGAGATCCTCGCCGAGCACGACCGGCCCCGCATAATCCTGCCTGACATCCGCAAGCAGCTCTTTCAGCATGGCGTCATCCGTGCGCGGCCGGTGATGGGTCAGCGCGAGCTTCTTGACGCCGGCCTTGGCCGCCACCTTGCCGACGGTGTCGCCGCAGGCGATCGTGAATTTCGCAAGGCGGCGGAGATGCTCGTTGTTGATCTCGGGCGTTGCGAGAAAACAGCACTGGACAAGCAAATCGGCTCCCTCGGCCAGCCGCTCGAGCCCGGGGCAGGGGACCGTGTCCCCCGAAATTGCGATGACCTTCCCCTCCGCCTCGAAGCGGTAGCCGAGACACATCCAGCGCGCCAGGAACGCCGGCGACATGTCGAGGCCGTCGCCGTGCGAGACGAGCTCGGCGCTGATCTTCCAGCGTCCGGTGTCGAGCACGGGCCCGGGGATGATGTCCGTCGCGACCACGGGTTTCCAGCCGCCGAAGGTCGGCTCGCCCTGATCGCGCCAGGCGATGTCCTTGTCGTAGACCTGCGTGACCAGCGTGTTGACAAGCCGTTCGGTGTCCGGCGGTCCATAGATGCGCAGCTCGTCCTTGCGACCATGCATCCATGAATTCAGCATCACATCGTAGAGATCGCCGATGTGGTCGAAATGGTGATGGGTGAGGAAGACCGTGTTGATCGCGCCGAGCGGAACGCCGGCCTTGCTGAGCTGCACCACGACGCCGCGGCCGGCGTCGAACAGGATGTTCTCGTCGCCGAGCCTGATCAGCGTGGTCGTCGCCATGCGGCGCGGGTCCGGGCGCGGGCCGCCGGTGCCGAGCAGTATGACCTCCATGGCGCCTTCTCCAGCGTGAACAGTCTCCACAGTAGATTCGGAGGCGGCAGCGAGGCAAGCCGCATCAGGCCCGGAGCATGCAGCGGGGGACTTAGGGGATGCTGGCCGCGGTGGCGGCGATGGTCGGCGGGACGATTGATCGGTCCGATCCCGCCGAGGTCAGGCGGTGCGCGAGATCCTGCGCGCGCCGTTCGACCAGATGCCAGGTCGCGCGCGCGACGAGATAGCTCAGCGCGGCGGTCACGGCATAGGCGATGAGCAGCGAGACCAGTCCATCGGCGAGCGGCCAGAGCTGATGTAGGCCGTAGATCACCGCGAAGTGCGACAGGTACATCGAATAGGAATTGCGGCCGAGCGCCTCGAGCGGCTGGAAGCGGATGGCAAGCTTGATGCAGCCCGTAACCAGCGCGCCGAGCACGAGGTTGATCATGAGATAGTTGAACTCATGCGAGCCGGTTATGCGGTCGGCGGCGAAGGACAGCGCGATGAAGACCGCGTAGATCGCGGCGTCCGACTTGGCAAATCCGTCGCGTAGCGCGAAGAACAGCGCGCATCCCACCAGGAAGACCGGAAGCTGGTTCAGGAAGCTGATGTGCAGCGTGGTCCAAACGAATGCCTCGTGACCGGGGCCGTAATAGGCGGAGAACAGCGCGAAAGCCCACGGCTTGAACAGGCAGACATTGACGAGATGCAGCACGATCGCCAGCGCGAGATAGAGATGGCGGCGCGAACCGAACGCGGTGATCAGAAGCGGGAAGACGAGATAGAAGGTCATCTCGGCCGCGATCGACCAGTCGCCGGGCACGACGCTGTTGACGCTGTCCGGCCAGAAGCCGTGCAGGAACGTCGCGGTGAGGATCACTTGAGCTGGCCCGATGCCGCCAGGCGCATTGGCGCTCGGGCCGGCGCCGTTGATGACGAGGTAGACCGGGATCGCGAGCCAGAACAGCGGCGCGATGCGCAGGAAGCGGCGGATGTAGAACTTCCGCGTCGGACCGGTTTCGACACGTTGCGTCCACATCAGGCACATCGTCATGGCGCTGACGAAGTAGAACACGTTGACGCCGGTCCATCCGCACATGAAGGCGTAATCGACGGCGTGGATATTTGATGGAAACGACTGCGAGACGTGGATGGCCATCACGCCGACGATGGCTAGGCCGCGCAGGACATCGAGCGTGTGCGAACGGCCGAACGGCGCTATGCCTTGCTCGATTCGACCGGCAGCCAACCGGGCCTGCCCCTGCATCACGCCTGCTCCGTGGTTTCGTATTGTGCAGGCGGGACAATAGAGGTGCAGGTGGGCTTTCCGAAGCCGAAGGCTGTCTTTACGTTAACCGCCGGTTGAGTCCAAAGCTGAATGTGTGGGATCGGCGGCCCGGGGGCCGGCGTAAGGCCCTCAAGGCATCCTGCGTACGATGCGCGGAATGAGAATTGTGGGCCAATTCATACTTAATCCCTGGAGACCATGAGCAATATTGTTTGCGCGTCGCAACGCGCCTAATATTCCAGCAGGCAATTTCGGGGGCTCGAACAAGTCGTGAATGTCCGTTCACATGACAGCGCATTGCGCGGTGACTTGAATTTCCAGGTCGGGTCCCAGGCACACAGGACATCCAAGACAGTGGTTGATCCCGCACTTAAGGAATTGCGTCCCGCCGGCCGCGAGCGGCTGATCGTCGTCGAGGACGATCCGGTGACGCGGACCATGCTGGTCGGCTATTTCAGCGAGAACAATTTCGACGTGGTCGGCGCCAGCTCCTGCGCGGAGTGCCGCCAGGCGTTGCGCGCCCGAACCGATCTCATTTTCCTCGATGTGCAACTGCCCGATGGCGACGGCTTCGAGCTCGCCAAGGAGATCCAGGCGACCAGCAACGCGGGCATCATCTTCGTGACGCGCCGAGACACCGACGTCGATCGCATCCTCGGCCTCGAGATCGCCGGCGACCACTACGTCACCAAGCCGATCAATCTGCGCGACCTGCTGGCGCGCGCACGCAGCGTGCTGCGGCGGCGCTCGCTCGATCGCAAGGCGGCGCGCAACCACAATTCGATCGCGTTCGGCGACTGGATCATCGACCTCACCCGGCGTGAATTGCTCGGCAGCGACGGCAAGCCGGTGGCGCTGACGCGCGCCGAATTCGACCTGCTCGCGGCGCTGGTCGGTGCCGACGGACGGCCGCTCAGCCGCGACTATCTGATCGAGGTCGTCAGCAACCGCCAGGCCGAGGTCGACATCCGCACGGTCGATGCGCTGGTGGCGCGGCTGCGCCGCAAGCTCGTCGGCAGCGGTACGCCCGTGATCGCGACCGTCACCGGCGTCGGTTACAAGCTCGCGCTCAGCGAGCGGCTATAGGGCACTTGTCGTCAGCGCGATGCGACGCGCTTCCATCGCGCTGCGATGCGAGCCTTGATCTGGCTGACTCTGGCCTCGTGCACGGCCCAATAGGCGCGGCTGGCGGCCGCGGTGCCTTGACGATAGCGGGCATAGACGGCTTTGGGCTGCGCCGCGACCTTCGGCGCGCTCACCCGTTTTGCGGAAGCAGCTGCGGGAGTGGGCCGGGGCGCCGGATTCGGAGCGGCCGCCACCTCGGTCTCAAGAGCCTTCGAATTCATGGCGGCAAGACGGTTGCGGGCCCGATTGCAATAGACCTGCGACCGCGCGGTCATATCTTCTTCGCCATGGCCTGCCCGATACTTCATGAGGGCCCGGCAGAGATCCCCGCCGGCGAGGCGCCAGGCCCGGCTGAGATAAAGCACCCCGTAATGGATGTTGATGTCGGGTTCGGCGAGTTCCGCATCGCTGCCCCGGAAGCCCAGCATCGCCGCCGTCTCGGGCCGCACCTGCATCAGGCCGATCTCGCCGACGCTGCCGATGACGGCCGAATTGTAGCCGCTTTCGACGAACACGACCGCTTCGGCGACATCGGCCGGTAAATTGGTGTTTGCGGTTTCTCGCTCGATGATCTTCCGGATCATGACCCGGGATGACGGCGTTTCGCCGGCGCCGAGCTCCGTCCCGCCGGTGGAGACCGCCGAGTTCGTGTGCGGCCCGTCCAGATCGCCATCTCCGGCACGTGCGCAGATCGGGGCCGACAACAGCAGGACGATCGCCACGTGTCTCCACGTCGCGCCGAGATTGAAGCCTGCCCGATCCCACAGCATCGGTCCGTCATAGAGCTCCGGAGTTAATAAACCGGCCTCCGCTGCGGCAACTAGCGCGCGCGGGCGCTCTGATCGGTGGACGTCGCTTGCGCAGGTTCAGCCAGCCGGTCGTCGATCGCATAGAGCGTGCAGGTCGGCGACCATTTCATGCAGGCCGCCAGCGACTCGCGCCGGGCGTCGTCGGCCGTGATGTGCCCCGAGCGCCAGCCGTAGCCGCCATTCGGCGACACCGCGAACGCCTTGTGCGGCAGCATGCTGGCGAGATAGCGCGCGAACTCGGCCCGCGCAGCCTCATTGAGTTGGCGCGGCGGCGGTAGCGGATCGGGCGGGCTCAGGATGTCGCGGCTGACAAGGCTGCGCTCGCGCAGGAAAGCGTCGACATAGGGCGTCCATTGCGCACGGCTCGCCACCGAATAGAGGTAGTGGCCGTCGGCACCGAACGGCGGCGCCGCAATGAATTTTGCATTGCCGCCACTGGTGCGAAATCCGTCATGGAGGCGGCGCGCGAGGTCGGGGCCGAAATAGGAATCGTTGGTCGCATAGACCCACAGCGTCGGTACGCGCGAGGTCTTGCCGAAGGTGGCGAAGGCCTGCACCAGCCCATCGGGATTGCAGACGTCGTTGTCGTCGCGCGAGCCGCGGCCGCCGGCGAAGTTGATCGCGGCGACGAGACCGGACGGCGCTTGCGCAGAGAGCGCGATCGTGGCGAGCCCGCCGGCGGAATGGCCGGCCGCGATCATGCCCGTTGTTGTGACGTCAGGGCGGCGCGCCATCGCATCGATCGCGGCCCGTAAGTCGGCAACCGCGACCGCGACTGCGGGCAGATAAGCGGCTTTCGCGCAGCCGCCGACGCTGTCGACGCGTCCGCCGGGCGAGCTGCCGTAGCCGCGCCGCATCACGATCAGCGCGGCAAAGCCGCGCCGGGCATATTCCAGCGCGATGCCGTAATATTTGTGCGCGGACATCGTCGCGCGGTCGTCGAAGCTTCGCGGCGAGCCGTGGCTGAGCAGCGCCAGCGGATAGCGCTTCGTCCCGGCCGGGCGGACCAGGAAGGCCTCGAGCCCCTGCGGCCCGGCCTCCGCCATGGGGATGCGGAGATCCTCGGTGTAGAACTCCGCGGCCACCGCAGACGACGGCCCGTCCGCCGGGATCAGCCAGGCGATCAGCAGAGGGAGCAGCTTGCGCAGGACAGCCATGAGGCGATTCGAACAGCCGGAAGGCCTCGACCATAGCACGATCCCGCAATTTGCATTGCGGTGCCTACGTGCACGACGCGCGGCGCTAGCGCCCGGTGGATGCGCCAGAGGTGTCCGTGGTGTCGCTACGGAGCTCCCGCTCGAACCGGCGCCTCACCTTGGCGAGGTCATGATCCACGGCTGCGTTGCGCAGCATCGGGTTGCGTTCGACGCCGGTTTGCTCGACGTATCCGGGAGACGATAGCACCAAGGAACTGGCGAGCAGCAGGGCCGTTGCGAGAATGGTCATGTCCCCATTCATGGACCCAAATGCGGCCATTTGTTGCCGGCGTCGGCCGATGGCTTTTGAGTTGGCGTGTGCAAGCCCAATGCTATGGTGCGGCAGGGCCTCAATTTGACAACGACGAGGATAGTTCAGTGGCTGATGTTCATCCCGCGGCGGGCAAGCAGGCTTCGCCGGACGCGCTCACCAATATTCCGCGGCTGGTGACGGCCTATTTTGCCGGCAAGCCCGATGTCACAGATCCCGCGCAGCGCGTGGCGTTCGGCACCTCCGGCCATCGCGGCACCTCGTTCAAGAACACTTTCAACGAAGGCCACATCCTCGCGACCACGCAGGCGATCTGCGACTACAGGCGGGAAAAGGGGCTGACCGGACCGCTGTTCATCGGCATCGACACCCACGCGCTGGCCGAGCCGGCACTGGTCAGCGCCGTCGAGGTGTTCGCCGCCAACGGCGTCGACATCATGATCGACAAGGACGGCGGCTACACGCCGACGCCGGTGATCTCGCACGCGATCCTGACTTACAACAAGGGCCGCACCAGCGGCCTTGCCGACGGCGTCGTCATCACGCCCTCGCACAATCCGCCGGAGGATGGCGGCTACAAATATAATCCGCCGCATGGCGGCCCGGCCGACACGGATGTCACGGGCGTGGTCGAAAAGCGCGCCAATGCCTATCTCGCCGACGGCCTCAAGGGCGTGAAGCGCATCGACTATGCCAAGGCGCTGAAGTCTTCGAACGTCCATGCCTATGACTTCGTCACGCCCTACGTCGCCGATCTCGGCAATGTCGTCGATCTCGACCTCGTCAAATCCGCCGGCATCAAGATCGGCATCGATCCGCTCGGCGGCGCCGCCGTGCATTACTGGCATCCGATCATCGAGCGTTACGGCCTGAAGGCCACCGTGGTGAACGAGGCGATCGACCCGACCTTCCGTTTCATGACGGTGGACTGGGATGGCAAGATCCGCATGGACTGCTCATCGCCTTATGCGATGGCGAGCCTGATCGGGATGCGCGACCGCTTCGACGTCGCCTTTGCCAACGACACCGACGCCGATCGCCACGGCATCGTGACGCGCACCGGCGGCCTGATGAATCCGAACCATTATCTGGCGACCGCGATCTCCTATCTGTTCGCGCACCGCCCGAACTGGAGCCGGGATGCCGCGATCGGCAAGACCGTGGTGTCGAGCTCGATCATCGACCGCGTCGCGAAAAAACTCGGCCGCAAGCTGGTCGAGACGCCGGTCGGCTTCAAATGGTTCGTCGACGGCCTCCTCACCGGCGGCTTCGGCTTCGGCGGCGAGGAGAGTGCAGGGGCCTCGTTCCTGCGCCGCGATGGCGGGGTGTGGACCACCGACAAGGACGGCGTCATCCTTGGCCTGCTCGCAGCGGAGATCATGGCAAAGACCGGCCGCGATCCCAGCCAGCTCTTCAATGATCTGACCGCCGAGTTCGGCGTGCCGCATTACGCGCGCATCGACGTCGCCGCGACCGGGCCGCAAAAGAACATCCTCAAATCCGTCACGCCCGAGCAGCTCGGCCTGAAGGATCTCGCCGGCGACCCCGTCCGCTCAACGCTGAGCAAGGCGCCCGGCAACGGCCAGCCGTTTGGCGGCATCAAGGTCGAGACTGACTACGGCTGGTTCGCCGCGCGGCCGTCAGGGACCGAGGATGTCTACAAGATCTATGCCGAGAGTTTCCGCAGCACCGAGCACCTGACGCGGATTCAGGAAGAGGCCAAGGCAGGACTGGCCAAGGTATTCGGGGCTTAAGGGTCCGAACGCTTACGGCTCTCGCTGCTGCCCGCAGGGATACCTCTGCCGCTCCGAAGCGGACCGCTTGCCGCATCCACCGCTGTCATCACCCGCGAAAGCGGGTGATCCAGTATGCCGCGGCTCCAGTTGTGTGAGTCTCATGCCTGCTGCGGAGTACTGGATTCCCCGCTTTTCGCGGGGAATGACCCGCTACCTTGGTGTGTATACATCAAAATACATAAAGGTATTATAATACAGCTAAATTGCCACTTGAACCTTTCTTTGCCTCCACTATTGTATACATAACGTATTCACAAGCCGTGGGAGTGAGACAATGACAAAGCCCTTCCCGATGAACGCCTGGTACGCCGCGGCTTGGGACGCGGACGTGAAAGCTGCGCTGCTGCCGCGAACGATCTGCGGCAAGCATGTCGTGATGTACCGGAAGGCCGACGGCTCGGTCGCGGCGCTTGAGGATGCCTGCTGGCACCGCTTGGTGCCGCTGTCCAAGGGCCGGCTCGAAGGCGACACCGTCGTCTGCGGCTACCACGGCCTTAAATACAATGCACAGGGACGCTGCACCTTCATGCCCTCGCAGGAGACCATCAATCCGTCGGCCTGCGTGCGCGCCTATCCCGTGGTCGAGCGCCACCGCTACATCTGGCTCTGGATGGGCGATCCCGCGCTGGCCGATCCCGCGCTCGTCCCCGACATGCACTGGAATCACGATCCGGCCTGGGCCGGCGACGGCAAGACCATCCACGTCAAATGCGACTATCGCCTCGTGCTCGACAATCTCATGGATCTCACCCACGAGACCTTCGTGCACGGCTCCTCCATCGGCAACGAGGCGGTGGCGGAGGCGCCGTTCGACGTCACCCATGGTGAGAAGACGGTCACGGTGACGCGCTGGATGCGGAACATCGAGCCGCCGCCGTTCTGGGCGAAACAACTCGGCAAGTCCGGTCCCGTCGATCGCTGGCAGATCATCCGTTTCGAGGCTCCCTGCACCATAGCGATCGACGTCGGCGTGGCGCCCACAGGCACCGGCGCGCCGGAAGGCGACCGCTCGCAGGGCGTCAACGGCTTCGTGCTCAACACCATCACGCCGGAGACCGAGAAGACCTGCCATTATTTCTGGGCCTTCGTGCGCAACTATCAGCTCGGTGAGCAGCGCATCACCTCCGAGATCCGCGAGGGCGTTTCCGGCATCTTCCACGAGGACGAGCTGATCCTCGAGGCGCAGCAGCGCGCCATGGACGAGAACCCCGATCGCATCTTCTATAACCTCAACATCGACGCCGGCGCGATGTGGACGCGCAAGCTGATCGACAGGATGGTGGCCAAGGAAAACGGGCCGCAGCACCTTCAGGCGGCGGAGTAGATCATGGCCGAACGTGAGGTCGACCGCTCCGTCTCGCAGACCGTCAAGGCGCAGCTTGCGCTGCGCGACCAGATCCTGTCCGGCTCCCTACGTCCGGGCGAGCGCATCTCCGAGCTCCAGGCGGTAGAGACCACCGGGGCCTCGCGCACCCCCGTGCGCATGGCGCTGGTGCGACTGGAGGAGGAAGGCCTGCTGGAGGCGATCCCGTCCGGCGGCTTCATGGTGAAGGCGTTTTCGGAGCGCGACATCTCCGATTCCATCGAGCTGCGCGGCACGCTGGAAGGGCTCGCTGCGCGCTTCGCCGCCGAGCGCGGCGTCTCCGCGCGCGAGCTGGAGCCGCTCAAGGAGTGCCTTGCCGCGATCGACGAACTGCTGCGGCAGGTGCCGATCTCGATCGAAGCGTTCTCGTCCTATGTCACGCTGAACGCGCGCTTTCACGCCCTGCTCACGGAATTGTCGCGCAGCCCACCCTTGATCCGCCAGATCGACCGCGCCTCGGCGCTGCCGTTCGCATCCCCAAGCGGCTTCGTGATGGCGCAATCGGCGCTGCCCGAGGCGCAGCAGATCCTGATCATCGGGCAGGAGCACCACCGTGTCGTGATCGACGCCATCGAGAACCGCGAAGGCGCGCGTGCCGAAGCCGTCATGCGCGAGCATGCGCGGCTGGCGGTGCGCAATCTGCGCCTCGCGCTGCGCAACCGCACCCATCTCGACCTCTTGCCGGCGCTCGCACTGATCAAGACCACAACCGATTGAGGGCAATCATCATGCGCTTCATCGAAACCTGGATTCCGGCAACGCTCGTTTCGACGCGCGATCTTGCCCCCGGCATCCGCGAATTCCTGATCCGGCCGGATCAGTTCGACGCCGCCGCCTATCCGGTCGGCAGCCACATCAATGTCAGCGTGACCATCGACGGCCTGCCGGAGACGCGGTCCTATTCGCTGGTCGGCGAAGCCATCTCGACCGGCTTCAAGATCGCGGTGCGCCGTGCCGATGATTCCCGCGGCGGCTCGCGCTACATGTGGCAGCTCGCGCCGGGCGCGCGGCTCGACATCACGCAGCCCGCTTCGCTGCTTGCGGTGGACTGGTCCCGTGAAAATTATTGCCTGATCGCCGGCGGCATCGGCATCACGCCGATCCTCGGCGCCGCGCAGGCGCTGGCGCGGCGCGGGGCTGACGTCACGCTGCATTATGCGGTGCGCTCGCGCGGCGAGGCTGCCTATCTCGACGATCTCGCCGGAATTCTCGGCGATCGCCTGGTCGTTCATGCCAGCGATGAAGGCAAACGGCTCGACCTCGATGCGGTGTTCGCGTCATTGCCGCAAGGCACGCTGTCGCTGTTCTGCGGCCCGATGCGCATGCTCGATGCCGCACGCCACGCCTGGATCGGCGCGGGCCATCCGCTGCCCGATCTCCGCTACGAGACCTTCGGCTCCAGCGGCACGCTGCCGACCGAGACGTTTCGCGTGCGCCTGAAGGGCTCCGATGTCGAGCTCGAAATCCCGCGCGAGCGCTCGATGCTGGACGTGCTCAACGCCAGCGGTCACGACGTGATGTACGACTGCAAGCGCGGCGAATGCGGCCTGTGCGCCATCGACGTGGTCGAGGTCGACGGCGAGATCGACCATCGCGACGTCTTCTTCAGCGACCATCAGAAGCAAAGCAACCAGAAGATCTGCGCCTGCGTCTCCCGCGCGCGGGGCACGATCACGGTGGATACGTTGCTGCGGGCGGATGCGATCTGAGGGAATGGCTTAGGGAAGTCGGGCGGCAGGCTCCCCAACCTCTCCCGCTTGCGGGGGAGGGGGCTCACCTCCCTCATTGCCTGCACTCAGGATCTACCGCAAACTACGCCGCAAACGTCGCCCGAAGCTTCTTCCTGTCCAGCAGCGCCAGCACGCCATCCACCGACACCGGCCGGCTGATCAGATAGCCCTGGACCTCGTCGCAACTGATCTGCCTGAGATAGTCGAGCTGGTCGGCAGTCTCGACGCCTTCTGCGACGACGGCGATGCGCAGGTCGCGCGCGAGCGAGATCACCGACTTGACGATGGCGGCACAGTCCGGCTGCACCAGCATGTCGCGGATGAAGGACTGGTCGATCTTGATGCGGCTGAACGGCAACTTGCGCAAATAGGTGAGGGACGAGAAACCCGTCCCGAAATCGTCCAGCGCGACCGTGACGCCGAGCTGCAGCAGCGCGTTCAGAACCGGCTCGGCCGAGCCGTATTTCGACAGCAGCATCGATTCCGTGATCTCGATCTCGAGCCGGTGCGGCGCGATCTTCGCGTCCGCCAGCGCCTGCACGATGATCTGGAGGATGCCGGCGTTATGAAACTGCGCGGCCGAGAAGTTGACGGCGACCCTGATCTCGTCCGGCCACTCGGCAACCGTCGCGCAGGCGCGGCGGACGACCCATTCGCCGATCTCGTGGATCAGCCCGGTCTCTTCCGCAATCGGGATGAATTCGCTCGGCGGCACCAGTCCGCGCTCAGGATGTTGCCAGCGCAGCAGCGCCTCGAAACCGGTGATCCGGCTTTGGTCGAGATCGAGGAACGGCTGGAACACGAGCAACAGCTCGTCTCGCGCGATCGCGCCCTCGAGGTCGGATTGCAGCGCCTTGCGATCGCGTGACACCCTGTCGTCGCTGGCGTCAAAGAAGCGGATCGTGCCAGGTCCCACCTTCTTGGCGCGGTAGAGTGCGGCATCGGCATTCTTCATGACGTCAAGCGGTGTAGTGCCGTCGCGCGGCGCCAGCACGATGCCGACGCTGGTCGCGCCCCCGATCTGGCGGCCCTCGATGCGGAACGGTTCAGTGAAGGCCGCGACGAAGCGTTCGGCGATTTCGAGGGCATCCTCGGGACGCGCCAGATTGGCCATCACCAGCGCGAACTCGTCGCCGCCGATGCGCGCGACATGCTCGGCGGCGCGCGTGCAGCGTCGCAGGCGGCTTGCGACCTGGACCAGGAATTCGTCGCCGGCGGGATGGCCGAACTTGTCGTTGACCTCCTTGAAGCGATCGAGATCGAGCAGCAGCACCGCAAACTCCTCGCCGGACAATGCCAGTCGCTTGAGCGCGGCCTCGAGCGTCTCGTTGAAGGCGACGCGGTTGGGCAGGTGGGTCAGAGGATCCAGCCGCACCGTGCGCTCCGCCTCGATCTGCCGCATCACGCGCCGCGCGAACGAGAAGGAATTGACGAACACGCCGCGGATCAGCACGCTGCCATAGACCACGACGAGGAAGGCGATCAGCAGAAAGGCCAGATCGCCGTTCCTGCCGAGGCAGATCGCGATCCCGACGAAGATCGGGGCGGTGAAGGCGATCGCTGCGATCGGGATGGTGGCGAAGGCGAGCGCGCCGCCGGCCAGCATGCCCGAGCACAGGCAGGTGATGACGAGCTGGCCGCCGGTCGAAGCATTGTCGAAGAAGGCGACGGGGACGATGCCCCAGGCGGTGCCGAGGACGAAGGCGTTGCGCACCAGCCGGTGCATGGCGCGGCGCGAGACGAATTGCGGCTTGGTGATGCGGCGGGCCGCGCGGGATTGCAGGCCGAATGCGATCGCTGCGCTGGCGACGGCGGCGGCCCAGATGAGGGCGGCTATCCTGTCCGGCGATTGCCAAAGCGCAATGGCGAGCACGATGGCGTTGCAGGCATTGGCGAGCATGATGCCGACTGAATAGCCGAGCACCATCGACATCTGCTCGGCGCGGATATGGCCGGCCACGGCTTCGTCGGTTGCGGGACCGCCAAAGGCCGATAAATCGCCCGCGAACAGCCGCGCGACATAGCTGGTCGTTTGAGTCCGCATTTCAGAGCCTAGCAGGACGGGCCGTTGGTCGGCTCCTTCAGGGAAATTCGCCGCAAACCTTTGACGAACTATGAATTATCCCTGACTGCGGCGCTCGCCGCGACCACTTCTGCGTGTTCGTGACGTGATATCGATAACAAATCGATACAAATGCAGACTTCGGATTACGGCTGTAATGAGAGCAGGGGCTCCCCACTAGCTCGCCGTCATGCCCCGGCTTGACCGGGGCATCCAGTACGCCGCGGCCTATCGAGGAATCCCAACCGTCTCTGGAATACTCGATCGCCCGGTCAAGCCGGGCGATGACACCTGTGTGGAGAGACGTCGTCACCGCCCCAGCTGCTTCGGATCGTAGTAGAACCGCTCTTCGATGAGCTGGTCGCCGCGCCAGGTTTGCCACGCGATCTCGTCCAGCGTCCGTGAGACACCCTCTGCGTTGGTGAAGCTGAACGTCCAGCGCGTCGCCACATGGTCGCCGTCGATCAGGCTCGGTCCGATGCGGACGGCCCTGACCTCTTTCGAGGCCGCCAGCACGGCACGCTCCTTGGCGACGAGCTTGTCACGGCCGATCGTCGGGGCGCCGTTGTTCTCATAGGTCGCGGCGTCGGGCGTGCAGAACTGCTCGATTGCGCCGATGAAATCCCCGGCCTCCAACCGCTGCGCAAAAGCTTCGATGACGTCACGGCTCGGCATGGCAAACCTCGCGATTAAAACCGACTGATAGTCGGTAAATACCGACCGAGGGTCAAAAAGTCAACTGGCCGCCCCTGCCGAATTCGACTAGACGAGACTCATGGCGAAACAGGCGGAGCGGCGGGCGGCGACATCGGAAGCGATCCTGTCGGCGGCGCGCCGCCTGTTCGGGACGCAAGGCTTTGCCGCTACCACCATGGACGAGATCGCGGAAGCAGCCCACGTCGCCAAGGGCGCGGTCTATCATCACTTCAAGACCAAGGAGGCGGTGTTCGAAGCCGTGTTCGACCAGGTCTCGCGCGACCTCGTCGTCGAGATCGATGGCACGGCTCGCGCCGAGAAGGACGTGCTCGCAGCGATGGTCGCCGGCACGCAGCATTATTTCGCGGCGACCGCCAAGGGCCCGACCGGCCAGATCATCCTGCGCGACGGCCCGGCCGTGCTCGGCTGGGAGCGCTGGCGCGAGATCGACGCGCAGCATTTTGGCGGCAAGCTGCCGCGCGCGATTGCGGCGGCGATGGAGAATGGCCTGATCGCAAAGCAGCCGGTCGAGCCGCTGGCGCGGCTATTGCTCGGCGCGGTGACGGAGGCCGCGGTCGCCTGCGCCGGACGCGCTGATATCGCAAGGGCAGGCGCGGAATATGCCCGTGCGTTCAAGTCGCTGGTCGAGGCGCTGCGCTTGCGGGAATGATTGTGCTAAGCCACGCAGACGGAAACGCCCCAACCAACAAGAAGACTGACAAGACATGACCATAAACTCCTCCCTCGCGCCGTCCGATCCCGAATTCGACTACATCATCGTCGGCGCCGGCTCGGCCGGCTGCGTGCTCGCCAACAGGCTCTCGGCGAACGGCAAGCACAGCGTGCTACTGCTCGAGGCCGGCCCGAAGGATTCCAACATCTGGATCCACGTGCCGCTCGGCTACGGCAAGCTGTTCAAGGAGAAGTCTGTCAACTGGATGTACCAGACCGAGCCGGAGCCCGAGCTGAAGGGACGCCAGGTGTTCCAGCCGCGCGGCAAGACGCTGGGCGGATCGAGCTCGATCAACGGCCTGCTCTACGTCCGCGGTCAGCACGAAGACTACGACCGCTGGCGCCAGCTCGGCAACACCGGCTGGGGCTACGACGACGTGCTACCCTATTTCAAGAAGGCCGAGAACCAGTCGCGCGGGGCCGACCAGTATCATGGCAGCGGCGGTCCGCTGCCGGTTTCCAACATGGTCGTGACCGATCCGTTGTCAAAGGCCTTCATCGACGCCGCGGTCGAGACCGGACTGCCCTACAACCCTGATTTCAACGGCGCCACGCAGGAAGGCGTCGGCCTGTTCCAGACCACGACGCGCAACGGCCGTCGCGCCTCGACGTCGGTGGCCTATCTCGGCCCGGCAAAAACCCGCGGCAATCTCAAGATCGAAACCTCCGCGCTCGGCCACCGCGTGCTGTTCGAGGGCCGCCGCGCCGTCGGCGTCGAATATCGGCAAGGCGCAGCTGTGCGCCGGGCCCGCGCGCGAAGAGAGATCGTGCTGTCGAGCGGCGCCTACAACTCGCCGCAACTGCTGCAGCTCTCCGGCGTCGGCCCTGGCGATCTCCTGCGCAAGCACGGCATCGATGTCGTGCTGGACGCGCCGGGCGTCGGTCACGACCTCCAGGACCACATGCAGGTCCGCATCGTGATGCGCTGCTCGCAGAAGATCACGCTCAACGACACCGTCAATCATCCGCTCCGCCGCACCATGGCCGGCGCGCGCTATGCGCTGTTCCGCAAGGGATGGCTGACGATTGCGGCGGGCACGGCGGGCGCGTTCTTCAAGACCAGCCCGCGGCTGGCTTCGCCCGACATCCAGGTGCACTTCCTGCCGTTCTCGACCGACAAGATGGGCGAGAAGCTGCACGATTTCTCCGGCTTCACCGCCTCTGTGTGCCAGCTCCGTCCTGAAAGCCGCGGGACCTTGCGCATCCGAAGCGCCGATCCGACGGTGCCGCCGGAGATCCGCATCAACTACATGTCGACCGAGACCGACCGCACCACCAACGTCGAAGGTCTGAAGATCCTGCGCAAGATCTTGAATGCGCCGGCGCTGAAGCCATTCGTTGTCAATGAGTACGATCCCGGGGCGAAGGTATCCACGGACGCCGAGCTGCTGGAATATTGCCGCGAGCGCGGCAGCACCATCTACCATCCGACCTCGACCTGTCGTATGGGCAATGATGCGCTCGCGGTGGTCGACCAGCGGCTGAAGGTGAGGGGGCTCGAAGGCCTTCGCGTCGTCGACGGCTCGGTCATGCCGGACCTCGTCTCGGGGAACACCAACGCGCCGATCATCATGATCGCCGAAAAGGCCTCCGACATGATATTGGAGGATGCGCGGTAAATTCGCGTCTTGAGAGGGTTTAGACTTGGCTACTCGATTTCGGATCGGCACACGCAAGAGCACAATGGCGCTGGCACAGACGGAAGAGATCGCGCGCCGCCTGACCGCCGCCGTGCCCGGTCTCGACGTCGAGATCGTCAAGTTCGACACCACGGGCGATCTCGACCAGACCAGCAAGCTCCTGCCGCATGGCGGCAAGGGCGGCGCCTTCGTGGCGCAGATCCGCGCCGCCGTGCTGTCGGGCGAATTGCAGGCGGCGATGCACTCGCTGAAGGACATGCCGGGCAATGAGGACACGCCCGGCCTCGTCATTGGCGCCACGCTGTCCCGCGATCCGCCGAGCGACGCGCTGGTGCTGCGCGACGGCGTGACGCTGGAGGCGCTGCGCCAGTCCCGCGGCAAGGGTTTCAAAATCGGCACCAATGCGGTCCGTCGCGCCGCTTACGCGCGACGCCTGTTTCCGGATGTAGACGTGATCCACTTCCGCGGCGCCGCCGACACGCGCGTGCGAAAGCTCGACAATGGCGAGAAGCAGCGCCTGCCGGATGGCGGCACGGTGGGACCGGCCGATGCGCTGATCATGGCGCGTTCGGGCCTCGACCGTGTCGGCCTCGCCGGCCGCATCGCCTATGAGTTCACCGCGGCCGAGATGCTGCCCGCGGCGGGGCAGGGCATCGTCGCGGTCGAATGCGCCGCGCAGGACTGGCAAACGCGGCAGATCCTGTCGTCGATCGACGATCCCGCCGCGCATGCCAGCGCGGACGCCGAGCGCGAGGTGCTGTGGGTGCTGAACGGCCACTGCAATTCGCCGGTGGCGGGCTTCTCGACCATCACGGGCGATCAGATGTCGCTCACCGCATCCGTGCTCGATCTTTCCGGCAACATCATTATCGAGGCTTCGCGCGCAGGCCCCGCCAATCGCCCGCGCGAGCTCGGCCGTGCCGTGGGTCTGGATCTGCTGACGAAGGGCGCCGCCGAGATCATCGAGCGCAGCCGGCCGCGCTAGGCTGCCGCGATCACGAGATCATGCGGGCGTGCGCCTGTTTTGCCCGACGTGTCAAACGCGGCTGGTGAGTCGGATCTTGCCGGCCCAGCTTTTTCAATGACTTGTCTACTGTGCATGGGGTTGTTTTCGCGTTTTTTGTTTCCGCCCCGTTGGGGGCGGGCGAACTAGCCCCGCACGCGCTTGATCATCTGCTCGACATGGGCGATCGGCGTTTCCGGCTGGATGCCGTGGCCGAGATTGAAGATCAGCCGCCCTTGGGCAAAATTCGCCAGCGTGTTGTCGACCGCGCGGTCGAGCGCGGCGCCGCCCGTGATCAGCACCAGCGGATCGAGATTGCCCTGCACGGCGACCTTGCTTTGCACGCGTTCGCGAATGAAACCGGGCTCCGCGGTCCAGTCGATGCTGACCGCATTGACGCCGGTCGCCTCGACATAGCCCGGCAATTGCGCACCGGCGCCGCGGGGGAAGCCGATGATCTTCGCATCCGGCACCTTGGCCCGCACGCCCTCGACGATGCGGCGCGTCGGCTCGACCGACCAGCGCGCGAACTCGGCCGGCGGCAGCACGCCGGCCCAGGTGTCGAAGATCTGCAAGGCATTGGCGCCGGCGGCGAGCTGCGCCAGCAGATATTGAATCGAGTTCTCGACCAGCACGTCGATGATTTCAGCGAACGCCTCCGGATGCCGGTAGGCCATCATCCGCGCCGGCGCCTGGTCGGGCGTGCCCTGGCCCGCGACCATGTAGGTCGCGACCGTCCACGGCGCGCCGCAGAAGCCGATCAGCGCGACCTTTTGATCGAGCGTGCCGCGCACGATCCTGAGCGCCTCGAACACCGGCTCGAGCTTGCCAAAGTCGGCGCGCGCGGCAAGCGTTGCGACCTTCGCCGGATCATCCAGCGGATCCAGCCGCGGGCCCTCGCCGACCTCGAACCGCACCGAGCGTCCGAGCGCGTAGGGGATCACGAGAATGTCCGAGAAGATGATCGCCGCATCGAAGCCGAACCTGCGGATCGGTTGCAGCGTCACCTCGGCCGCAAGCTCCGGGTTGAAGCACAGGTCGAGGAAGCCGCCGGCCTTGGCGCGGACCTCGCGATATTCCGGCAGATAGCGGCCGGCCTGCCGCATCATCCACATGGGCGGGATGCTCTGGCGCTGGCCGGAGAGCACGTCGATGAAAGGTTTCGTCGCAGATTGGGGCACGAATGGTCCTGAGCAAGGTTATGGCCTCTGATACACCGCTCCGGCCCTCAGCGGAACAGGGGAACCAGCGCAAGAGGGCCGCGTTGATCCAGCCGATGGAGGAGATCATGGCTGAGAGATTCAATCCCGCCCCGCACGACAAGCACGCCGTCGATCCGCACGAGGCGCTCGCCGCTGATCGGCAATCCAAGCTCGACGCCGGGCTAAAGGACACGTTCCCAGCGTCTGATCCCGTAAGCGCCACCCAGCCAACACCCACGAAGGCTGATGCGGAAGCCGACAGCCCCTCGCTCTGGGACAAGGTCAAGGCGATATTCAGCTAAGGGCAGGCGAGGCCCGATTCCGATCGGCTTGCTAATACCTTGTTAGCGATGTGCTGATCGCGGTGTCCGTAGGACTACTGGAAACCGGGGAGATGGCCGCGTATTCCAGTAGTGATTTCAGAGTTCAATAATAGAAGCAGCAGAGTTTCCGACGATCGGAGAATTCTGCCGCATGAGCCTTGCGACCCAAAGAGCCGGATGGAGCCGCCTGCCGCTGCGCGCGGCGGCGTTCGTCGTGCTGACCTGCGCGACCATCCTCGGCGTCAGTGGCTGGCGCGAATGGGCTGCGCGCGACGCGGTGCTCAGGGGTGCCGAGACCGAGATGGCGAACGTCGCCCGCTCGCTGACCCAGCATGCCGAGGACAGCCTCGATCTGCTGGATTCCGGCGTCGTCGGCGTCGTCAGCCGGCTCGAGATGGACGGCACTGCACCGGCCACGATCGCCAAACTGCGCACCCTGCTGGAAGTACGCAAAAAGGCCATCGAGCGCGTTCACAGCCTCGCCATCATCGACGACCAAGGCAACTGGCTGACCGCGCCCGGCACGATCGGCTCAACGCTCAGCGACGATGCGTTTTTCCGTTATCATCAGCTCTCCCCGAAACGAGAGCCCTATGTCGGCCGTCCCGTAAAGAGCCTCCTGGACGGCGAATGGGTCGTCACCCTGTCGCGCCGCTTCAACAAGCCCGACGGCAGCTTCGGCGGGGTAGTGCTCGCGACCATCAGCTCAAAATATCTTTCGCATTTCTACGAGCAGTTCGAGATCGGCCGCAACAGCTCGGTGTCGCTCACGCATGGCGATGGCCTGATCATCGCTCGCAACCCCAGCAACGAGACATTTGTCGGACGCAGCGTTTCCGACAAGCCGTTATTCCGCGACGCGAGCCTGCAACGGCCGAGCGGGGCCTATTATTTCAAGTCTCCCCTGGACGGCGCCGAGCGCGTCAGCTTCTTCAAGCGCAGCGGCCGTTTCCCGCTCCTTCTGCTTGCCACAGTCGACAAGGACGAGTTGCTCGCGCCCTGGCGCGCCGCGGCAATCTCCCGCATGCTCTACGTCACCGCGCTAGTGATGCTGATTGCGGTCATCGGCGCCGTGCTGGTGCGGCAGTTGCAGCGGGGCCAGCGCATGGCCGCGGCCCTGGTCGAGAAAGAGGCGCATTTCCGCCTGCTCGCCGAAGGCTCCAGCGACATGGTGACCCGCATCGGGCTCGACGAGCGGCTGCGCTATGTCTCGCCCTCGTCCGCGCGCGTCGTCGGCTGGCGCGCCAATCAATTGATCGGCACGCCGGCGCTGGCGGGCATCAATCCGGAGGATCTGCCGGAGGTCCAGGCGATCGTCGACGCCATGAAGCGTGGCGAGCGGGAGGAGGCGCGTCTCACCTACCGCAACTCGCACCGGCAGAACGGTGAAGTCTGGCTGGAATCGACCATGCGGGTGACGCGCAAGGACAATGGCCGCGTCGACGGCGTGGTCGCGATCTCCCGCGACATCACCGAGCACAAGAAGCTGGAAACCAGGCTCGAGACGCTTGCGATCGAGGATAGCCTCACCGGCCTTGCCAATCGCCGCCGCTTCGACGAGCGGCTGAAAGAGGAATGGGCGCGCGCCTATCGCGACCGCTCGAGCCTTGCTTTGCTGATGATCGATGTGGATCACTTCAAGGCCTATAACGACGAATACGGCCATCCCGCGGGCGATGCCTGCCTGCGTCTGGTCGCAAAGATCATCGCGGCCGAGACGCAACGCGCGGGCGATCTGGCGGCGCGCTATGGCGGCGAGGAATTCGCCATGCTGCTGCCCAACACCGATGCCGTCGGCTGCGCCCTTTTCGGCGAACGGATCCGCAGTGCCATCCACGAAGCCGGCCTCGTTCATGCCACCAATCCGGAGTCCGGATGTGTCACCGCCTCGGTCGGCGGTGCGACCTGTCGGCCGGCGCTGGAGCGCACGGCGGGCGTGGCCTCGCTGGTTGAGGCCGCCGACCGGGCGCTCTACGCCGCCAAGGATGCAGGCCGCGACCGCCTGGTGATGTCCGGCGAGCTCATGAACCTGCTGCCCAAGGCCTCCGGCCAGTAAGATGGCTCAATAATGCGGCGGGGGCTCGTTGGTGGGCCCGGGCGCATTGGCCTCGGCCTCCTGCAGCCGCTCGCCGAGCTCTGCGATCTTCCGGGTCAGCAGATCGATCTGCTTCCACTGCGCGGTGATGGTCTGGTTCAACGTCTCGATCGTGTCGTCCTGGTAGGCGAGGCGCGTTTCAAGCGTGTCGATGCGCTCGCTCAGCGTCTTGATCTCATTCGTCACGCGTCGCATCCTTGTTTCGTTCGCGCAAACCGGATTCTTGCAAGCGCGATTCTTGCAGACCATGGCCGAGCGCGACGCGCTCGTCGAACACGAAGCACTCCCCACGCCAGCGGCTCTGCGCCTCCGGCACCTCTTCCAGATATTTGAGAATGCCGCCCTTGAGGTGATAGACCTCGGTAAAGCCGCGCGCGAGCAGGTGCGCGCTCGCCTTTTCGCAGCGGATGCCGCCGGTGCAGAACATCGCGATCCTGCGGTGCTTTGCTGGATCAAGCTCGACGGCGGCAAAATCCTTGAACTGGCCAAAGCTCCTGATGCCGGGATCGACGGCGCCTTCGAACGTTCCCATCGCCACCTCGAAGGCGTTGCGGGTGTCGAGCAGCAGCATGTCGGGCGCGGAGATCAGCGCGTTCCATTCGCTCGCATCGACATAGGTGCCGACCTGGCGGGTCGGATCGGCAGCCGTATCGCCAAGCGTGACGATCTCCTTCTTCAGCCGCACTTTGAGCCGCCCGAACGGCATCGCTTCGGCGGCCGAGAATTTCAATTCGAGATTGTGCAGCCTGCCGCCGAACATGTCGCCGTTCGCCAGCTCATGGGCAAGAGCGTCGATCGCCGCCGGCGCACCGGCGAGCGTGCCGTTGATGCCCTCCTGCGCCAGCAGCACGCTGCCCTTCAGCTCAATACCGGCGCAGAACGCGCGCAGCGGCTCGCGCAGCTCGCGGTAATCCGGGAGGGTGGCGAATTGGTAGAAGGCGGCGACTTTGATCGAATTCGGATCAGACATGGCGGTTCGTTTAGCAGGCGCGTGCGGCCCGGAAAACCCGCATGGCCGCCGGCCTCGAAAGGTCTATTCGCCCAGCGGATGGCAGCCATTTCCCTGGTATGCCAGCATTGCCGAAAGCTGCCGGAATGTGTCATGTAACCCCGGTTTTTCCGAGATGGCGCGCCATCCGCGCCACGGGCCCAAGAGAGCAAGCATTCGATGAGAAACTTTCATTTCCCAGGCAGGTCCACGGTCCACGCTACCAACGCGATGGTGGCGACCTCGCATCCGCAGGCCTCGCTCGCCGCGATCGAGGTGTTGCGCGAGGGGGGCACCGCGGTGGACGCGGCGGTTGCGGGCTCGGCCCTGCTTGGCGTGATCGAGCCGCAATCGACCGGCATCGGCGGCGACTGCTTTGCGCTGATCCAGCCGCGCGGCGAGGGCAAGATCATCGCCTATAACGGCTCCGGCCGTGCCCCGAAGGCGGCGAACGCCGACTGGTACCTGGAGCGCAAGATCAACTCGGTGCCGCTGACCTCGGCGCATGCGGTCTCGATTCCCGGCGTGGTCGATGCGTTCGCGACCGTCCTTCGCGACCATGGCAAGTTCGGCTTCGACCGGCTGCTCCAGCCCGCGATCAAGGCGGCCGAGGAAGGTTACGTCGTCGCCCCCCGCATCGCCTTCGACTGGAAGAACCAGTTCGAGAAGCTGAAGGGCGGCACCAACACCGTGCGTTACCTGTTGCCGGGCGGCAAGCCGCCGGTGGCCGGCGACGTCATACGCCAGGCCGAGCTCGGCAAAACGCTGCGCGCGATCGCCAAGGACGGCCGCGACGCCTTCTACAAGGGCCCGATTGCCGAAGACATGGTCGAGACCCTCAGGGGCATCGGCGGCCTGCATACGCTCGACGATTTCGCCGCGCACACCACCGAGACGACGACGCCGATCGGCACCATGTACAAAGGGTACGACGTCTGGCAGTGCCCGCCGAACGGGCCCGGCCTCACCATGCTGCTGATGCTGAATATCCTGTCGCGGTTCGACCTGACGAAATACGCGCCGCTCAGCATCGAGCGTTTCCATCTCGAGGCGGAAGCCGCGCGCATCGCCTACATGCATCGCGAGCTGCACGTCGCCGATCCCGACCACATGCAGGTCGAGGTCGCCAAGATCCTCGCCAAGGAATTCTGCGACGAGCACATCGCCAAGATCCGCATGGACGGCATGCTTGACCTGCCGAACGTCGCGCCGCCGATGAATCCGTCGACGATCTACATCACCGTCGTCGACAAGGACCGCAACGTCTGCTCGTTCATCAATTCGATCGCGCATTCCTTCGGCTCGGCGATCGTCTCGAACAAGACCGGCGTCCTGTTCCAGAACCGCGCCGGCGGCTTCCGCATCCAGCCGGGCCATCCCAACTGCATCGCCGGCGGCAAGCGGCCGCTGCACACGATCATGCCGAGCCTGCTCACCAGGGGCGGCCGCTCCGTGATGCCGTTCGCGGTGATGGGCGGGCAGTACCAGCCGGTCGGCCAGACCCGCGTCGTGACCAACATCCTCGACTATGGCTGCGACGTGCAGGAGGCGATCGACATGCCGCGCGGCCTGCACTACGAGGGCCAGTATCAGCTCGAGGACAGCGTGCCGGCTGCGATCGTCGAGGGCCTGAAGAAGCTCGGCCACAAGACCACCAGCGTGGTCGGCCCGCTCGGCGGCGCGCAGGCGATCTGGATCGACTGGGACAAGGGCACGCTCACCGGCGGCTCCGATCCGCGAAAGGACGGCTGCGCGCTCGGCTATTGAGTGCTGCCGCGCGGGGTTCCGCGCGCAAGATCAGGAAAAGTTGACGAAGGGCGGCGCGGCATTTGCTGCGTCGCCCTTTCTCGTTCGGAACAGAGTTCATCGCTTCCGGTTAAGGGGCGATGAGCGGTGCAGGGCGTGCGCTGCTTTGCAGATAAGCGGCGGAGGCCTCGATGTCCGACACCTCAAGTTCCAAACGATCAGCATTCGATCGGCGCGCCTTCATGGCCGGCGCGGCTGGCAGTGCGCTCGTCCCGATCACAGCGCGCGCGGCCACAGAGGAAGCCAAAGCCCCAGCTGCACAGGACCCCTCACTTCCTGTCGAGGTCACGCTGCACGTCAACGGCAAGGACAAGCGCCTGCGCATCGACGCGCGCACCACGGTGCTCGATGCGCTGCGCGATCACCTCAAGCTCACCGGCAGCAAGAAAGGCTGCGACCACGGCCAGTGCGGCGCCTGCACAGTGCTGATCGACGATCGGCGGGTGGTGTCATGCCTGACGCTGGCGCTCGCGGCGGAAGGGCAGGAGATCACGACGATCGAGGGGCTGGCGACCGACGATCGCCTGCACCCGATGCAACAGGCCTTCGTCGACAACGATGCGTTCCAGTGCGGCTATTGCACGCCCGGCCAGATCATGTCCGCCGTGGCCTGCGTCAAGGAGGGGCATGCCGGGAGCGAGGCCGACATCCGCGAATACATGAGCGGCAATATCTGCCGTTGTGCGGCCTATCCCAACATCGTCGCGGCTGTGAAGCAAGCCGCGCCCGAGATCATGAAAGGCTAGGCGCATGCGACCCTTCTCGTATCAGCGGGCAACAGACCCTGACATGGCCGTGCAGGCGCTGAGCGCCGCCGCAGCAGCCAACCATCCGTTGTCGCAGGCGATAGCCCAGCCGCTTGCGGGCGGCACCACGCTGATCGATCTGATGAAGCTGGACGTGATGCGGCCCGCCGCGATCGTCGATATCAATCCGCTCGCGCAGGCCTGGTCGGCAATCGAGCCGGGCAGCGACAGCTTGCGGCTCGGTGCGCTCGCAAAGATGTCCGACGTGGCGGCCCATGCCGAGATCCAGCGCAATTATCCGGTGATCGCGAGTTCCCTGAAGCTCGCAGCCAGCGCCCAGTTGCGCAACATGGCAACGCTCGGCGGCAACGTGATGCAGCGGACGCGTTGCAGTTATTTTCGCGACGTCTCCTATGAGAATTGCAACAAGCGCAATCCCGGTTCCGGCTGTGCCGCCATGGACGGCGTCAACCGGATGCATGCCGTGCTTGGCACGTCCGATCAGTGCATTGCGACCTATCCCGGCGATCTCGCGCAGGCGTTGATCGCCCTCGATGCCGTGGTCGAGATCACGGGCAGGGCCGGCACGCGCAGCATACCGTTCGCGGAGCTGCACAAGGCGCCGGGGAACTCCCCGGATATCGAGACCACGCTTCAGCCCGGCGAGCTGATTTCGGCCTTCTCGATCCAGGGCCGCTGGCCGCGCTCGGTGTATCTCAAGGCGCGCGACCGGCAATCCTACGAGTTTGCACTGTCCTCTGCTGCGATCGCGCTCGACGTGCAGGACGGCACGATCCGGGATGCGCGCGTCGGGCTCGGCGGCGTCGCCACCATGCCCTGGCGGGCGCGCGAGGCGGAGGCGCTGCTGAAGGGACAAAAGTTCGACGAAGCTCTGGCGCAACGCGTCGCTGATGCCGCTTTCGCAGACGCCCGCGGCCGCCGGCACAACAGCTTCAAGATCGCGCTCGGCAAGCGCGTGGTGGCGCGCGCGCTCCAGCAGGCCGTAACGATGGAGATCTGATCATGACCGCTGCAGCTCCCTCGCCCAAGGCGAATATGGGCCAGCCCGTGCCGCGCTATGATGCGGCTGCAAAGGTCACGGGACGGGCAACCTATGCGTCCGACATGCCGCTGGATAATCCGGCCTATGCATTCCTGCTCACCAGTGCGATTGCCAAGGGCCGCATCGACCGTTTCGATCTCGATGACGCCAAGCGCGTCCGCGGCGTGATCGAGATCGTCACCCACGAGAACGCCCCGAAGCTGAAGGAGTCGAAGCTGTTCAGCAATGGCGGCTATGCCGGGACCACGATCCAGCCGCTGAAGTCGGCCGACATCGCCCATGACGGCCAGATCATCGCTGTCGTTGTCGCGGAGAGTTACGAGGCCGCGCGCGAGGCCGCCAATCGTGTCAAGGTCAGCTACACCGCCACCGCGCCCAGCGCGAGCTTCGACTCGCCGGGAACGACCACGGCAGCCGCTAAGGGCCAGAACGCGCAGTTCAAGGAAGACCCCGCGGTCGGCGATTTCGCCAAGGCATTCGATGCGGCCGAGGTCAAGCTGACCGCCGCCTACGACACGCCGACGCAGCACCACAATCCGATGGAGCTGTTTTCGACGAGCTGCGCCTGGATGGGCGACAATCTCGTCATCTACGAAGGCAGCCAATTCGTCTATGGCTTGAAGAACGGCGTCGCCGAGCAGCTCAGCATCGACGCCGACAAGGTGCGCGTGGTCAATCCCTATGTCGGCGGCGGCTTTGGTTCGCGCGGTTCGATGACGCCGCGGACCGCCATCATCGCCGGCATCGCCAAGCGCCTGGGCCGCCCGATCAAGCTGGTCCCGACCCGCGATCAGGGTTTCACCATTACGACCCACCGTGCCGAGACGCGCCAGGAGATCAAGCTTGGCGCAAACCGGGATGGCAAGCTGCTGGCTTTGAGGCATGAGGGCGCCGAGGTCTCCTCGCGCGCCGACGCCTATTGCGTCGGCGGCACCAAGACGACGACGCGGCTCTATGCCTGCCCGAACGTCGACAGCCTGGTGTCGATCGTGCGTGCCGACCGCAACACGCCGGGCTTCATGCGCTCGCCGCCGGAGGTGCCGTATCTGTTTGCGCTGGAGAGCGCGATGGACGAGCTCGCGGTCAAGCTGAACATGGATCCGGTCGAGCTTCGGCGCATCAACGACACCACCAACGAGCCGATCGGTGGCAAGCCCTACACCTCGCGCTCGTTGATGGCGTGCTTCGACGAGGCCGCCAAGGCCTTCGGCTGGGCGCAGCGCTCGCCGCAGCCGAAATCGATGTCGGACGGCGACTGGCTGATCGGCTATGGCTGTGCCGCGACCTGCTATCCGACGCAGATGGGGCCGTCGGCCGCGCGCGTGCGCCTGCAGCGCGACGGCCGGACCCGGGTCGAGATCGCCGGCCACGAGATCGGCACCGGCGCCTATACGGTCATCGCCCAGACCGCGGCCGAACGGCTCGGCGTGCCCCTCGAGAAAGTCGCCGTCTTCATGGGTGACAGCGATCTGCCACCGGCGCCGGTTGCCGGCGGCTCGAACTCGACCGCGAGCACCTGCTCGGCGGTGATGATGGTGTGCGATCAGATTCGCCAGCGCCTGTTCAAGGCCGCGATGCCGGCTCAAAGCCTGACCGACCGGGCCAAGGAGACCGTGGGTCTTGGCCAGACGCCGGCCACGCAAGCGGCGAAGGGCGATCGTCCGCTGGACATCGAGAAGGCCTTCGATGCGCTCGGTGTCGGCGTCGTCGAGGAATATGGCGAGTGGAAGCCGGAAGGCGCGCCGCTGGATTCCTTCCGCGCCATGCACAACGGGCAGGTGCGGCTCGTTGGTGGTCACGCCATGAAAGACCAGATCGCCTATGCGTTCGGCGCCGAGTTCGTCGAGGTCCGTGTCAATCGCTTCACCCACGAAATCCGCTGTCCTCGCCTCGTCGGTGCGTTTGCGGCTGGCAGGATCATGAATCCGCGCACAGCGCGTAGCCAGCTGATGGGCGGACTGATCTGGGGCATGTCCTCGGCACTGCTCGAGGCCACCGAAATCGATGAGCGCAATGCGCGCTACGTCAACGACAATCTTGCCGACTACCTCGTGCCCGTGAATGCGGACGTCGCCGGCGTCGAGGTCATTTTGCTCTCCGAGCAGGATGACCGCATCAATCCCGTCGGCGTGAAGGGCCTCGGCGAGCTCGCCAATGTCGGCACCAATGCCGCGATCTGCAACGCGATCCACCATGCCACCGGCCAGCGCATCCGCAAGCTCCCGGTTCGGCTGGAAAATATCGAGGTGTGAGGGGTGGAAACAGCACCCGCGTTGCGCTAGACACCTTCCGCCTCAAACGGAAGGTGCCTTATGCAGCGTTTCCAGCGCGCGCTCCTCACCCTGATGTCGGCACTCGCGATCACGGTGATCGCGGGCGTGTCGCATTTCGTTTCCACCACGGCCTCGGCCCAGACCGCAGGAAAGACCATGACCACAGCTTCAGGCTTGCAGATCATCGATTCCACCGTCGGCACCGGTGCCTCGCCGCAGCCCGGCCAGATCTGCGTGATGCACTATACCGGCTGGCTCTATGAGAACGGTCAGAAGGGCAAGAAATTCGATAGCTCCGTCGATCGCAAGGAGCCGTTCGAATTCCCGATCGGCAAGGGCCGTGTCATCGCCGGCTGGGACGAGGGCGTGGCCTCGATGAAGGTCGGCGGCAAGCGCACGCTGATCATCCCGCCGCAGCTCGGCTACGGCGCCCGCGGCGCCGGCGGCGTGATCCCGCCGAATGCGACGCTGATGTTCGACGTCGAATTGCTAGCGGTGAAATAACTGACGTCTCCACGTCGTCATGGCCGCGCTTGTCGCGGGCATCCACGTTCTTTCTTCGTGCTGCTAAGACGTGGATGGCCGGGTCAAGCCCGGCCATGACGGAGATAATCGACACGAACAAAAAGACCGGCCTTTCGGCCGGTCTTTCGCGTTCAGTCCTGCGCGCGCTATTCCGTCGCGCGCTTTGCCCCGGCCGCCGCGCGATCGATCGCGTCCTTTGCGGCGTCCTTGGCATCGCCCATGGCCTGCTGGCCCTTGCCCTTCACTTCCTGGACCACGCCTTCGCCCTTCATGCGTTCGGAACCGGTGGCTTCGCCGATGCCCTGCTTGGCCTTGCCGATCGCTTCGTTGGCGTTACCCTTGATCTTGTCGGTCGTGCTACCCATGAAACTCTCCATCCATTTTGCTCGCAAAGACAACGTCCCGCAGCTACGAGGGTTCCGATTTTGGCATGGCTCGCGAGTGCGGCTTCGGGTTAGGTTGCCGCGCACGGAACCAACAGAAAGCAAGTCCCATGACCGGCCATGACCATTCGCATTCCCACCATGACCACGATCACGACGATCGCTGGAAACATGACGGCGTGCGCGTCATTCCCGGCAACCAGCTCGATACCAACGTGCCGTCGACGGCAGGCATGGACCGCGCGGCCGCGATCAATTTCGCGCGCGTCGGCGCCCAGAAATTGTGGGCCGGCACCGTCAGCATCAAGCCGGATGCCAAGACCGGTGCACACCACCACGGCCATCTCGAAAGCGTCATCTATGTCGTGAAGGGCAAGGCGCGGATGCGCTGGGGCGAGAGCCTGCAATTCACCGCCGAGGCCGGCCCCGGCGATTTCATCTTCGTGCCGCCTTACGTGCCGCATCAGGAGATCAACGCCAGCCCGGACGAGGTGCTGGAATGCGTGCTGGTGCGCAGTGACGGCGAGGCGGTGGCGATCAACCTCGACATCGAGCCGGTCGAGAAGCCCGAGACCGTGCTGTGGGTCGACCCCATCCACCGGGATCCGAACGAGAAGAAGTAAGACCGCCCTGCCGTGGGAGGCGCGATCGTCTCCGGGGGGTGAAAAAATATTCGGAAGCCGTGTCGGGTGGGCCCCCCGGCAGTCCGTCCTTGGGCAGAACCCGCCCAAGGAGCTTCCGATGCCCAGGATGATCTTCCTCAATCTTCCCGTGACCGACCTCAAACGTGCGACCGCCTTCTATGAGGCGGTCGGCGCGACCCGGAACCCGCAAATCAGCGATGACACGGCGAGCTGCATGGTCTTTTCCGAGGCCATCTACGTGATGCTGGCGACCCACGACAAATTCCGCCAGTTCACGCCGAAGCCGATCGCAGATGCCAAGACCTCGAACCAGGCGCTGTTCTGCCTGTCCGCCGACACCCGCGACGAGGTCGACGCGATTGTCGGCAAGGCAGAGGCGGCGGGCGGGGTGGCCGATCCCAGCCCGAAGGACGAATACAGCTTCATGTACGGCCGCAGCTTCGAGGATCCGGATGGCCACATGTGGGGTGTGAACTGGCTGGACATGGCGGCTGTCCCTCCGCAGCCCGCCATGGCGAATGCCTGATCGCAGTCCGTCGAACGCTAAACCAACGAGGAGCATTCACGATGTCCAAGGTCGTACCCTGCATGTGGTTCAACGGCGATGCAGAGGAAGCCGCAAAGTTCTACGTTTCGCTCGTGCCGAATTCGGCGATCACGCACGTTCAGCGCAATGTTTCGGACGGCCCCTCCGGCAAGGAAGGCTCCGTGCTTGTCGTCGAGTTCACGGTCGCCGGTCAGCCGCTGGTCGCGCTCAATGGCGGAATGAAGATGGAATATACCCACGCCATCTCGCTGATGATCCATTGCGACGACCAGGCCCAGGTCGACAGCGTTTGGAATGCGTTCCTCGCCGATGGCGGCAAGGAAGAGCAATGCGGCTGGCTCCGGGATCGCTGGGGCGTGGCCTGGCAGGTCGTGCCGAAGGTGATGTTCGAATTCCTGTCGAGCCCGGACAGGGCAGCGGCCGCGCGCGCGATGCAGGCCATGATGAAGATGGTGAAGCTGGATGTCGCCGCGCTGCGCCGCGCGTTCGAGGGCAAGTCGGCAGCGTGACGACGAGGTGCCGTAGGGTGGGCAAAGGCGCTCTTGCGCCGTGCCCACGATCCGTCTCCAGTTGAGAGAGGTGGTGGGCACGCTTCGCTTTGCCCACCCTACGAAGCTGCCTCAGTAATTGATCCGCAGCCCCACGCCACCGTGGATGGTGTTGCCGACGGGCTGTGGGCCGAGCGTGCCGTTGGCGAAGAGATCCACGACCCAGCCCTTCTGCACGCGGAAGCCGAGCCGCCCGCCATATTCGAACCAGCCCTGGTTGCCCATGGTCGGCACCACCACGCCGTCGCCGGTCACGGTGGCGACGATTCCGCTGTGGCTCGCAAACGACTGCACCCAGCCGCCATTGATGTTGGTCTCGACGTTGCTGCCGAACAGATGCGTCCACTGGCCGCCGATCTTGACCAGGCTGGTGCGGTCGGTGCCGGTCGCGATGGTGGCGTCGAACGGGTTGAAGGCCACGGCATTGTCGCTATAGCCGGACACGCGCTGCCAGAGCTGCCAGACTTCGATCGAAGCCGCGACCTCGTCGCGCGGCGAGAGGCGGCTTATCCAGCCGGCGCGGCCGTAGACCGCGTAGTTCGAAGCGTTGGTCGAGCTCGTCACGCTCACCGGGCCAAGGCTGGTGTTGTAGCTGCGGGTGTAGCGAGCCTTCTCCCACGGCGTCAGGATCGTTCCGACGTCGAAGAACGGACGTGACGACCCCCAGTCGGTGAAGTCGTAGCGGAGCGCAAAGGCGCCGATCGGCGCGCTCGTGATCTTGTAGCCGCCCTCATTGTAATGCGTGTAGGCGATGCCGGCGAGCAGCGACAGATTGTTGGTGAGCTCCTTGCGGCCGTGGATGCCGGCCGAGAACGAGCCGGCCGAGCCGAACGCGCTGATGCAGTCGCTGCAATTGACCTGCTCGTTGACGCCGAGCAGGACCGTGCCGAGCACCCGGTTGGTGATCATCTGGTTGAAGCGCTGGCCCGCGAGGCCGCCGATCGAATTGCCGCTGGAATCGGCGCCGGTCGGTGTCGGGCTCGGCGACGGATATGGACTCGGCGACGGCGAAGGATAGGGGCTCGGCGAAGGGGAGGGCGAGGGCGAGGGCGAATATGTCGGCGTCGGAGACGGTGAATAGGTCGGGTAGGGCGTCGGCTCGCCGCATCCGATTTCGCAGGTCGCTTGAGCTGCGGCGGGACGAATGTCGAGCGCGACAAACGCAAGTGCAGCGGCCACGGTCAGCAGGCCGGTGAGGGCGAAGAGCCGAAAATTGAGCGGCGCCATCGTCAGCGCCCGCACAGCATGCCGTCGTCCTGGACGGCGGGCGTGATGGTCGGCGAGGCGCCGGCATATTGGTTTACCGCGCACAGCCCGGCACTTGCGGCGCAGTTGGCGGCGAAGGTCCAGGGCGGCGTGTTGGTCTTGGTGATGCTGACCTTGCCGCCGGTCGATGTAATGATTGCGGTGTCGCCCGGCTGGGTGAGCTGCACGCATTGTGAGCTCGTCGTGCAAACGCTCGCCGCGCCGTCCTGAAGCACGACGACGGAGCGTCCCCGCTGCGAGAGGATGTCGAGCGTGGTGCCCCGCACGCCGATGGTCGCAAGCGGCGTCGTGATCTTGTAGGCGGTCTTCTCGGAATGTCCGGTGACGAAACGGAACGCGCCTGTTGTCATGCGGATCGCCACATCGCGATAGCTGTGCTCGTCGTTGAAGACGGTGCGGTCGAGCTTGAGCGTGGCGCTGGGGCCGAGCGACAGATTGGTGCTGTCGGCCATCACGAAGCGCGCGGCACTGTCGGCCCCGGTGCGCACGGTCTCGTCGCGCAGCATGCTGTCGCCGACAGAGATCGGCGTGGTGGCCGCGGCCACGCGGACCACTTCGTTCTGGATCACGACGGCTTCGCCGACGCGCGTCTGCGCCAGCGCAGCGGGCGCCGCGCACAGTGCGGCCGACAACAGGGCGGGGAAAAGCCAGAAACGCAAATTCATTTCACAACCGATCGATGTGCCCCTGATCGTACCGGATCGCGCGCGCTTCTGATGTGGCGAAATTATCACAAGCGGCGCGGGACGTGCGTTATGCTTAGTGACAGTCGCGGCGGAATGCGTTCAATGAAAACCGCGATCCTTATTTTTGTCCGCGGTGACGCAAATTTGCCACGCAAAACATCCCCACAGCAGCCGCTTGAGCGGTCTGCAGTTCCGAGATTGTCGCGAAGCGCAGTAGTTGCTGTCGCTATTTTCCTAGCTGCCCATCTCGCGCTGCTGATCGGACTGACGACGCCGGAAAAGTTCGTCTTCGACGAGGTGCACTACGTGCCGGCGGCGCGGCAGATGCTGGCACCGGCGATGTCGCAGCCGATGCTCAATCCGATGCATCCACCGCTGGCCAAGGAGCTGATCGCGGCGTCGATCGCGACCTTCGGCGACAACGCGCTCGGCTGGCGTTATCCTGCGACATTGTTCGGCGCATTGGCGATCGTCGCAATCTATCTGTGCGGCCTCGCGCTGTTCGCAGCGCAAGGGCCGGCGATCGCCGCGGCGCTGATCGCGGCCTTCAATCAGATGCTCTACGTGCAGGCGCGCATCGCCATGCTCGACATCTTTGCGCTCGGCTTCGGTCTGCTCGCGACCGCCGCCTTCATGCATGGCTTTCGCAGGGAGCGACCGCATGCACTGTTCGCATTCGCGGGCGCTCTGTTCGGTCTTGCCGCAGCCTGCAAATGGAGCGGCCTGTTTCCGCTCGGCGTCTGCATCGTCATCGTCGCGGTGATCCGCCTGATGCAGAGCTGGCGCACGCTGTTCGCCGACGCGAGGCCGGACGACTGGTATCGGCCGGACCTCTGGCCCGGCTTGAGGCTGCACCACGTCGCGCTCTGCTTCGCCGTCTTGCCAGGCGTGGCCTATCTGGCGGCTTTCGTTCCGCTCTACGGCGTGTCGTTGCCGGATCTGATCGAGGCGCAGCGCCGGATTTTCGCCGACAACACCACGACCGCGATCGCCGGGCACACCTATATGAGCGCATGGCCATCCTGGCCGCTGCTCGCGCGCCCGGTGTGGTTCCTGTTCGACAAGACGGGGGAGGACAACGTCTCCGCAATCGTCTTGCTCGGCAATCCGCTGGTGTTGTGGCCGGCTCTGCTCGCACTCGCGCTCGTGCTGCGCGATTTCATCGTGCTGCGCCGGTGGGATGCGTTCCTGATCGCGGCGTTCTATTTCGGTCCCTGGCTTGCATGGGCATTGCTGCCGCGTACGCTCGGGTTCATCTACTACTATATGCCGGCCGCCACCGCGGCGTCGCTCGCGCTGGTCTATGTGCTGCGCCGGGACGGCCTGCCGCACTGGCTGCTGTGGGCCTATGTCGGTGTCGCCGCGATCGGCTTTGCGGTCATGCTGCCGATCTCTGCGGCCTTCATCGGCACGTCGATGCTGAGCTTCGGCCGGCTGATGCTGTTCCAGAGCTGGATATGACATCGCCGCCTGCCGGGGCGGCAGGCGGCGTATGGATCAGTGAGAGATCACTTCGATGCGGTCTTGGTGTCCATGTTCACGACCTGGACGCGGCGGTTGACCGGGTCGGCACCGTTGGCAGTATCCTTCAGCTTGGTCTCGCCGTAGCCGACGGTGACCAGATCGGTGGCGTTGAGGCCGTAGTTCTGCACCAGGTACTTCTTGATGGTGTCGGCGCGCCGTTCGGAGAGCCCTTGATTGTACTCTTCGCCGCCGGTCGCATCGGTGTGGCCGGCGACCACGAAGGTCGAGCCCTTGAGCGCCGGATCGGACAGGGCTTTGCCGAGCGCCTGCACCGAGGTCATCGAGGTCTTGGCGATATCGGCCGAGTTGTAGTCGAACTGAATCTCCAGGTCGATCTTCGGCTTGGTCGCGGCGAGTTCGGCGATCTGCTCGCGCTCGCCCGTCGAGAGCGACCGGGTCGAGCGGTTGCGTACCGTATTCAGGAATGTCGATTCCTTGGCCTGCGCCGCCGGATCGGCCTGCGGACCGGCGGACAGGCCACGGGTCGCCGGCTTCGGCTTCAGGGCATCCAGGATCTGGCCTGTGGAGACATTGTTGTCACCGGCCAAAGCCAGGCCCGCCGTCATCGACAGCGCGGCGGAGAGAGTTATCGCCTTCAGTCCAAAGAACTTATCAAAACGGGTCATTGTCGTATCCTCGTTGTTACGCCTGATAGCGATTTGATGCTGCGAGCATAGGGCGGGTTCAAAAGCCCTGATGTGATCTTGGTCACTGTGGCGACAGCGCTCTCAGGCTCATTTTCGGGTGTTTCTCCGCGTCCCGGGCGGTGAACCGGCGCGTTTCGCGGCTGTCCGCGGGTGGGGCCGATGGTCCCAATAGCAGTGGTCGCATCCTCCGCCGCGTGGGTTCAAACGGCGGCGGCAATCCCCGTGTGATTGAAATCACGCTGCGAGCAGGCTCATTCCTTCCGTGCCGGTGGGGAGGTGCTGGCCAAAGGTTCCGGCGCTGGCGAGGGCCGGCAGGCGTGCGGGAAACCTTTGCACACCGATCGTCGCAAAGCCGTCGCCGCACGGCCCGGCCGCGAACAAGAAATCGGCCAGATGCGCGCCTAGCAGGATTTGCCCCCGCCAATTGCCGAATGAAGGAGCCGAGTTCCGTCCAGTGCCGAGGCCAAGTGACTATCAGCGTGACTACTTCAATCGCAGCGGCCCGCCGGATCGGACAGTGTCCCTGAGCTCAATGCCCATCTATATCGGTGCGGCCATGATCGCGGTGGCGATCCTGCTGTCGACCCTGATCACGGGGCTGACCTCCCGCTATGTCGGGCTCGAAGCGCCGACCGACGAGAACGTGTGGCTGGTCGACCGCCTCACCGGCAGCGTCTATCGCTGCCAGGCGGAGGGGCGCGGCAAGGCCCTGTGCGAGCCGGATGTCGCCACCGGAAGCCTCGGGGATCGGCCCAAGACCCCGAAGGATGGCCGCTAGGCCCTCCGCCTTCGCACCGCAGCAAGAAAATTGTCTTCTCCGCGAAACGTCAGCGCGAGAGAATACGTAATTGCGAAGGCCGGCATGACGCCGGTTTTGTTTTACCGAGGAGACTTTTCGATGAAGATCTTGCTCACGTTTGCGGCCTTTGTCGCGTTCACCGTTTCGCTGTCCCCCGCGTCCGCCGCGATGATGGCGTGCACCAAGGACAACATGATGAAGTCAGCAGCCATGATGGGCGGTACGCCCGACACGCCGGCCAAGATGGCGGCGAACAAGGAAATGGCCATGGCCAACACGGACATGAGCAACGGCAAGATGAAGAGCGCCTGCATGCACTACATGAAGTCGCAGAAGGCGATGACGATGAAGTAGGCGCGAGGCGCCCCGCATCCGGCCGCGCTGTCAGCAGATGGCAGCGCGGTTTTTTTGACTGCTGCCTCGAGGTCTTCTTTTTCTTCTTCTTTTTCTTGGCGCGAATCCCGCTACATTCCTCCCCGCAATGTCACGCGCGCCCAAACCGCTCCACCTCACCACGACACAGGCCCGGCAGATCTGGCTGCATGCCCAGCGGCTGGATGAGCGCGCCCCGTTCGGCGAGGGAGCGCAGGCCGTCGCGGACGCGGTCGCTCATCTCGGCTATGTGCAGATCGACACCATCAACGTGATCGAGCGCTGCCATCACCACATCCTGTTCAGCCGTATCCCGTCCTATCGCCGCGCCGATCTGCGCCACGCCCAGAGCGTCGACAGAAGCGTGTTCGAGTATTGGACGCACGCGCTTTCCTACGTACCCGCCGGCGACTTCCGCTTCTTCCTGCCGGCGATGCGCGAGCACCGCCGCGAAGGGCACAAATGGTTCGCCTCGGTGAAGCCCGCCGACACGCGCAAGGTGATGCGGCTGGTGCGCGCCGGGCCGCTGACGATCCGCGATATCGAGGACGACGTGCTCACCGAGAAGGAGCATCTGTGGCAGAGCCGCAAGCCCTCGAAGCGGGCCTTGCAGCTCGCCTTCTATACCGGCGCCGTGACCATTAGCGAGCGGCAGGGCATGCTCAAGACCTATGAGCTGATGACGCGGCATTTCGGCTGGGACACACTGCCGAGGCCAGCGTCGGCCAGGGAGATTACGACCTATCTGCTCGACCGCGCGCTGCGGTCGCAGGGCGTGGTGAGTCTGGATTCGATCTGCCACCTCGACGCGCCGCGCAAGAAGGCGGTGGCCGGCCTGATCGCCTCCCGCGTCCGCCGCGGCGAGCTCGTGCCTGTTGCGATCGACGGCGCCGGCAAGCAGGAGCATTGGGCGGCGCCGGCGGCGCTGGAGGTGAACGGCGAGGCGGTCCCGCCTGATCTCGTCCACATCCTCTCGCCGTTTGATCCCCTGATCATCCAGCGCAAACGCACCAGTCTCATCTTCGGCTACAACCACCTGTTCGAGGCCTATGTGCCGAAGGCCAAACGCAAGCTCGGCTATTTTGCGCTACCCGTACTGGTCGGCGACGAGATCATCGCCGCGCTTGATCTGAAGACCGACCGGCAGGCGAAGAAGCTGCTGATGCAGAAATGGACCTGGGTCGGGCAGGGCAAGAAGACGGTGGGGCGCAAGGAGCTCAAGCGCGTGATCGAGGAGGAGCTTGATCGCTTCGAGCGGTTTCAATTGGCGGAGTGAAGGCTGATTGCCACGGCGTCGGTCTCGTAGGGCGGGCAAAGCGTAGCGTGCCCACGTCTGCCTATTTGATGAGAAGACGTGGGCACGGCGCTAGGGCGCCTTTGCGCACCCTACGAGAGCGTGCGTCGTGGCGAGCCGATCGATCCAGTCGCCGAACGCAATCCCCGCCGCATACGCCACCAGATTCCACAGCGAGAAGATGCGCCCGAGCAGCAGTGCGCCGGCCGTGGTCAGCCGGAATGCATCGAGCCACGGCGTATGCACCAGTCGGGAAAATTCGACCACCACCGCGATGACCACGGCGATCGCCGCAATCTGAGTCCGGGTGAGCCGGGGCAGCAAAACCCCGACCAGCAGAAACACCATCGTCGCCCACAACAGCGAGCCGCCATACTTCACGACGAAGGCGGGCAGGCCGAGCGGAAAGCCGTACCAGCGCAGCGACAGCCCGCAGACGATCACCGCGAGCGCGAGGGCGGCGCGGATCAGCGATGTCCGTAACAGCGCAACAGGTTTATCCGGCTGCGTCCCGTGCATTGCTCGCTCCATTGACTCTTCGCCCGCGATGCTGAAAACCGCAACCAGCCCATAAAAGCAACAACCCTGGGGGAAGCCATGAGCCAGACCACGACCTATGCCGGTTCCGCCGACGCGGCCAAGAACTTTAACAAGTCGGAAATCGAGACCTCGACGATCCGCGCTATCTCCTGGCGCCTGATTCCGTTCCTGGTGCTGGCCTACTTCTTCTCCTATCTCGACCGCGTCAATCTCGGCTTCGCTGCGCTGACCATGAATGCGGAGCTGAAGTTCACGCCGCTGATCTTTTCCTGGGGTGCCGGCATCTTCTTCTTCGGCTATTTCATCTTCGAGGTCCCGAGCAATCTCGCGCTGGAGAAGTTCGGCGCCAGCCGCTGGATCGCCCGCATCATGGTGACCTGGGGCATCATCTCCGCTCTGATGGCGCTCGTCAGCGGCGTCACGAGCTTCTATGTCCTGCGCTTCCTGCTCGGCGTCGCCGAGGCCGGCTTCTTCCCCGGCATCATCCTGTATCTCACCTATTGGTATCCGGCCGAATATCGCGCCCGTTTCCTTGCGGCCTTCGCCATCGCGGTGCCGGTGTCGACCGTGATCGGTGCGCCGATTTCGGGCCTGTTGCTCGGGCTCGACGGTGCGATGGGCCTCAAGGGCTGGCAGTGGCTCTTCATCATCGAGGGCATCCCCTCGGTGCTGCTCGGCATCGTCACCTGGTTCTATCTCACCGACAAGCCGGAGAAGGCGGATTGGCTGTCGACCGAGCAGAAGGCGTGGCTGAAGGCGAAGCTCGATTCGGAAATCGCCGCCAAGCAGGCGGTGAAGCATTTCTCGCTCGGCGAGGCGCTGTCCTCGCCCAAGGTGATCGCGCTCAGTCTGATCTATTTCGGCTTCGTCGGCGCGCTCTATGGCATGCAGTTCTGGCTGCCGCAGATCGTCAAGGCGTTCGGGTTGACCAACGCGCAGACCGGCTTCGTCACCGCGATCCCGTATCTGTTCGGCACCATCGCCATGATCCTGTGGGCGCGGCACTCCGATGCCACGCGCGAACGCGTGAAGCATGTCGGCGCGCCGCTGCTGCTCACCGCCGTCGCGCTCGCCGTTTCCTCCTATCTCACGGATCCCACCATGACGATGGTGGTGCTGACGGTGGCCGCGATCGGCGTGTTCTGTTGCTTCGGTGTGTTCTGGACGCTGCCGACCGCCTGGCTCTCCGGCACCGCGGCCGCCGGCGCCATCGCCCTGATCAACTCGATCGGCAACCTCGCCGGCTTCGGCGGACCCTATTTGATCGGCTGGGTCAAGGAAGCCACCGGCCAGACCTCAACCGGCCTGCTCGTGCTCGCCGTGTTGCCCCTGATCGCCGGCATCCTGGTGTTCGTCGGTGGCCACGACAGCAAGCATGAGTTCGCCGGGCAGGGGCGGTAAGCCGAGCGACCAGTCTCGTAGGGTGGGCAAAGCGAAAGCGTGCCCACCAAACCGTTATTGTGATCCTCAACTGAGAGATCGTGGGCACGGCGCTAGCGCGCCTTTGCCCACCCTACGGCGTCTGAGCTGAGGCCTGCTGCGCTCCATCCAGGCTCATCGCCTCTGTCTAGCCCTACGATGGGACCTTCCTGACAACAATCTCCGCCTCGCTACCACCCCTTAACGATCACGCATTCCTGATGACTGACGATTATTGACTTTTATCAGTGATTAGTCGACATTCCTCTCATTCGAGATGCAGGAGTGTCCTTCGATGTTCGTCCGGTCGGTTTTGTCGAGCTATTCCAGGCTGTTGGCAGGTGTGTCGTTAGCCCTGATGGCGGCTAGCCTTGCCGGGTGCAATGACACCGTCGCCGAGAAAGCCGAGCCGCCGCGGCCGGTTCTGGTCGCAACCGCCCATTATGATGCCGAGACGCCGGAGCGCAGCTTCGTCGGCACCATCCGGCCCCGGATCGAGAGTGACCTCGGCTTCCGCGTTGCCGGCAAGGTCGCCAAGCGCCTCGTGGAAGTCGGCCAGACCGTTGAAATCGGCCAGCCGCTCGCCACTCTCGATGAGGTCGACCTGAAGCTCCAGGCCGAGCAATCCGTCGCCGAGCAGACCGCCGCGACCGGCGTGCTGGCCCAGGCCGCCGCTGCCGAGCAGCGCGCCAAGGATCTGAAGGCCAAGGGCTGGACCACCGACGCGCAGCTGGATTCGAGCCGGGCATCTGCCGATGAGGCCCGTGCGCGCCTCGATCGTGCGGTCCGCTCGGTCGAGCTGACCAAGAATTCCCTTTCCTACGCGACGCTCGTTGCCGACGCCCGAGGCGTCGTCACTGCAACGCTGATCGAGCCCGGCCAGGTGGTCTCCGCGGGCCAGGCTTCGATCCGTGTCGCCCGCTTTGCCGAAAAGGAAGCGGTCGTCGCGATCCCTGAGACGCTGGTCGGACGCGCCAAGTCGGGCGTCGCCAGCGTCACCCTTTGGTCCGAGCCGGACAAGAAGTATACGGCCAAGCTGCGCGAGATCGCGCCGACGGCCGATCCGGCCACGCGCACTTATCTTGCAAAGTTCTCGCTGCCGGAGGCCGACGACAAGGTCGCGCTCGGCATGACCGCGACGCTGACGCTGTCGGACGCCGCGACCGAGCGCGTCGCGCGGCTGCCGCTGTCGGCCTTGTTCAACGAAGGCGGCAAGCCGTCCTTCTACGTCGTCGACGACAACGGTGCGCTCACGCTGAAGCCGGTGGCGGTGAAGTCCTACGAGAGCAACGACGTCGTCATCACCGGCGGTGTGGAAGAGGGCGCCAAGATCGTCGCGCTCGGTGTGCAGAAGCTCGATCCGGCCCAGCGGGTGCGGGTTGTCTCGTCGCTGTCTTTCTAGTTCCTGTCATTCCGGGTTCGCCCTGCGGGCGCCCCGGAATGACAGAAGAAGTCGAGTTACGTCGTGTGAGGTGAGTTTCGGCCTTTGTCCCTAAGCAGAGGCTGAAGCGGCGAAGCGATCCAGAATCTGCCCAGCCCCCTGGATTGCTTCGCTGCCTCGCGACGACGGCCTGAACAGAGTGGCTGTCGTTTTTTGGCAATTGGATCGTCTTTTCGGAGAGAGCGATGAAGCGCTTCAACCTTTCGGCCTGGGCCGTCAGCCATCCGACGCTGGTTCTCTTCCTGATGATCGTGCTCGGCGTCGCCGGCTTCTTCTCCTATGAGAAGCTCGGCCGCGCCGAGGATCCGTTCTTCACGGTGAAGGTGGTCAACGTCTCCGTGATCTGGCCCGGCGCGACCGCGCAGGAGATGCAGACCCAGGTCGCCGATCCCATCGAGAAGAAGATCCAGGAGCTGCCCTATTTCGAGAAGGTGCAGACTTATTCCAAGCCAGCCTTCACCGCGCTCCAGGTCACCTTCCGCGACTCCACGCCGCCGAAGGACGTGCCTTACCTCTTCTATCTTCTGCGCAAGAAGCTGGTCGACGTGCAGGGCCAGCTGCCCTCCGGCATCCTCGGACCCGTCGTCAATGACGAGTTCTCGGACGTCGATTCCATCCTCTACATGATGACCGGCGACGGCGCCGACTATGCGCAGCTCAAGAAGGTTTCGGAGGGATTCCGCCAGCGCCTCCTCAAGGTGCCCGGCGTCACCAAGGTCGACGTCTACGGCAACCAGGATGAGCGCATCTTCGTCGAGTTCTCCCACGCCAAGCTCGCCACCCTCGGCATCACCCCGCAGGCGCTGTTCGATTCGCTCGCCAAGCAGAACAACGTGACGCCGGCCGGCACGGTGGAAACCTCCTCGCAGCGCGTGCCGCTGCGCGTCACCGGCGCGCTCGACGGTGCCAAGGCTGTCGCCGAGACGCCGGTCGAGAGCAACGGCCGCGTGTTCCGCCTCGGTGACATCGCCACTGTCACCCATGGCTATGTCGATCCGCCCAGCTTCGTCGTGCGTCAGGAAGGCAAGGCCGCGATCGGCATCGGTGTCGTCACCGCCAAGGGTGCCAACATCCTCGAGCTCGGCAAGGAGGTCGAGAAGGCGACGGCCGAGTTCATGAAGGCGGTGCCGCAGGGCGTCGACGTCAAGCTGATTGCCGACCAGCCCAAGGTGGTCGAGCACGCCGTCGGCGAGTTCGTGCACTCCTTCATGGAAGCCCTCGTCATCGTGCTGTTCGTCTCGTTCCTGGCGCTCGGCTGGCGCACCGGCATCGTGGTCGCGCTGTCGGTGCCGCTGGTGCTCGGCATCGTCTTCGTCGTCATGAACATGATGTCGCTCGACCTGCACCGCATCACGCTGGGTGCGCTGATCATCGCGCTCGGCCTGCTCGTCGACGACGCCATCATCGCGGTCGAGATGATGGTGGTGAAGATGGAGCAGGGCTGGGACCGCATGCGCGCGGCGTCTTTTGCCTGGGAATCTACCGCGTTTCCGATGCTCACGGGAACGCTGGTCACGGCCGCTGGCTTCCTCCCCATCGGCTTTGCCAATTCCGCCGTCGGCGAATATGCCGGCAGCATCTTCTGGATCGTGGCGATCGCGCTGGTCGCCTCCTGGTTCGTGGCGGTGATCTTCACGCCCTATATCGGCGTCAAGCTGCTGCCGGAGATGAAGGCGCACCACAACCACGATCCGCACGCGGTCTACGAGACCCGCATGTACCGGGGCCTGCGCGCCATCGTGCAATGGTGTGTCAATCACCGCATCACCGTGGTGGTCGCGACCGTCGGCGTCTTCATCGCCTCGGTCGTCGGCTTCGGCCATGTCCAGCAGCAGTTCTTCCCGCTGTCGGAGCGGCCCGAGCTGTTCTTCCAGCTGCGCCTGCCTGAGGGCACCGCCTTCAACGTCACCGAAAAGGCGGTGAAGAAGGCCGAGACGCTGCTCAAGGACGACAAGGACATCGAGACCTATACGTCCTATGTCGGTCAGGGCTCGCCGCGCTTCTGGCTCGGCCTCAATCCGCAGCTGCCCAACGAGGCCTTTGCCGAGATCGTCATCGTTGCCAAGGGCGTTGAGGGGCGCGAGCGCGTCAAGGCCAAGATCGAGAACGCAGTTGCGGACGGCATGCTGTCCGAGGCGCGCGTCCGCGTCGACCGCTTCAACTTCGGCCCGCCGGTCGGCTTCCCCGTGCAGTTCCGCGTGATCGGCCCCGACGCCAACAAGGTGCGCGAGATCGCCTACCAGGTCCGCGACGTCATGCGGCAGAACAAGAGCGTCAAGGACGTCCAGCTCGACTGGAACGAGCAGTCGCCCTATCTCAAGCTCGTCGTCGACCAGGACCGCGCCCGCGCCATGGGCCTGACCCCGCAGGACGTGTCCCAGGCGCTCGCGATGCTGATCTCGGGCTCGCAGGTCACGACTGTGCGCGACGGCATCGAGAAGGTCGGCGTGGTCGCCCGTGCGATTCCGTCCGAGCGCCTCGACCTCGGCGGCGTCGGTGACCTCACCATCACCTCGCGCAACGGCGTTGCGGTGCCGCTGCAGCAGATTGCCAAGATCGAGTATGCCCATGAGGAGCCGATCATGTGGCGGCGCAACCGCGACATGGCCATCACCGTGCGCTCCGACGTCGTCGACGGCGTGCAGGCGCCCGACGTCACGAGCCAGATCACGCCGAAGCTGAAGGCGATCAAGGACCACCTCGAGCCGGCCTACCGCATCGAGCCGGGCGGCGCGTTCGAGGAATCCGCCAAGGGCAACGCCTCGATCTTCGTCCTCTTCCCGCTGATGGTCATGGTGATGCTGACGCTGCTGATGATCCAGCTGCAGAGCTTCTCGCGCCTGATCCTGGTGTTCCTGACCGCGCCGCTCGGCATCGTCGGCGCCTCCTTCGGGCTCAACGTCGCCAACGCCCCGTTCGGCTTCGTGGCGCTGCTCGGCCTGATCGCGCTCGCCGGCATGATCATGCGCAACACGGTCATCCTGGTCGACCAGATCGAGACCGACGTCTCGCATGGCCTGACCCGGCGCGAGGCGATCGTGGAGGCAACCGTCCGCCGCGCCCGTCCGGTGGTGCTGACAGCGCTGGCAGCCATCCTCGCCATGATCCCGCTGTCGCGCTCGGCCTTCTGGGGCCCGATGGCGATCACGATCATGGGCGGTCTGTTCGTCGCGACCTTCCTGACGCTGCTGTACCTGCCGGGCCTCTACGCGCTGTGGTTCAGGAAGAGCCTGGACGAGGCGGGTACCCCCGAGCAACCTGCCGCGCCGCAGCATGGGAGCGATGACCAGCGCGCAATTCCGCTTGCCGAAGCGGCTGAATAGATGAGAAGACTGCTGACCAACGAGTCCTGACTGATGGCCCTTATTTCGGAACATATCGAAGTCGACACCCGGGATCGTATCCTCGAGGTGGCCGAGCGGCTGTTCCGCCAGATCGGCTACCAGAAGACGACGGTCGGGGACATCGCCAAGGAGCTCAGGATGAGCCCCGCCAATGTCTATCGCTTCTTCGAATCGAAGAAGGCGATCCATCAGGCGGTGGCGCAGGGCCTGATGGGCGAGGTCGAGCTCGAAGCGCAGCGGATCGTGGCGAGGCCCGGTCCGGTCAAGGAGCGTTTCCGGGAACTGCTCACCACCATCCATCGCATGAACACCGAGCGCTATGTCGGCGACAACAAGCTGCACGAGATGGTCGCGATCGCGATGGAGGAGGACTGGGACGTCTGCGTCGCCCACATGGAGTGCATTGCCGGGGTGATCGGCCAGATGATCGCGCAAGGCGTTGCCTCCGGCGAGTTCGAGGCGCCGGACCTGCAGCTGGCCTCGCTGTGCGCCTGCACCGCGATGATACGCTTCTTCCACCCCCAGATGATCGCCCAGTGCGCCACCAAGCCGGGCCCGACCATCGACCAGATGATCGATTTCGTCATCGCGGGTCTGTCTCCGCGCCACTGACGGGGCGGCGGGTTTCCTCCTATAAGCTGCCTCTCTCATTCCGGGGCGCCTCGAAGAGGCGAACTATGTGCGCAATTGCGCACCTGAGAATCTCGAGATTCCGGGTTCGGTCCTCCGGGCCGCGCTTGCGCGGTCCCATCCGGACCGCCCCGGAATGACGGAAAACGGAGAAGCAAGCGCGTGACCGACAAAGACCTGTACTTCTACGAGCCCTCCAAGGGCCACGGCCTCAAGCATGATCCCTTCAACGCCATCATCGCGCCGCGGCCGATCGGCTGGATCTCCTCGCGCGACACCAAGGGCCACGTCAATCTCGCGCCCTACAGCTTCTTCAATGCGTTCTGTTACGTGCCGCCGATCATCGGCTTCTCCTCCACCAACTGGAAGGACACGGTCGAGAACATCCAGCAGACTGGCGAGTTCGTCTGGAATCTCGCCACCATGGACCTCGCCAAGCACATGAACGCGACCGCCGCGCATGTCGCCCCTGAGGTCGACGAGTTCGAGATCGCGGGCCTCACCGCCGTGCCCGGCAAGCTAGTCAACGTGCCGCGCGTGGCTGAGAGCCCCGTCGCCTTCGAGTGCAAGGTGTCCGACATCGTCCGCCTCAAGGGCGCCGACGGCAAGGAGGCCGACGCCTGGCTGACGCTGGGCGAGGTCGTCGCCGTCCACATCGACAGGGCCATGATCAAGGACGGGGTCTACCAGACCGCCGCCGCCCGCCCGATCGTCCGCGCCGGCCGCCGCGGCGATTATTTCGAGATCAAGCCGGAAAACATGTTCGAGATGGTGCGGCCGGATTGATCGGTCGCGCCCGTAGCCCGGATGGAGCGCAGCGTAATCCGGGATTCTCCCCGCGCGGATAGGCCTACCCGGACTGCGCTTCGCTCCATCCGGGCTACGATCCATCGCCATTTTCCCCTCCCGGAACCGCCGTCGCACCCTGGCCGTTATGGTCCGGGGGCGCTTGGCCGCGTCAATGTCGCAGGCGAAGTCTTCACCGCCGCCGGCCGCTTTCCGCTAAAATGCCCGACACCGCGCCGATGCATGAGGTCAGCCATGAGCTTCCGCCGCGACAAAATCACAAAGCCGATCTTCTCCTGGGCCCGCGGCGTGCTGCCGGCGATGTCCGATACCGAACGCGAGGCGCTGGAGGCGGGCGATGTCTGGTGGGATGCCGATCTCTTCACCGGCAACCCGGATTGGTCGAAGCTGCTGAAGGTCCCGCAGGCCAGGCTGACCGAGGAGGAGCGGGCGTTCCTCAACGGACCCGTCGACGAGCTCTGCGCCATGCTCGATGAGTGGAAGATCTTCTGGGAATGGCGCGACCTGCCGCCGGATGTCTGGCACTTCGTCAAGCACGAAAAATTCTTCGGCATGATCATTCCGAAGGAGTTTGGCGGCCTCGGCTTCTCGCCCTATGCCCATTCGGAAGTGGTGCGCAAGATCTCGACCCGCTCGATCGCTGCTGCCGTCACAGTCATGGTGCCGAACTCGCTCGGGCCGGGCGAGCTCCTGATGCGCTTCGGCACTCCGGAACAGCAGGCGCGCTGGCTGCCGCGCCTCGCCGACGGACGCGATATTCCCTGCTTCGGCCTCACCAGCCCGGAAGCCGGCTCCGACGCGGCTTCGATGGTCGACACCGGCATCATCTGCAAGGGCACCTTCGAGGACCGCGAGGTCGTCGGCCTCAGGCTCAACTGGCACAAGCGCTACATCACGCTCGGCCCTGTCGCGACGCTGCTCGGCCTCGCCTTCAAGGCCTATGATCCCGACCACCTCGTGGGCGACCGGGAGGAGCTCGGCATTACCGTGGCACTGATCCCGACCCATCTGCCCGGCGTCGAGATCGGCCATCGCCATCTGCCATCGATGCAGGTGTTTCAGAACGGCCCGAACCGGGGCCGCGACGTCTTCATCCCGCTCGACTACGTCATTGGCGGCAAGGAGCGGCTGGGGCAAGGCTGGAAGATGCTGATGACCGCGCTTGCCGCCGGCCGCGGCATCTCGCTGCCGTCACTCTCTGCTGCGGGGGCCGCCTATGCTGCACGCACCACCGGCGCCTATGCCCGCATCCGCGAGCAGTTTGGCATCTCCATCGCGAAATTCGAAGGTGTCGAGGAGCCGCTCGCGCGCATCGTCGCGACCGCCTACCAGCTGGACGCGGCCCGGCGGCTGACCTGCGCGGCACTGAATGCCGGCGTTCATCCCGCCGTCATCTCCGGCATCATGAAGTTGCACGCCACCGAGCGAATGCGCACCGCGATCGACGACGCCATGGACATCCATGGCGGCAAGGCCGTGATCGACGGTCCGCAGAACTATCTCGGCAATCTGCACCGCGCCGTGCCGGTCGGGATCACGGTCGAGGGCGCCAACATCCTGACCCGCAATCTCATCGTGTTCGGGCAGGGCGCCATCCGCGCGCATCCCTACCTGCTCGACGAGATGAACGCGCTGGCCGATACCGATCGCGAGCGCGGGCTGACCGCGTTCGACAAGGCGTTCTGGAAACATGTCGGCCATAGCCTCCGCACCTTGTTCCGTGCCTTCGGCCGCAGCTGGACCTTCGGCGCCTTTGCGATGGCGCCGGATGCGGGCGATGCCACACCGTTCTATCGCCAGCTCTCGCGCTACTCCGCTGCGTTCGCGCTCTGCGCCGACATGGCATTGCTGACGCTGGGCGGCGCGCTCAAGCGCAAGGAGATGCTGTCGGCGCGTTTCGGCGACATTCTCTCCGAGCTTTATCTGCTGTCGGCCGCGCTAAAACGCTGGCAGGACGAGGGCCGGCAGAAGGAGGACTTTGCCGCGCTGGAATGGTGCATGGCGACCGGCTTCAAGACGATCGAGAACCGGCTGGCCGAAATCCTCGCCAATCTGCCCAACCGCTTTGTTGCCGGCTTCCTCAAGCTCGTGGTCCAGCCGTTCGGCGCCCGCGTGCTCGGCCCCTCCGACCGCGTCGTGCACCAATGCGCGGCCATCGTGCTGGAGCCGTCGGCGGCGCGCGAGCGCCTCACGCCGGATCTCGCCAATGTCGATGACGACGGCGGCTTTGCCCGGCTGGAGCGCGCGTTCCTGCTGGTCGCAAGTACCGATGCCATCGCCAAGCGCATGCGCGCCGCGCATATCCGAGACTGGAAGGATGCCGTCGCTAAGGGCGTGATCACGCAGGCCGAGGGCGAGCAACTGGCCGCGGCTCATGAAGCCGTCACAAAAGTAATCGAGGTCGACGATTTTGCGCCGGAGGCGCTGTCGCCGATTTACAAGAAAACCGTCAATGTGCATCAGTTCTTCCAGGAACTCGGTGAACAGAGGGCGGCGAGCTGATGGCACGACCGGTTTTCATCGTCGACGGCAGCCGGACGCCGTTTCTAAAGGCGCGCTCGGGGCCGGGGCCCTTCACGCCGGTCGATCTCGCCGTGCAATGCGGACGGCCGCTGCTGGCGCGCCAGCCGTTTGCGCCCACGGATTTCGACCAGGTCATCCTCGGCTGCGTCAACGTGATTGCGGACGAGATGAACCCGGCCCGCGTTGCCGCGCTCCGGCTCGGCATGGGCGAGGACATGGTCGCCTTCACCGTGCAGATCAATTGCGGCTCCGGCATGCAGTCGATCGACACCGCCTACCGCTACATCCGCGAAGGCCATGCCGACATGATCCTCGCCGGCGGGACCGAGGCGCTGAGCCACGCGCCGCTGGTTTGGCCTAACTCCGGCGTGCGCTGGTTCGCCGGCCTTGCCACCGCCAAGGGCGTCGCCGCCAAGCTCGCGGCCGCCTTCAAGTTGCGCCCGCGCGATCTCAAGCCGATCATCGGGCTCGAGCGCGGGCTGACCGATCCCGTCACCGATCTGAACATGGGCCAGACCGCCGAGGTCGTCGGCCATCTCTTCGGCATTACGCGCGCGCAATCCGATGCCTATGCCGCCGAGAGCCACCGCCGGCTCGCCCAGGCGCAAAGTGCGGGCTTTCTCAAGGGTGAGGTTGAGACCGCGTTCTCCCGCGACGGCAAGTTCTTCGACCATGACGATGGCGTGCGGCCGGACTCCACGGCGGAGACGCTGGCCAAGCTGAGACCGGTGTTCGAGCGCCCCTGGGGCCAGGTCACCGCCGGCAATTCCTCGCAGATCACCGACGGCGCCTCTTGGGTGATCCTCGCCTCCGACGCCGCGGTCGCAAAGCACAGGCTCACGCCGAAAGCCGCGATCGTCGACAGCCACTGGGCCGCGCTCGATCCTGCCATCATGGGGCTTGGCCCCGTGATGTCGGCAACGCCGCTGCTCCAACGCAACGGCCTCACCATCAAGGACGTCGAGACCTGGGAGCTCAACGAAGCCTTCGCGACGCAGGTGCTCGGCTGCTTGGCTGCCTGGAATGACGACAAGTTCTGCCGCGAGATTCTCAGGCTCGACGGCGCGGCCGGTGAGATCGACCGTGACAAGCTCAACGTCGATGGCGGCGCCATCTCGCTCGGCCATCCCGTCGGCACTTCCGGCAACCGCATCGTGCTGCATCTGGTCAACGCGATGAAGCGGCTCGGCACGCGGCGCGGAATTGCCACCGAATGCATCGGCGGCGGGCTCGGCGGCGCCATGCTGATCGAGGCGGTGTGACCATGGATTCCAAGATCATGACCGCGCTCGGCGACCGCGTGCTCGAACTCGGGCCCAAGCCCGCGACGGACAGTCCGTACAGGCACTTCAAGCTGACGCGCGATGAAGACGGCGTCGCCTGGCTGCTGTTCGACCGCGCTAATGCAAGCGCCAACACGCTGTCCTCGGAGGTGATGGAGGAGTTCGACGCCGTGCTCGCGGCGATCGAGACCGAACGCCCGGCCGGCCTCGTGATCCGCTCGGCAAAACCGTCCGGCTTTATCGCCGGCGCCGACGTCAACGAATTCCGCGGCGCTGATGATCCCGAGATGGTGGAGACGCGAATCCGCGCCGCGCACGCGGTGGTCGATCATCTGGAAGCCTTGAAGCTACCAACGGTCGCGGTCATCCACGGCTTCTGCCTCGGCGGCGGGCTCGAGGTTGCGCTGGCCTGCCAGTCGCGCATCGCCATCGACGGCGCACGCTTCGGCTTTCCGGAGGTGATGCTGGGCCTGCATCCCGGCCTCGGCGGCACCGCGCGGCTCACCGCGCTGGTCAATCCCACCCAGTCGATGGCGCTGATGCTGACCGGCCGCACCATCGACGCACGCCGCGCCAGATCGCTCGGCCTCGTCGATACCGTGACTCAAGAGCGCCATGTCCGGGGCGCGGTGAAGGACGCGCTGTTCGGCCGCCTGAAGCGGGCCAAGCCCGGCCTGCTCGGGCGTGCAGCCAATTTTGGCTTCGTGCGCGGTCTCCTGGCCAGGCGCATGCGCTCGGAGGCGGCGAAGGCCGCGTCCCGCGAGCACTATCCGGCGCCTTACGCGCTGATCGATCTCTGGGAGACCCATGGCGGCAACAAGGCCGCGATGCTGAAGGCGGAGCAGGCTTCGTTCGCCAAGCTGATGGTGACGCCGACCGCCCAGAACCTGATCCGCGTCTTCTTCCTGCGCGAGCAGATGAAGAAGGCGGCCGGCAGCGGCAACATCATCAAGCACGTCCACGTCATCGGCGCCGGCGCCATGGGCGGCGACATCGCGGCTTGGGTAGCCGGGCAGGGACTGCGCGTCTCGCTCGCCGACATGAAGGCGGCGCCGATCGCGGGCGCGGTGAAGCGCGCCGCCGAACTCTACGGCAAGATCATCCGCAAGCCGACCGAGGTGCGCGACGCGCTCGATCGTCTCATCCCTGACATGGACGGCGAAGGCGTCCGCAACGCCGATCTGATCATCGAGGCGGTGCCGGAAAAGCTCGAGCTCAAGCAGAAGGTCTATGCCGGGCTGGAGCCGCGCATGAAGCCGGGCGCGATCCTTGCCACCAACACCTCGAGCATCCCGCTTCAGGATCTGCGCACCACGTTGGCGCGACCGGAGCGGCTGGTCGGCCTGCATTTCTTCAATCCGGTGTCGCGGCTGCAGCTGGTCGAGGTCGTCAGCCATGACGGCAACGACCCGCGGGTGCTGAAAGACGCGCTCGCTTTCGTCGGTGCGATCGATCGCTTGCCATTGCCTGTGAAGAGCTCGCCGGGCTTTCTCGTCAACCGCGCGCTGACGCCCTACATGCTGGAGGCGATGGTGATGCTGGACGAGAAGATCGACCAGCGTCTGATCGACGCCGCGGCCGAGCAGTTCGGCATGCCGATGGGCCCGATCGAGCTGGCCGATCAGGTCGGGCTCGACATCTGCCTCGACGTCGGCGACATGCTGCGCACCAAGTTCGGCGATCTCCTGCCGCCGACGCCGGCCTGGCTGCGCGACAAGGTCGCCAAGGGCGAGCTCGGCCGCAAGACCGGCAAGGGCTTCTATACCTGGAAGGACGGCAAGGCCGAGAAGGCACCGCTACCCGAGACCGGTCCGCGCGTCACCGACCAGATGATCGACCGCCTGATGCTGCCGATGTCCAATGTCTGCGTTGCTGCCCTTCGCGAGGGCATCGTCGACGATGCCGATGCGGTCGACGGCGCCATGATCTTCGGGACCGGCTATGCACCGTTCCGCGGCGGCCCGCTGAACTATGCGCGCACGCGCGGCGTGGAGAATGTCGTGTCCACGTTGCGCGGGCTCGCCGAGCGATTCGGCGGACGTTTTGCGCCGGATGCGGGCTGGGACAGTTTGCAATAGGGGGCCGTCGCCGGTGCCCACGATCCCGTTCTTCAAGCAAGCGACCCTGCGCGAGATCATCATCACGCGGCTGTGCTGCGGGGCCGATGTCGTCGTGATCCTTTGTTGCGCAGGCTATCTCGTCGGGCGTTATCCCGCGGTGGGATTGCGCTGGCCGTGGTTGATCGTGGCGCTCCTGGCCGGATATTTCCTCGCTGATCTGTTTTCAGGGCTGGTGCATTGGGTGGTCGACACCTGGCTCGACGAGGGGATGCTCGGCCGCGGCATCGCGATCACGCGGGAGCATCACACCCACCCCGGCCACGTTTTGCTCTACGGATTCCTCGACCAGGCGTCTCTCGGTGCGGCGCCGAGCGCGGCGGTGATCGGAGTCGCGGCCACCGTCACGGCGTTGTTTCCGGTTTCCGCGCTCACCTATGCGCTGATGATCGTCTGGTTCGTGATCGCGACCTGCATGCTGTTTGGCATGAGCTTTCACAATCTCGCGCACCGGCCGGTCCGCCCGCTGCTCCTGCGCATGGCGCAACGGCTGCATCTGGTCTGCTCACCCGAACATCATTGGTGTCATCACCGTGACCACACCATCCGCTATTGTGTCATCAATGGATGGGCCAATTATCCGTGCGACCGTCTCCGGCTATGGAGCAGGCTGGAACGGTTGGTAACGGCGACGACCGGACGCGCGCCGCGGGCTGACGATGCGGAGTGGCAACGCAAACTGAACGATACCGGAATCCTCGTCGGGTCGCCGCGGCCGATTGGATAGCGCAAGCTTGCCTCGTGTCGATGTTGCGCAAGGCGCCGCGGCTTTGTATCCAGAGCCGAGAGCCGCGGGAGACCAACCATATGACCGATACGCATGTCCACGCCCCTATCAGCTCCGCCCCCGGGCCTAACGGCGATCTCTGCATCCGTACGCTGGCGATGCCCGCCGATACCAACGCGAATGGCGACATCTTCGGCGGCTGGCTGCTGAGTCAGATGGACGTCGGCGGCGGCGTGTTTGCCTCGAAGGTCGCGAAATCGCGGACCGTGACGGTTGCGATCGAGGCGATGAACTTTCGCAAGGCGGTCTATGTCGGCGATCTCGTGTCGGTCTACGCCAATCTCGTGCGCGTCGGCCGCACCTCGCTCACCGTGCATCTGGAAGCGTGGGCGCTGCGCCGCGGGGAGGAGCATCCGTTCCTCGTCACCGACGGCAACTTCACCTACGTCTCGATCGACGAACATGGTCGCCCGCAAGCGGTTCGCTCGACCGACACTGTCATCGCGACGTAATCGCGCGCGACGCTCTGCCTCATCTCACAAATGCGTGGCAAGCGCCGTCAAACGCGGCACCAGTGAGTCATCTTCGTCGCCGCTTCGCCAAGAACCAGTCATAAAACGGATGAGGTCTCGGCGTACTCAATTGCGTGTCGATTCGGGGTGGAAGCGGCCTCAAAATGCCTGGGAACCTTTGGGCATGAGTGCCGTTATTTGCCCGCACTGAGGAATCCACGGACCATGCCGGACAGCTACATCATCGAAGTCAATTCGCAGACCGCAGGTATCGTCGTTCGTTCTTCGGGAGGCTATTGCTTCTTTGCCTCGTCCCACCGATTCAACCGTCTCGAAGGCCAGCTCTTCCGCAACGCCCGCGAAGCCGAACGCGCCGCGCGCAAGCTGGTGAACGGTGATGTGAAGGAAGCGGCGTAAGCGCCTGCTGGTGATTCCGGGCTCGCGGAGCGAGGTCGGAATTTTTTGCCGCCCTTGATACTGCTGTTTTCTTCCTTCTCCCCTTGTGGGAGAAGGTGGCGCGAAGCGCCGGAGGACGGGTATATTTCGGCGTTCTCGAGATTCAGAGAGAGGGGTTCGCTGAGGCAACCCCTCACCTGGCTCGTCGCTACGCGACGAGCCACCCTCTCCCACAGGGGGAGAGGGTAAGAGTCGTCACAACTTCGTTGCTGCCCGCGACAGGAGCTTCCACTCGTCGCCCTGCTTCTGCCAGTTCATCAGGATGTGAAGGTTGGTCGATACTTTCTTCCCGTCGGCTGCCATCTCCTGTTCGCCCAGCCAGTGGAAGCGCACGATCGCTGCAGGACCGACGACCTTGATGGTGGGGTCCTTGTAGTCGATCGACAGGAATTTCGACTTGCCGTCGGTGGCGTTGGCGATGAACGTCGCCTTGTCCTCGACCTTGCCGCTGGAATGGCTGTAGCTGAGGTCGTCCCAGCACAGTGCGCCGAGCGCCTTCGGATCGGCCGCGATCTGGGCGAGGCGGAAGGCCTCGACCTTCTTCGCCACGGCGTCCTCGTCCGCCGAAGCGGCGAGCGCCGGTGTCGTGAGCGCAAGCGCGGAGACGGCAAGAGTCGAGAGAGCCAGATCGCGTCGGTTGATCGTCATCGTTTCCTCCTTTTTGATCTTGTGGCGAGTGTTGCAGCCGCGCGCGACTTTGTCGAGTGTCACGTCGTCGTCATCAGCATGCGTCATTGCGCGGTCGAAGCCATATTGATACGTCTCGCGCATCAATACGCCGTGGATTTGGGAAAGTACGGAAATGATCGAGGCCAAAACGGAAGCGATGGGCAGGGCTTTGCTGTTCGACATCGACGGCACGCTGGCCGACACCGACCCGCTGCACTTGAAGGCGTTCAACCAGGTGCTCGGCCCTCGCGGCCACGTCTTCGATCACGCGCGGTTCTCTAGAGAGCTGCAAGGTTTCGCCAATGTCGCGATCGGCGAGCGCTTTCTGCCCGACGAGGCGCCGGAGCGGCGCGCCTTGATCCTCGATGAGAAGGAGGAGGTCTTCCGCGCGCTCGTGGCCGGGCAGATCGAGCCGCTGCCGGGCCTGATGGCGCTGCTCGACCGGGCGGACGCAGCCGGCGTTCCCATGGTGGCCGTGACCAATGCGCCGCGTCTCAATGCCGAGCTGCTGCTCTCCGGCCTCGGCATCTCGCATCGTTTCAAGGCGCTCGTGATCGGCGCCGAGCTGCCGCACGGCAAGCCGCATCCGCTGCCCTATCAGGAAGGGCTGCGTTTCGTCGGTGCGAGCGCAGAGGCTTCGATCGCATTCGAGGACTCCCGTACCGGCGTGCAATCGGCCACGGCGGCCGGCATTCCGACCATCGGCGTCCGGACCAGCCTCAGCCATGCTGACCTGGTTGCAGCCGGCGCAGTCGCGTCCGCCAGTGCCTTCGACGATCCGCAGCTGCTCGCGCGTCTCGCGAGCACCATGGCGTGGTGACGGGCCGCATAAGTTAACCGTGATCGGCGCGCGCATTGACCGAAGGCGCGAACCGCCGCACCATGCATTCTCCTGATTTGAGGCCTTTGCCGTGACCGGACTAACCCATCGCCAAGCCGAAATCCTCAACATCGCGCGGGCCTCGGGCCGCGTCATGGTCGAGGAGCTCGCGCGCCGCTTCGAAGTCTCGGCGCAGACCATCCGCAAGGATCTCAACGACCTCTGCGAGCGGAGATCGCTGACCCGCATCCATGGCGGCGCCATCATCGCTTCCGGCGTCGAAAACCTCGCTTACGAGGCAAGGCGCTTCGTCGCCGCCGACGAAAAGAAGGCGATCGGAGCCGCGGCCGCCTCGCTGATCCCGAACGGCTGCTCGCTCTTCATCAACATCGGCACCACGACCGAGGAGGTCGCGAGCGCGCTGACTTCGCACGAGGATCTCCTCGTCATCACCAACAATCTCAACGTCGCGATGCTGCTCTACCGTCATCCCCGCATCGAGGTGGTGGTCGCCGGCGGCACGGTCCGGCGTGCCGACGGCGCCGTGGTCGGCTCCACCGCGACGCAGCTGATCGGTCAGTTCAAGGTCGACTACGCCATCATTGGTGCGTCCGCGATCGACGAGGAGGGCGCGCTGCTCGACTTCGACTATCGCGAGGTGCAGGTGGCGCAGGCCATCATCGCCAATGCCCGCAGCGTGATGCTGGTTGCCGATTCCACAAAGCTCCGCCGCAGCGCGCCGGTGCGCATCGCCCACATGACCCAGATCCAGACCTTCGTCACCGACCAGGAGCTTCCGGAGCGCCTCGCCACCATCTGCCACAGCAAGGGCATCGAAGTGGTGGAAGCGCTGCCGAAGGGCGCGGACATCGACGATGCGCCGGCAGATGCCCAGGATGCGGCACCGGAAGCCGCGCCGGTGGTGCGGCTGAGATAGAGGCTTATGTACTGCTCCACGGATTGAGCAGTGGCACGCCCGTAGGTTCAAAATCCCCCACATTGCGCGTAACGACGGTCAGGCCGTGGACAAGCGCGGTGGCTGCAATAAGGGCGTCGCGTTCGGCCCGCGGATTGGGGAGGTGAAGTTGGGCACAACGCTGCGCCACGGCCGTATCGATAGCCAGGATCCGCCCTTCGAAGCGGGCCAGAATGTGATCGTCGATCCAGGCGCGCAGGACAGCACCTTGCACCGCGTCTTTGCGCTCGATCAGGCGCGCGCCAAGTTCAATTTCGAGAATCGAGATGACAGACATGAAGAAATTCGCCGCGGGCGCTGTATTGGCCCAAGCAAGCATGTTGCGATCAGCCTTATCCGGCCGCCTCAGTTCGGAAATGACGTTGGTGTCCAGCAGAAACATCAGTCGAGATCGGCTGGCCTGGAGATTCCGCCGGTGATGCGAGGCGGATCGAAATCGAAGTCCGCGTTCGCCTGTGCCAAAGCTTCAGCAAGGCTCATGTGTCCACCGCTCAGGCGCAGATAATCTTCGATGCTCAGCAGGACATGGGCTGGACGGCCGCGGTCGGTGATGAAGACGGGCCCCTTTGCTGCTGCCTTCTTGGCGCCGCTCGTATCCTGATTGAACTCTCGGCTGGTCAGGGTGGTGACCATCGGTTCGCGCCTCCTCGCCTGCGTTGGGGCAAATTGTATGTAGCCATGTTGCTACATTCAAGTCGGCTGAAGCGGTGCGGTGTGCCCCGTGAGCCGATCAGTCGAGCCGTCTGCCTCAAAACTTGTCCGTTCTCCTGCTGATTTCTCCGCCGTATGGCGTTGAAAAAAGTTTCGCTTTCACTTCCTTCCTCCTCTCTTTCGTCTTGCTTTCGTTTTTCGGTGTGATCTAATCAAAAACGAAAGTAGCCGCTCGACGGAACGAGCGGTCGCCGGGGGATGCGTCTGTTGGAGCGTATTTTCGACCTCGCCATCATTGGAGGCGGTGTTAATGGCTGCGGCATCGCGCGCGACGCGGTGGGCCGCGGCAACACGGTTTTCCTGTGCGAAATGAACGATTTGGCGAGCGGGACGTCGTCCTGGTCGACCAAGCTGGTGCATGGCGGCCTGCGCTATCTCGAATATTACGAGTTTCGCCTCGTTCGCGAGGCGCTGATCGAGCGCGAGATCCTCTGGGGCATCGGGCCCCACATCATCCGCCCCTTGCGTTTCGTATTGCCGCACCACGCCGGTCTGCGCCCCGCCTGGCTGCTGCGGCTCGGCCTCTTCCTTTATGATCACATCGGCGGCCGTCATCTGTTGCCGGCGACCCGCTCGGTTGACCTGCGCCGTGACGAGGTCGGCAAGCCATTGATCCCGAATCGTTACAGTCGCGCCTTTGAATATTCCGACTGTTTCGTCGATGACGCCCGCCTCGTCGTGCTCAATGCACGCGATGCCGCCGACAAGGGCGCCGAGATCCGCACCCGCACCCGCGCAACGGATATCAAGCAGTCCGACGGCCTCTGGACCGTGAGCATGGTCAACACGCTGACCGGTGAGCGCTCGCAGGTCCAGGCAAAGGCTCTGGTCAACGCCGGCGGCCCCTGGGTCGAGGACGTGCTCGGCCGCGGCGCCGGCGTCAACGCGAAAGCCAAGGTGCGCCTGGTGCAGGGTTCGCACATCGTGGTCAGGAAGCTCTACGACCACGACCGCGCCTACATGTTCCAGAACGCGGACGGCCGCATCATCTTCGTGATCCCGTACCAGGACGATTTCACGCTGATCGGCACCACGGATCGCGATTATGACGGCGATCCCGCCAAGGTGAAGGCGACGGCGGAGGAGATCCAGTATCTCTGCACCGCGGCGAGCGAATATCTGGCGAAGCCCGTGACGCCGGACGACGTGGTCTGGACCTATTCCGGCGTGCGCCCGCTCTATGACGACGGCGCCAGCGAAGCCAAGGCCGCGACGCGCGACTACGTGTTCGAGCTCGACACGCCCGGCGGCGTGCCGCTGCTGTCGATCTATGGCGGCAAGATCACCACCTATCGCCGCCTCGCCGAGGAGGCCCTGGAGCGGCTGGCACCCTATCTTCGCAGCGCAAAAGCGCGGGAGGGGTGGACCGGCAAATGGCCGCTGCCCGGCGGCGACATGAATGTGTCCGACATCGACGGCCTGATCGCCGAGCTGCAGCGCGGCTATCCCTTCCTCAGCCACGAGCACGCCAGGCGGCTCGCGCGCGCCTATGGCACCAAGGCCATCAAGCTGCTCGGCGACGCCAAATCATCGGCCGATCTCGGCCAGGCCTTTGGCGCGACGCTGACCGAGCGCGAGGTCCGCTACCTCATGGCCAATGAATGGGCCGTGACCGCCGAGGACGTCGTCTGGCGCCGTTCCAAGCTCGGCCTGCGACTATCTGCCGATGAGATTGCTGCGCTTGACGACTGGATCAGGACCCACGCCGTGCCGCAAAGTCCTCTGCTGGAAGCGGGAGGACGCTCATGACCGTGACGCTCGATCACGTGACCCGAACCGTCGAGGGGGTCCAGCATATCCGCGACGTCTCGCTGACGCTTGAGAGCGGCACGCTGAACGTGCTGCTCGGGCCGACGCTGTCGGGCAAGACCTCGATCATGCGGCTGCTCGCCGGCCTCGACAAGCCGACCTCGGGCAAGGTGCTGGTCAACGGCAAGGACGTTACCGGCGCCGACGTGCGCCAGCGTTCGGTTGCGATGGTCTATCAGCAGTTCATCAACTACCCCTCGCTGACGGTCTACGAGAACATCGCCTCGCCCCTGCGCGTGCAGGGCAAGCCGCGCGACGAGATCGAGACGCGGGTGGCGGAAGCCGCAAAGCTGCTCCGGCTCGAGCCGTTTCTGAAGCGCACGCCGCTCCAGCTCTCTGGCGGCCAGCAGCAGCGCACCGCGATCGCGCGCGCGCTGGTCAAGGGCGCCGATCTCGTGCTGCTCGACGAGCCGCTCGCCAATCTCGATTACAAGCTGCGCGAGGAGCTGCGCGCCGAGCTGCCGCGCATCTTCGAGGCCTCGGGCGCGATCTTCGTCTATGCCACGACCGAGCCAACCGAGGCGTTGCTGCTCGGCGGCAACACTGTATGCATGTGGGAAGGCCAGGCGCTCCAGATCGGCGAGACTGCCAATGTCTACCGCCGGCCGCAGACCCTGCGCGTCGCCCAGGTGTTTTCCGATCCGCCGCTCAACCTCGTCGGTATCGAGAAGAAGAACGGGCAGGTCGCTTATGCCGGCGGCACCGCCTCGCCGGCCTCTGGCCTCTATTCGTCGCTGGCCGACGGCGCCTATCGCGTCGGTTTTCGCGCGCATCAGCTCGCGCTCGCCAATGGCGAGGCTGATCGCCATGCCTTCCATGCCACTGTCACGGTGACCGAGATCACCGGTTCGGAGAGTTTCGTGCATCTGACCCGCGAAGGATCGAACTGGGTGGCGGTGCTGCACGGCGTGCACGAGTTCGAGCCCGGCCAGACGCTCGACGCCGTGCTCGATCCCAACGACGTTTTTGTGTTCGATGCTGCCGACCGGCTGGTCGCAGCACCTGGATCGTAGGAGGGGATGCGCCATGGCCCGCATTGACCTCGTCGATCTCGCCCACTCCTACGGCGGCAATGATGCGCCGCAGGACAGCTTTGCACTGAAGCCGGTGACCATGACCTGGCGGCAGGGCGGCGCGTATGCGCTGCTTGGTCCGTCCGGCTGCGGCAAGACCACGCTGCTCAACGTCATCTCCGGCATCATCACGCCGTCGCGGGGGCAAATCCTGTTCGACGGCAAGGACATCACACCTCTGTCAACCCAGAAGCGCAATATCGCGCAGGTGTTCCAGTTTCCGGTGATCTACGACACCATGACGGTCGGACAGAATTTGGCGTTTCCGCTGAAGAACCGCGGCGTGCCGAAGGCCGAAATCGACAAGCGCGTCGCCGAGATCGGCCGCCTGCTCGATCTCGAACCCTATCTGAACCGCAAGGCGACGCGGCTCACGGCCGATGCCAAGCAGAAGATCTCGCTCGGCCGCGGTCTCGTCCGTTCCGACGTCGCCGCCGTGCTGTTCGACGAGCCGCTGACGGTGATCGATCCCGAGCTGAAATGGCAGCTCCGCTCCAAGCTGAAGGCGCTGCATCGCGAGCTCGACCTCACGATGATCTACGTGACCCACGACCAGACCGAGGCGCTGACCTTCGCCGACACCGTCGTCGTCATGCATGACGGCCGCGTGGTGCAGAGCGGCACCCCGGCCGAGCTGTTTGACAAGCCGGCACACACCTTCGTCGGCTATTTCATCGGCTCGCCCGGCATGAACATCCTGCCGGCCGAGGTGAGGGGACGCGAGGCGCGCATTGGTGGTCACGTCATCGCGCTGAACCGCGCCTACGACAATCTGCCTGCCGGCGCAAAGATCGAGATCGGCGTCCGTCCCGAATTCGTCGAGGTCGTGGCACCTGCGCCCGGCCTGCTCACGGCGAAGATCGAGCGCCTCGACGATCTCGGCCGCATCCGTTTTGCGCGGGCACGCCTTGGTGACGCCAAGCTCGCGGCGCGCGCGCCGGCGGGCTTCACGAGCGCGGACGGCATGGCCGGACTGAAATTCGACCCGTCCCACGTCCACGTCTATGCCGATAGCCTTCTGGTGGAGGGAGCCGCCTGATGGACAAGACCGTCAACCAAAAAGCCTGGTTCCTGGTGCTGCCGGTGTTCCTGGTCGTCGCCTTCTCGGCGGTGCTGCCGCTGATGACGGTAGTGAACTATTCGATGCAGGACACCTTCGGCAACAACCAGTTCTTCTGGAACGGCGTCGGCTGGTTCAAGGAATTGCTTGATCCCTCGACCGATCTCGGCGGCCGCTTTCTCGCTTCGCTCGGCCGCAACCTGTTCTTCTCGCTGGTGATCCTCGCGATCGAGGTGCCGCTCGGGATCGTGGTCGCGTTGTCGATGCCGCGCGAGGGCTGGACGGTGGCGGCCTGCCTCGTGATCCTCGCGCTGCCGCTGCTGATTCCGTGGAACGTGGTCGGCACGATCTGGCAGATCTTCGGGCGTCCCGACATCGGGCTGCTCGGCTACGTCCTCAACGCCGCGGGCATCGACTACAATTACGTCTCCAACGACATCGACGCCTGGGTCACCGTCATCGTGATGGACGTCTGGCACTGGACCAGCCTCGTCGCGCTGCTCTGCTATGCCGGCCTGAAGTCGATTCCCGAAGCCTATTACCAGGCCGCCCAGATCGACGGCGCCTCGCGCTGGGCCGTGTTCAAGGCAATCCAGCTGCCGAAAATGAACCGCGTCTTGCTGATCGCGGTGCTGCTGCGCTTCATGGATAGCTTCATGATCTACACCGAGCCGTTCGTCGTCACCGGCGGCGGACCCGGCAACTCCACCACCTTCGTGTCGATCGAGCTCGTCAAGATCGCGCTGGGTCAGTTCGACCTCGGCAAGGCCGCGGCGCTGTCGCTGGTCTACAACCTCATCATCCTGATCGTCTGCTGGATCTTCTACACCGTCATGACCAACGCCGGTGTCGAGCGCAAAGTCCAGGCGGAGAGCGAGCCGGCGGCCGAACCGAAGCCTGCGGCCGCGCTCAAGCCCGTGCCGGTGCTCAAGCCAAAGGAAGGAGTGGCGTGATGCATTCGATTCCCGGCCGCCGCCTCATCATGGGGCTGTTTCTGATCTTCCTGCTGCTGCCGATCTACTGGCTCGTCAACATGAGCTTCAAGACCAACAGCGAGATCGTCTCGACGATGACGCTATGGCCGCATACCCCGACGCTGCAGCACTACAAGCGCATCTTCACCGACGAGAGCTGGTATTCCGGTTACATCAACTCGCTGGAATATGTCGTTCTCAACACCATCATCTCGATCTCGGTGGCGCTGCCGGCGGCCTATGCGTTCTCGCGCTACCGCTTCCTCGGCGACAAGCATCTGTTCTTCTGGCTCTTGTCGAACCGCATGGCGCCGGCCGCGGTCTACGCGCTGCCCTTCTTCAACCTCTATTCGGCGATCGGCCTGTTCGATACGCCCTGGGCGGTCGCGCTCGCGCACTGCATCTTCAACGTGCCGCTGGCGGTGTGGATCCTCGAAGGCTTCGTTTCCGGCGTGCCGCGCGAGATCGACGAGACTGCCTTCCTCGACGGCTATTCCTTCCCGCGCTTCTTCATCAAGATCCTGGTGCCGTTGATCGCAAGCGGCATCGGCGTCGCCGCCTTCTTCTGCTTCATGTTCTCCTGGGTCGAGCTCCTGCTCGCGCGCACGCTGACCTCGGTGTCGGCCAAGCCGATCGCGGCGATCATGACGCGCACGGTGTCGGCGTCGGGCATGGATTGGGGCCTCTTGGCAGCCGCCGGCGTGCTCACCATCATCCCGGGCGCGCTCGTGATCTGGTTCGTCCGCAACTACATCGCGAGCGGTTTCGCGCTCGGTCGCGTGTAAGGAGAGCGCGCATGATCCCGAAAAGTGGAAACCGGTTTTCGGACCAGATCATGCGCAAGGAGTAAGAGCATGGAATCCATCGCATGGATGGCCTGGACGCTGCCCACGGCGATCTTCTTCGCCGCGCTGGCCTGCACGCTCGCCGTGATGACGTGGCTTGCGGCGGTCTATCCCGAAGCCGAGCGCGTCGGTGTGCTCCGAATTCCGACCACGCGCGGCGACCGCCTGTTCATCTCGCTGATATCAGCGGCGGTCATCCACCTTCTCTGGATCGGCTTCTTCGGCACCGATGCGATCGCAACGCTGCCGATCGGCGAGGAGGGCGTTGAAATCTCGCGCCTGTGGCTCGCAAGTGGAATTTCGCTGGTCACGGCCGTGCTCATTTTTCGCACGGTCTGAAGCTCGCGAAGGGACGGCCAGATCCGGGGGCAATCCGGGTCTGTATAAAAGTTTGTCGCTGCAACGGAGGAACAACATGCGACAGTTTAGGAGAAGGAAAGGTCCATTGGCCAAGAATAGTTTTCTGACCATGTCCAGCGCCGCCGCCATCATTGCGGTGTCGTTCGCCGTCTCGGCGCCGGTCCGCGCCGCCGACGACGCCGTGATCCAGAAGTGGATCGCGGAATTCACGCCCTCGACGCTGTCGAAGGAAGACCAGAAGAAGGAGCTGGAGTGGTTCGCCAAGGCCGCCGAGCCCTTCAAGGGCATGGAGATCAACGTCGTCTCCGAGACCATCACGACTCACGAATATGAGTCGCAGACGCTGGCCAAGGCGTTCTCCGAGCTCACCGGCATCAAGCTGAAGCACGACCTCATCCAGGAAGGTGACGTCGTCGAGAAGCTGCAGACCCAGATGCAGTCCGGCAAGAACGTCTATGACGGCTGGATCAACGATTCCGACCTGATCGGCACGCATTTCCGCTACGGCCAGACCGTCGTGCTGTCGGACTACATGACCGGCGAGGGCAAGGACGTCACCGATCCCATGCTCGACGTCAACGACTTCATCGGCAAGTCATTCACCACGGGGCCGGACGGCAAGCTCTATCAGCTGCCCGACCAGCAGTTCGCCAACCTCTATTGGTTCCGCTACGACTGGTTCACCAACGCCGACTACAAGGCCAAGTTCAAGGCCAAGTATGGTTACGAGCTCGGCGTGCCCGTGAACTGGTCCGCCTATGAGGACATCGCCGAGTTCTTCACCAACGACATCAAGGAGATCAACGGCGTCAAGGTCTACGGCCATATGGACTATGGCAAGAAGGACCCCTCGCTCGGATGGCGTTTCACCGACGCTTGGCTGTCGATGGCCGGCAACGGTGACAAGGGCATTCCGAACGGCCTGCCGGTCGACGAATGGGGCATCCGCATGGAAGGCTGCCGTCCGGTCGGCTCCTCGGTGGAGCGTGGTGGCGACACCAACGGTCCGGCCGCGGTCTACTCGATCACCAAGTATCTCGAGTGGCTGAAGAAGTACGCGCCGCCGCAGGCGCAGGGCATGACGTTCTCCGAAGCAGGCCCGGTGCCGGCGCAGGGTAACATCGCCCAGCAGATGTTCTGGTACACCGCTTTCACCGCCGACATGGTGAAGCCGGGCATCGCCGTGATGAACGCGGACGGTACGCCGAAATGGCGTATGGCTCCCTCGCCGCACGGTTCGTACTGGAAGGAAGGCATGAAGCTCGGCTACCAGGACGCCGGCTCCGTGACGCTGCTGAAGTCGACCCCGGCGGATCGCCGCAAGGCGGCCTGGCTCTATCTCCAGTTCATCATCTCGAAGTCGGTGAGCTTGAAGAAGAGCCATGTCGGTCTCACCTTCATCCGTGAATCCGACATCTGGGACAAGTCGTTCACCGAGCGTGCGCCGAAGCTCGGCGGCCTGATCGAGTTCTACCGCTCGCCCGCGCGCGTGCAGTGGACCCCGACCGGCAACAACGTGCCCGACTATCCGAAGCTCGCGCAGCTGTGGTGGCAGAACATCGGCGATGCGTCGTCCGGTGCGAAGACCCCGCAGCAGGCGATGGACGCGCTGGCCGCCGCTCAGGACTCCGTCATGGAGCGCCTGGAGAAGTCCGGCGTGCAGGGCGCCTGCGGTCCCAAGCTGCACAAGAAGGAGACGGCCGAATACTGGTTCGCCAAGGCCCAGAAGGACGGCACGATTGCTCCGCAGCGCAAGCTCGCCAACGAGAAGCCGAAGGGCGAGACCGTCGACTACGACACTCTGATCAAATCGTGGCCGGCCACCCCGCCCAAGCGGGCGGAAGCGAAGTAAGGCAAGGTCTCACAAGGACGAAAGGCCGGGAGCAATCCCGGCCTTTTTGTTTTGCGCTTGTGGCACCAGCGCGTCTTACACACTGGGTGTCATTGCCCGCGAAGGCTGGCAATCCAGTATTCCGAGACGGTCGCGATTGAACCGAGAGGCCGCGGCGTACTGGATGCCCCGCTTTCGCGGGGCATGACAGCTGTCGTGTGGTTGGTCGTTACTCCGCCGGCTCGGCCGCGAGCGTCGGATAGTCCGTATAACCCTTCGCACCGCCGCCGTAGAACGTGGTCTTGTCCCAGTCGTTCAGCGTTGCGCCCTGCTTCAGCCGCTCGACGAGGTCGGGGTTGGAGATGAACGGCTTGCCGAAGGCGATGAGGTCGGCCGCATTGGTGTCCAGCACCTTGGTGGCGAGATCGAAATCGTAGCCGTTATTGGCGACATAGGCGCCGGCAAAGCGCTTGCGCAAGGATGCATAGTCGAACGGCGCGATGTCGCGCGGGCCGCCGGTGGCGCCTTCGACGACGTGGAGATAGACCAGCTTCAGCGCGCTGAGGCCGTCGACGATATGGTCGTACAGGGCTTGCGGGTTGGAATCCGAGATATCGTTGGCCGGCGTCACCGGCGAGATGCGGATGCCGGTACGGTCGGCGCCGGCCTCGGCCACGACGGCCTTGGACACCTCCAGCATCAGCCGCGCGCGGTTCTCGATCGAGCCACCATAGGCATCGGTGCGCGTGTTGGCGCCGTCCTTGGCGAACTGCTCAAGCAAATAGCCGTTGGCGCCGTGAATCTCGACGCCGTCGAAGCCGGCCTCCAGCGCGTTCTTCGTGGCGCGCTTGAAATCGTCGATAATCCCGGGGATTTCGGAGAGCTCGAGCGCGCGCGGCTCGGAGACGTCGGCGAAGCCGCCGTTCACGAAGGTCTTGCCCTTGGCGCGGATCGCGCTCGGTGCCACGGGGGCTGCGCCACCCGCCTGCAGGTCGACATGCGAGATGCGGCCGACATGCCAGAGCTGGATGAAGATCTTGCCGCCGCGCGCATGGACCTTGTCGGTGAGCTTGCGCCAGCCGACCACCTGGTCCTTGGAGTAGATGCCGGGCGTGTCCTGGTAGCCTTGGCCCTGCTGCGAGACCTGGCTCGCTTCGGTGATCAGGAGCCCTGCGGAGGCGCGCTGGCCATAATAATCGGCGGCGAGCGCACCAGGCACGAACGTGCCGGGCACGGCACGGTTGCGCGTCAGCGGCGCCATCACCAGGCGGTTCGCCAGCGTGATCGGGCCGAGCTTGTAGGTCTCAAACAGTTTGGTCGAACGGCTCATGGGGAATGCTTCCAGGGGTGTGAGGTCCCGAACACTTGTGCATCGCGACATCGGGCGCAAGGGAGAAGCCATACGGAAAGTGCAGGCGAGCTACGCGGCGGGGCCCGCGTAGCATAATTCATGTGCGATTTTGGCCGTGACAGTGGATTGCGACTGCCACGGCCGTGCGATTTCGCAAATCAGTTCGCGCCCATAAAATCGCGCTTGCCGATCTCGACGCCATTGTGGCGCAAAATGCCGTGGGCGGTCGCGGCGTGGAAATAGAAGTTCGGCAGCGAGAACGCGCTCAGGAATTGCTGGCCCTTCATGGTGACGGATTTGTCGGGGCCCGCGGGGAAGGTGACGTCCTTGGTCTCGGCACCTTCGAACTGCTCGGGCTTGAACGACTTCACATAGTCGATGGTCTTGGCCAGCCGCTGCTTCAGCTCTGCGAAGGTCGTCTCGGTGTCAGGCGTGGAGGGCACCTCGCTATGAGTGAGCCGAGCACAGCCCTTGGCGGCGAAATCGCCGACGAGCTGGACCTGCTTCGACAGCGGCAGCATGTCCGGGAAGAGGCGGGAGCCGAGCAGCACGCTCGGGTCGATCTTCTTGGCCGCGCAATGCGCCTCGGCTTTGGTGAGCAGGCCGGTCACGCTGTTCAGCATTTGCAAATAGGCGGGGACGACGGCGTCGTAGAAGGACATGTGATGCTCGCTTGTGAATGGGAAATCTCAGGAGAAAACCTGAGCTACTCACATGGGAGGCTCACGGAAAAATACAATCGCGGGAAGCTGCTTGTGCAGTGCGAAAATTCTCCCGCGCCACTCCCGCGCGGTCGTTGCTACACCCTCCGCTCTCATAGCCAATCCTCGGCTGTCATCGCCCGGCTTGACCGGGCGATCCAGTACTCCGAGACGGCGGTGATTGAACCGAGAAGCTGCGGCGTACTGGATTCCCCGCCTTCGCGGGGAATGACTACGGATAGATCAGTCAACGCAACGTGCCCGCCGGCTGGGCCTGCGCCGTGGCGCCGCGCATGCGCGCCAGCAGCTCGGCGGTCGGCCAGGAATCGGCCGGCAGGCCGTGCTTGATCTGCATCGCCTTGACGGCCGCGCGGCTCTGCTGGCCCAGCACGCCGTCGACCTTGCCGACATTGAAGCCCGCACGCACGAGCAGTTGCTGCAGTTCCTTGAGCTCGTTGAACGGCAGCTGCGCCACCGGCGCCGTCGGCTTGCGCATCGGTGCGGCACCTGCAATGCGCGAGGCGAGATAGCCCGCGGTGGTCGAATAGATCAACGAGTTGTTCCACTCGGTGTAGGCCGCGAAATTCGGGTACGCCATGAAGGCCGGACCATTGCGTCCCATCGGTAGCAGCACCGAGGCTGCGAGATTGTCATTCGGCAGCGGCCGGCCGTCGGGATAGGTGACGCCAAGCTGCGCCCATGTCGAGCGCGGCTCTCGCACCGTGAGATCGGTCTTATCCCATGGCAGGTTTTGCGGCACCTTGATCTCTTCCAGCCACGGCTCGCCGCGCCGCCACTTCAGGCCGTTGGCAATGTAGTTCGCGGTCGAGCCGATCACGTCGGCTGGCGACCGCAACAGGTCGCGCCGTCCGTCGCCGTCATAGTCGACGGCGTAGTTGACGTAATGCACAGGCAGGAACTGGGTCTGGCCGAGCTCGCCGGCCCAGGAGCCGATCATCTCGTCGGGATGCAGATCGCCGCGGTCGATGATCTTCAGCGCGGCGATGGTCTCGCCCACGAACATCTCCGAGCGACGGCAGTCATAGGCGAGCGACACCAGCGATTTCAGCGTCGGCAGATTTCCCATGTTGGCGCCGAAGTCGCTCTCCAGCCCCCAGAACGCGGCGATCACCGCCGGCGGCACGCCATATTCCTTTTCGGCTCGTGCAAACGCGGCAGCGTATTGCTTGATGTGCTGCTGGCCGTTCTGCATGCGATAGGGCGCCGCCATGCGTCCGGCGAATTCGATGAAGAGCTGGCCGAACACGCGCTGACCGCGGTCGCGGTTGACGATGCCCTGGTCGTAGACGAGGTAGGGCGAAGCCTCCGCGATCGTCCGCTGCGATACGCCGGCGGCCACAGCCTGTTGCTTCACGTCGGCGAGGAAGCGATCGAAGCTCGCACCGTTATGGCAGGACGCCGCACGCGGCGAGGCTGCGGTGGTCCTGGGCGCCACGGGCTTGGTGGGCGGCGGCGCGAACTGGGCGGAGGCAGTGGCGGAGCATGCGAGGAGCGCGACGGCCGCGATCAGAAATCGGGTCTGGACCATAGGGGTTCCGGCGGGGAAGGGGCAGGCGTGGATTCGCCCGAAGTTTAGGTGAAGTGATGGCCTCAGGCCATCCCTTCCGTGCCATGCCAGCATGGGTAATGCGAGTGGACGCCGGCCTAGCCGAACAGTCGCATCAGCAGCGCTTTCCCGACCGGGAGCGCCCTGACGCCCTGATAGGCGCGAACATACTCGCCGGCATAGAACGCCCTGATCGCATGCACGCGTGTATCCATGCCTTCCTCGAAACGCACCGCGAATCCATCCGCGGTCTGCCGCACCACGACCGCGGCGATCGGGCGGCCATAAATCCGGCATTCGATCGCGCTGCCCGGGTGCGGCGGATCGGGATCGATCAGGCGGGCGCCGGTGATCGAGATGTCGGCGAGCCGCGCGAGATGCGACTTGCCGTGCTGGCGCAGCAGCACCGTCTCGTTGCGATCAAAACGCTCCGCCTTGCGCTTGCGCGGTTGCTCGATGCAGACGAAGCAGACCACGGTGAGGATGAACGCGTTGTAGAGGCTCCAGGCCAAAGCCAGCCCGCCGTAGGCGATGTTCTCGCCGCGCAGGTGCAGGATGAAGGCATAAGCGATGGCCGCGAGCGTAACGAGAAGCGCGGTGCCATAGAGCCGCAGCAGCGGCCATTCGACAAACCTCCTGTCCCGGTCCCCGCCTTTCGCCGTGACCTTGAACTTGTGTCCTTTCGGCTTCAGCAGACCGGTTGCCACCGCCTTCAGCACTGCGGGCGCGGCGATGAGTTGCGACACGTCCGTCATCATGGCCAGCGAGCGGCCGTGCGACAGCCAGGCCATGCTGAGGCTGTGCCAGACATAGAACGGCAGAAAGAACCGCAGCAGCTCGCTCAGGTCGGCACGGACCGCCTTGATACCGAAGAGCAGGAACAGCCAGGGCACCACGAGGCCCGCCACCTTCGACGTGTAGACCGCGGACCAGCTCATGAAAGCATCGACCAGCGAGAGCCGGTCGATGAAGGAAAGCTTCGACTCGCGCGAGAGCGGTCCGCTGCGGCCGCGCACGATTTGCATCAAGCCGAGGCACCAGCGGGCGCGCTGGGTGATGTATTCCTTCAACCCTTCCGGCGCGAGCCCGATCGTCAGCCGCTCGTTGAGATAGATCGTTTTGAGACCGTGCTCCTTCAGGCGAAGCGTGACGAGGTAGTCTTCTGTGACGGAATCGGTTGGAAACCCCCCGATCCGCACCAGTCCGTCGTAGCGAATGAGCGATGAGGTGCCGCAGCAGAATGCGACGCCCCAGGCGTCTTTCGCCGGCAGCAGGATGTCGAAGAAGAAGCGTTGCTCGTCCGGCCAAACGTCGGTTGCAGCAAGGTTGCTCTGGATCGGGTCGGGATTGATGAAGTGCTGCGGCGTCTGCACCACTCCGACCGAAGCATCGTCCATGAGCGAGATGGTCCGCGCCAGGAAGTCGGGCCGCGGCACGAAGTCCGCATCGAGGATGGCCACGAATTGCGGCGGCTTCGGCATCGCACCGACATGTCGGAGCGCATGATTGATATTGCCGGCCTTGGCGTGATGGTTGTCGGGCCGCGTGAGATAATGGCAGCCGAGTTCACCCGCGAGTCGCCGCAGCCAGGGCCGTCGGCCGTCGTCGAGCACCCAGACGCGGTAGTTGCCGTACGCCATGCCGGTCGCGCCGATGATCGTGCGCTCGAGGATCGATCGTTCCTCGTTGTAGGTGCAGATGAAGACGTCGATCAGCGGCGCGCCGGGATCGAAGGCGCGGCTGTCGATCCTGGCTGATCTGGAACGATCGATTGTTCGGCTCAGGAACAGCAAAGACAAACTGACCGCGACGAGCGAGGCCGCTTCCAGCAGCATGAAGGGATAGCCGATCACGGCATCCGCGGTCAGATGCGGCGGCGGGAGAGTCGCCGTGACGCGCCAATGGAGATAGCGGAGCAGGAAAACGAGTGACACGATGGCCAGGAACGAGCGTGCCATCGTGCTGTCGCGCCTGAGCAGCGGCACGATCGCCATGAAGGCGCCGAGCGCAATCAGGCCGGGCGTCAGCGCCGTCGTCACGGCGCGGTCTCTTGCCTTGCAAACACCACGCGGCCGGTGCGTCCCACCGTGCATGCGTGGGCAGCGCCATCACCGAGCGCAACGGTCACGCGATAGGGCTCCTTGCTCAGCGCGTCGGGATTGATGGCGAGATTGGCGGGCGCGCCGGCGGCGCCGGTCAGGTTGACCACGGTGCCGGAGATCGGCGCACCACCGTCGTTCGGCTCGAAGGTCGCGTGGTCGCCGAGCTGCAAACGGTTGTAGACGTTCTCGGTGACGTTCGCGGTGATGACGGCGCTGCTGCAATCGAGCACCTTGAGCAGCGGTTGGCCGGCTTGCACGTCCTCGCCCGGCGAGGTCATCATCTCCCAGACGCGCCCTGCGACGGGCGTCGTGATGTTGGCTTCGGACAGATCGGCGAAGCGAACCTCTTCGGTGATGATCTCGCTGGCGAGCCAGGCGATCTCGGTGTCGATGCGTGCGAGGTCGGCGTCGAGGTCGCCAGCACGCTGGCGCATCTCTTCCTCGCGCTGCACCGAGCTTGGCCGGTCGTTGTAGCTGTCGCCGAGGAAGGAGCCGTTCCGTGCCGCGGCAAGCTCGACCATGGCCGCGTCCAGCCGCTTGCGCGCACCGAGCTCGATCTGCTGCGACACGGAGAGCTCGCGCGTCAGCCGTGCCAGCTCGACGGTCGAGACGTTGCCGGATTTCGCCAGCGAGGAAGCCCGGTCGACCGCGGCACTGGCTTCCTCCCGCCGCGCTGCCGCGGCCTCGATCGAGGTCTGGATCTCGGCGATCCGGGCCTCGAGCTGGAGCACGCGCCCGTCGCGGAATTGCGTCGCCTGTCGCGCCAGGTCCTTTTGCGCGGCCTGGGCCGAGGCAAGCTTGGCGGCAAGGCTCGGCCGCTCGTTCTCCAGGCGCGATTTCTGCCGCCGGAGATCGTCGAGCCTGGTGCGATCGCCGCGCGGGTTGACCACGCGCAGGACCACGGTCCCGGCGTCGAGCCTGGCCTGATCGGTCAAGCGCTGCGCGGCTGCCACACGGCCGCCGATCGGCGTGCGCAGGGTGACGAGGCGGGAATTCAATACGGCCTCGACGCTTGAATACTCCCAGACCGCGCGCAGCGGCAGCCAGCCGAAAATGGCGATGAGGGCAAGTCCGATCGCGATCTTCGCGCCGCGCCTCAGACGTGGCCAGCGCCGCTGGGATTCCGGCTCTGTCTTCGCATCGGGCGCGGGACCGGGCTCGTCATTGGCGAACATCTGCTCGTACAGCGCCTCCTGCAATCCCTTCGCGTCAGTCCTCGCGTCGATCTTGGCGTCAATCTTGGCGTCGTGAGGGGAGGGAGCAGATGCGGGATCGAGGGAGGCGGCGCTCGAGCGGTCCATCATGACGGGTCACCTTGCTGACGGGGTGCCAACGGAACCGGTCAATGCGCTGCGACCGCGCGGCGTGCCCGGTTACCGCGAATTAAGCCGCGATTGCGCTTTCCAGGTTGCTAAACGTCCGCGCGTGTTTTTGCGCAAATCCCGCTCAAGCTTTAGCGGCGCGGGAAAGGCTGACGCCGCGATGGAATGTGCGGCCGGGCGACGCACGAACCTTGCGGTCGCAGGCAGCCTTCATACCTCCGGGGTGCCGGCCAGAGGTTCGCCCGCGGCCGCCTTGGGAGACGGCCATGAACTATTTTCGTACCGCAATGCTGCTCGCAGGCCTCACCGCCCTGTTCATGGGCGTCGGCTATCTGATCGGCGGCGCCTCCGGCGCCATGATCGCGCTCGTTATTGCCGCCGCGACCAATCTCTTCACCTACTGGAACTCCGACCGCATGGTGCTCTCGATGTACGGCGCCCATGAGGTCGATCGTTCGACCGCGCCGGAGCTGGTCGGGCTGGTCGCGGAACTTGCGGGCCGGGCAGGCTTGCCGATGCCGCGCGTGTTCCTGATGGATGAGATGCAGCCCAACGCGTTCGCGACTGGCCGAAATCCGCAAAACGCCGCCGTCGCCGTCACCACCGGCCTGATGGGCCAGCTCAGCCGCGAGGAGCTCGCCGGCGTGATCGCGCACGAGCTCGCCCATATCAAGAATCACGACACGCTGCTGATGACGATCACTGCGACCATCGCCGGCGCGATCTCCATGCTGGCGCAGTTCGGCATGTTCTTCGGCGGCAACCGCGAGAACAACAATGGTCTCGGCGTCGTCGGCTCGATCCTGATGATGATCCTCGCCCCGCTCGGCGCCATGCTGGTGCAGATGGCGATCAGCCGCACCCGCGAATATGCCGCGGACAATCTCGGTGCGCGCATCGCGGGGCAGCCGATGTGGCTGGCCTCCGCGCTGGTGAAGATCGAGGGCGCCGCGCATCAGGTGCCGAACTATGAGGCCGAGCGAAACCCCGCGACCGCGCACATGTTCATCATCAATCCGCTGTCGGGCCATGGCGTGGACAATCTGTTCGCCACCCATCCCTCGACGCAGAACCGCATTGCGGCGCTTCAGCAGCTCGCGGCCGAGCTCGGCACGCGGCCGGCGCCATCGGTCGGCGCCAACGAGAACTATCCGCCACGCAGCCCATGGGGGCGCTCGTCCTCGCGTGGTCCCTGGGGCTGATATGGAACCTGCGGCAATTTACGGTCGGCTTTGTGACCTGGCGCACACAGGATGGTCCGAGCCGGTGTTAAGACCCCGGCGAGACACTTCCTTCGAAAGGGGATGCGTGACCGGCCCGCTGCCGGCCACCGTCGAAGATGACCAGAGCTGCCGTACCATTGCTGATCGTCCTGTGCGTGCTCGTCGGCCTGTCCACGCACATGGTCGTCAATTGCGGCGACGAGGACGATCCCGACATCTGCTCCGCCGTGATCGGCTTCTCGCCGCTGCGCGGATCGCTGATCGCCTTTGCCTATGAGGGGCGCGGACGGATCGCGCTGCGCCACGGCGACTTCAGGCGGGCGGTCGCCGATTTCGACGAGGCCATTCACCTCAATCCCAACCGCGCCTCGCTCTATCGCGACCGCGCGCTCGCGCGCCGTCAGAACGGCGACCTCGAACTCGCCATCGCCGACTATGACGAGGCGATCGCGCATGATCCCAAGCGCGCCGCGCCCTATCACCAGCGCGGTCTCGCGCTCGCCGCCACCGGCGATCTCGACCGCGCGATTCTGAGCTACAACACGGCGGTTCGCCTCGACCCCTCGGATGCGCAGGCCCGCCTCGACCGTGGCCTGGCGTTCCTCGCCCGCGGCCAGGCCGACGATGCGCGCGCCGATTTCGAGGCGGCGCTGGCGCTGCCGGCCGGCAAGGACGGTCAAACCCGCGAAGCCGCGCGCGCCAGGCTCGCCGAGCTCGCCAGCGCCGAGCCGCCGCAGGTGTCAGTGCCGAGGCAGTGAGGGGGCTCTATCCACCGAATCCTGGAATCGCAGGGTGGGCAAAGGCGCCCTTGCGCCGTGCCCACGATCTCTACAATACGGCAACAGACGCGTGGGCACGCTTCCGCCTTCGCTCTTCGAGCTACGGCGGACAAGTCGCTATGCCCACCCTAGGTGCTGATTGTGCGGAGAGATACTTCTCGTCCGCCTACTTCGCCTTCTTGGCTTTGGCCTTCTTCGCCTTCGCGGCCTTCTTCGCCGGCTTCTCTTCCTTCGCCTTCTTCTCGACCTTCGCCGCCACCGGGGCGCTAGCGGCAAGCCGCATTGACCGCGCGTAGCTGTCGGCGACGTTGTCGGCGGACATCTGCAGGCGCTTGGCGGCGGCGGTGGCCTGCTCCATGGTGGCCTTGGCCATCATCTTGAAGCGGTCGCCGGTCTCCTTGCCCTTGGCCTTGGCCGCCAGGCCGTTGAAGCGATCCCGCCGCTCCTTGGCGCGGGTCATCAGGCCCGTATGCAGCTGTCTGGCCAGTTGCCGGATCACGACATCCAGGTCGGCGTCCGCCATGTTGTTCTATCCTCTTCGAAAAATGGGTCTCGATGCGGGCGGGACTATGCAGATCGGGCCCCGCCTTGGCAATTCCCGCCAGGGCGTCATCCGCAGCTTCCGGCCTGCAAAACAAAAAAGCCGCGCATTTGGCGCGGCTCTTTGGTTGATCTGGCTGAGGCAGCTCGAGGTTCGCCTCACTTCAGCGAGGCGACCGGGCCGTTTGCAGCCGCCGGCTCCGGGTCGAAGCCGAACACTCCGACCAGATATTTGTAATAGTCCGGCATCTTCTCCTTGAGCGTCTCGCGCGACTTCGGATCGTGGAATTCGCTCTTTCCGGCCAGGAAGATGCTGGCGGTCACGGCAAAGAACTCCATGGGGTTCTTCAACGCATAGGATTCCTTGGGCAGCAAGTCCTTGGACTTGGCAAGGGCGAAATAGGCGATCACGCCCTTGTTGGCGTAGCCGTCCGGCAACAGCCGCGCGTGGTAGGCGTGCAGCAGCTCGTGCAGCAGCACCGCCTCCTTTTCGTAGCGCATCATGTCCGGCCGCAGCATGATCACGCCGAGGCCCGAATCGACCGCGAGGTCGACGGCGTTCGGATTGGTCCAGCGCTGCTTGTCGTGGTCCCAGACCGTCAGCGTCCGCGGCACGCGGCGTTCGACGTTGGGAGCGACGCGGCCGTAGCAGGCGGTGGCGGCCCCTTCGTCGAGGCAGGCGAGCTCGCTGGCGATGATCGGCACGGTGCGGAAGAAGCGCAGCACGCGCGGCGACAGGCCGGCCGCCTCGACCGCGTCGATCTGGCTCTTCAGATTGTCGGTGAGCTTGTCGACATCCTTGCGGTCGGAATTCTCCGACAGGTCGAACATGTAGCCGCGATAGCTCTGGAAGCCCGGCGGCAGCGACTGCGCTGCATCGGCATCGAGCGATCCGGCTTGGGATGGATTGGCGAAGAGCGCGCCGACAATGGTTGCGGTCAGCAGCAACGCAATGCGCATGATGAACCCCCTGATGTCACTTCGCCCGGCAGAATAGGCCACCGTTGTTTGCGAAAAGTGAGTGGGGCAAGACTAAGGCACCGATGTTGAGGCGTGCTTAACCGTTGGTTGCAGATCGCTGCGGCAGATTAGTGCGGGGTTAACCAAGCGTGGATTGGCGGCGGGCTTCGGCGTAACATCGGCTCCGGGCACAGAGCCCAAAAGTCCAGACAGCCGGAAGGGGAGGATGCCATGTATGCCGCCATCCGTCAGGCCAAGGCGAAAAGCGGGAGCGCGGAAGAGCTGGCGCGCCGCATCAAGGACGGCGCCGTTCCGATCATCAGCGACGTCGACGGTTTCCGTGCCTACTACGTCGTCTATGCCGGCGACGATACCGTGACCGCGATCTCGATCTTCGACAAGTTCGAGCAGGCGGAGGAGGCGAACCGGCGGGCGATCGCCTGGATCGAGAAGGATCTCGGGCCGTTGCTTGCCGGCCATGCGAGCGCGGCTGCGGGGCCGGTGATCGTGCATACGCTGGCGTAGATCGCCAGTGCTTCGCCTCTCCCCGCGTGCGGGGAGAGGCCGGATTGCATCGAAAATGCAATCCGGGTGAGGGGGACTCTCCGCGAGTCAACTCTCACCGTCCCCGCGGAGACTCCCCCTCACCCTGACCCTCTCCCCGCAAGCGGGGAGAGGGGAGAGCTCTCACAACTCCCGCGCATTCGAGAACGCGAAGCTCGATACCCGCCGCGTTGTCTCGTCCAAAATCAGCGTGCGCGTGATCGGCGGCTCGGCGCGCTGGGCGCAGTTTTCGCGCTCGCAGAGGCGGCAGTTGACGCCGATCGGAGTGCCCTCGGTCTTCTCCAGGTCGATGCCGGCGGCGTAGGTCAGGCGCGCGGCGTGACGGATTTCGCAGCCGAGGCCGATGGCGAAGCGCGGTTGCGGCAGCGGGTGCGGCGCGACGGGGCGGCGCACCATCTGCGCGATCGAGAAATAGCGCGTGCCGTCGGACAGCTCGATCACCTGCTTGAGCAGGCGATCGGGCGTGTCGAAGGTCGAGTGCACGTTCCACAGCGGACAGGTGCCGCCGAATTTCGAGAACGGGAAAGTGCCGGACGAGAAGCGCTTGGAGACGTTGCCGGCATTGTCGACGCGCAAGAGGAAGAACGGAATGCCGCGCGCGTTCGGCCGCTGCAGGGTGGTGAGCCGGTGGCAGACCTGCTCGAAGCCGGAATTGAATCGCTGCGCCAGCACGTGGATGTCGTAATTCAGGGCTTCGGCCGCGGCGAGGAACGCGGGGTAGGGCATCATCACGGCCGCTGCAAAGTAGTTGCCGAGCGTGATGCGGAACAGCCGGCGCGGCGCGTCGTCGAGCGGTCCGGCACGGCCGATGATGCTCTCCAGGGCTTGCGCGCATTCGCCGAGGCCAAGCTGGAAGGCGAGCTGGAAGGCGCGGCCGGGCGGATCGACCAACTCGGAGATCAGCAGCTGGCGGCGATGGCGATCGAAACGCCGCAGCGTCTCGCGCATCACGTCGACCGGCATGACGCGGGTCTGGATCGAATGCTTCTCACGCAGCCGCGCCGCGAGCGCTGCATAGAGTCCCTCGGCCGGCACGTTCAGCTCATCGCGAAGGGCCTCCGCGGCCTGCTCGAGCTCCGGAAAATAGTTGCGGTTGGCCTCGATCAGCTCGCGGACGCGCTCGACCGGATTGGCCTCAAAGCGCGTGCCGACGTCGCGGTCGGCCATCTGCGCCGCCGCCAGCGTCTCGCCCTGGCGCGCCTCGGTATAGGCGGCGTAGAGCCGTTGCAGCGCATGGGTGACGCCGGGGCAGAGCTCGGCGAGGTCGCGCAGCTCCTGCTTGGGAACGTCGATCTGGCGGAACAGCGGATCGGAGAAGATCTCGTTGAGCTCGGCGAAGAAACGGTCCTCGTCGGCGGTGGCGAGGTCGCGCAAATCGAGGTCATAGGTCTCGGCCAGCCGGAGCAGGATCTGCGCCGTCACCGGGCGCTGGTTGCGCTCGATCAGGTTGACATAGCTCGGCGAGATCCCGAGCCCCTCGGCAATCTGGGTCTGCGACAGCCCCAGTTGCTGCCGGATCCTGCGGAACCGCGGGCCGACGAAGAGTTTCTTGCCGGAATTGGCGGGCATTTCTCAGGACTCCATGCACATTAAGGACAGCCTAACTGACCTATAATTTTTACAAAATTTACAAAATAACATCTATTACATGTTCCGATGTTACATGACATCACCAATAAAAAACAAGCCATCTATCCGAAGTTTCTGTTTTCGCGTTTAGCTCCTGACCCGCATCTCGCAATGCACTGTCAAGAATGTCGATGGCCAGCCATCGCCATCGTCAGCGAAAGGATCAGGCACATGAACTACCAGCCGCGCGGCATCAGCACCCTTCAGGGCCCGGGTTCGTATCAGAACGAGGTCGAGGCGGCCCAGGCGCTCCTCAAGACCCAGCCGACCTGGAACGGGGTGACGGCCGAGGCCGTCGCACGCATGCGCCTGCAGAACCGCTTCAGGACCGGTCTCGACGTCGCCCGCTACACCGCCGCCTTGATGCGGGCCGACATGGCCGCCTATGACAACGACCCCACCAAGTACACCCAGTCGCTCGGCTGCTGGCACGGCTTCATCGCCCAGCAGAAGCTGATCTCGGTCAAGAAGCACTTCGGCGGCAAGACCGATCGCACCTATCTCTATCTTTCGGGCTGGATGATCGCGGCGCTGCGCTCCGAGTTCGGCCCGCTGCCCGACCAGTCGATGCACGAGAAGACTTCGGTGCCGGCGCTGATCGAGGAGCTCTACACCTTCCTGCGCCAGGCCGACTCGCGCGAGCTCAACGACATCTTCCGTCTCCTCGACAAGGCGCGCAAGGAAGGCGACAAGACCCGCGAGAAGGAGCTGATCGAGAAGATCGACAACTTCCAGACCCATGTCGTCCCCGTCATCGCGGACATCGACGCCGGCTTCGGTAACGCCGAGGCGACCTATCTGCTCGCCAAGAAGATGATCGAAGCGGGCGCCTGCGCGCTGCAGATCGAGAACCAGGTCTCGGACGAGAAGCAGTGCGGCCACCAGGACGGCAAGGTCACCGTGCCGCACGAAGTGTTCATCGCGAAGATCCGCGCCTGCCGCCACGCCTTCCTCGAGCTCGGCGTCGAAGACGGCGTCATCGTGACCCGCACCGATTCGCTCGGCGCCGGCCTGACGCAGCAGATCGCCGTCAGCCACAAGCCCGGTGACATCGGCGACCAGTACAACAGCTTCCTGGATTGCGAGGAAATCACCGCGGAGAACGCCCGCAACGGCGACGTCATCATCAACCGCAACGGCAAGATGATGCGTCCGAAGCGGCTGCCCTCGAACCTCTACCAGTTCCGCCCGGGTACCGGCGAAGACCGCTGCGTGCTCGACAGCATCACTTCGCTGCAGAACGGCGCGGACCTGCTCTGGATCGAGACCGAGAAGCCGCATATCGAGCAGATCGCCAAGATGGTCGATCGCATCCGCAAGGTGGTCCCGAACGCGAAGCTCGCCTACAACAACTCGCCGTCCTTCAACTGGACGCTGAACTTCCGTTGGCAGGTCTACGACGCGATGAAGGAAGCCGGCAAGGACGTCAGCAAGTACAACCGTGCCGAGCTGATGAAGCCGGAATACGATGATACGCCGCTGGCGCAGGAAGCCGACGAGCGCATCCGCACCTTCCAGGCGGATTCGGCCAAGCGTGCCGGCATCTTCCATCACCTGATCACGTTGCCGACCTATCACACGGCGGCGCTCTCGACCGACAATCTGGCGAAGGAATATTTCGGCGACCAGGGCATGCTCGGCTACGTCAAGAACGTCCAGCGCGCCGAGATCCGTCAGGGCATCGCCTGCGCCAAGCACCAGAACATGGCCGGCTCCGACATCGGCGACGACCACAAGGAATATTTCGCCGGCGAGGCTGCCCTGAAGGCGGGCGGCGTCCACAACACCATGAACCAGTTCGGCTAACACAGCACGCTATTGGACAGGAGACTGACAATGACCAAAGGCAGCAATTTCTGGGTGATCGGCGGCGAGTTCGGTTCGATGAACTTCCACAAGCTCGTGGAAGGCTCGGCCCAGGTGCAGGGTCCGTTCAAGACCCGCAAGGAGGCCGAGGATGCCTGGCGCACGGTCTCGGAAGAGAACCGCCACAAGGCCGGCGTCCGCTTCTCCATCGTGGAAGAGCCGTCGCGCGTCTCGGCCTAAAGGGCCTGGTGCCGACCTGAATTAAGAAGACGTCCAAGGACGGATGGTCCCATCCAGGCTCTGCCTGGGTGGGATCGTCTGTTTTTGGCACAGGTCAATCGCCTGTGGGTGCCGTAAGTATCTGGAATTATGGACCCTTTGCGGGCCTCAAGGTTGCTGATAGGTTAATGGAGGAAAGTCGAGGACGAGGCCGACAATGTCAGAGCCCGAAACCAGCGGGACCCATCCCGGCCAGCCACGCCCGGTGCGGCTGCGCGATGCGCTGCTGCGCGCGCGGATCGAGGCGGCCGACAGGACCGGCGTCGTCGTCGATCTCAGGGATGCCGAGGTGGCGCGGCTCGAGATCCTCAACGATGCGCTCGATCCCCTGTTCGCGCAGGTGCCTGACAGAATCGATCTGTTTGACCGCGGCATCAGCCAGGGCGATACGCCCAGACTCTGGATCGATGTTGTCGCCCACATCGTGATGGGGCGTGACAAGCGGATGTACCGCTTCGTCCAGGACACCCGCTTCGGCCGCATCGTGCTCGCCGAATCGCACGACACCGCTGTGATCGTCGAGGCCGTCACCGATTATGTCGCGCGCCGCATGGTCGAGCGCGAGCACGCGATGGTGGTCCCGCCCGAACCGAAGCCCGCAGTCGCGCCGCCGCCGCGCCGCTCGCGCCTGTGGCCGTTCGTGTTCGGCTTCGTGCTCGGCGCCGCCGCCTTGTTCGGCCTCGCCCTGTTGGCGGCCCTGCGGAGCTGGTGAGGTATTCTCCGCCGTCATTCCGGGGCGCGCCAAAGGCGCGAGCCCGGAATCCATTCATCCACCAATTCTGCGGCCCGATGGATTCCGGGCTCGCGCATCGCGCGCCCCGCAATGACATCGAACTAGATCAGCCTCACATGCTTGATCTGCCCCATCTGAAATCCCGCGCCGAGGCTCCGCACCGTCTGCTCGCAGCGCCAGCCGGCATTGTCCTTCTCGATTCTGAAAAGGTTGTAGGCCGCCGCCGGGTAGCGCCCGTGCGCGAGCGCGGAGGCGGAGGGCACGCCGAGCGCGGGAATGTTGCCGTTGGGACCCTCGAACCACATCGTCGAATGAATGTGGTCGTGCCCGTGCAGGATCAGCTCGACGCCGTGGCGCTTGAGCAGCGTCAGCAGCGCGGCCGAATCGGTCATCCGCTTCTGCCGCGCATCGGACTTCAGGGGATGATGCACCAGCAGCACGCGAAAGACGTCCTCGGCCGCGAGCCGTTCGAGCATTGCTGCAAGCGAGTCGAGCTGATCGCGCCCGAGCGTGCCCGTCGCCATCAGCGGCAGGGTCGGCACCGCCGTGGACAGGCTGATCAACGCGAGCGGTCCGCGCCGGCGCACGGATGGAAAGCCGATGCCGCCGTCGTCACCGGCGAGATAGGGCGCAAACGTCTCGCCGAAGCGATGCGAGGTGGCGCGGACATAGGCGTCGTGATTGCCGGGAATCGTGGTGACGCGGTCGGGCGGGCCGACGCCTTCGAGCCAGGCGCGGGCAGGGGCGAACTCGGCTTCCAGCGCGAGGTTGACGAGATCGCCCGTCACCGCGATGTGGTCGGGCGCCTGCGCCTTCATGTCGGCGACCAGCGCATCGAGCACCTCGCGGCGCTGGTACTTGTGGCGGTTACGCGTCCAGTTGACGTAGCCGAGCACGCGCTTGCCGGCGAGCTCGATCAGCCGCGGTTTCGGCAACGGCGCTAGATGCGGATCGGACAGATGGGCGAGCGTGAAGGGGGCCAGCGTGTTGGGAGTCATGGCGTGCGATTGCCTCGCTATTGCTCCGTTGTAATGGCAAGGTCGCGGGGACTGTGCAAGCGGCGCCGGGACAGCGGCCTCAAGGAAGCCTGATGGGAGATCGTCTGGACCGCATTCGACGAAAATTCGAGCCGCTGCTGCGGCGAGTCTTCCACGCCTATTTCCTCATCGTCCGCGGCATGACGCTCGGCGTCCGCGCCGTGGTGCTGGATGCCGAGAATCGGGTGTTTCTGGTCAGGCACAGCTATGTCAGCGGCTGGTACCTGCCCGGCGGCGGCGTCGATCACGGCGAGAGCATGGAGCAGGCGATGCGGCGCGAGCTCAAGGAGGAGGGCGATATCGACCTCACCGGCGAGGCCGTGCTGCACGGCATCTTCCTCAACAGCCATGTTTCCCGCCGCGACCACGTCGCGGTCTACGTCGTCAGGCAGTTCAGGCAGGACCGCCAGCCCGAGCCCAACCGCGAGATCGTCGAGTGCGGGTTCTTCGCGCTCACGGCGCTGCCCGACGGCACCACGCGAGGGACGCGGCTGCGGATCGCGGAAGTGCTGGACGGCCGGCCAATGATTGCGACGTGGCGCTGAGGTCGGCCTGTGCTGATGCATCAGGAGATGTCGTTGAACGAATGCAAGCCGAGGGTTTCGGAACACCTCCCCTCGACCTCGAAAAGGAGCTGAGCGCGGTCGCTGCCCGATGGACCGCGCTGCGTTCAGGTGCTATCCCGCGAATTGACATGACCGATCTCTCACTGACCATCCTCCCTGAAGCCGCCGGCGATGCCCAGTCGATCGAGCGGCTGCACGAACGTACCTTCGGTCCCGGCCGCTTCGTGCTCAGCGCCTACCGGATCCGCGAGCACGTCGACCATCTGCTCGAATTGTCCTTCACCGCGCGCATCGGCACGCTGCTGGTCGGCTCGGTCAGGCAATTGCCGGTGCTGGTCGGCGAGACGCCGGCGCTGTTGCTCGGCCCGCTGACGGTCGAGCCGCCGTTCCGCGGCCGCGGTGTCGGCCGTCTGCTGATGGAGCGCGCGCTAAAGGACGCGAAGGCGAAAGGTCACCGCCTGGTGCTGCTGGTCGGCGACGAGCCCTATTACAGCCGTGTCGGCTTCAAGCCGGTCCCGAAGGGCCGCGTTACCATGCCGGGTCCCGTCGACGCCGCCCGCATCCTGGTGTTCGAGCTCGTCGATGGCGCCTTCGAAGGCGTGTCGGGCCCGGTCGGCCCGGACTGGAGCAAGGCGCGGGCAGGATAGGGCGTCAGGCTCGTAGCCTGTAGCCCGGATGAACGAAGCGATGTCCGGGAAACCTGTCGATGCAGATGCACCGCCCCCGGATGTCGCTTCGTTCATCCGGGCTACGAGGCTCATACGGAGTATCGCCAATGCAGGTGCGTCCAGCCGATTCCACTGAGATCGACCACCTCGCGCAGCTGTGGCACGATGCCTGGCACGGGTCGCATGCGCATCTTGCGCCGCCCGAACTGGTCCGCCTCCGCACGCTGGCGAGCTTTCGCGATCGCCTCGCAGTCATGCTTGCCGACATCTGCGCCGTCGGCCCCTCCGGTACGCCGCTTGGCTTGTGCGCCCTCAAGGGCGATGAACTGTACCAGCTCTTCGTGTCGCCAACCGCCCACGGGACAGGCGTGGCTGCGGCACTGATCGCCGATGCGGAAGCACGGCTCGCCGCGCGTGGTGTGGAGCTGGCGTGGCTCGCCTGCGCGGTCGGCAACATGCGCGCCGCCCGGTTCTACGAGAAGAGCGGCTGGCGCAACGCCGGCACCTTCGTGATGATGTCGGAAACCTCGAAGGGGCCTTTCCCTGTGGATCAGTGGCGCTTCGAGAAACGGCTGACGCGTAGTTCGTAGCCCGGATGGAGCGAAGTGCAATCCGGGAAACCTCTCGCTACAGATGCACCGCCCCGGATTTCGCTGCGCTCCATCCGGGCTACGATGCGCGCGCGGCCGCGCCTGACACTCCGTCGTTGCCGGGGCCCGCGGGCCCCGGCTTGATCACCGTCAGAACTTGAAGTTCGCGAACGCACGCACGCCGATGCCGGGCATCAGCACCTCGTCCTTGGTGTAGGATACGGAGTTGCGGATGTTCTCGTTGAGGAGATTGTTGCCGACGATGCCGGCCATCATCTCGCGCGCGCCGAACCAGTTGCGGTCGAGCTTGGTCTTGTAGCTCACCTCGGCTTTCAGCAGATTGTAGCCCGCCGTCGGCGTCTCGGCGATCACGGCGATGTTGTTCTGCGCGAAGGCGTGCAGCAGGTTGACGCGCATCAGCCAGTTGTCGTCGCGCCAGAACACGCCGCCGCCCATCCGCACCGGCGGAATGCGCGGCACGTTGGTGCCGTCGCTGAAGGTGGCGCGGACCACGTCGAGCTGGTTCTCGATGCCCCAGATGCCGCCCTGGAACGCGCCGACGTCGAGCTGCGACTGGAATTCGCCGCCGCGGAAATTGGCGTTGCGCTGCGAATACACCGCCTGGTTCAGCTCGGCACCCGGCGTGCCGCAGGAGGCAAAGTCGTCATCGCAGGACACGCCGGTGAGGCGGCGATAGATGAAATTGTCGAAATGCGTGTAGTAGACGGTCGCTTCGAAGCGGAACGGCCCCGTCGCCTTGCGCACGCCGAGCTCGACCGATTTGGCGGTCTCGATGGTGAGGTTGGGATTGCCGATGTCGAAGGTCGCAGTCGCGTCATGGCCGCCGCGTGAAAACAGCTCGGCCGCCTTCGGCGCGCGCTCGACATATTGCGCGGTGATGCTGCCGACCATGCCGCCCGGCAGATCCTGCAGCAGGCCGATGCTGCCGCTCTTGGGCGTGAACGACGGATTGCGCGCGATCGCCGCCTGCGGCGTGCCGTCGGGCAAATAGTCGGCCGGGAAGTCCGGCGTCGTGCCGTGCAGCTCGACATGCTCGATGCGGCCGGCGATCTGCGCCCGCGTCGCCTCCGTGAACTTGAACTCGTTGAAGGCGTAACCGGCAACGCGCGTGCTGTTGTTGGGGTCCCACAGCCCGTTGAACAGCGTGCCGGGATTGTCCGGGCTCGGCGCGCTCAATTCCTGGTGCCCGACCTGGAAGCCCAGCGCCGTCGTCACTTCTGCGAAGCGCGCGTTGAACGGCATCAGCTGCACCTCGGTGCGGATTTCCTGCTCCTTGTTGGTGAAGGTCTGCCTGATGCCGTCGCTGTTGAGGTCGGCGGGATCGGCAAGGCCGATCTCGTTGTGGCGGTAGTCGGTCGCGCCGGCCCAGAAGCGGACGGCGTCGATCGCGGCGGCGTCGGGATGATACTCGCCCTTGACGTTGATCTTGGTCTGATGGCCGTCGATCCGCGTGCGGTGGTCGGCGCCGTCGATGCCGGGGATGTGGTAGAGCGAGTCGTTCTGCGTGATCGATGCGCCGATATAGCCGCCTTGGAAGAAATAGGACCCGCCGATCGAGGCGCCGTCCGAGCGCGTCGCCGAGTTCGGCTGGCGGCCGTTCACGGGCCGCGACTGATCGTTCAGATAGGGATAGCTCGGGATGGAATAGTCCGAGGTCGTGCGGCCATAGGCGTCGGCGTGGAACGCGAAATTGCCGCCGCCGGTGTCGAGCAGCACGCCGCTTTCGACGCCGCGATCGACCGAAGAGAACGCGGTGCGGGTCTCGGCAGTGACGCAAGGCGAGGTCGCGGCGGTCGCGAGCGGCGCCTTGGTCGGCAGGCCGTAAGCCTGGAATGACGGCGCGCAGGACGGCACGGCATCCGGAATCCGGTTGTTGGTGGCGCTGACGACGCCGCCGATTGAGGTCGAGCCGTAGCGCAGCGCGGCGGGCCCGCGCACCACTTCGATCTGGTTGGTCGCGAGCGGATCGATCGGGACGAAATGATCCTCGCCGAGATCGGAGGCGCCGCTCGAATTGGTGCCGTTCTCGACGATGCCGACGCGGTTGACGTCGAGACCCCGGATGATCGGCCGGCTGGAGGCGCCGGGCGCGAAGCTCGAGCCGGTGATGCCCGGCTTGGAGAACAGGAGATCGCCGAGCTGGCCGCCGCCCTCGCGGCGGATCTCCTCGTTCGGCACCACCGTGACCGTCGCGAACTGGTTGGTCACGATAGGCAGCACGCCCTGCTGAGGCGCGGCGGGCACGGCGGCAGCCGGCTCTGCTTCCGCCGCTTGTTGGCGGCTGCGCACTCGCGCGGTCCGCGTGCCGCGGCCCGGATTGCGCGACGGCACCACCGCTCTGCGCACGATGGGGCTCGGCGCCGTCACGGTGACGGCGGGGATCTCGGTCGACGATTTGTCTTGTGCAGGCGTTTGGGCGAAAGCAGGCGTGGCGGCAGCGCCGAGCAGGAGCAGGCTTGCTCCGCCAAGACGCTGCGCGCGTCGCAATTTGAATGACATGGTCCTGATTCCATTCAGGCGCCGTCCGCGTGATGGTCTTTTGATCGGGAGGCGGCCTGCCGTCGCGGCGCGACGGAATTCGACTTCAACTTCTCCCGGGTATTTGCCGATGCGCGGCGAGCCCGGGCGTGATCAAGCGATGTTGAGAGTCAGGACGCGGGAGGCGCGCGCGGCTGGAACGCCGTGCCGGCCGATTTCAGATGGAGAAATTCGGCATCAGTGGTGCGGTGGAGCAGCTCGATCGCCTGCGGCAGCAGCAGCACGGGCGGCGCTGCCGATATGACGGTGCCCGCCATCGCGACGACGGCGCAGATCGCGCAATTGTCCTCGCCCTGATGCTCGCGGTCGGGAGCGGCGGGCGATTGCTTCTGGACCGCGGCGCGGTCGATGGCAGCACCTTTGGCGCTGTCGGTCTGCTGGAGCGAGGCCTGGGCAAGCGGCGCGGCCTGCGCGAACCAGTGGCTGTGCCCGAACGTCAGCGCGAACTGCACCAGCATCGCGAACAACGCGAGCCGGGCGCCGTGCCTGATATTCGACCGGAACCACTTCATCTGGAAAGCCACCCCACGTCGCGGCACATCAATTCCCTGACGTCGCGACGTTACAATGTAACATCGCGCGACAGGTCGGCGGATGTCAACGGCGCCTCAGGCCTCTGTGCAGGCAGCCGGCCCGATGTGTCGTTCGGGCAACTAGACACGATGGATTCAAATCCAGTTCAGCGGACAGCGTTGCTCTCTCCGTTCCCTCCCCCCTTGTGGGGAGGGACAGGGAGGGGTGCCACACGGGGACTCTTACCGTCGCGCACAGGCCCGATGCATCGTCAACAACCGGCCCCTTTTCCTTGGCTACCCCCCTCCCTGGCCCTCCCCCACAAGGGGGGACGGAACGCACCGCCGTCGCGGCGCTACGCGAGTCTCGTCCAATCAAGCTTCGGGCAACTACCGTCCCTCGCGGACCCAGGTTGCTGCAAACGCGCCGAGTAGCAGCAGGAGGCCAATCAACCCGGCAAAGATCGGCAGCACGCCGACACCCTTGACGACGCTGGCATCGCGCATCCGCACACCCATCCAGCCGTCGCCGGCGAAGACGCTGGCCGAGCGCACCGGCAGGATGCGCGGCAGCTCGACGTCGGCGCCGCTGGCCACGCGCACGGCATTGCCGCCGGTCGCCTGCGTCAGCGGCTTCAATGTCTCGACGGTCGAGGTGACCTCCGAAAACTCCTTCGGATTGGTCGGGCCGACATTGATCAGCGCCTTCAGCGTGCCGTCGGTGGCCTGCCACAGGCCGAGCTCGCTCGCGGGAAGGCTGGCGCGCCATTCGCCGGGATCGCCGGGGCTCAGCGTCAGATCCTGCGACGCGCCGGACGGCGAGGTCACGCTCACCGGCTGGACGCTGTCGGCCATGGTCTGACGCACCACGACGAGGTTCTTGCCCTGCACCTGCAGACGCAGCGCCTCCTCGTCGAGGTCCGGCTGCTTCATCAGCCAGTGCGACATTCGCCTGAGCAGGTCCAGATGCGGGCCGCCGCCCTCATAGCCGCGCGCCCACAGCCAAATGTGGTCGGAGAGCAGAAGCGCGACGCGGCCCTCGCCGAAGCGCGACAGGAACAGAAGCGGCTTGCCGTCGGCTCCCGTCATCACCGGCGGGTTGACGGAATTGCGGGTGTCGACGGTCCTGAAGAAACGGCTCCAGCGGGGCGGCTCGCTGGCGGAGCCCTCCAGGGCGCGCGTGACGGGGTGGCGCTTGCCGATGTCGGACAGATGCGCATAGAACGGCTTTTCCGTCACGCCCACGGGCTCTGCCGGCAGCACCGAATCCAGCGGCGTGCGCCAGATGCTGGTGTTGGAGGCGTAGTCGGGGCCGGCCGAGACCAGCACCGCGCCGCCGCCGCGCACATAGCGCGCGATGTTGTCGAAATAGGCGATCGGCAGCACGCCCTGGCGGGCGTAGCGATCGAAGATGATCAGCTGGAATTCGTTGATCTTCTGCTGGAACAGCTCGCGGGTCGGAAACGCGATCAGCGACAATTCGTTGATCGGCGTGCCGTCCTGCTTCTCCGGCGGACGCAGAATGGTGAAATGGACGAGATCGACGCTGGCGTCGGACTTGAGCAGATTGCGCCAGGTGCGCTCGCCCGAATGCGGCTCGCCCGAGACCAGCAGCACGCGCAGCTTGTCGCGCACGCCGTCGATGGCAACGACGGCGCGGTTGTTCACCGGCGTCAGCTCTCTCTCGAGCGGCGAGGCCTCGATCTCGACGATGTTCGGGCCGGCATGCTTGATGTCGACGTCGACGCTCGCGGCCTGGCCGCTCGAGAGCGTGCGCTCGTTGATGACCTCGCCGTCCCTGCGGATCGTGACCTTGGCGCGCTCGCCGGAGACGCCCTGGTCGTCGAGGCGATAGCTGATGGTCTGGGTCTGGCCGACGATGCCGAAGCGCGGCGCCGCCGTGATCGCGATGCGGCGGTCGCGCTCGTCCTTCTGGCCGGTGATCAGCGCATGCACGGGCGCCTGGAAGCCGAGCGCCGTGGCGCTGGCCGGAATGTCGTGGACGCGGCCGTCGGTGATCAGGAACGCGCCGGCGACACGGTCGACCGGCACGTCCGACAAGGCCGAGGCGAGGGCGCCGAACAGCTTGGTGCCGTCGGTCTCGCCGTCGGCCTGTCCGGCCTCGACGACACGGACCTCCAGCCCCTTGACCTTCTTCAGGCCGTCGACCAGCGCCTCCTGCGCTTGCGCAGCCTCGCGATTGCGGTTGCCGAAATTCTGGCTCGGGCTCTTGTCGACGACGACGGCCGCGACCGAGGTGAGGGGATCGCGGTCCTCGCGGGTGAAGGAGGGATTGGCGAGCGCCAGCAGGAACAGCGCCAGCGCGGCTACGCGCACAGCGGCGCCGCGCGCGCGCGCAACCAGCAGCAGAAGCGCGATGACGACGATCGCGGCGAGCGCGAGCCACAGCACGATCGCGGGAACAAGCGGCGTGAATGCGATGCCGTAATTCATATCGGTCCTATTGCCCCAGCCGTTCGATCAGGGCCGGTGCGTGCACCTGGTCGGCCTTGTAATTGCCGGTCAGCGTGTACATCACGATGTTGGCGCCGGCGCGGTAGGCGAATTCGCGCTGGCGGGTGTCGCCGCCGGTCACCGGCAGCATGGCCTGGCCGTCGGGCCGCACCGCCCAGGCGCCGGCAAGATCGTTCGAGGTGATGATGATCGGCGATACGCCGTCACCGCCGCGCGCCGGCCGCTGCGCGCTGTCCTCGTCCTCGTCGCGCGGCAGGGTCTCGACCCAGGTCTGGCCGGTGACGAAGCGGCCGGGGAAGTCGCGCAGCAGGTAGAATGTCTTGGTCAGCACGTGCTCGCGCGGCACCGGCTCGAGCTCGGGCACGTCGAGCGAGGACAGGATCTCGCGCAGCGTCCGCATGCCCGGGGTCTGCGCCGCGCCGTTGGCGCCGGGCGGGGCTTCGATCGCGTCGCGGGTGTCGAACAGCACGGTGCCGCCCTGCTTCATGTAGGCGTCGATCTTGTTGATGGCGTCTTGCGGCGGCTTCGGCGCGCCCGGCACGATCGGCCAGTAGATCAGCGGGAAGAAGGCGAGCTCGTCGCGCGCGGGGTCGATGCCGACGGGATCGCCGGCCTCGAGCGCGGTGCGCTGCGCCAGGAACAGCGTCAGTCCGTTCATCCCCGCTTTTACGATGGAATCGACGTCGGCATTGCCCGTCACGACATAGGCGAGGCGGGTCTGCGACGTCGCCTTCATCGCGAAATCGTCCGTCGCGCTGTCGGCGCGTGACGGCGTTGGCGAGAGCGAGGCGAACAGCAGGCCAAGCACGATCATCGCGGGCGCGGCGCGGCGGCGCAGCAGCGCGGCGATCCCGCCGCCGAGCACCGCGACGATGATGGCATCGACCAGGAACAGCGCGAGCGCGGTCGACAGCAGCCAGCCGCGCAGGTCCCGCGGCTCGGCATTGGTGTAGGTGGCATGCCGGGCGCGCAGGCTCGCGGTGTTCAGCGCGGCGATGCGGTCGGCGCTGGCAAGCGTGTTCACGGCGAGCGGTCCTTCGGCCGGACCATAGAAGCCCGGCGGATGATCGGATGTGGCCCGGTCGCGGTAATCCGCGGGCAACGGCTTTGCCGTGGCCGGCGGCGGCCCGAAGGCGCCGAAGCCGTCGAGGATGTGCAACGGGGCCACCGTCTCGGTGGTCGCTTCGCCGGCAACGCCTGCGCCGGGCTTGGACGTGTAGCCGGACATGTCGACCACCCGCCGCAGCATTTCGACGAAGGTGCCCGACATCGGTAGATCCGACCAGCGCATGTCGGCGCTGACGTGGAACAGGCTGACGAGGCCCTTGCCGCGATGCTCGCCGGTGACCAGCGGCGTGCCGTCTTCCAGCGAGGCCCAGCTCTTGGTGGCGAGCACCGCATCGGGCTCGGCCAGCACCTGGCGGCTCACGGTGACGTCCTTGGGGACGGCGACGCCGGCAAACGGGCCGTCGGCCGCGAAGGTCGCAAGATGCTGCGGCTTCTCCCAGGTCAGGCTGCCGCCGAGCGTGCGGCCGCCCTTGCGCAGCTTGACCGGCACGAGATCGTCCTCGGCCTGCGCCAGCCGGGGACCGGCGAACCGCACCAGCACGCCGCCCTGGTCGACCCAGGCATTGAGGCGCTCGCGCAGCTCCGGCGCGATGGTGCCGACATCAGCGAGGATGATCATCGGCAGCTTCTGGTCCAAAAATTGTGTGATGCCCTGCTGCGGCGAACCCTTGTCGGCGAGCCTGACGTCGGCGAACGGCGCCAGCGCGCGGGTGAGGTAGAAGGTCGGTGCCAGCAGCGGCTGCGCGGTCTCGCTGGTCGCACCCGAGACGATGCCGATGGCGCGGCGGCGCCAGCGCTTGTCGAGCAGCTGCACCGCGCCGGCGGAGCGCTCGCCGGATATCTCGAGCCGCGTGATGTCGTTGCGCAGCTCGACCGGCAGGTCGAACGCGGCGTCGGTCTCCTTGTCCTGCGGACCGAACGTGTAGCGGGCTTCTCCGATCGGCGAGGCCTTCTGGTCCAGCGCGCGCACGGTGCCCATGGCGATGCCGCTGTCGGTGCGCAGCACCTTCACCGTCATCTTCGCCGCGGCGTTCTCGGCCGCGACCAGCGCCAGCGGCGCGGAGGTACCGCCTTCGAACACGGTCAGGCTGCGATCACCGATGGTCTTGCCGAGGCCAGCCACGAAGTCCTCGCCGCGGCCGGTGTCGACGCCGTCGGACAGCCAGGCGATCTCGCAGTCGCCGGTGGCCTTCAGGAAGCGGTCGACCGCAGTCAGCGTCTCGACGCGGTCGATCGAATAGGGCTTTGGCGCGAGCTGCCGCAGCGCGACGCGCGCGGCGCCCGCCGGCATCAGGGTGATGTCGCGGTTCGGCTCGGACAGCGGCACCAGCGCGATGGCGCGACGGTCGTTGTCGGCATTGGCGATCAGCTCGTCGGCGGCCCTGATCCTGATGTCCCAGTGCGACGCCGCGCTCCAGCCGTCGTCGAGCATGATCATCAGCGGCGCCTTGCTGTCGGCTGCGCCTGATTGCGGATTCCAGATCGGGCCGGCGGCCGCGAAAATGACGAGAGCCGCAGCCAGGAGACGCAATGCGGTCAGCCACCACGGCGTCCGCGAGGGCGTCTCCTCCCGCGGCGCGATGTCGAACAACAGGCGCGTCGGCGGAAACTCGACGCGGCGCGGCCGCGGCGGCATCACGCGCAGCAGCCACCACAGCACGGGCAGGCTGACGAGGCCGATCAGGAGCAGCGGTTCGGTGAAGGCGAGCGGCAGTCCCATCATGCGGCCGGCCCCACCTTGATCGTCGTGGTGCGGGCGCCCGACTTGCTCACCTGCATGCCGGCATGCAGGAACAGCAGCAGCTCGGCGGCGGAGCGGTCGGTGGCGTGCGTGGTGAACAGCCAGTCCAGCTTGTTGGTCTCTGCGCGGATCTGGTCGCGGTGCAGCGCGAGCCGCGCGGTGTAATCCTGCGCCCAGCTCTCGGCGCGGCCGGCGGTGATCACGCCGAAGCCTTCGGGCTCGACGAACTCGACGCGGCCGGAATAGGGGAACGATTCCTCGGCGGGATCGACGACCTGCACCAGGGTGCCATGCGCGCCCGAGCCTGAGAGGCCTGCGAGTGTCGTCTTGATCTCCGTGATCGGCGACCAGAAATCGGACAGCACGATGATCTCGGCCAGCGCTGCGGGCACGAAGGACGGCGGCAGGCTGAGGCGGTCGGCATCGTCATGCAGCATCGCCTGCGCCATCTTGTCGATCACGCTGCGGCTCGCGGTCGGCGCCATCAGGCCGGGAATGCCGACGCGCTCGCCGCCGGACACCAGCAGCTCGGCCAGCGCGAAGGCGACGATCAGCGTGCGCTCGAGCTTGGACTCCCGCGCGGTCTTGGAGGCGAACGCCATCGACGGCGAGCGGTCGGGCCAGATCCACACCGTATGCGAGGCTTCCCATTCGAGCTCGCGGACATAGAGATGGTCGTCGCGCGCCGAGCGGCGCCAGTCGACGTTCTGCGCCGGCTCGCCGGAAACGAAGCGGCGGTATTGCCAGAAATTCTCGCCGGAGCCGGCGCGGCGGCGGCCGTGAAGGCCGTGGATGACGTTGGCGGCGATGCGGCGGGCTTCGAGCACCAGGCGCGGCAAGGAAGCAGCGAGCGTGCGGCTTTCGCCATCGGCACGTCGGATCGCAATGATCTCCTTCGCTGTGTGCCCGTTCTCCGCTGCCATCAACCGATCCGTGTCTTCAATTGCCGGATCACGTCCGGAATCGTGCGGCCTTCGGCGCGCGCCTGGAACGTCAGCGCCATGCGGTGCTTCAGCACGGGCTCGGCCAGGTCGAGCACGTCGTCGACCGAGGGCGCCAGCCGTCCGTCGATCAGCGCACGCGCACGCACCGCCAGCATCAGCGATTGGCTGGCGCGCGGGCCGGGGCCCCAGGCGATGAACTTGCCGGCTTCGCCGGCGTCGGGACCTGGACGGGCCGAGCGCACCAGCGACAGGATCGCCTCCACCACGGAATCGCCGACCGGCAGGCGCCGGATCAGCCGCTGCGCCGTGATCAGCGCGTCGGCGGTCATCGAACCCCTCGCCAGCGTTTCCTCGGCGCCGGTGGTTTCGAACAGGATACGGCGTTCGGCGTCGCGATCGGGATAGTCGACGTCGATCTCCATCAGGAAGCGGTCGAGCTGCGCTTCGGGCAGCGGATAGGTGCCTTCCTGCTCCAGTGGGTTCTGCGTCGCGAGCACGTGGAACGGCTTCGGCAGATCGTGGCGCGCGCCGGCCACGGTGATGTGCTGCTCCTGCATCGCCTGCAGCAGCGCCGATTGGGTGCGCGGGCTGGCGCGGTTGATCTCGTCGGCCATCAACAGTTGCGCGAACACCGGACCTGCGATGAAGCGGAAGGCGCGCCTCCCCGCGGTGCTCTCATCCAGCACCTCGGCGCCGAGAATGTCCGACGGCATCAGGTCCGGCGTGAACTGGATGCGCTTGGCATCGAGGCCGAGCGTCACGCCGAGCGTCTCGACCAGCTTGGTCTTGGCAAGGCCGGGCACGCCGATCAGCAGTGCGTGGCCGCCGGAGAGGATGGTGACCAGCGTGTTCTCGATCACGCGATCCTGGCCGAAGATGACGGACGCGATCGCATCCTTCGCCGCGCGAATCTGGCTCGACACCTGCTCGGCCGAACGAACGATTCCGTCCTCGAGTTTCTCGACACTCTCCGCCATCCGTTCGCTCCTTCAGCGCGCCATGCGGCTTGCGTCGCGATGTCATCGCATCCCGCCAGGCCATCACGCTAGATCATGGGCCCTATGCTAGACTTGCAGGAAGGCCATGTATTCGTTGAATTAACCTATCCCCACCTTATCGGCTTCGGGTTATGTACGGCATCACGAAGTGGCGACCTCCCCCACCGGACTAATCCGGGGTGGAACCGTGCACCCGAGAACAACGTAGACCTGCACCAATCGTGCCAAGGACAAAGTCAGGGCAAACCATGGCGAACCAAGGGCAGAGCGCGGATCGCGGTCTCGAGGGACTGACTGCCGCCGCCAAAAGTGCTGCCAATGCCGAAGGCGCCAAGAAAGGCCTGCCTCCGGTGCATCTGTGGAATCCGCCGTTTTGCGGCGATCTCGACATCCGAATCGCCTCCGATGGTACTTGGTTCTACTTGGGGACGCCAATCGGGCGCCCCGCGCTGGTGCGGCTGTTCTCGACCATCCTCAAGCGCGAGGGCGACAAGCATTTCCTGGTCACGCCGGTGGAGAAGGTCGGCATCCGCGTCGACGACGCGCCCTTCATGGCGGTCGAGATGCAGAAGGACGGCGAGAGCAACCATCGCGTGCTGCGCTTCCGCACCAATGTCGATGACTGGGTCACCTGCGATGCCGCGCACCGGCTGCGTTTCGAGCAGGCCAAAGACGGCGGGCTGACGCCCTATCTGCATGTTCGCGCCGAGCTCTGGGCCAAGGTCACAAGGGCGCTCTATTACGATCTGGTTGACATGGGTGAGGAGCGGATGGTCGATGGCCAGCCGATGTTCGGCGTCGAATCATCAGGCGAATTCTTCCCCATGGCCGATGCGGAGCAGGTGAGGGCCGCGCTTTGAACAAGCCTATTCTAACGACCGATCCGGTTCCGCTCGGCGCGGCGGATTTCTTCGCCCGTTCCAGGGCGAAGCTCGGCTTCGACGTTCCGCTCGGCCTCTACGATCCGAACATCATTCCCGCCTCGGGCGATCCCGGCACCGACAAGATGCTCGAGATCGTCGCGCGCGAGCAGCCGGTGCGCCCCGCGGCGGTCCTGATCGCGGTGGTCGATCATCCCGAGCCGACCATCTTGCTGACGCAGCGCTCGGCGCATCTCAACGACCATGCCGGCCAGATCGCTTTCCCCGGCGGCAAGATCGACGCCACCGACGCCTCGCCGCTGGATGCGGCGCTGCGCGAGGCCGAGGAGGAGGTCGGGCTGTCCAGAGATTTCGTCGAGCCAATCGGCTATCTCGATCTCTACGGCACCGCCTTCGGCTTCCGCATCCTGCCGACGGTCGCCAGGGTCAGGCCCGGCTTCGAGCTCACCATCAACCATTCCGAGGTTGATGACGCGTTCGAGGTGCCGCTATCCTTCCTGATGAACCCGGTGAACCATCAGGTGCACAGCAAGGAATTCCGCGGCATGGAGCGGTTCTACTACGCGATGCCGTTCGCGGAACGCTACATCTGGGGTGCGACGGCGGGCATGCTGCGTGTGCTGTATGAGCGGATCTATTCATCATGATCCGGACGGTTCTGACCGAGATCGGAATCTTCCTCATTCCCTTTGCCGTCTACGCGTTGTTCCTGGCCGCGACGCGGTCCGGCCTGTTCGCGCGTTCCTCCTGGCCGGTCGCGGTCGTCGCGCGCCTTGCGCTGGCGGCGATCGTGCTGGTGATCGCGGGCCTGATCGGACTTGCGCATTTCTCCGGCGCCGCCCCGGATTCGACCTACGTTCCCGCCCATATCGAGAATGGCCGGCTGGTGCCGGGCGTGGAAAAATAGGGGCCGCACGATGAGCGCGGAGCCGATACTTGCGCCAATTCTTGCCGATGCGGCCTGGCTGACCGCAGGCGGGACCGCGCGCGTCCTGCAATTGCTCAACTCTGGCGGCGAGGAAGCGCGCGTGGTCGGCGGCGCCGTACGCAACGCGCTGCTCGGTCTTCAGCCCGGCGACATCGATATCGCGACCACCGCGCGGCCGGAGGAGGTGATCCGGCGCGCCAAGGCTGCCGGCATCAAGAGTGTACCGACCGGCATCGACCACGGCACCGTCACGCTGGTGATCGACAGCCACCCCTATGAAGTCACGACCCTGCGCGAGGACACCGAAACCTTCGGCCGCAAGGCCAAGGTCGCGTTCGGCCGCGACTGGGTCAAGGACGCCGAACGGCGCGACTTCACGATGAACGGCCTGTCGGTCGATGCGGCAGGCGTGGTCTACGACCATGTCGGCGGCATCGCGGATGCCAAGGCGCGTCGCGTGCGCTTCATCGGCGATCCCGACCAGCGCATCGCCGAAGATTATTTGCGCATCCTGCGCTTCTTCCGCATCCACGCCGCCTTTGGTGCCGGCGATCCCGACCGCGACGGCTATCTCGCCTGCATCCGCGGACGCGCGGGTCTTGCCAGCCTCTCGGCCGAGCGCGTGCGCATGGAGATGCTGAAGCTGCTGGTGGCAGCTCGCGCCTCCGCGGCCGTGCTGGCCATGGCCGATGGCGGATTGCTGCAGGCGCTGATCGGCGGTGTCGCCTATACCGGCCCGCTGGAAACGATGATCGCGATCGAGCGCGAACTCGGCCTTGCTGCAAGCAGCACGCGGCGCCTCGCGGCGCTGACCGTCGCGGTGACCGAAGATGCCAAGCGCGTCGCCGCGCGCCTGCGGCTCTCCAATGCCGAGACCAAGGCACTGGATTCGATGGGCCATCGCTGGTGGCGCTTCACGACCAAGGACGAGGCCAATGCGCGGCGTCTGCTCTATCGGCTCGGCCCCGAGCGTTATCACGATCGTGTGTTGCTCGGCTGGGCGCGGGCCGGCGGCGACGTCACCTCGATGCGCTGGCGCGCTCTCGCCGAGCTGCCGCAGCGCTGGACTGCGCCGAAATTTCCGCTGAAGGCCGCCGACTTCATCGCCCGCGGTCTGGCCGAAGGACCCGCGCTCGGACATGTGTTGACGCTCGCCGAGGACGCTTGGCTTGCGGCGGATTTTCCCCTAGAGGAAGCCGCACTCGCTTCCATCGCCGATCAAGCTGCGGCACGAATCAGCCGCGACGAGAGAACGTGACCATCGTCTCAGGCTTCGCCGACATCTCGATCTTTCAGCTCCTGCTGGTCGCGTTGATGGCGTTGTTTGCTTCGATCATCGGTGGTCTCGCCGGCTACGGCACCGGCGCCCTGATGCCGCTGGTGCTGGTGCCGCTGGTCGGCGCCGAGCCCGTGGTGCCGATCATCGCGATCTCCGCACTCTTCACCAATTCCAGCCGAGCGATTGCTTACTTGCGCTACGCCGACCGCCGCCGCGCGCTGATCGTGCTCGCCTGCGCCGCGCTGACGACCGCACTCGGCGCCTACGGTTACACGCGTCTCACCAATGCCGGCGCGGCGCTCGTGATCGGCTCCATGCTGATCCTGAGCGTGCCGCTGCGCCGCGTGCTCCGCCGCCGAAAGGTCAAGATCGGCGACAGCGGCCTTGCCGCTGGCTCAGTCGGCTACGGCGTGCTGGTCGGCGGCACCTCGGGCTCCGGCGTGATCCTGCTATCGCTGCTGATGGCCGCCGGCCTCGAAGGCGCCGCCGTGGTCGCAACAGACGCGATGATCTCGCTCGGCACCGGCCTCATCAAGATCTCGGTGTTCGGCCTCGCCGGCGCCGTGACCGCGCAGGTGCTCGCCTTCGCGCTGCTGATCGGAGCGATCGCCATCCCCGGCGCGTTCCTCGCAAAGGCCTTCGTCGAGCGTATGCCGCTGCACATCCACACCGCGATCCTTGATGTCGCGGTGATCACCGGCGGGCTGGTGATGATCTCGGCGGCGGCGAAGCAGCTCGTCGGGTAGATCGGCGTGAGCAACATCAGCAGCGCAGAGGGGCAGCGCACATTGCATAGATCGGCTGGCAATCGCGAAGGCCGAATTGATCGCGCGCCCGCTTCCGAGCTGAAGCGCAGACGGCCCTGACCCTGACGTTTAATCCATACCGGCAAACGAACGCGGGAAGGATTCCGATCCCCGCAGTTCGCGCGGCAATGCGTCATCGAATCGCAACCGGGTTGTGAAGCACTTCACAACACAGCTTCAGCGCGTGGCGTAAGCTCAGCGTCATTGAGGCGTGTTGCGGATGCGGCGGGCTCCTCGGCGTGGTCGGCGCTGGCCAGTTCACGACCATGCCCGAGCTATGAAAGCCGCCAGAAGCTGCGCCGCCTAACATTACATATTGCAGAGGCCTTGCATGAGCACGTCGGCGGATCGTCACCGGATGGCAGCCTCCATTCTCAGCTTCGAAGCCCGGCGCGATAAACAGGGACGCCTGACGATCTACAGGCTGCCGGCTGACGACGGTGGAGGAGCATATGAAGTCGCGGGCATCAACGAACGTTTCCATCCCGAAGAAGCACGGATGCTGGCCGATTTGATCGAGGGGGGCCACTTTCAAGAGGCGGAACGGGCGGCCTGCGAAATCATAGCCACTTACACTGATGGTGTGTCGAGTTGGTCGAGAAAGCCGGCGATCGAATGTTACTTGCGAGATTGCTGCTTCAACCGCGGTCCTCGCGGTGCTGCGCGAATACTCCAAAGAGCATTGCATGTTCCTGACAGTGGCGTGATCGATGACGCCGGACGAGCGCTCGTAGCCGCCCGCGAGGACGACACGTTGGAGCTCCTGCAGGACCTGCGCGCTGCGCGCGAACAGTACGAGCGGGATGTCGCGAAACGCAGTGAGACGAGCAAGTTTTGGAAGGGCCTGGTCAACCGGTGGAATAACGCATTGAACGTCGCAAAGAGTTTTATCACCAGCTCAGAGGAGGTTGCATTGACCGATACGCAGATCGAAAGCCCCAGGATTCAGCCTCAATCTCGCGGCTTCAGCGCATCACGGGCCGCGACCAATGCAATGCTGTCGAGTGGCGTTGCGGACGCTTCTGCGGAGATCGCGCCAATCGCAGAGATATCCGCTCCATTGACGAGTGAGTCGACCAGGCCCGTTGCTTTGCGTGCGCTTCGGCTCGGTTCGCAGGGACCACTCGTGAAAGCTTGGCAAAGCTTCCTGCAGGGACAGCATTTCGATCCGGGTGGCCTCGACGGAGAGTTCGGCGACAAGACCCAGGCGGCGACGAGTGCGTTTCAGGCGGCAAACGGACTGACGAGCGACGGCGTGGCAGGTCGCGAAACGATGATGAAAGCCATGCAGCTCGGATTTGAGCTCATTGAAGAGCCGGCCGCTGACATGACGGGTTCAAACTTCCCGCCACGGCCGGATTTTCCGCCGCTCGAAAATACGGCCGCGAGACGGGCGGTTTTTGGCGCGTTCAACTTCGTCTCGGAGCCTCGTCCGGATAACCGCGAGAACATCCGGATCCTCGGGACTTGGACCAGGGACAACATCGTGAGCGTTCCCATTCCCCAACTGCGGAAGGCTTTGGGACCGCATGCTCCTGCCTCCATGCAATTCCATAAGCTCGCGGCGGCACAGCTCAAGGCGCTTTGGGAGGAGTGGGAGAGCGCGAGTCTGCTGGATAGGATCCTGTCATTTGACGGAGCTTTCGTGCCTCGCTTCATCAGGGGATCGACGACGCAATTGAGCAACCACGCTTTCGGAAGCGCGTTCGACGTAAACGCCGACGAGAATCCGTTGGGGGCTCGGCCCAAGCTCGTGGGCGCGCGCGGAGCGGTCCGGGAGTTGGTCCCGATCGCCAACAAACATGGATTTTATTGGGGCGGGCACTTTGGAAGCCGGCCCGATGGCATGCATTTCGAAATCGCCTTTATCCAATAGGGCGAACGAAATCGCATCGTGCGCAAGTCGCCATCGAACGCGACCTGATAGATCGGGGCCGAGTCCTCGGCCCGATCCTTCATTTCTGTTCTGAGAGGGAGATCCGACGTGCTGGAGCTGAGGCACACCCGATCCAGATAGGATGCGGTGTAGGCGGGCCTACTCTTCGTCCTCTTCCTCGTCCTCATCATCCTCTTCCTCCTCTTCCACCTGCACGAGCACGGCCAGCGGCAGCGTTTCGCGGAACAGGTCGCCTTCCATGCCCATCCAGAGGCAGAGCACCTCGTCCTGCTTCACTTCCGCGACCGTCAGCGGTTGGCCGCCGGATTTCAGCATCACGACATCACCGGCTTTCAAGTCCATGGATTGTCCTTTCTCGCGATCGATCCGGACGGGAGCCTAGCAAGCGGTCATGACAGGCCGATCACGCCGGTCGGCCGTGCCGGGAAATTCCAGCGGCGGGTGGCGATCCCGGTCGACACGCTGGGCAATCGCATATGGCAGCGGCTTTCTCCGTGGCCATCCTTCGAGACGCCCGCCGTTGGCGAGCCCTCAGGATGAGGATCGCGTGCGACGCCCGCAGTCGCCAATCGGCAATGATGAAGCTAGCGGTTCGTCAGCAGCAGGAGATGCGGCAGGGCCTCGGTGTCGACGGTCGCGCCCAGGCGCGCGTAGAACTGCATCGCTGACGCGTTGTGTTTCCAGACATCCCAGCCGAGCTTCGTGACGCCGTGATCGGCAGCCCATTCCTTGGCCTTCGTCATCAGCGCTCTGCCGACGCCCTTCCTGCGCGCCTCGGCATGCACCGCGATGTCACTGATGTACATGCCCGCCTGGGCGCTATAGAGCTCGTGGGTCAGGATCCAGGCGATCAGGCCCGCACGCGATCTTCCAGCAGCGCGACGAAGAGGTGCACGGGCGCATGCTCGCGGACATAGAAGGCGAGATAGCGCTCGAGCGTCAGAGGCGGTGGCGGCTCTTCGATATGGGCCGCCAACGCTTCCGCAAGGCTCCGAACCGCAGCGTAATCGCCCGCCTCAGCTCTACGGATGCTCAATTCCCCACTCACGATGCCGCGCCCTCCCTCGGGGCAAAAGCGCCCGCAGGGGACATCTACGTGCTGGCTTGATGGGGCGTTACGTCAGCAGGCGAAGAAATTTCCCGCACCCGAGCTGCCGTAGGGCGGTGATCTTCTCGCGACGAACGCGGAAACGCGGGCGCGGAAACCAGTCCATCGCAAGTTTCGACGATGACATCATACCCCTGTTTTGGCCGACGGATCAAAGTCGTTTCGAAAAATCCGTAAGTCATTGATCTTGCAGGGGGCCGCTACTGTGCATGGGGTTGTTTTTCGATATTTTGTTGTGTGCCCTGCTCAGGGCTAGCCCGGCACCAGCTCGGTCAGCGAGCGGATGATGCGGTCGGGCCTGACCGTCGAGCCTTCGGGCAGGCCGTCGCCGTGCACGTCGATCCAGATCGAATAGATGCCGAGGCGCTGCGGAGTCACCACTTCCCATTCCAGATTGTCGCCGATCATCCAGGTATCCTCCGCGGAAACGCCCAGCGCCTCCATCGCGTGCAGATAGGCGCGCTCCTCCGGCTTGCCGAAGCCGTGCTCGCCTTCGATCTGGATGTGGTCGAAGCGATGGGTCAGCTCGAACCGCTCGACCTTGGCGCGCTGCATGTCGGCGGCGCCGTTGGTGACCAGCGCGAGCTTGATGCCGCGTGCCCTGAACGCGTCGATGGCATCGTGCGCGCCGGGGAAGACGAAGATGGCTTCCTCGCGATAGGTGGTGAAGCGGTCGGCGATGCGATCGGCGAGATCGTCGGACAGGGCGCGATGGCCGTTTGCGGCGAGCGCGGCGAAGCCGCCGCGCACCGTGAGCCGCCGCGCCTCGCCGAGCTTCATCCGCCAGATCGGCTCCGCAGTCGACCAAAACTGCCGCGCAAAGGCGAGCACTGCGGTTGCGACCTGCGGCGGCGGCAGCGGCGCCAGCTCCTCGGCAAACTCGTTCGCGATCGTGTTCCAGGCGATCTCGGGCCGGCCATAGGCCGACAGGATGGTGTCGTCCATATCGATCAGCATGGCGCGCGGCAGCGGCCTCGAGACAGTCATGGCCACTTCACCTCCGGCGGCATCGACGACAGGATCGAATCCACATTGCCGCCGGTCTTCAGCCCGAAGATGGTGCCGCGATCGTAGAGCAGGTTGAATTCGACGTAGCGGCCGCGCCGGATCAATTGCTCCTCGCGGTCCGCGGCGGTCCAGCCCGCCGCGAAATTGCGCCTGACGATGTCAGGATAGATCTTCAGGAAAGCGCGGCCGACGTCTTTGGTGAAGGCGAGGTCGGCGTCCCAGTCGCCGCTGTCGTGCCAGTCGTAGAAGATGCCGCCGATGCCGCGCGCCTCTTTGCGGTGCGGCAGGTAGAAATATTCGTCGCACCATTTCTTGTATTTGTCGTAGTCGGCAACGCCGTTCGGCTGGTTGCAGGCTTGCTTCATCGCGGCGTGGAAAGCGATGCTGTCGGCATCGTCCTGGGTGCGCCGTCGGTCGAGCACCGGCGTGAGATCGGCGCCGCCGCCGAACCAGGCCTTGGTGGTGACCACGAAGCGGGTGTTCATGTGCACGGCGGGCACGTTCGGATTGCGCATATGCGCGATCAGCGAAATGCCGGAGGCCCAGAATTTTGGATCGTCCGCGGCGCCGGGAATCTGCGCGCGAAACTCGGGCGCGAATTCGCCATGCACGGTCGAGCAGTGCACGCCGACCTTCTCGAACAGGCGGCCATGCATCATCGACATCACGCCACCGCCACCGGCCGCTCCGGTATGGTCGGTGCGTTGCCAGGGCGTGCGCTTGAAGCGGCCGGCTTCGCCTGGATAGAGGCTTTGCGGAGCGTCGTCCTCGAGCCGCTCGAAGCTCGCGCATATGTCGTCACGCAAGGCCTCGAACCAGGCGCGGGCGCGGCCCTTGCGGTCTTCGATCGTCGACATGTCCATCTTCATTCCCGGTCGCTTACCACGCGGAGTGTGCCGTAGGGTGGGCAAAGGCGCCCTTGCGCCGTGCCCACGTCTTCTACCGTCATCTTGAATGGTGGGCACGCTCCGCTTTTGCCCACCCTACAAATCTGTCCCTATCGGATGCCGAGCGATTTATGCGTCTGCACGCTGAGCCGCCATTGCGGATGACGCAGGCAGTAGTCGATCGCGCGCGCGGTGTTCTCGATGACCTCGGGTCCGTCCATCGGCTGCAGCGAGAAGCGCTCGAAGGCGAGGTGCTCGAACGTCTCGGGCGCGGCGAGGGCCTGCGGATAGACCAGCTTCAGCTCGTGGCCCTGGCGCAGCACCAATTCGCTGCCGCCCTTGGGGCTGACGCAGATCCAGTCGAGCCCTTCCGGCGCTGCGATGGTGCCGTTGGTCTCGACGCCGATCTCGAAGCCGCGGGCGTGGAGCGCCTCGATCAGCGCGGCGTCGACCTGGAGCAGCGGCTCGCCGCCGGTCAGCACCACGTAGCGGTTGGCGGCGGCCGCAGTCCATTGCGCGGCGATGGTGTCGGCGAGGTCCGCGGCCGAGCCGTAGCGGCCGCCGAGGGTCCCGTCGGTTCCGACGAAATCCGTGTCGCAGAACTTGCAGGTGGCCTCAAGACGGTCCGCCTCGCGGCCGCTCCAGAGGTTGCAGCCGGCAAAACGGCAGAACACGGACGCGCGCCCGGCATGGGCGCCTTCGCCTTGCAAGGTCAGGAAGATCTCCTTGACCGCGTAACTCAATCGTCTCTCCTCAATCTGTCAGGCTTGCGGGTTCCGGATCTGCCGCAGCGCCTCGCCGGCGGCCATGGCCGCGGTCATGGCGACATTGAGCGACCGCAGCCCCGCCTTGATCGGGATCACCAGCCGCGCATCCGCTGCCTCGACCACCGCGTCGGTGACACCGGCGCTCTCGCGCCCGAATAGCAGGATGTCCGACGTCTGGTAACGGAAATCGCGGTAGTCGGTGGCAGCTTTCGTGGTGAACAGCAGCAGGCGGTAGCCATGTGCCGCGCGCCAGTCCTCGAATTTGGCCCAGGAGTCGTGCCTGATAAGGCTGACATGATCGAGGTAGTCCATTCCCGCCCGGCGGAACAGGCGGTCTGAGACGGGGAAGCCCGCCGGTTCGATGATATGGGCGGCGATGCCCAGGCAGGCGCAAAGCCTGAGAATCGTGCCGGTGTTCTGGGCGATGTCGGGTTGGAAAAGCGCTATCTGCATGGGCTGTGCGAGGGCTGTCTCGGGGGCGAGGCGGGGCGGAAATGTCTCAATAAAACATCGCCTGCCCGGGAATTCGTGCATTGCACGCTCCCGCGCCGATAGCGGGCTTGCGCTCGCCCGGCAAGGGTGCCAATAGAACGATTCTGGACTGCTGTTTTGCCCGTTTAGAGGTGAACATGCGAAGTTCTGCCGCCGCGGGGGGCCGCGGGCGCCGGCAGCCTTTCCGGGGACCTCATGGGCGCCCCCTGGAGCGGTTCCACCGGTTGCACAAGAAGAAAGGGTTGGAATCGTGACGACAGCGTCTTCGGCGGACCATCCGACACGCCGTGATTTCTTATTCGTTGCAACGGGGGCAGCTGCAGCAGTAGGGGGCGCAGCTGCGCTCTGGCCCTTCATTTCCCAAATGAATCCTGACGCCTCGACCATCGCCGCCGGTGCGCCGATCGAGGTCGATCTCAGTCCGGTCGCCGAAGGTCAGGACATCAAGGTGTTCTGGCGCGGCAAGCCGATCTACATCAGCCACCGCACCAAGAAGCAGATCGACGAGGCGCGCGCCGTCAACGTGGCGAGCCTGCCCGATCCGCAGTCCGACGAGGCCCGGGTCAAGTCCGGCCACGAGCAATGGCTGGTCGTGATCGGCATCTGCACCCATCTCGGCTGCATCCCGATCGCTCATGAAGGCAGCTACGACGGCTTCTTCTGCCCCTGCCATGGTTCGCAGTACGATTCGTCCGGCCGCATCCGCCAGGGGCCCGCGCCCGCGAACCTGCCGGTGCCGCCGTACCAGTTCGTTTCCGACACCAAAATCCAGATCGGCTGAGCCTCGGATCCTCGTCCGAAGCTTCGCGCCGTCTCGTCGTACTATTTCCTCAGGATCGCATCATGAGCGGACCATCCGACTACCAGCCGAGCAATCCGGCCCTGCAATGGATCGAGCGGCGCCTGCCGATCCTCGGCCTCATGCACTCCTCGTTCGTTGCCTATCCCACCCCGCGTAACCTGAACTATTGGTGGACCTTCGGCGCCATCCTCTCCTTCATGCTGGGGATGCAGATCCTGACCGGCGTGATCCTGGCGATGCATTATACGCCGCATGCCGATCTCGCCTTCAAATCGGTCGAGCTGATCGTCCGTGACGTGAACTACGGCTGGCTGCTGCGCAACATGCATGCGGTCGGCGCATCGATGTTCTTCGTCGCCGTCTACGTTCACATGTTCCGCGGCCTCTATTACGGGTCCTACAAGGAGCCGCGCGAGGTGCTGTGGATCCTCGGCGTCATCATCTACCTCTTGATGATGGCGACCGGCTTCATGGGCTACGTGCTGCCCTGGGGCCAGATGAGTTTCTGGGGCGCCACGGTCATCACCAACCTGTTCTCCGCCATTCCCTATGTCGGTGAGAGCATCGTGACGCTGCTGTGGGGCGGTTATTCGGTCGGCAATCCGACGCTCAACCGCTTCTTCTCGCTGCATTACCTGCTGCCGTTCCTGATCGCGGGCGTCGTCGTGCTCCACGTCTGGGCGCTGCACGTCGCCGGCCAGAACAATCCGGACGGCGTCGAGCCGAAGACGGAAAAGGACACGGTGCCGTTCACGCCGCATGCGACCATCAAGGACATGTTCGGCGTCGCCTGCTTCATGCTGCTCTACGCCTGGTTCATCTTCTACATGCCGAACTATCTCGGCGACGCCGACAACTACATTCCGGCGAACCCGGGCGTGACGCCGCCGCACATCGTGCCGGAGTGGTATTACCTGCCGTTCTACGCGATCCTGCGCTCGATCCCGAACAAGCTCGCCGGCGTCATCGGGATGTTCGGTGCGATCATCATCCTGTGCTTCCTGCCCTGGCTGGACGCCGCGAAGACGAGGTCGTCGAAGTATCGCCCGCTGGCCAAGCAGTTCTTCTGGATCTTCGTCGTGGTCTGCATCCTGCTCGGCTATCTCGGGGCGCAGCCGCCGGAAGGCATCTACGTCATTGCCGGCCGGGTCCTGACGGTCTGCTACTTCGCCTACTTCCTGATCGTGCTGCCGCTGCTCTCGCGCATCGAGAAGCCGCGGCCGGTGCCGAACTCGATCTCGGATGCGGTGCTGGCCAAGACCGGCAGCCGATCGACGCCGATGGTTTCGACCGCGATCATGCTGGCGCTCGCCGGTTCGTTGTTCGCAGGCTCGGTCGACAGCGCGAAGGCGTCTGAAGGCAGCGATACGCCTCCGGGCAACAAATGGTCGTTCTCCGGCCCTTTCGGTAAGTTCGACCGCGGCGCGCTGCAGCGCGGCCTGAAGGTCTACAAGGAGGTCTGCGCCAGCTGCCACGGCCTGTCCTATGTGGCCTTCCGCAACCTCGCCGAGCCCGGTGGGCCCGGCTATTCGGTGGCGCAGGCGGCGGCCTTCGCGTCGGACTACAAGGTCAAGGACGGTCCGAACGATGCCGGCGACATGTTCGAGCGTGCGGGGCGTCCGGCGGACTATTTCCCCTCGCCATTCCCGAACGAGCAGGCCGCTCGCGCGGCGAATGGTGGCGCGGCGCCGCCCGACCTCTCCCTGATCACCAAGGCGCGCTCCTATAAGCGCGGCTTCCCCTGGTTCATCTTCGACTTCTTCACCCAGTTCCAGGAGCAGGGCCCGGACTACGTCTCGGCATTGCTGCAGGGCTTCGAGGACAAGGTGCCGGAAGGCGTGACCATTCCGGAGGGCTCGTACTACAACAAGTACTTCCCGGGCCACGCCATCAAGATGCCGAAGCCGCTCAGCGACGGCCAGGTGACCTATGACGACGGCTCGCCGACCACGGTCGCGCAGTACTCCAAGGACGTCACCACCTTCCTGATGTGGACCGCGGAGCCGCACATGGAAGCGCGCAAGCGCCTCGGATTCCAGGTCTTCGTGTTCCTGATCCTGTTCGCAGGCCTGATGTACTTCACCAAGAAGAAGGTCTGGGCCAGCTCGCACTGAGCGCTCTGATGCGACGAGAAATGAAGAAGCCCCCGCAAGGGGGCTTTTTTGTTGGGTCCGTGTCCCGGACGCGCGAAGCGCGAGCCGGGACCCAGAATGCTCGTAGCTGGGCCCTGGATCGGCAGCGCATCACGCCGCAAGGGGGGCGCGCTGCGCAGCGTCCGGGGCACGAGAGTTTGTTTGCGCGGTGATTGCGTCATTCGCATGCACCCGCCAAGATGCCGCCAACCGCTCCCCCAAGAACTCATCGGAGGACACCATGGGAACCGCCATCACCTTCAAGCGTCCGGACGGCAAGGAGGCCTCGGGCTATCTCGCCAATGCCGCGCGCGGCAACGCGCCGGGCGTGGTCGTGATCCAGGAATGGTGGGGCCTGTCGGACCAGATCAAAGGCCTGTGCGACCGCTTCGCGCTGGCCGGTTTCGACGCGCTGGCGCCCGACCTCTACAAGGGCAAGGTGGTGCCGTATCACGACACGGACAGCGCCAACAAGGAGATGAACTCGCTCGACTTCATGGACGCCACCACGCAGACGGTACGCGGCGCCGCGCAATATCTGTCGCGTAACGGTGCCAAGGTCGGGCTGACCGGCTTCTGTCTCGGCGGCGCCGTCACCATCATCGGCTCGGTGCATGTGCCGGAGCTCGCGGCCGGCGTCGTGTTCTACGGCATCCCGCCGGAGCAGGCGGCCAAGCCCGCCGACGTCAAGATCCCGCTCCAGGCCCATTTCGCCAACAAGGACGATTGGTGCACGCCGGAGCTGGTGGGCGGATTCGAGAAGGCCATGAAGGCCGCCGGGAAGTCGCTGGAGCTGTTCCGCTATGACGCCGAGCACGCCTTCGTCAACGAGCAGCGCCAGGCCGTGCACGACCGCGAGGCCGCCGAGCTCGCCTGGGGCAGGGCAATCAAGTTCTTCGCCAATCATCTCGGCGGTAACAGCGCAGCCTGACCCAGCCTGTAGCCCGGATGGAGCGCAGCGTAATCCGGGGACTTTCCCTTGTGGCACGAACCCCGGATTGCGCTGCGCTCCATCCGGGCTACTGCCCGGCCACCCTTGACGCCGCCCCCGCGCCATGGTGAGTATCCGCCCATGAGCACCGCCGTCCGCCCAGCCCGTCTTTGGTGGCGCACCTCCTAACGAGGTGGCCGGTGCGATTTTCCTTTCCCAAATCGTCTGAGGTCGCCAACGCAGTGCGGCGGCCTGATCGTTTGTCCTGTGTGGCGTTTCCTCGGCAAGTCTCGTAAGAGGACCCCAAGAGGATCACATGAACAGGACAGTCTTTGCCCTCCCGGCCAGAAGCGATTACGTGACCCGCGCGGGTCTCGCGATCACGCGCGTGGCGGAGCAGTTCACCGGCGGTGCCAACAGGCTCGACGATCTCGTGAGCCTGCTCGACCGCCGTCGCGGCGTGGTGCTGTCCTCGGGCACGACCGTGCCCGGCCGCTATGAGAGCTTTGACCTCGGCTTCTCCGATCCGCCGCTCAAGCTCGAGACCACTGGCGTCAATTTCAAGCTGGAAGCGCTGAACGAGCGTGGGCAGGTGCTGATCGCCTTCCTGGTCGATGTGCTGCGCGAGCCCTGCGTCGTCATCTCCGAGAAGACGGCGACGCGGCTTGCCGGCCACATCATCCGCGGCGATGCGCCGGTCGAGGAAGACCAGCGCACGCGGCGAGCCAGCGTGATGTCGCTGGTGCGCGATCTCGTCGCCGCCTTCTCGGCCAATGACGACGGGCTGCTCGGCCTGTTCGGCGCCTTCGCCTACGACCTCGTGTTCCAGATCGAGGACCTTGTGCAAAAGCGCGCACGAGAGAGCGACCAGCGCGACATCGTGCTCTATGTGCCCGATCGCCTGCTGGCCTATGACCGCGCCACCGGCCGCGGCGTGGTGCTCTCGTACGACTTTGCCTGGAAGGGCAAATCCACCGAGGGCCTGCCGCGCGAGACCGCCGAGAGTCCGTATCTGAAGACACCGCGGCAGGGTTTTGCCGATCACGCGCCCGGCGAATATCAGGCAACCGTCGAGACCGCGCGTGCGGCCTTCGCCCGCGGTGATCTCTTTGAAGCGGTGCCTGGGCAGCTGTTCGCCGAGCCTTGCGATCGTTCGCCGGCCGAAGTCTTCCAGCGCCTCTGCGTCATCAACCCGTCGCCCTACGGCGCGCTGATGAATCTGGGTGAGGGCGAATTTCTGGTGTCGGCCTCGCCGGAAATGTTCGTGCGCTCGGACGGGCGTCGGGTCGAGACCTGCCCGATCTCGGGCACGATCGCGCGCGGCAGCGATGCGATCGGCGACGCCGAGCAGATCCGCCAGCTCCTGAACTCGGAGAAGGACGAGTTCGAGCTCAACATGTGCACCGACGTCGACCGTAACGACAAGGCGCGCGTCTGCGTGCCCGGCACGATCAAGGTGCTGGCGCGGCGCCAGATCGAGACCTACTCGAAGCTCTTCCACACCGTCGATCATGTCGAGGGCATGCTGCGTCCCGGCTTCGACGCGCTCGACGCCTTCCTCACCCACGCCTGGGCGGTGACGGTGACCGGCGCACCCAAGCTCTGGGCGATGCAGTTCGTCGAGGATCACGAGCGCTCGCCGCGCCGCTGGTATGCCGGCGCGATCGGTGCGGTGAACTTCGACGGCAGCATCAACACCGGCCTGACCATCCGCACCATCCGCATGAAGGATGGTCTCGCCGAAGTGCGCGTCGGCGCCACCTGCCTGTTCGATTCCGATCCGGCCGCTGAAGACCGCGAATGCCAGGTCAAGGCCGCCGCGCTGTTCCAGGCGCTGCGCGGCGATCCGCCGAAGCCGCTGTCGACCTTTGCGCCCGATGCGACCGGCTCGGGCAAGCGGGTGCTGTTGATCGATCACGACGATAGCTTCGTGCACATGCTCGCTGATTATTTCCGCCAGGTCGGCGCCGACGTTACCGTGGTCCGCCATGTGCATGCGCTCGACATGCTCAAGCGGAAGACATGGGATTTGCTGGTGCTGTCGCCCGGTCCCGGCAGGCCGGAAGATTTCGGGATCAAGAAGACGATCGACGCGGCGCTGGAGAGGAAGCTGCCGGTGTTCGGCGTCTGCTTGGGCGTGCAGGCGATCGGCGAATATTTCGGCGGCGAGCTCGGCCAACTCACCCATCCCGCCCATGGCCGGCCCTCGCGGGTGCAGGTGCGCGGCGGGCGATTGATGCGCAATCTGCCGAACGAGATCGTCATCGGCCGCTATCACTCGCTTTATGTCGAGCGCGACAGCATGCCGGAGGTGTTGTCCGTCACAGCCAGCACCGAGGACGGTGTCGCCATGGCGCTGGAGCACAAGACGCTGCCGGTCGCCGGCGTGCAATTCCACCCGGAATCGCTGATGTCGCTCAGCAATGAGGTGGGCTTGCGTATTGTTGAAAACGCGTTCCGGTTGGATGCGCGTGTCGATTGAGAGGCACCAATGACCTTTGACCACGATATCAAGGCGAGCGTCCGGACCATCCCCGACTATCCCAAGCCGGGGATCATGTTCCGCGACATCACGACCCTGCTCGCTGACGCGCGCGCGTTCCGCCGCGCGGTGGACGAGCTCGTCAATCCCTGGGCCGGCAACAAGATCGACAAGGTCGCAGGCATGGAGGCGCGTGGCTTCATCATCGGCGGCGCAGTGGCGCACCAGCTCTCGGCCGGCTTCGTGCCGATCCGCAAGAAAGGCAAGCTGCCGCACACCACCGTGCGCATCGCTTACTCGCTCGAATACGGCATCGACGAGATGGAGATGCATGTCGACGCGATCCAGCCCGGCGAGCGCGTCATCCTGGTCGACGACCTCATCGCCACCGGCGGCACCGCGGAGGGCGCGGTGAAGCTGCTGCGCCAGATCGGCGCCAACGTCGTCGCCGCATGCTTCATCATCGACCTGCCCGAGCTCGGCGGCGCCGCCAAGCTGCGCGCCATGGACGTGCCCGTGCGCACGCTAATGACGTTCGAGGGACACTGAGAGGTCGCCGCGATCTTCAGATCGCCTCGGCCTTCAGTTCATCCCGCCAATGCAGCAGGCGCTCCTTCAGGAGTGCGTTCCTGACATAGGCGGTTTCCTCATCCTCCAAGGCGCTCGCATTCGCCAAAGTTCAGGCCGGCCTCGCCATGCGCATTCCAGGCAGCCTGGAGGCTGCGGCAGGTGTGGCTGCCTTGGCGCAGCGAGAACCAGATGCGGTTCTGGATCGTCTCGAGGTTCGGTGCCTGGCCGACCCAGGCCTCGCCGGAGGCCGCACAGCGGACGACAAAGACGCCCGCGATGGTCTTTCGCTCCTTGTAGGCGGCGATCGCTGCTTTCCGGTCGATGCTCACGGTGACAGGCCTTGCTGAGGGGATACCGATGTCCGCCTCACTAAGCCCGCTTCAACCCGCAGTAAATATTATCCGGGTGAAATTATCTAGGATCGCTGCAGGATCAGGCTGAGCTCGAGCTCGCGGAAGGCAAAGTAATTCCGCCGGGTCCATTGGTGCAGCTCGGTCGAGGCGTCCTTCTCCTGGCGCAGATAGCCGGTGAAGGAGAAGTTCAGCCGGTCGACATAGGTCTTGAGGAAGCCGGGCAAGGCCGGCAGGCGGAACAGGCGGCCGCCGGCCATCGCGGCCGGCAGCTCGCCGCGCACGACATATTCATTGTCGACGGTGATCAGGTTCATCCGCGGGATCTGCCCGCGCAGCATCTCGTGGGCGCGGGCCGAGGCGCGGTCGGTGTCGGCGACGAACAGGATCTGAGGCGCGACATGGCGGCGCGCGGCCTCCTTCAAGAGGCCGATCTCGTCGGTCATCTTGAAGAACTCGTCGAAGGCGTGGAAACCGAGGTCGATCACCTTGGCCATGCCGTCATCGACGATGACGCGGTCCATCAGCTGCATCTTGCCGTAGGTATCGATCACGTCGGCGGTCTCCGTGATCTTTGGCAGGTAGTCGAGCAACGACGGTTCCTTCAGATTGACGTCGAAGGCCGCGACATTGCCGTTCTTGAGCAGCAGAAATTCCGCAAGCAGCCGCGCCAGCAGCGTCTTGCCGACCTGCGGGCGGGGCGAGCAGATGATGTAGACGGGCGTGGCGGGCATCGGCAGCTATATCAGTCGAACCTGGCGACCAATCCAGCCGTATCAGCCCTGCTTGCGCAACTATTTTTCGCTGTTGCGGGTGACGGGCTTCGAGCCGACGATATCGGTCAGCCGGATCCGGTCGAACTCGCTCCAGACATTCGCCAACCAGTGCCGGACATAGCCGCGCAGCACGAAGGAATAGTTCGCGGCCTCGTCGCTGATGCCCTTGTTGGCGACGAATTTCAGGAACGGGACGGAGGACACCTCGACCTGCTCATAGGCCATTTCGTTGAGCTTGGGGATGGTCAGCTCGGTCGCGTCCTTGATGCGGTGGAAGTAGGAATTGTAGGTCGCCTGGTCCCATTGGAAGAACTGGGTGTCGTTGATGAAGTTCTTCACCAGGAAATATTTTGCGCCGGTCATGAACCCGGCAGTCTCGGCGATCTCCTCCAGCGAGGCGATCGAGGGTCCGAGGATGTGGAACACCGCGAAGGTGATCTGGCCGGCCTTGGCGGCGTCGAGGAAGCCGATGTCGCGGAGCGAAGCCAGCGCGGGCGAGAGCAGGCCGGCGCGAACGTCGATGACAGTGACCGAAGGGCTCACCGCGTTGAGCGTGTCGAAGATCTTCATCTGGTCCGATGTCGTCGTCATGTCGACGATCTCGGTGATGTCGGGGTGGAAGCGCTTCAGGGTTCCGCGCGGCGATTCCGTGTCGAAGGCGCGCGTCGGCACGTTGTTGGCGGAAAAATAATCGAGCAAGGTGCGCGACACCGTGGTCTTGCCGACCCCGCCCTTGTCCGCGCCCACCACAACCACTGCCGGCTTTGCCATTGCTGTCCCCTAACGCGCCCCCGATCGCGAGGTCGCAATCGGCCGGGCCCCAAATCGATGTCCCAAGGATGTCCCAAGTCTGCTGTTGGGCGCGAACATGGCAGAAACAAGGGAGAATTCAAATCCTCGGCATGTCGATAAGGCAATTCCCGAAGTTTTTCCCAATCGCGGCGAAACCCGCCGCGCATGGCAGGACATCGCGTGCTTAATGACGGCCCCAGGGACCCATGAGATTGCCTGTAGGCTTGCTGCTCGCGGTCTCCGAGGAGCCGGGTGCGGGCAGGGGCGGCGGAGGAGCGGCCGGGCCGCTGGCGTCGTCCCACGGGCCATGACGCAGCGGCGGTGGGGCGTCCTGCAGGTCGGCTTGCGCCTCGGGCTCCTCCGTTTCCTCGGCCAGCGGCCGCGGGCCAGGATCGTGGCCGCCGGCAAACTTGACCAGCGCGTCGACCCGGGACTGCACGGATGGGTGGGTCGCGAACAGATCGGCAAAGCCCTCGCGGGGATTGTCGACGCAGAGCTCCATCACGGCCGAGGTCGCGCCGGGCAGCTCGCCGCGATTCTCGATCTTGCGCAGCGCCGAGATCATCGCATCAGGGTCTTTCGTCAGCTCGACGGAGCCGGCGTCGGCGAGATATTCGCGCGAACGTGACAGTGCGAGCTTGACCACCTGGGACAGCAGCCAGGCCACCACGATCAGCACGATCGCGATGATGATCACGATTACCGCGCCGCCGCCGGAACTCTTGTTGTCGCTCGACGAGGAGGACGACCGCGACGACGAGGAGGAGCCCGAGGACCATGAGCCGCCGGAGCCGGAGCTCCAGTTGAAATTGGTGAACAGGCGGAAGAACAATTCGCCGAAGAAGCCGACCACGCCGGCGATGATGACGGCGACCACCATCAGCTGCACATCGCCGTTCTTGATGTGGGTCAGCTCGTGGCCCAGCACCGCCTCGATCTCCTTGTCGTTCAGGGCATCGAGGAGACCCGTGGTGACGGTGATCGAATATTGCCGCGGATTGAGGCCGGTCGCGAACGCGTTCAGCGCCGGGCTCTCCATGATCTTCAGCTTCGGCATGGTGATGCCGCGCGAGATGCAGAGATTTTCCAGCAGATTGTAGAGCCGCGGCTCCTCCTGCCTCGTGACGTCGTGGCCGCCGGTCACCGCGTCGATCATCGACTGGTGGAAGAAATAGGCGATCACGACCCAGGCCGCCGCCACGATCGTCGCAACCGGCGCGGCCACGATCAGATCGTGGAGGGCGCGCCTCAGGTAATAGACGACGGTCTCATTGCCGTTGATGACGACTTCGGCGACCAGCGCGCCAGCATAGACCAGCACGTAGACCAGCATGAACAGGCCGGCGAGCAGCAGCATCGAACGAAACTTGTTCGAGGCGATGTGCGTGTAGAGACCATACGCGGCCATGACGCGGGTGCCCTGCCGGCCTATCGGCTCAAGATCAGAACTTCACCTGCGGCGCGGCCTCGACCTCGGTGCGGCTGGCGCCGAGATCGAAGAAGTCCTTCCTGGTGAAGCCGAACATGCCTGCGAACAAGGCGGCGGGCAGCTGCTGGATGCCGGTGTTGTATTCCTGGACCGCGTTGTTGAAGAAGCGGCGGCTCGCCGCGATCTTGTTCTCGAGGTCGGAAAGCTCGGATGCGAGTTGCTGGAAATTGGCGTTGGCCTTGAGGTCGGGATAGGCCTCCGACAGCGCGATCAGCCGGCCGAGCGCGCCGGACAGCTGGTTCTCGGCCGCGGAAACCTGCGCCGGCCCCTGCGCCGACATCGCCGAATTGCGTGCCTTGATGACATCGTCGAGCGTGCCGCGCTCATGCGAGGCGTAGCCCTTCACCGTTTCGACCAGGTTCGGAACCAGGTCGTGGCGCTGCTTGAGCTGCACGTCGATATCGGCAAAAGCCTGGCCGACGCGCTGGCTCAGCGCCACCAGGCGGTTGTAGGCGCTGAAGGCGAACAGCGCGAGGACGACGATGACGCCGAGAACGATCCAGCCGGTCGACATGGAGAACTCCTGAAGGGGGAAGAAGGCAGGCGCTAGCCTAGACCAAATTGGCGCAGGGTGAGAGCCCGGCGCAGAGGGGAGGTAAGACTTGGTCGAATGTGGAGCCGCCCGCGTTCAAGGCAAAAGTCCGGAACGAGGTTAACTTTCGGACAGAATAGCGTCGCCCCAGCGCCAGCGGCGTGCTCCAGCATAGGCGGCCTTGTCGCGGCGAGGCACCCTCGTGATGGCGACGCCGTCCTCGGTGCAGAGCTTGGCCGTGATCTCGGCCTTGCCGACATCCGGGGGCGCCAGCACGCGCGCGGCACGGGTAGTCGGCGGCGTTCGGGTCAGCGCGACGTAGATAAGACGCTCGTCCTCGAACGGCACCTCGGCGCCCTTGATCTGGCGGTGCGCCTGCGAGCGCGGCAGGCGCTGGTTGAAATGGCACCAGTCGGGCGCGGTGAGCGGGCAGGGCTTTTCGTGCGGGCAGGGGGCGGCGACGTAAGCGCCAGCCGCGATCAGCTGCTGCCGCAGGGCGAGGATGCGCGCGGTGCCGGCGGGCGTGCCGGGCTCGATCACGACCAGCGCGTGGCGCGCTTTTGCCCACATCGCTTCCGCGAGCTTGCGCTGGTCGCTTTCGCCCAGCTCGCCGATGACGTAGCTGGCGACGACGAGATCGGCTGGCGAGACTTCAGTGAGGTTGCCGCCGGCATCGCCGGGCAGATAGCGGCACTCCGCCAATCGTGAGCTGTCGCGCGCCAGTTCGAGTGCAAGCCGGCTCAAGGTGGCGTTGGCGTCGAGCAGGGTAAAATCCTGCAGCGATGGAAAGGCTTCCGCAGCGGCCCAGCTCGCGGTGCCCGGACCTGCGCCGACATCGAGCAACGTTTCCGGGGCGAGATCGGGCGCAATCTCGGTGAGCGCATTGAGGCTGGCGGCCACGGCCGCGTAGGTCGCCGGCATGCGCGCGAGCGCATAGGCGAGCGCATCGGAGTCGGTCTTGATGGTGCCGGAGCCGCCGCCGGCGCGGTAGGCGGTCGAGATTTTCTGCGACCGTTGTGCAGCGTCGGTGCGGGAGAAGCCCTGCAGCTTGCCGTCGAGGGCGGCCTTGAGTTCAGGCGGGAGGGTGGGAGCTATCATCATCTGCGGTCATGCCCCGCGAAGGCGGGCATCCAGTACTCCGAGACAGTGCCGTCAAGACCGAAAGGCCGCAGCGTACTGGATCATCCGCTCCAGTGCGCAATTTGCGCACAAGGCGGATGATGACGTCAATGGGTGTGGAACGACCGCAGCGTCACGCCACGTTCTGGTCGAGGATGTCCACCGCCTCTGACAGGCTGACCGACACCAGCTGCGAGACGCCGCGCTCGGCCATGGTGACGCCGAACAACCGGTTCATCCGCGCCATCGTGATCGGATTGTGCGTGATGATGATGAAGCGCGTGTCGGTCGAGCCGGTCATTTCGTGCAGCAGGTTGCAGTACCGTTCGACGTTGTGGTCGTCGAGCGGCGCGTCGACTTCGTCCAGCACGCAGATCGGCGAGGGGTTGGTCAAGAACACCGCGAAGATCAGTGCCATCGCGGTCAGGGCCTGCTCGCCGCCCGAGAGCAGCGACAGCGTCTGCGGCTTCTTGCCCGGCGGTTTCGCAATGATTTCGAGGCCGGCTTCCAGCGGGTCGTCGCTCTCGATCAGGTGCAGCGCCGCTTCGCCGCCGCCGAACAGCTCGACGAACAGCCGCTTGAAGTGGTTGTTGACGACCTCGAATGAGGTCAGGAGCCGCTCGCGCGCCTCCTTGTTGAGGCTCTGGATACCCTGGCGCAGACGCTTGATCGCTTCGACGAGGTCGTCGCGCTCGGTGACGAGGCCGGTGTGCTGGGTCTCGACCTCGCGCAGCTCTTCCTCGGCGCGCAGATTGACTGCGCCGAGGCGCTCGCGGTCGCGGCGCATCTTTTCGAGGTCTTCCTCGATGTCGTGCAGCGGCGGCAGCTCCGCGCCGGGCTCGATCTCGGCGAGGCCGGCGACGGCTTGCGGCTCGACCTCGAGCATGTCGCGGATCTCGCGCTCGATGTCCTCGAGCCGGCGCCGGGCGCCTTCCATGCGCTCCTCGGCGCGGGCGGTGGCCTCGCGCGAGCTGGAGAGTGCCTCCAAGGTCAGCTTGGCGACGCGATCGGTCTCGGCCATCGCGGTCTCCGCGGTGGCGAGCGCGTCGGCGGCCATGCGGCGGTCGTTCTCGGCGTATTCGATCTCGGTGATCAGCGCGCTGCGCTTTTCCGCGAACACTTGCGGCGCGTTTTCAAGCTCGCTGCGCTCGATCGTGAGCTCGGCAATACGGGCCTGGATGGTGTCGATGTGGGAGGCCGCGCTCTCCTTGCGGTTCTGCCACTCGGTGCGCTCGGCCAGGATGGCCTGCACGCGGCGGTCGGCGAGCTCGGCCTCGCGCGCCAGCGCCTGCGCCTCGGCGCGGACCTGGGCGGCCATGCGGCGATGGCCTTCGATGTCGCTGCGGACCGCGGCGAGACGGGTCTCGGTGTCCTCGCTCGACGGCAGCTCGGAAATGCCGGCTTCGGCATATTCATACGCAGCTTCGGCCTCGGCGCGGTCGGCGGCGAGACGGCTGTGCGCTTCCGACAGTGTTGCCTTGCGCGCGGCATGGCGGCTGATCTCGCGCTCGGCGGTGGCATGACGCTCGCGCGCGACGTTGAGCTCGCGCTGCGCGGCGCGCCAGGCTTCGCGGCTGGCGCCTTCGGTGCTGGCCGCCATCTGCAGCTCGGACTCGGCGTTCTCCAGCGCCCGACGCTTGATCTGCGCGTCGATGCGGGCCTGCTCCAGCTCGTTCTCGATGTCGACGAGGCGGGCGCGCTCGGCCAGGCGCCTCGCTGCGCCGGTCGGGGCGTGAGCGGCCGCGACAAAACCGTCCCAGCGCCAGACGTCGCCCTCGGGCGAGACCAGCCGCTGGCCGGTCTTGAGCTGGGAGACCAGCTCGGCGCCGCGCTCACGCGGCACCACGCCGATCTGGGCCAGACGGCGCGTCAGCTCGGCCGGCGCCTGCACATGATTGGCGAGCGGCACGGCGCCTTCGGGCAGCTCCGGATCGCCGTCGGTCTGTCCGACATTGGTCCAGCGCATCGGCGCCGACGGATCGATCGGCGCATCGAGGTCGTCGCCGAGCGCGGCGCCGATGGCCTTCTCAAAACCCTTGTCGACGGTGATGCCGTCGATGATCGGCGGCCACAGATTCTTGGTCTCGCCGTTGAGGATCTTGGAGATCGTGCGCGCCTCGGTTTCGAGCCGCTGCGCGCGCTTGTCGGCCTCGACCAGCGGCGAGCGCGAGGATTCCAGCGTCTGGCGGGCGGCAACGTGGGCGGCTTCGCTCGCCTGCGCTGCGGCTTCCGAGGCGGCCAGCGTCTGCTCCGCGGTCTCGACCGTCGCGGTCAGCTCGTCGAGATCGCCAAAGCCGCCGGTCTCGGCGGCAAGCTTCTGCTCTTCCGCGGCGACGTTCGCGATCTCCTGGTCGAGACGGGCCAGCTTGTCGCGGTGGGTGCGGACGTTGGCCTCGAGCTGGTTGCGCTTGGCGGTGAGGTCGGCCAGCGCAGTGGTGAGCTCGGCGAACTGCTGCTCGGTTTCGGTCAGCACCGCCTCGGCTTCGCCGACGCGCTCGTCGACGCCCGAGCGCTTCTCGACGCGCGACTTGATCTCTTCCTTCAGCTCGGAATCTTCGGTGTCGAGCCGCTGCAGCGCGACGTCGGCGTCCATGGTCTGCTGCTGAGCACGGGAGATGTCGCCTTCGAACTGGGCGAGACGGCGCTCGAGCTCGGCGACGCGCTCCTTGGCGCGCTCTTCCTCGCGGTCGAGCAGCTCGCGGGCATTGGTCAGGCGCTGCAAGCCTGCAGCGGCGCGCGCCTCGGCATCGCGCAGCGCCGGCATTTCGGCGGCGCGGATCGCCTGGATGCGGGCGGCTTCGGCCTGGTGCTGGGTGCGCTCGGCCATCTCGCGCACCGCGAGATCATGAGTCTGGCCGGATTCGTTGACGTCGGCATGGGCGCCGATCCAGCGCAGATGGAACAGTGTGGCTTCCGCCTTGCGGACCTTGGCGGCAACCTCGCGGTAGCGCACGGCCTGGCGGGCCTGCTTCTTCAGGCCTTCCATCTGGCCTGCGAGCTGGCCGATCACGTCCTCGACGCGGGTCAGGTTGGTTTCGGCCGCCTTCAGCCGCAGCTCGGCCTCGTGGCGGCGGGCGTGCAGACCGGCGACGCCGGCAGCGTCTTCCAGCACGCGGCGGCGCTGCTCGGGCTTGGCCTGGATGATCTCGCCGATCTTGCCCTGGTGGACGAGGGCCGGCGAACGCGCGCCGGTGGCGGCATCTGCAAACAGGATCTGCACGTCGCGGGCGCGCACATCGCGGCCGTTGATGCGATAAACCGAGCCGGCTTCGCGCTCGATGCGGCGGGAGATTTCGAGCAGCTGGCTGTCGTTCATCGCCGCCGGCGCAGTGCGATCGGCATTGTCGATCGTCATCGTCACTTCGGCGTGGTTGCGCGCGGGACGGTTGCCGGAGCCGGCGAAGATCACCGCGTCCATGTCGGCGGCGCGCAGCGACTTATACGAGGTCTCACCCATCGCCCAGCGCAGCGCTTCGACGAGATTCGACTTGCCGCAACCGTTGGGCCCAACCACGCCGGTCAGGCCGGGCTCGATGACGAAGTCCGTGGGCTCAACGAAGGACTTGAAGCCGTGAAGGCGCAGGCGGGTGATTTTCATAAGCACGCATCTCTGTTGGCAGGCGCGAATCCCCCTGCCGGGACACTACCATGGAAGGCAGTGTCGCTATCCGGGCGAGTCGCGCGAGGCGCCTCATGCGGCTGGACAATGGCCGCGGTGCGCCGCGAGGGCAACCGGCGAAAGCCGCTTTTCCCAAGGGATTTATGCCGGGAAAGATACGGCTTTCGAGATGCGAATCAGGATATTGACGAGCGAATCAGCTCTTCAGCAGCGGATTGATCTTCTTGGCGAACTCCTCGAACGAGGTCTCGCCCTTGATCTTCTCGCCGTTGATGAAGAAGGTCGGCGTCGAATCCACCTTCAGAACGTCGCTGGCATATTTCTGGTCGGCGGCAATCTTGTCGAGCAGCGCCTGATCCTTCAGGCAGGCCTCGACCTGCTGCTGGGTGAGGCCGGCCTGCTTGCCGATCCGCGTCAGGGTCTCGGTGGTGTTCTTCACCACCCAGTCGTTCTGCTGGCGGAACAGCATGTCGGTGACCGCGAAGTATTTCGGCCCGTCGCCATTGGCGATGCAGCGGGACAACATCGAGCCGGCGGCGGCTTTGATGTCGAGCGGGAACTCGCGGAAGATGTAACGCACCTTGCCGGTGTCGATGTATTCCTTCTTGATCTTCGGGAACACCTGCTCGTTGAAGGCGGCACAATGCGGGCAAGTCATCGAGGCGTATTCGGTGATGGTGACGGCGGCATCGTTGGGCCCGAGCGCCATGTCGGGCAGCGACACGGGCTTGGCGACGTCGGCGGCCGACTGCGCCATGGCCTCGGAGACGAACTGCAGCGGCGAGAGCCCGGCGAGCGCGGCAAGCCCGGTCAGCGACAGCATCGTGGTGAAGGCGCGGCGGGTGATGATCAAGGTCGGCTCCCGAATTGGCAAAAATCTCGCCCCAGGGGTCTTATGAAGTTCCCGCCCGGGCGGCCTGTCGCTAGCTTGAAACGTAGCTTGAGGCAATGGCGAGCGGTAGAGACGGGTCCAGATTGACCGCGAAATAAGGCTCAATTTCGCTTGATGGCGGCCCCCAGCCGCGCCAGCGCCGTCTTCAGTTGTTCATCTTCGATGTCACCAAGGCTCTCCGCCACCTTGGCCACCGATTTGGGATCGGGCGGGCCGGGCCGCACCGGCCGCCGGGGGCGCGACAGCGGAGCCTGGCGGAAGGCGAGCTTGCCGACCGCGCTCCAGCCGAAGAAGCGGTTGACGCGCTCCAGGATCACGTCGGCGGAATGCTGGATCTCCAGCGCCATCGGCCCCTCCACCCGCAGCACCAGGGTCGCCGGCTCCTGCGGCTGGCCCTCCACCGGGCGCGGCCATTGCATCTTCAGCGGCTCGGCATGGGCCGCGATCTCCGGACCTGCAATCTGCGCCCACCGCGTCACCAGCTCGCGCGCCGCAAAACCCTGCTTGGCATAGGCCTCGGCAAAGACGTCGTTGAGCAGGATGCCCAGCGGCTTGGCGCTGAGGGGACCGGGTTTGGGAGGGAATTTGGACATGGGTCCTTATAGCACCATGCGCGACGTGTCAGGAACTGACGCCGTCATGGACGGGCTTTGTCCCGGCCATCCACGTCTCGCCACGAAGAAAGACGTGGATGCAAGCGACAGGCGCTGGCATGACGTGGAGAGACTGATGCGTTGCAGCTAGAATGAAGGCATGAGCCCTAGATCTGCCCTCAAGGCCAAGCCGGAACCAGTTCAGTCGAAAGTCTCATCGCGTCCGACGCTCCTGCTCCAATGGTACGACCGTCACCGCCGTCGTCTGCCGTGGCGGGCCGCGCCCGGCGAGACGTCGGATCCATACCGCGTCTGGCTGTCGGAGATCATGCTGCAGCAGACCACGGTGAAGGCGGTCGGGCCCTATTTCGAAAAATTCGTCGCGCGCTGGCCGGATGTCACTGCGCTCGGACGGGCCTCGCAGGATGATGTGCTGCGGATGTGGGCCGGGCTTGGCTATTACTCGCGCGCGCGCAACCTGTACGCCTGCGCGGTCGCGGTGACACGCGAGCATGGCGGCATCTTTCCCGACACCGAGGAAGGGCTGCGTGCGCTGCCGGGCATCGGGCCGTACACGGCGGCGGCGATCGCGGCGATCGCCTTCGATCGCCACACGATGCCGGTCGACGGCAATATCGAGCGGGTGGTGTCGCGGCTCTTTGCAGTTGAAGATGAGCTCCCGCAGGCGAAACCTCTGATCCAGCAATTGGCGGCGACGCTGCTTGCCAACTCCCGCGCCGGCGACAGCGCGCAGGCGTTGATGGATTTGGGCGCCTCGATCTGCACGCCGAAAAAGCCGGCCTGCTCGTTGTGTCCGCTGAACGAGGATTGCATCGCGCGCGCGCAAGGCACGCAGGAGACCTTTCCGCGCAAGGCGCCGAAGAAGAGCGGAACGCTGCGGCGCGGAGCGGCCTTCGTCGTCACACGCGGCGAGGAGCTGCTGGTCCGCAGCCGGCCTGAAAAGGGCCTGCTCGGTGGCATGACCGAAGTGCCCGGCTCGGACTGGCTCGCCGGCCAGGACGATGCGGCGGCGAAGCTGCAGGCGCCGGCGCTGAAGGGGCTGTCGCGCTGGCAGCGCAAAATGGGCGTCGTCACCCACGTCTTCACGCATTTTCCGCTGGAGCTGGTGGTCTACACGGCGAAAGCCGCAGCCCGCACCCGCGCGCCCGAGGGCATGCGCTGGGTGCCGCTCGCCACCCTTAGGGACGAGGCGCTGCCCAATGTCATGCGCAAGGTCATCGCGCACGCGCTCAACCTTTCAGCGGGCTCGTCCTCCTGACAGCACGCTGGCAGCAGCGCTAAGCTATCGGGTGCGAAACGGAGGCTGCCAATGGTCAAGACCGCGCTCGACAATTTTCCAAGGCCACCCTGTGCGGAGCTGTTGGGATGGCGCCTGCTCGATGCCCGCCCCGAGGAGGGCTGGATCAAGCTCGGCTTCGAGGGCAAGCCAGAGTTCTGCAATCCGGCGGGCTTCATCCAGGGCGGCATGCTCTCGGCCATGCTCGACGACACCATGGGCCCGGCGGTGCTGGTGATGAGTGAGGGCCGGCTCTACACCACCACCATCAGCATGACCGTGAATTTCCTCAGCCCCGCCAAGCCCGGTCCGATCATCGGGGAGGCGAAGGTGACGCAGCTCGGCAAGACGATTGCGTTCGTCGAGGCCAAGCTGACGGCTGCGGACGGCGCCTTGCTGGCAACGGCAAGCGCGACCGAGCGGTTGCTGGAAGCGGCGAGGGTGGTGCGGTAGTCGTTACCGTCGGGGCCGTGTCGCGGAGTGCTGCGCGCAAGGCTTATACAGCGCCTGAAGTGCTTTGCCGCGCAGCAAGATGAGTTGCGGCCTCAACCCGCCGCGTGCCGCGATCCAACGCTGCACCGGCCCGGGATACATGGAGTATAGGTAATTGGTGGCGTCATGGTCGGTAATCGTCCTTCCCTTCCGACCGAAATCCCAAGCAGCGTGGAAGCCGAGAGCGGCCTTCGAGGTCACACAGATTTTGTCAGCGGCAACTGCACCGAGAACGATGGTGCACGATGAGGCACAGAGTCCATCGATGATGACGGTCTCTCCGGAAGTGCGCAGGCGCTCATATCTGTCAACATAGGCGTCGATTAGCCCGCCACGATCGCCGGCGATCCGTATCGCCGCATGACTTGCGTGCATTTCGGTCAGCAAGATAGCCGCCGCAAGCAACCCCGCCCGGAACTTCATGATCGCAGCCTCGGTTATTCGTCTATCGAATGGACAAATTTCTCTCGCATCCAAGGATTGGCTTAGATCGAAGCGCACCAGCGGGCGGTTGCGGCCGCTCATGGTCTTCAGCCTCGGCCTGAAAGCGCTGGACCAATTCGGGTCTTTGAAACAGACGGGCGTTGATCTAGGTCAATTGGACATGCAGGGCGCGCCAAATGATGGGGCAAGTGCCTGTCCCGTTGACGGCATCACCCTGCGGATAGAACCGGCACTCCAATGACGGGAGGACGCCCATGTTTCGATATGCTCTGGTTGGCTTGGCCGCAGCCGCTCTTGTCGGCGCAAGCCTTGTTCCCGATGACGCACTCGCCCGCGGCGGCCGCGGAGGAGGTGGCGCTTATCGGGGAGGGGGATTTCACGGAGGAGGCGCGCACTACAGAGGCGGTGCCGTTCACGCTGGTCGCTACGGCCGCGCTCACGTCTCCCGGCCAATAGCAGGGTACCCCGTAGCACGTACTGCGGCGCGTAGAGGCGTCTACCGGGGAGCCGCATACGGAGCCGCGGCAGTCGGAGTCGGAGCGGCGGCGGCAGGTGCATACGGCTACTACAACAACCGTTGCTACGATGCCTATGGCAATTGGGTGTGTTCCGGACAGTATGGATATTGATGGGCCGTGACGGACGCGGGGCGGTTGGACAACTCTTACCGCCCCGCCTTCAGGCGCTCGCGCTTCGCATCTCCCCTGACGATCGGCGGCTTCGCGTTCAGCGCCTCGACCTGGAAGCCCGCAACGCGCTTGTAGTTGGCGGCGATGTCTTCCAGTTCCTGCTGCGACAGCACGTCGGTGACGACCTCAAAGCCGTCGGGCGCGCGCTCCTCGACCAGTTGCATGACCTGCTCGGGTCCGTTCTTGCGGTTGAGCAGGACGAGGTCGGTGGTAGCGGGCCGGCGCTCGGCCTCATAGGCGAGCAGCGCCGCGGTCGTCGGTCCATGCGCGAGAATCTCGCGGGTGATGGTGCGAGCATCGAGGATGGCCTGCGAGGCGCCGTTCGAGCCGATCGGGTACATCGGATGCGCGGCATCGCCCATCAGCGTGACCTTGCCGAAGGTCCATTGCGAGACCGGATCGCGGTCCACCAGCGGATATTCATAGGCGTGCGGGCAGTTCTTGATCAGGCCGGGCACGTCGAGCCAGTCGAACTGCCAGCTCTCGAACCAGGGCAGAAACTCCTCCAGCCGCGCGGTGCGGTTATAGTCCTCGCGCCGCCACTGATAGGTCGGCGGCATGTGGCGCTCGGCGACCCAGTTGATCAGATGGTTGCCCGCCGCGTCCGGCGTCTTGCTGATCGGATAGCAGACGAATTTCAGGATCTCGTGGCCGGCCATGATCATGGTGCGGCCGGTCAGGAAGGCCTTGGACGGCGTGACGCCGCGCCAGAGGATGCGGCCGTTCCAGATCGGCGGACCCTCATTGGGATAGAGCTTTTCGCGCGCGGCGGAATGAATGCCGTCGGCGGCGATCAGGATCGCGCCGTCGTAACTCCCGGCGGCCTTGCCGGTCGCCCGATCGATGAAGTCGGCGCGCACGCCGTCTGCCGTCTCCGTCCAGCCGGTCAGATGGTGGCTGGTGAGGATGTTGTCACGGCCGAGCCGCTCGATCGCGGTGTCGAGCAGGAGCTGTTGCAGCGTGCCGCGATGAATCGAGAATTGCGGCCATTTGTAGCCGGCCTCCAGCCCGCGCGGCTCGCTCCAGATCGGCTTGCCGTGCTTGGAGAAATAGGCGAGCTCGCGCGTCCGCACCCCGCTGGCGTCCAGTCTGTCCATCAGCCCGAGCTCGATTAGCTCGCGCACTGCATGCGGCAACACGTTGATGCCGACGCCGAGCGGCTTCAGCTCCGCGACGCTCTCGAACACTTTTGCGGGAACGCCGATCTGCTGCAGGCTGAGCGCAAGCGTCAGCCCGCCGATGCCGCCACCGGCGATGAGTACGGTCATGTCTAAATCCCCTCCGATTGACGGCGTCTTCGCACGGCCGGGCGGCCGTGGGCAACTGCGAAGAGGTCCCTATGGACGGGGCGGCGGAGGGCCGTTAACCTCGGGTTTTCCCCCATGAGGTCCGACATGCTCAAGCTCTACTACGCGACCGGCACCTGCGCGCTCGCCACCTACATCACCCTGGAGGAGGCGGGTGCCGACTACACGGCTGAACGGCTGAGCTTCAAGGACAACCAGCAAAACAGCCCGGACTATCTCAAGATCAACCCGAAGGGGCGCGTGCCGGCGCTGGTGACCGATCGCGGCGTCCTCACCGAGACGCCGGCGATGCTGGTCTATCTTGCGCAGACCTTCCCGAAGGCGAAGCTCGCGCCGCTCGATGATCCCTTCGACTTCGCCCAGGTGCAGTCGTTCAACTCCTACCTCTGCTCGACCGTGCACATCAATCATGCCCACAAGATGCGCGGTCCGCGCTGGGCGACGCAGGAGAGCTCGTTCGCCGACATGAAGGCGATGGTCCCGAAGACCATGGGCGCCTGCTTCGCCCTGATTGAGCAGAAGATGTTTCGGGGGCCCTGGGTGATGGGCGATCAGTTCACGATCTGCGATCCCTATCTCTACACGCTCTCGACCTGGCTCGAAGGCGACAGCGTCGACATCAACGCGACGCCGAAGATCGCCGATCATTTCAAGCGCATGTCTGACCGCCCCGCCGTAGCAAAGGTGATGGCCGCGCAGAAGGCGTAAGAGCCCGGCTCTTGTAGGGTAGGCAAAGGCGCAAAGCGCCGTGCCCACGATCATTTTCCGGCGGCGACAGGTGGTGGGCACGCTTCGCTTTGCCCACCCTACGGGAGCTACCCGGCCTTCCGCTTCTCCAATTCCCGCCCCGTCTCCAGCATCAGCCGCCGCAGCCAGATCGAGCCGGGGTCCATCTGCGCGCGGGTCGGGTAGAACATGAACTGCTCGTCGATCCCGGGGTCGAGCGGCGGGGTCGCTGTGACGAGGCCGAGCTGTTTCGACAGTGCCGCGATCAGCCGGCGTGGCACGAAGGCGACGAGATCGGTGCGGGCGGCGACGTGCAGCGCTTCGAGATAGCCTGACACGACTAGCGAGATGTGCCGCTCGATGCCCTTGGCCCTGAGCCAGGTGTCGATCAGATCCTCGTTGCTGCCTCGGATGATCACGCCGACATGGCGCGCGGCCAGGAACGTCTCGCGACGCTTCAGCTTCGCGGCCAAGGGGTGGCCGCGCCGCACCGCCAGCGCGTCGCTGTCGACGTAGAGCAGCTGGCGGTGAAAACCCTTGAAGGCGTTGCCGATCGAGATCACGAGGTCGATGGTGCGGGCGAATTCGGCATGGAAGATCGCCGATCCCCGCCATGGCACGATGTCGATGCGGACGTTGGGCGCGGCCCGCGTCACCTTCTCCATCAGCGGCGGCATCAGCAGCTCGACTGCGAGATCCGGCATCATCAGGCGGAATTGCCGTTCGCTGCGTGCGGCATCGAAGTCATCGGGCACGAACAGGCCGCGCACCTGATCGAGCGCCTGCGCCAGCGGCGCGCGCAGGGCCTGTGCCCGCGGCGTCAGCTCCATCCGCGCGCCGGTGCGCACCAGCAGCGGATCGCCGAGAATGTCGCGCAGGCGCTGCAGTGCGTGGCTGGCCGCCGGCTGCGACAGGCCCATTCGAAGCGCGGCGCGGCTGACACTGGCCTCGCGCAGCAGGGCGTCGAGCGCGGTCAGCAGGTTGAGGTCAAGCGAATTCAAATTCATCAAGCGAATAGATATCATATTCCCTATCGATTTGAAGAATTCTGATGCTGCGGCGATGATCTCCGCATTCCCACCAAACGGAGATGCCGCCATGAACGCGAGCGCCAACAAGAAACTGATGCAGGATATTTTCGCCGCCGCCGCCAATCCCGATCCGGCCGCGCGCGATCGCGCCCTGTTCGCCGCAAGTCTTGCCGAAGATGCCAAATGGGTCGTGACCGGCCAGTATTCCTGGTCGCGCACCTTCTCAGGCAAGGAGTCGATCCTCAACGATCTGCACGGCTATGTGCGCACCCGCCTGCGCGACCGCACGCGCACCGTCGCGCACCGCTTCATCGCCGACGGCGATGTGGTCGTCGTGGAGGCCAAGGGCGACAACGTCACGCCTGACGGCGTGCGCTACGACAATGACTATTGCCTGGTGTTTCGTCTCGAGGACGGCAAGATCAAGGAGATCCGCGAGTACTGCGACTCGATCCTGACCGAGCGGGCGCTCGGTTCTTTTCCGCAAGGGGGCGTCAGAGCCGCGGGCTGACCGACTTGAGCATGATCTGGTCCGCCCGCCGGCGACGTCCGTCACCGTGGGCGATGGTCGCGTCGGTCTGGCAAAGACTGGCGGAGATCGTCCGTATCAGGCGCGAGCGGTCTTCGGCGCGCCGTCAGCTCGTCATGATGAGCGATCGGGAGCTTCTGGAATGCGGGATGTCTCGTTCGGAGATTGAGTACGAGCTGAAGAAGCCCTTCCGGCGGAATTGAAAATATCGAGAGAACGGAGGGATTCAGGGCGGCAATTGCAGCAGGCCACCACGTAGGCAGGCATGCATCCGGGCGCCCCATGCAGGTATCTATCTGCATGGGTCGCACGCCTTGCGCCAAGGGCGTAGCGCAACTGGCTATAAAATCAGCAGATATTGTGCGCGCCGCTTTGATGCGCGCGAAAAATGGGAAGGTTCAATTAACGAGTGTCCCCCATTGTGTCGCGGTGCAGCGTGGGTCGCAAAGACGCGCGGCTGCCAGGGTGGTCGTGACGATTTTGCCGGACTTGTTCGGCCACTCGAAGTGAAATGCATCTGGGTGGACAGTGGGAATGCCGAAGTTTCGTTTGCGGATCAGGGGACGCCTGTACGCAGGCTTCATGGCCTTGGTGGCGGTCGGTCTCGCGATGGCGGTGGTTGCCGTCTGGAATTTGCGGGCGGTGCAGGATCAGGTCGCGAGACAATCCGCACTTTCGGACAGCACGGCGCGGGTTTTGGAAATATCGACCCATCTTCAGGCGATCCAGCGGGCCAATCTGCGTTACGTCTACGACGCCAACGAGCCCGCGATGAAGGAGGCGCAAGAGCGGGAAACCGCTGCGATCGAGCTGTTGCGGGTCGGCGCCAAGGGGACGCTCTCGGAGGATCGGCGAGCGCTCTACAACGGCCTCATCGACGACATTGCCAAGATGCGACGCTTGCGTGACAACCTCGGCGACGCCGTCAACGAGGCGAGAACGGGCAAGGCCACGTTGCTGCCGAGCGGCGAAGAGCTGGCCGTCAAGATGGGCAAGCTGGTCGATGCGGCGCGCGCAGCCGTCGACGAAGACACCGCGGCCCTCGTCGCCGACCTCGAATCCAGGGTCCTCCTTGTTCGGGTCGCAAACTGGCGTTTCCTGGCCTTGCGCGACGCGCAGGGACCCACGAATTTCAGGGCGAGCGTAGACCGGGCGGCGCAACGGCTCGCGGCTCTCGAAAAGAGCCCGCAGGCAGCGGAATTGCGATCCACGCTCGCGCCGGTGAAGACCTCGCTTGGAATCTACAAATCGGCGTTCGAGACGACATCCGCCGCGATGCTTCAGGCCGACGAGATCTACCACAAGACCCTCGCGCCTCTCATCGTCGACAGCGTCGGCCGGCTCAAGGCCGCGGAAACGACCCTGAAGAAGGACTACCAGGAATCGCGTATGACCGCCGAAGCCGTGATCGCCGGTACGACGACCATTCAGGAGATCGCCGGCGGCCTCGCCATCCTCTTCGGCGGCATCGTCGCCTTCCTGATCGCCCGCAGCATCGTCGGTCCCCTGACCTCGATGACGCGCGCGATGGGACTGATCGCGGGCGGCAATCTCGAGGTCGAGATCCCCGGACGCGGCAAGGCCGACGAGATCGGCGACATGGCCAAGGCGATCCAGGTGTTTAGGGACAACATGGTCGAGACTGAGCGCCTGCGCGCCGAGCAGACCGAGATCGAGGCGCGGCAGGAGGAAAGCCGCAAGAAAGACATGGTCAGGCTCGCCGATCAGTTCGAGCAGGCGGTCGGCGAGATCGTGAACACCGTGTCGTCGGCATCGAACGAGCTCGAAGCCTCCGCCGGCACCTTGACCACGACCGCCTCGCGGGCCCAGGACCTGTCGACGGAGGTCGCCAGCGCCTCGCAGGAGGCCTCGGCCAATGTGCAGGCGGTTGCCTCGGCGACCGAGGAGCTGTCCTCCTCGGTGTCCGAGATCGCCCGCCAGGTGCAGGAATCCGCCCGTATCGCGGTCGAGGCCGTCGGTCAGGCGAGCAGGACCAATGACCGGGTCGGCGCGCTCTCCAAGGCCGCCGCGCGGATCGGCGACGTGGTCGAACTGATCAGCACCATCGCCGGCCAGACCAATCTGTTGGCGCTGAATGCCACCATCGAGGCGGCGCGCGCGGGCGAAGCCGGCCGCGGCTTTGCCGTGGTCGCCTCCGAGGTCAAGGCGCTCGCCGAGCAGACTGCGAAGGCCACCGGCGAGATCGCCCAGCAGGTGTCGGGCATCCAGGCCGCGACGGAGGAATCGGTCGGCTCCATCAGGGAGATCAGCGGCACCATCGAGCGGCTGTCGGAGATTTCGTCGACGGTCGCGGCCGCCGTGGAGCAGCAGGGCGCGGCAACGCAGGAGATTTCCCGCAACGTCCAGCAGGCGGCTCATGGCACGCAAAGGGTGTCGTCCAACATCGGCGACGTGCAGCGCGGCGCCTCCGAAACCGGGTCGGCCTCATCGCAGGTGCTGTCGGCAGCGCGCTCGCTGTCGGCCGACAGCAACCGCCTCAAGCTCGAAGTGGCCAAGTTCCTGAACTCGGTCCACGCCGCCTGAATCCCAAACACAAAAGGCCACGCGCATGCGCGTGGCCTCGAAGAGCGGCGCGGTGCGCTCAGGCGACCTTGGTCGCCATGTGCTTGAACATATTGGCGCGCGCCTCGTCGTCCATCTCGGCCTTGAAGGTGAACTTGTCCTTCAGAGCGATCGCACGCGCAGCCGCCGGGCGCGCCGAGATCTCGTCGACCAGCCGCTTCACGTTGGGGTAGCGCGCAAAGGCGTCGTCGCCGAGCTTGAACGGCAGCATCCGCGCCCAGCCCCACAGCGCCATGTCGACGATCGAATAGCTGTTGCCGACCATGTAGCTGCGCCCTTTGAGGTGAGCGTCGAGAATCTTGTAGTGGCGGTCGGTCTCGTACTGGTAGCGGTTATGGGCGTAGTCGTGGTTCTGGTCCTTCGGCGCAAAATGCTTGAAGTGCACGGCCTGCCCCGAATACGGCCCGACGCCGGTGGCGATGAACATCAACCATGACAGCGTCTCGCCGCGCACGCTCGCGGCGGGCAGGAACTTGCCGGTCTTCTCGGCGAGATAAAGCAGGATGGCGTTGCTGTCGAACACGATGGTGCCGCCATCGTCGATCGCCGGGACCTTGGCATTCGGATTGATCTTGAGGAATTCCGGCGTGAACTGCTCGCCCTTGCGGGTGTCGACCTTCACCGGCTCGAAGGGCAGGCCGGACTCTTCGAGATAGAGCGCAACCTTGGTCGGGTTCGGCGATCCGTTGAAATAGAATTTGAGCATCGATCTCCCCAATGTTTGTTGCAAGGCGCGAACGCAGCGTCATCGCCGCGCCGCCTGTCTTGCCTGAACCCGTTGCGGGAGGGCAACCGGCGAGTTTGCCGGGCGGTATCTGCGCGCCACGCAGATCAGCCGGCGTAACAAAGGCCGATTGCCGCCGTAATGACCATCGCGGCGCCGACCGCTTCCAGCCGCAGCCCGAGCCGCGTGGCCAGATGCATGTCGGAGGCCCGCGCCGCGCGCTCCGATCCGCGCGCATAGCCGTGAACGATGACGTCGTGATTGAAATTGTCGTGAGCCTCGTTGCTGCTGGCGAGCCCGACGCAGATCACGAGCACCCCGAACAGCGCGAGGCCGAAGAATCCCAGCAGGGCGATCAGGAACATCGGAAACATGCCGAGCAGGAAGATCGGCAGCAGCGGCACCAACAGCAATGTCTCGGACTGTCGTCGCATGGGGCCCACCGGTCAGGACGGGAGCTGACCGGGCAAATCTAGTCCCGACTGCCGCCCCATTCAAGGCGCCGTAGGGTGGGCAAGGGCGCGTTTGCGCCGTGCCCACGTCTTCGCGTCAATTGGGCAGGACGTGGGCACGCTTCCGCCGTCGCTCTTCGAGCTATGGCGGACAAGTCGCTTTGCCCACCCTAGAAGATCGTGGGAAGCGGCTACTCCGCCGCCATGCCGGCGCGGATCTCGGCGCGGAGCTCGTCGATCAGCTTGAGACCCTTCTTGGTCTCGACGTGCCAGAAGGTCCAGCCGTTGCAGGCTTGCGCGCCCTGCGCCACCGCGCCGATGCGGTGGATCGAGCCGACCTTGTCGCCGAACATGATGGCGCCGTCGGCACGCACCAATGCGCCGAGCTTCTTCTTGGCGTCGAACAGCTTCGTGCCGGGCATGATCATGCCGCGCTCGATCAGCTCGGAGAATGCGACCCGCGGTGCTTCGCGCGCAGTCATGAACGGGGCGAGGCTCTCCTCCGGCAGCGGCTCGACCTTGGCGATGCGGGCTTCCGCGGCCTTCGCATAGGTCTTGTCGCGCTCGAAGCCGATATAGGAGCGGCCGAGGCGTTTTGCGACCGCGCCGGTGGTGCCGGTGCCGTTGAAGGGATCGATCACGAGATCGCCCGGCTTGGATGAGGACAGCAGCACGCGTGCGAGCAGGCCTTCCGGCTTCTGCGTCGGATGCACTTTCTTGCCGTCGGCGCCCTTGAGGCGCTCCTCGCCGGTGCAGAGCGGGATCAGCCAGTCGGAGCGTGCCTGCACGTCCTCGTTCGCGGCCTTCAGCACCTCGTAATTGAACGTGTAGCCCTTGGCCTTTTCGTCGCGCGCGGCCCAGATCATGGTCTCGTGCGCGTTGGTGAAGCGGCGGCCGCGGAAATTCGGCATCGGGTTCGACTTGCGCCAGACGATGTCGTTCAGGAGCCAGAAGCCGAGGTCCTGCATGATCGTGCCGACGCGGAAGATGTTGTGATAGGAGCCGATCACCCAGATCGTCGCCGACGGCTTCATCGCGCGGCGCGCGGCAAGCAGCCAGGCGCGGGTGAAATCGTCATAGGCGGAGAACGAATCGAACTTGTCCCAGTCGTCGTCGACGGCGTCGACATGGGATTCGTCGGGGCGCTTGAGATCGCCCTTGAGCTGGAGATTGTAGGGCGGATCGGCGAACACGAGATCGACCGAACCAGCCTCAAGCTTCGACATCTCGGCGACGCAATCACCGAGAATGATGCGATGCGAGGCGGACTCAAAGTTTGTGCGGGGCGCCCTTGCAGACGCCCCGCGACGCGACTCTACCATGACTCAAGAACTCTGACTCAGGCGACGCTGTCGGCGACGCGGGACCAAACAACCGACTGACCGTTACATTGAAGCGGCAAAGTAAAAATCGACTTAACCCGCCGCTTTCGTGAGCAGTCCCCGCACCGCGTCCGGCGCGCTGGTCGTCGTGCGCATTCGTCGTGTTTTACAGTGTATTTCGCAATTCTTCGCGTTGCGGGAGCAGCCCCGGCGCCAAAAAAGCCCCAAATTTCTCTCGGAAAAAATTGCTCGACCCTCGGAAAAAATTGCTGGCATCGCCATGTTGCCGCACTAGGCAATTTTTGCCGGCCACGATATTGATAAAGGCAAGGGAAATTTTACGTGTGTGGCGCGTTGAGCTTTCGCGCTCCTGCGCGCCGACGAAACTGAATCAGGGGTCCCGGGAATCGGGGGCTCCAAAGGGAAGGCCGCCATGCGTTACGATGACTTCCGCCGCAGCGACGACATCGAGGATCGTCGCGACGAGGGTGGCGGCGGTGGAGGCGGTGGGTTCGGCCTGCCGATGGGCGGCGGCGGGCTCGGCATCGGCACCATCATCGTGCTCGGCCTCGTCGGCTATGCCTTCGGCATCGATCCGCGCATCCTGATCGGCGGTGCCGAGATTCTCACCGGCGGCGGCCAGGCGCCGAGCTATCAGACCGATCGCCAGGCCTCGTCAGGCAAGCGCGGGGCGCCGACGGACGAGATGGGGAGCATGATCTCCGGCATTCTCGGCGAGATCGACGATCGCTGGAGCGAAATCTTCCAGGCCTCCGGCCAGTCCTACACTGGTCCGAAGGTCGTGCTGTTCCGCAACGTCACCAATGGGGGCCGCTGCGGCCGGGCAGAGTCGGCGATGGGGCCGTTCTATTGTCCGCCGGATCGCACCATCTTCCTCGACACCTCGTTCTTCCGCGAGGTCGAGACGCGCTTCCGCGGTTGCTCCGGCAAGTCCGCCTGCAATTTCACCACCGCCTACATCATCGCCCATGAAGCCGGCCATCACATCCAGAACCTGCTCGGCATCATTCCGCGCGTGACGCGGCTGCAGCAGCAGGCCGGCTCGAAGGCGGAGGCCAACGCGCTCCAGGTGAAGGTCGAATTGCAGGCCGATTGCCTGTCCGGCGTCTGGGTCAATCGCGAGGCGAAGAAGCGTCCAAACTTCCTCGAGCCCGGCGACATCGACGCCGCGCTGACCACGGCGAGCGCGATCGGCGACGACACGCTGCAGCGCCAGGCCACGGGACGCGTCGTGCCCGATTCCTTCACCCACGGCTCGGCCGCGCAGCGCAAGCAGTGGTTCATGACCGGCTATCAGCAGGGCACGGTCCAGGCCTGCAACACGTTCGGCGGCGGGCAGTAGTAAGCTATTAGTGGCGTCATCCTGAGGCGCTCGCCACTTGGCGAGCCTCGAAGGATGGCGGAGCTTGCGGCCCATCCTTCGAGGCTCGCCCTGCGGTGCCCTTGCACCGCACGGCGCGCACCTCAGGATGACGGCGGTGGGCAGGAAACAGGAGTGAAGTCGTGGCCTCCATCGACGAAGCAAAACAATTCATCCCGCTCGACATCGCGGTGCTCACCGTGTCCGACACCCGTGCGCTCGCGGATGACAAGTCCGGCCAGACGCTCGCCGACCGCCTTGCCGCAGCGGGCCATCGCCTCGCCGCCCGCGAGATCGTCACCGACGATGTCGAGGCGATCCGCGCCGTCGTTCGCCGCTGGATCGCGGATGCCGGCATCGACGTCGTCATCACCACCGGCGGCACCGGCTTCACCGGGCGCGACGTCACGCCGGAGGCGATCGAGCCGTTGTTCGAAAAGCGGATGGACGGTTTCTCGATCGCGTTCCACCTGCTCAGCCACGCCAAGATCGGCACGTCGACGATCCAGAGCCGCGCCACCGCCGGCGTCGCGGGTGCGACCTACATCTTCTGCCTGCCAGGCTCCCCCGGCGCCTGCCGCGACGGCTGGGACGGCATCCTCGCCGCTCAGCTCGACTACCGCACGCGCCCCTGCAATTTTGTCGAGATCATGCCGCGGCTGGACGAGCATCTGCGAAGGCCGAAGGCGCAAGGCGCGACGGTGTGATTGCTTTCTCCCTTCTCCCCTTGTGGGAGAAGGTGGCGCGAAGCGCCGGATGAGGGGTATCTATCCGCACGGAATACGCTGAGACACACCCCTCACCCAAGTGAGCCTGTGTCTGCCGGCGTCGCTGCCCTCTCCCACAAGGGGCGAGGGCACATTCATGCGCATCGCGCTCGTCGCAAAATCAGAGATCCCGCTCCCAGGTCTCGCCGACCAGATCGGCACCGAAGCTGTGGTGCTTCTCTTCCTTCACGAGCTTGAAGCCTGCACTTTGATAGATGCCGCGTGCGGCAACCAGGATGCTTTGCGTCCACAGCGTCATCCTGCTGTAGCCCCGCTCGCGAGCGCCCTGGATGCATTGCTCGACCAGCGCACGACCGACACCGAGCCCGCGCGCCTTCTTCTCCACCTGCAACAGGCGCAGCTTGGCGATCTCGTCGGTGGCCTTGACCAGGAAGATCGAGCCGACCGGCTCGCCGCCCACTTCCGCGATCCAGCAGTGCTCGCGCGCGGCGTCATAGTTCTTGATGAACTGTGCGCAGATCTCGGCGACCAGCGCCTCGTAGCTGATGTCCCAGTTGTAGTCCGCGGCATAGGCGGCGGCCTGCTTGGAGATGACCCAGCCCATGTCACCGACGCGGTGGCTGCGCAGCATGAAAGCCGCAGGCTGGGTTCGACGTTGCTCCAGCACGGCCTCGATGGTCGCCATGGCCTGCGTGAGCCGCGTTGCATCGCTGGCCGAAAGCTGGGCCAGCATTGCGGCGACCTCGTTTTGCGAGCTCAGGTTCAGCTTGGCGTAGGTCTGGCGGCCCTTGGCGGTGAGGCTGAGCTGGTATTGCCGGCGATCGGCGGGCAGGGGCCTTCGCGTGATCAGCCCCTTTTCGTCGAAGCTTTGCACGATGCGGCTGAGATAGCCGGGGTCGAGGCCAAGCTCGTTTCCGATCTCCTTTGCCGCCAGCTCGTCGCGATGCGCGAGTTCGTAGAGCACCCGGGCCTCGCTGAGCGAGAACGGGCTCTTTCCGAGATGCTGGTCGAGCACACCGAGCTTGCGAGTATAGAAGCGGTTGAAGGCGCGGACCGCCGCGATGCGATCGTCAGCGACCTGTTCGATCGCAAGGGCTGATGGGGAAGAGCTTGATGGCATGGGGCACCTCGATACTTGCCATTGTCAATTAATTATTTGACTTTGGCAAGTATGCGGTGACTTCAGCCGACCATGACGATCCGGCTGCGCAGCATGGTCCGGGACGAGCGGCCGAGCCGGCGCAGCAGCCGTGCCTCGGAACGGCGGGCCTGCGGCGGGTAACCGCCGATCCGGTCGTAATGATCACGCGCAATCAAAAGACCCTGATCGCCGAGCGGGCCGATCACCCTGCGCACCACGGCCCGGAGGACGTCGCGCAATCCGGTATCGGCGTAAGGCGAGCGCGCATAGCGGAACACGGCAGCACGGTCCCGTCCGCTGGTCGCGACGGCCTGGATGAACTGGGTGGTTTCCTCGATCCAGCCGGTTTCGAGCACGGCGCCTGCGGGCAGGAACATCAGCCACGGCGAGCGGGCCTGGAGCGCGCCGGCCGCGAGCGCGGCGCCTTGCGAAGATCCCTCGAAGCAGACGAAACGGCAGCCTGCGACGTCGGCAACCCGCTCGATGACGCCGTTGCGGGTGCCGTCGACCAGAAGCACCTCGCGGATGACGCCGGCGGCGGCCCCGGGGACCAGCGCGGCCAGAGTCGCCACGGCGGTCTGCTCGACGCCTTCGGTCGGAATGATGACGCTCAGCATGATTGAGGCTTCAATGTCTGCACTTCGGGAGAAGCGTAGCTTGTTATATGTTGTCATAAACACGTGGCGTTGCCGAGTGCAACTTTCCGGCCGCGCTTCGGCGTGCGATGGTAAACTGCAGCCAGTCCTCGCAGCCAAATGTGTCACGCGCGGGTTGGCGATGTTGCCGAATGTTTCGGCACAAGCGCGTCCCGGGGGTATTAACCCGGAGTTTTACGGCGACATTGCGCGGCGCGCGGGTAGCCGGCTCCTGCAGGGAGGGTGCGCCCTGCAAGAAAGGTTCGAACGGGAAATGTGTGACTTTGGTGCCGGCGGAGGCTTCCTGTGAACGCCGATCAACTCGCTGTTGGCACGGCGTCAACGTCGCCGAAGCCGGAGGCTGCGCCGACCTTGCGGATCCGCGCGCTGATGCTGGGCGACCGCATCAACGCCGCCGGTCTCGAGATCGGCACGCTGGTCTCGTCGACGCCCGCCGCCTTCCGCGTCCATGCCGGCCTTGCCGTGATCTTCCGTTACGGCGTCGTGGTGCTGATCGGGCTGCTCCCGTCCGAGGAGAAAGTGCTGATCGACAGCCTGAAGCCGCGGGTGATCGGCGAGCTCAGCCCGTATGAGGAAGAGATTGCGCAGGCACAGCTCTGCAAGGATGAAAGCGCTGAAGCGATCCAGCCGGGCGGGCCGATCTGCCTCGCAAAGTTCTCCGACGACCGGTTGCTGCTGGTTGCGGACGCGCTCGCCAAGAGCACGTCGCTGGCGCGCGACGAGCGCCGCGTCGCCGCGGTCTTCGATGTGATCGAGCCGTTTGCGCGGGAGCTCGCCGAGCACGGCCGCACGCCGCGCCGTCGCAAGGGCATCCTGCAACTGATCGGCAATGCACTGCTGATGCAGCAGCGCGTCGCCGGCCGCGTCGCGATCGCCGAGAAGCCCGACGTGCTCTGGGAGAAGCCCGAGCTCGACCGGCTCTATTCCCGCCTCGAGGACGAGTACGAGCTGAAAGAACGCCTCGACACGCTCGAGCGCAAGCTCACCGCGGTGTCGGAGACCGCCAACGCGCTGACCGACATCATCGACACCCAGCGCTCGCTGCGCCTGGAGATCGCGGTCGTGGTGCTGATCGTGATCGAGGTCGCGATCGGGTGTTTTCAGATCTGGTCGGGAACGCATTGAGCGTTTTTTTCGCGCGCTGTTGTGCCTCAATCTCCACGAGTCCGGTGTCGTAGGGTGGGCAAAGGCGCTCTTGCGCCGTGCCCACCAGCTGTCGCCGCGGGAGAAAGATCGTGGGCACGGCGCTTTTTGCGCCTTTTGCCCGCCCTACGATATTGTCCCTTTAGGTTGCAGCACCGCTGCACAGTGGCGTGCGATCGTCATCTCCTCATCCGTCGGGATGACGAACACGTCGACGGCGTTTCCGCCCCCGCTGATCCGCTCGCGCGCCGCGTCATTCGCCGTCGCATCGATCCGCACGCCGAGCCAGCCGAGCCGCTCGCCGATCGCGCTGCGGATCTCCTTGGCGTGCTCGCCGATGCCGCCGGTGAAGACCAGACAATCGAGGCCGCCAAGCGTGGTCGCCATCATCGCGACCTGCTGCGCCGCGCGGAAGGTGAAGAGATCGACCGCCTCCCGTGCGGCAATCTCGCCGCTCGCCAGCAGCGTGCGCATGTCCGCGGAGATGCCGGAGACGCCGAGCAGGCCCGACTGGTGATAGAGCAGGTGCTGGACATCCTCGATCGACATCTTTTCGTGCTGTTGCAGATAGAGCAGCACGCCGGGATCGATCGTGCCGCAGCGTGTGCCCATCACCAGGCCGTCGAGCGGCGTCAGTCCCATGGTGGTGTCGACGCTGCGCCCGTGGTGTAACGCGCACAGGCTGGCGCCGTTGCCGAGATGCGCGATGACGCTGCGCTTCGCAACGAGCTCCGGCGCAACCTCGGCGAGGCGTCCCGCGACATATTCGAAGGAGAGTCCGTGAAATCCGTAGCGTCGCACGCCTCGTTCCTCATAGCGCCTCGGAATGGCGAAGCGGCTCGCCGGCGGCGCCAGGCCGTGATGGAACGCCGTATCGAAGCAGGCGATCTGCCTCAGCGCTGGACGGATCGCCGCGAGCGCGCGAATTGGCGCGAGGCACCGCGGCTGGTGCAGTGGCGCCAGCGGGGTCAATGCCTCCAGCTTCGCGGTGACGTCGTCCGTCAGCGCGACCGGGCCTGAATAGTCCGGCCCGCCATGAACGATGCGATGGCCGACGGCGCGCAGATGATGTCCGCCGAACCGGTCCTCGATGAAGGCGAGCACATCGACGAACAGATGGTCGCCGTCGGCGTCCGCCGCTTCTCTTCGTGTCTCGAACAGGTCTTCGCCCGCCGGGCTCTTCACCACCAGCCGGGGCTTTGCCTCGTGCTCGTCGAGCAGCCCCTTGCAGAGCAGGCTGGGTTCAACAGCAGAGATATCGAACAGGCCGAACTTGATGCTCGACGATCCCGAGTTGAGGACGAGGACCGTGTCCGGCATGGCTAGTCGCCGGCCTCAGTCGGGGTAGTGCCGCCGGAGCTGTTGGGCCAGACCCAGCCCTGGACATCAGGCATGTCCTCGCCGTGCTCGCGCACGTAGCGCGCATGCTCGATCAGCTTGTCGCGGAATTGCTGCTTGGCCTGCGCGGCCCTAGCCGCCAGCCCGGGCACGCGTTCGATCGCCTCGATCGCGAGGTGGTAGCGGTCGAGCTCGTTGAGCACGACCATGTCGAACGGCGTCGTCGTGGTGCCTTCCTCGGCAAAGCCGCGCACATGCAGGCCGGCATGGTTGGTGCGGTTATAGGTCAGGCGGTGGATCAGATAGGGGTAGCCGTGATAGGCGAAGATGACAGGCTTGTCGCGCGTGAACAGGCTGTCGAAGTCGCGGTCGGACAGGCCGTGCGGATGCTGATCCCTCGGTTGCAGCGTCATGAGGTCGACGACGTTGACGACGCGGATTTTCAGGTTCGGCAGCGCCTTGCGCAACAGATCGACGGCGGCGAGCGTCTCCAGCGTCGGCACATCGCCGGCGCAGGCCATCACCACGTCGGGCTCGCCCGTTGCATCTTCCGTCCCCGCCCAGGTCCAGATGCCGATGCCGGCATCGCAATGCGTGGCTGCTTCCTGCATCGAGAGCCATTGCGGCGCCGGCTGCTTGCCGGCGACGATGACGTTGATGCGGTTATAGGTCCGCAGGCAGTGATCGGCGATCCACAGCAGCGTGTTGGCGTCAGGCGGGAAGTAGATACGAACGATATCGGCCTTCTTGTTGGCGACGAGATCGACGAAGCCGGGATCCTGATGGCTGAAGCCGTTATGGTCCTGCCGCCAGACATGCGAGGTCAGGAGATAGTTGAGCGAGGCGATCGGGCGCCGCCACGGCAGATCGCGCGTGACCTTCAGCCATTTGGCGTGCTGGTTGAACATGGAATCCACGATGTGGATGAAGGCCTCGTAGCAGGAGAAGAAGCCGTGGCGTCCGGTGAGCAGATAGCCCTCGAGCCAGCCCTGACAGAGATGCTCGCTCAGCACTTCCATGACGCGGCCGTCCTGCGCGAGGTGCACGTCGTAAGGCTCGATCGGCTCCATCCAGACCCGCTCGGTCTCCTCGAACACCGCATCCAGCCGGTTTGACGCGGTTTCGTCCGGGCCCATGATGCGGAAATTGCGCTCCTTCGCGTTGAGGCGGATGACGTCGCGCAGGAATTTGCCGAGCTCGCGCGTCGCTTCGGCTGCGACGCCGCCGGGCTGCGGCACCTCGATGGCGAAGCTGCGGAAGTCTGGCAGCTTCAGCTCCTTCTTGAGCAGGCCGCCATTGGCATGCGGATTGGCGCCCATGCGGCGAATGCCTTCGGGCGCGAGCGCCTGAAGTTCTGGAATGAGCGCCCCGCTCTGGTCGAACAGCTTTTCGGGCTCGTAGCTGCGCATCCAGTTTTCGAGCACTTTGAGGTGCGCCGGGTTCTCGCGACAGCCCGCCACCGGCACCTGATGCGCGCGCCAAAAACCCTCGACCTTCTTGCCGTCGACCTCTTTCGGGCCGGTCCAACCCTTCGGGCTGCGCAGCACGATCATCGGCCAGCGCGGCCGCTCGACTGCCTTGCGGCCGTCGCGGGCGTGCTGCTGGATCGAGCGGATGCTGGCGAGCGCAACGTCGAGCGCATCCGCCATGGCCTGATGCATCAATTTGGGATCGTCGCCCGCGACGAACAGCGGCTCGTGGCCGAACCCGCGGAACAGGTCGCGGATCTCGCTGTCCCGCATCCGCCCGAGCACGGTCGGGTTGGCGATCTTGTAGCCGTTCAGATGCAGGATCGGCAGCACCGCGCCGTCATGCGCGGGGTTCAGGAACTTGTTGGAGTGCCAGGAGGCCGCGAGCGGGCCGGTTTCCGCTTCGCCGTCACCAACCACGCAAGCCACGATCAAGTCGGGATTGTCCAGCGCCGCACCGTAGGCGTGCACCAGCGCGTAGCCGAGCTCGCCGCCCTCGTGGATCGAGCCCGGCGTTTCCGGCGCCGCGTGGCTCGGAATGCCGCCGGGAAAGGAGAACTGCCTGAACAGCTTGCGCAATCCGTCCGTGTCGCGCGCGATGTCGGGATAGATCTCGCTGTAGCTGCCTTCCAGATAGGTGTTGGCGACCATGCCCGGCCCGCCATGGCCGGGACCGCAGACATAGAGCACGCTGACATCCAGCGCGCGGATGACGCGGTTGAGATGGGCGTAGATGAAGTTCAGGCCGGGCGTCGTGCCCCAATGGCCGAGCAGACGCGGCTTGATGTGCTCGGCCTGCAAGGGCTCGCGCAGCAGCGGATTGTCGAGCAGGTAGATTTGCCCGACGGAGAGGTAGTTCGCGGCGCGCCAGTAGCGATCGAGGAGGTCGAGGTTGCTGCTTGCCGCGGCCGATTGTTGTTGATTTGTCATGTTCCTGCTGACCTTCACCCGGCGATCGTCACCAACATTGTTCCGCGACGATTGATCCCTGGCCGGCATCAAACGAAATCGTTGCGACGGGTGTGTTGCGTGAGGTCAAAGGACCGCGCCCGAAATTTGAGCGGCTACTTTGCATGGGGTTGTTTTCCCATTTTTTGTTTGTGTTCTTGATTTGTTCCGTTGTCGTGCTATCTTGGCTTCATGAGTCCAGCAGCATCCTCTCATGCTCTCAAACACCCGCCGGTCAAGGCGCCCTCCGAGCCGGCGGGTGTGGACTCTGACTTTCCAGAGCTTGGCGTCGCCATCGACCGCGCACGCAGGCGGGGGCGGGGGGCACAGTCGAATGCCAGCGGCCGCTATGAGGCGGAGGCGCGCGTGGCCTTCGACGACGGCTGGCAGAGCCTGGAAGAGCTGCCGCCGTTCAAGACCAGTGTGGGGGTCGACACCTCGCGCAAGGTGATCACCCGCAACGATTCCCCCGATATCGGCTTCGACCGCTCGATCAATCCCTATCGCGGCTGCGAGCATGGCTGCGTCTACTGCTTCGCGCGGCCGACCCATGCCTATCTCGGCCTGTCGCCCGGGCTCGACTTCGAGTCAAAGCTGTTCGTCAAGCCCGAGGCGCCGGCGCTGCTGGAGAAAGAGCTCGCCGCGACCGGCTATGAGCCCCGGATGATCGCGATCGGCACCAACACCGATCCCTATCAGCCGATCGAGCGCGAGCGCAAAATCATGCGCGGCATCCTCGAGGTTCTCGAGGGTGCCGGCCATCCCGTCGGCATCGTCACCAAGTCGGCGCTGGTGGTGCGCGACATCGATATCCTCGCGCGGATGGCCAAGCGCAACCTCGCCAAGGTCGCGATCTCCGTCACCTCGCTCGATCCGAAGCTCGCGCGCACCATGGAGCCGCGCGCCTCGACGCCGCCGAAGCGGCTGGAGGCGCTGAAGCAGCTCTCGGACGCTGGCATTCCCACCACGGTGATGGTTGCGCCCGTGATCCCCGCGCTGAACGATTCCGAGATCGAGCGCATCCTCGATGCTGCCGCCCATGCCGGCGTCAAGGAAGCCTCCTATGTGCTGCTGCGGCTGCCGCTGGAGGTGCGCGATCTCTTCCGCGAATGGCTGATGGCGAACTATCCCGACCGCTATCGCCACGTCTTCACGCTGATCCGCGACATGCGCGGCGGCCGCGACTACGATGCGAAATGGGGCGAACGGATGAAGGGCACCGGACCAATGGCCTGGACCATCGGCCGCCGCTTCGAGATCGCCTGCGACAGGCTCGGCCTCAACAAACGGCGCTCCAAGCTGACGACCGATCACTTCGCGCGACCGAATCGGAACGGCGATCAGCTCAGCCTGTTCTGATCGGGGAAGTGGAAGAGGCGTCGCATGGTCAAGGAACTTCACCCGCCGGTGCCGCGGCTCACTGTCATCACGCTTGGCGTCAGCGATATCCGTGCCAGCATCGCTTTTTACGACGCGCTCGGTTTTGCGCGCCGGCTAAAGGCGACCGGCGAGGCCGTCGCTTTCTACGATACCGGTGGCCCGGTGCTCGCGCTGTATCCCTGGGATCAGCTCTCGGCCGACGCGACGTTGCCGGACCAGCCGAGGCCATCGACCTTCCGCGGCATCACGATCGCCTGGAACTGTCGGACCCGAGAGGAAGTCGATGCGGTGCTGGCCTTTGCTCTCGGCAAGGGGGCAAAGCTGCTGAAGGCCGCGCACGAGACCGATTATGGCGGCTATTCCGGTTATTTTGCCGATCCCGACGGCCATCCCTGGGAGGTCGTGGTCGCACCCGGCATCGAGGTCGGCGAGGATCGGCGGGTGCATCTGGCGCAATAGGGCAGCCTGAATAACGGGAATTGCGCGGGGTTCCCGGTTGCGCCGGCCGGGCCGCTTGCGCACGATCCCCGCCATGATTCGGGACAAGTCCGCCAAGACACCGGCCAAAGACGCGCCAAGGAAGGACGCTGCGAAGAAGGCAGCGCCCGCCAAGGCCGGCAAAGCGCCTGCGACCAAAACAACGACCGTTCCCGCAGGCAAGAAAGGCATCATCGCGGTCGCACCGCCGAGCTTCCGGCGCGAGCGCGCGCTGATCAAGCGCGGCGTCTGGCCGGTCGCCGGCTGCGACGAAGCCGGCCGCGGGCCGCTCGCCGGCCCCGTGGTAGCCGCGGCCGTGATTCTCGACCCCGACCGGATTCCGCGCGGCATTGACGATTCCAAGCGCCTGACCGCCGAGGAACGCGAAAAACTGTTCGACAAGATCTGCGCCATCGCCCAGGTCTCGGTCGCCGTCGCCTCGCCCTCGCGAATCGACCGCGACAACATATTGCGCGCCTCATTGTGGGCGCTGAAGCGCGCCGTGGTGGCACTGCCGGAGGCGCCGAGGCACGTCTTCGTCGACGGCCGCGACCGGCTCGACACTCCTTGCGATTGCGAAGCCGTGATCGGCGGCGATGGCATCGTGCTGTCGATCGCGGCGGCCTCCATCATCGCCAAGGTGACGCGCGACCGCCTGATGTGCGCGCTGGCGCAGGACTGCCCAGGCTATGGCTTCGAGCAGCACAAGGGCTACGCCGTCCCCGAGCACCTCGACGCGCTCGACCGTCTCGGCCCCTCGGTCCATCACCGCCGCTTCTTCGCCCCGGTTGCGGCGGCGCGTGCCAAGCACATGCCGTGGACCGTCGAGCCGGTGCCGGATCTGTTTACGGTGACCGAGGTTGAGGTGCCGGTGGAAGCCAGCGTCGAGGTCGACGCGTCGGCGGGTCTCTAACGGCTCTCTCCGCTGCCCTCTTCGCCTCTCCCGCCTGCGGGGAGAGGCCGCTTCCCATCCAAGATGGGATGCGGGTGAGGGGGAGCCTCCGCGAGTCCATCTGTCACCGTGATTGCCGACGCAGCCCCTCACCCCGACCCTCCCAGCGCGAGCGAAGCTCGTCGCGCCCCTTAAGAACGGGGAGAGGGAGCACACCGTCGTTGCCACGACGCGTGACGCCCCTTATCAAAGTGTTTGTGAGCGAATAGGGCCGGCTGGACGGGTTGGCTGCATCTTTCGGACGTTGCATGCGGTTTACCTCCCTGGTCATCGAGCTCATTCGCGCCCGGCCGCGGCTGATCGTCTGGATCGCCGTGCTGCTGCAGGCCGCGATGTGGCTGTTCGTGGCGCTGGTGTTCTACCGCAGCCCGCCCGGCAGCCTCGCGACGCTCCTGGCTTTCGGACGTGAATACCAGGTCGGCACCGATCTCGGTCCGCCCTTGCCGGTCTGGCTCGCCGACATCGCCTATCGCGCCGCCGGCGGCCACATGTTCGGCGTCTATGTGCTGGCCGAGCTCTGCGAGATCGCGACGTTCATTGCGCTCTATCATCTCTCCCGCGCCGTGGTCGGCTCGCAGCAGGCAGTGCTCGCGGTGCTCTTGACCATGACGGTGCTCGCCTTCTCCTCGTCGACGCTCGACTTCGGCCCGCTTGTCCTGGCCCGGCCGCTGTGGGCGCTGCTGCTGCTGCACTCCTGGCAGATCATCGGCCAGCGCCGCGGCAATGCCTGGTTCGCCTGGTCGATCGAGGCCGGTCTCCTGCTGCTGACGACGCCCGCGGCGATTTTCCTGTTGCTGCTGCTCGTTGTCTTCGCGGTCTCGACCGCCGGCGGCCGCCGGACGCTGCGCGCGCTCGATCCGCTGTTCGCGCTTGTTGTCGTCGCGGTGCTGGCGCTGCCCTATGCGGTCTGGCTGATGCGTGCCGAGACTCTCGTGATGCCGGCCCTGCCGCAAGTTGCGGAACTGAATGCCCGCGCCCTGCATGCGGCCTGGCTGTTCGGCGGCCTCGTGCTCGGGGCCGCTGCGATCCCGGCGCTGACCTTCCTCAACGCCGGCCTGTTCGCCGGCAAGGGCGAGGAGCCGCCGATCATCTATCGGCCGCCGGTCGAGCCGCTGGGGCGCAACTTCGTCTATTTCTTCGCGCTGGCGCCTGCGCTGGGCGCGGTGCTGATCTCCGGCCTGCTCGGGCTCGAGTCTGTCGTCGGCGGCGCCGGCGTCGTGGTGGTTGTGTCCGGGCTTGCCGTGGTGGTCGCAGCCGGCGATCTCATCGCGATGCGCCGTGCGCGGATGCTGCGGACGGTCTGGGCCGCCGCCGTCGTGGCGCCGGCCGTCGGCGTCGTGCTCGCCGTCCTGCTGCTGCCCTGGACCGGCACGAACGAGATCGCGACCTCGATGCCGGCGCGCGCGATCTCGGACTTCTTCGACGAGAGCTTTGCCCGCCGCACCAACCATCGCCTGCGTGCGGTGGCCGGCGAGACGCAGCTTGCGAGCCTGATCACGCTGCATTCCGGCCGGCCGCATCTCTTCATCGATGCCGACCCTGCGCGCACGCCGTGGATCAACCAGGCAAAATTCAGCGAGACCGGCGGCGTCGTGGTCTGGCGCGCCTCCGATACGGCCGGCACGCCGCCGCCGGATATCCTCAAGCGCTTTCCCGGCATCGTGCCGGAAGTGCCGCGCGCCTTCGAATGGCTGGTGACCGGTCGTCAGCAGCTCCTGCGCGTCGGCTGGGCCATCGTGCGGCCGAAGGGGACGTGAGCCGCGCGCGTTGTTACGGACGCTGAAATCGTAGGGTGGGCAAAGGCGCAACGCGCCGTGCCCACGATAGGTGGTGGGCACGCTTCGCTTTGCCCATCCTACGAGAGCTGCGTGCCGCACCGCGTCCGGGACACGAGAGCTCGCTAGCCCGCCAGCACCTTGGCGATCGCGCGCAGATCCTGCCAGGCCAGCCGCTTGTAGGACGGCGAGCGGAGCAGATAGGCCGGATGGAACGTCGGCAGCGCGCGGATGGTGCGCCCGCCGGCGTCGTAGTCGAACCAGCGCCCGCGGGTGCGCATGATGCCTTCGCGCGTTCCGAGCAGCGTCTGCGTAGAGGGATTGCCGAGCGTCACCAGCACGTCGGGATTCACCAGCTCGATCTGGCGCTGGATGAAGGGCAGGCAGATCTGCGTCTCCTGCGGCGTCGGCGTGCGGTTGCCGGGCGGCCGCCACGGAATCACGTTGGCGATGTAGGCCGTGCTGCGGTTGAGCCCGATGGCGCCGATCATGAGATCGAGCAGCTTGCCGCTGCGCCCGACGAAGGGCAGCCCCTCGATGTCCTCATCGCGGCCCGGCGCCTCGCCGACGAACATGATACGCGCCTGCGGATTGCCGTCGGCAAATACCAGCCGCGTCGCAGTGTGTTTCAGCGCGCAGCCCTCGAAGCTCTGCATCAGCTCGCGCAGCGCTTCCAGCGTCGGCGCAGTGCGCGCGGCCTCGCGTGCGGAGGCAATTGCGATGTCCGGCGCCGGTGCGGCCTCGCCGCGCATGGCCGCGGGGGCGGCGACAGGACGAGGTGCCTCGACCGGAGGCGCCACGCGCGGGGCCGGCGGCGGCGCATCCAATTCCGCCAGGCGGTCGATCGGTTCCTCCGCGAGCGCGCAATCGACACCGGCCTCCAGATAGAAGGCGAGAAGCTCGCGGACGGTGGGTGCGGGTTCGGGTATCATGGGAAAGTCTGACTATTATAGCATAGCGTTTTCGAGCGAAGTGGCCACCCGGTTCGCGTGAAGAAAACGCGTCAAAAAAGATGGGACTTCCCCGGTTCTGGCCTACCAGAACCGGGGAGGTCCCGTTTAGGGCGCCTTGCACCCCCCTTGCACCCCGGCGAAACGCATTTCCGAGGTTGTCCTACCCGGAAAAATCGGAAACAAGAGGGCGCAAATGACCAAGGACCGTCTCAAGGGCTGAGATCAGATGAGCACCGAAGAACTTCCCCCGCGCGAATCCATGGAATTCGACGTCGTCATCGTCGGCGCCGGCCCCTCGGGCCTGTCGGCCGCGATCCGGCTGAAGCAGCTCAATGCCGATCTCAACGTCGTCGTGGTGGAGAAGGGCTCCGAGGTCGGCGCGCACATTCTCTCCGGCGCCGTGATCGACCCCGCAGGGCTCGACAAGCTGATCCCGGACTGGCGCGAGGATTCCGACTGCCCGCTGAAGACCCAGGTGAAGGACGACCGCTTCTACTGGATGACGGGCGGCGGCGCGATCAAGCTGCCGAACTTCATGATGCCGCCGCTGATGGACAATCATCACTGCTACATCGGCTCGCTCGGCAATGTCTGCCGCTGGCTGGCGCGCAAGGCTGAAGCGCTTGGCGTCGAGATCTATCCGGGCTTTGCTGCGGCCGAGGTGCTCTATGACGACGCCGGCAACGTCAAGGGCATTGCCACTGGCGACATGGGCATCGGCCGGGACGGCAAGCCGAAGGACTCCTTCACTCGTGGCATGGAGTTGCTCGGCAAGTACACGCTGTTCGCCGAAGGCGCCCGCGGCAGCCTGACCAAGCAGCTCATCGCCAAGTTTGCGCTGGACTCCAAGAGCGAGCCGGCGAAGTTCGGCATCGGCCTCAAGGAAGTCTGGCAGATCGATCCCGCCAAGCACCAGAAGGGCATGATCCAGCATTCCTTCGGCTGGCCGCTCGACCTGAAGACCGGCGGCGGCTCGTTCCTCTATCATTACGACGACAACCTCGTCGCCGTCGGCTTCGTCGTGCATCTCAACTACGACGATCCGTACCTGTCGCCGTTCGACGAATTCCAACGCTTCAAGACCCATCCGTCGATCCGCGGCACCTTTGAAGGCGGCAAGCGTCTCGCCTATGGCGCGCGCGCCATTACCGAGGGCGGTTACCAGTCGGTGCCGAAACTCAGCTTCCCCGGCGGCGCGCTGATTGGCTGCGCGGCCGGCTTCGTCAACGTGCCGCGCATCAAGGGCGTGCACAATGCGATGGGCACCGGCATGCTCGCGGCTGAACATGTCGCGACGGCGCTGGCCGCCGATCGCGCCAATGACGAGCTCGTCGAATACGAGAATGCGTGGCGCTCGTCGTCGGTCGGCAAGGATCTGTTCCTGGTCCGCAACGTCAAGCCGCTGTGGTCGAAGTTCGGCACCGTGCTCGGCGTCGCGCTGGGCGGCTTCGACATGTGGTGCAACACGCTGTTCGGCGCTTCGCTGTTCGGCACCCAGGCGCACGCCAAGCCCGATCGCGCCACGCTCGATCCGGCCAAGAGCCACGCGCCCAAGAACTACCCGAAGCCGGACGGCAAGATCTCGTTCGACAAGCTGTCCTCGGTGTTCCTGTCCAACACCAACCATGAGGAGGACCAGCCGGTCCATCTCAAGGTTACCGACATGAACCTGCAGAAGACCTCCGAGCACGACGTGTTCGCCGGTCCCTCGAATCGTTATTGCCCGGCCGGCGTCTATGAATGGGTCGAGGAAGGCACGAGCCCGCGCTTCCAGATCAACGCCCAGAACTGCGTTCACTGCAAAACCTGCGACGTGAAGGACCCCAACGGTAACATCACCTGGGTTCCCCCCGAGGGCGGCGGCGGTCCCAACTATGAGGCGATGTAAGAGCCGGCCGAGCACAAGGACCTGATCGCGAGGGTGATCCGGCGCACGTTCGCGTGAGGACACCGCTGCGGCCACCGGTCGCGGCCACGATAAGGCCATACTGGCAGCGTCTTGGGACCGCTCTTGGCCGATTTAAGGCGTGCGGAGGGGATCGCCCGGCCCGAATCCTTGCGGCGAAGCGCCAAAAGCGGCATTGTCCGCCGGACGGTTCCGGGTCCCGATGCCACCGGCCGCGTTCGCATGCGATACGGCCCTCTGCTGCAAACCCAGGCACTACCAACTCAAGGCGAGCCCTGATGTTCTCAAATCGTTTCAACCGCTGGACTGTTGCCGCCATCGCCCTCATGGGCACAGCGATCGCGACCGTCCCCGGCAGGGTCCTGGCGCAGACGCCGGATCATCCGTCCGACACGGCGGCACAGTTTCCGACCCGAAACGATCTGAAGTCGCTCACCACCGCCGGCAGCTATCTCGCTGCCCGCCACGCCAGCGTCGAGCGCGACGCCGCCTCCGCCGCCGCCTTCTACCGCTCGGCGCTGCGCACCGATCCCAAGAACAACGAGCTGCTCGACCGCGCCTTCATCTCGTCGGTCGCCGACGGCGACATCGACGAAGCCGTCAAGCTCGCCGAGCGCATCCTCACCATCGACAAGACCAACCGCGTCGCGCGTCTCGTCGTCGGCGTGCATGATCTCAAGGTGAAGAAGTACGCGGCCGCGCAGACCAACATCAACCAGTCGATCCGCGGTCCGATCACCGATCTCGTCGCCACGCTGCTGTCGGGGTGGGCTGCCTATGGCGCGGGTGATGCCAAGGGCGGTGTCGCCACCATCGACAAGCTGGCAGGTCCCGAATGGTACCCGCTGTTCAAGGACCTGCACGCCGGCATGATCCTCGAGCTCTCCGGCAAGGAGAAAGACGCCGGCACCCGCTTCGAGCGCGCCTACAAGCTCGACGATTCCATGCTGCGCGTGACCGAGGCCTATGCGCGCTGGCTGTCGCGCAACAAGGATTCGGCCGCCGCGACCACCGTCTACCAGGCCTTCGACAAGAAGCTCGCGCGCCATCCGCTGATCCAGGAAGGCCTGCGCGAGACCAAGGCCGGCAAGAAAATGCCGCCGCTGGTCGATTCCGCCCAGGCCGGCGCCGCCGAAGCGCTCTACGGCATCGGCGCCACGCTGACCCGCCGCGGCGGCGAGGATCTGGCGCTGGTCTATCTCCAGCTCTCGCTCTACCTCCAGCCGACCCATCCGCTGGCGCTGCTCTCGCTGGCCGATCTCTACGAGTCCGTGAAGCGGCCGCAGATGGCGATCAAGGTCTATGAGCGCGTGCCGTCGACCTCGCCGCTCAAGCGCAATGCGCAGATCCAGCTTGCCATCGATCTGGATTCCGCCGACCGCACCGACGAGGCGATCAAGATCCTCAAGGGCGTTACATCGGAGGATGCCAAGGACCTCGAAGCGATCATGGCGCTCGGCAACATCGAGCGCGGCCGCAAGAGGTTCGGCGACTGCGGCGCGACCTATTCGCTAGGCGTCGACGTGCTGCCGCCCGGCAACGACAAGGCCAACAGCGTCTGGTACTATTATCGTGGTATCTGCGAGGAGCGCTCCAAGCAGTGGGCCAAGGCCGAGGCCGACATGAAGAAGGCGCTCGAGCTCCAGCCCGACCAGCCGCATGTTCTCAACTATCTCGGCTATTCCTGGATCGACCAGGGCGTGAACCTCGACGAAGGCATGAAGATGATCAAGCGCGCCGTCGAGCAGCGTCCCGACGACGGCTACATCGTCGACTCCCTCGGCTGGGCCTATTACCGCATCGGCAATTATGAGGAAGCGGTGAAGAACCTCGAGCGCGCGATCGACCTCAAGCCCGAGGATCCCACCATCAACGACCATCTCGGCGATGCCTATTGGCGGGTCGGCCGCACGCTGGAAGCCAAATTCCAGTGGTCGCACGCGCGCGATCTCAAGCCCGAGCCGGAAGAGCTGCCGAAGATCGAGGCCAAGATCGCCAATGGCCTCGCCGACGACAATTCGAACTCTTCGGCCGCGCAGGCGGAAAAGAAGAAGGACGACGGCAAGGGCGGCTAGGCTTGCGCATGATCCGGACCCGAAGGGCCGCGCTAGCGCAAAGCGTGTAGCGGTTTTCCGACAAGATCATGCGCGACAAGGAACTGAAGTTGGGGGCGTGTCGCCGATGCCGGCGTTGATTGAAGAAGGACGGGCGAAGGTCAATCTTAGCCTTCGCGTCGTGGGCCGTCGTGCCGATGGCTATCATGATCTCGAAAGTGTGGTCGCGTTTGCCGATTGCGCCGATCGGCTGACATTGGAGCCGGGCGGCGAGCTGAAGCTCACCACCACGGGACCGCTTGCCGCGGCTTGCGGCGATACCGCGGACAATCTCGTCTTCAAGGCGGCCAGGCTGTTGGCCGATGCTGTGCCGAACCTGAAGCTCGGCGCCTTCGCGCTCGACAAGGTGCTGCCGGTTGCCGCCGGCATCGGCGGCGGCTCGGCTGATGCGGCAGCGGCGCTGCGGCTCCTGGCGCGTCTCAACAATCTGTCGCTTGACGATCCGCGCCTGCAGAAGGTCGCGCTCGCGACCGGCGCCGATGTGCCGGTGTGCCTGCTCTCGCGCGCCTGCGACATGACCGGCGTCGGCGAGCAGCTGCTGCCGCTCGCATTGCCGAGCATGCCTTGCGTGATGGTCAATCCGCGCGTGCCTGTGGCGACCAAGGATGTTTTCCAGGAGCTGGGCCTGCGCAACGGCGAGCTTCTGGTCGGCGCCACCTCGGTTCTGGGAGCTCCGGCCTGGCCGGAGGAGGGCGGATCGATTGCCGATTGGGTCGACGTTCTCGAAACCGTTGCCAACGATCTCGAAAAGCCTGCGCTACGTATCGAACCTGTCATCGGCGACGTGCTGGAGGCCTTGCGTGGCTCCGCCGGCGTCAAGCTCGCCCGCATGTCCGGCTCAGGCGCGACGTGCTTTGCGATCTACGGCTCGCCCGCAGATACGCATGCCGCGGCCGAAAAGATCCGGCGCGACCACCCCGGCTGGTGGGTGCATGCGGGGACATTGAGCTGAGTCTCTCTCCGGAGACGGTGCCGTAGGGTGGGCAAAGGCGCTTTTGCGCCGTGCCCACCATCTCTCCGATACGGAGACAGATGCGTGGGCACGCTTCGCTTTGCCCACCCTACGGCAGTGCGGCTAACCCGCGCTTTGCTCGGTCAGCCCGAGAAACTTTCGGATCTCGCTCAGCACCTCGTCCGGCTTGTCGTGCTGCAGCCAGTGTCCCGCCCCGGCAATGGTCTCGACGCGCGCTTGCGGGAAGTAACGCTCCAGGCCTGCGGCCCTGGCACCGGCGAGAAAGCTTTCGCCGGCGTTCAAGAGCAGCGTCGGGCAGGCGATGCGCGACCACAGCGCGACGTGATCGTCCGGCCAGAGCCGGTGCGGCGCGCTAGCGCGCTGATAGGGATCGAACTTCCAGCTATAGGTGCCGTCCTCGTTCTGCCGTGCGCCGTGGGTGGCGAGATGCAGCGCGAGGTCACGGGACAGGCGCTTGTTGTGAAGCACCATCTGTGCGGCCGCGTCTTCGAGGGTCGCATAGCGGCGCGGCATGCGGTCGTGCAGTTTGTCGAGCTGGGCCACCCATTTGCCGATGCGCTCATGTGCCGGCGGCTTCGGCGAGTCCGGCAGCATGGTCACGCCGTCGAGCACGACCAGCTTCGAGACCTGCTCGGGAAACGACCCTGTAAAGATCAGGCTCACCATGCCGCCCATCGAATGTCCGACGAGGGTCACCTGAGGCGCTGCGATGGTGCGGATGAGCTGGGTGAGATCGTAGACATATTCGGTCAGCGCGTAGCTGCCGCCCCTGGTCCAGTCGGAATCGCCGTGGCCGCGCAGGTCGGGCGTCACCACGTGAAAATGCGGCTGCAGCGATCGGGCGATGACGTCCCAGCTGCGGCAATGATCGCGGCCGCCATGGACCAGGATCAGAGGCGGCGCGCCCTCATTGCCCCAATCGGCGTAATGCAGCCGCAGGCCATGGGACTCGTAGAAGCGGCTTTGCGGGGTGAGCATCGGGGCGCTATCCATTCACAGGCCGCCGCACCAATGCCAGCGACAGGCCGAGGCCTGCAATGAAGACGCCGGAGCCCTGCGTGAGACGCCGCATCAGATGCGGTCGTCCAATCAGCTGGTTGCGTGTCGCGGAGGCCATCAGCACGACGACGACGTCGGCGAGGGTGTTCAACGCCACCGAGATCGCGCCGAGCAGGATGAATTGCAGCGTGGGGCTCGACCCCGCGGGATCGAGGAATTGCGGAATGAAAGCGAGGAAGAACGCGGCGGTCTTCGGGTTCAGCGCCTCGACCAGCACGCCGTCGCGGAACGCGCGCTTGTCGCCGAAGGCTTCTCCCTCTAGCGACAGTGTGCGGCCGGCGCTGCGGAAAGTCTTGATGCCGAGCCAGACCAGGTAGAGCGCGCCGACGAATTTGACGGCGGCGAACAATTCGGCGCTGGCGAGAATGATTGCGGAGATGCCGAGGCTGCCCGCGACGACATGAACCAGCCCGCCCAGCGCCGTGCCTGCGGTCGATGCGAAGCCGCTGGCGCGTCCCTCCGACAAGGTCCGTGCCGCGACGTAGAAGATGCCGGGGCCGGGAACGGCGGCAATGAGACAGGCTGCGGCCAGGAACAGCCAGAAATTCGTTTCGATCATCCTGTTTTGGTAACGGAGCGGGCTGCGATTGCAAGTCTTCTGGCGCGGGAGGCTCTCGTTTAGCCCGTGCGGCGGAAGATCACGCTGGCATTGACCCCGCCGAAGCCGAAGCCATTGGAGATCGCGTGTTGCATCGGCATCGGCCGCGCGGCGCCGGCGACGATGTCGATGCCTTCAGCGCCCGCATCGGGGTTTTCGAGATTGAGCGTCGGCGGCGCGATCTGGTCGCGCAAAGCGAGCACGGTGAAGATCGCCTCGAGGCCGCCGGCGGCGCCGAGCAGATGGCCGGTGGCCGATTTGGTCGCGCTGACGGCGATGCCGCGGTTGCGGCCGAACAGCGCCGCGATCGCGCCAAGCTCGCTCTCATCGCCGGCGGGCGTCGATGTCGCGTGGGCGTTGAGGTGCTGCAGATCCGCCGGCGCAAGGCTCGCCTGCCGGAGCGCGATCTCCATGGCGCGCCGCGCGCCGTCGCCGTCAGGCGGGCCTGATGTCATGTGGTAGGCGTCCGCCGTCGTGCCGTATCCGATCAACTCTGCGATCGGCGTGGCGCCGCGCGCGAGCGCATGTTCCAGATCCTCGATCACAAGAATGCCGGCGCCTTCGCCCATGACAAAGCCGTCGCGGTCGCGATCGAACGGGCGTGAGGCGCGCGCCGGCTCCTCGTTGAACCCGCTCGACAACGCGCGAGCCGCCGCAAAGCCGCCGAGGCTGACGATGTCGATGCAGGCCTCCGCGCCGCCGCAGATCGCGATGTCGACTTCGCCTGATCGAATCATGCGCGCGGCATCGCCGATCGCCTGCACGCCGGCGGCGCACGCGGTGACCGGCGTGCCCAGCGCGCCCTTGTAGCCATATTTGATCGAGACGTGGCCGGCGGCGAGATTGGCCAGGAAGGAGGGGATCGTGAACGGCGACAGCCGGCGCGCGCCGCGCTGCTCGGTGATGCGCACCGCCTCCGCCATCGCCGGGAAACCGCCGACGCCGGAGGCGATGATCGTCGCGGTGCGCTCCAGCGCGGCAGCGTCCTGCGGCGTCCATTTCGCCTGCGCGATCGCCTCGGCGGCCGCGAGCAGCGCGAACAGGATGAAGCGATCCATCTTGCGCTGGTCTTTTGGCGCGGCGGCCTGCGCGGGATCGAAGCCGCCCTCGGCATCGTCGGCCTTGTCGGGCACGAGTCCGGCAATGCGCGCCGGCAGCGCCTGCGCCCATTCGGGCAGAGGGCGCAGTCCGCTGTGGCCGGCGAGCAGCCGGCGCCATGAGGTTTCGACACCGCAGCCGAGCGGCGATACCGCGCCCATTCCCGTCACGACGATCCGACGCATATTACTCTCCAGCCGGCGCGACGGCCGGGTTCATGGCCTTGAGTGAAGCGATCCGCTTGCGCATGCCGCGGCTCGCGCGGGGACCGGCGACGACGATCGTATTGGCGAGCGTGATCGGCTGCATGTCGGCAGCGTCGACCACGACCGGATTGAACGGGCGAGCGTCGCTCCGGTTCGCCAGCACGATGGATTCGCCTTTGGGCGCGAGATGCTTGTTGCCGAAGGCGAGCAGCGTAGCGATCACCGGGAAGAAATCCCGCGCCTTGTCAGTCAGAACGTATTCGTAACGCGGCGGCCGCTCCTGATAACGGCGGCGCACGAACATGCCTGATGCGGTGAGATGGGCAAGCCGCCGCGACAGGATGTTCGGCGCGATGCCGAGGCTTTGCGAGAACTCGTCGAACTTCGTCGCACCCTGAAACGCATCTCGCAGGATCAGGATGCTCCACCATTCACCGACCGTCTCCACGGCACGGCCGACCGGGCATTCCAGGATCGAGGGGGATTTGGGCTGCATGGCGGGAAAGTAGGAGAGTCACTTGCAAAAAGCAAGTGACCGGGAGTTGGGCCGCACGAGCGCTGACGGAGGCGGGCCGCACATCCGCAAAAAGCTGTCACTGTAATTTGAAATGCGAATTGGCGAATGCCGGCTTCGCGCCATGCTCCGTCATTGCGAGCGCAGCGAAGCAATCCAGGCTCTCTTCGCGGAGGGATTCTTGATTGTTTCGCTGCGCTCGCAATGAAGGTGTTGACGCAGCTGGGACCTATCTCACCGGTTGTCGTCCCGGCGAACGCCGGGACCCATATGTGGACGGCCCCCGTGGCACAAGAGCTTTGTGAGGTTTGACCGGATCGCTTGCATCCATATGTGCGGCCTGTTGGGTGCAG